>NZ_CP108430.1:7660000-8860000 GCF_041435335.1 Streptomyces sp. NBC_01283
TCGTTTGAGAGACACCCAAGTAGCACGGGGCCCGAGAAATCCCGTGTGAATCTGGCGGGACCACCCGTTAAGCCTAAATATTCCCTGGTGACCGATAGCGGATAGTACCGTGAGGGAATGGTGAAAAGTACCGCGGGAGCGGAGTGAAATAGTACCTGAAACCGTGTGCCTACAAGCCGTGGGAGCGTCGCTGTATGTGCTTGCACATACAGTCGTGACTGCGTGCCTTTTGAAGAATGAGCCTGCGAGTTTGCGGTGCGTTGCGAGGTTAACCCGTGTGGGGAAGCCGTAGCGAAAGCGAGTCCGAATAGGGCGATATAGTAGCGCGCTCAAGACCCGAAGCGGAGTGATCTAGCCATGGGCAGGTTGAAGCGGCTGTAAGAGGTCGTGGAGGACCGAACCCACCAGGGTTGAAAACCTGGGGGATGACCTGTGGTTAGGGGTGAAAGGCCAATCAAACTCCGTGATAGCTGGTTCTCCCCGAAATGCATTTAGGTGCAGCGTCGTGTGTTTCTTGCCGGAGGTAGAGCACTGGATAGGCGATGGGCCCTACCGGGTTACTGACCTTAGCCAAACTCCGAATGCCGGTAAGTGAGAGCACGGCAGTGAGACTGTGGGGGATAAGCTCCATGGTCGAGAGGGAAACAGCCCAGAGCATCGACTAAGGCCCCTAAGCGTACGCTAAGTGGGAAAGGATGTGGAGTCGCAGAGACAACCAGGAGGTTGGCTTAGAAGCAGCCACCCTTGAAAGAGTGCGTAATAGCTCACTGGTCAAGTGATTCCGCGCCGACAATGTAGCGGGGCTCAAGCGTACCGCCGAAGTCGTGTCATTGCAGTAATAAGCCCCAACGGGTGCTGTGATGGGTAGGGGAGCGTCGTGTGCCGGGTGAAGCTGCAGCGGAAGCTAGTGGTGGACGGTTCACGAGTGAGAATGCAGGCATGAGTAGCGATACATACGTGAGAAACGTGTGCGCCGATTGACTAAGGGTTCCTGGGTCAAGCTGATCTGCCCAGGGTAAGTCGGGACCTAAGGCGAGGCCGACAGGCGTAGTCGATGGATAACCGGTTGATATTCCGGTACCCGCTGTGAAGCGTCAAACATCGAGCCCATTGATGCTAAGGCCGTGAAGCCGTCCTGGAGCCTTCGGGCAAAGGGAAGTGGTGGAGCCGCCGGTCCAAGGTGGTAGTAGGTGAGTGATGGGGTGACGCAGGAAGGTAGTCCAGCCCGGGCGGTGGTAGTCCCGGGGTAAGGGTGTAGGGCGTGTGATAGGTAAATCCGTCACGCATTAAGCCTGAGACCTGATGCCGAGCCGATTGTGGTGAAGTGGATGATCCTATGCTGTCGAGAAAAGCCTCTAGCGAGTTTCATGGCGGCCCGTACCCTAAACCGACTCAGGTGGTCAGGTAGAGAATACCGAGGCGTTCGGGTGAACTATGGTTAAGGAACTCGGCAAAATGCCCCCGTAACTTCGGGAGAAGGGGGGCCATCACCGGTGATCGGATTTACTCCGTGAGCTGGGGGTGGCCGCAGAGACCAGCGAGAAGCGACTGTTTACTAAAAACACAGGTCCGTGCGAAGCCGTAAGGCGATGTATACGGACTGACGCCTGCCCGGTGCTGGAACGTTAAGGGGACCGGTTAGTGCACTTTCGGGTGTGCGAAGCTGAGAACTTAAGCGCCAGTAAACGGCGGTGGTAACTATAACCATCCTAAGGTAGCGAAATTCCTTGTCGGGTAAGTTCCGACCTGCACGAATGGCGTAACGACTTCTCGACTGTCTCAACCATAGGCCCGGTGAAATTGCACTACGAGTAAAGATGCTCGTTTCGCGCAGCAGGACGGAAAGACCCCGGGACCTTTACTACAGTTTGATATTGGTGTTCGGTTCGGCTTGTGTAGGATAGGTGGGAGACTTTGAAGCGGGCACGCCAGTGTTCGTGGAGTCAACGTTGAAATACCACTCTGGTCGTGCTGGATGTCTAACCTGGGTCCGTGATCCGGATCAGGGACAGTGTCTGATGGGTAGTTTAACTGGGGCGGTTGCCTCCCAAAGAGTAACGGAGGCGCCCAAAGGTTCCCTCAGCCTGGTTGGTAATCAGGTGTTGAGTGTAAGTGCACAAGGGAGCTTGACTGTGAGACCGACGGGTCGAGCAGGGACGAAAGTCGGGACTAGTGATCCGGCGGTGGCTTGTGGAAGCGCCGTCGCTCAACGGATAAAAGGTACCCCGGGGATAACAGGCTGATCTTCCCCAAGAGTCCATATCGACGGGATGGTTTGGCACCTCGATGTCGGCTCGTCGCATCCTGGGGCTGGAGTCGGTCCCAAGGGTTGGGCTGTTCGCCCATTAAAGCGGTACGCGAGCTGGGTTTAGAACGTCGTGAGACAGTTCGGTCCCTATCCGCTGTGCGCGTAGGAATATTGAGAAGGGCTGTCCCTAGTACGAGAGGACCGGGACGGACGAACCTCTGGTGTGCCAGTTGTCCTGCCAAGGGCATGGCTGGTTGGCTACGTTCGGAAAGGATAACCGCTGAAAGCATCTAAGCGGGAAGCCTGCTTCGAGATGAGTATTCCCACCCCCTTTGAGGGGTTAAGGCTCCCAGTAGACGACTGGGTTGATAGGCCAGATCTGGAAGCCCGGTAACGGGTGGAGGTGACTGGTACTAATAGGCCGAGGGCTTGTCCTCAGTTGCTCGCGTCCACTGTGTTGGTTCTGAAACCACGAACAACCCCGTATGTCGGGCCACGACTACGGTGCGGTTGACAGTTTCATAGTGTTTCGGTGGTCATAGCGTGAGGGAAACGCCCGGTTACATTCCGAACCCGGAAGCTAAGCCTCACAGCGCCGATGGTACTGCAGGGGGGACCCTGTGGGAGAGTAGGACGCCGCCGAACTCATTTTATAGCCGTGGCCCCTGGACTTTATCGTCCAGGGGCCACGGCTTTTTGCGTTTCCGGGCCTTTGTGGCTCCGCGTCACCCCTCTGCACCGCCGGCTGACAACTGACGGTAAGGTCAGGGGGCATCATTGGCTCGTTTCCCACAGGAGGCCCCCGGGTGGAGGTCCAGGAGACTCGCGTCCAGACGGACCGGGTCCTCACCATCCCGAACGTGCTCAGCATGGCGCGTCTCGTTGGCGTACCCCTCTTCCTGTGGTTGATCCTCAGGCCGGAGTTCGGCGGGCCCAAGAGCGACCACTGGGCGCTGCTGGTGCTGATGCTGAGCGGCATCAGCGACTATCTCGACGGCAAGCTGGCCCGCCGCTGGAACCAGATCAGCAACCTCGGGCGGCTGCTCGACCCTGCCGCTGACCGGCTCTATATTCTGTCCACTCTGGTCGGGCTCACCTGGCGGGAGATTCTCCCGCTCTGGCTGACCGCGGCGCTGCTGCTGCGTGAGCTGATGCTGCTGGTGATGGTCTGGATCCTCAGGCGTCACGGCTATCCGCCGCCCCAGGTGAACTTCCTCGGCAAGGCGGCCACCTTCAACCTGATGTACGCCTTTCCACTACTGCTCCTCAGCGACGGAAGTGGCTGGATCAGCACACTCGCTGCTATTTTCGGATGGGCGTTCGCAGGATGGGGTACAAGTCTGTACTGGTGGGCAGGGATCCTCTACGTGGTTCAGGTCCGCCGCCTTGTCCGTGCGAACATCACGGCCGATTGAGCTTGCCGATTGGGCAGCTGTAGAGGCTTGCAGTCCCGTGAGCGACATTCACGGGGCTATCTTGGCGGGCTAAGTCGGCTAGATCGTCGTCTATTGAGGAGGACGCTTCCGACATGAAGGCCGTCGTAATGGCCGGAGGCGAAGGCACGCGCCTTCGCCCTATGACCTCGAGCATGCCCAAGCCGCTCCTGCCTGTGGCCAACAGGCCCATCATGGAGCATGTGCTGCGGCTGCTCAAGAGGCATGGGCTCACCGAGACCGTAGTGACAGTTCAGTTCCTGGCCTCTCTGGTCAAGAATTACTTCGGCGATGGTGAAGAGCTCGGGATGGAGCTCACCTATGCCAATGAGGAGAAGCCACTCGGCACTGCCGGGAGCGTGAAGAACGCCGAGGAAGCATTGAAGGATGATGCGTTCCTCGTGATCTCCGGTGATGCACTGACCGACTTCGATCTCACCGAGCTGATCAATTTCCACAAGGAGAAGGGCGCGCTCGTCACCGTATGCCTGACGCGCGTACCCAATCCGCTGGAATTCGGCATCACCATCGTGGACGAAGAAGGAAAGGTCGAACGCTTCCTGGAGAAGCCGACCTGGGGGCAGGTCTTCTCCGACACGGTGAACACGGGTATCTATGTCATGGAGCCCGAGGTCTTCGACTACGTCGACGCCGACGTGTCGGTGGACTGGTCCGGCGACGTCTTCCCCCAGCTCATGAAGGAAGGCAAGCCCATCTTTGGGTACATCGCCGAGGGCTACTGGGAGGACGTCGGCACGCACGAGAGCTACGTCAAGGCTCAGGCCGACGTGCTGGAGCGCAAGGTCGACGTCGAGCTCGACGGCTTCGAGATCTCGCCCGGTGTGTGGGTTGCCGAAGGCGCCGAGGTGCACCCCGACGCGACGCTGCGCGGGCCGCTCTACATCGGTGACTACGCCAAGGTAGAGGCCGGCGCCGAGATTCGTGAGCACACGGTCCTGGGATCGAACGTCGTCGTGAAGGCGGGCGCCTTTCTGCACAAGGCCGTCGTGCACGACAACGTCTACATCGGCCAGCACAGCAATCTGCGGGGCTGTGTCGTCGGCAGGAACACCGACATCATGCGGGCCTCCCGCATCGAGGACGGTGCCGTCATCGGCGACGAGTGCCTCGTCGGTGAGGAATCGATTATCCAGGGCAATGTCCGCGTCTATCCGTTCAAGACGATCGAGGCCGGCGCTTTCGTCAACACCTCGGTCATCTGGGAGTCGAGGGGCCAGGCCCATCTCTTCGGAGCACGTGGTGTCTCCGGGATCCTGAACGTGGAGATCACGCCGGAACTCGCGGTGCGGCTCGCGGGGGCGTATGCCACGACCCTCAAGAAGGGCTCGACCGTCACCACGGCCCGTGACCACTCCCGAGGCGCGCGGGCGCTGAAGCGAGCGGTGATCTCGGCGCTGCAGGCCAGCGCCATCGACGTACGGGACCTGGAGAACGTGCCGCTGCCCGTGGCGCGGCAGCAGACGGCTCGGGGCAGTGCCGGCGGGATCATGATCCGGACGACGCCAGGGGTGCCCGACTCCGTCGACATCATGTTCTTCGACGGGCGAGGGGCCGACCTCTCGCAGGGGAGTCAGCGGAAGCTGGACCGGGTGTACGCACGCCAGGAGTACCGGCGGGCCTTCCCCGGCGAGATCGGGGACCTGCACTTCCCGTCCAGCGTCTTCGATTCCTACACGGGTTCGCTGTTGCGCAATGTCGACACCACGGGTGTGGCGGAGTCGAACCTGAAGGTCGTCGTCGACGCCTCCAACGGAAGCGCCGGTCTTGTGCTGCCGAGCCTCCTCGGGCGGCTCGGTGTCGACGCGCTGACCATCAATCCGGGGCTCGACGAGTCACGTCCGACCGAGACCTACGAGACCCGCAGGTCGGGCCTGGTGCGGCTGGGCGAGATCGTGGCGTCGTCGCGTGCTGACTTCGGTGTGCGGTTCGATCCGGTGGGTGAGCGGCTTTCGCTCGTCGACGAGAAGGGGCGGATCATCGAGGACGACCGCGCGCTGCTGGTCATGCTCGACCTGGTCGCCGCGGAACGCCGCAGTGGTCGCGTCGCGCTGCCGGTCACGACGACGCGCATCGGCGAGCAGGTGGCCGCGTACCACGGGACGCAGGTGGACTGGACGACCACGTCGCCCGACGACCTGACGCGCGTGGGGCGTGACGAGTCGACCATCTTCGGTGGGGACGGCCGCGCCGGCTTCATCATTCCCGAGTTCAGCAGCGTCTTCGACGGTACGGCCGCCTTCGTGCGGCTCATCGGCCTGGTGGCGCGGACGCAGCTCACGCTGAGCCAGATCGACGCACGTATCCCGCGTGCCCATGTGCTGCGGCGCGACCTCGCGACGCCGTGGGCGGTCAAGGGGCTCGTGATGCGGACCGTGGTGGAGGCGGCCGGGGAGCGTTCGGTGGACACCACCGACGGCGTGCGGGTCGTGGAGTCCGACGGGCGGTGGGCGTTGGTGCTGCCCGACCCCGCGGAGGCCGTCACCCATCTGTGGGCCGAAGGGCCGGACGACGCGTCCGCTCAGGCGCTGCTCGACGAATGGTCGGCGGTGGTGGACAGCGCCGGTCGTTGACCGGTGGCACGGGGCGGACGGCACCCTTGACGGGTGCCGTCCGGCACGCCGGTGGGGCCATTCGGAGGTAACGCCCGCGACGTGCGACGATGTGCGGCATGCCGCAGCAGCCCCCCGTTCGGAGCACCCCCTCGCGCCCCCGGCGTCCGGACGCCTCCATGTCGCTGCTGAACACGGTCATGGACCACAGCCTGGACGAGGGATACGCCGAGGCGGCGGCCCGCAAGAAGGCCAAAGGCGCCGGTGGAGTGCCGCGTCCGCTGCGGGCGAAGCTCGGTCTCGCACTCGGGCTCGTGCTCGCGGCCCTGGTGGTGACGGTGGGTGCCGCGCAGGCGCGGATAGCGGCTCCGGTGGTCGCCAAGGAGCGCGCGGAGCTCATCGACCGGATCGAGTCGGCGACCTCGGACGCCGACGAGCTCGAAGAGGACGTCGAGACGCTCCGGGACGACGTGGGCGAGCGGCAGCGTGAGGCACTGAAGAAACACGGGGGCAGCCAGGGCGAGTTGGTGTCCCTGCTCTCCGGTGCGACCAAGATCCACGGGCCCGGCGTGAAGCTTGTGGTGGACGACGCCAAGGAAGCCGACCAGGGCGGGGGCGGCCCGCGTGAGAGCGCGGGATTCTCCGACACGGGACGGGTCCGCGACCGTGACATGCAACGGGTCGTCAACGGCCTGTGGCAGTCCGGCGCGGAGGCGATCGCCATCAACGACCAGCGGCTGACGGCGCTGTCGGCGATCAGGGCCGCGGGTGACGCGATACTGGTCGACAACAAGCCGCTCGTGCCGCCGTATACGGTGCTTGCCGTGGGCGACGGACAGCGTTTGAGCACGCGCTTCCAGAACAGTCGCGACGGTCAGTATCTGCATGCTCTGCAGGAGAACTTCGACGTCCGGACCAGCATTTCAGTCCAGGACGATGTCCGACTGCCGGCAGCACCGAGTGTGACCGTACGTACAGCAGAGCCGAAGGCAGGAAAGGGCACATCGTGATCGCCGTACTGGGCCTCGTCGTGGGAGTCGTGGCCGGATTGTTGGTCCGGCCCGAGGTTCCGGCCGTGGTCGAGCCGTACCTTCCGATCGCCGTGGTCGCGGCACTCGACGCGGTGTTCGGAGGCCTGCGCGCGATGCTCGACGGCATCTTCGACGACAAGGTCTTCGTGGTGTCGTTCCTCTCGAACGTGGTCGTGGCCGCCCTGATCGTCTTCCTGGGCGACAAGTTGGGCGTGGGCGCGCAGCTCTCCACCGGCGTCGTGGTGGTGCTCGGCATCCGGATCTTCTCCAACGCCGCCGCCATCCGCCGACACATCTTCAGGGCGTGACACCGATGGGTACGGACGAGACGCCCGGGGGCGACAGCCGGAGCAGGGAACTGCCCGCGGAGGTGCACGGTGTGCCCACCGGGCCCGGGGACGGCGCGTCGCCCGAGCAGGACGAGCAGCACGAGCGGCACGACGAGCCGCAGGACGGGCAGGCGTCGCTGAGCGGCCGTCAGCGGCTGGCGGAGGGGCTGTGGCCGCCGCGCGTCACGCGCCCTCAACTCATCGTGGCGCTGCTGCTGTTCGTGCTGGGGCTCGGTCTCGCCATCCAGGTGCGCTCCAACAACGACAGCAGCGCGCTCCGTGGCGCACGTCAGGAAGATCTCGTACGCATCCTCGATGAACTGGATGACCGTACACAGCGTCTGGAAGGTGAGAAGCAGCGTCTCGAGGACCAGCGGACCGGGCTGGAGAACAGCTCGGACCAGGCCGAGGAGGCCCGCAAGCAGACTGCCGAGAAGGAGCGTCAACTCGGCATTCTGGCGGGCACCGTGGCCGCGCAGGGTCCTGGTATCACGCTGACCATCGATGACAAGAAGGGGTCGGTAGAGGCGGACATGCTGCTCGATGCCATTCAGGAGTTGCGTGCCGCGGGTGCCGAGGCCATCCAGATCAATGATGTACGCGTAGTGGCCAACACCTATCTGTCGGATACGGACAGTGGTGGTGTCCGGGTGGACGGCCGCAAGGTCGGCAAGCCCTATCGGTTCAAGGTGATCGGCAAGCCGCAGGACCTCGAGCCGGCGCTGAACATCCCAGGTGGCGTGGTGCAGACTCTGGAGAAGGAGCAGGCCACCGTCACCGTGACGCGAGCGGAGAAGATCGTGGTGGACGCCTTGCGACCGGCGAAGCGGCCTGACTACGCTCGGTCGTCGTCCCAGTGAGGCGGGGGCGCATGGGGCCCGCCGGTCGAGGGCATGAGGTTGCGGGGGGTCGGCGCACTGTAAGCGTGGTGCGTGGTGGAAACTGTTTGGTGGATGCGGACGTTGTGAGGATGTCTGTGCTGCCGATGTACGCCGGTGTGTGCAATCAGGGTTCGTCCTGCCCCACGGGCGGGTCTGTTTCGGTCAAGGGGAATCGCCCGTGAAGTTGTTTGCGAAGTTGTTCGGCAAGAGCGCACGTGAGGACAGTGGCAATCCCGCCACCGCCCGCCACCGTGCCCCGCGCCATGGAGATGCCGAGGAGCAGGGCGCCGAGCGCCCGATGTTCCGTGATCAGGTCGGTGGGCCAGGCGGTGACATTTCGGGCGCGCAGGGCGCGTCGTCTGTTGACCCTGCCGGTCCGGGCCGCATAGGTTTCGGAGAACCGTCAACCTCAAGTACGGGTGGAGGGTTTAGCCCCGATCCGTACGCATCGAATGCCCCCGCGGGGCAGCCGCGGCAGGAGGATCCGTCCATGGCCCTGGTGTGTACGAGGTGCGGGAACCGCAACGCCGAGGCGAGCCGGTTCTGCTCCAACTGCGGCGCGCCGCTGCGGGCCGGGGCCGCGCCGGAGCGTCCGTCCGAGACGACCTCCACGATCTCCATCTCCGGCCTGGAGGCCTACGACGCGGAGGTGACGGGGCAGACCGCCTCGCCCGCCCTCTCGCCGGAGGCCCAGGCCGCCGTTGACGCACTGCCGCTCGGTTCCGCGCTCCTCGTGGTGCGCCGTGGGCCGAACTCGGGCAGCCGCTTCCTTCTGGACGGCGAGCTGACCACGGCGGGGCGCCACCCGCAGAGCGACATCTTCCTGGACGACGTGACCGTTTCGCGTCGCCACGTGGAGTTCCGTCGCCTCGGTGACGGTTCCTTCACCGTCGCCGATGTGGGCAGCCTCAACGGCACGTACGTCAACCGGGAGCGCATCGACTCGGTCGCGCTGTCGAACGGCGACGAGGTGCAGATCGGCAAGTACCGGCTGGTCTTCTACGCGAGCCAGCGGGGCATCGGCATCTGATCCTCCCCCGGACTTCGTCCGGGGGGACCCCCAGGAAGGTCCATGCTTCAAACACCGAGGGGCGGTGCCGGGAACGGCACCGCCGCCGAGGACCGTCGGCTGATGAGCATCGGCGCGGTGTTGAACGCGCTGCGTGACGAGTTTCCCGAGGTCACAATCTCCAAGATCCGTTTTCTGGAGTCGGAAGGGCTCATCGAGCCGGAGCGCACACCTTCGGGCTACCGGAAATTCACCCCGGAAGACGTCGAGCGGCTCGGTCACGTCCTGCGGATGCAGCGGGACCACTATCTGCCGCTCAAGGTGATCCGGGAGCACCTGGACGCCATGGAACGCGGTGAGCGGGTCTCCATGCCCTCCCTGGGGCAGCCGCGCGAGCCTGGTGACGCCTGGGGCGTCAGTGACGCCGGGGAGCCAACCGCTGCCCGTGTGGGCCGTGCGGAGCTGCTGGCCGCCGCCGAGATCGACGCGGAGCAGCTCGCCGACTGGGAGGCGTACGGGCTCATCGTGCCCTTGCCGGACGGTGGTTATGACGCGGAGGCCGTGACGGTCGCCGCGCTCGTCGTCGAACTTGGGCGATTCGGTATCGAACCCAGGCATCTGCGCACCTTGAAGTCGGCGGCCGAGCGTGAGGCGGGCCTGGTCGACCAGGTCGTCGCGCCGCTGCGCCGGCACCGCAATCCGCAGACCAGAGCCCATGCGGAAGCCCGTACGAAGGAACTCGCGGGGCTGACCGGAAAGCTCCATTCCGCGCTGGTGCAGACCGCTCTCGGAGTGCGGTTGCCCTGACTCGGGGGGTGCCCGACTACCCAAACCGGCCGGGCACGTCCTAGGGTTGCTGTGTGAACGAGCTCGACGTCGTAGGTGTCCGGGTGGAAATGCCCTCCAACCAACCGATCGTGCTCCTGCGTGAAGTGGGAGGCGATCGATACCTCCCCATCTGGATCGGACCAGGGGAGGCGACCGCGATCGCCTTCGCACAGCAGGGGATGGCGCCCGCACGACCGCTGACCCACGACCTGTTCAAGGACGTGCTGGAGGCGGTGGGTCAGGAGCTCACCGAAGTGCGCATCACGGACCTCCGAGAAGGCGTCTTCTACGCGGAGCTGGTCTTCGCCAGTGGAGTCGAGGTGAGCGCGAGGCCGTCCGACGCCATAGCGCTCGCACTGCGCACCGGAACGCCGATCTACGGCAGTGACGGTGTCCTGGACGATGCGGGCATCGCCATTCCGGACGAGCAGGAGGACGAGGTGGAGAAGTTCCGCGAGTTCCTCGACCAGATCTCGCCCGAGGACTTCGGTACCAACAGCCAGTAGGCCGTCGCTTCCCGAGGGTCCCGGCGGACCATTCGACTAGCCGTTCCCGGCGGCGCGGTACGGCAAACCACTCTTAGGGTGATTATCACTCGGCGTGCCGAGTGTGGCGATCGTTGACGAGCCCCTGGTGACTGCCTACCGTCGTGGAGGCAGGTCAAGGACGGAGGTCGGCGTGAGAAGCAGCGGCGACGGTACGGCGATGGGCGGTCCGTATCCGCTTCAGAGCAGCGCGGCCGGTCACTCTCCGAAGAGGCCGATGGCGGTTCAGGGGAGCGGGGACGCCACGTCCGGACAGTCCGAACAGGAACAGATCGGATATCGGGGGCCGACCGCGTGCGCGGCCGCCGGCATCACGTACCGCCAGCTCGACTACTGGGCCCGTACGGGTCTCGTCGAGCCCAGTGTTCGCTCTGCGGGCGGGTCGGGGACCCAGCGGCTCTACAGCTTCCGGGACGTCGTCGTCCTGAAGATCGTGCGGCGGTTCCTCGACACCGGTGTGTCCCTGCAGAACATCCGGACCACGGTGCAGCACCTGCGGGACCGCGGTTTCCAGGACCTGGAGCGGATGACGCTCATGAGCGACGGCGCCACGGTCTACGAGTGCACGTCGCCCGACGAGGTCCACGACCTGCTCCAGGGCGGCCAGGGGGTCTTCGGGATCGCCGTGGGCGTCGTGTGGCGGGACGTGGAGTCGGCGCTCTCGCAGCTGCACGGGGAGCGGGTCGACACCGGGGAGACGCTGGTGCGGCAGAACCCCGCCGATGAGCTCGCGAGGCGGCGCAACAGGGCCGTGTGAGGCGGTCGCGGCCTGCGGGTGCGCGGTGCGTTTCAGGGGGCGTTGTCAGTGGCGTAGGGCAGCATCAGGGGTGTGAGAACCGCGCCCACGATTCTGCATCTGGACATGGATGCCTTCTACGCGTCTGCCGAGCAGGCCGCGAAGCCGAGTCTGCGCGGGAAAGCCGTGGTCGTGGGCGGTCTCGGGCCGCGCGGCGTGGTGGCGACGGCCTCGTACGAAGCGCGGAAGTTCGGTGTGCACTCGGCCATGCCCATGGGGCAGGCGCGGCGGCTGGCGCCCAATGCCGCCTATCTGGTGCCCCGCTTCGGGCTCTACCGCGAGATCAGCGACCAGGTGATGGCGCTGCTGCGGGAGCTGTCGCCGCTGGTGGAGCCGCTCAGCCTGGACGAGGCCTTCGTCGACCTGGAGGCGGGCGGCGTGGCCGACGACCAGGCGTCCGCGCTGGTGGTGGGCGAGCGGCTGCGCGCGGACATCAAGGCGGTGACGGGGCTCGCGGGGTCGGTCGGGCTCGCCGCGTCCAAGATGCTGGCGAAGATCGCCTCGGAGGATGCCAAACCGGACGGGCTGCGGCTGATAGTGCCGGGGACCGAGCGGGACCTGCTCGCGCCGATGCCGGTGCGGACGCTGCCCGGGGTCGGGCCCGCCACCGGGGATCATCTGCGGCGGGGTGGGATCGCGACCGTGGGGGAGATCGCGGAGGCGGGCGGGGACGAGCTCGTAAGGCTCCTCGGGAAGTCGCACGGCAGCGCGCTGTACGCGATGGCCCTCGCGCGGGACGAGCGGCCCGTGGTGGCGGAGCGGGAATCGAAGTCGGTCAGCGTCGAGGACACGTACGACGTGGACATCCATGACCGGGTACGGGTCAGGGGCGAGGTCGCGCGGCTCGCCGACCGGTGTGTGGAGCGGCTGCGGGCGGCGGGGCACTCCGGGCGGACCATCGTCCTGAAAGTGCGGCGGTTCGACTTCTCCACGCTGACGCGCTCCGAGACGCTGCGTGGGCCCACGGACGACCCCGGAGTGGTCCGGGAGGCCGCCGCGCGGCTCCTCGAGTCCGTGGACACCACCGGGGGCGTGCGGCTCCTGGGGGTGGGCGTCACGGGGCTCGCCGACTACACGCAGGAGGACCTCTTCGCGCAGGCCCAGGCACAGGCTCAGGCCGAGGCCGCTGCCGAGGCCGTGGAGGCCCTGGAGACGCAGCGCGAGGCGGTGCAGGAGGAGCGGGCCGGTGAGGCCGCGGCGGAGCCCGTGAGCGGGACGGTGGCGGAGCCGGTCACCGCGGCCGAGCGGCGGTGGGCCGCCGGGCACGACGTGCGGCATGCCGAGTACGGGCACGGGTGGGTGCAGGGCAGCGGCCTGGGGCGGGTCACGGTCCGCTTCGAGACGCCCGAGTCGACGGCGCCGGGGCGGGTGCGGACGTTCCGTACGGATGATCCGGCCCTTGAGCCTGCTGAGCCCTTGCCGCTGGTGGCGGTTCCTGAGGCGCTGGAGCCGCAGTGATGCCGGTGCCTGCCCCGGAGCCGGAGCCGGAGCCGGAGCCCGGAGCCCCGGAGGCGGGCCGGGTGGCCGCGGTGAGTGTCAGGGGCTCTCCTGGCCCGCGATGGTGCCGAAGTCCTTGTCCGGCGGCGGCGGTGACTGCGGGGGCGTGATGTCCAGGCCGTAGTGGTGGTAGAGCTGCAGTTCTTGTTCGGGGGAGAGATGGCGGCCCACGCCGAAGTCGGGGGCGTCCTTGATCAGGGAGCGTTCGAAGGGGATGCGCAGGGTGCCGTCGCTCCTGAGCTCGCTGGGCTCGAGGGGGACGAACGCGTCCCGGCTGAAGAGACCCGTGCGTATGGCCGCCCACTCCGGGGCGCCGGTGGCGTCGTCGAGATAGACCTCGTCGATCGTGCCGATCTTGGCCCCGGTCCGGTCGAACGCCTTGCGGCCGATCAGGTTGCGCGGATCGATATCGGTCTGCACGGTCCCTCCAACTGGTCGAGGCGTGTCGAAGTGGGGCGTAACTCATCCTCGTTCGTTCGTAATCACTACGAAAGAGCACTTCGGGGCAGGCGGCCACTCGAGGGATGGGCCGCGGTCCTCGCTGGTAGGCTGGCGCTTGGCTGCTGACCCCGTGCGGGAGAGCTCTCCGGTGGAGACACCGGGGGCGCCGAAGGAGCAACTCCTCCCCGGAATCTCTCAGGCCCCTGTACCGCACGGACGAGGTCACTCTGGAAAGTAGGGCGGGCGTCGGGCGGGCACGTTCGAATCCCTTCCTCACCGACGGTGAAAGCCGGTACTACGCCTCTCCTGGGGCGCGGGCCGGTGAAGCTCTCAGGTTGAGATGACAGAGGGGGAGGCCGTCCGGGTACCCGTGCCGTGGTGCCCCTCGCAGGTCGCGTCAGACCAGGAGGCCTCCGCAATGACCGCCACCCCTCGCATCCCGCTCTCCCAGCTCGAACAGGGCATTCCCTTCGAGCAGCGGCACATCGGTCCCGACGCCGAAGCACGGGCCAAGATGCTCGCGCAGGTCGGATACGGCTCGCTCGACGAGCTGACCGCCGCAGCCGTGCCGGATGTGATCAAGAACGCCGAGGCGCTGAACCTGCCGGGAGCGCGCACCGAGGCCGAGGTCCTGGCCGAGCTGCGCTCCCTCGCGGACCGTAACCAGGTTCTTGATTCCATGATCGGGCTCGGTTACTACGGGACGTTCACTCCGCCGGTGATCTTGCGGAACGTCATGGAGAACCCGGCGTGGTACACCGCTTACACGCCGTACCAGCCCGAGATCTCGCAGGGGCGCCTCGAGGCGCTGCTCAACTTCCAGACCGTCGTCGCCGAGCTGACCGGGCTGCCCACCTCCGGTGCCTCCCTGCTCGACGAGGGGACCGCGGCCGCCGAGGCCATGGCGCTCTCGCGCCGCATGGGCAAGGTCAAGAACGGTGTCTTCCTCGTCGACGCCGACGCGCTGCCGCAGACCATCGCCGTCATCCAGACCCGCGCCGAGCCGACCGGTGTCGAGGTCGTCGTCGCCGATCTGAGCGAGGGCATCCCGGCCGAGGTCGCCGAGCGCGGCGTCGTCGGCGTACTGATCCAGTACCCCGGCGCCTCCGGTGCCGTACGCGACATCAAGCCCCTCATCGAGCAGGCGCACGAGATCGGTGCCATAGTCTCCGTCGCCGCCGACCTGCTGGCCCTGACGCTGCTCACCTCGCCCGGTGAGCTCGGCGCCGACATCGCCGTCGGAACGACGCAGCGCTTCGGCGTCCCGATGGGCTTCGGCGGCCCGCACGCCGGTTATATGGCGGTGCGCGAGAAGTTCGCGCGCAGCCTGCCGGGGCGGCTCGTCGGTGTCTCCGTGGACGCGGACGGCAACAAGGCCTACCGGCTCGCGCTGCAGACCCGTGAGCAGCACATCCGCCGCGAGAAGGCCACCAGCAACATCTGTACCGCTCAGGTGCTGCTCGCCGTGATGGCCGGAATGTACGCGGTCTACCACGGACCCGAGGGCCTGAGGTCCATCGCGCGGCGTACCCACCGCTACGCGACCGTGCTGGCCGCGGGGCTCACCGCCGGCGGGGTAGAGGTCGTGCACGGCGCGTACTTCGACACGCTGACCGTGCGGGTGCCCGGCAGGGCCGACGAGCTCGTCGCCGCGGCCCGTGAGGGTGGCGTCAACATCCACCAGATCGACGCCGACCACGTCTCCCTGGCCTGCGACGAGACCACCACGCGCAAGCAACTGACCGCTATCTGGGGCGCTTTCGGGGTCGAGGCCGACATCGAGGCGCTCGACGCGGAGACCGCGGACACGCTCCCGGCGGGGCTGCTGCGTGACGACGAGTACCTGACGCACCCCGTCTTCCACCAGTACCGCTCCGAGACCGCGATGCTGCGCTACCTGCGCAAGCTGGCCGACCGTGACTACGCGCTCGACCGCGGCATGATCCCGCTGGGCTCCTGCACGATGAAGCTCAACGCGACCACGGAGATGGAGCCGGTCACCTGGCCCGAGTTCGGGCAGCTGCACCCCTTCGCCCCCGCCCAGCAGGCGCAGGGCTATCTGACGCTCATCCGTGAGCTGGAGGAGCGGCTCGCCGAGGTCACCGGCTACGACAAGGTCTCGCTGCAGCCGAACGCCGGTTCGCAGGGCGAGCTGGCCGGACTGCTGGCCGTGCGCGGCTACCACCGCGCCAACGGCGACGACCAGCGCACCGTCTGCCTCATCCCCTCCTCCGCGCACGGCACCAACGCCGCGAGCGCCGTGATGGCCGGCATGAAGGTCGTCGTCGTGAAGACCAGCGACGACGGCGAGATCGACGTCGAGGACCTGCGCGCCAAGATCGAGAAGCACCGCGACGAGCTGTCCGTGCTTATGATCACCTATCCGTCCACGCACGGTGTGTTCGAGGAGCACGTCGCCGACATCTGCGCCCAGGTGCACGAGGCGGGCGGTCAGGTGTACGTCGACGGGGCGAACCTCAACGCCCTGGTGGGCCTCGCCCAGCCCGGCAAGTTCGGCGGCGACGTCTCGCACCTGAACCTGCACAAGACCTTCTGCATCCCGCACGGCGGCGGTGGCCCCGGCGTCGGTCCGGTCGGTGTGCGCGAGCACCTCGCGCCGTACCTGCCCAACCACCCGCTGCAGCCTGCCGCGGGCCCCGAGACGGGCGTCGGCCCGATCTCCGCCGCGCCGTGGGGCTCGGCCGGAATCCTGCCGATCTCCTGGGCGTACGTACGCCTCATGGGCGGCGAGGGCCTCAAGCGCGCCACGCAGGTCGCCGTGCTCTCCGCGAACTACATCGCCAAGCGCCTGGAGCCGCACTTCCCGGTGCTCTACACCGGTCCCGGCGGGCTCGTCGCGCACGAGTGCATCATCGATCTGCGGCCGATCAGCAAGGCGACCGGTGTCAGCGTCGACGACATCGCCAAGCGGCTCATCGACTACGGCTTCCACGCGCCGACCATGTCGTTCCCGGTCGCGGGGACGCTGATGATCGAGCCGACCGAGAGCGAGGACCTGGTCGAGATCGACCGGTTCTGCGAGGCGATGATCGGCATTCGCGCGGAGATCGAGAAGGTCGGCGGCGAGTGGCCCGCCGAGGACAACCCGCTGCGCAACGCCCCGCACACCGCGGCCGCGCTCGGCGGCGACTGGGAGCACGCCTACAGCCGTGAGGAGGCCGTCTTCCCGGGCGGTGTCGTGCCCGCGGACAAGTACTGGCCGCCGGTGCGCCGCGTCGACCAGGCGTACGGCGACCGGAACCTGGTCTGCTCCTGCCCGCCGCTGGATGCGTACGAGGACTGATATCGGGTCCCGGACATGCGCGGGGGCCGGTCCGGAGTTCTGTCTCTCCGGGTCGGCCCCTTTGTTGTCCGTGCCGTGCTGCCCTCGCGTCAGGCGGCCGTCATGATCTTGTCCGTGCCCAGCGGTCGATGCGGCGCGATGATCTGGCCGTCCGGCAGCAACTCACCGGTGTCCTCGAAGAGGAGGACGCCGTTGCACAGCAGGCTCCAGCCCTGCTCCGGGTGGCTCGCCATGAGGAGCGCGGCTTCCCGGTCGGCGGAGTCGGCTGTCGGGCACGGTGGTTGGTGCTGGCACATGGAAGGGTTCTTTCGCTGCGGTGTGATGGCTGTGACGTCTGCCTTGCGGCTCGATGCGGTGTTCATGACCGCCCCCCGTGTAGTTGGTCCGGTCCCAGTGTTGCCCTACGGACGTCAATCCGCAGGGATTTAGCGGCAGCGCTCCTTACTGCTTAATGACGTATCACCCGCCCGGACGGTTCAGCCCAACTGCAGTGTCTCTTCGGGTGGTTCGGGGTGGTCATACCGGGCTAGTCCGTATGGGCCCATGACGCGCCGAGCCCCGCGGCCGATGAGGCGGCGGGGCACGGGGACGTATGGCGAGGTCAGGCGGGTGAGCCGAGCAGCGGCGCCGGGGTCATGCGGTGGGTGAGCATCTCCAGGAGCTCCGTGGCGCGGTGCGGACGGTGCGCCGCGATGCCCGGGGGCGCGGGCGCCAGGGGCACGAGGACGTCGGAGGGCGCGAGATGGCCGCTCGCGCCGTCCGCGGTGCAGTCGCCGTGCAACCAGAGTGTCAGCATGTAAAGCTCGGGTACGGACAACAGTCGCGGCTGGTATGGCATCGGCATCGCTTCGGCCTGACGGAGGGCGCGCTCGGTGGACGCTATGTACGGACCTTCGAAGAAGTGCGAGAAGGTCCATCCGTCGGGCGTCAGCATCGTGTCCGCCGCGGCGACGGCTCGCTCGCCGGCGCGGATCAGGAAGCGCCACCCGGCGAGCCGGGTGGGTGAGGCGCCCGACGGGCTGAGCCGGTCAAGCACGTGCACGGGCAAAGGGAGTTCGGGGCTCGTGGGTCCCTGTGCTGCGCGCAGGGACGGAGTGCGGGCTTCGCGTACGGCGGTGGGTGAACCGAGTGCCGCGAGGACGCTGCGCAGGGCGGGCGCGGGAGCCGGGGGGACTTGCAGCGGCATGGTGGGTCGCCTCTCTCATTCGACAGGCACGGTGGAACGAGGACAGGTGCGGACGTCGCTGTCTGCTCCGGGGGCAGAGGGGCGGGGGCAAGGGACCGCGAGCGCCAACTCTCTGCCTCGTTCGCGGAGTTTATACGACACGTGTTCAGGCAGTGTTTCGTCTAACCGCACCCTATATTGCCTGCAAGGCGTTATTCGGTCGCCATTTTGCGGGCTTTAACCCGATTCCTGATGGGCCCGGACGTTTGACCTCGGCTCCCTTCGCGGAAGCGGTCGGCCGATTCTCGTCGGTGTTTTTCACCAGGCGCCGGTGCGAAGATTCCCCGGCGAACCTCATGCCTGGTGAATGTGCCGCCCGGACTTGGCAAAGAGCCTACTGGGCCGGGGGCATGTGCGGGGCGTTATCGATCACATTGCAGGGCATCATCCACCGAGACACAGCGGCCGGATCATTGGCTGCCCATCAGAGGAGGGGACGCTTCGATGGGGGAGAAGGTCGTAGCAGGAACGTTTGACCTGGCCGAGCGGAACCGGTACCGGACCAAGCTCAAAGAGTGTCTGGCGGGGCTGCGGAGGCTGTTGGACGAGGAGCGGTTCGATCGTCCGAAGAACCTGATGGGCGTGGAGATCGAACTGAATCTCGCGGGACCCGACGGCATGCCGCGAATGCTGAATGCGGAAGTTCTCGAACGGATCGCGAGCCGGGACTTCCAGACGGAACTCGGAATGTTCAATCTTGAAGTCAATATCGCACCGCACCGATTGGGCGGACGTGTTCTCGACCGTCTCGCCGAGGAGCTGCGCACCGGTCTCGCCTATGCCCACCGGAAAGCGAACGAGGTGAACGCCGGCATCGTGATGATCGGCATTCTGCCGACACTCGCGCACCACGACCTGGTCTCGGGAAACCTCTCCGACGTCGACCGCTACGCGCTCCTCAACGACCAGATCGTGGCCGCCCGCGGCGAGGAGTTCGTCCTGGACATCCAGGGCGTGGAGCGGCTCACCTGCACCTCCGCCTCGATCGCGCCCGAAGCGGCGTGCACCTCGGTGCAGTTGCACCTCCAGGTCACGCCGGACAGGTTCGCCGACGTGTGGAACGCGGCCCAGGCCGTCGCCGCGGCGCAGGTCGCCGTCGGCGCCAACGCGCCGTTCCTCTTCGGGCGTGAGCTGTGGCGCGAGTCGCGGCCGCCGCTCTTCCTGCAGTCCACCGACACCCGCCCGCCCGAACTCCAGGCCCAGGGCGTGCGGCCGCGGACCTGGTTCGGCGAGCGCTGGATCAGCGACGCGTACGAGCTCTTCGAGGAGAACCTGCGGTACTTTCCCGCGCTGCTTCCCCTCATGGACGACGAGGAGCCGCTGGAGGTGCTCGACGACGGCCGCGTGCCGCAGCTCGGCGAACTCGTCCTGCACAACGGCACCGTGTACCGCTGGAACCGTCCCGTGTACGGCATCGCGGGCGGTGTTCCGCACCTGAGGGTGGAGAACCGCGTCCTGCCCGCGGGCCCCACCGTCACCGATGTCATCGCCAACGCCGCCTTCTACTACGGCGTCGTACGCGCCCTCGCCGAGGAGCCCCGGCCCGTGTGGACCCGGCTGCCCTTCGACACCGCGGCCCGCAACTTCGACACCGCGTGCCGAGACGGCATCGAGGCCCGGCTGCGGTGGCCGCGGCGCGGCCGGTCGGGCGGGATCGTGGAGGTGCCCGCGGTCGCTCTCGTACGCGATGAACTGCTGCCGCTGGCCGCGGCCGGGCTCGACGCGTGGGGTGTCGAGGCGGCCGACCGGGACTTCTACCTCGGCGTCATCGAGGAGCGGTGCAGGCGCCGGGTGAACGGGGCGTCCTGGCAGGCGGCCACCTACCACCAGGCCCTGGAGAGCGGGCTCGAACGTGAGGCCGCGCTCGCCGCGACCACACGGCGCTACGCCGAGCTGATGCACGCGGGGGAGCCGGTGCACACCTGGCCGGTCGGCCTTCCCGAACCCGCGGCCCTGAGCTGAGGCGCACGGCCGGCGGGCTCAGCCGTGGCTGCCCGCCTCCATGATGGCCTTGAGGATGACCGCGTGGATCTGCGCCGGGTCGTCGACCTGGTGGCCCGATCCGCCGGTCGCCTCCGCGATCTGCACGACCTCCTCCTTGTCCGCGTCCGGGCCGACCGCGATGGCGATGAGCGGCACCGGATGCTTGGGGTCGGAGAGGTTCTCCAGCTGCGAGACGAGGTTGCTGCGCGAGAGGGAGCCGGGGTCCTGGTTCGCGCCGTCCGTGAGCACCACGAGCGCGTTGAACTTGCCGCGCGCGTAGGTGGATGTGGCTTCCTTGTACGCGGCGAGCGTGGTGTCGTACAGGCCGGTCGCGCCGCCCGGGATGGGCGCGAGCCCGCTGAAGGCCTCCGCGACCTTGTCCCGCTGGGTGCCGTCGCCCTTGCGGTCGCCGAGCCGCTGGGTCGGCACGAGCTTGCGGTAGTCGCGCTCGCCGTCCAGGAGCGTGGCGAACTCCCAGAGACCGATCTCGTCCTCGTCGGTGAACCCGGCGAGCGCCTGCAGGAGCGAGGACTTGGTGACCTCCATCCGGGACTGGTTGCGGCCCGGCACGAACTGGCCCATGGAGTCCGAGACATCGACGACCGTGCTGATCCGGGCGCTCTGGACGGTGATCGTCCACATGCCGAGCGTCTCCTGGAGCTCCTTCTCGGAGGGCGGATCGCTCGCCTCGGCGCCGTACGGCTGGGGTGTGCGGCCGCCCGCTGCCGTGACGAGTTTCTCCGACGGGTCCTCGCTGCCGGTCCTGAAGCCGTGCTTCTCCAGGATCGCGCGGCCCCCGGCGTCGCTGAACAGGGTCATGAAACGCAGGGCGGCCCGGCTCTGGTCCGTGGACAGCTCGTCCTCCTGGACCAGCGTGTACGGATAGTCGAGACGCGGCGAGCCGTCCTTCGGATAGAACATGTCCAGGCTGTTCTCCTCGCCCGCCGACGCGTTGTGCTCGAACGCGGCCTGCTCGGAGAGGATGAGCGCCTGGTTGCGGCGCGGGTTGCCCTGTTCGGTCCCGGAGGAATCGCGGGCCAGGGTGTCGAGGAGCTGGCTGTCGCTGTCGGACGTGCGTGCGGACAACGCCTTGGCCAGCGCGGCGGCCTGGGTGTCGCCGTCCTTGCCGCCCGACTTCTTCGCCGACGCGCTCAGCTTCGCGAGCGCCAGCAGGCCGGTCGCGCTGCGCGCGGGATCGGCGGCGCCGAGCCGCAGCTTGTCGCCCTTCATCGCCGCGCCGGTCAACTTCGGCCAGTCGTATGTCTTCTCGGGCCAGCCCAGGGTCTCGGCGGCGGAGGGGACCATGGCCATGCCAACCGGGGATGAGGCTATGTTCCCCGCGGGTGACACCCTGTTCTGCCTGCCGCCCAGGCCCACGCGCTGCAGCCACAGCTCGGAGTCCGGCACCCACACGTCGTAGCCGGGCTTGCCCTTGCCCGTGCGCAGCTCGTCGGCGACCTTGTACGAATCACGGGCCGAGACCCGGACGTCGATGCACGCCCCGTCGGACGTGACCTCCTTCTCGCGCGCGTCGTCGGCCGCCTCGCGCAGGGCGGGGGCGATGCCGGGGGCGGCGACGAGGTTCAGCTCCACCGTGTCGTCGCGGCACGAACCGCCGAAGCTCAGCAGGTCGCTGCGGACCGCGACCGCCGTTCCCGCGGCGACCGTCAGGACGAGTGCCGTCGCGATGGCCACGGTGCGGCCGCGGGTACGTGGCCGAGGGTCGGGTGCGTCCGTCCCGTACTCATCGGGCAAGCTGTGACGTCCCATGGCGGTGGTGCCCCTCCTTGAGTGATGAAGCAAGGAAAGAGGGGGTGGCCTGACCGCAATCGGCGTCCGTCCCCCTCGGCCTGTCGCGCACGATCTTCGTAACTTCTTTCGAGACCCTAGCGGGACGGGGATGGGGATGAGGCGGGATTACTCAACTGGAGGCGGAGTGCAAGCGGAGTCCGGGCCGTTGGCCGGTTCTTTTCGGGGTGAGGGGCCATCGCGACGGATCCTCCGGGACGAGACGCTGCTCGTCCTGGCGCTCTCACTGGGCGCGAGCGGTGTGTCCGCGCTGATCAGCTTTGTCGGATCGGTCACCAAACCGGGTGGTCTGAAGGATCAGGCGGCGACCATGAACGCGTCGGCCGCTCCGGGGCGGCCATGGCTTGATCTCGCGTGGCAATTGTTCGGGATCACGACCGCGTTGGTGCCGGTGGCCCTGGTCGCGCACTTCCTGATCCGGGAGGGCGCGGGGCTGCGTTCGATCGGCTTCGACCGGAGCCGGCCGTGGCCGGACCTGGGGCGCGGGGCGGAGGTCGCCGCGGTGATCGGCAGCACCGGGATCGCCTTCTATCTGGCGGCGCGGGGGCTGGGGTTCAACCTGACGGTGGTGCCGGAGGATCTGCCCGACGTGTGGTGGAAGTTCCCGGTGCTCGTGCTGTCCGCGGTGCAGAACGCGGTGCTCGAGGAAGTGATCGTCGTCGGCTATCTGCTGCGCAGATTCGGCCAGTTGGGGTGGACGCCGATGGCCGCGCTGGCCGGGAGCTCGGTGCTGCGCGGCTCGTACCACCTCTACCAGGGCATCGGCGGGTTCATCGGGAACATGGCGATGGGCGTGGTCTTCGTGCTCCTGTACCGGCGGTGGGGGCGGGTCGGGCCGCTGGTGGTGGCCCATTCGCTGCTGGATATCGGCGCGTTCGTCGGGTACGCGTTGCTTGCGGGGAAGGTGGGGTGGCTGCCCACGCCTTAGGCGGCGGGCAGTGCTGTGCGTGGGCGGTTCTGCGTGCGGACGGTTCGGTGGGGACGTACGACGGCTGGGACGTCGAACGTCCCCACAGCCTTGTCTGGTCTTCAGGCGTACAGGTCGCCCTCGATGACGGTGACCGCGCGGCCCGTCAGGAGGGTGCGGTCGCCGCGCAGTTCCGTGCGGACGAGGCCGCTGCGGGCCGATGCCTGCAGGCCGGTGAGCTCCGGGCGGCCCAGGCGATGGGACCAGAAGGGGGCCAGGGCCGTGTGGGCGCTGCCGGTCACCGGGTCCTCGTCGATGCCGAGGCGCGGGAAGAAGCACCGGGAGACGAAGTCGTAGCCGCGGGCGGGGTCTTCGGCGGGTGCGGTGGCGATGATGCCGCGCTCGGAGTGCTGGGTGAGGGCCGTGTGGTCCGGGGCGAGGGAGCGCACCGTCTTCTCGTCGGCGAACTCGACCAGCAGGTCGCCGAGGTTCGTCCCGGCGTCATGCACCGCGAGCGGCTGGGCGCCGAGCGCTTGTGCCAGGCCGTCGGGTGTCGCGGCCGGGGTGAGCGGGGCGGTCGGGAAGTCCATCGTGACGGTGCCGTCGGCGTGGGCGGTCGTGGTCAGGACGCCGCTGCGGGTGGCGAACCGTACGGGGCCTTCGGCGGAGCCGGTGACCTGGAGGACGTGGGCCGTGGCGAGCGTGGCGTGGCCGCAGAGGTCGACCTCGGTGGCGGGCGTGAACCACCGCAGCGCCCAGTCGGCTTCGCCGCCCGCGGGGAGGCGGTGGGCGAAGGCGGTCTCGGCGTGGTTGACCTCCGCGGCCACGCTCTGGAGCCAGGCGTCGTCGGGGAAGGCGTCGAGGAGGAGGACTCCTGCGGGGTTGCCCGAGAAGGGGCGGTCGGTGAAGGCGTCGACGATGCGAATGCGGTGAGAAGTCGGCATGTCGACGACGCTAGCGGGCCAATGGGGGAAGCGAACAAGGCCAATTCGGGGTGAGTGGCCCGGTCGGGACGACGCGGGTGGACCGGTCGGGATGGGGGCCCTGGCGAGCCACGGAAGTCGGGGGTTGTCAGGCGAACTGTTGCGATATATCGTTGAGGCATCGCGACAGATCAACGATGGCGCGATAGATCACCAACAACGACATGTGCATCACGTACAAGAGGAGTGATTGTTATGCGTTCCCATGGATATGAGCACGAACACGGACGTGGAAAGTGTGGCCCCGGGCATGAAGGCCGGGGCGGCTTCGAGGGGCGGCGCGCGGCGTTCGGCCCCTTCGGGCCCGGCTTCGGCGGCCCCGGTGGGCCCGGCGGCCCCTGGGGCGGTCGTGGCGGCAGGGGCGGTCCGCGAGGCAGGGCGAGGCGCGGTGACGTACGCGCGTCGATCCTTGCTCTCCTGAAGGACCGGCCGATGCACGGCTACGAGATGATCCAGGAGATCGCCGAGCGCAGCGGCGGGGCGTGGAAGCCCAGCCCCGGTTCGGTGTACCCGACCCTCCAGCTCCTGGAGGACGAGGGCCTGATCAGCAGCGCGAGCGAGGGCGGCAAGAAGCTCTTCTCGCTCACCGACGCCGGTCGCACCGCGGCCGACGAAGGTCCCGACGCGCCTTGGGAAGAGGCCGGGCGCGGGGTCGACTGGGAGGCGCTGAGCGAGATCCGGCAGGCCGGTTTCGGTCTGATGGAGGCATTCGGCCAGGTCTGGAAGACCGGCAGCAAGGAACAGCGCGAGAAGGCTCTCACGGTCATCAACGACGCCCGTAAGAAGCTGTATCTGATCCTCGCCGATGAGGACTGAGGTGGTGGGGGTTGTTGCTGACCCCCATCGCCGTTGAGGCGCCCCGCACTTCCTGTGTGGGGCGCCTCTTCGTGTCAGGGGGAAGTGGGGGAGCGGGGAGGTTCGTTCAGGTCACCAGGCCCGACAGCTTCCGCAGCGACTCGTTGAGCGCGGCCGTCGCCGAGTCCTTCAGCTTGCCCGCCATCAAGGAGACCGCCGCGCCCGTGAACTCCCCGTCTATGCGTACGTTCGTCGCGTCGCCGTCAGGGTAGAGGCTGTAGCGGGTGCCGACCGTCACGCCCATCGGCCCCTTGCCCCTGATGGCCAGGGTGCGCTCGCTCTCCAGCTCCTCGATCGTCCAGCTGACCTCGGCGGGGAAGCCCATCAGCTTCATGTTCTCCGCGAACGTGCCGCCCGTCTCCAGTGTGGTGGGGGCGCCGTTCGGGAAACTGGTGTGCGTGGCGTTCCACTCGCCGTACGAGGAGAAGTCGGTGAGCTGGGCCCAGACCTTCTCGGCGGGCGCCTCGATCCGTGCTTCCGCGCTGACTTCGGCCATGCGACGACCCCTTTTCTTCGGGCGCTGCGGCGGGGCGCAGCTGCGGTGTCGCGGAACGTAGCCGCAGGGCCTTCAACATTCAATACTGATGAACCGTCAGATGCCATTGCCGCTCCGGCGATGCTGCCCGGAACCGGGTCGGGTACTGTGGCCCTCCCCCGCGACGCACGCGGGAAGACGGACTCAGGAGGTGAGACCCATTACCGCAGCAGCAGGTCGGGTGCTCCCCCTTCGCGACCGCGCGGTTCACCCGGCATAGGTGACCGAGGGAGCCCCACGGGCGTCCCGAAAGGTTTCTCTTCTCATGTCGGCTTCACCTTCGTCACCCGCGTCACCGTCCATGACGTCCCTCACCCCTTCCGCCGTCGTCACCAGGCTGCGCGCCGCCGGCTGCGTCTTCGCCGAGGACGAGGCGGCGCTGCTCGTCGGCGCCGCGCGTGACCCCGCCGAACTCGCCTCCATGGTGGAGCGGCGCGTCACCGGTCAGCCGCTCGAACACGTCCTGGGGTGGGCGGAGTTCCGCGGGCTTCGGATCGCCGTGGACGTGGGCGTCTTCGTGCCCCGGCGGCGTACCGAGTTCCTCGTGCGGCAGGCCGCCGCCCTCGCCCCGCCCGGTGCCGTCGTCGTCGACCTGTGCTGCGGATCGGGCGCTCTCGGGGCCGCGCTCGGCGCCGCGGTCGGCCGGGTCGAGCTGTACGCCGCCGACATCGACCCCGCCGCCGTGCGGTGTGCGCGGCGCAACGTCGCCGATGCGGGGGGACGGGTGTACGAGGGCGATCTCTACGAGCCGTTGCCGGACGCACTCCGGGGCCGCGTCGACGTACTGCTGGCGAACGTCCCCTACGTACCGACCGAAGAGGTCGGTCTGCTGCCGCCGGAAGCCCGCGTCCATGAGGCGCGCGTGGCGCTCGACGGCGGAGCGGACGGCCTGGACGTTCTGCGGCGGGTGACCGCGGACGCGGCGCACTGGCTGGCGCCCGGCGGCCGGCTGCTGTTCGAGACGAGCGAGCGACAGGTGCCGTACGCGCTGAAAGCGGTCGCCGGGGGCGGTCTCGTGCCGCGGTCGGTGGGCGACGAGGAGATGTACGCGACGGTCGTCATCGGGACGCGGCCCGCTTAGGCCAGGCATGACGGGAGCATGCGCGGGCGTCAGCCCACCTTGCTTATCACCGCCGCGTCGAAGAGATCGCACGCCCTGGGGAACGGGCCCTCGTCGTGGCAGTGCCAGGCTTCCCAGAAGAGGTCGGCGGGCAGCGCGTTTTCGGGCGCGTACACCCGGTACACGTACTGCCTGCCGTCTATTGCCGGCAGCGCGACCATCCAGCACCTGCACTCCATGCCTGAAAGACGAGTGACGGGTGCGCCGTGGTTGCGTGCCCGGCGTGAATCAAGGCGGCGCACGCCCCTCGGGGGAAGAACAGTCAGATCTCATCCGTAAGGAGGAGAAGCCGCGTATGCGTTACCCAACTTGTGTCGGACGCGAAGATGCTTCCCGCCGCCGATGACGCCGCCTTCGGGGGCTGATGGGGTGGGGGATGTGCAAAGCCGTACCCCGCAGGGCGCCGAGCCCGGCCCTACCCGAACAGAGACCGACTCCCGAGTGAGCGCCGCGCTGGCGTCGGTGGTGGCCGGCGCGCGCCGGCGTGCGGTTCGGGACGGGGACCGGCAGATCGACACCGCGCATCTGCTGCACTCCCTCCTGGAGGCCGACCCCGAGGTGCGGGCGGTCTTCGACGAGGGGGCGCAAGTGGCGCGGCTCCTCGGCTATCTCGTCCAGCGCAGCATCGGGTACGGCCTGCAGTGGCAGGGGACGGTCGAGGACTCCGGAGCGGTGCCTGTGGTGGGGGCGGGCCAGGGTGCCCCCGTGAAGGAGACGGGCTGGTCGCCGTCCGCGAGTGCCGCCATGGAGGCGGCCATCGAGCGGGCCGACCTCCGTGGCGAACCGTGGGCACTGGGCCTCGACCTTCTGGCGGGGCTTCTCGCCGACCCGGACAACCGCGCGGTCGAGGTCCTGGCTCGGGCAGGGGCCGACGCGCAGGTGATCCTCCGGCGGATCGAGGCCGATCCGCTCACCGGGGCCGCCGCTGACGCGTTCGCCGATCCGTACGCGGAGACGCCCGTCGACTGAGTCCGCCGACGAGGCCGACGGTGAGGCCGTCTACTGAGTCCGCCGATTGAGACAGGGTCTATCGGGGGTGACGCTCATGACACGTCCTGCCATGATGTGCCGGTGGAAGCGTCTCAGGGGAATCAGACAGGCTCGCGGCCGAGCCAGGGGAGAGGCGTCGGTCTGGGGCTCGCCCTGGGGTCGGCGGTCGTCTTCGGCGGATCGGGCGTGGCGGCCAAGCCGCTGATCGAGGCGGGCCTGGACCCGCTCCACGTGGTGTGGCTGCGGGTGGCGGGCGCCGCCCTGGTGATGCTGCCGGTCGCCTGGAAGCACCGCGCTCTGCTGCTCCGCAGGCCCGCGCTCCTGCTCGGCTTCGGCCTGCTCGCCGTCGCCGGTGTCCAGGCCTGCTACTTCGCGGCGATCTCCCGCATCCCCGTCGGTGTCGCGCTCCTGGTCGAGTACCTCGCGCCCGCGCTCGTCCTCGGCTGGGTGCGCTTCGTGCAGCGGCGTCCCGTGACGCGCGCCGCGGCGGTGGGCGTGGTGCTCGCCGTCGGTGGGCTCGCCTGCGTCGTCGAGGTGTGGGCCGGTCTGAGCTTCGATGCCGTGGGGCTACTCCTCGCGCTGGGCGCCGCGTGCTGCCAGGTCGGCTACTTCGTCCTCTCCGACCAGGGCAGCGACGCGGGCGACGACGCTCCCGACCCGCTCGGCGTCATCGCGTACGGACTGCTGATCGGTGCCATGGTGCTGACCGTTGTGGCGCGGCCCTGGGGCATGGACTGGTCGGTGCTCGCCGGGAGTGCGGACATGGACGGCACGGCCGTGCCCGCGTGGGCGCTCATCGGCTGGATCGTGCTCGTCGCGACCGTCGTGGCGTACGTCACCGGGGTGCTCGCCGTGCGCCGGCTCTCGCCGCAGGTGGCGGGCGTCGTGGCCTGCCTGGAAGCGGTCGTCGCCACCGTGCTCGCCTGGGTCATGCTGGGCGAACACCTGTCGGCGCCGCAGATCATCGGGGGTGCGGTGGTGCTCGCGGGGGCGTTCATCGCCCAGTCGTCCACGCCCGCCAAGCCCCGCCAGGGGCCGGGCGCGGGCGGGCTGCCCGAGCCGGAAGAGCAGTTGTCGTCGACCGGTACCGCCATCTAGGGTGTTGATCATGCATTCACGCGCGCTCGTTCTTCCGCCTCCCGCCGCCTAGGCGCGGGCGCTTCCCGGATCACACCCGGCCGATGGCCGGGTGGAACGACGCTGCCCGCAGACGGAGCCAAGGACCTGCTCTTTCCTTTCTGCGGAGAACTCACGTGTCGAGTGTGTCGACTTCTGCCTCTTCTGCCTCCTCTGTCTCCGGTCTGTCCGTCGGACGAGGCCTCTTCTATCTGATCGTCGCCGGTACGGCCTGGGGTACCGCCGGTGCCGCCGCCGCGCTGGTCTTCGACGCCAGTGACATGGGGCCGGTCAGCCTGTCCTTCTGGCGCTGCGCGGGCGGCTTCGTGCTGCTGTTCGCCGTCCGCATGATGCGGGCGCGCCGCCGGTCCACGGTCGCCGCCGCGGGTGCGCCGCTGCGGCGCAGGCTGCCGCGCATCGTGGCGACCGGCGTGGCGCTCGCCGTGTTCCAGACCGCCTACTTCGCGGCCGTCGAGTCGACCGGACTCGCGGTCGGCACGGTGGTCACGATGGGGGCGGGACCCGTACTCATCGCGATCGGGGCCCGGTTCACCATGGGGGAGCGGCTCGGGCTCGGCGGCGTCGTCGCGGTGGCCGGGGCGCTGGCCGGGCTCATGGTGCTCGTCCTCGGCGGCGGTGGTGCGAGCGTGCGGCCGCTCGGCGTCGGGTGGGGGCTGCTCTCGGCGGCCGCGTACGCCACGATGACGCTGCTCACGAGGTGGTGGGGGCGGGACGGCAGCGCCGACTCGTCCGACACGACGGTCTGGTCGTTCGCCGTGGTGTCCGTCTGCCTGCTGCCGCTCGCCGCGGTGGAGGGCCTCGTCCCGCACGCCGCCGAGCCGGCGCGGATGGGCCTGTACCTGCTGTACATCGTCGTGATCCCGACGGCGGTCGCCTACGCCCTGTACTTCGCGGGCGCCGCCGTCATCCGGTCCGCGACCGTCTCCGTGATCACGCTCCTCGAACCCCTGAGCGCCGCGGTCATCGCGGTCGTGCTCCTCGGCGAGGAACTCACCGTGTCGACGGTGCTCGGCACCCTGCTGATGCTGGCCGCAGTGACGGGGCTCGCGGTCGCGGAGACGCGGGGCGCGGTTGCCGCGCGGCGGGAGACGGCGCTGGTGTCGGACCTGGTGTGAGGGGCTCGCGGGGCGCGGCTGGTGGTTGCGTGCCGTGCCCCGCGCCCCTTCTGGGGTGGTCAGCGGCGGCGTAGTTGGTGGTCGCGTGCCGCTGCGTCGCGGGGGCCGG
The DNA here is from genome assembly GCF_041435335.1 of Streptomyces sp. NBC_01283. Classification (NCBI taxonomy): domain Bacteria; kingdom Bacillati; phylum Actinomycetota; class Actinomycetes; order Kitasatosporales; family Streptomycetaceae; genus Streptomyces; species Streptomyces sp. NBC_01283. Next base: position 7,689,681 of record NZ_CP108430.1, read on the forward strand.
CGCGGTCCGCGAGGCCTGCCGCGATCCGGTCCTGGACGTCCTGCGGTTTGTGGCTCGCGTACTTGAACTTCGCCCGTACGTCGGTCACTTCGAGGCACAGGGCACGGATCCCGGAGAGCATGCGGCCGAACGGTGCCTCGCCCACCGCGGCCGGGGCCGAGCCGCCCTCCGGCTGGAAGTGGGCGACCTGGCGGTTGAGGAGCTCGGCCTTCTCCTCCGGGTCGTCCACGACGCGGGCGGTACAGCGGAGTTGGACGGCGGCGTAGAAGCTGGTCGGTACGCCGTGCTCGGGCGGGGTGTCCGGGGGCGCCTGCCAGGGGCCCGGCACGTATACGTAGTCGTCCACCACGCTGAGCAGCACTTCGGGATCGGCTTCGAGCGCGGGCCACAGCGGGTTGGGGCGCGCCAGGTGGGTGATCACCCTGCCGAGCGGGCCATGGCCCGGCTCGAAGGCGAAGTGCGCGGGCTGTACGTGCGGGGGCTCTCCGGGCAGGCCGTTCACGGCGAGCTGCCCGAAGTCGTGGCCCGCGAGCCATTGCTGCCACTCGGCGTCGGAGCGCGGCGCGTCCCAGGGGTGGATCAGCATCACAGCTCGATCAGGTAGTCGGGTGTGTCGATGCCGGGGGCGAGGTCCGCCGACGGGACGAGCGGGTCGTGGCCCTTGCTCAGCGGGACGACGCCGGCCCAGTGGGGGAGGCCGAGGTCCTCGGGGTCGTCGTTCGGGCCGCCGGTGCGCACCTTGGCGGAGACCGCGGCGAGGTCGAGGCTGAGTACGGCGGTCGCCGCGAGCTCCTTCGCGTTCGCGGGGCGCGAGTCGGCGGAGCGGCCGGGCACGACGTGGTCGACGAGCGCGTCCAGGGCGGTGCGCTTCTCCTCCGGGTCCGTGACCTGGTGGGCGGTGCCGTGGATCACCACGGAGCGGTAGTTGATGGAGTGGTGGAAGGCCGACCTGGCGAGGACGAGGCCATCGACATGGGTGACGGTCAGGCAGACCGCGAGGCCCGGGTCCTCCCGCGGGGCGTCGCCCGCCATCCGCAGCGGCCGGGAACCCGTCGAACCGTGCACGTACAGGCGCTCGCCCACCCGGCCGTACAGCGTCGGCAGGACGACGGGGGCGCCGTCCCGCACGAAACCGAGGTGGCAGACGTAGGCCTCGTCGAGTATCGCGTGCACCAGCTCCTGGTCGTACGCCGCCCGGTCCCGCCCGCGGGTGGGGACGGTGAGGTCGGTCGGCGCGTACGAGGCGGTGTCGTTGGTGGTCTCGATGCCGGACTCGGATGCGACGCTCATTGCCTTCTCCATTGCACTAGTGCATAATGTGGTTTGTGCTAGGAGAGTATCGGATCGAAGGCCGACGCGCAGCTGAGATCGCTGCCAGCGTGGAGCGCGCGGTGGGTGGCGGGGACCTCGAACCAGGTCAACTCCTGCCGCCCATGCGTGAGTTGGCGGAGCGGCTCGGGGTGAATCCCAATACGGTGGCCGCCGCCTACCGCACGCTGCGCGAACGCGGCGTCATCGAGACGGCGGGGCGGCGCGGCAGCCGCGTACGCCCCAAGCCCGCGACGACGGTGCGTGAGCTGATCCGGGTGGACGTGCCGGACGGCGTGCGCGACGTGTCGAACGGCAATCCGGACACCGCGCTGCTTCCGCCGCTCGCCGAGGCGTTCGCGGCGGCCGCCGCGGAGGGTGACCGGCGTCCCGTGCTGTACGGGGAGGAGGCCGTGGACCCGGAAATGACCCGCCACGCGCGCGTGGCCCTCGACGAGGACGGGGTGCCGGACGGTCCTGTCGCCGTCACCTCCGGATCCCTCGACGCCATCGAGCGCGTGCTCGCGGCCCACCTCAAGCCCGGCGACGCGGTGGCGGTCGAGGATCCCGGCTGGGGCAGCCTGCTCGATCTGATGCCGGTGCTCGGACTGCGGACGGTGCCGGTGGGTGTCGACGACGACGGGCCGTTGCCCGCCGACGTGGAGGAGGCGCTGCGCGGCGGCGTCCGGGCGCTGGTCGTGACCGACCGTGCCCAGAATCCGACGGGTGCCGCGATCAGTGCTCCACGCGCGCGTGCGCTGCGAAAAGTCCTCTCCGCGCACAAGGATGTGCTGCTCGTCGAGGACGACCACGGGCACGCCATCGTCGATCTGCCGCTGCACCCGCTGGCGGGCGTGACCCGCAGCTGGGCCTTCATCCGCTCCACCGCCAAGGCGTACGGCCCTGACCTGCGCCTCGCCCTGCTCACCGGGGACCCCGTCACCGTCGACCGCGTCCAGGGGCGGCAGCGGCTCGGCCCCGGGTGGGTGAGTCACGTGTCGCAGCGCGCCGTCGTGCGGTTGTGGACGGACGGGGCGGTGGACACGGGCGAGGTGGCTGCGTCGTACGGGAAGCGGCGTGACGCCCTGATCGCCGCGCTCGCCCTGCGGGGCGTCACGGCGCACGGGCGCAGCGGCATGAACGTATGGGTGCCCGTGCCGGACGAGACCGGGGCGGTCGCCAGGCTGCTGCACGCGGGGTGGGCCGTCGCTCCGGGGGCGCGCTTCCGGATGAGCGCGCGGCCCGGGGTGCGGATCACGGTGTCGACGCTCCGGGGCGAGGACATCGAAGCGGTGGCGGACGCGGTCGCATCCGCCACCGGGCCTGCTCCCGCGCGGCGTTATGAGTGACCAGGCCGGCTTCGCGCGTGGCTATGCGTGATCGGCTCGTTCCGCGTGCCGTCCTGCCTGGGTGGCACGGATGGCACGGTGGGCCGGGCTCGTGGCCTGGACTGGGTGAGGGCTGCGCCTGCCAGGACGATCACCGCGCCGACCGGCGTCGACCAGCTCAAGGACTCGCCGAGTACGGCGACGCCCGCGGCGGTGGCGATGACCGGGACGAAGTACGTGACCATCTGGGCCGTCGTCGGACCGACCTCGGCGACGAGGCCGTACTGAATCAGGAAGGCGAGTCCGGTGCCGACGGCACCCAGTGCCACGATCGCGAGGAGCGGCCCGACGGGGAAGTGGGTGGGCAGCGACGTGAACAGCGGTGTCACGACGGCCAGCTCGGCGGTCGCGACCAGGAGCTGGGCACCGGTCAGCGAGAGGTTCGAGTGGCCGGAACCGGCCAGGGTGCGGCGCACGTAGATCCAGCCGACCGGATAGCTCAGCGAGGCGAGCAGCGCCATCGACGTGCCACGGAAGTCGAGTCCGCTGAAGCCCTGCCAGGCGCCCAGCACCGTGAGCACGCCGAGGAATCCGATGCCGAGCCCCGCGACCCTGCGCCGTGTGGGCCGGTCCTCGGAGAGGGCGACCATGGAGAGCGCCATGCCCCACAGGGGCGAGGTCGCGTTGCAGATGCCGGCGAGCGTGGACGGGATCGTCAGCTCCGCGTACGCGAAGAGCGAGAACGGCAGGGCGTTGAGCAGCAGTGCGGAGACGGTGAGGTGCGCCCAGGTCCGTGCCCCGTGCGGGAGCCGCTCGCGCTTCATCACGAGGACGACCGCGACGACCGCGGTGCCGAACACCAGCCGTCCCAGGGTGACCTGGAACGGGGCGTAGCCCTCCGTGCCGACCTTGATCAGGAGGAAGCTGAAGCCCCAGATCAGCGAGAGGATGCCGAAGCGGAGCTGCCAGCCGAGGGCGCGGCGGCGCTTCGGGCCGGCAGAACCGGCAGCGGAGGGCGGGGAGGTGGGGGACGTGGTGGTGGCGGAGCCGGGAGGGGTGGTGACGCTCATGGACCTCACCCTCAGCCAGCCGACCTCGTAGAACAAGCGAATTTAACTGCCCGATACCGCGTAGCATCGCTTACATGTTGAACCTGGAGCGCCTGCGCACACTCGACGCACTGGCCCGGCACGGCTCGGTCAGCGGCGCCGCGGCCGGACTGCACGTCACGACGTCGGCCGTCTCCCAGCAGATGACCAAGCTGGAGCGCGAGGTGGGCCAGCAGCTCCTCGCCAAGAACGGCCGGGGCGTACGGCTCACCGATGCCGGACGGCTGCTCGCCGAGCATGCCGCGCGCATCCTCTCGCAGGTGGAGCTCGCCCAGTCCGACCTGGAGGAACAGCGCGGCAAGGCCGTCGGCGAGCTGCGGATCTCCGCGTTCCCCACGGCGATGCGCGGCCTGCTGCCCGCCACGCTCACCGCACTGCGTGCCGGGCACCCCGGCCTGCGCGTCCGCTCCCAGGAGATGGAGCCGCAGCCCGGAGTCGCCGCCGTGGTGCGCGGAGACATCGACATGGCGGTCGTCCTCGACTGGTACAACAAGCCGCTGCCGATGCCCGAAGGTCTGGTCAAGGCATCGCTCCTGGACGACCCCGCCGATGTCGCCATGCCCGCGGCGCATCCCCTCGCCGACCGTGCCGAGGTGGACCTGGAGGAGTTCGCGGACGACGAGTGGATCACCTGGGCGGAGGGGGAGTTCTGCCACGAGTGGCTGATGTTCACGCTGCGCGCCAAGGGCATCGAGCCGCGGATCGCGCACCGCGCGGAGGAGCACCACACCCAGCTCGCGCTGGTGGCCGCGGGCCTCGGCGTCTGCGTGGCACCCCAGTTGGGGCGCGACCCGATGCCGGCCGGGGTCAGGGCGGTCCCGGTGCGCAACCTCGTGCGCCGTCATGTGTACGTCGTGTGGCGCGCGGACGCCGACCGCCGCCCGTCGATCAGGGCGGCGGTGGAGGCGCTCCAGGTGGCCGGTGCCGGGCTGCGCTAGAGCTCAGGGCCGGGCCTGCAGTTCCGCCAGTTTCCGGAAGTCCCAGGACGTGATCGCGTCGGGGGTGAGCCGGATCCAGGCGTGCTTCCCGTCGTACGGCATCGTGTCCATCCCGAAGTACTTCTGGGCGAACAGCCGCTCCGGGGCTTCGAGTTCGGGGCAAGGATCGCCCATCCGCGGTGACTCGGCCACGAAGACCGCCGTCCCGGACAGCTCCACGCCCCGCAACTCCCCGTACTCCACGCCCGAGTCGATCACCACGGCGATCCGCTGGTCGCCCCGCAGATCGGCCCAGCGCTTGCTGCGGGTGATGGAGAAGAGCCACAAGGACGTGCCGTCCCAGGCGAACCAGAGGGCGCTCACGTGCGGGGCGCCGTCGCCGGACACGGTCGCGACGCGGCAGGTACGTTCCGTGCTGAGGTAGGCGTCGAGTTCGCCCGGCGACATCATGATCCTGCGGCCCCGGCGCTGTGTGACGGCCATCGGTCCTCCCGCGACATGTGGAAAAGGTGGGCGCACAGCCAGAACTGACAACCCGTCAGAACCGTGCGTCTGGAAAGCATGCGGTCTCTTCCGCCATGACGCAATGGCGGCTAACCTCCGCGCATCCCGGGCGCCGGCTGTCCCGGCCGCCCCGGATGACCCAGCCGACCCGGATGATCCGGACAGGGGGAGCGATGCCGTCGTACGAACAGCTCAGGGAACTCCTCGACCCCGCAAGCACCGTCCTGATGACCGTCGAGTGCCAGCAGGGCGTGGTGGGGACGGAGAGCGCGCTGCCCGAACTCGCCGACGTGGCACGCTCGTCGGGCTGCCTCGCCAATGTCGCGCGGCTCGTCTCCGCCGCCCACCAGGCCGGGGTCCAGGTGCTGCACGCCGTCGCCGAACGGCGGCCCGACGGGCGCGGCGCCAACCACAACGCCCGCCTCTTCCGTGCCGCGGGACGGCTGCCCGTGCAGCAGCTCTCCGGGACGAAGGCCGTGCGGATCGCGCCGCCCATCGAAGTTGCCGAGGAGGACTTCGTCGTACGGCGGCTGCACGGCCTCTCGCCCCTCGCGGGCACGGACGTCGACCCGCTGCTGCGCAACCTGGGCTGCCGCACCCTCCTGGTGACCGGTGTGTCGGCGAACGTGGCGATACCGAACGCCGTCTTCGACGCCGTGAACCTGGGCTACACCGCCGTCGTGCCGTCGGACGCCATCGCGGGAGTCCCCTCCGACTACGCACCCGCGATGATCCGCAACACGCTCGCCCTGGTGGCCACCATCGCCACCACCCAGGAGATACTCGGCACCTGGAAGCGGCCCAGGGCAGTGTGACCGAGACGTCCTAGGCCAGTTTGATCGAGTCGCCGTCCACACTGATCTCGGCCGCGGGCAGCGGTTTCGGTGCCGGGGAGGCCTTCACGCTCCCGTCGGCGATGGAGAACTTGCTGCCGTGGCAGGGGCAGTTGATGGTGCCGCCCTCGACGCTCGTCACCGGACACTGTTTATGGGTGCAGCGGTTCGAGAAGGCCTTGAACTCGCCCTTCGTAGGCTGGGTGACCACCACCCCTTCCTTCTTGAAGATCTTGCCGCCGCCCACCGGGATCTCCGATGTCTTGGCGAGCGCGGCCCCGGCGGCGCCACCGGCAGCCTCGCCGGGCGTCTGCTCGGCGGCAGGAGTGGAGTCGGCAGCGTCCTTGCCGTCCCCGCCGTATCCGCCGTCATCGCCCTCCCCGCACGCGGCGAGCGCCGCGGCCAGGCTGACGACACCCGCCGCCGCGACGACGGAGCGGCGGGAGAGCGCGGGCTGAGGTTCCTTCGAAATGGTCATGTCCGGTGGTACGAGATCGCGCCCCGCTGTGTTCAAACGCTCAAGCACTTCTTGCGCGGGCCGCGTTCGGACCGGCATTAACCTGGGGCAATGCTCACCGAAGTCACCGCGGTCCGCTACGCCACGCCCTTGCGGGAGGGCGGATCGCTCCCCGGCCTCGTCGAGGCCGCCGACGGCCAGGGGATGTACGCGACGTACGTCATGAAGTTCACCGGGGCCGGACAGGGCCGCAAGACGCTGGTCGCCGAGGTGATCTGCGCACAGCTGGCGCGTGGTCTCGGCTTCCGGGTGCCCGGCCTGGTGGGCATCCACCTCGATCCCGTGATCGGCCTGGGCGAGCCCGACCAGCAGGTGCAGGAGCTCCTGAAGTCGAGCGGCGGCCTGAACCTGGGCATGGACTACCTCTCGGGCGCCCTCGGCTTCGACTCGCTCGCCTTCGGCGTCGACCCGGCCGAGGCGGGCCGCGTCGTGTGGTTCGACGCGCTCATCAACAACGTGGACCGCTCCTGGCGGAATCCGAACATGCTGGTCGTCGGCGGCGACCTGTGGCTCATCGACCACGGCGCGAGCATGATCTGGCACCACAACTGGCGCACCGCGGAGACCGCCGCCGCCAAGCCGTACGACGCCTCCGACCACGCCCTGGCCCCGTTCGGCCCCGACGTGGCCGCCGCCGCGGCCGAGCTCGCCCCGCTCGTCACGGAGGAGCTGCTCACCGCCGCGGCAGCCGACGTGCCCGACGCATGGCTGGTGGACGAGCCCGGCTTCGACAGCCCGGACGCCGTGCGCCGCGCCTACGTGGCGGCCCTGCTGCCGCGCGCCAAGACCATCCACGAACGGATCCAGCTGCCCGAGCCGCAGCGGAAGGGCGCCACCCAGTGACCGAGCAGCCGTCGCCACAGCCGCCTCAGCGGGACGTCTTCGAGTACGCCCTCGTGCGCGTCGTGCCGCGCGTGGAGCGCGGGGAGCAGTTCAACGCTGGCGTGGTGGTCTACTGCCGGGCCAAGTCCTTCGTGGCCGCCCGCACCCATCTCGACGAGGGCAAGCTGCGGGCCCTGGACCCCGGGGCCGACGTGAGCGGCATCAGGGCCGCGCTCGGTGCCGTCCAGCGGATCTGCGAGGGCGGCGAAGCGGCAGGCCAGGCCGAGCGCGACGACGCCGGGCGGCGCTTTCGGTGGCTGATCGCGCCGCGCTCGACCGTCGTACAGCCGGGGCCGGTGCACACGGGCCTCACGGCGGATCCTGCCGCAGAGGTGGACCGACTCCTCGACCTCCTGGTGAGGTAAAGAATCACAGGCCCCGGTGTGCCGTTGACACCGGGTGCCAGGGCTTCTAGCGTCTCGTTCAGCTGAAGGTACTAAGCGGTCGCTCACCATCGGGGCGTACCGTAGAGCCGCATCCCAAGGGCGAGGAGAACCAGCATGTCCACCACTGAGCAGCGCGTCGCGGTCGTGACCGGAGCAGCGCGAGGCATCGGCGCGGCGACCGCCGTGCGTCTGGCCGCCGAAGGCCGCGCCGTCGCGGTGATCGACCTCGACGAGGCCGCCTGCAAGGACACCGTCGCGCAGATCACCGCTGCCGGTGGCAAGGCGATCGCCGTCGGCTGCGACGTGTCCGACGAGGCTCAGGTCGAGGCGGCCATCGCCCGGATCGCCGACGAGCTCGGCGCGCCCACGATCCTCGTGAACAACGCCGGTGTGCTCCGCGACAACCTCCTCTTCAAGATGAGCGCGGACGACTGGGACATGGTCATGAACGTGCACCTGCGCGGTGCCTTCCTGATGTCCCGGGCGATCCAGAAGCACATGGTGGACGCCAAGTTCGGCCGGATCGTGAACCTCTCCTCGTCCTCCGCGCTCGGCAACCGCGGCCAGGTGAACTACGCCGCGGCCAAGGCCGGTCTGCAGGGCTTCACCAAGACCCTCGCCAAGGAGCTCGGCAAGTTCGGCGTCACCGCCAACTCCGTGGCCCCGGGCTTCATCGTCACCGAGATGACCAAGGCCACCGCCGACCGCGTCGGCATGGGCTTCGAGGACTTCCAGGCCGCCGCCGCCACCCAGATCCCGGTGCAGCGCGTCGGCCGCCCCGATGACATCGCCAACGCCATCGCCTTCTTCACGGGCGACGCGGCGGGCTTCGTCTCGGGTCAGGTCATGTACGTGGCCGGCGGCCCGCTCAACTAGTTCTGTCCCGGAGGGATGCGGAGATGACTGTGCAGGACAGCGGAAAGGCCGCGCTCGTCACGGGCGCCAGCCGCGGTATCGGCTACGGCATCGCGGAGGCGCTCGTCGCCCGCGGTGACCGCGTATGCATCACCGGACGCAACGAGGACGCGCTGAAGGAGGCGGTCGAGAAGCTCGGCGCCGACCGCGTCATCGGCGTCGCGGGCAAGGCCCATGACGAGGCCCACCAGGCGGTCGCCGTGGAGCGCGCCATGGAGGCCTTCGGACGGGTCGACTTCCTGATCAACAACGCCGGCACGAACCCGGTGTTCGGTCCGATGGCGGAGCTCGACCTCAACGTGGCGCGCAAGGTCTACGAGACCAACGTGATCTCGGCGCTCGGCTTCGCCCAGCAGACCTGGAAGGCCTGGCAGAGCGAGAACGGCGGCGCGATCGTGAACATCGCCTCCGTGGCGGGCGTCGCCCCCTCGCCGTTCATCGGCGCGTACGGCATGAGCAAGGCCGCCATGATCAACCTCACCGTCCAGCTCGCGCACGAGTTCGCGCCCAAGGTGCGGGTCAACTCGATCGCGCCGGCCGTGGTCAAGACCAAGTTCGCCCAGGCGCTGTACGAGGGCCGCGAGGAGGAGGCCGCCGCCGCGTACCCCCTGGGGCGGCTCGGTGTGCCGGAGGACATCGGGGGCGCCGCCGCGTTCCTCACGTCCAGCCAGTCCGACTGGGTCACAGGTCAGACACTCGTGGTCGATGGCGGCATCTTCCTCAATGCGGGCGTCAGCTGACGAAGCCCGCCCAACCGCGAGGTACACCACCTAAAGGGGACGTACGCGCGCATCAAGTGCCCCGTCGGCGCCGCAAGTTGGCCCGGCGGGGCATTGCGATATTGTCTCCCGACCCCATGGCATGGCCGATCGAGGAGCGTGCGCGTGTTCAGTGAAGTTCGCCTGGTGGCGGCAGCGGGTCTCCGTGGCCCGGCCGGGCTGCCCCGCCGGGGTCTGCGGCCCGCCGCGGCGCTGGTGTCCCTGTCCCTGCTCTCGGGATGCGGGGTCTTCTCGTCGGACGATTCCGACGAGGAGCAGCGGATCACCGTCGGCACGATGAGTGCTCCCAGCACCCTCGATCCGGCCGCCGCCTGGGACAGCTCCTGGGAGCTGTACCGCAACGTCTTCCAGACGCTCCTCAGCTTCCCCAGCGGGGCGGCCGAGCCCGAGCCGGACGCGGCCGAGTCCTGCAAGTTCACCGACGCGACGAACATGGTCTTCACCTGCGAGCTGCGCGAGGACCTCAAGTTCTCCGACGGCCACGACCTCGACGCGAAGGCGGTCAAGTACACCTTCGACCGCATGCGGCGCATCGACGTGAAGGGCGGGCCCACGGGTCTGCTCGGGTCACTCGACTCGGTGGAGACGAAGGGCGACCGGACGGTCACGTTCCGGCTCAAGAAGCCGGACGCCACCTTCCCGTTCGTGCTCTCCACGCCCGCCATGTCGATCGTCGACCCCAGTGAGTACCCGGCGGACAAGCTCCGCGAGGGCACCACGATCGCGGGCTCGGGGCCGTACGACCTGGAGGCGTACAAGGCCGGTGACCGCGCGGACCTGGTCAAGAACACCAACTACAAGGGTGCGGCCGACCGCAAGAACGACGCCGTCACGATCCGATACTTCAACAAGTCGGCCGCCATGGTCGACGCCCTGAAGAACAAGCAGATCGACGTCACCTTCCGCGGACTCGCGGCGAAGGACATCGTCGAGATGCAGGCGAACAAGAACGCGCGCGAGGGCATCCAGCTCGTGGAGGGCTCGGGCACCGAGATCCGCTACCTGGTGTTCAACCCCGATGACCCCTGGGCCAGGAAGAAGCCGGTCCGCCAGGCGTTCGCCCAGGTCATCGACCGCCCGGCCATCGCACACAAGATCTACCAGGACACCGTCGAGCCGCTGTACTCGATGGTCCCCCAGGGGCTCACCGGGCACGGCACCGGCTTTTTCGACGACTACGGGGACCCCAGCGACACCAAGGCCGCGAACATCCTCAAGAGCGCGGGCATCAACGCACCCGTGCCGCTCACCCTCTGGTACACGACCGACCGGTACGGCTCGGCGACCGAGGGAGAGTTCAAGGAGATCAAGCGGCAGCTCGAGGCGTCGGGCCTGTTCAAGATCACCATCAAGGGCCGTCCCTGGACCGAGTTCGACGCGGGCACCAAGAAGCGCGAGTACCCGGTCTTCGGCCGTGGCTGGTTCCCCGACTTCCCCGACGCGGAGAACTTCATCGCGCCGTTCATCGGCGAGAAGAACGTGCTGAATACGCCGTACCCGTCGAAGGAGATCACCGACGAGGTGCTGCCGCGTTCGCGCCGTGAGGCCGACCGGGGCGCGGTCGCCGACGACTTCGAGCGGGCCCAGAAGCTCCTCGTGGACGACGCGCGGCTGCTGCCGCTGTGGCAGGGCAAGCAGTACATCATGGCGAGCGAGGAGATCGCGGGCGGCGAGCGCGCCCTCGACCCCTCGGCGATCATGATGATGTGGGAGCTGCAGCGCAAGACCAGCTGGTAGCGCGTAGCTGGTGGCGCGTGGCCGGCGACCGGTGGGCGGCGCTGATTGTCAGTGGCCGCCGGTAGGTTCTTCGGTGAGTGAGAAGTGACCGCACACCGGAGGTTGTTGACGTGACCGACATCGCCATGCTGCCCGCGTCCTGGCGCGGAGTCCTCGGCGAGGAGCTGCAGAAGCCCTACTTCAAGGAGCTCACCGAGTTCGTCGAGCAAGAGCGGGAGAAGGGTCCCGTCTACCCTCCGCGTGACGAAGTGTTCGCCGCGCTCGACGCGACGCCGTACGACCAGGTGAAGGTGCTGGTCCTCGGCCAGGACCCGTACCACGGCGAAGGGCAGGGGCACGGCCTCTGCTTCTCCGTGCGGCCGGGCGTGAAGACCCCGCCCTCGCTGCGCAACATCTACAAGGAGATGAAGGAGGAGCTCGGCCACCCCGTGCCGGACAACGGCTATCTGATGCCGTGGGCCAAGCAGGGCGTCCTGCTCCTGAACGCGGTGCTCACGGTCCGCTCGGGAGAGGCCAACTCCCACAAGGGCAAGGGCTGGGAGAAGTTCACCGACGCGGTGATCCGTGCGGTGGCCGAGCGCCCCGATCCCGCCGTCTTCGTCCTGTGGGGCAACTACGCCCAGAAGAAGCTCCCGCTCATCGACGAGGAGCGGCACGTGGTCGTGAAGGGAGCGCACCCCTCGCCGCTGTCCGCGAAGAAGTTCTTCGGCTCGCACCCCTTCACACAGATCGACGAGGCGGTGGCGGCGCAGGGTCACGAGCCGATCGACTGGCGGATTCCGGATCTGGGCTGACTGTCTTCCGGGCTGACCTCCTTGTGGGCTGACTTCTTTGTGGGCGGGGGTCTTTGTGGGCCGGGGTCAGCCGATCTCGTACGTGAGGCTGTACGGGACGGTGGTCTCACCGTGCCGTGCGGTGAACGCGCCGGTGCCGGAGAGGCCCGTCAACTCACCCGATCCCGAGCCGGGTTGCACGGTCAGGAGGCAGGTGACCGTGCCGTCGGCGCCGAACGAGCCGCGCTGCTCCAGGACGAGGGAGCCCGTGCGACCGTCGACGGTTCCCTCGATGAACTCGTAGCCCACGAAGGCGCCGGTGGTCTCGTCGACGTACACGAGCGTGTACTCGCAGGAGGTGCCGGTGGCCTCGATGGCACCGGCGAAGTCGTTCGTGACGGCGGCGTGCGCGATGCGGGCGCCGCCCTCCGCTCCGGAGACCGGCTTCTCGTCCCAGTGGGAGAAGGTGAAGGTGCCGGTGGCTTGCGTGGTCATGGGGTGCCTTTCTCGGGGCGGTGTTGGTGGGGTGCCGGGGTTCGGCGGGCCGGGGTGGCCCCGGGGTCCTGAGAAGAGCTTGACGCCCGTACCTGACACCTTCTGTCAGGTACGGGTGCAGACTTGATCCCATGCGTGCTGACCGGCTTCTCGCCCTGCTCCTGCTGCTCCAGAACCGCGGGCGCATGACCGCGCCCGAACTCGCCGAGGAGCTGGAGGTCTCGGTGCGGACCGTCTACCGGGACGCGGAGGCCCTCGCCGCCTCCGGTGTGCCCGTGTACGCCGAGCGGGGTCCGGCGGGCGGTCTCCGGCTGATGGACGGCTACCGCACCCGGCTGACCGGACTCACGGACGACGAGGCCGACTCCCTTGCCCTCGCGGGGATGCCGGCCGCCGCCGCCGATCTGGGTCTGGGGGCCGAACTGGTCACCGCTCAGCTCAAGTTGGGCGCGGCGCTCCCGGCCGGGCTCGGTGAGCGGTCACGGCGGATCCAGGAGCGCTTTCACCTGGACGCGGAGGGGTGGTTCCGCGCGGCCGATCCCGCGCCGCTGCTGTCCGTCGTCGCCGACGCCGTGTGGCGTCAGCGGGTGCTGCGGGCGCACTACCGGCGGTGGGGCGGTGAAGTGCGGCGTGAGCTGCATCCTTTGGGGCTCGTGCTCAAGGCGGGAAATTGGTATCTGGTGGCAGCTGCAGGTGAGGCCGCCGACGACGCCGTACGTACCTACCGGGTCTCACGCTTCCTGGAGGTGACGGCGGCGGATGAGCCCTCCGTGCGGCCCGCCGGGTTCGATCTGGCCGCCTACTGGGAGGGCGCCGCGCGCGACCTGCGGGCGCGGGTGCTGCAGGGCACGGCGCGCGTGCGGATCTCACCGGCGGGGCTCCGGCTGCTGCCCGCGTTGTTCGGGGCGGCGGGGGCGCGGGCCGTGGAGGCGGCGGGCGAGCCGGACGCGGACGGCAGACGGGTGGTCGACCTGGAGGTCGAGACATTGCCCGTCGCGGTGAGCGACCTCCTGAGGCTGGGGCTTGAAGCCGAGGTGCTCGGCCCGCCCGAACTCCGCGCCGCACTGACCAGGACCGTCACCGGCCTGGCCCAGCGGTATGCGTGAGCGCCTCGCGGCCGATCGCGCCTGACCGTGATTGTCAGTGGGGGCGGATAGCGTCGAGAACGGTGTGCACGATGGGCGTACGAGCGTGGAGGACCTGGTGGCGGAGCAGCAGGAGCAGGCGGCGGAAGATGCCATGATGACCCGGATCGGGCAGGCGGTCATGCTGCACCACGGGGGTGACCGTGAGGAGGCGCAGGGCCGCTTCCTCGGTCTGTGGTCGGAGATCGGCGAGGACGGAGACCCGCTGCACCGCTGCACGCTCGCTCATTACATGGCGGACACGCAGGAGGACCCGTCGGACGAACTGGCGTGGGACCTGCGGGCGTTGTCGGCGGCGGACGAGCTCACGGACGAGCGCCTGCATGAACACCACGACTCGATCGCGGTCCGCGGCTTCTACCCGTCCCTGCACCTGAACCTGGCCGCGGACTACGCGAAGCTGGGCCGCCCCGAGGCGGCGCGCAACCACATCCGGCGGGCGCGCGGGGTGGTCGGAGCGCTGGGGGACGACGGGTACGGGGACGGGATTCGGGCGGCCATCGGGCGGCTGGAGCTGCAGTTGGGGGAGGGGAGCGAGGTGGAGTGAGGGGGAGGGCTCCGTGTGCGGTGGCTTTGTGGGGTGGGGTCAGCGGTGGGGTCAGTGCCCGTAGGCGTCCTGGCAGATGGTTGCCTCGGGGCTGCCCGGCTGCCAGCCGCCGTACTGCTTGCCCAGGGCGCAGAGGTCCGCGGTCGTGGGCACGGAGGTGGGAAGAGCCGGCGGTTCGGCGGCCTCGGGCCGGTGAGCATGGCGGCGCGGGGGCGGGTCCGAGTGGCGCGCGGGGTCGGGCGTGCGCTGCGGTGCGGCGGGGACGGTCGGGGCGGTGCCGGTGGTGCGGGGTGCCGGGGCGCGGGGCGGGCCGATGAGTTCAAGGGCTTCGCGGGCGGGGGCCTCCACGACCCGGGGGCGGGAGTAGCCGTCGGTGCGGGGCGCCGGGGGCGGGGCACTCTCGGCGGACGGACCTGGGGCGGGGTGCCGCTCGACGCTCACACATCCGGAGAGGGCGGTGACCGCCACGGAGGCCAGGAGCGTGGCGGCGGTCGTGGTTCGGTGCATTCGCGCAACTCTGGGGGGCGGGGGGTGCTTTCGGCGAGGGAACGGGCGGAAGTTGGCCCGCATGGGTGAGTTCGCCTCTGGCCGGCGGGGGGTGCGGGGGCTGGGGGCTGGTCCGCGGGTCGACTGCGCCCTGCCCGCCGCTGCGCGGCGGATCTTTCCCACCCACCCGATTACCCGGCAGCCCCGGCCGGGCGCCTGGGCCCGAACCTGATCCTGCGGCGCCTCGCCCCGATCGCCGGATGGCAGCCGCCGCAGCCGCCGTATGCTGCGGGAGCAGAACTCGCACAGTGATAGAGGAGACAGGGACAGTGGTGAAGGTCGGCTGTATCGGACTTGGTGACATCGCGCAGAAGGCGTATCTGCCGGTGCTCACCACCCTGCCGGGGGTCGAGCTGCACCTGCAGACGCGCACGCCCGCCACCCTCGCCCGCGTCGCGGGCACCCACCACATCCCCGAGGAGCGCTGCCACACCGATCTGGACGCGCTCCTCGCCCAGGGCATCGACGCGGCCTTCGTGCACGCCTCGACCTCCGCCCACCCGGAGATCGTGACGCGGCTGCTCGAAGCGGGCGTCGCCACCTACGTCGACAAGCCCCTCGCGTACGAACTCGCCGACTCCGAGCGGCTCGTGCGGCTGGCGGAGGAGCGCGCGGTCAGCCTCGCCGTCGGCTTCAACCGACGCTTCGCGCCCGGCTACGCGCAGTGCGTCGAGCACCCGCGCGAGCTGATCCTGATGCAGAAGAACCGCGTCGGCCTGCCGGAGGACGCCCGCACGCTCGTCCTCGACGACTTCATCCACGTCGTGGACACGCTGCGATTCCTCGTGCCGGGACCGGTCGAGCACGTCGGCGTGCGCGCCCGCAGCCAGGACGGGCTCATGGAGCACGTCGTGCTGCAGCTCGCGGGGGACGGCTTCACCGCGATCGGCATGATGAACCGGCTGAGCGGTTCCACCGAGGAGATCCTCGAGGTGTCCGGACAGGACACCAAGCGGCAGGTGCTCAACCTCGCCGAGGTCATCGACCACAAGGGCCAGCCCAGCGTGCGGCGGCGCGGCGACTGGGTGCCGGTGGCCCGGCAGCGCGGCATCGAGCAGGTGGTCCTCGCGTTCCTCGACGCCGTGCGCGCGGGCAAGGTGCTCAGCGCCCGGGATGCGCTGGCGACCCATGAGCTGTGCGAGCGCGTGGTTCTCGCGGCTCAGGAGCAGGCTGGCTGAGCCGTCCCTTCACGGGGCCGGGGCCCCGCAGGGAACGCACGCCCTCCGCCGCGCACAGCACCGCGAGCACGGCGAGGGCCGTGTGCACGGGCCAGTCGCCCAGCCTGACATACGGGGTGACGCCCTTGGCCAGCGGTATGTCGTACGTCGACGTGGTGCTCGCCGAGGTGCCGAGCGGTGCCCCGACCCGCTCGCCGTCGGCGCCGTAGACCGCGGAGACGCCGGTGAGCGTGGCGTGCACCATGGGGCGGCCGGTCTCGGCGGCCCGCACCGCCGCGAGCGAGGCGTGCTGCTCGGGCGCCCAGCTCGACTGGAACGACGAGGTGGACGACTGCGCGAGCAGCAACTGGGCGCCCTCACGCGTCAGATGCCGGCTCATGTCGGGGAAGGCCGACTCGAAGCACACCAGTGGCCCGACCTTCAGGGTGCCCCCGACGTCCATCACCACCGGACGCTCACCGCGCCTGCGGTCCTCGCCCGCCGCCTTGCCCACGGACGTCGCCCAGCCGAGGAGCGAGCGGGCGGGTACGTACTCGCCGAAGGGGACGAGCCGCATCTTGTCGTAGCGGTCGCCGGTCGGGCCCTGGGGGCCGACGAGTACGGAGCTCTTGAAGATGCCTGGCATGTCCGATCGGCGGGCGTCCACGTTCACCAGGATGTCGGCGCCCACCTCCCGGGAGAGCGCGGCTATCCGCCGGGCGACGTCGGGGCGCTCCGCGAGGTCGTAGCCGACACTGCTCTCGCCCCAGACGACGAGGTCCAGGTCCCGTCCCGCCAGGCCGCGGGTCAGTTCCTCCTCGCGCGCGAGCCGCTTGTCGGCGCCGCCGACCCCGTCCATGACGCCGGGCTGGACGACGGCCACGCGCATCGTCCGGCCCGTGGGCTCGGGGCGCGGCGCCCAGACCCACGCGGAGGTGGTCACGGCGGCCACGGCCACGAGCCCGGCGGTGGCGGGGAGGGTCCTGGCCACGGATGCGCGGGAGATCCCGGAGATCGTGGAACTCCTGGACACCCCCGAGGCGCGGGGCACCGCTGACGTGCGTGATGCCCCCGGCGAGCGGACGGCGTGGGCCGCGACGAGCGCGGCGACGGCGGTGTTCAAGGTGACGATCAGGGCGCTGACCAGCCACACCCCGCCCACCGACATGAGGCGCAGGGCGGGCTCGACCTGCCACTGACTGGAGCCGAGCAGCCCCCACGGACCGCCCAACCCCTCCCAGGACCTGACCAGTTCGACCATCAGCCAGGCCGACGGCAGGACGACCAGCGCGGCCGTGGTCCGCCCCGGTGTGATCGCCCCGCCCAGGAGCCTGCGTACCAGCCAGCCCCACGGCGCCCACAGCAGGCCCAGCAGCGCGGCGATGACGAGGGTGAACACATGGAGGCTCGGCAGCAGCCAGTGATGCACGGCCACCATGAACCCGAGGCCGCCGAGCCATCCGTCGATCGCGGCCCTGCGTCCGGTCTCCGCCGAGCGTGCCAGCAGGATCCAGGGCACGAGCGCGACGTAGGCGAACCACCACAGCGACGGGGCGGGGAAGGCGAGGGCGGGCAGTGCGCCGGCGAGGACGGCGAGGACGCCTCGCCATCGGGCCGATGCGAGCAGCCCCGAAGCCGAGGAGGCCGGGGCGGCCCAGGCGGCCGAAAGGCGTGGCCACCGCCGGTCCCGGTCGTCGCCGAGAAGATCCATGCAGCGCCTCCCTCGCTCCCCGACGCCAGGTCGTTCCTCCAGTGTGCGCGCCCCGGACGATCTAGGACAGTGCGCCTGCCGTGCAATTTCCCAGAGGCTTTTCCGGCACGGTTTCTCAGCCGGACGCGCGGGTCCGGGACCGCTGCTGGACCTGGCGCCACTTTTCGCGCACGGTCACCTGGCGCAGCCGCCAGCCCTGGTGCGTGCGCAGGGCCGTGAAGGCGTAGCGGCCGCCGCAGATGAAGTCGGGGGCGGAGGCTTCCGCGCCGCCCCCACCCTCATCTCCCTTCCCTCCATCCCCGTTCCCGTCCTCGCCCGCCCCCTCGCTCGTGGCGAAGCGCATCGGGTTCACGTAGTCCGCCTGGACCTGCGCGAGGTCGCCGACGTCCTGGTCGAGCGTCCCGAACCGCAGCATCCTGTTGACGATCAGGTGCTGCCGCATCGGGAAGAGTTCCATCGTCCCCGCCAGCCATCCGGCCACCTCGGCGGCGCTCGCGTCGATACCGCCCGCCGAGCTGTAGTCGGCGCGTCCGTCCGGGGTGAAGAGCCGCTGGTAGGCGCCCCAGTCGCCGTCGTCGACGGTCACTGCGTACTCGGTGATGAGGGAGTCGATGGCCAACCGGTCCATCACGGCGGCGAGTTCCACGCGCTGCGTCATCGGGTCAGTGTTGGGCACGGGGCGTGCGCAGCCAAGAGGCATGCGGAAACATGCCGGAAAGGGCTGGCGGCGCGGCGCGTATGTTGCGGTCGGTGCGGGGCGCCGTGCAGACCAACTGTCGTACTATGCCGGACAGTTGAGCGCCCGCTGTGCGTTCGTAGAGTGTTCGTGGAGCGTTCTTCGGGAAGCGTGAGCACTCCGAGCTGGGAGGCCCGGTGAAGAACGAGCAGCGCATCGCGGCGTACAAAAGGCAGGGCAACCGCAGGGAACTGACGGGGCGGCAGAAGCGCCGTATCGCGAGGAAGGCACGTCAGGGCAAGGGCTGACGCGGCAGCCGTTGACGGCGGGGCGCCACTCGTCGAAGGTACGGCTCATGAGCTCGTACACCCGCGGCGTACTGATCGACGTCGGCGGTGTGCTCGTCCGCGAATACCTGCCCGCCGTCGCGGCGGCCTGGGGCAGGCGGCTGGGCATCCCGGCCGCCGCCTTCATGGCCGCGCTGTACGAGGGGAACGAATCCGGAGTTCTCGTAGGCCGCGTCAGCGAGGACGCGTGGTGGGACACCGTCCGGGGGCGGCTCCGCACGGGACCGGACGTGATCGCCGAGCTGCGCCGGGACCTGGCGGCCGCCGAGAACTGGGACGCGGAGCTCGTGGCGTGCCTGCGCGGCCTGCGGCAGCGGGGCGTCCCCGCCGCCGTGGTCAGCAACACCTGGCCCGGTCTGCGGGCGCGCATGTCGGCCGGTGGACTGTCGGACGTCGCCGATCACCTCGTGCTGTCCTGCGAGGTCGGATGCGCCAAGCCGGACCTGCGGATCTATGAGATCGCTCTGCGGCTGCTGGCCGTCGAGCCCGAGCGGGCCTTGTTCATCGACGACACCGCCGACAACGTCGCGGCGGCGCGGGCGCTGGGAATGGCGGGTCACGTGCACACCGGCACGGCGGAAACCCTCGCGCGTATCGCGGAGTTCACGGCTCAGGGCTGAGGGCTCGCAAGCGCCGGACGGGAGAGCCCGGAGGGTGGCCCGAAGGGCGGGCCCGCAGCGCCCGCGGGGCGCCGGGGCATCAACTGGGCAGCTAGGCCGCCTTGACGACCTCTTCGCGCACGGCGGCGGCCCATGCGGTCACCAACTGCTCGTACTCACGGCGCTGTTCGACCGAGAGACGTCCACCGGCGCGCATCCACAGACCGCGGATCCGCTCGTTCAGTTCCGCGGCAGACCGTGCGGAACCAAGGGGCTGAGGGGTTAAGGGCATGCGTCAAGCCTAGGGGATGGCTACGACAATCGGAACTCTCAGCTACTGGGCAGATCCTCCAAGTGAGCGGACACACAGCGCCCCGGTGCGTCACACGCCGTCACCCATCCGGCCCATCACCGCACAGTCCCCGCCCGTGGTGCCTGATATCCAGGGAGAAGGGACGCGCCGGAAGCCGCGCGCCGTGGGGGATTCATCGCCCTGACGCCGTTGTGGCGCCCGGGCTCACCGAGTGGAGGGCCACTCATGTCCCAGTACATCAGTCTCTCCGTGGACTTCACCCAGGGTCTCAACGACGCCTGGTCGAAGGTCGCGCAATTCGTGCCGAAGCTGATCGGCTTCCTGGTCGTCATGGCCATCGGCTGGTTCGTGTCGAAGATGATCGCCAAGGTCCTCGACAAGGTGCTGCGCAAGGCCGGTTCCGAGAAACTCGCCGAACGGGCGGGTGCGCACCGGATGCTGGCGAACTCCAAGTACGACATGACGGGGATCGTCTGCAAGGTCGTGTACTTCGCCCTGCTCCTGATCACCCTGCAGCTCGGCTTCGGTGTCTTCGGCAGCAACCCGGTCTCCACGATGCTCGACGGCATCGTCTCCTGGATCCCGCGTGCCGTCGTCGCCATCGTCCTGATGGTCGTCGCCATGGCGGTGGCCAACGTCGTGCGCGACATCGTCACCAGCGCCCTGTCCTCGATGTCGTACGGGAAGACCATCGGCACGATCGTCTGGGCCTGCATCGTCGCGCTCGGCGTGATCGCGGCCCTCGGTCAGGCGGGCATCGCCACGACGGTCACCCAGCCCGTCCTGTACGCGGCGCTCGCGGCCGGTGCGGGCATCCTGATCGTCGGCGTCGGCGGTGGTCTCATCGGCCCGATGCGTCAGCGCTGGGAGCGGTGGCTGAACACGGCGGAGCAGGAGACGGCCAAGGCCCGCGGCAGTGTGAGCGCCTACCAGGCGGGGCGCGAGGACGCGATGACCAACCAGCCGGTGGAGGAGCGCGAGCGCTTCGACATCTGACCGGTCCGGGGTCCCGGACGGAACCGGTTCGGGGGCCCTCGGCTCCTCGGTCAGGATCCTGCGGACTCCGGCACCAGGTCGTGCCGCCTCACCAGCCATGAGATGGCGGTGAGGCGGCACACCGCGTAGTCATGGCCCACCGGCTCCCGCCACCCGTTCTCCGACAGCGCGTCGAGGAACCCCAGGGCGTAGTCCGCGAGGATCTCGGGGTCCGGCGTCGGCGGCACGAGCCCGGCCCCGCCCATCTCGAGCCGGTCCCGCAGCTCCGCGACGTGCTGGTCCACGGCGGCCGTGAACGCTGGCTCGAAGGCGAACTCGGCGAAGCGCGGGGCGTACGAGGCGCTGATGCGGGCGAGGGGCGACATCCCCTCACCGTAGGCCGGTCAAACCCTCCGGAAGAGGGTCTTTTGGCATGCCATTGGTCACACGCTCCTCGCCCCGCCATGGCCGGACAGCCTCACGCTCGCGCCTCCAAGCCCATCCCACCCCTGGCACAACATCCAAGGGTGAAGTTCCACATATGCCAAGAGCCCTGGTCGACCAGCCAAGCATTAGCCAGCCATCTATGAGATCTCACGTGGCAGATGCAAGATAGGGGACGTCGTTCGGGATGCGGAGGTCACCGTCCCGGCCCAGGTCCAGGCCCACGAGGCGAGGTCCCCCCATCGACACCTCCCTGCGCCGCGCCCTGGGATCCGGCGCCTGGGACGAGGCCTTCGGCCACCTGCGCCACCGGCCCACCTACACCGGATCCCTCGTCCTCCTGCGTGCCACCCCCTGACGGGCCGGACTCAGCGGCGCGTCCCGAGGAAATCGATGAGCGCCTCGTTCACCTCGTCCGGGCGTTCCTGCTGGGTCCAGTGCCCGCAGCCCGCCAGCTTGACGGGCTTGCGGTGCAGGTGGGGCAAGCGGTCGGGAAGGCTCTCGATGAATTCGGGTGTGCCGGGGAAGGCCGCGACGATGTCCCGGTCGCCGTACATGTACAGGGCGGGCGGGGTGATGACGGCGTCCTGCCACGGCGCGGTCAGTTCCCAGTTGCGGTCGAGGTTGCGGTACCAGTTGAGGCCGCCGGTGAAGCCCCCGGCGAAGCTCTCCGTGAGCACGTCGAGGTCGTCCTCGGTGAACCAGTCCGGCAGGACCTCGGGGTCCGGCATGCCTGCGAGCCAGCCCCGCTCGGGGTCGACCATCGGCTGCATGATCTCGCCGGGGGCGTCACCGGAGGCCGCGTAGAAGAACTTCCGCAGGGCGGTGCGGGTGTCCTCGGCGAACTCGGCGTCGGCGACACCGGGACGGTCGAAGTAGTTCCAGTAGAAGCGCCCGCCGAAAGCCTTGTCCATGGCGGCCAGCGGCGGCTCGGGACCCCGGGAGGGCGGCGGCACGCTGAGCCCGGCCACCCCGAGCACCAGGTCAGGCCGCATCATCGCGGTGTGCCAGGCCACCGGCGCGCCCCAGTCGTGCCCGACGACGTACGCCTTCTCCTCGCCCAGCGCGTGGACCAGCCCGACGACGTCGCCGACCAGGTGAAGGATGCTGTACGCGTCGACGTCGGCGGGATGGTCGCTGCGCCCGTATCCACGCTGGTCGGGGGCGACGACGCGGAAGCCCGCGGCGGCCAGGGGGCCGAACTGGTGGCGCCAGGAGTGCCATGACTCGGGGAAGCCGTGCAGCAGCACGACAAGGGGGCCTTCACCCTCCTCGGCGATGTGCAGCCGTATCCCGTTCACGTCGATCATCCGATGCTCAACCATGGCCACGAGCCTACGTGTTGTGATCCTCCAGCGGTGAGATCAGTACACGCCGCGCGCAGGGCGCCGGCCCGCGGCCGACCGCCCGGAGAGCCGTCGCCCGGGCCCAGCTCAGTCCGCCGACTCGCCCGCGTGCGGGCTCAGCGCGTCCGTCCCCACCAGCACGAACAGGGCGATGCCCAGGGCGATGCGGTAGTACACGAACGGCATGAAGGACTTCGTAGTAATGAACTTCATGAACCACGCGATGACCGCGTAGCCGACGATGAACGCGATGATCGTCGCGAAGATGGTGGGGCCCCAGGACACGTGCCCGCCCTCGCCCGCGTCCTTGAGCTCGAAGGCGCCGGACGCGAGGACGGCCGGGATGGCCAGCAGGAACGAGTAGCGGGCCGCGGCCTCGCGGGTGTAACCCATGAGCAGGCCGCCGCTGATGGTGGCGCCGGAGCGGGAGACGCCCGGGATCAGGGCCATCGCCTGGCAGAAGCCGAAGATCAGACCGTCGCGGACGCCCAGTTCCTTCAGGCTCTTGCGCTCCTTCACGGCACGGTGCTTGCCGCCGGTCTCGTCGCGGGCCGCGAGGCGGTCGGCGACGCCGAGGACGATGCCCATCACGATGAGCGTCGTGGCGATGAGCCGCAGATCGCGGAACGGGCCCTCGATCTGGTCCTTGAACGTGACGCCGAGCACGCCGATCGGGATCGAGCCGACGATGACGAGCCAGCCCATCTGCGCGTCGTGGTCCGAGCGTGGCACCTTGCCGAAGAGGGAGCCGAACCACGCGGAGATGATCCGCGCGATGTCCTTGCGGAAGTAGATCAGCACGGCTGCCTCGGTGCCGATCTGGGTGATCGCGGTGAACGCGGCCCCGGGGTCGTGCCAGCCCGCGAAGGCAGCGGTAAGCCGCAGATGCGCGCTGGACGAGATCGGGAGGAACTCGGTCAGTCCCTGGACGAGCCCGAGAATGAAGGATTCAAGCCAAGACATGGAAACTGCGCCGTCCAAGTACGGATCATGGGCTGCGGGTGCGGTCATGTGATGGGAGATACGGAAGGTATGAGCGCGAGGGGTGATCACTCCCTTGCCGTGGGCAGCGTAGCGTCACTTGGTTACGAGATCGCCGGAGGGCCGCTGTCCGGGGGCGGCGGCCCTCCTTGCGCCGGGCCCACCGGTCGCTCCGTCAGGACCGTCGAGTCTGCGGCCACAGCCGCAGTTGCAGCATGGCGGCGAAGCGCGCGTCGGTGTCCGTCAGGTCGATGCCGCCCACTTCCGCGAGGCGCCGCAGCCGGTAGCGGAAGGTGTTCGGGTGCACATGGACGGCGGTGGACGCCGTGGCGACGTCGCCGAACGCGTCGAGCCACGCCCGCAGCGTCTCGACGAGACAGGTGTGGTGCGCCGCGTCGTACGCGCCGAGCCGGGCCACGGGGCCGGACGGCGGGTCGCCGCGTTCGGCGATCGCGTCCGTGAGCTCCAGGAGCAACGACTCGACGAGTACGTCGCTGATGCGGGCCACCGAGCGATGGCCCTCGCCCGCCCGCAGCACCCGCAGTGCCCGGTCGGCGCCGGCCCGGGACGCGGGCAGGGCGGCGCTCTCCGGCGCGGGCGGACCGACCCCGACGAGCAACTCCTGCCGCTCGCCGACGCGTTCGAGGAACTCCTCGGCGACCCGGGCGGCCCGCTCCTCGGCGTCCGGCCGCCCGGCAGGGGCCGGGACGATGCCGTAGACGACGTCACCGACGAGCGCGGCGGCCGAGCGCGGGTGGACCGCCGTCAGATGCATCGCGAACGCGTCGGCGAGGCGCTGCCGTTCGGCCACGTAACGGGCGTGCCGCGCGGCGGAGCGGTCGCCGTCCCCGCGGCCGGCGAAGGCGAGGGCGAGCACCGCGCCCGGCTGCTCGGCGAGCCCGAGGCGGGCGACGGCCTCCGCCGCGCCGGGTCCGCCCTCCAGGGCCGTGCCCACGAGGTCGGCGCGCAGCCTGCGTTCGACGTCGGCGCCCGCCCGCAGCCGCAGCAGATGCAGCGCGACCAGCTTGGCGGCGTCGCGCAGGGCCTGCTCGCGCTCGGCGCTGAGCGGTCCGTGGACCGCGGCCCAGATGGAGCCGAGTATCTCGTCACCTGCGCGCACCGCGAGGGCCACGCGCGGCAGGCTGAGATCGCCGCCCTCCACCTCCACCAGGGGCTCCACGTAGACGGGCCGGTCGCTGCGGTACATGGCCTGGAAGACACCGCGCTCCTCCAGGACGCGCGTGAAGCGTTCGGGCACCTGGCGGCCGAGGATGGTCTCGACGCGCGAGGAATCGGCCTCGTCCTGCCGCCCGGAGAAGGCGAGCACCCGCCAGCTGCGGTCCTCGATGGTGACCGGCGCGTCCAGGAGCGCCCCGACGGCGTTGGCCAGTGCGAACAGGTCGCCGGACGACACCCCGCCCAGGGTCTCCTGCCCCGTCTCCCCGACATCCCCCTCCGCGATGAGCGCGCGCAGCATCGCGGCGAGCTGCGCCCACGAGGCGCCGCGCGTCAGACCGAGCAGCGCGACCCCGGACCTCCGCACCGCCTCGGTGACCTTCTCGTCGGCGGCGACCGGCGCACGGACGACGAGCCCGGCGGCGCCCTGCGTGCCGAGGGCGTCGAGCAGGTGAACGATCTGCACCGGATCCTGCACGGCGACGCCGAGCACGAGCGCCTGCGGGGGCGGCACCGGTTCGTCGTGCGGGTCGTGGATGACGACGCCGCCGATGTCGTCGGCACCGTCCGGGTCGCCGCACACGAGGTCCAGGAGGGTGGGGCCCAGATCCTCCAGGACGCGCCGGAGGCTGGCTCGGGGGTGGGTGGTCACCGGGACGAGCACGCTTCCTCCTGAAGGGGGTGGGAATGGGCCGGGGGATGAGAATCGGCGTCATGCGCGGCCAGTCGTACGCCGCAGGGGTCAGGAGGCGGGTATGCCCAGGCCGTCGCGGAAGAGGCGGAGCACATTGCCGCCGAGGACCCGGGCGATGTCGCCGTCGGCCCAGCCGCGCCGCAGCAGCGCCTCGGTCACCAGGGGAAGTCCGGCGGGGCCCTCAAGACCGGGCAGGAACTGGTCGGTGCGCACGCCTTCGACGACCGGGTGCGCGCAGCAGGGCGGGGTGGTGTCGGCCATGACCTCCTGGACGAAGTCCGGTCCCAGGCCCACGTGTGCGAGGCCCGCGACGTCCGCGAGGTGCTCGATGTGGTCGACGAGCCGGTCGAGGGTGAAGTCGCTCTCGTGGAGGAACGGGGCGAAGAAGTTCACGCAGATCACGCCGCCGTTCGCGGCGGTCGCCCGCACCTGGTCGTCGGTGAGGTTGCGGTGGTGGTCGCGGAGCGCACGCGCGGAGGAGTGCGTGGCGATGACCGGCCGGGACGCCAGCTCCAGTACGTGGTCGACACCGGCGGCGCCGAGATGGCTGATGTCGAACATCATGCCGATGCGTTCCATCTCGGCGAGCGCGGCCACACCCGCACGGGTCAGCCGGCTCCCGGCCGCGTCCTCTCCGCTGCCGTCGGCGAGCGGCGTACGTCCGAAGTGCGCGAGCGAGGCGATCCGTACGCCCAACCGGTGCAGCGTCTCCAGGAGTTCGATGTCGTCGGCGACGCCCGGCGCGCTTTCCAGGGCGAGCACCAGGGCGATCCTCCCGTCGTCCAGGGCGGCGTCCACCTCGGCGCCGTCGCCGCAGAGCCGGACGGCGTCGGCGTTGCCCTCCGCGACGCGGTGCGCGGCCTCGATCATGCGCAGCGTCCGCCGCAGCGCTCCCTCGGGCCGGTAGGTGTCGTCGATGAACACGGGCAGCACCTGTACGTCGACGCCGCCCGCCAGGAGCTGGGGCAGCCACCGCTCGCGGAAGAACCCCGCCCACCGGTCGACGGGCCGTGCCGTCACCGCGCAGAGCAGGTCGTTGTGGGTGTCGGCGACGACGCTGCGCCGGTGCAGTGCGGCGGCTTCGCCCGATGCCGTGGTCATGTGCGGGTTCCCTTCGGCCGGCGGTCACGGAGGCGCCGAGGTCCTCCTCGACCAGTGAGTCTCGCGTCACTCGGGAGGCGGCGATTCGTTCCGGCGCACAAGAAAGAACTGGGCGGCTGGTGCCGCACGACAAGCGAGTCCGGGCCGCCGTGGGACCCGACGGTCATTCAGCCGGAGGGCTTCGGGCGGCTAACGGCCGCGCAAGTGGTGGCGCTTGCACCACGCGACCACCGCGCCCGCGAGCCCGGTCACCGCGATGAAGCCCATCGCGACGAGGAAGGCGGGGGAGGTCGGCGTCGACGCGCGGGCGCCCGCGATGACGTACGCGGCGGTGTTCGGGATCGACCCCAGGCCGGTCGCGAGCAGGAACGGCAGCCAGCCCATGCGCGACACCGCCGCACAGTAGTTGGCGGCCGCGAACGGCACCCCGGGGAACAGCCGCGCCGCCAGCATCGACCGGAAGCCGTGCCTGCTCAGCTGCCCGTCGGCCGCTTTCAGCCAGCGCCCGCGGAGCAGCGGGCGCAGCGCGTCCTGCCCCAGCATCCTGCCCAGCCCGAAGGCGATCCCGGAGCCGAGGACCGTGCCCGCGAGCGCCGCGGCCAGGCCCGCCTGTGAACCGAAGAGGGCGCCTGCCGCCAGATTGAGCAACGGACGCGGCACGAACGCGGTCGTGCACACGCCGTACGCGACGGCGAAGACCAGCACCGCCGCGGCGCCGCCCAGCTGTGCGGGCCAGCCGTCGGACATGAGCCGCTGCGGCTCGAAGAGCAGCACGCACGTTCCGGCGGCCGCGAGCAGCGCCACCAGCAGGGACAGCCGCGACCACGGCGAGAGCAGCACCCTCGTGCAGCGCTCGGCGAGACCCTGCGGGCGGGCTGCGGCTGAGTCGAACATCCGGGGAGACTAACCGACATATGTGTGTGATCGCCGTATGGAGCGTCTCACGCACGTCACAGTTCTAAGGTGCGTCCCATGAGCGTGACAGTTCCGCACAGCCCCCTGGCCGACACCGTCATGGAGCGGCTGACCGCGACGTACGCGGCGTCGGCCGACCCGGCGCGGGCCGCGCAGGCACAGGCGTACATGAAGGACATCGCCCCCTTCCTCGGCCTGCCCACACCCCTGCGCCGCGAACTGTCCCGCACCGTCCTCGCCGGACTCCCGCGCCCGGACGAGGCAGACTGCGCGGCCATCGCGCTGCGCTGCTGGGAGCTGCCGGAGCGCGAGTACGCGTACTTCGCGGTGGACCATCTGCGGCGGCACGTGAAGCGTCTCTCGTCGGGCTTCCTGCCGGTCGCCCGGCACCTCGTGACGACGGTGTCCTGGTGGGACACCGTCGACGCGCTCGCCGCGCACGTCGTGGGCGGCCTGGTCGCCGCCGACCCGAAGCTCAGGGCCGCGATGGACGCCTGGATCGGCGACGAGGACCTGTGGGTGGCCCGCACCGCCCTCCTCCACCAGCTCCGTTACAAGGACACCACCGACGCCGAGCGCCTCTTCGCCTACTGCCTGCGCCAGTCGGGGCACCCCGACTTCTTCATCCGCAAGGCCATCGGCTGGTGTCTGCGCGAGTACGCCAAGACCGATCCGGACGCCGTACGCGGCTTCGTCGAGCGGGAACGCGGGCGCCTCGCGCCGCTCTCGGTGCGCGAGGCCCTGAAGAACCTCTGAGCGCCCCGCACTTCACGTACCGCCCCAGCCGTCACACCGCAGGTCGTACGGGTGAAAACCATTCGACGAACCCCGGCCCGTCCGCAATGATCTGCGACATGTTCCGGTACGCCTTTCACGCAGACACGTCCGCAGTCGCGGACGCCGCGAAGGCTGCCGTTTTCCTCTGCGCCGCATTTCCCGTCGACGGCGCCCGACGCTGACCCTCCCCGGACACTCCGGCGGACCCCATAGGGGGAGGGTCGGTACGGCCCCGGGGTCCCCGTCCCGAGCGCGCACGCGACGCCGTGCGCCCAGGACTTCAGCTTCGAGTTCCGAAGAAGGAACCGCCATGCCCAAGACGGCTTACATCCGCACGAAACCCCACCTCAACATCGGCACGATGGGCCATGTCGACCACGGCAAGACCACCCTGACCGCCGCCATCACCAAGGTCCTCAGCGAGCGCGGCACCGGCACGTTCGTGCCCTTCGACCGCATCGACCGGGCCCCCGAGGAGGCGCAGCGCGGCATCACCATCAACATCGCGCACGTCGAGTACGAGACCGACACCCGGCACTACGCGCACGTGGACATGCCGGGCCACGCCGACTACGTGAAGAACATGGTCACCGGCGCCGCGCAGCTCGACGGGGCGATCCTCGTCGTCTCCGCGCTCGACGGGATCATGCCGCAGACCGCCGAGCACGTCCTGCTCGCCCGCCAGGTCGGCGTCGACCACATCGTCGTCGCGCTCAACAAGGCCGACGCCGGTGACGATGAGCTCACGGACCTCGTCGAGCTGGAGGTGCGCGAGCTGCTCTCCTCGCACGGGTACGGCGGCGACACCGTCCCCGTCGTACGGGTCTCGGGGCTGAAGGCGCTGGAGGGCGACCCGCGGTGGGCCGCCGCCATCGAGGCGCTGCTCGACGCGGTGGACACCTATGTGCCCATGCCCGAGCGGTACGTCGACGCGCCCTTTCTGCTGCCGGTGGAGAACGTGCTCACCATCACCGGGCGCGGAACCGTCGTCACCGGTGCCGTCGAGCGCGGCACGGTGCGCGTCGGCGACCGGGTGGAGGTGCTCGGCGCGGAGACGGAGACCGTCGTCACCGGCCTGGAGACGTTCGGCAAGCCCATGGAGTCCGCGCAGGCGGGCGACAACGTGGCGCTGCTCCTGCGCGGGGTGCCACGCGACGCCGTACGACGCGGGCACGTCGTCGCGGAGCCGGGCAGCGTCAGTCCCAGCCGCCGCTTCACCGCCCAGGTGTACGTCCTGTCGACGAAGGAGGGCGGCCGGTCCACGCCGATCGCGACCGGATACCGGCCGCAGTTCTACCTCCGCACCGCGGACGTGGTCGGCGACGTCGACCTCGGCGGGGCCGCCGTCGCCCGGCCCGGCGACACCGTCACCATGACGGTCGAGCTCGGCCGCGACATGCCCCTGGAGACGGGCCTCGGCTTCGCGATCCGCGAGGGCGGGCGCACCGTCGGCGCGGGCACGGTGACCGAGGTCGGCTGACGTCCGACGCCCGCCTCCCGCGGGGGATCCACCCCCGGGGGAGGCGGGCACAATGGAGCGGTGACAGAGGACGAACGCGCGGACGAGCCCATGGCCGTCATCAAGGACGTCGATCACGGCACGGCCAAGCTGATGCCCGACGTGGACCGGCCGCACGCCTGGCTGCTCACCGTCGACGGGGCACCCCAGTCGTACGTCGATCTGGACGAGCCCACCTACCTGGAGTTCGAGTACGCGCAGCGGCTCGCCCACGTCCTGGACACCGCGGGCGACCCCGACCGCCCGCTGGACGTGATCCACCTCGGCGGCGGCGCGCTCACCCTGCCCCGCTACGTCACCGCGACCCGGCCCGGCTCCCGGCAGGACGTGGTCGAAGCGGACCGGGGGCTGCTCGAACTGGTCACCGAGCGGCTGCCGTTGCCCGAAGGCTCCGGGATCACCGTGCACGGCGCGGACGCCCGGCAGTGGCTGGAGGCGGCGGCCCCGGACAGCGCCGACGTACTCGTCGCCGATGTGTTCGGCGGCTCGCGGGTGCCCGCCCATCTGACGTCGGTGGCCTACGCGCGCGCCGCGGACCGGGTGCTGCGGCCCGGCGGCCTCTACGCGGCGAACCTCGCCGACGGGGCGCCGTTCGGCTTCCTCCGCTCCCAGCTCGCCACGTTCGCCGAGGTGTTCGGGGAGGTCGCGCTGATCGCCGAACCGACCGTGCTGCGCGGCCGGCGCTTCGGCAACGCGGTGCTCGTCGCCTCGCACGAGGCCATCGAGGTCGAGGCGCTGGCCCGGCGGACGGCGGCCGACGTCTTCCCGGCACGCGTCGAGCACGGGGCGGCGCTCAGCCTGTTCACCGGTGGCGCGAAGCCGGTGCGGGACGAGGACGCGGTCGCCTCACCCGAGCCGCCCGACGGAGCCTTCAGCATCGGCTGAGGGACCGCCCGCGGGCTCGGTCGCGGGCCCGTCCGCGGGAGCGGACGAGGGCTCGACCGGAAGCCCGGCCGCCAGCTCGGCCGACGGCTCCACCAGGGGCGTGGCCGCCTTGGCGACTTCCTTCGACGACGCGCGCCGCGTCAGATTGCGCACATCCGGCACGAAGAGCACCAGCGCCGTCACCAGGACCACCAGCGCCGCGCAGCCCCACAGCGACGCCGAACGCCCGAAGGCGGTCTCCGCCGGGCCCGCGAGCGCCGTGGCGAGGGGGACCATCGCGACCGAGCCGAACCAGTCGTACGCGGCGACGCGCGACAGCTTCTCCTCGGGGATCTCCTGATGCATCGCCGTCATCCACGAGACGCCGAACACCTCGATCGCGACGCCGCTGACGAACATCACCGCCGCGAGCCCCCACACCGGCAACGGCACCGCCAGCGCCGCCGACGGCGCGGCGAGCGGGAAGACGCAGAGGGTGCCCGCGAGCAGCAGGCGCCGCGGCTTCCACCGCATCATCAGGAACGCGCCGCCGACCGTGCCCGCGCCGAACGCGCCGAGCGCGAGCCCCCAGGGTCCCGCGCCGCCGAGCTCGTCCCGGGCGACCAGCGGCCCGAAGACCGCCTCGGCGGCGCCGACCACCGCCACCACCACGGAGAACTGCGCGACGATCGCCCACAGCCACGGCCGGCCGATGAACTCCCGCCAGCCCTCCCGCAGATCGGAGAGCAGCCCGCCGCCGGGAGCGCGCAGCGGAATGTGGCTCACGTCAAGGAACGACCGCAAAGATCCGGCCACCGCGAACGCCACCGCGTCCACCGCGAGCACCCAGCCGGGCCCGAGCGCGGCGACCATCAGACCGCCGAGGGCCGCGCCACCGAGACCCGCCCCCTGCATCGCCATGCGGTACAGCGCGAAGGCGCGGCTCGCCTGCTCGCCGCTGACGGTCGACATCAGCATGCCTTCGGCGGCCGGGCCGAAGAACGCCTGGCCGGTGCCGCCGAGCGCCGTGAGCAGCATCATCGACCACAGCGGGGGAGTGCCGGAGATGACGAGCACCGCGAAGACCGCCTGGGAGAGGCAGTTGAGGGCGTTGGCGGCGACCATCACGTGGTGGCGCGGCAGCCGGTCGGCGACGGCGCCGCCGATGAGCAGGAACAGCACGAGCGGCAGGGTGCGGGCCGCCGCCACCAGACCCACGTCCCCGCCGTCACCGCCCGAGTCGAGCACGGCGAACGCCGCCGCGATCAGGGCGCCGTGGCTGCCCAGATTGGTCACGATCGCGGCGGCGGTCAGCAGGCTGTAGTTGCGCCCTGCCCAGGAGGGGCGGCGCACGGCGGCGGGTTTGGTCACCAGGGGACTATCCCCGCCGGAACACCGACTTGCCAAACCGTTTCCGTACGGGGCCGGAACCCCGCCGAAGGCTCGGCCGCTCAGGACTCGGAGGGGTCCCCCTGCAGCCGTACCGTGCTCAGGATCTTCTTCACCGTCGCGTCGGGGATCTCGTCCTTCACGCCCTTGGCGCCGTACAGCGACCACGCGACGTACTCACCGTCGGCGTTCTTGAAGGAGAACGTCGTGGCCTTGCCGTCCGAGTCGCACTTGTCCTCCTTGACGACGCCGGAGGTCGTGGAGGTGGCGACGCTTCCCTTGATGCCCGACGCGGTGGTGTACGACTCCACCTTGCCGATCTTGATGCGTTTCTTGTCGGCCTTCTTCTGGCCCGTGTAGCCGCCGAAGACCCACCAGGCGGAGTCGTTGCGCGCGACATCCTTGGTGTTCTTGGCGCCGTTCTGGCCCTTCGTGCCGACGGCACCGAGGGCGGTGTCGTCCTTCGTGCCGTCCTTGTCGTCGTCCGAGGAGCACCACTTGGACTTGTAGTGCGCGGGCGCCGACATGCCGATGAGCGCGCTGCCGTCGCCCTTCTCTTCGTCCTCGAAGCCGATGAAGGTGTCCGGGGTGTCGACCTCCCAGTCGGCCGGGACGTCGAAGGCCGTGCCCCACTTGGGGTTCACGACGACCTGCCAGCCCTTGACCGTCGGCTTCGGGCCCTTGTCCGTGCCGCGCTCGCTGCCGCCGTCGTCCGTCGGGCTCGGGGTCGGCTTCGGTGCGGCGGACTTGGCGGGAGTCTTCTTGTCCGCCTCGTCGTCCTTGTCGCCGCCCAGGACCAGGAAGCCCGTCACACCGGCGGCCACCAGGACGGCAAGCGCCGCGACGATCGCGGTGACCTTCGTCTTGTTTCCGTCCCCGCCACGGCCGCCGCCCGGCTGGGGCGGCACGGGAGGCGGCGTGGGCGCGGCCCACTGCGGCTGCTCCGGCTGCGAGAAGGCGCCCGAGTGCGGCTGCTGCTGGTATCCCGGCTGCTGGTACGGGTTCGGCTGCTGGTACCCCGGCTGCTGGTACGGGTTTGGATTCTGGTCCTGCGGGTTCTGCTCGCCCCCGGGCGGCTGCTGTCCTGGCCACATGGGCAGTAACCATAGAGGGGCTTGTGGCCTGATGTCATCGCTGGCCCCCCTGGGGGAACGGCACATCGGGTCACAAGCCCCGGTGGGGTACGAAACGCCTCAGGATTCCGTGGGATCCCCGGACAGCCGGACCGTGTTGAGGATCTTCATCACCGTCGCCTCCGGAATCTCGTCCTTGACGCCCGTCGCCCCGTAGAGACTCCAGGCGACGTACTCGCCGTCGGAGTTCTTGAAGCCGAACGTGATCGCCTTGCCGTCCGAGTCGCACTTGCCGTTCTGCGGCGTGTTCTTCGACTGGGCGCGGGCGATGCTGCCCTTGATGCCGGTCTTGGTGGTGAAGGGCTCCGCCTTCTTGTCGAACGTGAGGCTCTTCCTGTCGGGCTGGGTGTACCCGCCGAAGACCCACCAGGGCACCTGGTTCACCGCGACCTCGTCGGTGCTCTTCGCGCCGTTCGCGCCCTTCGTGCCGACGGCGCCGAGGGCGGTGTCGTCCTTCGTGCCGTCCTTGTCGTCGTCGGAGGTGCACCACTTCGACTTGTAGTACGCGGGCGCCGACATGGTGATGAGCGGCTTGGCGTCGGCGCCCTTACTGGCGTCCTCGAAGCCGATGAGGGTGTCGGGGGTCTGCACCTCCCAGTCGGCCGGGACGTCGAAGGCCGTGCCCCACTTGGGGTTCACCACGACCTGCCAGCCCTTGACCACCGGCTTCGGACCCTTGTCCGTGCCGCGCTCGGAGCCGCCGCCACCGGTCGCCGGGTCCGTCTCCGGCTTCTTCGGGGCGGACTCCGCGGGGGACTTGGACGGCTTGGCGTCCGCCTCGTCGTCCTTGTCGCCGCCGAACACCAGGAAGCCGGTGACACCGGCGGCCACCACGACCGCCGTCGCCGCGACGACGGCAACCAGCTTGGTCCTGCCGCCGTTGCCGCCGCCCCCGTCACCGCCGGGCTGCTGCGGCACGCCCATCGGCGCGGTCGGCGCACTCCACTGGCCCTGCTGCTGATACGGGTTGGGCTGCTGATAACCCGGCTGCTGGTACGGGTTGGGCTGCTGGTACCCCGGCTGCTGGTACGGGTTGGGATTCTGGTCCTGCGGGTTCTGCTCGCCCCCGGGCGGCTGCTGTCCTGGCCACATGGCCGGAAACGATACGGGGTGTTGGAGCGGACACGTCACGGTCGCGCGGGAGGTGAGGCGGCCGTGACGGCCCGGCCGTTCAGGACTTCGGCTGCTTCATCTCACGCACCGTGCCGAGCATCTTCCTGACGGTCGCATCCGGGACCTCGCCGCTCACGCCGGTGGCTCCGTGGAAGGACCAGGAGGCGAACGCGCCCTCGGAGTCCTTGAACGCGAAGACCGTGGCCTTGCCGTCCGAGTCGCACTTGCCCTTCTTCTCCACGCCCGAGGACGAGGCGTTCACCACACTGCCCTTGAGGCCCGACTTCGTGGTGAAGGGCTCGGCGGCCCCGGTGCTGACCTTCTTCTTGTCGGGCTGGGTGAAGGCGCCGTAGACCCACAGCCCGGCGTCCTTGCTCGCGGCTTCCTCGGTGCTTTTGGCCCCGTTGTTGCCCTTGGTGCCCGCCGCCGCGAGGGGCGAGTAGTCCGTGGTGCCGTCCCTGTCCTCGTCGGCCCCGCACCACTTCTCCTTGAGGTACGCCGGTGCGGCGAAGGCGACGATGGGCTTCTCCTCGGGGTCGTCCGCCTCCGCGACCCAGCCGGCCCAGTCGGCCGACTTCAGCTTCCACCCCGGGGGCACGTCGAAGGCGATGCCGCGCTTGGGGTTCACGACGGTCTGCCAGCCCGGGATCGTCGGCTTCGGACCGCGGTCCTTGCCGCGCTCCGAACCCTCGGAGCTGGTGGGAGCCGCGGACGAGGACTGTGCGGGGTCCGGCTTCGCGCTGTCGTCCTTGTCACCACCGAGCACGACGAAGCCCGTGACGGCGGCGGCCACCACGACCGCGGCCGCGGCGACGACGGCGATGACCTTGGTCCTGCCGTCGCCGCTTGCTCCGCCCCCGCCGTTTCCTCGCGGCGCCTGGGGTGGGCCACCGGGCACGGTGGGCGCGTTCCACGGCGCGGGCTGCTGATACCCCGGCTGCTGGTACGGATTCGGCTGCTGGTTCGGCCCGCCCCCGGGCTGCTGCTCTCCTGGCCACATGGGCAGCAACCCTAGGTGACCGCGATCCACGCCGAGCACGCTCCTGGTCAAGAACGCTACTCGTGGGTAACATCCCGGTCATGAGCGCTGACCAGATGTCGATCGGCGAGATGCTCGCCGCCACCGTGCCGATGGCCCGGACCCTGAACCTCGAGTTCCGTGAGACCACGCCCGAGAAGGCCGTGGTCGCCCTGCCCGACCAGAGCGAATACCACAATCACGTCGGCGGGCCGCACGCCGGAGCCATGTTCACGCTGGGGGAGTCGGCGAGCGGGGCGATCGTGCTCGCCGCGTTCGGCGAGCAGCTCTCGCGGGCCGTGCCCCTCGCCGTCCGCGCCGACATCGCGTACAAGAAGCTCGCCATGGGGCCGGTGACCGCCACCGCGACCCTCGGCCGCCCGGCCGCCGAGGTCGTCGCCGAGCTGGACGCGGGGCAGCGCCCCGAATTCCCGGTGGCGATCGCGATCCAGCGCGAGGACGGCGCCGTGACCGGCGAGATGACCGTCGTCTGGACGCTGCGCCCCAATAACTGAGTCGCGTACGGGCGTTCGCTTCCGTACGTTCGTTGAACACACGGCGTCGCGTCGGCCGGGTCACGGGGGTCCCGACCGGCGCGGCGCCGTTCCCCCTCCCTGAATTCCCGCCGTTCCCACCGGTCTTCTGTTCAACTCATTGACACGAGTCAGTGACCGTCATAGTTTTCCCGCCGCCAGTGGGTCGACGTCGTTCAGGGGAGTCGCCGCATGAGTCGCAGGAGAAGAACGGGAAGAACGGGACGCAGCGCGTCCGCCTTCGTCGTCATGGCCGCCGCCGCGGCCCTGCTCACCCCGCACACCGCGCAGGCCGCTCCCGGCAACGGCACGCTCGTCCGTACGGATGCGGGCTGGCTGCGCGGTGAATCCACCGCCGAGGGGCGGCAGTTCCTCGGTATCCCGTACGCACAGCAGCCCGTCGGCGGCCTCCGCTGGAAGGAGCCACGTCCCGTCAAGTCCTGGCACGGCGTGCGCGGCGCGACCTCCTTCGGCAACCGCTGTGTACAGACGGCCAGTTGGGACCCCGGCTACGAGAACCCCAGCCACACGGAGGACTGCCTCGACCTCAACGTCTATGTCCCCGAGGGGAAGCGCGAGCCGCGTCCCGTCATGGTCTGGCTGCACGGCGGCGGGCTCACCGCGGGCGCGGGGGAGGACATCGTGCCCGACGCCTTCGCCCGGCGCACCGGCACGGTGGTAGTGACCGTCAACTACCGCCTCGGCGCCATGGGTTTCCTCGCGGGCAAGGGCCTCGACAAGGAGGCGTCCGACCACGTCTCGGGCAACTACGGCATGCTCGACCAGCAGGCCGCGCTGCGCTGGGTGCGCGCCAACATCGGCTCGTTCGGCGGCGACCGGCAGCGCGTCACCATCGCGGGCGAGTCGGCGGGTGGCCGCTCCGTCTGCACCCAGCTCGCCTCACCCACCGCCAAGGGCCTCTACCGTGCGGGCATCGTGCAGAGTGGCGCCTACGGGGACTGCGCCGCCCGCGAGCGAGCGGAGGCGCTCACGCAGGGCGCGGCGTTCGCGAAGAAGGCGGGCTGCCCGGACCGGGCCACCGCCCTCGCCTGCCTGCGGAAGAAACCCGCGGCGGAGATCCTCGCGGCGCAGACCGGGTTCGACTGGGGTCCGGTCGCGGGCGGTGACTTCCTGCCCGCCCAGCCGGAGGACGCGTACCGCGACGGGACCGCATCCCGCGTGCCGGTCCTGAACGGCGCGAACAGCGACGAAGGACGGCTCTTCGCCTACGGTCAGTTCGACGGGCAGGGCAAGCCGCTCACGGAGGCGCAGTACCCGGGCGCGCTCACCCGGACCTACGGCGCGGAGCTCGGGGCGAAGGCCCTCAAGCGCTATCCGCTCTCCGGCCACGCCTCGCCGACGCACGCGTACGCGGCCACCCAGGGCGACCAGATGTTCGCCTGCTCGGCGCTGCGCATGGACAGGTCGCTCGCGGGCCGCGGGCCCGTCTACGCCTACGAGTTCGCCGACCGCACCTCGCCGCCCTTCGCCTCGATCCGCGACGCGGGAAAGACGTTCGACTTCGGGGCGACCCACGTCAACGAAGTGCAGTACCTCTTCAAGCACTTCGGCCTCGCGTCGCCGCTCAACGCCGAACAGCGGATCCTGGCCCGGCAGATGGTCCAGTACTGGGGCTCCTTCATCCACGGCGGTGCGCCGCGCGCCGAGGGTCAGCCCGCCGCGCCCGACCAGCGGACGCGGCCCGGCCAGGTGCTCTCGCTGCGCACCGCGTCCGCCGGCGGCAACGAGCTGAGCACCGCCGTGGCGCGCGAGCACCGGTGCGACCTCTGGGACCGCGAGGGTGCGACCCCGGCCGACGCCGGGTGAGCGGGTAGGCTGCCCGGCGTGCGCGGCCCTGGGGGGAGCGCGCACGCCGGGTACAGACACACCAGCACAGGAGGAACCGGCCTTGCACGTCCAGGAATGGCTGGAGACCGTACCGGCCGTCAGTATCTACGCGCTGGTGGGCGTGGTCATCGGTCTGGAGAGCCTGGGCATCCCGCTGCCGGGTGAGATCGTCCTCGTGTCCGCCGCGCTGCTCTCCTCGCAGCACGGCGAGCTCAACCCCGTCGTCCTGGGGATCTGCGCCACCGCGGGCGCCATCATCGGCGACTCCATCGGGTACGCGATCGGACGCAAGGGCGGCCGGCCGCTCCTGGCCTGGCTGGAACGGAAGTTCCCCAAGCACTTCAGCGCCGCGAACGTCGGCAGCGCCGAGCAGTCGTTCCAGAAGTGGGGCATGTGGGCGGTCTTCTTCGGCCGTTTCGTCGCCCTGCTCCGGATCTTCGCGGGACCCCTGGCGGGCGTGCTGCGCATGCCGTACTGGAAGTTCCTCATCGCCAACGTCCTCGGCGGCATCATCTGGGCGGGCGGCACCACCGCCGTCATCTACTACATCGGTGTCGTCGCCGAGGACTGGCTCAAGCGGTTCTCGTACTTCGGCCTGGCCATCGCCGTGCTGATCGGCGTCGGCTCCATGCTGCTCGTCAAGCGCCGCGCCAAGAAGGCGGCGGCGGCCCGCTCCTCGGAGGAAACCGGGAGCGGTGCGCCGTCGGCGGCCGATCCGGTCTCCGTCCCGGCCGCCGACTGACGTCACTTGGCGTGGGCGTCCCGGTGGGCCTTCGCCAGCTCGACGTACATCGTGCCGTTGAGGGTGATGCCCGCCCGCTCCTCGTCGGTGAGCGGGCGGCGCACCTTGGCGGGCACGCCCGCGACGAGTGAACCAGGCGGCACGACCATCCCCTGCGGAACCAGCGCCTGCGCCGCGACCAGCGAACCGGCGCCGATCACCGCGCCGTTGAGGACCGTCGCGCCCATGCCGATCAGGCAGTCGTCCTCAACGGTGCAGCCGTGCAGGACGGCGTTGTGGCCGACCGAGACCCGCTCGCCGATGGACATCGGGAACCCCAGGTCGACGTGGAGGCTGCAGTTGTCCTGGATGTTGCTGTCGGCGCCGACGACGATCGGCCCGCCGTCCGCGCGGAGCACCGCCCCGTACCAGGCGCTCGCGCCCGCGTGCAGCGTCACCTCGCCGATGACGACCGAGGTGGGCGCGGTGAAGGCGTCCTGATCGATCTTCGGGTCCTTGCCGCCGATCCCGGTGATGAGTGCCTCGTGGCCCATCGGATTTCTCCATTCGTACGTGACGCGCGCCTGGCGGAACCGTACGGGACGGGGGTGGGTCCGCCGCCCTGTGGGGTGAAGATCACAGGGGGCCGGGCCTGCCGGGCGGCGCGGGGCTGAGTAACGTGAGCGCGTGCCGAAGAACAGGAACACGTTCTCATCCGCGGTCGCCGACTGGCGGCGCCGCGCGACCCAGCGCGCCGTGCACGCGGGCTGGGCCTGGGTGCAGCGGACGGGCGCCGTCACCGCGCAGCGGCCGGGGCGGCTGCGGTTCGGTGCGCTCGGCGACCACACGAAGCTCGCGTTCCCGCAGGGGACCGTCTTCGGTGAGCCGTGGATCCGGATCGGCGACCACTGCATCATCGGCGAGCAGGTCACCCTCACCGCCGGGATGATGCCCGACCTCGACCTCGGCCCCGACCCGATCCTGCGCATCGGCAACGGCGTCGTGCTCGGCCGCGGCAGCCATGTCATCGCCGACACCACGGTGACGATCGGCGACGACTGCTACTTCGGGCCCACGGTGTACGTGACGTCCACGAACCACTCGTACGACGATCCGCACACGCCCATCGGCAAGCAGTGGCCGCGCATGGAGCCCGTCGAGATCGGGCCGGGCTGCTGGATCGGCACGAACGCCGTGATCCTGCCGGGGGCGCGGATCGGGCGCAACGTCGTGGTGGCCGCGGGCGCGGTCGTGCGGGGCTCCGTGCCCGACCATGCCGTGGTGGCGGGAGCCCCTGCCCGCGTCGTGCGCACGTGGGACGCGGACAAGGGGTGGCAGCCGCCGCTGCGGACGCCCGCGCCGGTGCCTATTCCTGACGGGGTCACGCCGGAACAGTTGATCGCCCTGGGTGAGTTGGGCGATCTCGACCTGGACGATCTCGACCTGGGCGAGCAGGTCTGACGCGGGGCGGCTCCGGTCAGCTGGCCAGCAGCACCGTGCCCACCAGCGCGAGCCCCGCGCCCGCCGCCTGCACGCCCCGCAGCCGTTCCTTCAGCACCGCACGTGCCGCGAGCGCGGTGATCACCGGGTAGGTCGAGGAGAGCACGGCGGCCAGGGTGACCGGGCCGTTCTGGGCGGCCAGGGAGTACGTGCCGTTGGCCGCGACATCGGCCAGGCCGACGAAGGCGAGCGCCGGGAGAGCCGCCCGGATGAGCCCCATGCCCGTGCCCTCGGGGAGTGCGGGGCCGCCCCGCTTCACTGAGACGAACAGCGCGGCCCCGCCCGCCGCCACGTTCGTCACGCGCTGCACGAACAGCGCGAGGAACAGCCCGGTGAGGTTGCTCGACGCCTCGGAGATGAGGGCGAGTACCGCGCCGAAGCCGAAGGCCGCGAGCAGCGTGAGCAGGACCGCCTGCCGCTGCACGGGAGCGCCGCGCAGCTCGGGGCCGCCCGCGAGCACGATGCCCACGATGGCGACCGTGAGACCGGCGAACTGCGGGACTCCCGGCCGCTCGCCCAGGAAGAGCCCCACCGCCACCGGCACGACGACGCCCACGGAGGCGAGCGGTGAGACCACGCTCATCGGACCGATGGCCAGGGCCTTGTAGAAGGCGAGCATCGCCACCGGCCCGAGCAGGCCCGCGGCCACCGCGAACCACAGCTGCGGCCCCCACTCGGTCCAGCCGCCGGTGGCGACGACGATGACCCCGAGGACGAGCACGGCGATGGTCTGCGAGGCGACGACGACGGTGAGCGCGGGGATGCGTCGGGTCAGCAGTCCGCCGCCGAAGTCGGCAAGGCCGTACATCAGGCTGGTGGCCAGAGCGAACAGTGCTGTCATCGAAGATCCTCGCAGTACAGTGTGGTGAACCTTTAGGTGCACCACACCGTAGTTCAGTATCGTAAACTCTGTCATTCAAAATATTGGATGGAATGTGTCTGACCTTGATCAGCTCACGCAGTCGCTCGCCCGCAACCTGAAGCGATGGCGTTCGGAACGGGGCTTCACGCTCGATGCGCTCGCGGCCCGCGCGGGCGTCAGCCGCGGCATGATCATCCAGATCGAGCAGGCCAGGACCAACCCCAGCGTCGGCATCACGGTGAAGCTCGCCGACGCCCTGGGCATCAGCATCACCACGCTCCTCGACTACGAGCAGGGCTCGCACGTCCGGCTCGTGCCGCCGGAGCAGGCGGTGCGCATGTGGTCCACGGAGGCGGGCAGCAGTACGACCCTCCTGGTCGGGACCGAGGCGCGCGGGCCCTTCGAGCTGTGGGCGTGGAAGCTGATGCCCGGGGACGGCAGCGACTCGGACGCGCACCCGCCGGGGACGATGGAGCTGCTGCACGTGTCGGCGGGCGAACTGACGCTCGTCGTGGACGGCGTGGAGCATCTCGTGCCCGCCGGATCGGCGGCGTCGTTCGAGGCGAACGTGGGGCACGGCTATCACAACAAGGGTGCCGAGCCGGTCGAGATGACCATGTCGGTGTCGGTGCCGCCGGCCCACGCCTCGTCGTACTGACGCCTTCCGCGGCCTGTTAGCGTGCGGCCATGCGTGCACCCATGGGAGATTTCGACGACGTCCGCCCCGCGCCCGAGGCCCTCGGCCTGCTGGTCGCGCCCGTCGCCGACGCCGTGCGCGGATGGAGCGGGACCGTACCCGCCGAGCAGGTCCTGCACGTCGACACCGACCCGGCGTGGGCCGACACCACCACCTTCGTGGAGCACTACGGCCAGGACATCCTTGAGCGGTCCGCGAACTGCGTAGTCGTCGCGGGCAAGCGCGGCGGCGAGACCTCGTTCGCCGCGTGCCTGGTCCTCTCCACGACCCGCGTCGACGTGAACGGCGTCGTGCGCCGCCGACTCGGCGCCCGCAAGGCCTCGTTCGCGCCGATGGACACGGCCACCGGCGAGACCGGCATGGAGTACGGCGGCATCACCCCGATCGGCCTGCCCGCCGACTGGCCGCTGCTCGTGGACGCCGCCGTCGTCGACCTGCCGTACGCCCTGGTCGGCAGCGGCAGCCGCCGGGGCAAGCTCATCGTGCCCGGCAAGGCGTTCGCCGAGCTGCCGAACGCGGTGGTGCTCGAAGGGCTCGGCGCCGCCTGACGCGGGCGGGGCTCCGGTCGCCCGACCCGGACGGGTTCAGGCCCCGCTCACCCGCAGACCCCTCCCTCACGCAGCCGGGCGATGTCGTCGGGCCCGCGCCCCAGCTCGCCCAGGATCCGCTCGGTGTGCTCGCCCGCGGCCGGCACCGGATCCATGCGCGGGGCCACGCCCTTCAGGTTCGCGGGCGGCACCAGCGCCTGCACGGGGGACGGGGCGCCCGGAATCGCGACCTGCCGCCAGCGGTCGCGTTCGGTGAGCGCGGGGTGGTCGAGGAACTCGGCGACCGAATTGACGCCCGCGTTGGCGATGTTGGCGCGATCGAGCAGCTCCATCGCCTCGTCGCTGCCGAGTCCGGCGAAGCGTGCCGAGATGATCGCGTCGAGTTCGTCGCGGTGCGCGACCCGGTCCGAGCCGGTGGCGAACCGTGGATCGCCGGTCAACTCGGGCCGCCCGATGACCT
This sequence comes from Streptomyces sp. NBC_01283, assembly GCF_041435335.1. Classification (NCBI taxonomy): domain Bacteria; kingdom Bacillati; phylum Actinomycetota; class Actinomycetes; order Kitasatosporales; family Streptomycetaceae; genus Streptomyces; species Streptomyces sp. NBC_01283. The sequence continues at coordinate 7,731,840 of NZ_CP108430.1, forward strand.
GTTCGCACAGAGCGGCCCACTCGCGTTCGTTCTGCACGGACAGCAGGACGTCCTTGCCGTCGGACGCGGTGAACGGGCCGTACGGTGCCACCGTCGCGTGCCGGGCGCCGACGCGCGGCGGCTGCGTGCCGCCGTAGCGCGTGTAGTACGCGGGCTGGCTCATCCACTCGGCGAGCGCGTCGAAGAGGGACACCTCGACGGCCGGTGCGCGCCCGGTGGTCGCCCGGGTGAGGAGCGAGGTGAGGATGCCGCTGTAGGCGTACATCCCGCCCGCGATGTCCGCGACCGAGATCCCCGCCCGCACCGCCTCGTCGGGTGTGCCGGTCAGCGAGAGCAGCCCGGTCTGGCACTGCACGAGCAGGTCGTACGCTTTCCGCTCGGCCCAGGAGCCGCTGGTGCCGTACCCGCTGACGGTGCACGGGATCAACGAGGGGTAGCGGGCCTGGAGTTCGTCCGCGCCCAGGCCCAGGCGGTCGGCGGCTCCGGGGGCGAGGTTCTGCACGAACACGTCGGCGCCCGCGAGGAGTTCGTGCAGGATCTCCCTGCCTTCCGCGGACTTGAGGTCCAGGGTGAGGGACTCCTTGGAGCGGTTGAGCCAGACGAAGTAGCTGGCCTGGCCGTGCACCGTGGTGTCGTAGCGCCGGGCGAAGTCGCCGCCCCCGGGGCGCTCGACCTTGATCACGCGGGCGCCGAGGTCGGCGAGCTGGCGGGTGGCGAAGGGAGCGGCGACGGCCTGCTCCAGGCTGACGACGGTGATGCCCTCCAGGGGGAGCTGACCGGCCGGTTCGTGGTGCGTCGTCGCCATGACTGCCTTTCGTTTCTTTCTTCGTTCCGCGGGTGCTGCTTGAGTCTGGATCCGATTCCGAGTCCGAGTCTGCACGGTGGCACGGACCGCGGGGCCCGCGCCGACCGGTGGGTGCCGTCCGTCAGTCGCCCTCGCCCACGACCGACTTGGACACGAGCCGCCCGCCGGCGAAGCAGAGGCGGTAGCCGTCGGCCGACATGAAGCGCGTGCTGTAGTACGCGCAGTCCTGGCCGCGCGGCGTCGCGGGCGCGCCGTCCGGCGGGCCGTCCCGGGTGAAGTCCGGCAGCCGGGACTCCACCTCGTCGCGCGGCTCACCGGCCGTCAGGCCCTCGTACACCTCCCGGTCGAGGACCGAGAAGACGGAACTGATCAGGCTGAGGGGGATCATGAGCAGCAGGATTCCGGCGAGGACCGCGAGCGGGGCCAGGACCGCCTGGGCGAGCCGCCGTCTGATCTGCCGCCTGGCCTGCTCCAGTTCACGGGCGGACGTGGTCGGCCGGGGTGTGCCGACGGCGCGCGGGGCGGCCCCCGCCGCGGGGAGTTCGGCGCTCACCTCGAAGCCCCCGTCGTCCGTGGGGGCCGCGCGCAGCGTGCCGCCCGCAAGGCGCACCCGTTCGTCGAGGCCCACGAGTCCGCTGCCGCCCGATGCCACTCCGGGCAGGCGGCCCGCCGGCGCCGGGTCGTTCACCACCGTCAGGCGCAGCGTGTCGCCGTCCCGAGTGAGGCGGACCCGGACCGCCGCTCCGGGCGCGTGCTTGGCGGCGTTCGTCAGGGACTCCTGGAGCACGCGGTGGACGGCGAGCCCGACCATCGGCGGCAGGTTCTCCGTGGCCCCCGACCGTTCGAGCGTGACCTCGACGCCGGAGGCCCGCGCGCGTTCGACCACGGCGTCCGCGCTCTCCTCCGACGGCGCGCGTGGCGGCACCTCGTCGTCGGCCCGGAGCACGCCGATGATCTCCCGGAGCCGTTCGGTCGCCGCGCCCGCCGCCTCGCGCAGCTCGCCGACGGCCGCCTGCTGGCGGGCGTCGAGGGTGGGATCGACCTCGAGGACGGCCGCCCGGACGGCGATGAGCGTCAGGTCGTGGCCGAGCGAATCGTGCATGTCGCCCGCGATCCTGGCCCGTTCACGGATCCGGGTGCGGTCGGCGACGGCCTGCTGCTCGTGCTCCATGCGCTCGGCGAGCCGCCAGCCGTTGGCCATGAGGTCGGCGTACTGACGGCGGTACCGGCCGAGCAGCCAGGGCAGCACCACGCCGATGAGCAGCGTCAGGAGCATCGTGGGCCAGCCCCACAGATCGTTCGACACGAACGCGCAGAGCACTAGCCCGGCCACGGCGGCCGCCCCGAAGAACCACAGCGCGGGGCGCACTGCCACCGTACGGCTGCCGGCGAGGTACCCGAAGACGGCGAGGGCCGCCCAGTACACGGGCGTCAGCATCTCCGGGTCCGTCATCAGGCTCAGGGCCACGGGCACGGCGAGCGCGACGAGCGGCCACCGCCTGCTGAACGCCACGGCGCCCCCGAGCAGCGGGACCCCCACGGCCGCCACGACCGCGTCACGTCCGTCGAGGCCGAGGGCGAGCGAGACCGGTGGCGCGCACACCACGAGCCACAGCCCGATGTCGAAGAGCCGGGGAAGCCAGCCGTGTATGCCGCGCATCGGCCCAGCATCGCCGATCACGCCCGGCCCGCGCGCCCCACGAAAGTAGGGGGTCTCCCGGGAGCGCTTGCCTCCGTGGCGCGTCCTGGGGAGCTCACTCCCCGCCGACGAGTCCTGCCTCGTACGCGAGGATCGCGGCCTGCACCCGGTTCTTGAAGCCGAGGCGGGCCAGGACCTGGCTGACGTACGCCTTCACCGTGCCCTCGACGACGTGCAGCCGCCCGGCGATCTCCGCGTTCGACAGACCGGCCCCGACCAGCGCGAGCACCTCGCGCTCGCGCGCCGTCAGTTCGTCGGTGCGGGCCCGCGCGGTGGCCTGCTTGCCGAGCTGCCCCGCGCCGAGGTGGGAGATGACGCGCCGCGCGATCGACGGGGAGAGGTACGCGCCGCCCTCGGCGACGGCCTGCACCCCGGCGATCAGCTCGCGCGGATTGCCGGACTTGAGGAGGAATCCGGCCGCTCCCGAGCCGAGCGCGCTCGCGATGTACTCGTCCTCGGAGAACGTGGTGAGCATCGCCACCGCCGTGCCGGGGGCCACTTTGTGCAGCTCGGCCGCCGCCTGGAGGCCGTCGAGCCGGGGCATCCGGATGTCGAGGAGACAGACGTCGGGGCGGTGCCCGAGCGCCAGATCGATCGCCTCGCGCCCGTCGGCCGCCTCGGCGACGACCTCGATGCCTTCGGCGGTGCCGAGGATCGCCCGCACCCCGGCCCTGATCATCGCCTCGTCGTCGGCAAGCAGCACTCGGATCATGCGAGCACGCTACCCCGGCCGCCAGGGCCCTTACGAAAGTCGGGGGCAGGCGCTGACCAAGGTCCCCTGCCCCCGCCCGCACCGCTTCGTAGCGTCGCTCTTGTCACCGCCCGTGCCACCGAAGGCGCGGGCACCGAGAAGGACTTGGAGGAGGTGGGGGCGATGCTCACGCCCGGAGCACCCCGCGTCGGGCCGACTTCGTACAAGGGGCGGGCCGGGTGTTTGCGATCGCCGTTCATCTGATGCTCATGAGTGTCCTGACCATCGGCCTCGCGGCCATCGTGCGCAGTTCAGCCGGGGCCAGCACCGTGCTGTTCGTGCTGCTGCTCCTCGCGGCACGGACGGCCGCCTCCCCGACCCTGGCCACGGCGATTCTCGGGCGCCGCGACGCCTGAGACCTCCTGAGTTCTCCTCCGCGCTCCTCAGCCCTCCTCGGCCCTCCTCAGCCCATGACCGTCTCACGACCGTCCCTCCCCGAACGGAGACCGGATCTGTCATGCCCTCGACACCCGCTTCCCCTCTGACGTCCACCTCTTCGACGTCCTCCGCCCCCACCGTCTCCAGTCCCGCTGTCTCAAGCTTGTACGTCACCTCCATCGCCGACTCCGAGGAGCAGATCCGCGCCGCCCAGCGGCTGCGGTACCGCGTCTTCGGCGAGGAGATGGGCGCCACGCTCCACACCTCCCTGCCCGGCCACGACGTGGACGCCTTCGACGACCTCGTGGACCACTTGATCGTCACGGACACCTCCACCGGTGAGGTCGTCGGCACCTACCGCCTGCTCCCGCCCGGCCGGGCCGAGCGGTCCTACTCCGACAGCGAGTTCGACCTGCGCTCGCTGGCGGAGCTGCGGTCCGCCACGATCGAGACGGGCCGCTCCTGCGTGCACCCCGACCACCGCTCCGGTGCGGTGATCAACCTGATGTGGTCGGCGCTCGCCCGCTACGTCCTGCTCTCCGGCCACCGTTACCTCGCGGGCTGTGCCTCGGTGCCGCTGTCCGACGGCGGCAGGGCGGCGTCCAGCGCCTGGCTGCTCGGCACGTCCAAGCATGCGTCGCCGCCCGAGCTGCGGGTGCAGCCCCGGCGCCCCTGGGTGCCCACCGAGCCGCCGGTCGAGCGGCCCTCCTACGCCGATCTGCCGCCGCTCCTGAGGGGGTATCTCCGCCTCGGCGCCTGGATGTGCGGGGCGCCCACGCACGACCCCGAGTTCGACGTGGCCGACTTCTTCGTCCTCCTCGACATGGACCGGCTCGGCGACCGCTACCGCCGCTACTTCCTCGGGGACACGCAATGAGCCGGGGACACGCCATGAGTTCCGCGGCGGCCCCGGCAGCGCTATGCACCCCGGCCTGCGTCACCCGCTCGGCGCCGGAGGTCCCACCGGGCGAACTGGCCCGCAGGTACGCCGCGTTGGCGTACGAGATCGGTGTCAGCGTGGCTCAGGGTGAGCGGCTCGCCGAACCGCGCGCGCTGCGAACGCGGGCCCGGGGCATCCTGGGCGCGCTGGGCGTACGCCTTGAGGCGGGGCCGGAGCGGCTGACGGTGACCGGTGCCCGCCCCGGCAGCCCCGGCACCCTGATCGTCGCCAATCACATCTCCTGGCTCGACGTCGTCAGCCTGCTCGCCGTCGAACCGGTGACAGTCCTCGCCAAGCGGGAGGTGGGCCGGTGGCCGGTCGTCGGCGGGCTCGCCCGGCGAGCCGGGTCCCAGTTCATCGACCGCGACGGGCTGCGCCAACTCCCGCGGGTGGTGGCCGAGTTGGCGTCGACCCTGCGCTCGGGCCGTTCCGTCCTCGTCTTCCCGCAGGCCACGACCTGGTGTTCCGTGGCCGGTGGCCGCTTCCGGCGTGCCACCTTCCAGGCGGCGGCCGACGCGGGCGCGCCCGTACGCCCGGTCACCATCCGCTACTACCGGCACGGCGTCCGCAGCACCACGGCCGCCTTCCTCGGCGACGAGACCTTCGGGGCGTCGCTGCACCGCGTGGCCCGCGCCCGGGAACTGGCCGTGCGGGTCACCCCGCACGCCCCGCTGCGTGGCTCGGACCGCCGCGAGCTGGCCGCCGCGGCCCAAGCGGCGGTCGGGGCCCATGAGATGCCCGCGCATGTCTGAGCCGCTCGGCCGCCTGGCCGTCCTGCTCCAGGCCGGACTCGACTCGCCCTTGCTCTGGCTGATCGTCTTCCTCGTGGCCGCCCTGGACGCGCTGCTGCCCCTGATGCCGAGCGAGACGACCGTCGTGATGGTGGCCGTGCTCATCGGCCCCGAACTCCCTCGCCTCGCCCTGCTCGCCGCCGTCGCGACGGCGGGCGCGCTGTGCGGCGACTGTCTCGGCCACGGCGTGGGGCGGTGGCTCGGACCACGGGCGGTGGCCCGCCTGATGCGGGGCGAGCGGGGCAGACGGCGCTACGAGTGGGGCCGCGGGATGGTCGAACGGCACGCCGTGGCCCTGGTGGTCGCCGGGCGCTTCCTGCCCGGCGGTCGCGTGGTGGCCGGCCTGTCCACCGGCAGCCTGGGCTTCCCCTTCCGCCGTTTCGTCGCCCTGGACGCGGCGGGGGCGGGCCTCTGGGCGGTCAGCAGTACCGCCGTCGGGCTGGTCGGCGGGGCGAGCTTCGGCGACGAGCCGGTGAAGGGGCTCGGGCTCGCCTTCGTCCTGGCGCTGGTGGTCGTCGCCGGAGTCGAGTCGGTCCGCAGACTGCGCGTACGCCAGGTCACCCCCGGCGGACGGTGTCCGTCAGAGCTCTGACCGGCGTCACCTCGCGGACGTGCACCACGGCGTCGAACCACTCCGCGAGGGAACCGCCCGACAGGTGGTGGTCCGCGTCCTCGCGGGCGTCGTAGAAGGGGCCCACGAGCCGGGTCCTTGCGGGGGCACCGAGCCAGGCGTCGACGGATGCGGGGCGCCCCGCGCGCAGGTCGCGCAGGTCGCGCAGGTCCAGGAAGTACGCGGGCAGGTCGGTCGCGCCGAGCATCGCTTCGGCGAAGTCCGCCGGCGGCACCGGGTACTCAGTGCCGTGGTGGAAGGTCAGCCCGATGGAGGCGTAGCCGTCGCCGAAGTGTTCACGCAGGTAACCGCCCGCGTTGCGGTGTGTCTGAGGAGCGGGCGAGGACACCGTCCGGGGGTTGCCGACCGCCGTGTGGGTGAGGCCGCCCCAGTAGACGGTCTTCTGCCGGGTGCGCTCGTACCACCGGATCGTGTCGTCGGCCAGGGCCCGCTCGATCTCCGCGAGACCGCCGCCGGGCGGCAGCGACCGCATGGGGAGCGCGGCCAGTTGGACGGGGTCGTGGGGGTTGCGTTCGTTGTGGGCGCGCAGCCAGCGCAGCACGCCGAGGATTTCCTGGGTCCGCAGGAAGGAGCGGGCTTCGGAGAGCAGGGCTTCGGGGTCGCCCGCCCCGGTCAGGACGTACGCGTCGAGGCCGAGCCGTGCCGGGTCCTCCCCTTCGAGGACGAGCGAACGGAACCCCTGCTCCTCGACCAGGAACCGCAGCATCCGGTGCTGGAGGACGGACAGTTCACGCGTGGCGCGGGACCCCACGCCGAGCGCGACGATCTCGGCACCCGCCACCGCGCCGGCGAGCGGGCGCAGATCCTCCAACTCGCCGAGGGGATCGGATGCATCGAGGGGGTGAGCGTGCCGGTCCAGCCAGTCGGCTGCCGCTTCGGTGACTGCTTCGGTGGTTGCTTCTGATGTCCGGTTCATGTGCGAAGGCTCGTACCTGAAGCGTGATTGAGGTCAAGTGCGGCGTGCGTCACGGGAACTCGGGCCCCTCCACGGCCGACTCCTGAACCGGCGCGGGCGCGACGGTTCCGCGCCGTGGCGTTCACGAGTGTCGGTTCACGAGTGTCAGGAGAGCGGCCATGAGCGATCGCACCCAACTGCCCCTGCTCTGCGGGTTCCTCGCGTTGCTGGCGGTGATCTTCGCGGTGTCGTACGCCGTGGGTGCGGCCGTCGGACCGGCCGCACCCGGCACGCAGCGCACCGAGACGGAGACGGAGACGGAGTTGGACACCAACAAGGATCCCGGCGGCGACATGGAGGACATGCACTCCGGCGGCGACATGGGCGGCATGCATTCCGGAGGCGGCCGATGAACGGGTCCGGAGAGACCGGGATCGGCGCGGGCCGTCGCCGCCTGCTGCGGGGCGCGGTGGCCGGGACGCTGGGCGCGGCCGGACTCGCCGCAGCCTCGGACCACTCGGCGTACCCGGCGGACCGTGACGCTCCCGGGCGGGACCCCGGGCGGGGCGAGGGGGACGCGAGTTCGCTGAGTGTCGCCCTGTTGCTCTACGACGGATTCACCGCCCTCGACGCCGTCGGGCCGCACGAAGTGCTCTGCCGCGTGCCGGGCGTCCGCGTGACGACGGTCGCCCGGAAGGAGGGACCGGTCCGTACCGACACCGGCGAACTGGCGCTGGTGGCCGAACGGGCCACGCGTGACATCACCCGGGCCGACGTACTGCTGGTGCCCGGCGGCGGCGACCGCGGGGTCACGGCCATGATGGAGGACGCCGACGCCCACCGGTGGATCCGCCGCATCCACCGCCACTCCACGTGGACCACCTCGGTCTGCACCGGCTCCCTGATCCTGGGCTCGGCGGGCCTGCTCCGGGGACTCCCGGCCACCACCTACTGGGCGTCGCGCCCGTACCTGGAGAAGGTCGGCGCCGTCTACACCCCGGGCCGCTTCGTCGAGGCAGGGAAGATCATCACGGCGGCGGGTGTCTCCGCGGGCATCGACATGGGCCTGCACCTCGCGTCCCGCCTCGCCGACGAGAAGGTCGCCATGGCGATGCAGCTGGCCGTCGAGTACGACCCGGACCCGCCGTACGACACGGGCAGTCCCGAGAAGGCCGACGCGGAGACGGAGGCCCTGGCACTGAAGCTGCTCGCGGACTCCGCGCGCTAGTTCTCCCCCCTCAGGGGTCGGGGTGGCGGGCCGTCCAGTTCCTGCGGGCCGATGTGCCGTGGCTCACATGTCCGGTGGGGCTGAGCGGGCCGGGTGCATTTCGCGTACCCGTCCGTGAAACGAGTGGCGCGAATGCAAGGATGGCCCCGCCATGACTGCTGGGTGGTGTTCTCGCGCGGTACGGGCTGCGGTGTTCGCGGCCGCCTGTGTGCTGCTCGCTGCCCTGGGCCACGTGCTGATGTCGGGGACTCCGCTGCCCTGGTGGACGCTGGGCGCCGGAGCCGCCGGCGTCGGCGGCACGGCGTGGCTGCTGGCCGGGCGCGAGCGGGGACTGCCCCTGGTCGTCTCCCTCGCGGTGGCCGCCCAGGCCGCCCTGCACTCGGGGTTCTCCCTGGCCCAGGCCGCCGCGCGGCCCGCGGGCGGGGTGCCGCTGGTGCGGCGCTGGGTGCGGCACATGCTCTGCGCCGCACCCATGGGCCCCGACTCCATGGGGGCCATGGGGAGGGGCCAGGGTTCGGCCATGTCGGCGCCGGCGCCCGGGTCGGGAGCAACTCCCGTGCCCGCCATGCCCACGTCGTCGATGGCCTCCTCCATGGAGCACATGGATCACATGGGCGGCGGCCACGACATGGGCGGCATGTCGCCGACCGGCATGCTCGCCGCCCACCTTCTCGCCGCGCTCCTCTGCGGCCTCTGGCTCGCGCACGGCGAACGCGCGGCCTTCCGCGTCGCGCGTGCCTTCGCCGGGTGGCTCGTCGCCCCGCTGCGAGTGCCTCTCGCGTTGCCCACGCCCGCGCACCGGCCCCGCATCCGGCCCCACCGCCACCGTTCGGCGGGCCGGCCGCGGCAGTTGCTCCTCGTGCACGCCATCACTTCTCGGGGTCCGCCCGCCGGGACCGCTGTCGCCTGACAGCTGGTTCCCCGACGCCGTTCCCGTGCGCCACGTCGCGCGTCCCGACGGCTCGGGCATCGGCCGTACGCACTCGTGTGCGGCCGTACCCCCCTCACCGGACCCGCCGGACGCACCTGCGTACGCAGGTGCGTCCGGGGCCCGGATCTCCGGATTCGCGAGAAGGACACCAGGTGATCATTCCTGCCCTGCCCAGCTCACCCGACGAGTCGATAACGGCCTGGGCGCTCGCCGCCCGCGCCGGGGACCCCGAAGCGGTCGAGCATTTCGTACGCGCCCTGCACCGGGACGTCCGCCGGTACGTGACGTACCTCGGCGGCGACCCGCAGGCCGCCGACGACCTGACGCAGGACACGTTCCTGCGGGCTCTCGGCAGCCTGCACCGTTTCGAAGGGCGCTCGTCCGCCCGAACGTGGCTGCTGTCCATCGCCCGGCGCGCGGTGATCGACAGCCTGCGGCACGCTGCGGCCAGGCCCCGCCTCTGCGACACGGACGACTGGCAGTCGGCCGCGGAGCGGGCCCAGCCGAGGGGTCTGCCGGGCTTCGACGACGGCGTGGTCCTCGCCGACCTGCTGGCGACGCTGCCCGACGAACGGCGTGAGGCCTTCGTCCTCACCCAGCTCCTCGGGCTGCCCTATGCGGAGGCCGCGCTGCTCACCGGCTGTCCGGTGGGCACGGTCCGCTCGCGGGTGGCGCGGGCCCGCATCGCTCTGATGGAGCGGCTGCGGGAGGCCGAACGCCCGGCGCCGGTGGGCGCCGCTGCCTGACGCGCTGACCGGCCGCTCGGCCGCTCTTCTGCCCGGCCGTCCGGCTTGCTGCCGGGCGGCCGTCAGCCGGCGCGGGCGGCCAGCTCCGCGTGCGCCGCCCGCACCTCGTCCACGGCCTGCTGGTGGGCTACTGCGAGTCCATCAACGGAACGGCCATATACGGCCCGAAGGGAAGGCCACGGACGGCGGAGGCTGGGCCGAGAAGGGCGAGACCGACCCCTCGAAGCCATCGCCGCCTGCATGTTCGCCGACGGTTCGGTGATCGACGCCTGGGGGCTCAAGTACCACTCGGGTGATGTGATCCGGGTCGCGGACCTGACGAAGAAGTTCCGCGCGGACATCCCGTAGGGGTTACGGGGCGGGGCGCCCCAAGGCCGCGAGCTGGGCCGGAGTCAGACGCTCCGGCCCGGCACGGCCCAGGGCGTCGGCCACGCGGTCCGCGGGCCAGCCCAGCGCGGTCGCGAGCCGGTCCGCCGGGAGAGGGGCGCCCACGTGGCGCAGCGCGGCCAGCACGGTCAACGCGTCGTCGACGGCTCCGGAGCCACCGCCCGGGTCGCCGCTCGGGCCGCTGCTCATCTCGCCGCCCATCTCGCCGTTCATGTCGTCGCTCAGGGTCGCGAAGAACTGGCTCATCTGGGCGAGCCGGGCCCCGGCAGGCGTCGCCGCGTCGAGGACATCGACGCCTCGCTGCGCGGTCTCCGCCCACATCGCGTGCTTCCGAGCGCTCGTCAGCCAGGCCTGGAGCCATACGTCGTCGTCGATGACGTACCGCTGGCGACGGTGTCCCGGCTCCCGTACGCGCCGAATGACCTCAAGGCTCTCCAGATAGCCGACGGCCAGGGACACCGACGCGGCGCTGACCCGCAGCCGCTGGACCAGGTCGGCGGCGGTGAGACTTCCGGAGTCGTCCGTGATCAGGCGGGCGAGCACCCGCGCGGCCATGCGGGGCACCCCGGTCCTGACCATGAGCGCCGCGAGCTCCTCGGCGAAGTCGCGTACGGCAGCGGGGTCGCGTCCGTACGCGTCGTCGCGAGGGGTGGCCGGATCCCGGCGCGGCAGCCGCCTGCGCCGGCGGGCGCGCCGTTCGGTGGCGAGGTGGGCGTGGTCGACGCGGTATCCCTCGGGCCCGCCGTTGCGCGACACCTCGCGGCTTACGGTCGATGTCGGCCTGTCGATGCGCCGGGCGATCTCGGCGTACCCGAGCCCCTCGGCGAGGCCCGCGCCGATGTGCCGGCGGTCCTGGTGGGTCAGCCTGCCCCCTGGCATGAGCGTCGGCCTCCCTTCTCCTCGGGTTCAACGGTTTGCGTTCATCGGCAAGTCCATTGCAATGAAGCGGCCAAATACCCCAACGGGAGTACCCGTCCGTCCAGTTATCCATTGAAGGGGAATTGAACGCAACGTAACTTCGCCGATATCTGAAGAGACCTCAGGGGGATCTGAAGGGATACGGGGAGGAGGCGAAGTGACGACGACGAGCGAGGACGTCGTGCTCGATGTCGAGGGGCTGCGCATGCGCTACGGCACGGCCGAGGTGCTGCGTGACGTGACGTTCCGGGCGCGGCACGGCGAGGTGCTCGCCCTGCTCGGGCCGAACGGGGCGGGCAAGAGCACCACCATCGAGATCATGGAAGGGTTCCGCATGCGCTCGGCGGGCCGGGTCCAGGTGCTCGGAACGGACCCGGCGCTCGGCACCGAGGCATGGCGTGCGCGGATCGGGGTCGTCCTGCAGTCCTGGCGCGACCATGGCAAGTGGCGGGTGCGGGAGCTGCTCGCGCACCTCGGGACGTACTACGCGCCCTACTCCACCGGCGCGATCCGGCGACCGTGGGACACCGACGAACTCATGGCCGCGGTCGGCCTGACCGCGCACGCGGGCAAGAAGATCAAGACGTTGTCCGGCGGACAGCGGCGCAGGCTGGACGTGGCGATCGGCATCGTGGGCCGCCCCGAAGTGCTGTTCCTGGACGAGCCGACCGCGGGCTTCGATCCGGAGGCCCGGCAGGAGTTCCACGACCTCGTCCACCGGCTCGCCGCCGATCACGAGACCACGATCCTGCTCACCACGCACGACCTGGACGAGGCGGGCAAGCTCGCCGACCGCATCATGATCCTCTCCGGGGGACGGATCATCGCCGACGGTTCGCCGGACGGCCTGGCGCGGCGGATCGCTGGGGAGGACGAGGTCCGCTGGACGTGCGGTGGACAGCGTTTCGTGAGGTCGACGCCGGAATCGACGGCGTTCGTCCGCGCGTTGTTCCTCGAGTACGGCGACGCCGTGGACGAACTGGAGGTCCGCAGGGCCTCGTTGGAGGACACCTACCTGGCACTGGTACGCCGCCAGGGCGAGGCCGCGGGCAACGGGACCGCGATCCAGCCCGCGGAGGCGCCGGTGGTGGCCCGGTGAACGCGACGAGCGTTGCGGTCAGGGCGGGTTGGAGCCGTGGCCTGATCGAACTGCGGCAGTCGTTCACCAACGGCGGCGATGTGCTCTCGCACCTGCTCTGGCCGGTGCTGATGCTGACCGTCATGTTCTTCATGAGGGACACGGCGTTCGGCACGAGCGGACTCCTGCTCGGCACCCTGGCCCTGCCGAGCATCCTCGGCATGAACGCGGCGATGGGCATGGTGAGCATGAGCCAGGCGCTCACCGCCGAACGCGAGGACGGCACCCTGCTGCGCGCCAAGGCCACGCCGAACGGGATGCCGGGCTATCTGATCGGCAAGGTCGTCTCCGTGGCCGGCGGTCTGCTGGCCGACCTCGCGATCCTGCTGATCCCCGGGATGCTGATCGTCGGGGGTCTCGCGATCGGCGGCCCCGGCTCCTGGCTGACGCTGACCTGGGTGCTCGTCCTCGGGCTGATCGCGACGCTGCCCATCGGGGCGATCCTGGGCTCGGTGTTCACCAGCGCGCGCAGCCAGGGCCTGATCCAGCTGCCGGTCCTCGGCATGATCGCGATCTCCGGCATCTTCTACCCGGTCACCGCCCTGCCGGACTGGCTGCAATGGGTCGCCCAGGCGTTCCCCATCTACTGGCTCGGCCTGGGCATGCGCTCGGCCCTCCTGCCGGACCACGCGGCCACCATCGAGATCGCCGCCTCCTGGCGACACTGGGAGACGGCCGGCGCCCTGGGATTCTGGGCCGCACTGGGCCTGCTGGTGGCCCCGACGGTACTGCGCCGCATGGCCCGCAGAGAGTCGGGCTCCCACGTGGCACGACGCCGGGAGAGGGCGTTGCAGAGGGTGGGGTGAGGTGCCGCGGGTTTGGCCAGGGGGTGCGGTGCTGGGCGACGGTGGCGGTCAAGGGGGGGTGGGGGGCTTGGGCGGAGGGTTCTCGTCAAGGCACGCGGGGGTCTCGACGGACCCCGCCACGGGGCGCGAGGCTTGCTCGACGGGTTCCTGTCAGGGGTGTGCGGGAGCTGGGGTGAAGGGTCCTGCCGGGGTGCGGGTGTGTGGGTGACGGATGCCGTCAAGGCGCGGGGTTTGTGTGACGGGCTGCCCCGTAAGGGGCGCGAGGAACCGCGCGACCAGCCCCCACCGGGCCCGCAGGTCGTCCAACGGGCCGTGGGGGTTTCCCCGCCGGGCCGCAGGCACTTCACTCGCGCCCGCCGGTCGTCCCCCGGGCCGAGGGGGACGTGCAACCGGGCCAAGTGGACGCCCATCGGGCCCCGGGGGCTCCATCCGGGCCCGCGGGATGGAGCCCCCGGCCCGCAGGGCGAGAGCCGCTACCGGCGGAGCGTCACAGCATGGGGAGTTCGATCGCCGGGCAGCGGTCCATCACCATGTCCAGGCCCGCGGCCCGCGTCCGCTCGAACGCCGCCTCGTCGATGACGCCGAGCTGGAACCACACCGCCTGCGCCCCGATCGCGACGGCTTCCTCGGCGGCCTGGCCCGCGAGGGCGCTGTTGAGGAAGACGTCGACGACGTCGATCTTGAAGGGCACGGCGGAGAGGGACGGATAGCCCTTCTCGCCGTGCACCGTCTCCGCCTTCGGGTGGATCGGGACGATCCGCTTTCCGTAGCGCTGCAGGACGCCCGCGACCCCGTACGCCGCTCGCTCCTCGTTCGTGGACAGGCCCACGACCGCCCAGGTGTCCCCGAGTTCCGTCAGGATCTTGCGCACTGTTGCCGGATCGCCGTACACGTCCCGCTCCTTCTGCCGCCGGTGGTCGGATGACTGCGCGTCCGTGTCGGACCGGTACGTCAGACACGTAGGTCAGACACGTATGTCAGACACGTATGTCAGACACGTATGTCAGACACGGACGTCAGCTCGTACGTCAGACGTTGACGCCGAAGTCCGACGCGATGCCGCGCAGCCCACTCGCATAACCCTGGCCGACCGCGCGGAATTTCCACTCCGTGCCGTGCCGGTAGAGCTCGCCGAAGACCATGGCGGTCTCGGTGGAGGCGTCCTCGGAGAGGTCGTAGCGGGCGATCTCCGCGTTGTCGGCCTGGTTGACCACGCGGATGAAGGCGTTGCGGACCTGGCCGAAGCTCTGGCCGCGGTTCTCGGCGTCGTGGATGGACACCGGGAAGACGATCTTCGTGATCGTGGCCGGGACCGCGGCGAGGTTCACCTTCACGGCCTCGTCGTCGCCCTCGCCCTCACCCGTGAGGTTGTCGCCGGTGTGCTCGACCGAGCCGTCGGGGCTCTTGAGCTGGTTGTAGAAGATGAAGTGCTGGTCGGACACGACCTTCCCCGAGTCGTCGCAGAGCAGTGCGCTGGCGTCCAGGTCGTAGTCCGTGCCGGTGGTCGTGCGGACGTCCCAGCCCAGGCCGACCAGGACGGCGGTGAGGCCGGGGGCCTCCTTGCTGAGCGAGACATTGCCGCCCTTGGCCAGGGAAACTCCCACGATGTCCTCCTGAAGTCCTGAGGTGAATGCGTACCGGCCGTGGTCAGGACCGGAACGTAAAATCTACAGCACTGTAGAAATGATGGTCGCTGGGGTGGCGTCCCCCCGCTACCGCGTCCCGTTACGATGTGGCGCTCCTCGATGAGCCGTCAAGGGCGCCGTCAACAGCGCCGTCGGGAGTGCGGTCGCGAGAGCCGTCACGGCAGGAGGGGTGCGGGCGTGGAGCGGCATGAACGCGCAGCGCGGCAGCAGCCCAGCCTCCGGCGGCGCGCGCAGGGCGAGTTGGAGGCGCAGGTGCTCACGGCGCTGCACGGCGCGCCCGGCCCGGTGGGCGCGGCCTGGGTGCGGGAACGTGTCGGCGGGCCTCGCCGCGCTGCGGATGCGCAAGGTGCTCGACGGCGAGAGTGACCGCGGGGCCGTGCTCGCCGGCTTCGTCACCACGCTGTCGCCCGACGACGAGCGGATGCCGCGCGGGCTCCTCGGGGGCGGGCGGCACCCTCAAGTGGCCCCGCCCGCCCCGCGAGAGGCCTGACGCCCGAGTCGCAGTCCGGCAATCAGAGGTCGAACTCGTGCGGCGGCAGGTCCAGCGCGAAGCACGCCTCTCGTACGACGGCCCGCTCCGTCGCGTCGAAGTCGCCGTCCGCGCCGCCGATGACGATGCCGATCTGCACCACGGCACGCGCCTCGGCGGGCTTCTTCTTCGCCTTGGCGACCTCCTGCAACACGCTGACCCTGCCGAACGCGAAGTCCGCGGTCAGCTTGTCGAGGTAGTCGTCGAAGCGGCGCCGCAAGTCGTCGGCGGGAAAGTTCTGCAGCACCTCGTTGGTGGCGATGAGCTGGGCCACGCGCTGCCGTTCGGACGGATCGATCGTGCCGTCCGCGGCCGCCACGAGGGCGCACATCGCCATACTGGAGTCGCGGAAGGCGCCGCTCTTGAGGTCGTTCTTCTTCGCCGTGAGCTGGGTCTGCATCGTCGATGCGGATTCCTTGACGCGGTCCCACAGGGCCATGAGAGCTCCGTACGTTGGTTTCTTGTTTCTACAGCAATGTAGAAACTAGCAGGCGGGCCGAGAAGTTCCGCCGAAGGCAGGGAGGACGGACGATGACACGGACCGCACAGGAACTGCTCGACGGCGTGGTGGCGCAGCTCGCGCCCGATCCGGCGGCCAATCCGCTCGTCCCGCGCCTCGCGGACGGCACCGCGAACCCTTCCGTGATCACTGCTCTCGCTCTGGAGCAGCGCTCCGTGATCCCGGCCGACCGCCGCTCCTTCCTGCACCTGGCCGAGCGCTCGGCCGACGCGGGAGAGGCCGAGTGCGCCGCCTTCTTCCGCACCCTCGCCGAAGGCGAGATGCTCGCCCTCGACCGGCTCGGCGCCCTGGTCGAGGCGTGCGGAGTGGGCAAGACCGACGCCGACGCGTACGAGCCGCGCGCGGGCTGCCAGGCCTATCCGGCCTACGTGGCCTGGCTCGCCCTGAACGGCTCGCCCGCCGACGTGGTCCTCGCCCTGACCGCCAACTTCGCCTCCTGGGGCGCCTATTGCGCGACGCTCGCCGAAGCGCTGCCGACGCACTACGGCTTCAGTGAGGAGGCCTGCGGATTCTTCGCCTTCTTCGCCGAGCCCGCGCCCGACCTGGAGCGGCAGGCGCTCGCCGCGGTGCGCGCGGGCATGGACCGGGGCCTCGACGCGACCGGGTCCGCCCTGCGCCACGGGAAACTGCTGCAACGCTACGAGGCGATGTTCTGGGAGACGCTCGCCGACCCGGCGCACAGCCTCTGACCACATCGGACGCCGGGCACAGGGTCGAGAAGGGCCGCCCGGCGCCGGGCACCTGATCTCGGGAGTACCCGCGTGACCGCACCCACCTCCTCCCGCCCCGCCAAGGGACTGAGCGGCGGTGCCGTCGGCACCGGTGACCTCGTCTTCTTCGTCGTGGCCGCCGCCGCGCCGCTGACCGTGATGGCCGGAGTGGCCCCGCTCTCCATCGGCATGGCGGGCCGGGCGGCGCCGCTCGGCTACCTCGTGTCGGGGCTGCTGCTCATCGTCTTCGCGGCCGGATTCACCGCGATGAGCCGCTTCGTCCGCAACGCGGGCGCCTTCTACGCGTACATCGGCCGCGGGGTCGGCCGCCCGGTGGGAGCCGGCTCCGCGTACGTCGCGCTCTACTCGTACAACGCCATCGAGGCCGGACTCCTCGTCGCCTTCGGCTGGTTCACCGAGTCCGGGTTCGACGACCTGACCGGGGTGCGCGTCGCCTGGTGGATCTGGGCGCTCGCCGGGCTCGTCGCGATCGGCGTCCTCGGCTATCTGAAGGTCACGTTCAGCGCCAAGGTCCTCGGCGTCGCCCTGGTCCTCGAGGTGCTCGTGCTGCTGGTGTTCGAGGCCGGAGTGGTCGCGCACGGCGGCGGGCCGCGGGGATTCGAACTCGGCACGCTCTCGCCGGAACACCTCGGCGGGCCGGGAGTGGGCGGCATGTTCGTGCTCGCCGTCGGCGCGTTCGTCGGCTTCGAGGCGACGGCCATCTACGCGGAGGAGGCGCGGGACCCGGAACGCACGGTGCCGCGCGCCACGTACGTCGCCGTGGCTTTCCTCGCGCTCTTCTACACCTTCACGGTGTGGACGGTCATCAACGCGTACGGGCCGGAGCGTGCTCAGGCCGTCGCCGAGGGGGACGGCGGAGCCGACATGGTCTTCACGGCCACCGAGCGGTTCGCGGGAGCCTGGGCCGCCGACTCCATGCACGTACTGATCATCACCAGCGCCTTCGCCGCGACCCTCGCCTTCCACAACGGCGCCGCCCGCTACTTCTACGCCCTGGGCCGCGAGGGCCTGTTGCCGCGCGGGCTCGGCACGGTGTCCCCGAGGACGAGGGCGCCCGCAGCCGCTGTCGTGGCCCAGTCGGCCGTCGCGCTGGCCGTCGTCGCCGTGACCGTCGCAGGCGGCGCCGATCCGTACACCGTCACCTTCCTGTGGAGCAACGGCTCCGGCATCCTCGGCGTGATGCTGATGCAGGCGGTCGCCGCACTCGCGGTGTACGGGTTCTTCCGGCGCGACCGCAGGGGCATGCCCGCCTGGCGGGTGGTCGCGGCCCCGCTGACCGCGTGCGCCGGCCTGGCCGTACTGATCGCCTTGGTGTGTGCCAACCTCGATCTCCTGACGGGTGCTTCGGGCGGCGTCAACGCGGCGCTCATCGCGCCGCTGCCCGTGCTGTTCGTGGCGGGCGCGGCGCTGGCCCTGCGGATCCGACGGCGTGCGCCGCGGGCGTACGAACGGCTGACGACGGTGGACGCGGAGAGCGTGTGACGGAGGGGCGGGACAGCATGGCGGACGAGACGGCGACGCGGGTCTTCCTGGGGGCGGTCCGTACGGGAAGCGGCATCCACGGGGACACGACGGCACTCGCCGTGCGCGACGGACGTGTCATCGCGCTCGGGGACGAGGCCCGCGCACTGGCCGAAGTGGCGGACGAGGTCGTCGAGTTGGGGGACGGGTTGCTCCTTTCCGCCTTCGGGGACGGCCACGCCCACCCCCTCTTCGGAGGCCTGGAGAGCTTCGGCCCGCAGATCAAGGACCTCGCATCGGTCGACGCGATCGTCGCGGAGGTCGGGCGGTGGGCCGAAGCGCACCCGGGCGCGCAGTGGATCGTCGGCGCGTCCTACGACCCCGCGCTCGCGCCCGACGGCGAGTTCGACGCCCGGTGGCTGGACGCGGCGGTGACGGAACGGCCCGTCGTGCTGCGCGCCCACGACTACCACACGGTGTGGTGCAACACGGAGGCGCTGCGCCGGGCCGGCGTACGGGACTCGACGCCCGACCCGCGCCTCGGCTGGATCGTCCGGCGCCCCGACGGCTCACCGATGGGCACCCTGCGCGAGTGGCACGCCTGCGATCTGGTGCTGGATCAGGTGCCCGCTCGCGAGGAGGCCGAACTGGTCGAGGCCGTGCGCCGCGCGGGCCGGGCGTACGCGCGAGCGGGCATCACCTGGGTACAGGACGCCTGGGTGGAGCCGGAGATGGCGGAGGCCTATCTCGCGGCGGTCCGGCACGACGCGCTGAGCGTCCGCGTCGACCTGGCCCAGCGCGCCGACCCCGACCGCTGGCGCGAGCAGCGCAAGGAGTTCGACGCGACGCGCGGGCGCGTGACCGCCGAGGGCGGCCCGCTGCTGTCCGCGCGCACGGTGAAGTACTTCAGCGACGGTGTGATCGAGGGCGGTACGGCCGCCCTGCTCGACCCCTATCTGGACGCGCCGCACAGCTGCGGCATGCCCGTGTGGGAGCCGCACGCGCTCGCCGAAGCGGTGTGCGCCTTCGACGCCGACGGCTTCCGGACGCACATCCACGCCATCGGCGACGCGGGCGTACGGGCCGCGCTCGACGCGGTGGAGGCCGCGGTCCTCGCCAATGCGGCCTGGGACCGGCGGCCGGTGATCACCCATGTGCAGCTCGTCGACCCGGCCGACCTGCCGCGCTTCGCCGCACTCGGCGTCATCGCCAACTTCGAGCCCCTGTGGGCGCAGCCCGACCCGCTCCAGACCGATCTGTCGATGCCGCGGATCGGCGCCGAACGCTCCGACCGGCAGTATCCGATGGGGGAGTTGGCACGCGACGGGGCGCGGCTCTCCTTCGGCAGCGACTGGCCCGTCAGCTCGTACGAGCCGCTGGAGGGCATCCAGGTCGCCGTCACCAGGCGTACGTTCGACGGGGCGCCGGAGGGCGGCTGGACCCCGCACCAGCGGCTCACCGTGGAGCAGGCGCTCGCCGCGGCCACCAGCGGTGTCGCCCACCAGGCGGGCGCGGACGACCGCCTCGCGCTCGTGCCGGGGGCGCCCGCGGATCTGGTCCGGCTCTCCGCGGATCCGCGCACCGTGGACCCGATGGCCATCCGGCAGGTGCGGGTGCTCGGCACCTGGCTCGGCGGAGTTCCTACGTACCGGCCGGGGGAGGAGTGAGGGGCAGGACGATGGCGGTCACCGCTATGCCGTCCCGTATGAGCCAGTTGCCCGCGAAGCCCGTGAGCTCGCGCCCCGCCACCACAGGACCGGGGACGAGGAGCGCCGCGGTGAACGTGCCGTCCGGGGCGAACGCCACCCGCGCGTCCTCGAATCCGAGCCAGCTGCCCATGAGCGGGAACCACGTCTTGTAGACGGACTCCTTGGCGCTGAAGAGCAGCCGGTCCCAGGGGACGTCCGGATGCCGGATGCCCAGTTCGGCGAGGGCCGCGCGTTCCGTCTCGTCCGAGACCAGCCGCAGGACGTCGGCGTCGGCGAGCGGAGCGGCCGGCTCCGCGTCGATGCCGAGGGACGTGACGGCGGAGGCGCGGGCCACGACGGCGGCACGGTAGCCCGCGCAGTGCGTCATGCTGCCGACGATGCCGTCGGGCCAGCGCGGCGCGCCCTTGAGCCCCGGCAGGATCGGCACGGGCGGCACGTCGAGCTCGGCCAGGGCCGCGCGTGCGCACTGCCGGACCGTGGCGAACTCGGTGCGCCGCTTGTCCACGGCCCGCGCCACGGCCTCCACCTCCTCGGGAAACAGGAAGGGATCGGCCGGGTCCGCGCGGGTCTCCGCGACGATGACGGGCGCGGCGCCGAGCAGCGACGCCAACACGTCGGTACCGCCGGGGACTTGGCGCACGGGATTCGAGGGTGTCGTCACAACGGATCACCGTACCGGGGCCGCGCCCTGAACGGGGGCCTACCCTGGCGTGATGCACGACGAGTACCGCACAGTGGCCCGCGAGGCCGTGCACGAGACCGAGATCAACCGCTCGCGCTTCCTGTGCGCCCTCGCGCCCGCGGCCACCGAGGAGGAGGCCCAGGACTTCGTCGCGCGCATCCGCAAGGAGCACCCGTCCG
Organism: Streptomyces sp. NBC_01283; assembly: GCF_041435335.1. Lineage (NCBI taxonomy): Bacteria > Bacillati > Actinomycetota > Actinomycetes > Kitasatosporales > Streptomycetaceae > Streptomyces > Streptomyces sp. NBC_01283. The sequence goes on from NZ_CP108430.1 coordinate 7,752,341, forward strand.
CATCGCACAACTGCTTCGCGTACGTCATCGGGGCCGATGCCGGGGTCCAGAAGGCGAGCGACGACGGGGAGCCCGGCGGCACCGCCGGTGTGCCGATGCTCCAGATGCTGCTGCGCCGCGACATGCGGTACGTCGTCGCCGTCGTGACCCGCTACTACGGAGGGGTCAAGCTCGGCGCCGGCGGGCTGATCAGGGCCTACGGAGGCGCCGTCGGCGAGGCGCTCGACGCGGTCGGCACGCTGACCCGCAGGCGCTTCAGGCTCGCCACGGTCACGGTCGACCACCAGCGCGCCGGCAAGATCCAGAACGATCTGCGGTCGGCGGGGCGCGCGGTGCGTGATGTGCGGTACGGGGACGAGGTGACCATCGAGATCGGTCTTCCCGACGCCGACGTGGAGGGCTTCACGGCCTGGCTGGCGGACGCGACCGCGGGCAGTGCGGTGTTCGAGCTCGGTGGAGAGGCGTACGGGGACGCCTGATGCCTGGTGGGCGTCCGGGCTCGGCGTCCGCGCGCAGGCGCAGACGCTGGCAAATGGGTAGAATTCGGGCATGGGAGAGCGGCCTGTAGCGCCGACTGCGCCCGAACTCGTCCTTGAGACCGACGCCGGTTCCACGGTGATGAGTCCGAGCCGGGACTATCACGTCGGGCGCGATCCACTGAGCGACATCGTCATCGACGACGCCCGCGTCTCCTGGCACCACGCCGTCCTGCACGCCGAGCTCGACCACTGGACGATCGAGGACGAGCACAGCACGAACGGCACCTACGCCGACGGACAGCGCGTCCAGGAGCGGGGCGTCGGACCGGGCAGCGTGCTGCGGTTCGGCAGCGTCGCGGACGGCCCGCGCGCGGTGCTCGTGGGCCGCGCACCGCCTACGCCCGCCCCCGCCGCTCCCGAGCGGCCCTCGGCCGTCCGCACGCCCTCGGCCACCGGCACCTTCCGGCAGCCGACCACCGTGCGCCCGCTGCCCTCCCGTACCGTCCGCATCGGCCGTGCCGCCGACAACGACCTGGTCATCGACGACCTGGTCGTCTCACGCCGCCACGCCGAACTGCGGGTCCTCGCGGACGGCACGTACGAGATCGTCGACCTCGGCAGCCACAACGGGACCTACCTCAACGGCCAGCCCGTAGGCCGTGCCCCGGTCGCGTCCGGCGACATCGTCGGCGTCGGCCACCGCGCGTACTGCCTCGTCGGCGACCAGCTCCAGGAGTACGTCGACACCGGCGAGGTGTCGCTCGACGTGCAGGAGCTGACGGTCGCCGTCGACCGGGGCCGCAAGACGCTCCTCGACCGGATCTCCTTCCCCGTCGGCGAGAAGTGCCTGCTCGCCGTGGTCGGCCCCAGCGGCGCGGGAAAGTCGACCCTCCTCAACGCCCTCACCGGCCTGCGCCCCGCCGACGACGGCACGGTCCTCTATGACGGCCGCGACCTCTACCGCGACTACGCCGAACTCCGGCAGCGCATCGGCCTCGTGCCGCAGGACGACATCCTGCACGCGCAGCTCACCGTGCGCCGGGCCCTCGGATACGCCGCCGAACTGCGCTTCCCCCAGGACACCGAGAAGGCGGAACGCCGGGCCAGGGTCGACGAGGTCATCCGCGAACTCGGTCTCGAACAGCGCGTCGACCAGCCCATCCACAGCCTCTCCGGCGGCCAGCGCAAGCGCGTGAGCGTCGCCCTCGAACTCCTGACGAAGCCGTCCCTGCTCTTCCTCGACGAACCGACGTCCGGACTCGATCCCGGCATGGACCGCTCCGTGATGCACATGCTGCGCGGTCTCGCCGACGACGGCCGTACGGTCATCGTCGTCACGCACAGCGTGCTCAGCCTCGACGGGTGCGACCGGCTGCTCGTGCTCGCCGCGGGCGGCCGGATCGCCTACTACGGGCCGCCGCGGGACGCGCTCCCGTTCTTCGGCTTCGAGGAGTGGCCCGAGGCGTTCGAGGCCTTCGAGGGGGACCGCGACCGGGACTGGGCGGGGGAGTACCAGCGGTCACCGTTCCACCAGCAGTACATCGTCAACGCCTCGGCGCAGCCGCCCCTGCCGCAGGGCGGCGCGGGACCGGTCGCCGCGTTCGCCCCGCCGCCCAAGGCGCAGAGCTGGGGGTCCCAGCTGCGGACGCTGGTGCGGCGGTACGCGGCTGCTCTCGGCGCCGACCGGACGTTCCTCGCGATCATGATCGCGCTGCCGTTCGTCATGGGCGCCATGGCCCGCGCGCTGGCCGGGAGCAGGCTGACGCAGGAGACGGCGATGAACGCGCTGCTCATCCTCTGCGTGGGCGGAGTCCTGACCGGCGCGGCCAACGCCGTGCGGGAACTGGTCAAGGAGCGGGTCATCTACCGGCGCGAACGCGCCGTGGGCCTCTCCAGATCCGCGTACCTGATGTCCAAGGTCGTCGTACTCGGCACGATCACCGTGCTGCAGGCCGTCGTGCTGACCCTGGTGGCGCTGCTCGGCGTCGACCTCAACGCGCCGGGTGGCGAGGGGGTTCTGCTCCCACCCCTGGTCGAGATCACCGTGGCGGTGGCCCTGCTGGCGTTCACGGCCATGATGCTCGGGCTCCTGGTCTCGGCGCTCGTGCGCAAGGAAGAGGTGACGATGCCGCTGCTCGTGCTGCTTGCCATCGTCCAGGTGGTGTTCTGCGGGGCGCTCCTGAAACTCCACGGGGTTCCCGGGGTGGAGCAGTTGGCGTGGCTCGTGCCATCGCGCTGGGCGCTGGGCGCGATGGCGGGGACCATCGGCCTCGGCAGGATCGTGCCGGGGGAGCTGACCGCCGATCCGCTGTTCCGGCACTCCGCGGGGGTGTGGCTGCTCAACATGGGCATGCTGGTGGCCCTTTCGGTCGTGTTCGGTTACGCGGTCGCGAGGCTGCTGAGACGGCATGAGCCCGCGGTGATGCGGAAGTAGCGGGAGCCGGACGCTGAGCGCCGGGCGTCGGGAAGAGCCGAGGAGCAGGAGCTGAACCGATGACAACCGCGGACTTCCGGCCCACACATGTCGTCCCCCAGGACGGGCTGCCCGCCTGGGAGGCGCCGGACGTGAACCGCCCGACCGCGCCGCTGGACGCGCTGCTGCCCGTCCAGTTGGTGGACCGGCTGGGCGACTGGGCCAGGATCGTCTGCGCGAACGACTGGTCGGCCTGGGTCGACGGCCGCCTCCTGATCGCCGTCCCGGCCGACCCGCCCGCGGCGGGCCACCCCCTGACCCGCACGGCGGACCCGGCCCCGCTCCTCGCCAGGACGGAGGAGGCACTGAGCCGCTACCGTCACGCGGCCGGGCAACTGGCATCCGGCGACACCGACGCCGAGTCCTTCCGCGGCCGGACGCGGGGCTTGCGGGCGGGCGTGATCGTGGACGGCGAGTCGATATGGCTCTACGACGCCGAACACGAGCGCTGGGTGTACTGCGACGGAACCCGCCTGAGCACGTACGCGACGACCGGCCCCCCGAGCGTCCAAGGACTGGCCGGAGCCCCGGACCCAACCCAGCCGGCCCCCGAAACGACCTCGTCCGATCCCCAGGCCGAAGACGCCACCACCCCCAAGCACCGGGAGCCGCCCGCGAGCGCCGGGGGTCCGGCTCCGGACGGGGCGGGAGGCCCGGAGCCAACCCAGGCGATCCCCGAGACGAGTCCGCCCGATCCCCAGGCCGGGGACGGCGCCACCCCCACCCGCGGGGCGCCGGCCGCCAGCGCTGGGGGCCTGGCTCCGGACGGGGCGGGAGGCCCGGAACCACGCCAGGCGGCCCCCGTAACGAGTCCATCCGAGCTCCAGTCCATGAACGGCGACACCCCCACGCACCGGGAGCCGCCCGCGAGCGCCGGGGGTCTGGCTCCGGACGGGGCGGGAGGCCCGCAGCCGACTCAGGTGGTGGCTCCCGCAACGAGCCCGTCCGGGGCTCAGGTCGCGGACGGCGACGCCCTCACCCGCCGGGAGTCGGCCGCGAGTGCCGGGCGCCTGATTCCCGGCGGCACCGGAGACCCGGAACCGACCCAGGCGGCGGATCCCGCAACGAACTCGTCCGAGCCCCACGCAGCCTCCATCCACCGGGAGTCGCCCACGAATGCTGGGAGCCCGGTTCCGGACGGCATCGGAGGCCCGGAAGCAACCCAGGTGGTGGTCACCGGAGCGAGCTCGTCCGAGCCTCAGGACGGCGGCACCCCCACCCACCGGGCGCCGCCCGCGAGCGCCGGGCGCCTGGTCCCGGACGGCGCCGGAGGTCCGCAGCCGACTCAGGTCGTCGAGTCCGTGCCCGACCCCGGGGACGTGTGTCGAGAAGGCCCCGCCCAGAACCCCGTCGCGCAGTCCGAAGGCCTCGGTCCCGATTCGTCCGCCGGGGCGCCCACCCGTCGTATCCCGCCCATCACGGTCGACCGAGGCGGTGACGGGTGATGGGGGATGGGATGGGGGGTGAGGAGGCGGAGGGGGCGAGTGTTCACTCCGGGCGGCCGTCCGCCCTGGTCGGGAAGCGGATCGCGGGGTACCGGGTCGAGGGGGAGATCGGGCGGGGCGGGATGGCCGTCGTCTACCGGGCCAAGGATCTGCGGCTGGAGCGGACCGTGGCCCTGAAGCTGCTCGCCCCCGAGCTCGCGCGCAACGACACCTTTCGGCAGCGCTTCACGCACGAGTCACGCGTGGCCGCCGCGATCGAGCACCCGCACATCGTGCCGGTCTTCGAGGCGGGCGAGACCGACGGGGTGCTCTACATCGCCATGCGATACGTACCCGGGCTCGACCTGCGGCACCTGCTCGACGACTCGGGCCCGCTCCCCGTTGGCGCCGCCCTTCGCATCGCCGCCCAGGTCGCCTCCGCGCTGGACGCGGCCCACGACCACGGCCTGGTGCACCGCGACGTCAAACCCGGCAACATCCTCGTGGCCAAGGGCACGGACAGCGACCACCCGGAGCACGTCTACCTCACGGACTTCGGTCTGACGAAGAAGTCGCTCTCGCTGACCGGCTTCACGACCGTGGGCCAGTTCGTCGGCACCCTCGACTACGTGGCGCCGGAGCAGATCTCGGGACGCCCCGTGGACGGCCGGTGCGACGTCTACAGCCTCGCCTGCGTCGTCCACGAGACCATGGCCGGCGGGCCGCCCTTCCAGCGCGACGACGACATGGCGCTGCTCTGGGCCCATCAGTACGACCAGCCGCCCCGCCTCACGGAGACGCGCCCCGAGGTCCCCGCGGCCCTCGACGGCGTCCTGGCGAAGGCCCTCGCCAAGAGCCCCGAGGACCGCTACGGCTCCTGCCTCGAATTCGCGGCCGCCCTGCGCGCCGCGGCCACGGGAAGCGCCGAGGGGCATGCCCCCACCCAGGTGGACCTCCGGGTCGTCGGAGCAGCGGCGGAGACGGGCAGTCCCCCGGAGCCGCCCGCCTGGGCCCGGCCCGTCTTCCGGCGGCTGCCCGGCTAGGAACGTGGACCGTCCCGCTCCACCTCACCGCGCCGGTGGACCCGCCGCGCCAGCAGACCGCCGATGAAACCGGTGACCAGACCCCACGCCACGGCCAGGATCAGCGCGGTCCCCAGCTTCGGGTCCAGCTTCACGAGGCCCGACAGGCCGCCGCCCAGGTCCCCGATGCCCAGGAGCGACAGGCCGTAGTGGGCGGAGACACGGGCGAGCAGACTGACGGCCAGCACCGTGAGGGCCAGCGCCACCGCCATGTGCACGGCGTGCTGCCAGGCCCGCATCCGGGCCGGTGAGCGTGCCGCCATCAGGAACGCGGCCCCCAGGACGAGGACCGCCGCGACCACGAGGAGCCACCACACCCGCCCGTCGTGTTCGGAGAGCGTGTGCAGGTTCAGCGTGGAGTCGTCCGGGGTGCGCAGCACGTCGTCGAGGACCTTCGGCATGGGCAGCCCGAACGGCCCGTCCACGCGGCCCTCCCAGGAGCCGCCGAGCCCGAGGGTGAAGGCGAGCCAGACGAGGTTGGGCAGCCCGAGCAGCAGCACGGCGAGCGTCTCGGCGGCATGCCCCCGGGTCACCGCCACGATCACTCCGATGACGAGCCCCAGGGCCACGTACGCGAGCAGCAGCACCACCATGGCGTACGCGGCGGGCCGCACCGACTCCTGGAAGCGCAGCAGGCGGCCCGGGAGCGGGGCCCCGCGCGAGACCAGCAGCGCCACGGCGAGCACACCCGCGAGCCACAGCAGCCCGAAGAGGACGGTCAGCGGTACATCCGTCTCGAAGCCGACCTCGGGCGACGCGCCCAGGAGATCGCCGATGTCGGCCGCGGTTCCCTCCCCGAGCCCGATCGTGAACCGGTGGCGGGCCAGCAGGCCGAGGCCGACGAGGAGCAGCACCCAGAGCACGGCGATCCGCGCGGCCCATCCGGCCAGTTCCCTGGTGCCGGCGACCGCCCGGTGCCGCAGCGGCCTGAGGAACCCCGCGGCGAGCACCAGCGCTCCGGCCAGGGTGACCGAGAGGGGGAGCACCGAGAGCCCCGCGTCCGCCCCGGCGATCGCCCCGGCGTCGCCGGAGAGCCCGACGGAACCGCCGACCGCCATCACGACGACGGCCGCGACGACGGCGGGAAACGCACCGCCCGGCAGATCCGCGGCACCGGCGGCCCACAGGCCGAGCGCGGCGGCGACGGCCATGGCCACCAGCGCGGCGAGCACGGCCAGGAAGGCGTGGATCCAGCCGTGGGGGGCCCGCGCGGGCCGTGTCTGGTCGCTCACGTTGCCACGCTAAGCAGCGCCGGGGCGGTCCGCCCCTCGGGAGGGCCGACCGCGTCGGCTTGCGGGCTCCCGGGAAGCGGGACACACAATAGGCGCGTAACGGAAAAAGGCGTGCAGACCGCAGGAAAGTGCGTGTCAACGGTCTTCGCGTCGTGGATCCCCTACGCAGGGAAGAAGTCTTCGTGAGCGCCGAACCGCCGTCGTCAGGACGCCCCACAGGACCCCCGTCCGGCCCGCTCTCCGGCCCGCAGGGCGGTCCCCCGAGTGGCCCCCCGAGCCCCCCGCCGGACTCACCGGGCCCGCCGGGCGGTGCGAGCCCCGGAGGGGGCTCCGGCGAGGGCCCGGAGAAGCCCGACCGCCCCTGGTGGAAGTCGGCGCCCCGCGTGGCGGCGATCTCCCTCGTGCTCGTGGCCGCGGTGGTGCTGACCGTCGTCCTCACGCGGCCCGACGGCACCTCGAAATCCGGCGGCGAGGTCGCCCTCCAGCCCGCGGGGAAGCAAGGACCTGACCCCTTCACCGAGTCGACGGCCCGGGACGACTCCACACCGCCGTCCCCGAGCGCCCTGCCGAGCTCCTCGGCGTCGGCCAACGTGACGCGCGGCGTCGACGGCGCCGCTCCCGGCCTCTACGGCGGGACCCGCAAGGTCGGCAGCTGCGACGTGGAGAAGCAGGTCGGCGCCCTGAAGAAGGACCCGGCGAAGAACAAGGCGTTCGCATCGGTGCTCGACATCGACGCCTCCGCCGTCCCCGCGTATCTGCGGGCCCTCACCCCCGTACAGCTGCGCATGGACACCCGCGTCACCAACCACGGCTACCGCGACGGCGCCCCCACCGCCTATCAGGCCGTCCTGCAGGCCGGGACCGCCGTACTCGTCGACGACCGCGGCGTGCCGCGCGTGCGCTGCGCCTGCGGCAATCCGCTGCTGCCCCCTGTCGCGCAGAGCTCCCCGAAGCGGACGGGCGACGCCTGGCCCGGCTACCGGTCCTCGAACGTCGTGGTCGTCGCACCCGCCGCGCAGACCGTGAACGTGTTCGTCATGTACGACCCCGAGAGCGGCGACTGGTTCGAACGTGACAAGGGCGACACCGGCGCCGGGGACACGAAGACCCGGCCGCCCGCGCACCAGCCCTCCCCCTCCGCCTCCCCCTCGCCTTCCCAGTCCTCCTCCGCCTCCCCTTCATCCTCCTCCGCATCCCCTTCCTCCGGCGAACCCTCATCCCCGCCCGCCTCCTCGTCCGCGTCGCAGCCGCCGTCCACGGAACAGGAGCAGCCGCCCGCGTCGCAGTCCGCGCAGCCGCAGTCCTCCCCGTGACAGATCGAGGTTCGTGATCGAGCAGGTGCCGACAGGCGCTAGCGTGGTGGGTGCTGTCGGCGAGGCCCGTGCTGGGGCGGTGCTGGATCCGGAGCGTAGGAGGGGAAAGCGACCATGCGGGCCGGAGCGGCGTCTTGAGAATTCTGCACACGTCCGACTGGCATCTGGGCCGGGCGTTCCACCGCGTGAACATGCTCGGCGCCCAGGCCGATTTCATCGGCCACCTCGTCGCCACGGCGCGTGAGCGCGAGGTGGACGCCGTCGTCGTGTCCGGGGACGTGTACGACAGGGCGGTGCCGCCGCTCGCCGCCGTGGAGCTCTTCGACGACGCGCTGCACCGCCTCGCGGACCTCGGCGTCCCGACGGTGATGATCTCCGGCAACCACGACTCGGCACGCCGCCTCGGCGTCGGCGCCGGACTCATCGGCCGCGCGGGCATCCACCTGCGCACCGCGCCCGCCGCCTGCGCGGACCCGGTGGTCCTGGCCGACGGCCACGGGGACGTGGCGTTCTACGGCCTTCCCTATCTCGAACCGGCCCTGGTCAAGGGCGAGTTCGGGGTGGAGCGGGCCGGCCACGAGGCGGTGCTCGGCGCCGCCATGGACCGGGTGCGCGCCGACCTGGCCGCCCGGACGCCCGGCACCCGCTCCGTCGTCCTCGCCCACGCCTTCGTCACCGGCGGCGAGGCCAGCGACAGCGAGCGGGACATCACGATCGGCGGGGTGGCCGCCGTGCCCTCCGGGGTCTTCGACGGCGTCGACTACGTGGCGCTCGGCCACCTGCACGGCAGCCAGGCCATCAGCGAGCGCGTGCGCTACTCCGGCTCGCCGCTGCCGTACTCGTTCTCCGAGTCCACGCACCGCAAGACCATGTGGCTCGTCGACCTCGGAGCCGCGGGGGAGATCGAGGCCGAGCGGATCGACTGCCCGGTGCCGAGGGCCCTCGCACGGATCCGGGGAGATCTCGGCACGCTGCTCGCCGACCCGGAGCTCGCACGCCACGAGGAGGCGTGGGTCGAGGCCACCCTCACCGACCCCGTACGCCCCGACGACCCCATGGCCCGCCTCTGCGAGCGCTTCCCGCACACCCTCAGCCTGGTCTTCGACCCGGAACGCGCCCCCGAGGACCCGGACGTCTCGTACGCCCAGCGCCTGAAGGGCCGCAGCGACCAGCAGATCGCGGAGGACTTCGTGACCCATGTGCGGGGCGCGGGGCCCGACGTACGCGAACAGGCGGTGCTGCGGGCGGCGTTCGACACCGTCCGTACCGACGACACGCTGCATGAGGTGGCCCGATGAGGCTGCACCGGCTCCGGATCACCGCGTTCGGCCCCTTCGGCACCACCCAGGACATCGACTTCGACGACCTCTCCGCCGCCGGGCTCTTCCTGCTGCACGGACCGACCGGCGCGGGCAAGACGTCCGTCCTGGACGCCGTCTGCTACGGCCTGTACGGCTCGGTGCCAGGGCCCCGGCAGGGCAGCGGCCAGGGAGTGACGCTGCGCAGCGACCACGCGCAGCCCGGGGTGCGCACGGAGGTGTGCCTCGAACTCACCGTCGCCGGACGCCGGTTGGAGGTCACCCGGCAGCCGCCATGGGAGCGCCCGAAGAAGCGCGGCACCGGCACGACCATGGAGAAGGCGCAGAGCTGGTTGCGGGAGCACGAAGCCGGTGACGGGGGCGGGGCGTGGAAGGACCTCAGCCGCTCCCACCAGGAGATCGGCGAGGAGATCACCCAGCTCCTCGGGATGAGCAAGGAGCAGTTCTGCCAGGTGGTGCTGCTGCCCCAGGGCGACTTCGCGCGCTTCCTGCGGGCCGACGCCGAGGCCCGCGGCAAACTGCTCGGCCGGCTCTTCGACACGCGCAGGTTCGCGGCGGTCGAGGCGCGGCTCGCCGAGCAGCGGCGCGAGGCCGAAGGCGCGGTGCGGGAAGGGGACCGGGAACTCCTCGCCGACGCGCACCGGATGCAGCAGGCCGCCGAGGGGGTCCTTGAGGACGCCGAGTCGCCGCTGCCCGACCTCTCGCCCGGCGATCCGGGGCTCGCCGAGTCCGTCCTGGCCTGGGCGGCCGTCGCCCGTACCAGCGCCCGCGAACGGCGCACGATCGCCGGGTGCGCCCTCACGGCCGCCGAGTCCGCGCAGGCCGCCGCCGCGCGCCGCCTCGACGACGTACGCGAACTCGACCGGCTGCAGACGCGGTTCGCCCAGGCGCGGGAGCGGTCCGGTCGCCTCCAGGAGCGTGCCCAGGAGCACCGGCAGCGGCAGACCCGTATGGAGCGCGCCCGCAAGGCCGAGACGGTCGCCCCCGCGCTCGGGCTGCGCCGGGCCACCGAGGAGGAACACCGGCGCGCGTCCGCCGACGAGGCACGCGCGCGTGGACACCTGCCCGCCACGTTCGCGGACTCCGGCGCGTCGGGCCTCGCCGCCGCCGCGCGCAAGGCGGCCGAAGAACTCGGCGGCCTCGAATCCGCCCGGCGCGCCGAGCAGCGCCTCGCCGAACTCGGCACGGAGCATGCTGCCCTGGAGCGCGAGGAGCGCGCCGACGACGAGCTGCTGCGCGAGGCCGCGGGCTGGCTCGACGGGTGGGAAGCGACCCGGACCGCGCTCCAGGAGCGCATCGAGTCCGCCCAGGAGGCGGCGACGCGCGCCGAGCATCTCGCGGGCCAACTGGAGCCGACGCAGAGCAGGTTGGACGCGGCTCGGCGACGCGACCGGCTCACCCAGGAGGCGGCTGCCGCGCACGAACGTGCCCTCGCGGCCCGGGAGCGTGCCACCGCGGCCCACGGGCACTGGCTCACCCTCAAGGAACAGCGCCTGAACGGCATCGCGGCGGAACTCGCCGCGGGCCTCACGGACGGTGCCCCCTGCGCGGTCTGCGGAGCCACCGAACATCCCGCGCCCGCACCCAAGAACGCCGGTCATGTCGACCGTGCCGCGGAGGAGTCCGCGCTCGCCGCCTACCAGCAGGCGGAGGAGGCGCGCACGCGGCAGGATCGGCACCTCGGGGAGGTGCGCGAGGCGTTGGCGGCGGCCGGGGCCGCCGCGTTGGGATCCTCCGGCGCGGACCCGGCCTCCGAGGAGCCGGAGACCGCCCCGCAGGCGCCCTCGGTCGAGCAACTCGCCGCACTGGTCGAGGAGTTGCGGGGCGAACACGCCGAGGCCCGCAGCCGCGCCTCCGGTCTGCACGCCGCACGCGAAGCACTCGCCCAGGCCGAGCGTGAGCACGACCGCAGGGTCGCCGGGCAGCAGGAAGCCGCCGTGCGGGCCGCCTCCCGCACCACCCTGCGGGACACCCTCGACCGCGAACGGGCAGCCCTGGACGTCGAGTTGACCCGCGCGCGGGGCGCCAGCGGCAGCGTCGCCGCCCGAGCCGCGCAGCTGGAGCGGCAGGCCGCGCTCCTGACCGACGCGGCGGAAGCCGCACGTGTCGCCGACGACACCGCCCAGCGGCTCAAGGACGCCGACGCGCGACTCGCCGACGCCGCGTTCCGCGCGGGGTTCGACACGCCGGGGGACGCGGCCGGAGCCCTCCTCGACGACGCGCACCACCGCGAGCTGCAGCACCGTATCGACGAGTGGCAGAACGAAGAGGCGGCGGTGCGTTCCCTGCTCGCCGAGCCGGACGCGGTCGCCGCCGCCCAGCAGCCGCCCGCCGACCTGCGGGCCGCGCAGGAAGCCGCCGAGCACGCCGACCGGCGGGCCCGCGTGGCCGCCTCCGCGCTCGACGCGGCCACACGGCGCTGCGCCGAACTCGACCGGCTCTCCGAGCGGTCGGCCGCCGGAGCCCGGCGGATCGCGCCGCTGCGCGGCGCGTACGACCGCGTGGCACGCCTCGCGGGTCTCGCCGCGGGCACCTCGGCGGACAACGACCGCAAGATGCGCCTGGAGTCCTATGTTCTCGCGGCCCGCCTCGAACAGGTCGCGGCGGCGGCGACCGCACGGCTGCGGCGCATGTCGTCGGGCCGCTACACCCTCGTCCACTCCGACGACCGCACGGGACGCGGCCGTTCCGGCCTCGGACTGCACGTCGTCGACGCGTGGACGGGCCGTGAGCGCGACACGTCCACGCTCTCGGGCGGCGAGACCTTCTTCGCCTCGCTCGCCCTCGCGCTGGGCCTCGCGGACGTCGTCACCGACGAGGCGGGCGGCGTACGGCTCGACACGCTCTTCATCGACGAGGGCTTCGGCAGCCTCGACGACCAGACGCTCGACGAGGTCCTCGACGTCCTTGACTCACTGCGCGAGCGGGACCGCAGCGTCGGCATCGTGAGCCACGTCGCGGACCTGCGGCGCCGCGTGCACGCGCAGCTGGAGGTCGAGAAGGGGCGCGCGGGCTCGGTCGTACGGCAGCGGGGCGGGGTGTGAGGGCCCGGTTCAGCGGCCCAGCGGGCGCCTCGGCAGGGGAGAGGAGTAGACGATGCTGGTGGTCACGGACCCCAGCGCGCCGATCTTCCCCGCGACCTCCTCGAGGTGGCCCATGGAGCGCGCGGCGACCTTGATCACGAAGCAGTCGTCGCCGGTGACGTGGTGCGCCTCCAGGACCTCGGGGGTCACCTCGACCAGGTCGTGGAACGGCTTGTAATTGCCGTTCGGGTAGCGCAGGCGCACGAACGCCAGGATGGGCAGGCCCAGCCGCTCCGGGTCGACCACGGCCGCGTACCCCTGGATCACGCCCGCCTCCTCCAGGCGGCGGACTCGTTCGGTGACGGCGCTCGGGGACATCGCGACGGCACGTGCCAGCTCGGCGTAGCTGGCGCGGCCCTCGCGCTGGAGGACATCGAGGATGCGCCAGTCGGTGGCGTCCGTGGAATAACCGGTCATGCCTGAGAGGTAACAGGGGAATCCCCGGCTGATCAAGAGGTACGCCGGTGATCGTCTCTTCTGGGCCGGCGGCTCCGCCCGTAGATTTCTGGTCATGAGCACAGTGACGAACGCAGAGCAGATGACCGCCGCGAGCACTCCGGACGCCGCCGCGAGCGCCCCCAATGCCGTCCTGCGGGCGGCCCCCGCCTCCCCGGCTGCCGCCGCCGCGTACTTCGGCGCGAGCCTCGCCTTCCACGCCGACGTGTCCGACGTGGCCTCGGCGCTGGCCGCCGACGGCGACCCCGGCTTCGTCGTGGTCGACTCCCGCTCGACGGCCTCCTGGGACCAGGGCCACATACCCGGCGCGATCCACCTCCCCACCGCGCTCATTCCCGAGCAGGCGGAGCAACTCCTCGACAAGTCCGTCCCGGTCGTCACGTACTGCTGGGGCCCCGGCTGCAACGGCGCGACGCGCGCCGCCCTGGCCCTCGCCCAACTGGGCTTCCAGGTCAAGGAGATGCTCGGCGGCTTCGAGTACTGGGCCCGCGAGGGCTTCGGCTTCGAGACCTGGGAGGGCAGCGAGCGGCGCACTCCCGACGGCCTGACGGCCCCGCTGGACGCGGAGGACTGCGGCTGCTGACAGCCGGGCGCGGCCCCGCGGGGCCGCGCCGTGCCCGCGGGGCAGATGACCGGTGCGGGAGCTCTAGAGCGCCGACAACTCGTCCACCAGGTCGTCGAGCCCCAGCGACCCCTGCGACAGCGCGGCCATGTGCCACGCCTTCGCGTCGAACGCCTCGCCGAGCCGCCGCCGCGCGTTCTCGCGCCCCAGGAGCCAGGCCCGCTCGCCCAGCTTGTAGCCGATGGCCTGGCCGGGGATGGAGAGGTAGCGGGTCATCTCGCTCGCCACGTAATCCGTGGGACGGCTGCAGTGCGCGTCGTAGAACTCCTGCGCGAGGTCGGGCGTCCAGCGCTCGCCCGGGCGGAACGGCGAGTCCGCCGGGATCTCCAGCTCCAGGTGCATACCGATGTCGACGATGACCCGCAGCGCCCGCATCATCTGCGCGTCCAGATAACCGAGCCTGCGCTCCGCGTCCTTGAGGAAGCCGAGCTCGTCCATGAGCCGCTCCGCGTACAGCGCCCAGCCCTCCGCGTTGGCGCTGACGATGCCGATGGTCGCCTGGTAGCGGGAGAGGTTCTCCGCGACGTGCGCCCACTGCGCCAGCTGGAGGTGATGGCCGGGCACGCCCTCGTGGTACCAGGTGGAGACCAGGTCGTACACGGGGAAGCGGGTGTCGCCCATCGTCGGCAGCCACGTCCGCCCGGGGCGCGAGAAGTCCTCCGACGGGCCCGTGTAGTACGGGGCCGCGGCGCCGCCCGGCGGGGCGATGCGGGACTCCACCTTCCGTACCCGCTCGGCGAGCTCGAAGTGCGTGCCGTCAAGCGCCTCGATCGCCTCGTCCATCAGCTCCTGGAGCCAGACCCGCACCTCCTCCACGCCCTCGATGTGCGTGCCGTGCTCGTCGAGGTGGGCGAGCGCCACCCACGGCGTCTCCGCGCCGGGCAGGATCTTCTCGGCCTCGGCGCGCATCTCGCCCAGCAGCCGGTGGAACTCGGACCAGCCGTACGCGTACGCCTCGTCGAGGTCCAGGTCGGCGCCGTTGAAGTAGCGGGACCAGCGGGCGTAGCGCTCGCGGCCCACCGTGTCGGGGGCGCCCTCGATCGCCGGCGCGTACACGTCCCGCATCCAGTCGCGCAGCGCCACGACCGAAGCGGTGGCGGCGCGGGCCGCGGCGTCCAGCTCGGGGCGGAGCGACTCCGGGCCCTCCGCGGCGAACTCCTCGAACCAGCCGCGGCCCTCGCCGCCGCCGGGGCCAGCCCACTCCCCGAGCTGTCCGATGAAGATCTCCGTGGGCCGGGGAGCCGCGAACAGCTTGCGCTCCAGGCCGAGTTCGAGCGAGGCGCGGTAACCCTCGTACGCGGCGGGCACGGCACGCAGCCGTTCGGCGATCGCCGCCCAGTCCTCGTCCGTCTCCATCGGTGTCACGGTGAAGATCTCGCGCACCGCGTGCGGAATCGTGTGCAGATTGCCGACCGCGCGCAGACCCTCGTCCGCCTCGTGCACGGCGAGTTCGGCGGTGAGCCGCTCCCGCAGCAGCCGCGCGCACCGACGTTCGGCGTCACTGCCGGCGCCGGGCAGACGCTCCGCCGCGTCGAGCCGGGCGAGCGTCGTGCGGGCCAGCTCCGCGACGGCCTCCTGGCCCGCGGGCGAGGTGTCCGGGAGCTTGCCGTGACTCGCCTTGACGCCGAGGTACGTGCCGTTGATGGGGTCGAGGGCGATCAGCTCGTCGACGTAGGCGTCGGCGACCTGGCGGGGCAGCAGCGGGCTCCCGCTGTCGCTCGTGTTCGTGATCTTCGTGTCTGACATGCGGACATCCTCGTACGCGGGAGGCGCCCCCGTCATCAGGATTGGCCGGAGGGCGCTCCTTGGTCATCGGCGCCCGGGCCCGGTGGCAGGAGGGGGCCGCACTCCCACTGCTGGAAGATCAACCGCGTCTCCACGCTCGCCACTTCACGCCGCGCCGTGAACTCGTCGAGGACGAGCCGCTGGAGGTCCGCGGTGTCGGCCACCGCCACATGCACCAGATAGTCGTCGGGACCCGCGAGATGAAACACCGAGCGGGACTCCGGCAGCGCCCTGATCCGGTCCACGAACGGCCCGACCAGCTCCCGCCGGTGCGGGCGCACCTGAACGGAGAGCAGCGCCTCCAGGCCGCGCCCGAGCTTCGCCGGATCGAGCCGCAGCTGGTGTCCGAGGATCACGCCGGAGCGGCGCAGCCGGGAGATGCGGTCGAGACAGGTCGACGGCGCGACGCCGACCTGGGCCGCGAGATCGCGGTAGGTGATCCGGGCATCGTTCTGCAACAGCCGCAGTATGCGGAGATCCACCGGGTCCAGTACGACAGAATCAGCCACTTGCCGAACGTAGCACGGGGTTCAACTACCCGGCACCGGCCTTTGTTCAGGCTGTGGGGCATGGAGACGAACACGGAACCCCGCACCGGATCCGGCCACCAGGACCCGGCGCCGGCGCCGACCGTAGCGCCCGCACCCCGGGCCCTCGCCACCGAGGCCGTGCACGCCGGACGCGACGACCTCGCCGGACTCGGTCTGCACGCCGCCCCGATCGATCTGTCCACCACCTACCCCTCGTACGACACCCGGGGCGAGGCCGCGCGCATCGACGCCTTCGCCGCCGACGGCACCCTGGACGACGGACCGCCCGTCTACGCCCGCCTCGCGAACCCCACCGTCGCCCGCTTCGAGACCGCCCTGGCCCGGCTCGAAGGCACGGAGAGCGCGGTCGCCTTCGCCAGCGGTATGGCGGCGCTGACCGCGGTCCTCCTCGTACGAGGCGCGGCGGGCCTGCGCCATGTCGTCGCCGTCCGCCCCCTGTACGGCTGCAGCGACCATCTCCTCACGGCGGGGCTCCTCGGCTCCGAGGTGACCTGGGTCGACCCCGCGGGGATAGCCGACGCCATCCGCCCCGACACCGGTCTGGTCCTCGTCGAGTCGCCCGCCAACCCGACCCTCGCCGAACTCGATCTGCGTGCGGTGGCCCACGCCTGCGGCACGGTGCCGCTGCTCGCCGACAACACCTTCGCCACACCCGTCCTGCAGCGGCCCGTCGAGAGCGGCGCGCGGCTCGTGCTGCACAGCGCCACCAAGTACCTCGGCGGACACGGCGACGTACTGGGCGGCGTGGTCGCCTGCGACGAGGAGTTCGCGCGGCAGCTGCGGCAGGTCAGGTTCGCCACCGGCGGGGTGCTGCATCCGCTCGCGGGATATCTGCTGCTGCGCGGCCTGTCCACGCTGCCGGTGCGGGTGCGTGCCGCCTCCGCGAACGCGGCGGAACTCGCGCGGCGCCTGGCCGCCGACCCGCGCGTGCGCCGCGTGCACTATCCGCGGCTCGGCGGCGCCATGGTCGCCTTCGAGGTCGAAGGAGACCCGCACGCGGTGACCGCCGGGGTGCGTCTGATCACCCCGGCGGTCAGCCTCGGCAGCGTCGACACGCTCATCCAGCATCCGGCGTCCATCAGCCACCGCGTCGTGGACCCGGCGGACCGGCGGTCGTCGGGCGTGAGCGACAAGCTGCTGCGCCTCTCGGCCGGTCTAGAGGACGTCGAGGACCTGTGGCAGGACCTCGACCACGCCCTCGGCGTCAGTGCCGCTCCGCCCGCCCCTGCGGCTGGTCGTACGGCAGTCGTGAGCTCACCGGCGTAGCTTCGAGGCGCGCGGTGATGACCAGCGTGCCCTCCTCGATCTGGTAGTCGAGGGGAAGCCCGAGTCCGCGCATCGCGGCGACCATGCCCGTGTTGGACGCCTGCGTCACCGCGTACACG
Source organism: Streptomyces sp. NBC_01283 (assembly GCF_041435335.1). Classification (NCBI taxonomy): domain Bacteria; kingdom Bacillati; phylum Actinomycetota; class Actinomycetes; order Kitasatosporales; family Streptomycetaceae; genus Streptomyces; species Streptomyces sp. NBC_01283. The sequence continues at coordinate 7,769,545 of NZ_CP108430.1, forward strand.
CTCTCGCAGCCCGCCTCGATCGCCATCGTCACCAGGCGGCCGAGCAGCTCGCTGCCGATGCCGCGGCGCTGCCAGTCGTCCTCGACGAGCAGGGCGATCTCGGTCTCGTCGCCGTCCCAGAGGAGATGGCCGATGCCGACGATCCGCCCGGACGCCGTCCGCACCGCCAGGGTGCGGCCGAACCGCGGACTGAGCAGGTGCTTGAGATAGCGGTCGGCGTCCCGTACGGGGCCGTGGTAGCGCATGCCGAGGGTGCGCTGCGAGCAGCGTTCGTGCATGGCCTTGGCCGCGTCGACGTCGGCGGTGTCGGCCCGGCTCACGGTGATGGAGCTGCCCTCGGCGAGAGTCAGTACGTCCTGGCTGCGCGGGATGCGCGGGCCCAGCCGGGTGTCGAGCTCGACCAGGGCACGCGCGCGGGCGAACTCGGTGGGCGTGAACGGCAGATACGGCCGCTCCACGGTGATCACTTCGCCCTCCGGGGCCCGCAGCCGGAGCACCGTCCCCTCACCTTCTAGCGCGCCCTCGACGGGTGCGCCGTCGGCGGGCTTGTCGGCCCGCGGTCCGGACGCGCCCTGCGTCTTCGCGGGCAGCGACCGGATCGTGCAGCGGCCCAGCAACTGGCGCAGTGCGAGCGGGAGTTCCGCGGCGTCCAGGGCGGTGCGGGTGGCCAGGCCCAGGATGCGGGTGGGGGCGTCCACCAGGTCGTGGGCGTCCGCACGCTCGATCCAGGTGCCCGAGCCGCCCGCGTGGGCGACGCCCCGGGTGATCTCGGCCGCAGGCAGGTCGGCGGGGGCGCGCAGCAGGAACTCGTCGACGGTGCCTTCGGCCAGCGGGTGCGCCTGGAGGCTCAGGATGTCGACCTTGCCGTGGGCCAGTGCCGTGCACAGGGCGGCGAGCGAGCCCGGTTCGTCCCGCACCGTGGTACGCATCCGCCACAGCGCCGTCGCCCCCGCGGACGACTCCGCGGCGATGGTCCCGGCCTGCTCCATGGCCGTCATGGGCCCGGTCCGCTGCCCGGCGGCGCGCGGCCGGGCGCCCGTATCGTCCGCCGCCGGGGGTGCGTGGTTGTGGCGGCGCGCCCACCATGTGTGGAACCCGACCGTGGCGAGCAGCGCCACGGCCGAGATCACGAGCAGGGCGGGGCCGTCGGGGCCGTGCCCGATCATGTTCGCCACCGCGTCCGCCACGGCCACGGCCGTGAAGAGGGCGGCGAGTTCCACCAGATCCCGCCGCCAGTGGTGAACGGGACGGCCGTGTTTGGTTCGCGTCACATCAGACATGTCAGCACTCATACAGTCACTGTGGATGAAGGGTGTTGCGTGATCGCGAACGTTCTGTGACTGACGAGTTAAGATGCCTTCTGCCCGATTAGTTCATCTTTGGTCTTTCGCGGTGTCCGGACGCGACCTGCCCTTGCGCGTTCGGGGGCGGAATCACTGCTGGCCCACCTGTCCCGGCTGCAGCACCTTCGTGAACAGCACCCCACCGCCCTCCTGGCGCAGCCGCACGGTCAGCTCTCCGCTGCCGCCGTCGATGTCGACCTCCCCGAAGTACTGCGGGGTCTCGGCCGGCGAGGTGTTGGAGCGGTTCGGCGCCTTGATGAAGCGCTGCTCGGCGCCGAACGTCCCGTCGAGCTTGAGGGCCTGGAAACCACCCGCCGCCAGTGGCCCCGACACGAACTCCCAGAACGGCGCGAAGTCCTTGAACGCGGCGCGCGAGGGGTCGTAGTGCTGCGCCGACGTGTAGTGCACGTCGGCGGTCAGCCACACCGTCCCGGTGACCTTGCGGTGCTTGATGTGCCGAAGCAGTTCGGCGATCTGCAGCTCGCGGCCCAGCGGCGCGCCGGGGTCGCCCTGCGCCACCGCCTCGAAGTTCGCCGAGCCGTCGGGCACGACGAGGCCCAGCGGCATGTCGGAGGCGATGACCTTCCAGGTGGCCCGGGAGCGCGACAGCTCGCGCTTCAGCCACTGCAGCTGGCGGGCGCCCAGGATGCCGGTGGTGTCGTCGGGCTGCCTGCCGGGGGAGTTGGCGTTGCGGTAGGAGCGCATGTCCAGGACGAACACGTCGAGCAGCGGTCCGTGCCGCAGCACGCGGTACACCCGCCCGTCCTCGTCGCCCGGCGGGAGCGTGGAGACCGGAAAGTACTCGCTGAACGCGCGCAGGGAACGCCCGGCGAGGACGTCCACGTTCTTCTCGGTGTAGCGGGCGTCGGCCAAGATCTGCCCCGGGTACCAGTTGTTGTGCACCTCGTGGTCGTCCCACTGGACGATGGAGGGCACCTGCGCGTTGAAGCGCCGCAGGTTCTCGTCGAGCAGGTTGTAGCGGAACGCGCCACGGAACTCCGCGAGCGACTCGGCGACCTTGGACTTCTCCTCCGTGGTCACGTTCCGCCACACCGTGCCGTCGGGCAGGGTGACGCTGGGCAGGATCGGCCCGTCGGCGTAGATGTTGTCGCCGCTGCACAGGAAGAAGTCCGGGTTCCTGCGGCGCATGTCGTCGAAGACGCGGTATCCGCCGCGGTCCGGGTTGATGCCCCAGCCCTGGCCCGCGATGTCACCCGACCACAGGAAGCGCACCCCCTCCTTGCGTCCCTTGGGCGTCGTACGGAACGTGCCGGTGACCGGCTCTCCCGTGCGTCTGGGGTCGTCGGGGTCGGCCAGGATCACGCGGTAGTGGATCTGCTCGCCGGCGGGCAGCCCGCGCAGCCGGGTCGTCCCGGTGAAGTCGGTGTCCGGGCCGAGCACCGGCCCCTTCCAGCGGGTGGGGTTGCGGAACGACTCCGTGGCGGAGGTCTCCACGATCATGCGGGCGGGCCGGTCGGAACGTACCCACACCAGGCCCGCGTGCGCCGTCACGTCACCGGCCTGCACGCCCCACTCGGCCCGCGGACGTCCCGACCGGGCGAACGCCGGAGCGGCCACGGCGAGCGACGGCACGGCCAGCGCCGCCGGCACGGCGAGCGAGCCGCGCAGCACACTGCGGCGGCGGGGGGACGGGCTCGGCTGAGGGTGTGACATGGATGCGCCTCCAGTGACAGGTCCGACCAGTGTGCAGGGCCACAACTAGTGGTGCGCGGCGGCGCACACACAAACCCCAAGTGAACAACTGCCCATGGGTGCAGGGGAACCAGTGTGCGAACGCTGTGTCGTTTTTGGAGGCGGAAGCACAGGCGCAGGCGTCCCGGTCGTACGACCTAGGCCGGGCGGCCGATGCCTGGTGATCGTTCGCTGTCTACGCTCTCCGGCAGAGGCGCGCGGTCGAGCGCGCTCGTCCTGAGGGGGAGCCTCATGCCGCCGGTCAACGGTCAGAGCCACATACGTATCGCCCGTCCGTCCCGCGACCTCGCCGCGGCGGAGCGCTTCTGGGTGACGGGTCTCGGCCTGGACGTCGTGTGGCGTTCGCGGGGCGGTGCTGTTCCCGGTGAGCACGACCTGCTCATGGCGGGCTGGCCGGACGCCTCCTGGCATCTCGAACTCGTCCACGACGCGGACGAGCCGGTCCTGCCCCGCCCCACGGAGGAGGACCTGCTCGTGATCTATCTCGACGAGCCGGTGCCGGACGACCTGGTGGCCCGCCTGGAGGCACATGGCGGCAAGCGCGTCCTGTCACCCAACCCGTACTGGAACGAGTGGGGCGTCACCGTCGAGGACCCCGACGGCTACCGCCTGGTGCTCTGCACGCGCGCGTGGTCCAACTCCTGAACCACGCGAGCGTGCTCCCCACTCCTGGAATGCACGGAAGTGGCGGCTAGCCCGAAACCGGTGCCGCGCTCCCGGCGTCCCCGCCGGGGCGGTCCGCCCCGTCCGCCCCGTCCTCACCGGGGCGGGCCACCTCTCCGGCGTCGGCGAGCCGGACGAGCTCGGTGAGCCAGCCCGGCGCCTCGCCGCCGTCGATGACGGTCCCGGCTCCTGCCGTACGCGCCGGTTCCGTGCCGGGGGCGGCGGAGTAGCCGCTCGTGACGGACTCCGCGGCGGGCCCGGCGTCGACGGCGCCCGTCGCGTCCGCGGCTCGCGGCACGGGGAGCTGCCGGTCCGCCGCGGGCGCCCCGGGCACCACGGCCCCTGGGGCCGCGCCCGCGTCCTCCGCGATCGTGATGTGCAGTTTCATGGCCGTTCCCCTCGTCCAGTTGAGGACCGCTAGTTGAGGACCGCGTACCGGCCTTCGAAGTTCATCTGGGTGCTGCCGATGTTCTTCACCGTCAGCCAGTACGTGACCGTCGTCGACGAGGCGCGCTCGACCTCGGTCTCCCACTCGATCTGCGGGCTGCCCGTCTGGGGCGTCGTCGGCATGAAGTACCAGATGACGTGCCAGCCCTGCGGCCAGTTGAAGGTGAACCAGCGCCCGGTCTGTCCGGGGTTGAGTGTTCCGGTGAACTGTGTGCCTACTCGCATCGTTCTTTTCCTCTCACCATCCGAGAACCGCGAGAACCGCGAATCACCATCCGAGGACCGCGAACCGGGCCTCGAAGTCGACCGAGTCGGCCACGAGGTTGGTCACGTCGATCCAGTACGTCGCGTAGGTGTCGTTGGCCCGCTCGACCCGGACCTTCCAGCCGATCTGCGGGGCGCCGGTGCGCGGGCTCGTCGGGACGACGGTCCACACCACATGCCAGTGCGCGGGCCAGTTGAAGGTGAACCAGCGGCCGGTGCGGTTCCCGGCGAGGGTGCCCCGGAACTGGACGCCGACCCAGCTGCTCGTCTGGAGTGCCGCGGGGATGAGCTGCCGCAGGTCCGGACGCCTGCCGATGCGCTGGGTCGCCGGGCGGCCCGGCGCGTCCTGCTGTGCCGAGCCGGTGGCGCGCAGCAGCTCCCGGGAGCGTGCGGGCGACAGCGGGATACGGCCGGCCGCGCGCAGGACGCCCTGGGTGCCGGCGAGGGCGCCCACGACGATGGGCGAGGCGCTTGACGTCCCGCTGAACTGGTCCGTGTACCAGAAGTCCTGGTCGGCGCCCGCCTGGAGGTCGCCGTATCCGGTGGTGGTCACCTCGCGTCCCCAGCCCTGCGCGTCCACGCAGGCGCCGTAGTTGGAGAAGTCGAGGCGGGAGCGGTCGGGGCCGTGCTGGCGGCCGTGGGTGCCGGGCGGCGGCGCTCCGGCACCCACGAGCACGGCGCCCGCGTCCAGCGCGGTGCGCCGGAAGGGGTTGCGCCACCAGGCGGGGAAGCCCGCCCTCGGGGTGTCGTAGTCGGCGTGGTCCAGGTCCTCCGCCCCGTTGCCCGCGGCCTCGACGACGGTGATGCCCTTGTTGACGGCGTAGCGGATGGCCAGGTAGTCGTCCGGCCACCACTCGACGGCGATGTACCCCTGCTGGCCGACCCCGGTCGCGTGCGGCCCCGCGCGGTGGATCTCCAACAGGATGATGTCGCCGGGGCCGAGCCGGTCGGCGGCGTTGCGGATCGCCGTGGCCGTGGGGATGGAGAAGGCGGACGCGCTGGTGACGGCGTCCGGCGCGATCCCGGTGATCCCGAACGCGTTGACGTCGCCGCCGATCTCGCCGAGCACCGCGGTGCCGTGATCGGTGTCCGTGCTCCCGGTGCCGGAGACGATGCCGCCCTGGTTCAGCCGCAGGTCCTCGTGGGTGAAGCGCCAGCCCCACTCGCAGTCGATCACCCGGACACCGGCGCCGCGCCCGCCGGCCAGGGTCCACGCGTAGCGGGCGTCGACGCCGCCCGGAGCCGCGTCGAGATAGCCCTGCCGGGCGGTGAAGTCCGGGGTCACGGGCGGCGCGTCGGCGCCCAGCGGCCGCATGTCGTTGAGCGGTGCGTGCGCGGCCCCCTCGCTCTCCTCGCCCTTCTTCTTCGGGACGACGTCGGGCACGGCGAGCGCGGCGGCGGGCTTGACGTAGGCGCCCTCCACGGCGTCCGACGCGCGGAGCCGCTCGGCCAGTTCGTCCAACTGGTCCTCCGGCGCGTCGACATGGAAGAAGAGCGCCATCCGGTCGACGGTCTCCAGCGTGGCGTCGTCGCCCCCGGAGTGCTCCGAGGGCACCCCCGCCTGAGCGCGCAGCCTCTCCTGGTCGGCGCCGAACAGCGGCCTGATGGTGACGTCCTCCCGGGCCGCCACGGCGTCGAGGGCGCTCACGGAGATGTCCGCCGCGGCGGTCGCGCCGGTCGGGGTGATCTGTACCCCGGCGTCGGCGCGCGTGACGCACACCAGCTCAGGGCGTCCGAAGAGTGGTCCGAATCCTGGAGCCGGGCGGCTGTTCCCCCGGCTGTTCCCCGCACCTGATCGCTGTGGCACAGCTGACTCCTTCACCACGTTACGGAAGGTCCGCCGGTGGTTTCACATAGGCGGCCTCGACTGCCGGGTGACCGCGCAGGGCCGTGGCGACGGCCTCGGCGTCCACACCGGCGGGGACGGCGACCCGTCGCCATCCGATGAGGGACGGGTCGTCGGCTCCCGGGTGCAACGGCTCCGCCGTGACGCCGAACCGCCGCTCCAGAAGACCCCGTACGTCTTGGGCGTCCGCGGTGCCCGCGGTCGCGGGGCGCGGTGGGGTTCGGAGCTGGACGATGACTTCGGCCTCGGTCATGGATCTGCCCCCCGGGCACGTCCGGCACCGCGTCCGAGCGGCTCTCTCACGGTCACCGGGCGGGCCTGACCCTAATGAGGCGCTGTCACCGGAACGTCGCGGTCGCGTCACCGGGCCCGGGAGTCAGCAGCCCCGGCAAGGAGCCGCACCCCCTCGGCGATCCGGGCGGGCGTGAGGTGGGCGTAACCGAGCACCAGCCGCAGCCCTGGCCCGTCCGCCGAGGCGTAGTCGCTGAGCGGCCGCACCGCGACCCCGGCCGCGGCGGCCCGCCGCAGGAAGTCCACCTGCGTTCCAGTGTGTTCGGGCAGCCGGGCGATGACGTGCAGTCCGGCGGCGATGCCCGTCACCTCCGTGCCGGGAAAGTGCTCGTCTAGCGCCGCGACGAGGGCGTCCCTGCGCTCCCGGTAGGCCCGCTGGCAGCGGCGCAACTGGCGGTCGTAGTCCCCGCGTTCGACGAAGCGCGCGAGCAGCGCCTGGTCGAGCGCCGGATTGCCCAGGTCCATCATGCGCTTGCGGGCGACGACCTCATCGGTCATCGACTCCGGCACGAGCAGCCAGCCCAGGCGCAGCCCCGGAGCGAGCGACTTGCTGACCGAGCCCGCGTACGCGACGTGTTCGGGGTCGAGCCCCTGCAGGGCGCCCACCGGGGCGCGGTCGTAACGGAAGTCCCCGTCGTAGTCGTCCTCGATGACCAGGCCGTCCACGGCCCGTGCCCAGTCAAGGAGTTCGGTGCGCCGCCGCGCCGAGTAGCCGATGCCCAGGGGGAACTGATGGGCGGGCGTGGTGACGACCGCGCGCAGCCCGCGCTCCCGCAGTACGCCGGTGACGACGCCCTCGTCGTCGAGCGGCACCGGCACCGTGGTCACGCCCGCCGAGGCGAACAGCTCGCCGTGCTGCGGGCTTCCGGGGTCCTCGACGCCGACGGCGCGCACCCCGCGCGCGTGCAGCACGAAGCCGATCAGCGCCATGGCCTGTGCCACGCCGGAGCAGACGACGACCGTCTCCGGGTCCGCGACCACGCCCCGGCGGCGTACGAGCAGTTCGGCCAGGGCCGTACGCAGCCGGGGCAGGCCGCGCGGGTCCGGGTAGCCGAGTGCGTCGTGGGGGAGTTCGGCCAGGACGCCGCGGTGCGCCGCCGCCCACGCGGCGCGCGGGAACAGGGACAGGTCGGGGGTCCCCGCGATGAAGTCCACGCGCGCGTGGACGGGCCGCGGCGCCAGATCGCGGGCGCCTCGTGCGGCCTTCCGCGCCGCGCCGCCCACCCAGGTCCCCGCGCCGCGGTCGCTGCGCAGATACCCCTCGGCCGTCAACTGCTCGTACGCCTCCGTGACGAGCCCCCGTGACACACCCAGATCGGCGGCCAGCTCACGGCTCGACGGCAGCCGCGTCCCCGGCGCGAGCCGACCGGCCCTGACCGCCTCGCGCAGCGCCGACCGAAGGCTGCGGCCACGGCTGCGGGCGGGGGCGGAGGCGGCGGGGAGCAGCAGCTCCCAAGCGGCGGTCCCGGGTGCCTGTCCCGAACCTGATGTCACCCGGATGCGCCTCCTGAGCGTGACGGGGGATGGCCGGGGCCGCGCGAAGTGGTCCCCGAACGAGCCCCGGAAGTGGACCTTAAACCGGTCCGCGTCCGTTCCTAACGTCAGGGACATGAATGCGAACCTCACCCGCGGGTCCCTCCTCGCCGCCCTCGCCTGCCTCCTTGTCGGCGGCTCCTTCACCGCCAACAGCCTCCTCGGCGACTACCCTTACGCGGGCGGCCAGTTCCTGCGCTACGGCCTGGCCTGCCTGCTGCTCCTGCCGCTGCTGGGCCGGGGCGGCACAGCGCCGCTCCGCCGCCTCACGCGGCGCCAGTGGGGGCGCCTCGCGGTCCTCGCCGCCGTCGGCATGGTCGGCTTCAACCTGGCGATCCTCGCCGCCGAACGCACGGCGGAACCTGCCGTACCGGGTGTCTTCGTAGGATGCGCCCCGGTCGTCGTGGCGGTCATCGTGCCGCTCCTGGAAGGGCGGCAGCCCCGACGTGCGGTCATGTACGGGGCGTTGATCGTGGCCGCCGGAGCCTTCACCGTGCAGGGGTGGGGCCGTACGGACGTGCTCGGCATCGTCTTCTCGGTGGGCGCGCTCGCGGGCGAGGTCGGCTTCGCGGTCCTCGCCGTGCCCGTGCTGCGCCCGCTCGGCCCGAAGCTGCTCTCCGCGACGGTCTGCGGCATCGCCGCCGCCGAGTCCGCCGTCATCGGAGTCGTGGCCGACGGCGGGGGCTGGCTGCGGGTGCCCGGTACCACCGAGGCGGCGGCCCTGCTGTGGCAGGCGGCGATCGTCACCGTCATCGGGTTCGTCTGCTGGTACTCGGGCATCCAGCGCATCGGCGCCGAGCGGGCCACCCTCTTCTCCGGACTCATTCCGGTCGCCGCGGCCTTCACCGCCCCCTTGGTCGGCACCGGCTCCTACGGCGTTCCGCAGGCGGTGGGCAGCGCGCTCGTCGGCGCCGGGGTGGCCATCGGCTCCGGCGTGCTACGAGGCCTGCGCGCGGCGGCAGGTGTCGAGGACGACGCGCGAGACGAGAGCCGGGTCGTCGTTCATCGGGACATGTCCGCAGCCGGGCAGGCGCACCAGGCGGGCCTCGGGAACGGCGTGCTTCGCACGGATGCCCTGACGGCGCAGCAGGATCCGGTCACGGGCGCCCCACGCGACGGTGACCGCGAGCCCGGGCACGTCGTCGGCGAAGAGCAGGCCACGCCCGGCGGCGAGGGTCTGCTCGAACCCCTTGGCGTCGCGCAGCGCGAGCGTCTCGGCGACGACGGCCTCCGGTGAACGGCGCCCGGGATGGGCGTAGATGGTGCTGGTCAGTGCCGCGCGGCCGGCCGCGGAGCGCGAGAGCCGTTCGATCAGCGGCAACGGAAGGAGCCGCGCACCGTGCCGCATGGCGAGCAGGGTGCTGAACGCGTACCGCCGCTCCCCGGGCGTCCAGAAACCCGCGGGGGCCAGCGCGGTGACCGAGCGGACGAGCTTCTCCCGGCCGAGTCCCAGGGCGAGCAGACCGCCCAGCGAATTGCCCGCCACGTGCGGGCGGTCCACCTCAAGGGCTTCGCACAGAGCGCCGAGCACGGACACCACCGTCGCGATGTCGTACGGGATCCCGTCGGGCAGGGCGGGGGACTCCCCGAAGCCCGGCAGGTCCACGGCTATCACGTCGTACTCGGCGGCCAGGATGCCGAACACCGGGTCCCACGCCTGGCGGTGGTGCCCGATGCCGTGCAGCAGGAGCAGCGGCTCGCCCTTGCCCGCGCGTTCGTAGGCGACGGACACCGTCCGTGGGCCGCCGGGAGATTCGACGCTGAAGGACACCTCTGCGGCCATTGCTGCTCCAGTCCCCGCCGCCCGGCGACGGTCTCAGACACCTTAGACACGTTGTCAGCAACAATTACCGCTCAGTAGCCTCCAGTTCAAGGGGGCGGGTGGGTGCAAGGCGACGGTGTGAGGACCGCCGGGCCGGTGTGGGGTGCGCCGCACTCGAATCACCTGGACACCGGGTGGCGCTTCGGCTGGGATGGAGAGGTGGCGACCGACACCCTGACCGACGTCTTCGAAGAGCACCGGCCCGTCCTGATGGGCGTGGCCTACCGCATGCTCGGCCGGGTGGCCGACGCGGAGGACGTGGTGCAGGAGTCCTGGCTGCGCTGGTCGGCGGCCGACCGGGCGCACGTGCGCGAACCGCGTGCCTACTTGGTGCGGGTCACCACACGGCTCGCCGTCGACCGGCTGCGCCACGTGCAGTCACGACGCGAGTCCTACGTGGGCCCATGGCTGCCCGAACCGCTCGTCACCGACTACGGACCGACCGTCCCCGACACCGCCGAGCAGGCCGTGCTCGCCGACTCCGTGTCCATCGCCGTCCTCGTCGTCCTGGAGTCGCTGTCGCCCCTGGAGCGCGCGGTGTTCGTGCTGCGGGAGGCCTTCGGGTTCCCGTTCTCGGAGATCGCCCTCACGCTGGACCGCGGCGAGCCCGCCGTGCGGCAGCTCGCGGCGCGGGCCCGCAAGCACGTCGACGAGGGAAGGCCGCGCTATGCGGTGGATCCGGACGAGCGCAAGGACCTCACCGCGCGGTTCCTCGCCGCTGCGACCAGCGGTGACCTGGACGGCCTGATGTCCCTGCTCGCCCCGGACGTGCGCCTCGTCGGCGACAGCGGCGGCAAGGCGAAGGGCCCGCTGCGGATCATCGAGACGGCCGACAAGGTGGGCCGTTTCCTCGGCGGCGCGGCCCGCAGGGGCGTACCGGAGGGGGCGGAGCTGGAAGCCCGTTTCCTGGAGATCAACGGTGCGGGTTCCGTGCTGATCCTCGTCGACGGCAAGCCGCACTCCCTCTTCCAACTGGACGTCGCCGACGAAGAGATCACGTCCGTCTACATCATCCGCAACCCGGACAAGCTGGTCGGGCTCGCCTCCTAGGCCGCAGGTGACAGGCCCCCGCCCTCGCAAGGCGGGGGCTTTGTCTTGTTCGCGACGCGTGCGAGACGCGACATCAACATCGCATGAATGCTCTGTGGCATCGTCCCTGTGCACCCTGTAACGGATCGAGGATTGGTCTTGACCAAGGGTGGGTGCCGTTCTATCGTCGCAGAGATAGTGCAGGAACCTTTAATAAACAAGGCGCTGAAAAGCCGCCGGCACACGGCGATTGCGGAGGACAGGGTGGGGACCACGCAGCTGGAAACGGCGCCGGAGCCGAAGTACTGGCACCTCAAGACCGTGCTCAGCGAGGCACTCGACTCCGAGTTCGCCGTCGGCGAGATCCTGCCCAACGAACGTGATCTCGCGGCCCGCTTCGGCGTGGCCCGTGCCACGCTCCGTCAGGCACTCGAGCAGCTCGAGCTGGAAGGCAGGCTGCAGCGCCGCCGCGGGGTCGGTACGACCGTCGCCCCGCCGCGGGTGGGTGTGGCCGTCGGATCCGCACAAGGCACCTGGCCGGGCGAGGTCGGCGACGCCTGGCAGCCCGCCGACTGCGCACCGGCGGTCCCGCCTGCCGAGGTGGCCCGCATGCTGGCGGCGGACCCCGACGAGCAGGTGCACGTGGTGCGTCGTACGCGCGTCTCGCACGGCCAGCCCGTGGCCGCCGAGCTGCTGTACGTGTCGACGTCGTCCGTCCCGGAGCTCTCCGCCATCGACGCCCCGTCCGGACCGGCACGCGCGCGCGGCGTGCTGCGCGAGCTGCACCGGCTCGGCCTCGAAGGGCAGGACCGCGCCGTCGAGCTCGGCTCGGCCCGCGCGGACGACGCCAAGGCACTCGACCGGCTCCCCGGAGCCCCGGTCCTCGTCGTGACGACCCGCTTCTTCGCCGAGGGACGCACCGCCGCGGTATCCGTGGCGACGTACCGCGCGGACACCTGCCGCCTCACGTTCGGCGACGCGGGCGGCGTCGAGATCCACCACGGCCCGGAGCGCCGGGCTTCCTGACACCGGCCGCCGGTTTTGCGCGTCCCCTCGGCGCGTCCCCTCGGCGCGGCGCCTCAGTGCGTCGCCTCAGCGCCGCGCCGTGACCGTCCCCTCGACCGCGAACAGCTGCTCCTCGACATGGTCGAGGGCCAGCCGCAGCGCGCCCGTCGCGACAGCCGCCTCACCGAGCACCGACAGGGCGACCCGGGGCGGCCGCAGGCAGTAGCGGGCCAACTCGCGGCGCAGCGGCTCCAGTACGCCGTCCAGACCGGCGGCCCAGCCGCCCACGACGACCAGCTCGGGGTCCAGGGCGAGCACCAGCGCCGCCACGTCGTGCACCAGGCGCTGGATGAACCGCTCGACGGCCTGCTGTGCCCGCTCGTCACCCTCGCGCGCGTGCGCGAACACCTCCGCCACCGCCTGCTCGTCGAGCGGGTGCAGCGGCTCGTCCGTGGTCGATAGGAGCGTCTCCGGGGTCACGTCACGGCCGAGGAGATGCAGCGCGCCGATCTCCCCGGCGGCGCCGCCGTAACCGCGGTGCAGCCGGCCGCCGATCAGCGCCCCGGCTCCCGGGCTGAGGCCCGCGAGGACGAACACCACGTCGTCCGACTCGGTCGCCGCGCCCTTCCAGTGCTCGGCCACCGCCGCCGTGTTCGCGTCGTTCTCCACCAGGACCGGGCACTTGAAGGACCGGCGCAGGCGCTCGCCCAGCGGGAGCCCCGTCCACTCGGGCAGGGCCGTGCCCAGCCGGACCGTGCCGTCCGCCTCCACGATGCCGGGGCTGCCGACCCCCACCGCGCGCAGTGAGCTGCGGGCGATTCCGCCGCGGCGCAGCAGATCGGCGACCGCCGTGCGCAGCCGCTCGATGCGTTCGTCCGCAGGGGCCGTCTCGTCCACGGCCCTCGCGGTCGTGCCGAGGACCTGGCCGTCCAGGTCCGAGAGGACGGCGGCCACCCGGTGCGGGCCGATCTCCAGGCCGAGCAGGTGCCCCGCCTCGGCCCGGAAGCGGAACCTCCGCGCGGGCCTTCCCTGGCGTCTGGCCGCGCCTTCCTCGGCGGCGGTCTCCACCACGAGTCCGGCCTCGATGAGCCCTTCGACCACGCCTTCGACGGTCGGCCTCGAAAGCCCCGTCACCCGGGTGACCTCGGTGAGTGTCGCGAAGTCCGCCGCACGCAGCGCGTGCAGCACCACCGCGGAGTTGATCCGCCGCAGCAGAGAGGGATCCCCGCCGGTCAGCCGCCCCAACGTCAGTCCTCCCAGCTCGTGCGCATGATGGGCGGATCGTACTCGCCGGGGCCGACCCCTGCGAGTGCCGGGCCCACCTGTGACAGAGAGTGCCGATCGGCCGTCATGTTCAGCCCGGCGCCACGAAACCGGATTCGTACGCGGCGATGACCGCCTGCGTCCGGTCGCGGGCCCCCAGCTTCGCCAGCACGGAACTCACATGCGACTTGACGGTCTCGGCACCGACGATCAGCTCAGCCGCGATCTCCGCGTTCGACAGGCCGCGCGCCATGAGGCGCAGCACGTCCGCCTCGCGCTCGGTCAGCGCGGCCCGGTCCAGGACGTCCCTGGCCGCCGCGTTGCCGGGCCGTCGCCCGTACTCGCCCGCCAGCTGCCGCACCGCCGCCGGGAACAGCAGCGACTCGCCCTCCGCGACCAGCCGGACGGCGTTCACGATCTCCGCGGGACGGGCGCGCTTCAGCAGGAAGCCGTCGGCACCCGCGCGCAGCGCCTCGTACACGTACTCGTCGTTCTCGAAGGTCGTCACGACCAGGATCTTCGGGGGGTCCTGCACGGTGCGCAGGACCGCGCGGGTTGCCTCGATGCCGTCCAGGAGCGGCATGCGGACGTCCATGGCGACCACGTCGGGCCGCAGTCGGCGCACGAGCGGAATCACCGCGGCGCCGTCTGCCGCCTCGCCGACCACCTCGATGTCGGGCTGTGCCTCCAGGACGGCGCGCAGGCCCGCGCGTACGAGGGGTTCGTCGTCGACGAGGAGGACGGTGACCGGCATCCGGTCAGCCTAGATCACCCGAGGGGCAGCTCGACGTGCACCTGCCATTCGCCGTCGCGCGGGCCCGTGGTGGCCCGGCCGCCGAGCAGCGTGGCCCGCTCGCGGATGCCGCGCAGCCCGCTGCCGCCACGCCCGGTGACCTCTCCTCCCGTCGGCAGGGCATTGCGTACGTCGACCTCAAGGGCCGTACCGTCGACCGCGAGCCGCACCCGTACCGGCACGGGACCGGCGTGCCGCAGCACGTTCGTGAGGGCCTCCTGGAGCATGCGATAGGCCTCGCGGGACACCGGCCCCGGCAGCCGCTCCAAGGGGCCCGTCACCTCGGTGTCGACCTTCGCCCCCGAAGCCCGCGCGGAGTCCAGGAGTTGGCCGGCGTCGGCGAGGGTGGGGCGCCTGCTCGCGGGCTGCCCGTCCTCCCGCAGCACGCGCAGGACCCGCTCCAGGTCCTCCAGGGCGGCCCGGCCCGTCTCCTCGATCGCGCCGAGCGCCCGGTAGGTGAACCCGGGGTCGGCCGCGGCCCGCGCGGCGCCCGCCTGGACGACGGCGACGGTCAGCGCGTGCCCGATGGAATCGTGCAGTTCGCGGGCGATGCGGTTGCGTTCGAGGAGCTGCTCGGTGCGTTCCTCCAGGGCGGCGAGGCGCTCCACGGGGGAGGGGCCGAGCAGCCGCTGGGCCGCCGACGTCATCAGCCGGCCCGCGACCACCATCACCCCCAGCAGCACCAGGACCGGGACCGGCACGAGCAGCGCGTTCGCCGGGTTCGGTCCCGGCAGCGGAAGGAGCAGTCCGGGGTCCTCGGTGGGCTTCGACGACGCCGCTCCCACCAGGGCAAGCGCCGTCCCCAGGAACTGCACCGTGACGTAGCCCGCCGCGCAGCCGGCCTCCAGGCGCAACACGGCCCACAGCGCGGTCCTGCCCCGGTCACGCCACGACGCGGAGGGAGCCACGGAGATGCCGGAGTCGTCCTGGTCGCCCGGCACGCGCGCGTGCTGCCCCGGGAACAGCATCAGCCGCGCCTGCAGACCCTCCGCCCTGCGCAGCGAGGGCAGCAGCAGCGAGGCCGCCACCACCAGCGGGATCGGCTGAAGCGCGATCTGCAGCCAGTCGACGAGGGAGGGACTGCGGAGCCCCGGCGTGATGAACGCGCCCATCAAGGGGACGGCCGCGCCGATGAGCAGGTGCAGCCAGCGCGTGTAGGTGACCGCATGGGTGAGCGGTCCGAGGAAGCGGGGCATCACGTCATCGTGCCAGCAGGCCCGGGCCGCACGGCTCCCCCGTGAGGGGGAGAGCGACTCCCCGGGCGGGGGAAGACCCCCCACCCCTCCGGCCGCGAGTCTGGGCCCATGACCAGCATCGACGTCCAAGACCTCACCAAGGAGTACGGCACCACCCGCGCGGTGGACGGACTGACGTTCACCGTCCGCCCGGGGAAGGTCACCGGGTTCCTCGGGCCCAACGGAGCCGGGAAGTCCACCACCATGCGCCTCGTCCTGGGCCTCGACCGGCCCACGTCGGGCACCGCCACGCTGGGCGGACGCCCCTATGCGTCCATCGACGAACCCCTGCGCCACGTGGGGGCCCTGCTCGACGCCCAGGCCGCGCACGGATCACGGACCGCGCGGAACCACCTCCTCGCCCTCGCCGCCGCCAACCGCATCCCCGCACGCCGCGTGGAAGAGGTCCTCGAAGAGGCCGGACTCGCCTCCGTGGCAGGGCGCCGGATCAAGACGTTCTCCCTCGGCATGCGCCAGCGCCTGGGCATCGCGGCGGCGCTGCTCGGCGACCCGCGCATCATCATGCTGGACGAGCCGTCCAACGGCCTCGATCCCGAAGGCATCATCTGGATCCGCGAACTCCTGCGCCGCCTCGCCCGCGAGGGCCGGACGGTCCTGGTGTCCAGCCACCTCATGAACGAGACGGCCACGTTCGCCGACCACTTGGTGATCCTCGGCCGGGGCAAGCTGCTCGCGGACACCTCGATGCCGGACTTCATCGCCGCGCACAGCAGCCCGCGGGTGCGGCTGCGCACTCCGGAGAGCGACCGGCTGCGCGGCCTCCTGGAGGACAAGGGGTACGCGATGGCGGCGGGGGACGACGGCCGCTGGACGGTGGACGGTGCGAAGGCCGGGGAGATCGGGGCCATCGCCGCCGGTCACGGCATCCCCCTCCTCGAACTCGCCGACGAGCAGGCCTCCTTGGAGCAGGCCTATCTCGCCCTCACGGCCGACGACGCCGAGTTCGCCGCCGCCCCTTCGAAGCCCCGCCAGGAGGCCTGACCATGTCGACGACCGCCGTACTCCACTCGGAATGGATCAAGATCAAGTCGGTGCGTGCCAGCCTTGGTTCGCTCATCGCCGTCTTCGTGGCCACCGTCGCCATCACGCTGCTCGCGTTCGCCACCGTCGGCACCGCGGAGGCGGACAACGCCGGCTACGAACCGCTCTTCGGCGCCTTCTACGCGCTCAACTTCGGCCAGATCGCGGCCATCAGCTTCGGCACCACGGCGATGTCCTCCGAATACCTGAACGGCGCGCTGCGGATCTCCCTCTCCGCGGTGCCGCGCAGAGGGCTCTTCTACGGGGCGAAGGCCGCCGTGGTGGGCGCCCTCGCCCTCGGCGTGGGGCTCCTCACCAGCTTCGCCGGCTTCCTGACCGGTCAGGCCTTCCTCGGGGAGTACGCCATCGGCCTCGGCCATGACGGTGCCTTCCGGGCCTGCGTCGGCGGAGGCATCTACCTCGCGCTCATGGCGCTGCTCGCCGCGGGCCTGACCATGCTGCTGCGCAGCGGAGTCGCCGTACTGAGCATCCTCATCCCGTTCACGCTCATCGTCTCCTTCGTCATCGGGGACATGGCGAGCGGAGTCGCGGAATTCCTGCCGGACCAGGCCGGGCAGCAGGTGCTCCACGAGAACCCGACGGGAACGCTGGGCCCCTGGGCGGGACTTGCCGTCACGGCGGCGTGGGCGGCCGCCGCGCTGCTCGCGGGCTGGTGGGCGGTGCGGCGGCGGGACGCGTGAGGCGGATGTCCGGATGGTGACGCCGGGGGCCTGACGGCAGCCCAGTTGTCAGTGCCGGCCGCTTTACTGGATGCCATGAGTACCGCAGAGCATCTCGCCGCGATCGACCTGCTGCGCTCACGGGAGTTCCCCGCGGAGCACGGCAGGTCGCACTCCGGCGTCGGCGGTCCGGGCTATCACATCGCCGAGTTAATGACGAGTGGCGACTTCTGGGAGGACGACGGCACGGAGTGGGAGGCGACCTCCGATCAGTACGACGCGGAGCGCGACGGCCTGACGGTGCTGCTCGCCGAGCGCTGGGGAGAGCCCCAGATATTCAGCCTCCACAGCCTCTTCGAGCGGAAGATGGACGACGAGGACCGCTTTGCCGACGACGGTGAGGGCGAGACGGGCGAGGAGATACCGGAGCCGTGGGACTCATTGAGTTCCTCGGTGCCGGACCTTCACCTGTGGCGGGTCGACGGGCTGTGGATCGCGCTCGGCGTCTCCCAGTGGGACAAGGAGCTGCCGTTCCAGCTCCTCGCCGTGGTCACGGAGATCGATCCCCCGTGACGGTCGCCTCATGGGCGTGACTGTCGAGGGCATGGATCCGGATGGCGCGTCCGCAGTGCGGGTCGAAGGAGCCGCGCTCCACGCGCATGCCGAGCTTGCCCATGATCCGCTCCGACGCGTGGTTGCCCACCTGGACGATGCTGACGATCCGCTCCAGACCCCGGTCGGTGAAGCCGAAGTCGAGAGCGGCCCGCGCCGCCTCGGTGGCGATGCCCTGTCCCCAGAAGGAGCGCCCGAGCCGCCAGCCGATCTCCACCGCGGGCAGTACCTCGGGGAGGTAGTGCGGCACGGAGAGACCGGTGAACCCGGCGAGCTCACCGGTGGCGCGTACCTCCACCGCGAAGAGCCCGAACCCCTCGCTCTGCCACCCCCGCTCCCACATCGCCATGGTGGACCGGGTCTGCTCCTCCCCGTCGTGGACGGAGCCGTCGCCGATCCAGCGCATCACCTCGGGGTCGGAGTTGATGGCGGTCATGGGGGTGACGTCCGCGTCGCGCCAGCGCCGCAGGACGAGGCGGGGCGTCTGGATCAGAGGCACCGCGGATCCGTCCCCGGGGCCAGGCCGAGCTCGTCGCCGTCGCGCGGCGCGAAGTGGCGGGACACCTCCGCGTCGCTCACCTGCGTGAGCCCGGCGGGGGACCAGTGCGGATCACGGTCCTTGTCGACGACCTGGGCGCGGATGCCCTCGACCATGTCCGGTGCGGTGATCGCGGTGGCCGACACGCGGTACTCCTGGTCGAGCACCTGCTCCAGAGAGGCGAGGGCGCGGGCCCGGCGCAGGGCGGCCAGAGTGACCTTGAGGGAGGTCGGTGACTTGCCGAGGATGGTCTCGGCCGTCTCCTTCGCCGCGCGGTCGCCGGAGGTGTACAGCCGGTCGACGATCTCCTCCACGGAGTCCGCGGAGTAGCAGGAGTCGATCCACTCGCGGTGGGCGGCGAGTTCGCCCTCGGGTGCGGTGGTGGCGTACTCCGCGACCACCTCGTCCACGTCGGCTTCGGCCAGCGCCGCCGTGAACTGCGGCAGCCGCTCCGACGGCACGTAGTGGTCGGCGAGGCCGCACAGAAGCGCGTCGCCCGCGCCCACCGCGGAGCCGGTCAGCGCCAGGTGGGTGCCGAGTTCGCCGGGCGTCCGCGTCAGCAGATACGTGCCGCCGACGTCCGGTACGAAGCCGATCCCCGTCTCCGGCATGGCGATCCGGGAGCGCTCGGTGACGATCCGCACGCTGCCGTGCGCCGACACACCGACCCCGCCGCCCATCACGATGCCGTCCATGACGGCGACGTACGGCTTCGGGAAGCGGGCGATGCGGGCGTTGAGCCGGTACTCGTCCCGCCAGAAGGCCACGGACGCGGCCCCGCCGCCCGCACGGATGTCGTCGTGGATGGACCGGATGTCGCCCCCGGCGCACAGCCCCCGCTCACCGGCCCCGGTGAGGACGACGGCGGCGACGGCGTCGTCCCGCTCCCATGCGGCCAGAGCGTCGTCCATCAGCCGGACCATGGCGTGATTGAGGGCGTTGATGGCGCGGGGCCGGTTGAGGACGATGTGCCCCGCGCGGCCGTGGGTGCGCAGGAGGACGGGAGCTTCGTCGGAGTCAGCGGTGGGCATGGGGCAGGTGGCTCCTTCGGCGGCGGATGACGCGTTCGACCGGCACGTGACGGGCTGCGCCCGCACGGATCGAATCTACGTCCTGCCCATGGCGAGCGGCGGCGGGGGCCAGGACACGCTCAGAACACGCTCAGGGCGCGTGGAAGGTGACCTCCGGGTTGGCCTTCGATGGGCCGTCCAGCAGGGGGCGGTGCCGGTCACGGAGTTGCTGGTCGAAGAAGGCCGTGACGTAAGCGGCGGTGATCTGGCCCGAACGCTCGCCGGAGAGCGGTGCCGACGGGTCGGTCCTGTTGAGCTGACCGCCCAGTATCGGCAGGTCGGTGAAGGTGAGGTGCCCGGAGTCCGCGACCGTGAGCCAGCGCTTCCAGCCGTGCAGATGGTGCCACTGGCGTGGCCAGGTAACGTCCTCGGCGCGGGGGTTGTGACCCTCGCGGGTGCCGAGCATGAGGACGGGGCGGCCGGTACCGGCGGACGGGACCGGTGCGAAGAAGGTGCCGTCCAGGTTGGCGGCGGCGCGGATCCGGTGGTCCGTTCCGGCGGCCACGGCCGCCGCGTTTCCGCCCAGCGAGTGGCCGGCGGCCCCGATCCGCCGGGGGTCGATGAGCGCCGCGTAGTCGGGGTGGCGCCCGTCGGCGGCACGGGGGTGTCCGGTCAACTCGTCTATGACGAAGGAGATGTCCGCTGCCCGGTTTCGTGCCGCCTTGGCCAGCATCTTCCTCTCCCCGGCGTCACCGCCCGGCGCGTCCTCGACCTTCTCGCACGCGACACAGGTGCGGATGCGCGAGGAGTCCTTCGTGCCCGGGAACTCCGTCCCGAAGGACTCATACGCGTGGTCGACGACCGCGACGACATAGCCGTACGAGGCCAGTTCCTCCGCGAGTGCGCTGAGGGTGGCCCGGTGCAGCGTGAAGCCGGGGGAGAGGACGACGAGCGGGTGCCTGCCCTTGGCCGGGCGGGCGGCGGAGCGGGCGTTGGTGCGTACGGAGGTCAGCTGCTCGGCGTCGTAGAGCTTGTCCAGCTTCTGCCCCTTCAGGAGCAGCTCGGCCTCCTTGGCCCTCAGGTAGGGCGCGCGGGCGCTGCCACCACCGCCACCGCTACCGCGCCCGGTCGGGTAGAAGACGGACACCATCAGCTCCCGGGGCCCCGCCGACGGCACCCACGGGTCACGGCGCTCGTCGTCCACGAGATGAAGGGTGTCGCGTCCGATCTCGTAGGACCCGGACGGGCGGGGGAGGGAGAGCCCGGCTTCCGTTGGTGCCGACGGGGAAGCCTGCCCAGCCGCCGACGGGCCGCCG
Source organism: Streptomyces sp. NBC_01283 (assembly GCF_041435335.1). Taxonomy (NCBI): domain Bacteria; kingdom Bacillati; phylum Actinomycetota; class Actinomycetes; order Kitasatosporales; family Streptomycetaceae; genus Streptomyces; species Streptomyces sp. NBC_01283. The sequence continues at coordinate 7,789,989 of NZ_CP108430.1, forward strand.
TTCTCGGCGCAGGCCGCGACGGTCGGGGTGAGGAGGGAGAGGGCCAGCAGGGCGGTGACGGCGCTGCGCCGTGCGCGGTTTCTGATCATGTACTGGAGCGTATGAACCGCGGAAAGCGCCCGGCACTGACGAAGGTGCGGAGCAACCCCCTACTTTCGTAAGGGGTTTCGGACGCAGCCCTCGTCAGTCCCGCCGTTCGTGCCCCTGGAACGCCTCCAGGATCCGCACGGCCGCCGACGTGGCCGTCAACGTGCCCTCGCGCACCCGCTGTTCGAGGTCAGGAGCGAGGTCCCGGACCTTCGCGTGCCCCCGCAGCCGGTCCAGGAGTTCGTCCCGCACCATCGTCCACGTCCAGTCGACCTGCTGGTCGCGTCGCTTGGCGGCGAGGCGGCCCGTGGAGTCCAGGAGCGAGCGGTGCTGTTCCAGACGGTCCCAGACATCGTCGAGTCCGCTGGACTCCCGTGCGCTGCAGCTGAGCACCGGCGGCGTCCACGCGGCGTCCGCAGGGTGCATGAGCCGCAGTGCGCCCGCCAGTTCACGCGCCGCCGAGCGCGCGTCGCGTTCGTGCGGGCCGTCCGCCTTGTTGATGGCCAGGACGTCCGCCAGTTCGAGGACGCCCTTCTTGATGCCCTGGAGCTGGTCGCCGGTGCGGGCGAGGGACAGCAGCAGGAACGAGTCGACCATGTTCGCGACCGCCGTCTCCGACTGGCCCACGCCCACCGTCTCCACGAGCACCACGTCGTAACCCGCCGCCTCCATCACCACGATCGACTCGCGTGTCGCCTTCGCGACCCCGCCGAGCGTCCCCGCGGTGGGCGAGGGACGCACGAACGCCGCCGGGTCCACCGACAGGCGTTCCATCCGCGTCTTGTCGCCGAGGATCGAGCCGCCCGTCCGGGTGGACGACGGGTCGACGGCGAGGACCGCGACCCGATGCCCCAGGCCGGTCAGCATCGTGCCGAGCGCGTCGATGAACGTGGACTTGCCCACGCCCGGCACCCCGCTGATGCCGATCCGCCGCGCCCGCCCGCTGTGCGGAAGCAGCTGGGTCAGCAACTCCTGCGCGAGGGCCCGGTGTTGGGGCCGGGTCGACTCGACGAGCGTGATGGCACGCGCGATCTGCGCCCGCTTCCCGTCGAGTACGCCCTTGACGTACGCGTCGATGTCGATCCGCGGCGCCGCCATGCTCACAGCTCGTGGCCGAGGTCGGCCGCCAGCCGCTTCACCAGGTCGTACGCGGCGTCCGGGATGACCGTGCCGGGCGGGAAGACGGCCGCGGCGCCCATCTCCAGGAGCGTCGGCACGTCCTGCGGCGGGATCACGCCACCCACGACGATCATGATGTCCTCGCGCCCCTCGGCGGCGAGCTCCGCGCGCAGCGCCGGTACGAGGGTGAGGTGCCCGGCGGCAAGCGACGAGACGCCCACGATGTGCACGTCCGCCTCGACTGCCTGGCGCGCGACCTCCGCCGGGGTCTGGAAGAGCGGGCCGACGTCGACGTCGAAGCCGAGGTCGGCGAACGCGGTGGCGATGACCTTCTGGCCGCGGTCGTGGCCGTCCTGGCCCATCTTGGCGACCAGGATGCGCGGCCGGCGCCCCTCGGACTCCTCGAAGGTCTCGACGAGGGTGCGGGTGCGTTCCACGGACGGGGACGAGCCTGCTTCGGTGCGGTACACACCGGAGATCGTACGGATCTGGCCCGCGTGCCGCCCGTACGAGGCCTCCAGGGCGTCGGAGATCTCACCGACCGTGGCCTTCGCGCGGGCCGCGTCGACCGCGAGCGCGAGGAGGTTGCCCTCCAGGCCCGGGCCGGGGTCCCGCTCGGCCGCCGCCGTCAGTGCCCGCAGCGCGTCCTGGCAGGCCGCCTCGTCGCGCTCCTCCCGCAGCCGCTTCAGCTTGGCGATCTGCTGGTTGCGCACCGAGGAGTTGTCGACCGCGCGGACGTCGATCTGCTCGTCGGTCTCCACGCGGTACTTGTTGACGCCGATCACGGGCTGGCGCCCGGAGTCGATCCGCGCCTGCGTGCGGGCCGCGGCCTCCTCGACGCGCAGCTTCGGGATGCCCGCGTCGATGGCCTGCGCCATGCCGCCCGCCGCCTCGACCTCCTCGATGTGCTGCCAGGCGCGGCGCGCCAGGTCGTGCGTCAGCTTCTCGACGTACGCGCTGCCGCCCCACGGGTCGATCGTCCGCGTGGTGCCCGACTCCTGCTGGATGAGCAGCTGGGTGTTGCGGGCGATGCGCGCGGAGAAGTCGGTCGGCAGGGCGAGCGCCTCGTCGAGGGCGTTCGTGTGCAGCGACTGGGTGTGGCCCTGCGTCGCCGCCATCGCCTCGACGCAGGTACGCGTGACGTTGTTGAACACGTCCTGCGCGGTCAGCGACCAGCCCGACGTCTGTGAATGGGTGCGCAGCGAGAGCGACTTGGGGTTCTTCGGGTCGAACTGCTTGACCAGCTTCGCCCACAACAGGCGCGCCGCGCGGAGCTTGGCGACCTCCATGAAGAAGTTCATGCCGATCGCCCAGAAGAAGGAGAGCCGCGGCGCGAACGCGTCGACGTCCAGACCCGCTTCCTGACCCGCCCTCAGGTACTCCACACCGTCCGCGAGGGTGTACGCGAGTTCCAGGTCGGCCGTCGCGCCCGCCTCCTGGATGTGATAGCCGGAGATCGAGATGGAGTTGTAGCGCGGCATCTTCTGCGAGGTGTACGCGAAGATGTCGGAGATGATCCGCATCGAGGGCTTGGGCGGATAGATGTAGGTGTTGCGGACCATGAACTCTTTGAGAATGTCGTTCTGGATGGTCCCGGCCAGCTTCTCGGGAGCTACGCCCTGCTCCTCGGCGGCCACGATGTAGAGCGCGAGCACGGGAAGCACGGCGCCGTTCATCGTCATCGACACGGTCATCTTGTCCAGCGGGATGCCGTCGAAGAGCTGACGCATGTCGTAGATCGAGTCGATCGCCACGCCCGCCATGCCGACATCACCCGTCACCCGCGGGTGGTCACTGTCGTAGCCGCGGTGCGTCGGCAGGTCGAAGGCGACCGAGAGGCCCTTCTGGCCTGCCGCGAGGTTGCGGCGGTAGAAGGCGTTGGACTCCTCGGCGGTGGAGAATCCCGCGTACTGCCGGATCGTCCACGGCTGGTTGACGTACATCGTCGGGTAGGGGCCGCGCAGATACGGCGCCACACCGGGGTACGTCTCCAGGAAGTCGAGGCCTTCGAGGTCGGCGCCCGTGTAGAGCGGCTTGACCGCGATGCCCTCCGGGGTCTCCCACGTGAGGTCGTCGTCGGCCCTGCCCGTGGACTCCTTGACGGCGCTGCGCCACTGGTCCTTGGAGACCTCGGAAGCGGAGTCGGACGTCAGGCCGACGCCGGAGAAGTCGGGGATCGCCATTACGCCACTCCCATGTGGTCGAGGGTGGAGGAGAGCACGGACACGGCGTCGCAGCCCGCGAAGACGTACGCGTCGACACCGGGGTGATCGGCGGGCCGTCCCGCGAGGAACACCCGTCCCGCGCCCGCCGACTTGAGCGCCTCGGCGACCTCGGCGGCCTGCTCTTCGTAGAGTGCGTCGCTGGAGCAGAGGCACGCCACCGTGGCGCCGCTGGCCTTGAAGGCCTCGGCGACCGTAGCCGCGTCCACCGTCACCGGGTCGTGCACGGCCTCGATGCCGCCCGCCTGGAAGAGGTTCGACGCGAAGGAGGCCCGCGCGGTGTGCGCGGCGGCGGGGCCGAGCGCGGCGAGGAACACCCGGGGGCGGGCCCCCGTGGAGTCGAGATGCGCGTCCGAGCGGGAGCGCAGGATCTCGTACGCCTCGTCGCGACGGACGCGCGGCAGGCCGCCCGATGCCTCGGCGGGCGGAGCGACGCGCTCGACCGGACGCTCCGTCAGGTTCGGGAACTCGCTGACACCGGTGATCGGTTCACGGCGCTTGGCGAGCTTCTCGCTGCGCTCGGCCCAGGTGGCGGCGAGACGCTCACCGATCAGACCGGAGCGCAGGGCCGCGGCCTGGCCGCCCGCGCGCTCGATCTCCTGGAAGAACTCCCAGCCCGCGTGGGCGAGTTCGTCCGTGAGCCGCTCCACGTACCAGGAACCGCCCGCCGGGTCGATCACGCGGGCGAGGTGCGACTCCTCCAGGAGGATCGTCGAGGTGTTGCGGGCGATGCGGCGCGCGAACGCGTCCGGCAGGCCGAGCGAGTGGTCGAAGGGCAGGACGGTGACGGAGTCGGCGCCGCCGACGCCCGCGCCGAGGCACGCCACCGTCGTCCGCAGCATGTTCACCCACGGGTCGCGGCGCGACATCATCACCGGCGAGGTCACGGCGTGCTGACGCTGTGCGCCCGCGTCCGGGGCGCCGCAGATCTCGGCGACGCGGGCCCAGAGCCGCCGGGCCGCCCGCAGCTTGGCGATGGTCAGGAACTGGTCGGCGGTGGCCGCGTACCGGAACTCCAGCTGGACGCAGGCCTCTTCGACCGTAAGCCCCGCCTCGGTCAGCTCGCGCAGGTAGGCGACCGCCGTGGCGAGGGAGGCGCCGAGCTCCTGCCCGGCCGAGCCGCCCGCCTCGTGGTACGGCAGGGCGTCGACGGTCAGCGCGCGGAGGTTCGGGTACTCCTGCCCGCACAGCCGCGCCAGTTCGACCGCGGCGGCCGGGTCGAGCCGCTCGCCGGTGCGGGCCTCGTGGCCTAGGGGGTCGGCGCCCAGGGTGCCGTGCGCGGCGTCCCTCGGGATGCCCCGCTCCTCGTAGAGGCGGAACAACTCGCGTGCCGCCGGGCCGACTTCGCTGCCCGCGTCGAGGGCCACGGGCGCCAGGTCGAGGAAGACGCCGTCCAGGGCGCGCTCGATGCCGGAGACCGGGAGTGCGCCGGGGCCGACGCCGAGCCACAGCGAGGTGACGCCGTTCTCCAGGTCCGCGAGCGCGGTCTCGTTCGCGCCCGCCGGGTCCGTGGCTGCGATCCGCTGCCGTACGTCCCAGCCGGCCGCGGCACTGCCCGCGGCGGTGCCGCCCCTGACAAAGGGGGCGAAACCCGGGTATCCGGCGTCAGGCGCGGCTTCCCGGGCGGTGTACAGGGGGCGGGTGCTGAGCCCGTCCTCGAGTGCGGTGGACAGCGCTTCCTCCGCGGCCGGCCCCGATACGTCCTTACCCGATTTGCGCAGCACGCCTTCCACCAGGCGCTGCCACTGCTCATGGGTCGCATCAGGGAACTCGGCGGCCAGGGAAAGCCCGTCGTCAGGCAGGACCGTCATGGGCATGATGCTAGGGCGGAACCCCTGGCACTCGGGGCCGTGCAGGGCTGTGACCTTGGCCTCTCCCCGACGCTCTTGATCTCGTACGAGTGGACGGCTACGGCGTGGCGAGGGCTTGGCCCCGCGATGGCCCGCTCCGGAGTCATCCCAGGCCAGAGCGTCACGCGGGGGCCTGTGCGGGCCTTCACGGCGGCCTGAGGGGCGTACCGGACCGAGCCGCGGGTGGCCTTGGTGCGCACGGCCCTCAAGGGCCTTCCGATGTCACGTCAAGCCCTCGTCAACACGGGCCGCTCACCCGTCAACGTCCCGTCATGGACGCCGAGTGGCACCCGGTGCCGGGCATAGCGTCGGTGGAGGCCCCCGGGTTCCTTCCCCCGGCCCCGGGAGCCGCCGTTCACCGAACAGGATCCTCGAGGAGGAATCCCATGACAGAGCTCCAGTGCGGCGAGGACCCCGAGCCCTCCGAACCGGGCCCGGCCGGGCCGTTCTTCGTCCCCGTCCGGCCGGGACCCGCGGGCTGTGTCGCCCGCCTGTTCCGCACGCCCGTGGGTGGCCGTACCGCCGTCGCCTTCACCACTCCCCAGCGGCTCGGTGCCGCCCTCGGCGACCGTCAGGCCTGGGTCAGGCTCTCGGAGCCGGCACTGCGGGCGCTCATCGAGCCGCTCGGCGTCCGCGAGGTCACCGTCGACCCACGGCTCGCCGCGCACCCCGTCGGCCCGCCCGAGCGGCCCACTCCCGCCTGGCGCGAGTGGCACCCGCAGGCGGTCGGCGCACTCCGCGTCACGGGGGCCGCCGCGCTGGTCGGCGCCCTCACCGCCTGGATCGGCTGAGGACGCGGCAGCCGCAGACGAGCGCAGGCAAGCGCAAGCGCAAGAGGACTCGGACGAGGCGAAGAGAGAACTGCCCATGACCACCCTGTACGACCCCCTGACCCCGGCCGCCACCGCCGACGACGACCTGTCCGTCTGGCCCGGGTCCACCGCGCGTCTGGCCCACGGCGATCTGGCCGTCGGCGGCGTACCGCTCACCCGGATCGCCGAGCGCTTCGGCACCCCGGCGTACCTCATCGACGAGGCCGACGTACGGACCCGCTGCCGCACCTATCTGCACGCCTTCCCCGACGCCGAAGTGCACTACGCCGCCAAGGCGTTCCTGTGCCGCGCGATGGCCCGCTGGGTGGCGGAGGAAGGGCTCGGGCTCGACGTCTGTTCCGCCGGGGAGCTGGAGCTCGCCGTCACCACGGGATTCCCCGCCGAGCGCATCGTGCTGCACGGCAACGCCAAGAGTCCGCACGACCTGGAGGCAGCGCTGCGGCTCGGTGTCGGGCGCATCGTCATCGACAGTGCGTCCGAGATCGCGCGGCTCGCCGCCGCCGTGCCGCCGGGCAGTCGGCAGAAGGTGATGGTCCGGGTGGTGCCGGGCATCGCGGCCGGCGGCCACGCCAAGATCCGCACCGGGACCGACGACCAGAAGTTCGGCCTGTCGATCACCGACGGCTCGGCGCAGCACGCCATCGCCCGCATCATCGGTCAGCCCGGCCTCGAACTGACCGGCCTGCACTGCCACTTGGGCTCGCAGATCACCACCGACAAGCCGTTCCTCGCCGCCGTACGCCGCCTGGTCGGCCTGATGGCCCGCGTCAAGGACCAGCACGGCGTCACCCTCCCCGAACTCGACCTCGGCGGCGGTCACGGCATCGCCTACCGGCCCGGCGAGGAGGCGCTCGACATCACCACCCTCGCCCGCAAGGTGCGCGCCGCCCTGATCGAGAGCTGCGCGGCGGCCGGGCTCACCGTGCCCAAGGTGCTCATCGAACCGGGGCGCGCCATCGCGGGCCCCGCCGGAGTGGCCCTCTACCGCGTCCTCGCCGTCAAGCGCACCGGCGGACGCACGTTCGTCGCCGTGGACGGCGGGATGAGCGACAACCCACGGCCCGCCCTGTACGGCGTGCGGTACGCGCCGCGCCTGATCGGCCGGCACTCCACGGCTCCCTCCGCGCCGGTGACCGTCGTCGGGCGGCACTGCGAGGCGGGCGACGTGCTCGCCTCCGACAGCGAACTCCCGGGCGACGTAAGGCCGGGAGACATCCTGGGCGTGCCGGTGGCCGGGGCGTACCACCTGTCCATGGCGTCCGGCTACAACCTCGTCGGGCGCCCGCCCGTGGTCGCCGTCGCCGACGGACACGCGCGGCTCCTGGTGCGGCGCGAGTCCCTCGACGACTTCCGGAGCAGGGACGTGGGCCTCTAGCGGGCGGCCGGTTTCAGGAGCCGAGATAGCGCAGGACGGCGAGCACGCGGCGACTGTAACCGGTCGTCCCGGTCAGTTCCAGCTTGTCGAAGATGGCGTTGATGTACTTCTCGACGGCACTCTGCGAGACGTACAACTGCCCGGCGATCGCCGCGTTCGTGTGTCCCTGCGCCATCTTGGCGAGCACGTCGCACTCCCGTGGCGTCAGGCGCTGGAGCGGGTCGGTGTGGCTGCTGAGGGTCAGCAACTGCCGTACGACCTCCGGGTCGAAGGCGGTCTGCCCCGACGCGACCCGCTCCAGGGCGTCCAGGAACTCGTCGACCTGGACGACCCGGTCCTTGAGCAGATAGCCCACGCCTTCGGTCGCGGTGGTCAACAGCTCGGTGGCGTAACGGCGTTCGACGTACTGCGACAGCACGAGGACGCTCGTCCCGGGCCACCTCTCGCGGATCTCCAGCGCGGCCCGCAGCCCCTCGTCGGTGTGCGTGGGCGGCATGCGTACGTCGATCACGGCGGCGTCGGGCGGGTCCTCCGCTACGGCGGCGAGCAGCGCCCGCGCGTCGCCGACCGAGGCCGTGACGGTGTGGCCCTCGTCCGCGAGGAGCCGTGCAAGCCCCTCCCGCAGCAGCGTCGAGTCGTCGGCGAGCATTACGCGCATGGGAGCTCCGCGGTGATGAGGGTGGGCCCACCGGCGGGGCTGTCCACGGTGAGGGTGCCGTCCAGGGCGGCCACGCGCCGGGCGAGCCCGAGCAGCCCGCTGCCGGACGGGTCGGCGCCGCCCTGCCCGTCGTCCTCGACGCGCAGGTGCAGCACGGCACTTCGCCGCTCGGCGTGGACGGTGGCAAGCGTGGCGCCCGAGTGCTTGACGGCGTTCGTGACGGCTTCGGCGGCGACGAAGTACGCCACGGCGTGCGCGATCGGGGGCGGGGTTTCGTGCAGGGTGCAGTCGAGACGTACGGGGATGGCGGCCCGCTCGGCGACCGTTTCCAGGGCGGAGGCAAGACCGCCCTCGTCCAGGGCCGCGGGGTAGACGCGCCAGGCGACCTCGCGCAGTTCGACCAGGGCCTGCTGGGTCTCCTCGTGCGCCTGGGCGAGGAGCCGCGCGGACTTCTCCGGCTCGGCGGCGCGGCGGGCCCGCCCGAGGAGCATGCCAAGCGCCACGATCCGCTGCTGGACGCCGTCGTGCAGATCGCGTTCGATGCGGCGCCGCTCGTCGTGCACGGCCTCCACCACCCCGGCGCGGCTCGCGACGAGCTCGCCGATCCTGCGCTCCATGAGCCGCCCGTCGTTCGGGCCGAGGAAGCGGCGCGCGTGCCGCTCGTCCGCGAGGGCGACGCCGTACGTCCCCTGCACGCACAGATAGAGCAGGAAGAGGCCGCCGACCGAGGAGAGCACCAGGGTGCCGGGGGAGCGGATGTCGGCGACGAACCAGCCCCACACCGCGAGCGAGGCGTAACCCGCCCCGAGCAGCGCGCAGGCGAGCACGACACCGCCGAGCAGTCCGACGGCCCAGCGCGACGCGATGTAGTTCACTGCGGACAGGCCGGTCACCGGCGTGGCCGGCTCGGTGCCGAAAAAGGTGGCCATGCGCCGTCGCTCCACCTCGGCGAGCCATTGGGCACCGGTCACGATCCGGGCCTCGGCGCCGCGTCCGGTGCGCCGTCCGAGCGTGGCGAGCAGCCACAGCCCGGCCACCAGGGCGAAGGCCAGCTCGACGAGGCCGGTGACGGCACCGGCGAGGACGCCGACCGTCACCCTGAGCCAGCGCTTCAGATGCGTACGCATGATCGGCAACGCTAGCCCAGCGGCCGGTTCGCGGGGACTGCGGAAAACCACAATGCTTTCCTGCGGTCCACCGCACCTGAGCTCTGCGGCCGCCCTCATACCCTCGCGCGGCGCGGTTTCCTAGCGTCGGGCGCATGATCCTCACTGCCGCGTACGAAGCCTCCGCCGCCGCGAACGAAACCCCGGCCGGCGGTGTGGCGGGCTGGGCCGCCGACCTCATGGACTCGTTCGGCGCCGTCGGTGCCGGAGCGGCCATCGCCCTGGAGAACCTGTTCCCGCCGCTGCCCAGCGAGGTGATCCTGCCGCTTGCCGGATTCGCCGCGAGCCAGGGCAGGTTCGGCCTGGTGGCGGTCCTGTTCTGGACCACGGCGGGCTCCGTGATCGGCGCGCTCGCGCTCTACGCGATCGGCGCGCTGCTCGGCCGGGACCGTACCGTCGCCCTCGCGGCCCGCCTCCCGCTGGTGAAGGCGTCCGACATCCACCGCACGGAGGAATGGTTCGCACGGCACGGCACCAAGGCGGTCTTCTTCGGCCGGATGATTCCGATCTTCCGCAGCATGATCTCGGTCCCGGCGGGTGTCGAGCGGATGCCCCTGCCCGTCTTCCTTGCCCTGACGACCGCGGGCAGCCTCATCTGGAACGCCGTCTTCGTCCTGATCGGCCATGCTCTCGGCACCCGCTGGCACCAGGTCACCGATCTGGTCGGCCTCTACTCCAAGGGAGTTCTCGCCGTCGTCGCTCTCGCGGTGCTCGCCTTCGTCGTCCTGCGGGTCCGCAGGGCGGGAAAGGGCGAGCACCGCGCGAGGCGCTAGGCGTGGCCCGGACGGGCACTCAGAGAATGGCGCCCGGAGCGTAGGCGGCGGCCTCGGGGTGCTCCTTGATGAGCACCTCGATCTGCGCGACGACGGCGGCGACCTGGTCGCTCGCCGCTCCCGTGAACGACAGCTTGTCGGCCATGAGGGCGTCGAGCTCGGCTCGGTCCAGCGGGATGCGGGAGTCGGCGGCGAGCTTGTCGAGGAGTTCGTTGCGCTCGGCACCCTGCTCGCGCATGGCGAGCGCGGAGGCGACGGCGTTCTCCTTGATGGCCTCGTGGGCCTCCTCGCGGCCGACGCCCGCCCGCACCGAGGCCATCAGGACCTTGGTCGTGGCGAGGAAGGGGAGGTAGCGGTCCAGCTCACGCGCGACGACGGCCGGGAAGGCGCCGAACTCGTCGAGCACCGTCAGGAAGGTCTCCAGGAGCCCGTCGAGCGCGAAGAACGCGTCCGGCAGGGCGACACGGCGTACGACCGAGCAGGAGACGTCGCCCTCGTTCCACTGGTCGCCCGCCAGCTCGCCCGTCATCGACGCGTAGCCGCGCAGGATGACGGTGAGGCCGTTGACGCGCTCGCAGGAGCGGGTGTTCATCTTGTGCGGCATCGCGGACGAGCCGACCTGGCCCGGCTTGAAGCCTTCGGTGACGAGCTCGTGCCCGGCCATCAGACGGATCGTCTTGGCCAGCGAGGAGGGCCCGGAGGCGAGCTGCACCAGGGCGGTGACGACCTCGTAGTCGAGGGAGCGCGGGTAGACCTGGCCGACCGACGTGAAGGCGCGGTCGAAGCCGAGGTGCCCGGCGATCCGCTGCTCGAGGTCGGTGAGCTTGTCGGCGTCGCCGCCGAGCAGGTCGAGCATGTCCTGGGCCGTGCCGACGGGGCCCTTGATGCCGCGCAGGGGGTAGCGGCGCAGCAGGTCGTCGACACGGCGGTACGCCACGAGCAGCTCGTCGGCGGTCGTCGCGAAGCGCTTGCCCAGCGTCGTCGCCTGCGCGGCCACGTTGTGCGAGCGGCCGGCCATGACCAGCTCCGCGTACTCGCCCGACAGCTTGCCGAGGCGCGCGAGCACCGCGACGGTGCGGTCGCGCACCAGCTCCAGGGAGAGCCGCACCTGCAGCTGCTCCACGTTCTCGGTCAGGTCGCGGGAGGTCATTCCCTTGTGGACCTGCTCGTGCCCGGCGAGCGCGTTGAACTCCTCGATGCGGGCCTTCACGTCATGGCGCGTGACCTTCTCGCGCTCGGCGATCGAGGCGAGGTCGACGTCGTCGACGACCCGCTCGTAATCGGCGAGGGCGGCGTCCGGGACCTCGATCCCCAGGTCCTGCTGCGCCCGCAGAACGGCGAGCCAGAGCTGACGCTCCAGCTTGACCTTCTGCTCGGGCGACCAGAGGGTGGCGAGCTCGGCGGAGGCGTAACGCCCGGCGAGGACGTTCGGGATACGGGGCTTTGCAGGCGCGACAGTCACGTGTACGGAGTTTACCTGCCGTCCGACCTGCTCTTTGACCGTCCGTACAGTCCGCGGAGCGCAGGCGCATTGGAGCATCATCCAGGGCCTTGCACGCGGCGCGGGGTCCGGCCACCCGCCCTGGCGGACCTTACTCGCGAGGCGTCCGCATTACCTGCCGCAGGGCCTCGCCCCCCGCGCCACGGCTCCCCGCCGGACTCCGCCCACACATCGAGCAGCTCCGAGTCCCCGAGCAGCACACGGTCCAGATCTCCCAAATACCCCTGCGCGCTCCCGGCTTTGTCGAGGTCCGCGCATCGTGTCACCGGGCACTGACAACGGCCGGTCACCGGCACTGCCACAACTCCCGTTGATCCGCCTACGTCTAGGCTTCACGGCATGGAGCAGCGCGAGATCATCCAAAGAGTCGTCGGCATCCTGACCGAGGCGATCGAGATGCGCCGACAGGTACGGGAGAACCCGGAGGGCGAGGTCGAACCCAGTGGCGCGGTCGGCGCGATGCTCGAAGAGATGCTGCCGCGCATCGAAATCCCCGCCGACGCCACCGCCATCGAGGTCGCCGAGGTGGTCGGCCGGGAACTGAGCCCGGTCATCGAGCAGATCACGTCGGCCTTCGCCTTCTCCTTCGCGCAACTGGCAGAGGCGCACGACGAAGGCCGCACCGACGTCACGTCGGCGGACGTACTGCAGTCCATCGCCCTGCACTTCGAGGACGAGGTGGAGGAGTAACCCGCACCACCGACCGGCGCGGGCGGGCCCCCTGAGGGGCGGCGCGCCCGCGCCGTCGCATGTCGCGCTCGCTCAGACCCGCGGATCCTCGTACGGCAGCAGATCAGGGCGCTTGGCCGGGAGGCCGTCGCCGGAGGAGCGGCCTGTGAGGCGGCGCATTATCCAGGGGGCGAGGTGCTGCCTGGCGAAGCGGACGTCGGCCACGCGGCGTGCCGTCCAGCTCGGCGGGGGCGTGTCCGGGAGCGGGGACCGCCAGTCGTCCTCGGCGTCGTAGCCGAGGGACTGCCACACCGCTTCGGCGACCCTGCGGTGGCCCTCGGCGGTCAGGTGCAGCCGGTCCACGTCCCAGAGGCGCTGGTCGCCGAGCGCGCCCGATCCGTACAGGTCCACGACCGTGGCGCCGTGCCGGGCCGCCAGCTCGTCGATGTGGTCGAAGAGCTCTTCCATGCGGGGGCGGAAACGCGCCATGACGGGGCCGTTCCTGCCCGGGCTGCGCATCAGGACGAGCTGCTTGCAGGCGGGGGCGAGGCGTTCGACGGCCTCTTCCAGGAGGTCGCGTACGCGGACCATGTCGCACTTGGGGCGCAGCGTGTCGTTGAGGCCGCCCACCAGGGTGATCACATCGGGCTGCATGGCCGCCGCGACGTCCACCTGCTCGGCCACGATCTGACCGATGAGTTTCCCGCGCACCGCGAGGTTCGCGTACCGGAAACCGGGGGAGGCGGCAGCCATCCGGGCGGCGAGCAGATCTGCCCAGCCGCGGTAGCTGCCGTCGGGCAGCAGGTCCGACATGCCCTCGGTGAAGGAGTCGCCGACCGCGACGAGACTGGTGTAGTTGGCATTCATCTGCATGGCGGGAGCGATCGTACATGGACCTTCGACCCTTCGCCCCTGCGGATGCGGCCACCGTGCCGCGCTGGCCCGTCTCCGCCGGTGAGGTGGCCATGTGGTGCGGACTGCGGGACTTCCCGGTGACCGCGCGGGTGGTCGCCGGATGGCAGCTGGACCCGGACACGCGGGGTCATGTGCTGGTCGAGGGGGAGGCCCTCCTCGGCTACGGGGAGGTGTGGTGCGACGAGGACGAGGGTGAGGCGGAACTCGCCCGGATCATCGTGGCGCCGGATGCCCGGGGGCGGGGTGCCGGGCGGCGGCTGGTGCGGGGGCTTGCCGGGGTGGCTCTGCGGGCCGGGTACGCGGAGATCTTCATGCGCGTCCACCCGGAGAACGCCGCCGCCCTGCGCTGCTACCGCCGGGCCGGGTTCCTGCCCGTGAACCCTGCTCTGGCAGCGGAGTGGAACGCTCCGCAGCCTGTCAGTTATGTGTGGCTCCGGGACGCGGGGGCGGGAGCAGGGGCGGCGGGGGCGGCGGGGGCGCTTTGAGGCGCTGTCACTGGTTCGAAGGCTTGGCTTCCGGGGTGGCTTCGGGGTCGACCGTCGCCGTACGGCCCACCAGCCGTTCGTAGCGCTGCCTCGCCGCCTGCGGAGTGCCCAGACCGAGGCCGAAGGCGATCTCCGGCCAGGTCATGCCGCGTCCGCGCGCCATCTGAAGGAGCGCGGACTCCACCTCGTCCATCTCGCGGCGCGCCATCGGCATGAGCGTCAGCGCCGCGGTGATGTCCGCGTGGTCCACCTCCGGCTCGCCGTCCGCGGGCTGTGCGATCCCGGTCAGCAGGAACGTCACCAGGCGTGCCGCCTCGTACGGGCCGACGACCGTGGCGTGGACCTGTCGGCGCCGCTGCTCGTCGGTGGCCGCGTGCCGCTCGGCGATGCGGAACAGGGAGGCGGGAGCGCGGCCCGCGCGCACCTGGTCCGGGTGCGTGGGGCTGAAGGGGTCGGTCTCGACGGGCTGCTGCTCCGGAGTGGTCATGGGGTCAGCATCGATGACACACGTGACGCTGTCAACGGTTCGTTGTGAACAAACTGTTTGCATGCCTCCATGAGGCATCTGGGTCGCCTGGATGGTGGTGCGGTCGCCGGGTGGGTCCCCGTATGGAACGGTGGAAAACGGATGAAATGCCACTCATGGCGAACCTGGTGAGAGGGGAATCGCATGTCATCGAAGCGACGTCGCAAGAAGAAGGCGCGCCGTAAGCACCCGGCCAACCACGGCAGTCGTCCCCAGTCCTGACTGCCGCTGACCACGGCCCCCGCAACCGGTTTCTGTGTGATCTCGTCAACGGCCTTGCCACCTGGGTCAACGGGTGAACAATGGTGCAATGTTGGAGTTGTTGCGAGAAGTCGGCGTGGAACTGCCGGGCGGCGCTGGGCTGTTGAAGTTCGGGATGACACCCGGCGAGGTCCTGGAACTGTTGCCGCCCGACAGGGTCACACACCACCGGCAGTGCATGGGGCTGACCCTGGGCCAGTACGCGGAGCTCCGGCACGCGCACGACGCCTGGCTCGGCGGCCTGCTCTTCGAACCCGAGTGGAGCTTCGACGCCGAGCTCGACGGCGTCGTCCTGGGTTTCGGCGGTGGCGGGCCCGGGGTCACCGACCGGCTTGCCCGCGTGGAGATCCAGGCGCGGGCCGAGCCGGACCGCCCGGAAGCCACCCCGGTGGCCTGGGACGACATCGACCTGTTCGGCTACCCCGCCGCGGAGATCGTGGCCGTGCTGCCCGGGGCCACCGCGGAGCCCGGCGGGCCGCCGCCGGCCGAGCTGGCCGTGGACGAGCTCGGCCTCCGCCTGTCACGCGCCAGGCCCGCGGCGGAGCACTGGGAGAGGGTGACTCTCTTCGGGCCCGGCTCCGGCAGCTGGGGCGCCTGCTGTGCGGGCGGACTCGTCTGCGCCGAACAGGGGGACGGCCTCGTCGGGATCATGTACTGACGGGGGCGGGTGCGTAACGGCGTGTGTACCCCCGGAGCGCCGGTCACCCCTGTGCCCCGCCTGCCCCCTCCAGCGCCGCCAGGATCCAACTCCTCGACTCCGCTGGGTCGATGACCGCGTCGATCTCCAGCGCGGCCGCGGCATTCACCGCCTTGCCGTGCTCGTACAACTCGGCGACATGGGCGTCGAACGCCCGCTGCCGCTCCCCGGGATCGGCGATCGCGGCCAGCTCCTTGCGGTAGCCGAGACGGACGGCGCCCTCAACGCCCATGCCCCCGAACTCGCCGCTGGGCCACGCCGCCGTGGCCACGGGGGCGCGTGTGGAGCCGCCCATCATGGCCATCGCGCCGAGCCCGTACGCCTTGCGCAGCACCAGGCTCACCAGGGGGACGCGGAGCTGGGCGCCGGTCACGAAGAGCCGCGAGAAGTGCCGTACGGTCGCGGTCCGTTCGGCGTCCGGGCCGACCATGAAGCCCGGGGTGTCGCAGAGCGAGACCACGGGGAGCCCGAACGCGTCGCACAGCCGCAGGAACCGTTCCGCCTTGTCCGCCGCGTCACGGTCGATCGCCCCGCCCAGGTGCCCGGGGTTGTTGGCGAGCAGCCCCATCGGCCGGCCCTCGACGCGTACGAGCGCCGTGATGATGCCGATGCCGAACCCGCGGCGCAGTTCCAGCACGGAGTCCGTGTCGGCGATGCCCTCGACCGCGGAACGTACGTCGTAGGCGCGGCGCCGGTTCTCCGGGACGGCGTGCCGCAGCAGCCGAGGGTCCGGTGCCTCCCAACTGCCGCCAAAATCACGGGCGTTCGCTTCGTACGTGAAGTAGGCGAGGTACTTCCGCGCCACCCGCACCGCCTCGGCCTCGTCGGCGACGGCGATGTCCACCACGCCGTTCGGCACCTGGACGGACAGAGGGCCGACCTCCTCGGGGCGGTACACGCCGAGGCCGCCGCCCTCGATCATCGCGGGGCCGCCCATCCCGATGCTGGCCTCCGGCGTCGCGATCACCACGTCGCAGCAGCCGAGCAGGGCGGCGTTGCCCGCGAAGCACCGCCCCGACACGACGCCCACCAGGGGGACCCGTCCGCTGAGGCGCCCCATCTGATGGAACGTCGTCACGTCGAGCCCGGCGACGGACGTCGTGTCGGTGTCCCCGGGACGCCCGCCGCCGCCCTCCGCGAACAGCACCACGGGCAGCCGCCGTTCCCCGGCCAGCTGGAGCATCCGGTCCGTCTTGCGGTGGTTCTGCAGGCCCTGGGTGCCGGCGAGGACGGTGTAGTCGTACGACATCGCCACGCACCGCACGCCGTCGATCCGCCCCGTCCCGGTCACCATGCCGTCGGCGGGGGTCGACGCGATCAGGTCCTCCAGCGAGCGGCGGCGCCGCTGGGCGGCGATCGCGAGCGCGCCGTACTCCGTGAACGTGCCGTCGTCGCACAGGTCCTGGATGTTCTCGCGGGCCGTGCGGCGTCCGATGCGGTGGCGTTTGGCGACGGCTTCGGGGCGGTGGGCGTCCAGGCCGATCGCGTGCCGGGCCAGGGTCTCGGCCAGGTCGGGGCGGATGGTGTCCGGATCGGCGGCCTCCTCGGCGTGTGCCGTGGTCGCCTCGCCCGCAGCCGACGCGTCCACCGTCACCAGGGGGTGGCCCTCCGCCGCCGTGTCGCCCACGCGTGTGTGCAGGGCCGTCACGGTTCCGGAGGCGTCCGCGCGCAGGACGTGTTCCATCTTCATCGCTTCGAGAACGAGCAACTGCTGTCCTGCCGCGACGTGTTGGCCTACCGACACGTCGACGGCGACCACCGCCCCCGTCATGGGTGCCGTGATGGCCGAGTCGTCACCCGCGAGCACCTGCGGTGCGTCATCGGGCAGGAGCTCCGCGATGTGTTCGGCCACGAAGTCCGTGTGCGCGCCGCCCGCGGTGAAACCCGGATGGGCGAGCAGCGCGCGGAGAAGAGGAATCCCGGTGCGTACGCCCTCGACGGCGAAGTCCGCCAGGGCGCGGGACGCGCGTTCGCAGACCGCCGCGAAGTCGCCGTGCGGTGTGTGCGTGATGACCTTCGCGAGCAGCGAGTCGTAACGCGCCCCGATCTCCGCTCCGTTGCGCGCCGCGGTGTCCACGCGTATCCCCGGCCCCGTCGGCACGTCGAAGCGGATGAGTGTGCCCGTGGAAGGGAGTGCGGTTCCGTCGGACGCCGGGGACTCGGCGTTGACGCGCGCCTGGAGCGCGTAGCCGCGCGGCTCGGGCGGCGGCCCCGCGAGGCCGAGGGCCGAGAGTGGATCGCCTGCCGCCAGGCGTAGCTGAGTCAGGACCAGGTCGACGCCCGTCACCTGCTCGGTGACCGTGTGCTCGACCTGAAGGCGCGGATTGGCCTCGATGAAGTGGAACTCCGCACCGCGGAGCAGGAACTCGAAGGTTCCGATGCCGGTGTAGCCGCACTCGCGGGCCATCCGGAGGGACGCGGACACGAGCTGTTCCCGCACAGCCGGGTCAAGGCCCGGCGCCGGAGCGATCTCGACGAGCTTCTGGTGACGGCGCTGGGCGCTGCAGTCGCGCTCCCAGAGGTGGGTGACCTCGCCGGTCGCGTCGCCCAGGATCTGGACCTCGATGTGGCGGGCACCGGTCAGCAGCTCCTCCACGTACAACTCCGCGCGCCCGAAGCCCTGCAGGGCCTCGGAGCGGCAGCGTTCCCAGGCGTCGGCCAGCTCGTCCGGGTGCCGTACGGCCCGTATGCCGCGCCCGCCGCCCCCACCGATGGCCTTCACCATCACCGCGCCCGAAGGGCCGAGCCCGGCAAGGAAATCGGCGGCCTCGGCCAGGCTCGTCGGGCCCTGGGTGCCCGCCAGGACGGGGACGCCGAGCCGCCCGGCGAGCGCACGCGCACGTGCCTTGTCCCCGAACAGGCCGAGCACCTCGGGGGACGGCCCCACGAACCGCAGTCCGGCCTCCGCGCACCGCTCCGCGAAGTCCGCGTCCTCGCTCAGAAATCCGTAGCCGGGGTGCACCAGCTCGCACCCGGAGCGCCGGGCCGCGGCGAGTACCGCGTCGGCGTCCAGATAGGCGGCCGGACCCGTGCCCCCCAACGGCTTTGCTTCGTCCGCCAGTTGAACGTGCCGCGCGGCGGCGTCGTCGTCGGCGTACACGGCGACCGTACGCAGTCCGGCCTCCGCGGCGGCCTGCAGGAGGCGGACGGCGATCTCCCCGCGGTTGGCGACGAGCACGGCGGCGGAACCCATGAAGCCCTCCTGAAGTATCCGGCGCCGCCATGCTCATTGACACTGGCGTCAACGTCAATAAGCTCGCCGCGTGGCACGACATCAGCAGCCCTGGGCGACCCGCACCGCCCGCGACCGCACCGACGCCCCGGCCCGCGGGCGGCTCCTCGACGCGGCCGAAGCCGTATTCGCGCGGCGCGGATACGGCCCGGCGACCATCGCCGACATCACGGCGGAGGCGGAGGTCTCGCGGGCGGGCTTCTACGTGTACTTCGCGTCCAAGGAGGAGATCTTCCGCGTCCTCGCGGTGCGGGTACGGGACGCGTTCCTCGCCGCGCAGGACGTGCCGGGCGTCGACCGGGACGACCCCCGCGAGGTGGCCGGGGCCTCCACCGCCGCCTTCATCGCCGCGTACTCCCAACACCTGCCTCTGCTGCGGCTGTTGGAGCAGCAGGCGCAGACCGACGGCGACGTGCGGGCCCTGTGGGAGGAGACGCAGGAGCGCCCGGTCCACCGCTCCGCGCGCTACATCCGTCGGCTCGCGGCCGAGGGCAGGGCCCGGCCGGTCGCCGATCCCCTCTCCGTGGCCCGCGCGGTCGGCGGCATGAGCATCCAGTTCGCCCGCCTCACGGCATCCGCCCCGGAGACGTACGACGCTGCCGTGCGCGATGTGACGGCCATGTTCCTGCACCTGCTAGGAGTCCATCACTCAGACTGAGGAGCTGTACGCCTACGCCTACGACCGGGGCAGCGAGGCCAGGTGGTCCAGGTGGTCCCAAGCGGCCTGGGCCGTGAACTCGGCCTGACCGCCCCGCAGCAGCAGTCCCGCCGACGCGAACGCCGGTTCGTCCGCGTGGGCGGCGACGTAGGGGATCGCGATGCAGCGCATGCCCGCCGCGATCGCCGCGGTCGCGCCCGGGGCAGCGTCCTCCAGGACCACGCAGTCGGCGGGGTCGGCGCCGAGGAGCGCGGCGGCGGCCAGAAAGACGTCGGGCGCGGGCTTCCCGTGGGCGACCTCGTCGGCCGAGACGACCGTGGTCAGGAGCGCGTCGAGGCCGGTGCCGGAGAGGATCGCCTCGATGGCGGCGCGGGACGACCCGGAGGCCACGGCCATCGGCACCCCGGCGCCGTGCAGCCGCTCCACGAACTTCCGCATCTCGGGGAAGACGTGCGTGTCGGCGCGGGCGAGCGCGAGATAGCGGCGGTCGAGCTCCGTGAGCAGTTCGGCCACCGGTACGCCGATGCCGTACCGGTCCTTCCACGTGGCGAGGGTCTCCTGGGTGCCGATGCCCACGTACTGCTCGTTGTCGGCCCAGGTGTACTCGATGCCGTGCTCGGCGAGCAGCTCGCGCGACGCCTCGTAGTAATTGGGCTCGCTGTCCACGAGTGTGCCGTCGAGATCGAAGATGACCGAGGTGCCGCCAAAGGTGCTCATGTACTCCAGCATGCCAAAGCCGCAGATCACCGCTGCTCGGCGGAGGCCCGGCCGATCGACTCGACGAGCGGCAGCAGGCGGTGCGGGACGCGCTCGCGCAGGGCCATCTCCGTCCGGGTGCGGACCACGCCCGGCATCTGGATCAGCTGCTGGACCACGTCCTCAAGGTGGCCGTTGTCCCGGGCGACCACCCGGGTCAGGAGATCACCGCCACCGGTGATCGAAAAGGCCTCGATGATCTCCGGCACGGCGGCGAGCGCGTCACCCACCTCGTCCAGATGCCCCTGCGTGACCTCGATGTGCACGAAGGCGAGCACGGGATGCCCGAGCGCGGCGGCCGAGAGCGAAGGCCCGGTCCCGGTGATCACCCCGTCCCGCTCCAGCCGGTCGAGCCGGGCCTGCAGCGTGCCACGAGCGACACCGAGCACGCGCGCGTACTCACGAACGCTGGTGCGGGGCTGCTCAAGGAGGAGCCGCAGAATGCGGGTGTCGAGCTCGTCGACGGCCATGGCACGGATCTCCCGGGTACGAGGGACGAACCTCGCGACTGTACCAATGGAGCACGGTCAGCAGCCGCAGGGAGGCGGGTCTGACCTGCGGATACTGACCCGTCCCTCAGCCGGCCTCCGCTCCTCGGTGGAGCGTCCGCAGTGCGTCCACCAGCGCTGTGACGCCCCGCTCGGCCTTGGTGCGTGGGCAGCCGGCGTTCAGGCGTAGGTGGGCGGGGGAGCCGTAGGCCGTGCCTGGCATGATCGCCACCTTTTGGGTGTTGATCAGTTCGCGTTGGAGAGCCTCGTCGTCCACGTCCAGAGCGGTGATGTCGATCCAGGCGAGGTAGCCGGCCTGGGGTGGGGTCCAGTTCAGGGTGGGGAATGCCGTGTTCAGGCGGTCGGCGACCAGGTGGAGGTTGGCGCGGAGGTAGGTGCCCAGGGCGTCCAGCCAGGGGGCTCCTTCTCGGTACGCGGCGATGTGTCCCACCAGTGAGAGCACCGCGGGGGAGGACAGGCCGTCCGCCTCCTTGAGGTGGTGGAGGTAGGCGTCGCGTGTCGCCGGGTCGCCGATGATGCCGTAACTGCCCGTCAGGGCAGGGATGTTGAAGGATTTCGAGGCCGAGGTCACGATCGCCCAGCGGCCTTCCCGGGCGCCGTGCAGGGACCACGGGCGGTGGACGTAGGGCGGATGGGCCAGGTCCGAGTGGATCTCGTCGCTGATCACCGCGACGCCGTACCGCCCGCACAATTCCGCGATGCGGTCCAGCTCCGCCTCCGTCCACACGTGGCCGGTGGGGTTGTGGGGTGAGCACAGCAGCAGTACGGCCGTGTCGGGGAGGGCCAGCAGCCGTTCCAGTTCGGCCCAGTCGCCGAGCGGGCAGCGCAGCAGCCGTCGTTCGTGCGCGGCGACCGTCCTGGGGAAGGCGTCGTACGTCGGCGTGTGGACGACGACGCCGTCGCCGGGGCGTGACCAGAGCCGCAGGAGCTGGGCGACCTGGTAGATCACGGAGGGGCCGTAGACGATCGACTCCGGCGCCACCTCGGTCGCGTGGCGTTCGCCGTACCAGTCCACGATCGCGGAGAGGAAGTCGGCCTGGCGCCAGCGGGAGTAGCCGAGCACGCCGTGGTCGAGCCGGCCGCGGAGCGCCGACAGGACCGCGGGCGCCGTCTCGAAGTCCATGTCCGAGATGGTGAACGGCAGCAGGTCCGGGACGCCGAAGCGGTCCTCTACGTAGTCCCACTGCGTGCACCACGTGCCGTGCCGGTCGACGGGTGTGTCGAAGTCGAAGGGGTGGTGCTGGAAAGGGCGGTCCATCGCTCAGCCCACCCGGACCATCGACGCCATCGCGTCCTTCACCGACTGCACCTGCGGACCGATGATCACCTGCACGTTGTGAGCGTCGAGCTTGATGACACCCACCGCACCGAGCTTCTTCAGCCGCGGCTCGTCGACCCGTTCGGCGTCCGCGACCGTCATGCGAAGGCGGGTGATGCAGTTGTCGAGGGTCTGGATGTTCTCGGCGCCGCCGATCGCCTCCAGGATCGCCACGGCGTCGTACTTCCCCGCGATCAGTTCGCGGGGGGCCGTCGCCTCCTCCGGGGATGACGACCCCTCCTCGTCGGCTCCCTCCGCACCGGCCCCCTCCGGCGAGGGCTCCTCGCGGCCCGGCGTCTTGAGGTCGAAGCGGGTGATGGCCCAGCGGAAGAGGAAGTAGTAGCCGGCGAACCACACCGCGGCGATGACGGGGATCAGGTACCACTTCGTGGTCGTGCCCTGCAGGACGCCGAAGACGAGCCAGTCGATGACGTTGCCGTCGGTGTTGCCGATGAACACCCCGAGCACCGCGGCGGTCAGGAATCCGAGGCCGACCAGCACGGCGTGGATCAGGTACAGCCACGGCGCGATGAACAGGAAAAGGAACTCGAGCGGTTCGGTGATGCCGCCGACGACGCACGCGACGACACCGGAGACGAGGAGCGCCTTGATCTCCGGGCGCATCTTCTTGTCCGCGCAGTGATACATCGCCAGGGCCGCACCCGGAAGCCCGCCGAGGTAGACCGCCATCTTGCCCTGGGACAGGAAGTGGGTGGCGTTGGTGACCGCGTCACCGGGCGGGTTCGAGCAGTTGAGCTGGGCGTAGAAGAGGTTCAGCGCACCCGAGACGTGGTCGCCGCACACCGCGCCGGAGCCGCCGACATCCGTGAAGCGGAACATCGCTACGAGGATGTGGTGCAGGCCGATCGGGCGCAGCAGCACCTCTCCCATGCCGAAGAAGAAGGGGCCGAAGACGCCCGCGTGACCGATCGCGCGCCCGAGGTCCGTGATCCAGCCGTTGAACGTCGGCCACACCAGCGGGATCAGCAGACCGAGCAGGCTGAGCACGAGCGTCGAGATGATCGGCACGAACCGCAGACCACCGAAAAAGGCGAGTGCGTCAGGCATCCGCTGAGCACGAAAGCGCTGGTGAAGGACGCTGACAACGATGCCAACAGCGACGGCGCCGAGCAGTCCCGTATCGATGGACTGGATGCCGATCACGTCGGCGATCCCGTAGTGGGAGATGGCCTTCTCGTCGTCGAGGTCCACGCCCTTGGCGGTGAGGTAGAAGTTCACCGCCAGGTTCATCGCGGCGAAGCCGACGAAGCCGGAGAAGGCCGCGACGCCCTTGTCCTCGCGGGCGAGGCCGAGGGGGATGGCTATCGCGAACATCACGGGGAGGAACTTGAAGGCGACGAGGCCGGTGCTCGCCATCCACGTGAAGACGAGATGGAAGCCCTCGCCCCGGAGGAAGGTCAGGTTGTCGGTGACGGCCTCGCTGGAGAGCGACGAGCCGATGCCCAGCATGATGCCGCAGAACGCGAGCAGGGCCACCGGGAGCATGAACGTCTTGCCGAGGCCCTGGAGGAATTCCCAGAGCGCGGACTTGGTCTTCTGCATGTGTGGGGGTCTTTCGGGCCTGAGCGGAGGCGTGCAATGACCGGCCCACGGGCGCGCGGGCCAGGACGGTGGTGGCCGGTCACATGCTGCGTGCGGGGATCGCCCGCTGATCAGCGTGGAAGGTCCATCGATCCACGCCGAAGGTCGATCGATCCGCCCGGACGGATAAGATCACAGCCGCTCCGGAGCTGTCCATGGCCATAGGTCCCGGGGTCTGAGCCCAAGCCCGGCGAGCGGGTCCGCCGTACAATAAAAGGGCGGCAATGTGCACGACGGCGTGACTCGATCATGAACGCTCGCATCGAGGACTACGCCCTCATCAGCGACCTGGAAACCGCTGCCATGCTCGGCAGGGACGGGTCGATCGACTGGCTCTGCCTGCCGCGCTTCGACTCACCGGCCTGCTTCGCCGCGCTGCTCGGCACGGCGGACAACGGCTTCTGGCGCGTCTCCCCGGTCGGCGCGGGACCCTGCACAGGGCGGGCCTACCGCCAGGACACGCTGATCATGGACTCCCGCTGGGAGTGCCCGACCGGTGCCGTGCGCGTCACGGACTTCATGCCGCCCCGTGCGGGGCTGCCCTGCATCGTGCGCATCGTCGAGGGCCTCTCCGGCGCCGTGGCCATGCGCAGCGAACTGCACCCGCGCTTCAACCAGGGCCGCGTCCT
The DNA here is from genome assembly GCF_041435335.1 of Streptomyces sp. NBC_01283. Taxonomy (NCBI): domain Bacteria; kingdom Bacillati; phylum Actinomycetota; class Actinomycetes; order Kitasatosporales; family Streptomycetaceae; genus Streptomyces; species Streptomyces sp. NBC_01283. The sequence goes on from NZ_CP108430.1 coordinate 7,813,830, forward strand.
GCCCTGGGTGCGCGCCGAGGAGCACTGCACGGTCGCCGTGGCCGGGCCCGACTCGCTCTGGCTGAGCGCCGACGGCCCGATGGAGATCCGCACCGGCATCCACGACTCCACCGCCCATGACCCCGCCGTCCGCGACTCCTCCGCCCTGGACTTCACCGTCTCGGCCGGCCAGCGCCTGACGCTGCAACTCGTGTGGGCACCCTCGCACCTGCCGGAACCGCCCGAGCCCCTGCGGGTCCCGGCGGAGACGGCACTGAAGGCCACCGGCGACTTCTGGCGGCGCTGGACGGCCAAGTGCCGCTACCAGGGCCCCTGGCGTGAGGCCGTCACCCGCTCACTGATCACCTTGAAGGCCCTCACCTACGCGCCCACGGGCGGGATCGTCGCCGCACCGACCACCTCGCTCCCCGAGTGCGTCGGCGGCGAACGCAACTGGGACCACCGCTTCTGCTGGCTGCGCGACTCCACGCTCACCTTGTCCGCCCTGCTGCGCAGCGGCTACCGCGACGAGGCGACCGCCTGGCTCGACTGGCTGGTGCGGGCCGTGGCGGGCGACCCCGCCGATCTCCAGGCGGTGTACGGAGTGGAGGGCCAGCGGCGGCTGCCGGAGGCCGAGGCGCCCTGGCTGCCGGGCTATCAGGGGTCGCGGCCCGTCCGCTTCGGCAATGCGGCGGCCCATCAGCTCCAGCTCGACGTCTACGGCGAGGTCCTCGACACGCTCTATCTGTCGTTGCGGGCGGGGATCCCGATGCAGGCCCATCTGTGGAGCCTGGTGGAATCCCTCATGAGTCATCTGTGCGGCCACTGGCGTGAACCGGACCAGGGGCTGTGGGAAGTCCGTGGCGCCGGGCGGCAGTTCGTCCACTCCAAGGTCATGTCGTGGGTCGCCGCCGACCGCGCCCTGCGGATGGGCGAGATGCTCGGCAGGAACGAATCCGCGGGGGAGTGGCGGGCCATGCGGGACGCGGTGCACCGGGAGGTGTGCCGCGAGGGGTGGGACGGCGGGCGGCGGACGTTCGTGCAGTCCTACGGATCGTCCGCCCTGGACGCGTCGGCCCTGCTGATCCCCAAGGTCGGCTTCCTGCCCGCCGGCGACGCCCGGGTGCGCGACACCGTCCGGGCCATGCGGGCCCTGGACCACCACGGATTCGTGCGGAGGTACGCCCACGACGGCCGGGGCACGCACGGCGTCGATGGCATGCGCGGCTCCGAGGGCACGGTCGTGGCCTGCTCCCTCTGGTATGCCGACGCGCTCGCGGCGACCGGCCGCCTCCGGCAGGCGAAGGAGACCTTCGAGCGCGTCCTGGACGTACGCAACGATGTGGGCCTGCTCGCGGAGCAGTGGGACCCGGAAAGCCACCGCCAACTGGGCAACGCACCCCAGGCGTTCAGTCATATCGCGCTGGTGGAGACGGCTTTCGCGCTGCAGGAGGCGGGCCCTTGAAAGCGCTGCCCCGGAGAGGTGGCCACACCCCGGTCACTCCCCGCGCCGCACCGCCGTGAGCAGCACCATCCCGGAGTCGCCGTAGTCCGGCAGCGTCGGGTCGGCGTCGATCCGGGTCACCGCGAGGCGCTCGGTGAGCGGGGCGAACACCTCGGTGACGACAGCCGGGTTCACCGGGCAGCCCGGCCACCGCGAGGCGGGCCCGATGCGGTACGTCGGCATGTTCTCCATGAACGCCGCGACGAGATGGCCGCCCGGGGCGACGGAGCGCACGAAGCGATGGCAGAAGTCCGTGAACTCCGCGAAGTCCTCGGTGACGCCCTCGGCGACGAAGTTCATCGACGCGATGTCGTACGTGCCGGGCACCAGCGCCCGGATGTCGCCGTGGACGATCCGCACGCCCGCGAGCGCCCCGGGAAGCGTGGACGGCAGATCGGGGTTGAGCCGACGGCACAGCGCGTGGAACGGCAACCAGCTGTCGTCTGGCGCCTGTTCGAGCTGCCGGGTCAGATAGGCGACGCCCGCGGCGCTCGCCTCGACGGCGTCGATGCGGCGGCTCGCGGCGGCGGCGAGCATCAGCGGATAGAGGTTGGGCCCGGCCCCGAACTCCACGGAACACGCGGCGCTCCCTCGGCCGAACCGCCGGTAGAACGCGGAGTGGTGGGCGATGACCGCGGCATCGGAAGGATGCAGCTCGCGGTAGTTCTCGCCGAGATAGTCCTGGACGGGCCAGCTGTCCCAGTCGACGTCGTCGTTGCGGGTCGGAGCCATGGCGGTCAGCTCCCCGGCCGCAGCGGGAAACGTTCGGACATGCGGGTCAGGGCGGCGTTGAGCCGGTCGATGTCGTCGTCGGAGTTCAGGGCCGTGAGCTGCACGCGGAAACCGACGCGGTCGCGCGGCACGAGCGGATAGGCGGCCAGGGTCACATAGATGCCCTGCTCCCACAGGAACCCGGCGACCGCGTCCAGGTCCGAGGCGTCGGCCAGCGGGATCTCCACGATCGGCAGCTCATCGGAGTTGAGCGTCCGAAGACCGAGCCCGGCCACGTGGTCGAGCACCCGGACGGTCTTGCGGTGCAGATCGGCGCGGATGATGTCACCCCGCCGGTCGTTGACCTCCAGACCGGCGAGCGCGGTGGCGAGGGAGGCCGTGGGCGAGGGCCCGGAGTACAGATAGGGGGCGGCGGCGACCTTCAGGTGGTCCTTGAGCCAGGACGGCAGCGCGAGAAAGGCGAGGAGCGACGAGTAGGCCTTGGAGAAGCCGCCGACCAGGACGATGTTGTCGTACGTCTCGCCGGTGTGCCGTACGACGCTGTTGCCGCGGGAGCCGTAGGGGCACGGTTCGGCTGCGCCGCGCTCCCCGATGACGCCGAACCCGTGGGTGTCGTCGATGTACAGCGTGGCGTCCACGTCGCGGCAGATACCGGCCAGTTCGGGCACGTCGGCGATGTTCCCGCTCATGCTGTTGACGCCGTCGAGGCAGACCAGGCGGGGCGAGCCGCTCGGCACCGACCGCAGCATGGCGGCCAGTTCGTCGGGGCGGTCCGCGTGGAACCGCCGCAGCGTCGCGCCCTGCCCCCGGGCCGAGACGCAGCCGTCGTACACGGTGCGGTGCGCTGCGGCCTCGACGAAGACGTGTCCCTTGTCGGCGAGGACGGGGATGACCGAGGCGTGGATCAGCGTGGCCGTGGGGAGCAGCAGGGTGTCCGGCGCCCCGAGCAGCGCGGTGAGCCGTTCCTCGATCTCGGGATAGAGCCGGGGGCTGCCCAGGAGCCGGGACCAGCTCGGGTGTGTCCCCCAGCGGCGTACGGCGGGTTCGATGGCGTCGATGATCTCGGGATCGCCGTCGAAGCCGAGGTAGTTGCAGGAGGCGAAGTCGATGAGCCAGTGGTCCCCGCTGCGGATGTGCCGGCCGCGGACCTCGTCCAGGACGCAGTCGGTCATCGGGCTGGTGCGCCGCAGGTGGTCGAGATCGCCCCAGCGCGGATCGCGCCGGTCCCCCAGGAGTCCGGTGTCCGGTTCGCTCATGGTGCTCTCCCTCTCCGAAGGGGTGGGGGCAGGCGCGGTGGGCGGGGCGACGACAGCGGCGGCGGCGCGAGAAATGGCAGGGACGGCAGGGGCGACACGGGAGGCGTGGGCGGCACCGTTGTGTCCCCGGCGTCCGCGGAGGAGCCGCTCCCCCTGCTCGGCTGTCAGGGGCCGCGCGAAGAGGTAGCCCTGCCCGAACCCGCAGCCCATCTGGGCCAGCAGATCCCGTTGCGCGGGCTCCTCGATGCCCTCGGCGATGACCTGGAGACCCATCGTGTCGGCGAGGTGCACGATGCCCTCGACGAGGGCGAGCTGCCGGGGGTCGTCGGCGATGTCGTCGATGAACGACTTGTCGATCTTGAGTACGTCGACGGGGAACTCGCGGAGGTAGCGCAGCGAGGAGAATCCCGTGCCGAAGTCGTCGACCGCGATCCGTACCCCGAGATCCTTCAACGCCCGCATGACCGCCTGGATCTGCCCGTCACCCCGCATCAGCACCGACTCGGTGAGCTCCAACTGCAGTGACCCCGGGGCGAGTCCGGGTGTCTCCAGGGCACCGCGCACCTCGCCGAGGAAGCCCGGGTCGCGGAACTGCCGCGCGGACACGTTGACGCTGATGTAGGGGCGCCGGTCCGAGGGTGCGCCCACGCCCTGCAGTCCGGCGATGTCCGCGGCGGCGCTGCCGAGGACCCAGGCGCCGAGCGGAGTGATGTGCCCGGTCTCCTCGGCGAGCGGGATGAACTCCTGCGGCGGGACGAGGCCGCGCCGGGGGTGCGGCCAGCGCGCCAGCGCCTCGAAGCCGACGATGTCGGCGGCGTGCGGCGCACCGTTCGCCGCACCACCGCCCGCTGAACCATCGCCCGCCGCCCCGCTCGCCGGGCCGCCGTTCCCGCTGATGTCCACGACGGGCTGATAGCGCAGCGCGAACTCCTCGTCGGCGATCGCCCGGTCCAGGCTCGCCTGCAGATCGTGCCGCTCCAGCATGCGCACGTGCAGCCGCTGCTGGAAGCGGCGCCACTGACGCTTCCCGGCGGCCTTGGCGGCGTACAGCGCCAGGTCGGCGTGGGTCAGGAGCTCCTCGGCGCCCGCGCTGTCCCCGGCCGTGGCCACGCCGACGCTCGCGGAGACGCTCACGCTGTCGCCGGACAGCTGGAACGGCCTGCTGAGCGCCTGCACCACCTGCGCGGCCAGGATCTCGGCGTCGGCGGGCTCCTTCGCGTCCTCCATCAGGACGGCGAACTCGTCGCCGCCGAGGCGGGCGGCGGTGTCGCTGCGGCGCAGCGTCCGCGAGAGACGGGCGCCGACGGCGACGAGGAGCCGGTCGCCGGCCGAGTGCCCCATCGTGTCGTTGACGACCTTGAAGTCGTCGAGGTCGACGAAGAGCACGCAGGTCAGCGTCGACTCGCGGCGGCCGCGCAGCAGCGCGCGCTCGATGCGCTCCAGGAGCAGCGTGCGGTTGGGAAGGCCGGTCAGCGCGTCGTGGAAGGCCCGCTGGGTGAGCTCGTGCTCCAGCTGCCGCTGCTCGGTCACGTCCCGCAGGGTGACGACGAGTCCCCGTACGGTCGGGTCCCGGCGCAGGTCGCTGCACCGCACCTCCACCTCGATGCGCCCGCCGTCCCGCGGTATCCACCAGTAGTCGTGGGGCTCCCGCTGCCCACCGGCCCGCATGGCCGTGAGCACCTGCGCCGCCCGGTGGCCGTCCCGCTGGTCCACCAGCTCCGGCAGCTCCGCCCCGACCAGCCGGACGTCCCCGAAGACGGCCTGGGCGGACGGGCTCGCGTACCGGACGGCGTTGTCGTCGTCGACGATGAGGATGACGTCGGAGGCGTTGCGCACCAACGTACGGAAGTACGCCTCGCTCTCCCGTCGGATGATCTCCTCGCGGAGCGCGATGCGCGCCTTCGCCAGGCCCGCGTGCGAGGCGAGTATCTCCAGCGAGCCACGGATCTCCGTGAGCTGCCGCTCGGAGCCGGTCGCGATCAGTACACCCGGCGGCTCGTCCACGGCCGGACGGTCACGCTGGATCATCGGGCACACCAGCGCACTCTGCGACGCGTCGAACCGGGCGGCGATCTCCGGGCCGAGGTCGGCGGCCCGGACCAGATGCGTGCGGTGCAGGTCGAGGGCCGCGTGGGGGACCGGCGGGGAGTCGTCCGCCTCCAGGAGCAGGGTCGCGGGCAGGGCCCCGGGCCCGGACAGTGCGGCGACCGTCGTCTCGCAGGTCGCGGTGATCTCCTCCGTCGTGATCGCCGCCACCAGCGAGGCGGCCGCCCCGCGCAGTGCCAGCTCGCGGTCCATGGCCTTGCGGTGCGCCACGACCATGTCGGCGAGCCGCAGGATCACCAGGAGGAACAGGGCGCCGGAGAAGGCGGCGATCACGGCCGCGTCATGGGCGCCGTCGAGGAGGCCCTCCATGAGCAGGATCGCCGGAGCGATGAGGGTGGCCGCGGCGAGCAGCACGAGTCTGCGCGTCGGCGGAAGCAGGGACTGGCGCTGATGCGCGTACGCGGTCAGCTCCACCATCGAGGGGTGCAGTGCGGCAAGGCCCCACGCCGTGTAGAAGACGATCCAGCCCGTGTCCAGGAGCGTGCCCGCCTGCCACAACCCGTTGAGCTGCAGGATCCCGTACGCGATGTCGAAGGCGAGCAGGGTGAACGTGCCGAGCACGAGCAGACGTACGGCGGGATTGTGGCCGGTCTCGAAGTCCGGGGTGAGCAGCCGGGCCAGGAGGGCCAAAACCAGTACGTCGCCCAGTGGGTAGGCGATGCTGATGGCGCGCTGCGTCCAGGTCAGCCCCTCGACCTCGGTCAGCGGCTGGACGAGGTAGACCCAGACCGGCAGCGCGAGCCCGGCGGTGATGATCAGCGCGTCGAGGAGACTCGGCAGGTCGCGGCCCGCCCAGCGGTAGCGCACGAGACCGAAGAGGCCCGCGGCGAGCAGCGGGTACACCGCGAGGTAGGCGGCGTCGGCCGGGGACGGGAACGGGTTCGACGCCTGGAAGTACTCCTCGACCACGTTGTAGTACGTGTCGCCCGCGGCGAAGGCGAGCAGCCCGGCCGCCAGCACCCACCACGGCCAGCGGTGCGCGGGCCGGTGGACGTGTACACCGACGAGGACGGCCACGACGCCACCGAGGCCGATGAGCGCCCAGAGCGGGGCGCGCAGGCCGGGCACCGTCATGTAGACGGCGGTGAGAGCGGCGACCAGGACGACGTAGCCGGCCATGAGCCGATGCGCCCGTGGTTGATCCCGGGAGAAAGCCCGAAACAATGGCAAAGCGCCTCCCTGCCTGGCAGGGACACCCGGCCGCGAATCACGCGTCAACCTGGGGTCTCGCTCCAATGATCGTAGGCCCTGGCGGCCGGGACCCGCATCTCCAGCCGGGCTCAGTCCGGTTCGGGCAGCGCGGCCCCGACCGGCGGGGGCGTACCGACGCTCTGCCCGAAGAAGTCGACGGAACCGGGGTCGATGCCGAACAGCTTGCGCAGGTCGAGGCCCTTGTCCGCGAGGGCGTCGCAGTCCGGGGCGAACAGGCGGGCGTCGGCGGCGGACGTGACGGCCGGAAGCGCGCCTCCGGTGAAGCAGGGGCCGACGGTCAGGCCGGACGGCCGTCCGTCGACGCGTTCCTGGCCGGTCGCCTTGCGCCAGGTACCGATGCCGGTGAAGGCGTGGTCGCCCCACTGCAGCGCCCACTGTCCTTGCGGGGCACGGTAGTTGTTGCCCTGGAGCAGGACGTTCTTGGTGCTGAGCCCCCCGTCCGTGAGGGCCAGCGGGGAGCCGTCGGTGACGAACAGGTTGTTGCGGACGGTGACCCCCTTCTCGCCGTCCATCAGGCGCAGGGCGGGGCCGCTCCTCCCGTTCTCAAGGGCGGTCATCACCACGGTGTTCTGGTAGATCCGCAGGTTGCGCACGTCGTGGCCGTAGACGGCGAGCCCGCCGAAGCGCGGCAGCTTGCGGCCGTCGTCGGACGTGATGTTGTAGCGGATCGTGTTGTCGGTGTGCGCGCCGTTCGTCTTGCGCGTGTACGCGTAGAAGCCGGGGCCGTCGTTGTGGAACGCGAGGTTGTACTGGATCGTCGAGTCCGAGACGTTCTCGTCGAAGCCGAACCCGGCACCGTCGACCTTGGAGCCCGTGTGGTTGCGGTAGGCGGTGTTGTGCTCCAGGACCACGTCCTTGGCGTCGTACGCCCAGATGCCCACCGGCCCCGAGGGCGCCTCGCCGGACGACCTGGATCCGTTGTCGTGGGCGCTGGAGTCGCGCACCGTGGCGTGCCGCACGGCGCCGAGGATGATGCCGTCACCGGTGTGGCGGTCGTCCGCGCCGGGATCACCGGTGTTCCGGTACGCGTCGACGTCCGAGACCTCGAACTCCTCGTGTGCGTAGGTCGGTTGACGGGGGTTGAACTCAGGGCCGTACGTCAGGAGACCGACGTCCTTGTTGCCGTACAACGTGGCCTCATGAATCGTCACGTTCTTGAATCCGTTGCCCTTCTCCGCGCCTCCGACCGCGATGCCCGTCCGGAAACCGGAGACGCGGACGTGGGAGACGGAGACCCGGTCCAGCTTCCCGCCGTCCGGTCGGTCGGCGTAGAGGTTGATGCCGCCGTCGTGGGCGTAGGCGGCGCGGTCACCCTTGACGGTGAGATCGCGGATCTGCACGCCCGCGGTGTTGTGCACGGAGATGCCGGGGGAGCCCTCGGCCTCGACCGTCGCCCGGCCCTCGCCGTACGACCCGACCACCACGGGCCGGTCCGCACGTCCCGCCTCGTCGCCGTTGAGGGTGATGGTGCCGGTGAACCGTGCGCCGCCCTCCAGGAGCAGCCGGTCGCCGGGTTCGAGCGCCACGCGTTCGGCGCGGGCGAGGGAACGCCAGGCCTGACCGGGCGATGAACCGTCGTTCTGGTCGTCGCCCCGCGAGCTGACGTAGTACGTACTGGCCGACGGCGCGTAGTGGGGCGTGGCCGCACAGCCGCTCGCGCCGAGCAGCACGAGCGCGGCGGTGAGGACGGCAGGGGCGGTGCGGCGCCCGACGGCGGCCGGGACGGCGTTCCTGCGCACGGGGGTCATGGGGATCAGGCCTCCACCGGCACCCGCGCGCGCCGCGGTGCGGACCGTGCGGTGAACCACGCGATGGTGTGCCGCAGGCCCTCGTCGAGGGGCACGCGGGGCATCCAGCCGAGCTGCTCCACGGCCCGGTTGATCACCGGGCGGCGGCGGGCCGGGTCGTCGACGGGCAGCGGGCGGTAGGCGATCCGGGAGGGCGATCCGGTGAGGCGCAGGACGAGCTCAGCCAGTTCACGGACGGTGCGCTCGCTGGGGTTGCCCAGGTTCACCGGACCGCCGAGGTCGCTGTCGAGCATCGCGAGCAAACCCCGGACGAGGTCGTCGACGTAGCAGAAGCTACGCGTCTGGCTGCCGTCGCCGTAGAGGGTCAGCGGCCTGCCCGCGAGGGCCTGGCGGACGAACGTGGAGACCACGCGTCCGTCGTGCGGCCGCATCCGCGGACCGTACGTGTTGAAGATCCTGACGATGCCCACGTCGACGCCGTGGCTGCGCCGGTAGGCCATGGACAGCGCCTCAGCGAACCGCTTGGCCTCGTCGTAGACGCTGCGCGGGCCGACCGGATTGACGTGGCCCCAGTACTCCTCGGGCTGCGGATGGACCTCCGGGTCGCCGTAGACCTCGCTGGTGGAGGTGAGCAGGAAGCGGGCGCCGTGCCGCTGGGCCAGGCGCAGGGCGTTCTCGGTGCCGCGGCTCCCGACGGCCAGGGTCTCCACGGCGAGCCGGTGGTAGTCCGGCGGTGACGCGGGGCTCGCGAGATGGGCCACGGCGTCCACGGGGCCGGGCACGTCGAACGGCGCCGTCACGTCGGCGTGTACCAGCCGGAAGCGGGGCGTGCCGCGCAGGTGGGCGACGTTCTCCGGTTCACCGGTGCAGAAGTTGTCCAGGCAGCAGACCGTGTCGCCCCTGCGCAGCAGGGCCTCGCACAGATGGGAGCCCACGAAGCCGCCGCCGCCTGTCACCACGACCCTCATGACGCACCTCCGGCGAGCGCGGCCACCTTGGCCGGTGAAGGCGCGGCCGTGGACAGCTGCGGGCGGCCCGGGGCGTGCACGGCCCAGCCCGCCGCCGACCAGCGCTCGGGGTCGAGGCTGTTGCGGGCGTCCAGGAGGACCGGGGAGCGTACGAGGGCGGCCAGCGCCGCGGGGTCGATGTCCCGGTACTCGGGCCAGTCGGTGAGGTGCAGCACCAGGTCGGCGTCCTCGCACGCCTTGTCCACGTCCAGGGCGTAGACCAGCTCGGGACGGGCGACGCGCGCGTTGTCGATGGCCTGCGGGTCGTGTACGCGGACCGTGGCGCCCTGCCGGTGCAGGGCCGCCGCCACGACCAGCGCCGGCGAGTCGCGGACGTCGTCGCTGCCCGGCTTGAACGCCGCGCCGAGCACTCCGATCCTGCGCCCGGAGAAGGAGCCGCCGAGGAGCCCGCGTGCCTGGTCGACGACGCGGGAGCGCTGCCGGGTGTTGATCCGGTCGACCTCGTGCAGGAACGCCACCGCCTCGCCGGCGCCGATCTCCTCGGCACGGGCGGCGAAGGCCCGGATGTCCTTGGGGAAGCAGCTGCCGCCGAAGCCGAGCCCCGGTTCGAGGAAGCGCGGGCCGATCCGCGAGTCCGCGCCGATGGCCCTGGCCAGGACGGAAGCGTCGGCGCCCGCGGCGTCGCACACCTCGGCCATGGCGTTGATGAAGGAGATCTTGGTGGCGAGGAAGGAGTTCGCCGCCACCTTGACCAGCTCGGCGGTGGCCGGATCGGTGCTGAAGAACGGCACCCCCGCGAGGATCATCGGCGCGTAGAGCGCCCGCAGCACGCCCTCGGAGTGCCGCGACGTCACGCCCACGACGAGCCGCTCGGGCCGCATGGTGTCGTGGACCGCGGATCCCTCGCGCAGGAACTCGGGGTTCCAGGCGACCTCCGTGCCCGGGGCCGTCGCGGCCAGGTGCTTCGCGAGCCGGGCCGCCGTGCCGACCGGCACGGTCGACTTGCCCACGACCAGGCTGCCGGGCCGCAGATGCGGGGCGAGACCGTCCACGACGGCGTCCACGTACCGCAGGTCGGCGGCGTGGCTGTCGGGGCGCTGCGGGGTGCCCACGCACACGAAGTGTGCCCGGGCGAACGCGGCGCCCTCGGCGAGCGAGGTGGAGAAGCGCAGCCTGCCCGACGCGACCGTCCTGGCGAGCAGTTCGTCGAGGCCGCTCTCGTGGACGGGCGCCCGGCCCGCCGCCAGGGAGGCGATCCGTTCGGCGTCGATGTCGATGCCGAGGACCTGGTGGCCGATGTCGGCCATGCACGCGGCGTGCACCGTTCCCACGTATCCGGTGCCGATCACTGTCATCCGCATGACGTCGCTCCTTACGGGTCGGGCCTCACGGGGCCTGCTGCTTGCTGTTCGAACGTCGGCCGGGACCGGCGTAGCCATGGGGGTTGAGCTGCTGGAAGCGCCAGGCGTCCCGGCACATCTCGGGCAGTCCGCGGGTGGGCCGCCAGCCCCACGCGCGGGCCACCGCCCCTGCGTCGGCGACGAGTTCGGGCACGTCTCCGGGACGGCGCGGCATGATCTGGTAGGGGATGGCCCTGCCGCAGGCAGCGCCGAACGCGGCGATGACGTCGAGGACCGAACGGCCTGTGCCCACACCGAGGTTGAACACCCGCATGCCGGGCCCGTCGGCGAGGTGGTCAAGGGCGATGCGGTGGGCCTCGGCGGTGTCCATGACGTGGAGGTAGTCGCGGACCGCGGTGCCGTCGGGCGTGGCGTAGTCGTCGCCGAACACGGGCAGCCGCTCGCGCCGCCCGACGGCGACCTGCGCCACGTACGGCATCAGATTGTCGGGGACGCCGCCCGGGTCCTCGCCGAGGAGCCCGCTGGGGTGGGCGCCGACCGGGTTGAAGTAGCGCAGGGCGAGCACGGTGAACTCCGGGCGGCGGGCGCACACGTCGGCGAGCACCTGCTCGCAGATCCACTTGGACGCCGCGTACGGATTGGTCGGCCGGGCGGGCGTCGACTCGTCCAGTGGACCGCGCCCCGCGTCGCCGTAGATCGAACAGGACGAGGAGAACACCAGCTGGTGCACGCCGTGTTCCTGCATGACCCGCAGCAGCGCGGTCGTGCCGCCGACGTTGGTGTCGTAGTAGTCGATGGGCATCCGCGTCGACTCGCCCACGGCCTTGTGCGCGGCAAAGTGCACGACGGCGTCCACGGAGTGGCGGCCGAAGACGGCCGACAGGGCGCGCCGATCACGGATGTCCAGCTCATAGACGGCGCCGACGAAGCGGTCGGCGATCCGCTCCACCCGCGTGAAGACCTGCGGGGTGCTGTGGGAGTAGTCGTCGATCACGATCAACTCGTAGCCGTGGTCGAGGAGTTCGACGCAGGTGTGGCTCCCGATGAAACCCGCGCCGCCGGTGACGAGGATGGTGGAGGGTGCGCTCATGGCCGTTCACCAGCTCAGGACGGCGGCGACGTACGCCGGGTAGAAGACGAGGGCGGTGGCGACCGGCAGTGACACCAGAAGGCCGAGGGCGACCGGGAGCCGCGCCGTCGACAGCGCGTGGGAGAAGCGGACGTCCGCGGCCCGCGCCGCTTCGCGCACATGGAGCAGGGGGACGGCCACGGCGACGGCCGCGTAGGTCGTGGCGGCGAGGAGGCAGAGGAAGACATAGCCGGCCGACGGGCTCGTCAGCTCGCCCACCAGGGCGACGGACGACAGGACGGCGGCCAGCACGACGAACGGAAGGGTGAGCCGGGCGGGCAGCGGCCGGGGGCCGCCGGTGTCCTTGGGTGTGACCTTGAAGGTCACCGGCCGCGGGCTCAGCTTCTGCGCGACGGCGCCGAACAGGCCCAGGATGACGAACGGCCAGCGGGCGAGCGCGAACAGCCACGTCTCCCAGCTGATCACCGGGGCGTTGCGCGGGCGCAGCATCCCGCGGCGGCGCATCAGGTACAGGGTCAGGAGCAGCCACACGGGCATGGACCAGAAGTGGATCAGGAAGTCCACGTAGTCGATGTTCATCCACGGCAGGCCGGTGAGGACGGCGATCGGCGGGAGCGTGAGGCCCGCGATGATCATCAGGCCGAGGAGCGGGTAGTAGGCCAGGGCGTACGAGAAGCGCAGCCGCAGCACCAGGGGCAGTCGGCGCAGATGGCGCGGCAGCAGACCGAGGAGCATCGTGGTCAGGCTCCGCGACCACTGGTACTCCTGCGTGATCATGTCGGCGAAGGTGAGCGGCCCGTCCCCGTGCGCCTCGGCGTCGATGGCGAACGCCCCGTGCCAGCCCGCCGAGTTGAGCAGATAGGTGGTGGAGAAGTCCTCGGCGAGCTCGGGGCCGAGGCCCCCGATGTCCCGCAGCGCGCGGGTGCGTACGGCGTAGTGGGAGCCGATGCACATCGGCGCGAGCCCGTCGCTGTGCCCCAGCTGCACCGCGCCGTGCCAGACGGCCTCGCGGTGCAGGCGCCCCCGGGCCGACCAGGACGCCGCGCCGTTGGCGTCGCACATGCTGGGTGCGGCGACATAGCCGATGGCGGGGTCGTCGAAGGGGCGGACCATCTCGGCGAGGTAGGTCGGCGCGGGCACGTGGTCGCAGTCGAGCTGTGCGACAACGTCGTACCGCCGATAGCCCCAACTGTCGTAGAAGTAGGCGAGGTTGCCCTCCTTGCAGCGGGTGCGGCGCGGCCAGTCGCTGCGGTGGTACGGGGTCACGCCGCGGCGGCAGGACATCCGCACCCGGTGCGTGCGGCACCAGGCGATGATCTCGTCGGTCGGGTCCTCGTCGCACAGCCACACGTCGTACGGGTGCGGAAAGTCCTGGGCCAGCATCGCCTCGAGCGTCTGCCGGGCCATGGGCCACGGCTCCGACGGGGCGCGGGTCACGGCGAAGGCGACCGGGAGCGGTGGGACGGGCAGCTCCGGGTTGACGCGGCGCAGCCGGAGGGCGGTGACGAAGAAGTAGCAGGGGAGTCCGGTGAGGTAGAGCAGCAGGGCGCTGTTGATGATCAGCCCCGCCCAGCCGACCCGGTGCTCCGGCTGCAGCCACCAGGACCAGAACCACAGGAAGCTCAGCGCCCAGCCCGCGGCGATGGCCATGAGGGCTGCCCTGTCGCGCCGGGGGAGTGCGGGCAGGAAGGTCGTCGGCCGGACGGTGCGCACCGGGAACGGATGTCCGAAGACGGGGCCGCCCGCGGTGACGCGGACGACGTTGCCGTCCGACATCCGTGCGAGGTCGAGCTCCACCTGGACCAGATCCGCCGACATCGGCTCGCTGTGCGTCATGGCGCGACGCTCCTGAGGGGTCTGACGCTGTACGCTGACTACGTACGTTTACGTCGTATATGTACGACTTTGCACCCGATGCTCTCTGAGGTCAAGGGGGCCAGTGAGGCGGAGGTGGCGGACATGCCGAAGGGGAAAGAGACGGACCCGGGCGAGGGCCGGCGCGCCAGTGACCGTGGGCGCTATGGGCGGCTCAGCAGGGAGCGCGTCCTGGCCACGGCCCTGGAGGTCGTCGACCGCGACGGGCTCTCCGGCCTGAGCATGCGCAAGCTCGGCGGGGAACTGGGCGTGGAGGCGATGGCCCTCTACCGCTACGCGGCGGGCAAGGGCGCTCTCCTCGACGGCCTGGTCGAGGCGTTCTACCAGGAGCTGGAGGAAGACCTGACGGCGAAGCCCCAGGAGGAGCGGCACCCTCAAGGCCATGACTGGCGGCGGGAGTTGAAACGCATCGCGCTCGCCACCCACGGAGTCGCGCAGCGGCACCCGAACATGGTCCCGCTGCTCGCCACCCGCCTGCTGTCCACCCCGCTGGCCCGCCGCCCCGCCGCCGTGCTGCGCGGCGACGAACGCGTCCTGGCCCTGCTCCATGGCGCCGGTCTGGGCGACCGCCGCACGGTGGAGGTGCACCGCGCCTTCACGGCGTGGCTGCTCGGCTATCTCCTCGTCGAACTGCGGGCCATGGACGACGAGCCCGGCGAACCGGACCCGGCCTTCCGGCTCGGTCTGCACCGCATGCCCGCGCAGGAGTTCCCGCGGCTGCGGGCCATGGCCATCGCCCTGGACGGGCAGGGCGGGCAGGAGCAACTGGCCGCGGGCCTCGACGCGTTGCTCGGGTCATGACCCCGCGGGCTCCAACGGCGCCCGGTCCGGAGGGTTGCCGTCGCGCACCGCGTCGAGGTACTCCGCGATGGCGTCACGGTTGCGGGTCAGGCACTCGACGCGCTCGGACATGCGGTCCCGCTGCTCCTCGAGCGTGGCGATCATCTCCGGTGTCGCGTCCGGGAAGTAGATGGTCCGCGGCTTGTCGAGGCACGGCAGGATCTGCTTGATGATGCGGGTGGGCAGGCCCGCGTCGAGCAGGCCCCTGATCTGCGCGACCCGGTCCACGAACCGCTCGTCGTACTCGCGGTAGCCGTTCGCCGCGCGCTCGGCCATGATGAGGCCCTGCTCCTCGTAGTAGCGCAGCAGTCGCCGGGGTGTCCCGGTGCGCTCCGACAGCTCTCCGATCCGCATCCGAAACTCCCCCGCGCCTCTCGCTTGACCTTCACATCCATGTGAGGGTTCGAGCATAGGCGACATGACCAACCACACCGCACAACTCGTGGGTTCCCGGGGCGGATCCGGGGACCGGAAGCTGCCCCTGGCCGCACTCCTCGCCCTTGCCACCGCCGTCTTCATCACCAGCCTGACCGAGACCCTGCCCGCGGGCCTGCTGCCCGCCATGAGCGCCGACCTGGGCGTCGGCGAGTCCGCGATGGGCCAGACCGTCACCATCTACGCGATCGGCACCGCACTCACCGCGATCCCCCTGACCGCGGCCACCGCCGGATGGCGGCGCAAGCGGCTGCTGCTGACCGCGATGGCGGGATTCGCCGTCGCCAACACCGTCACCGCGGTCTCCGGCAACTACCCCCTGACCATGGTGGCCCGCTTCGTCGCCGGAGTCGCGGCGGGCCTGGCCTGGGCGCTGCTCGCCGGATACGCCCGCCGACTGGCCCCCGCCCACCTCCAGGGCAAGGCCATCGCCATCGCCATGGCGGGCATCCCGGTCGCCCTCTCGCTCGGTGTGCCCGCGGGAACCTTCCTCGGCAAGGCGTTCGGCTGGCGCGTCGCGTTCCTGCTCATGACCGTGCTCACCGTGGTGCTCCTCGCCTGGATCACCGCGTCGGTCCCCGACCACCCCGGCCGGCGGCGCGAAGGCCGCACCCCGGTCCTGCGCACCCTGCGGCTGCCCGGCGTGACCCCGGTCCTGACCGTCACCCTGGTCTTCGTCCTCGCCCACACCATCCTGTACACCTACATCGCCACGTACCTCGACCATCTGGGCATGGGCGGCTCGACCGACGTCGTCCTCCTGGTCTTCGGCGCCGCGTCCCTCGTGAGCATCTGGATCGTGGGCGCGCACATCCACCGGAGGCTGCGCGCGCTCACCATCGCCGCTGCCCTCCTGGTGGCCGTGGCCGCCGCCCTCCTCGCGGTCCTCGCCGACAGTCCCGCCCTCGTCTACCTCGCGGTGACCCTGTGGGGGCTCGGCTGGGGCGGCGCGCCCACCCTCCTGCAGACCGCGGCAGGCGACGCCGCCGGCGACGAGGCGGACGCCGCGCAGGCCATGCTCGTCACCCTGTGGAACGCGGCGATGGCCGGGGGCGGAGTCGTCGGCGGCATCCTGCTCGGACAGCTCGGCGCGGAGTCCTTCCCCTGGAGCGTGCTCGCCCTCCTGGTGCCGGTCCTCGTCGTGGTGACCGCCGCCCACCGGCACGGATTCCCCGCCCGGCGCGCGGCAGCGGGCTCCGGCGCCACCGAGGCACCGGAACCCGCCCTGGACGCAGGGGAGTTCACATCCGCTTCGCCCCGGCCCTGACGGCCCCACGGATCCGGGAGTACGTCAGCCACCGCGGGGACCGGCCGGGCATCAGCCCAGGGGAACGTCGAGCCGGGCCTTGCGGTGGCTGAACGTCGCGATGGAGTGCGGCCCGTGGTAATTCCCGACACCGCTCTCGCCGACTCCGCCGAACGGCAGCTCGGGGACCCGGAGATGGGCCATCGGAAGACCGAAGCCGAGGCCGCCCGACGACGTCTCGGCGGCGAGCCGCTGCCGCGTCGTCTCGCTCTCGGTGAAGCCGTAGAGGGCGAGCGGCTTGTCGCGGTCGTTGATGAACGCGATGGCCTCGTCGAGCCCGTCGACGTTCACGATCGGCAGGACGGGACCGAAGATCTCCTCCCGCATCACCGGCTCGTCGGGCTTCACGTCGGTGAGCACGGTCGGCGCGATGTAGACGTCGTCGCGGTCGCGCTGCCCGCCGAACGCCGTCGTCCCGGAGCCGAGGAGGGCCGAGACGCGGTCGAAGTGCCGCTCGTTGACCATGCGGCCGTACGTCTCCGAGGACCTGGGGTCCGCGCCGAACGCCCGCTCCACGGCCGTGCGCAGCTCCCGGGCCAGCGCGGGCGCGGTCTCCGGGTCGGTCAGGACGTAGTCGGGGGCGACACAGGTCTGGCCCGCGTTGCGGAACTTGGATTCGGCCAGGCGGGTGGCCACGGCGGCCAGATCGACTCCCCGGTCCACGAACACCGGTGACTTGCCGCCGAGTTCGAGTGTGACGGGGGTGAGGTGCTCGGCGGCGGCGCGCATCACGATGCGGCCGACGGCGCCGTTGCCGGTGTAGAAGATGTGGTCGTACCGCTGGGCGAGCAGCGCGGTGGTCTCCGGTACGCCGCCCTCGACGACGGCGACCGCGTCCGTGTCCAGGTACTGGGGGACGAGCCGGGCGATCAGCTCAGAGGTGGCCGGGGTGACTTCGCTCGGCTTCAGGACGGCCGTGTTGCCCGCCGCCAGGGCGCCCACCAGGGGGACGAGCAGGAGCTGCACGGGGTAGTTCCACGGCGCGATGATCAGGACGGTGCCGAGCGGCTCGTACTGCGTACCGGCGGTGGACCCTTCGGGCAGTCCCGCGAGGGCGCCGGGCGCGAGCGGCTGCGGGCGCAGCCACTCCTCCAGATGGGCCAGCGTGTGGTCGATCTCCCTTACGGGGAAGTCGACTTCGGCGGTGTACGCCTCGGTGCGCGGCTTGTGCAGATCGGCGTGGAGGGCGTCCGCGATGTCCTCGCGGTGCTCCGTGAACAGGGAGCGCAACTGGGTGAGCTGCTCCTCGCGCCACGCCAGGGGCCGGGTGCGGCCGGTGGCGAACGTGGCGCGGAGCCCGGCGACCAGGGCTTCGGGGTCGAGCGCCTCGGGGGCGGGCGCTTCGGGGTGGTGCATGAGGGGTCTCCTCGGGAGTTCTCAGGTGCGGCTGGGCATGGGGGGAGTGGGCGAGGGGTGCGTCAGCGGGGTGTCGGCGTGGTGACCGGCGAGCCGAGCAGCCCGGTCAGGAGCGCGTCGGTGGCCGGGCCGAAGAGCCGGCGGCCGTCGGGCGCGGACTCCAGGCCTATGACCAGGGCGATGCAGATGTCGGCGGCCTCGGCGGGCTCCACCGAGGACGGGGTCCCCGCCTCGGTGAACAGCTCGACGAGCAGGCTCCGCAGCGAGCCGGTGAAGCCGTGGCAGATGTCGCCGAAGACGCGGGCCTTCGCGTCGAGGAGCTCGGCGGAGTGCGGCGAGTCCCCGGCCAGGCGCAGGACCAGGTCGAGCTTGGCGGCGAGGACGCCCCGGATGCGTTCGGCGGCGGAGGTGTCCTCGGCAGCCGCCTGCCGGGCCCGCGCGAGCGCCTCGGAGTGCAGGCGCTCGGCGAGCTTGCGGAAGGCGTCGTCCTTGTTGCGTACGTACTGGTAGACCGCTGACCGGGACACGCCCATGGTGGCGGCGATGTCGTCCATCGTGGTGCGCCGTACGCCGTACCGCGTGAGGGAGTCGTAGGTGGCGTCGAGGACCTCGTCGAGCCGGTCGGTGCCCATCAGGGTCAGACCAGCTTCCCGAGCAGCTCGTCGGCCAGCGGAGCTGCGGACGCCGGGTTCTGACCGGTGATCAGGTTGCGGTCGACGACCACCTTGGGGGCCCAGGGCTCGCCCTCCTTGAAGTCGGCGCCCGCCGCGACGAGCCGGTCCTGGAGCAGCCACTTGGCCTTCTCCGCGAAACCGGACTGAGTCTCCTCGACATTGGTGAAGCCGGTCAGCTCGTACCCCGCGAAGGCGTTGGAGCCGTCCTCCTTGGTGGCGGCGAGCAGCGCGGCCGGGCCGTGGCAGACGACGCCGAGCGGCTTGCCTGACTCCAGGGCGGCGGTGAGGAGCCTGCCGGATTCGGCGTCGACGGCGAGGTCCTCCATGGGGCCGTGGCCACCGGGGTAGAAGACCGCTGCGTAGTCGGCGAGGTCCACCTCCGCCAGCTTGACCGGGCGCAGGAACTCGCTGATCTCCGCGAGGGTCGTGGCGACCTTCTCGGCGCCTTCCTGGCCGCCGTTGAACTCGGGCGCCAGGCTCGCCTGGTCGACGGTCGGCACGACGCCGCCCGGTGTCGCGACGACGATCTCGTGTCCGGCGGCCTTGAACGCCTCGTACGGCGCGACGGCCTCCTCGGCCCAGAAGCCGGTCGGGTGCTGGGTGCCGTCGGCCAGCGTCCAGTGATCGGCGCCGGTCACGACGAACAGAATCTTGGCCATGGTGTCTCTCCGAGGGTGGAAGCTCTGACGTTCTGTGCTCAGAACGTCAGGTGGTGCTGTCCTCGAAGGTAGGGGGGTGCACCCAACGAAATCCAATAGGCTGCTCCATGTGGAAGATAGGAATTCCGATGGGTCTGCGGGAATAGGCGCGGGGACCGCGGCGGCCGGTCCGCTCGACCTGAACCTGCTGCGTACGTTCCTGGCCGTGTACCGGTCGGGTTCCTTCACGGCCGCGGCCCGTCTCCTCGGCCTCTCGCAGCCCACCGTCACCACGCAGATCCGGGCCCTGGAGCGGCAGGTCGACCGGGAGCTGTTCGAGCGGCTGCCGCGAGGCGTGGCCCCCGCGCCGTACGCCGACGCGCTCGCCGCCCGTGTCGTCGACCCGCTCGACGCCCTCGCCGCGGTCACCGGACACGGCGGCCCCCTCGACGGCGCCCCCGCGGAGCCCGTCCAGCTGGCGGGCCCGGCGGAGATGCTCTGCCACTGCGCGCTGCCCGCGCTCGCACCACTGGTCGACAAGGGCGTCAGGCTGCGTGTGACGACAGGCCTGACGGACCGGCTCCTCGACGGGCTGCGGGCGGGGCGGCACGACCTGGTGATCGCCACGGCCCGCCCCCGCGGGCGCTCCCTGAGCTCCGTGCCCCTCGCGGACGAGGAGTTCGTCCTGGTCGCGGCCCCCTCGTGGGCCGAGCGCATCGGCGGCGACGCGCGGATCGCCGCGGACGGCCCGGGGGTGCTGCTCGGCGTCCCGCTGGTGACCTACGCCGAGGATCTGCCGATCGCCCGCCGCTACTGGCGGCACGTCTTCGGCAAGCGGCTGACCTGCGAGGCCTCCGTCACGGTCCCCGACCTGCGCGGAGTGCTCTCCGCGGTCGTCGCGGGCGCCGGATTCTCCGTGCTGCCCCGCTATCTCTGCCGCGACGCCCTGGCCGCGGGCACCCTGACCCTCCTCCACGACCCGGAGGACGCCCCGATCAACACGGGTTTCCTGGTGCAGCGCCCCGGGTCCGCGGACAACCCGCACGTCGCCCTCGTACGCGACCACCTGATCCGGTCGGCGCGCGGCTGGTAGCCGCGTCCCTGCTAGGCGCCCGCCGCATCCCGCGTGATCTCGTCCCACTGGGCGCCCATGGCCGCCGCGAGTGCCTGTGCGGCCGACAGGGGGCGGACCATCACCATGAGCTCGTCGATGAGCCCGTGCTCATCGACGTGGATGAAGTCGCAGCCGGTGATCTGGCGGTCGCCGACCCGTGCCTCGAAGACGAGCGCGGAATCACGCCCGGCGGCGTCGTTGATCTCGCGTACGTACCGGAAATCCTCGAAGACCCGCGTGACGCCGCGCAGGATCGCGGCAGTCGTGGCCTTGCCCGGGTACGGGCGGAACACGACCGGGCTGGAGAAGACGACGTCCTCGGCCAGGAGCGCCTCCATCGCCGCGTGATCGTCGGCCTCGACGGCCTTGCGGAAAGCCTGCATGCCCTCACCTCACTGGGTGCTCATAGTCAATTTGTTGAGTAGGTGCGATGGAGAGTAATCACATCGGTGTACGGTGTCCAGATGTCTCTCAAGTACGCGGTGCTCGCGGCGCTCCTGGAGGGCGAGTCGTCCGGCTACGACCTGGCCAAGATCTTCGACGTCTCCGTGTCGAACTTCTGGTCCGCGACTCCCCAGCAGCTCTACCGCGAGCTGGAGCGACTGGCCGCCGACGGCCTGATCGAGGCACGTGTGGTGCAGCAGGAACGCAGGCCGAACAAGCGGATGTTCACGCTCACCGGCACGGGCCTGCGGGAACTGCACGCCTTCGCCGCCGAGCCGCCCCGGCCCATCGCCATCCGGGACGAGCTGATGGTCAAGGTGCAGGCCATGGACGGCGGCGACCCGGCCGCCACCCGTGCCCTGATCGAGGAGCGCATGGCCTGGTCGCGCGGCAAACTGGCCCGGTACGAACGGCTGCGCCGCCACCTCCTGGGTGACCGGGAGGAGGAGGTGTACCTGCGCGACGCCGAGCGCATCGGCCCCTACCTCACGCTGATGGCGGGCAGGTCCCTGGAGGAGTCGAACCTGCGCTGGGGCGAACAGGTCCTCGAGATCCTCGACCGACGACTGAACTACGCCGACCAGGGCGGGACGTGAGGAGACAGCAGTGGGCGACGTGCCTGAAGCGATCGAGGCACGGCCGGACGGGCCACCGCGGGCGGTGCTCACCGACTTCGGCGGGGTGCTGACCACCAGCGTGCTCGACTCGTTCCGCGCCTGGTCCACGGGGGCCGGCGACGACCCGCTGCTGCTGGAGCGGCTGTTCCGGGAGGACACGGAGGCCTCGGCGCTCCTGGTGGAGCACGAGTGCGGGCGCCTGAGCGAGGCCGGCTTCGAGCGGGGCATCGCGGGGCGGCTGCGCGAGAAGGGCGTGGTCGTGGAACCCGCGGGCCTCGTCGCCGCGATCGGCGCGGGGATGCGCCCGGACGAGACGATGCTCGCGGCCCTGCGCGAGCTGCGCGCCCGGGGCATTCCGGTGGCCGTCGTGTCGAACGCGCTCGGCGACGACTGCTACCAGGGATACGACCTGGACGCGCTCGCGGACACCGTCGTGATCTCCAGCCGGATCGGCTCCCGCAAGCCGGGCCGCCGCATCTACCGGACGGCCTGCGACCGCCTCGGCGTCGAACCGTCCGACTGCGTCATGATCGACGACCTGGAACACAATCTGCGCGGTGCGGCCCGGCTCGGCATCCGGGGCCTGCACCACCTGCACAGCGGTGAAACGGTGCGCGCCCTTGGCCAGTTGTTCGGCGTCGGCTCGCTCGCCGGGCCCGGTGCGCCCGGCCCGGCGTGAGCCGCTCGCCTTCCTCACCCGGCCGCGTACACGTCCTCCACGTAACGCCCCTCGGCGGTCAGCCCGGCCAGCCACCGCTCGGAGTCGGTGGCCGTGGCCCCCGGCGTGCGGTCCCGGTGGAGCGTGCGCAGGGCGTCCCGTACGCCCGGTGCCATCCGTGAGCCGTCGCCGCACACGTACACCCTGGCCCCGGCGGCCAGCAGCTCCCACACCTCGTCGCCCTCCGCCGCGATGCGGTGCTGGACGAAGGCCGCCCCGTCGACGGGGGCGGCACTGAAGGCGGGGCGCAGCGAGACCGCTCCCGCGGACTCCGCCGCACGCAGTTCCTCGGCGTGCAGGAAGTCGGCCTCCGGTGCGTCGCAGCCGAAGTAGCAGAGAGCGGACGGGAGTTGCGCTCCCGTGGCCACCAGCGCCGCACGGTCCGCGATGGTGCCGCGGAACGGGGCGAGACCGGTGCCCGCGGCGACCATGATGACGGGCGCGGTGTCCGCGTGGTCGATGCGGAAGACCTCGCGGCACGGCTGGACCCGCGCCAGGACGGTGTCGCCCGGCCGTACCCCGTTGAGGTGGCCGGAGCCCGTCCCGCGGTACAGCCGCCCGCTGCCCGAGCGGGCCGGGGCCTCCAGGAGGGACACCATCAGGTCGGCGTGGCCGGGGTGCACGCCCGGCGAGGAGGACACCGAGTAGTGGCGGGGCCGCAGGGGCGTCAGCACGTCGAGCAGCCGCGGCCACTCCAGGGCCCCGCGCAGGGCAGGACAGGCCTCGACGATTTCGAGCAGCGTGCGCCCGTCGGCCGCGCGGGCCTCGGCATCGGACGCGAGGGCGTCGAGTTCGGCCCGCTCCGGCGGGCAGGGATTGGCCGCGGCGAGCACGGCAAGCTGACCTGCGGTGGGCCTGTCCTGCAACTCGACGTGGTGACTGAGCAGTTGGCGCACCGTCAGCGGGCGGTCCACGGCGAGACCATCGCGCCGAGGGCGGCTCGCGCGGATGTCGAGCACGGCGTCCGGGTCCACGCCCAGCGCGGCGGCGGCCCGGTCGACGAGCGCCGGGTCGTTGACGGGCAGCACGGCGAGATGGTCGCCGGTGCGATAGGTCATGCCGTCGGGCAGGGCGAGCCGCAGGAAACGCTTCGTGCGGGGGTGGCCGGGTGCGGTGAGGTCGTACGCCTCGCTGACCTTCATCGGCACTAGCCCGTGCCGCGCGGCCAGTGCGTCCAGCGGGCCACCGGTCACCTCGCGGACCTCGTACGCGTCCGGGGGAGTGGCAGGGTCCGGCCCCTCCAGCGCGTCCGGATCGCCGTACCGCTCCAGAAGAGCCGTCCGCAGCCGGTCCGTGAACTCCCTTACGGTGCCACCGAGATCGCCCGATGCGTCGGCCGCCGTACGCGGCACGAGCCGGGTGCCGCCGAGCTCCGCGAGCCGCTCGTCGAAGCGCGTCGGGACGTGCTGATAGGTGGCGGCCCAGTTGCGGTCGCCCACACCGAGGACCGCGTAGGCGACGTTCTCGGCGGTGGCCGCCGGGGCTCCCTCCAGCCAGGAGGCGAACACGGTGGCGTCATCGGTGGGCCGGCCGTTGTACGAGGCGGCGGTGATGACGACCGGACGGTCGGCGGGCAGCGCCCCCGCGTACTCGTCCAGCGGCGCGACCTCCGTCTCGCAGCCCACCGAAGCTGCCTCGTCGGCGAGTTGCGCGGCGAAGTCCCGGCACGTTCCGTAGTTGCTGCCGTGCAGGAAGAGCGCACGGGTGCCGGGCACGACACGCGAGGGCAGGGGAGTGGCGGCGGCTTCCGCCGCTGCCGGGGACGCTGCCACGCCCGGCAGTGCGCCGTGCACGCGGTCGGCGGCGGCGCGCGGCGTCAGCGTGAGCGTGAAGCCGTCGGGCTTGAGGGTGAGCGTCTCCTTGACGGTGAGCCGGTAGTCGGCGTGGTCGTGCAGCCGGTAGCGGTGGACCAGCATCCCGAGCAGCATGGTCGCCTCGTGCAGCGCGAACTGCCGCCCGATGCAGGCCCGTTCACCGGTGCCGAACGGCTTGAACGCGTGCGGGGAACGCGCGGCCTCCGCCTCGGCGGTGAAGCGCTCCGGGTCGAAGAGCTCCGGATTGTCGCCCCACACCGGCTGCCGGTGCAGCATCGGCGCGATGACGGTGACGCCCTGCCCCGCACGCAGCGGGATCCGGCCGCCGAGGAGCGTGTCCTCGCGGGCGTGCCTGCCGAACGCGGCGGCCGTCGGCCACAGCCGCAGCGCCTCGTTGAGGACCTGCCGGGTGTACGTGAGCCGCCCGACCTCGTCGAACGTCGGCTCGGGGTCGGCCGTGTCGCCCCACAGGGCATCGACCTCACGCCGTACGAGGTCGAGGACGGCGGGGTGCTTGGCCAGGTAGTACATCGCGAACGACATCGCGCCGGACGTCGTCTCGTGCCCCGCGATCAGGAAGGTGATGACCTGGTTGCGGATGTTCGCGGTGTCCAGCTTCGTGCCGTCGCCCGGGTGCGCGGCGCTGAGCATGAGCCCCAGCAGGTCCTCGGCGGGCCCCGCGCCGGGCGCGCCGCCCGACCGCGCGGCGATGACCTCGTCGACCACCTGCGCCAGATAATCGGCGTCGGCCCGGAAGGCCGCGTCCGCCGCCGAATGGTCACTGCCCGGCGTACGGCTCAGCCGCGTCATGCTCCACTCCAGACAGCGGACCATGGAGCCGATGAAGGGATGCGGCTCGGCCCGCTCGAACGAACCGAAGTCGTAGCCGAACCCGGCGAGCCCGATCGTGTCCAGGGTCATCCGGGTCATATCACCCGGAACGTCCACGGGGCGCCCGTCCCGCGCGCCCCGGTCCCACGACTCGATGAGCCGGTGCGCGACGCGCAGCATCATCGGGTGGTACGTACGCATCGAACCCATCGCGAACGCGGGCATCAGGATGTCGTGCGCGCGGGCCCAGTTGGGCTCGTCGTTGTACGCGGTGAACAGTCCGTCGGCGGTGAATTCGCGCACGTTCTGCAGGGCGGGACCGATGTACTTGGCGAACCGGGTCTCGTCGGCGAGCTCGGTGACGAGATCGAGATCGCTCACGAACAGCGCCTCGCGGTCGTGCAGCCGCCGCCGCACCACGGGCCCGTGGCGGCGGAGCAGTTCCATGACCTGCTGCACGGGGGCGGGCCCCGGCCCGGTGGCGGAAATGTCGATCAGCGGTACGCCGTCGACGTCGGGGCCGACGTCCTGGGGGAGCGGTGCGGTGGTGGTGGGGGGCATGGCGTGACAACTGCCTTTCGCCGTACGGAAGTCACTGCTCACCAGCTTGGTCCTCGGCCCCCAGGGGTCCGTGCCGCACCACTACATGATTGTGTAGTGGCGAACGCCACCGCACCCTTGACTGCGGCGCTCTCGACTGCGCCGACCGGAAGGAGTCACCCCGTGGAATTCGCCGACTCCACGGACACCGTGATCTGGCGCAACCGCGCCATGAACCTGTTCGCCCGCATTCCCATGCCGATCGCGGTGTGCGACGCGAGCGGGGCGATCATCCTC
This sequence comes from Streptomyces sp. NBC_01283, assembly GCF_041435335.1. Taxonomy (NCBI): domain Bacteria; kingdom Bacillati; phylum Actinomycetota; class Actinomycetes; order Kitasatosporales; family Streptomycetaceae; genus Streptomyces; species Streptomyces sp. NBC_01283. Next base: position 7,839,285 of record NZ_CP108430.1, read on the forward strand.
GCCAACCCGGCCATGACGGCGGAATGGGGCGAGACCTCCGGCGCTCTGCGAGGCCGCAGCGTACTGGAGCTGTTCCGGCCCGACGAGGAGACACAGGTCCTCCGGATCGCCGAGGCGGTACGGCTGGGGCGCCGCTCGCGCTATCCGGTCGCGGTGCGCTGGGAGGCGGCCGACGGGATGCGGCGGCACGGCGAGCTGACGGCGGAGCCGGTGAGCGAAACGGCCGACGAGGTCCCCGGCCTGCTGGTGCTGCTCCGCGTCCTAGGCGAGGAACACGCCCCCGCCGCGGAACCCGTCGAGGCCGCCACACCGGCCGAGGCCCGCATCCTGGCCCTGCTGGCCGGTGGCGCCACCACGGCTCAGGCCGCCCGTGGAACGGGCCTCACCACGGACGGCGTCACCTACCATCTGCGCCGCCTGACCGCGCGATGGGGCGCGTCGAACCGGACGGAACTGGTGGCGCGGGCGTACGCGCTGGGGGTTCTCACTCCGGGAGTGTGGCCTCCGGTCGCGTGAACCGGGCCTGCCGGCGGAGGCCCCTCCCGGGAGGAGGCGGGGCTCAGCTCGGGTGTTCGCTCGACTTCGCCGACGTGCGGCGGTACTCGGCGTTTATGCGCTGTGCCTCCTCGAGCTGATCCTCGAGGATGACGATGCGGCACGCCGCCTCGACCGGGGTTCCCTGGTCCACCAGTTCGCGGGCGCGGGCCGCGATCCGCAGCTGGTAGCGGGAGTACCGCCGGTGCCCGCCTTCCGAGCGGAGCGGCGTGATCAGTCGGGCCTCACCGATGGCCCGCAGGAAACCGGGAGTGGTGCCGAGCATCTCGGCGGCCCGCCCCATGGTGTAGGCGGGGTAGTCGTCGTCGTCCAGACGACCACTGAGCGGGGTATCTGCTGTCATGTCACCTCGTTATGCGAACGCGTCGAGGGGCCCTGGTGCCGTACGGCACCAGGGCCCCGAAGGAAATTCAACACCATCTGCCGGCCTTATTGCTGCGCCGGCCTCTTGTTTCCGCTGTCCGGCCCTGCAAGAGGGCGGGATCGCGGGGATCGCTGATGCGTGACCGAGGACCACCTTCCGTTCCGGGGTCTTGCGGTACCCGGGCCGAATCGATCTCGGGCCGGGCGATCCTGATGGCGTCTGCTCCCTCCGTTCTTCCTCTGGGTCTATAGCTACGAGAGAAACCCTAATCATGCGGTCTCCCAATGTCTACCCTGGCGAGCATAGATTTTGTGCGCTGCCGCATGGACCCATGGGCGCGGGCGGGCAACGCAAAAAGAGGGCCCTGCCGGCGTGTGCCGGCAGGGCCCTCTTCGGTGTTCGGGTGTCGTCTCCCGTGTCTCCCGTGTCCCGCTATACGGGAGTGGGGGCGCCGAGCAGGGCCGACGCCGTCTGGAGCGGGGTGAGGTCGCTCGGGGCGGCGTCCTCGGACGGGGTGCGGCAGGTGAAGCCGAGAGCCCTCATGGCGCGGGTGACTTCCCCGGCGCTGAAGTCACGACGGTCCTGCCGGGTGATCACCGCGCCCACCTGCTTGATGGGGTAGTGACGGCGGCCGATGATGACGGAGTCACCCGAGATGGGCTCGGGCTTGACCCCCTTCATCGTGTCCAGCACCCCGGCCTTGGTGAGGTCGAACGGGAAACGGGCGATGACGCAGCGCATGATGCCTCACAGGTGAGGAGATGGGGCGGCTGGAAGAGGTGGGGCGCTCAGCGCGTGAGGGCGAGAACGTCCCGTAGACGGACCTGGTCCGTGTAGGCGTGACTTTCGCGGACCTCGATGAGCCGGGCCCGGGTGATCAGGCCCGTGCACTGGTCGTCCTCGTCGCACAGGAACAGATGGCCGGCGCCCGCGCCGGCCATGACCGACAGGGCCAGCTCGACGGTCATGTCGTCACGGACCTGCGGTCCGCTCACGTCCAGGCCGCCGGCGCACTCGGAGGATCCGGCGCTGTCGGGCATGGAGACGATGGCGGAATCCGCCGGGCGTGGCTGTGTCTGAACCGGTGTCAAAGGTGCCTCCTGCAGGGATGGGTGAGCCTGGCGGTCGCGAAGGCCCTGGTACTAGGCCGCCGAGCTCGAGGCCGACGACGGCCCCTGAGCGGGGCGGCGCGGAGCGCGGTCGGTGCGCCGGTCCTGGGCGCTGCGGCTGCGGCGGCCCCGGGAGGAGGCGGCACTGCCGCGCCGCGGGCGCTCCGATGCGGGCATGGTGATGGTGACCGGGATGCCCGAAGGAGCCTGGGCGCCGGTGATGCGGCTCAGCTCCTCGTCGCCGGAGCGCACCTGGGCGGTCTGCGGGGTGATGCCCGCGGCGGCCATCAGGCGGCTCATGTCGCGACGCTGATTGGGCGTCACCAGGGTGACGACGCTGCCGGACTCACCGGCACGGGCCGTACGGCCGCCGCGGTGGAGGTAGTCCTTGTGGTCGGTCGGCGGGTCGACGTTCACGACCAGGTCGAGGTTGTCGACGTGGATGCCGCGTGCGGCGACGTTGGTCGCCACGAGCACCGTCACATGACCGGTCTTGAACTGCGACAGGGTCCGCGTGCGCTGCGGCTGGGACTTCCCGCCGTGCAGGGCAGCGGCACGCACACCGCTGTTCAGCAGGTGCTCGGTCAGCCGGTCGACGGCGTGCTTGGTGTCCAGGAACATGATCACCCGGCCGTCACGGGCCGCGATCTCGGTGGTGGCCTGGTGCTTGTCCGCGCCGTGCACGTGCAGGACGTGGTGCTCCATCGTGGTGACGGCACCGGCGGACGGGTCGACGGAGTGGACCACCGGGTCGGAGAGGTAGCGGCGGACCAGCAGGTCGACGTTGCGGTCCAGGGTCGCCGAGAACAGCATCCGCTGGCCCTCGGGGCGCACCTGGTCGAGCAGGGCGGTGACCTGGGGCATGAAGCCCATGTCGGCCATCTGGTCGGCCTCGTCGAGGACGGTGATGCCGACCTGGTTCAGCCGGCAGTCACCGCGGTCGATGAGGTCCTTGAGGCGGCCGGGCGTGGCGACGACGACCTCGGCACCGGCGCGCAGCGCACCGGCCTGCTTGCCGATGGACATGCCGCCGACCACCGTGGCGAGCTTCAGCCGCAGGGCGCGGGCGTACGGCGTGAGCGCGTCGGTGACCTGCTGGGCCAGTTCGCGGGTGGGGACGAGGACCAGGGCGAGCGGCTGGCGCGGCTCGGCGCGCTGGCCGTCCGTACGGGCAAGCAGCGCGAGGCCGAAGGCGAGGGTCTTGCCCGAGCCGGTGCGGCCACGGCCCAGGACGTCACGGCCCGCGAGCGAGTTGGGGAGCGTCGCGCCCTGGATCGGGAACGGCACGCTCATGCCTTCACGGCCGAGCGCGGCGAGCAGCGGAGCCGGCATCGCGAGATCGGCGAAGGCCTCGACGGCCGGGAGCGCGGGGGTGACCGTGACCGGCAGGGCGAACTCGCCCTGGGGCGCGGAGGGGCGGCGGCCGTAGCCACCGGAACGGCCGGGGCCACCCGAGCGGCCGGAGGACGGGGCGCCGTAGCGGCTGCCCCCGCTCCTGCTGGAGCCCGATCCGGAGCCGTAGCCGCCGGAGCCGGAGCGGCTGCGGGAAGAGCGGTCGTTCGTGCGTGCGCGGTTCATGCGGAACCTTCCTCGATGCGGCACGTACCAAGGAAATTCCGCAGCGAGTAGCGCAGCGCGGAGAATCGCGAGAACGGGCCGGATGAAATGCGTGAAGCGAATCCGGCCGGCGGCAGCGTTCTGCGGGCGGCGGATGCGCGGGAACGAGTGACGTTCCGACAGGGGCACGGCGAGCGCGAGACCGACGAAAAGAAAATCGAAGGGATATGCGCGCCAGAATTCATGACCCTGGGTGATGCGGGAAATGCACGAGCTGGGGCCCGCACCCCAAGGTGCGGGCCCCAGCTACGAAGTACGCGTGAGCGTCAGGCGGGAACGATGTTCTCGGCCGTCGGGCCCTTCTGGCCCTGGGCGATGTCGAAGTTCACCTTCTGGCCTTCCTGGAGCTCACGGAAACCCTGGGCGGCAATGTTCGAGTAGTGGGCGAAGACGTCGGGGCCGCCGCCGTCCTGCTCGATGAAGCCGAAGCCCTTTTCCGAGTTGAACCACTTCACGGTGCCAATAGCCATGTCATATCTCCTTCGGGTGCAGTGCCCGGAGTCGCATTGTGCGGACTCCGTGTCGCCGCGATGATTGCCCCGCCGGAAATGACCGGAAATACAAAAGTGCTCCCACCGGCCGAAAGGCGGTGAGGGCACTTGAAGTTTTTTGGGAACCACAACTGCAACTGAGATCGACAGTAGCACGGTGTGGCCTGCTCCGGGTGGTGAAAAAGTCCCTTCCGGGCGTCGCACGAGAAACCCTCAGAGCGCCTGGCGCTGATTTCTCTCACGGCCGGCGCACATATTGGTTCGCTCGAAACGCAGCGTTTCTGCGGCAGGGGGCAGGGCCCGGGGATCACCCCCTGCTCTGCGGGGCGATATGGCCGTGAATCCGGAACCTGCCGACCGCTTCACCACCGGCCGACCGCAGGCTGACCGCCACCGGACCCGCGAACGTATATCCCTGCTCGGCGGCGTGGCGGTGCACCTGGGCGGCGAGGTAGCGGCTCAGCTCGGTGCTGGTGGTGGTGAGCCGGCGGTGGCTCTCCGGCGGCAGGTCGATGACGAACGAATTGGGCACGAGAACGCGCTCGCGCCCGAGGATCAACGCGCTGTCGTCGCACTGCCTGCGCAGTATGGCGACCACTTCCCCGCGCTGCTGTTTGGGCGGCGACAGCAGGGTCCACACGGTGGTCGTCCAACGCTCCATGGTGTGCTCGATCAGGCTGATGACTCGCATGGAGCTCCCGCTGCCCAGCGCCCGCGGCCGCACACTCCCCCGATCGGGTGGCCGGTCCGGTGGGGCGGAACCGGATCAGCCCGCGGCCGTGGGATGCTGCCCCGCCCCGACGACCAGGGCATAGGGGCCGATGCCGACGAGGCGGCTGCCGGGGACCTGCTCGCGCCCCACGTGGAGATCGCCCACGCTGCCGGTGTCCGGGTCGAAGGTGACCTCGGTGAGCGTGCCGATGTCCTCGCCGTACTCGGTGAGGACCCGCTTGCCCAGCAGCCTCTTGTGCGCGCGGGAGTGCGAGCCGCCGTGACCCGCCTCCGTCGCGTCCGTGCCGCCGGTGTCGATGATCACGGCGTCCGGCCCCATGCCGCGCACCCGCGCCCAAGGGACGCTGTCGCCGCCGCTCTTGGCGTCCCGCAGGTACAGCTCCGTGATCCGGCGGGTCAGCGGATCGATGCCGAGTCCCGCGAGCTCCCCGGCGGGGCGCGCGTCCTCGGCGCTGATGACCGGATGACCCAGGACCTGGCTGAGCAGCATCATCGGCCGTTCCCCTTCCGGAATCCCGTCTCACCCGCGGTCCGCGTCCGCTGCCGGTCCGCGGCCAGCGCGTCGAGGTCGTCCACCGCCTGCCCGGCCAGCCGCGCCGGGATCACCAACGTGTCCCCGGTCATCGCCAGTTGACCGTGCGTCGGCAAAAAGGCCCTGCGCTCGTGCCGGCCCATCGCCTCGGTGGTCGTGATCTCGAAGCCCACCACCCGCCCGCTCGTGCCGCCCTCGACCACCGCGTCCAGCACCGTGCCCAGTTCAAGCCCCGCATCGCTCAGTACCCGGGCGCCACGCACCTGTCCCGTGTCGGCCTCGCCCCTGTCCACCACCGCGTCCCTGGCCTGTAGGACCTCGGTGGACGGGATCATCACCGCGTCCGGCCCCAGCGCGTGGACCCCGGACCAGGGCAGGCTCTGCTTGAGCGGACCGGACAGCAGCCCGCGGCCCGCCAGCGTGAAACCGGTGATCCGTGCGCCCGCCGCGTCGAAGACGGTGTCCTTCACCTGGGCCACCGCTTCCCCGCCGAGCGTGACCACGGGCCGCTTGGTCAGTTCGGCGGCGAGCATCAGCGTGCTCACCGGATCCTCCCGCCGCCCGCGCGGCGACCCCGCCGGACCACGATCGCGCCGCCGCCACGGCGCCGTGCCTGGGTCCCGAGGACCGCACCGGCCAGCAGGAGCAGTGCGACCAGTACCAGGGCCAGCCACATCCACCAGATCACAGCCGTCCACCTCCCGTGTCATCCCGCGGGTGACCCGAGTTCCCCGGAAGGGGTTTTCTATACGGCGAGTCAAGTCACGGGAATGTAACGGGAGATGGTGGGTAAGAGCCCGTGCACAGCGCGCTCTCGCCCGGAGGGTGCCATCTGTTTCGGGAGTGACGACGGTGGCCTCGACGACCAGCAGCCCAGGACCCACGATGTCGTACGCCGAACGACATACCGCCGACCCCGACATCAGCCGCCGCACGGCCGACCTCCGCGCCCTCTCCAAGACGCTGTTCGCCCGGCTGGACGCCGTGGAGGAAGGAACGCCGGAGCACTCCTACGTACGCAACTCGCTGGTGGAGCTGAACCTCAACCTCGTGCGGTACGCGGCGCACCGGATGCGCCCGCGCGACGAATCGTACGAAGACGTCGTCCAGGTGGGCACGATCGGTCTGATCAAGGCGATCAACCGCTTCGAGCTGGAGCGGGGCGTGGAGTTCACCACCTTCGCGCTACCGACGATCATGGGCGAGATCAAGCGCTTCTTCCGCGACACCACCTGGGCCGTGCGCGTTCCCCGCCGGCTGCAGGAGCTCCGCATCGACCTGGTGAAGGCCACCACCGATCTCGAGCAGACGAACGGGCACACCCCGACCACGGCCGAACTCGCCGAGCACCTGGACCTGGACGAGGCCGAGATCAGCGAAGGTCTCACCGCGGCCAACGGCTACACCACGGCCTCCCTGGACTTCCCCGCCGACGGCGTCGACTCCGACGACACGCTGGCCGACCACGTCGGCTACCGCGATCCGGAGCTGGACAAGGTCGAGGACCTGCACTCCCTGAAGCCGCTCATCGCCGCGCTGCCGGAACGCGAACGCCAGATCCTCGGGATGCGCTTCGCCGCCGACATGACGCAGAGTGAGATCGGTGCGGAGCTGGGCATTTCCCAGATGCACGTCTCACGCATCCTCAGCAGGACCCTCGGACGCCTGCGGGGCAAGCTCCTCGACAAGAGGTAGCGGCAGCGGGGCGCACGCCGTGCGGAGCTGTTCCGGGAGAGGCCACTGGGTTGCTCTCGGTACGATGGCTCATGGGGGTGTGATGTCCACTGAGACCCATCGCCTGACCATCACCGAGCTCGCGAGTTGCTCCGACTCCGCGGTGCTGCGGGTCAGCGGCGAGCTAGACCAGTCCTGCGAGGAGTTCTTCCTGCGTACCCTCGGCGCCTCCGTCGAGGCCGGGCACCGGCATCTGGTCCTGGACGTGACGGCGCTGATGTTCTGCGACTCGCGCGGCCTGAACTGCCTGCTCGCCGTGCGGTGGCTGCTCGCACGCCGCGAGGGAAAACTGCTGCTCGCGGGGGCGGGACGCCGCCTTTCGGAGATGCTGGCCCTGACCGGCAGCACGGAACTGCTCCCCGGTTACCGCACGGTCGGCCAGGCCCTGCAGTCCCTCCCGGACGACCAGCGCCCCCTGTGGCCGCCGACGGAGGCATAGGCCCCCGCCGGCCGCACCACGCGGCCGCTACTCCGTGCGCAGTGCCGTGGCCGTGCGCGCCCTGGCCGCCCACCCCGCGGGGAGCAGCGCGCCGAGCAGCGCGATGACGACCCCGGCGAAGCCCAGCAGGACCAGCTGCGGTGCCTCGTACACGTCCAGGACCGACGGCGGCAGGCCGGTGCCCGCCGCGTGCCCCATCACCGGCAGCACAAAGCCGTGCAGCGCGAACCCGGCAGGCACGCCCACGAGGCCGCCGACCACACCGATCCCCGCCACCGAAGCCAGCACGAGCCCCACGGTCTGCCGCGGTGACATGCCGATCGCCTTGCAGACGCCCAGGTCGTGGACGCGCTCCCGGGTGTCAAGGACGACGGAGTTGAGCACGCCGAGGCCCGCCACGGAGACCAGCATCAGGGTGAGCAGCGCCGCCATCGCGTTCAGGATGAGGATCATGCCCTCCTGGTCGGACGGGTCGTTCGCCATGGCATCGCCGCCCAGCGGTTCGAGCGTCGCGGAGAGCTTCTCGGCGTACGCGGTGGGGGAGACGCCCGCGTTCACGTCGACGAGGAACGTCTGGGGCGCCGTCCCGGGGAAGGTGCCCATGTCCGCGTGCAGATGCAGGCCGTCGTCCGAGGTGTCGAAGGCCTCGCCGACGATCCGCAGGGTCCGCTTCTGCTGCTTGAGGGTCACCCGCACGGTGTCACCGATCTCGGAGCCGGTCCGCTCCAGGAAGCGCGTGGACACCACGAGCTGGCCCGCGCCGTCGATCCAGTGCCCGGCGATCATTTCGTAGCCGCCCGACTCGGTGTCGCCCTGGTAGAGGCTGGCCCGGACCGTGCCGGAGATCCCGCCCACGGTGACCTCGCTCCGCGTCAGGCCGTAGGACGAGGCGGTGCCCGCCTGCGCCTCGACGGCGGCGCGTACCTTCGCCGTGTCGGCGGCCGTGCCGTCCGCCGAGCCGTCCGTCGCGGGGGGAGGCTGCCCCGGGCCCGCGGTCCGCCCGCCGGCGAGCACGGTCACCGCGGCGCGCTCCTCGGGGTCCGAGGCGGTACCGACCGCGTCCAGCGAGGCGGTGAGACCCACCGCGAACGTCGCCGCGACCGTGCCGAAGGCCACCGCGAGCAGCATCGCGACCGCGCGGACCGGGTGCGCGAAGGGACTCGCGAGACCGTAGGTCACCGCCCGCGGCAACGGCAGCCGCCCTGCGGCCCGGTGCGCCCACCGGCCGCGCCCCGTGCGCGGCGCCCGGCCCACCGCGATGGCCTCGACCGTCCGCAGCCGCCCGGCCCGCAGCGCGGGCACCAGCGCCGCGACGCCGACGACGAGCAGCGCGGCGAGGGGCACCACGACATCCACCCACCAGGCCACCGAGAGCGAGGCAGTGCCGTACGCCTGCTCGGTGTCGTCGAGGAGCGGCACGGCCAGCAGGTTCCCGAGCACGACCCCCAGCGCGATGCCGGCGCCCGCCGGGATCAGTGCCTGGGCCACATAGGCGCGCACGACCTCGCGCGGCGTGAAGCCGACGGCCTTGAGGATGCCGATCCTGCGCAGGCTGGTGCCGACCGCGCCGCTGACCACGCTGCCGACGATGATCACCGACATCGCGATGCCGAGCACACCGAACGCGATCAGGAACGGGACGGTCGGCGCCGCGCCCTGATCGGCGGCGCGCTTGGCGTCCAGATAGGACTCGGTGCCGAGCAGCGCACCGGACGGCACCGCGGCTGCGAGCTTCTTGCGGCCCTCGGCGATCTGCCCCTTCGTGTCCGCCGATTGCAGGCGGTAGAGCAGCTGGCTCGTGACCGGAGTGTCCTTCGATGCCAGAGCCCTTACCTGCGCGGGCGTCGCCCACGCGGCGGCCGTCTTGCCGGCCGACGTGGCGAGGCCGACGACCGTGAGGGTCGCGGCGTCCGCCGCGTCCGACGTCTTCAGGGTGGAGCCGAGCCTGAACGCCGGCCCGGTGAACGACGAGTCGAGGACGACCTCGCCCGGTTTCGCCGCCCACCGGCCGGACTTCAGGTCCAGGTCGTCCACGGCGGCGTCCGGACCGGACCGCCCGGCCAGCGTCGTGGCGGGCACATGACCGCCGTCCCGGCCCACCGGGTGGATCGTCGTGAGCGGGTACGGTCCCGCGCTCGCCGTGACGCCGTCCAGCCGCCCGGTGGCCTCGATCCGCGCCGTACTCGCCTTGGCCGGGTCGAACTGGGCGCTGATGTGCGCCCCGTGCTGCTGCGCGAAGGCGTGGTCGAAGGGGGCGTCCGCGGCGACCATGAGGGACCCGGCGACCACGGCCGAGGCCACGGCCATCATCGTGGCCACGGCGATCACGAGCGTCTGCACCCGCCGCCTGCCCACTCCGGAGCGCACGACCCGGCCGAGCGCGCCGGTGCCGATGCGGCTCATCGGAGCACCTGCGCACGGCTGTCGAGGGCGACCTGGCCGTCGACCAGGTGAATGGTGCGGCTCGCGCAGGCCTCCGCGAGCGCCAGGTCATGCGTGACGAGCACGATCGTCTGCCCGCCGCGATGCAGGTCCACGAGCAACTCCCGTACGTCATGGCCCGACGCGGTGTCGAGCGCGCCGGTCGGCTCGTCGGCGAGGAGCAGTGCGGGGCGGTTGACCAGTGCCCTGGCGACCGCGACGCGCTGGCGTTCGCCGCCGGAGAGACGGCCGGGATAGGCGCGGGCGTGCTTCTGGATGCGGAGGATCTCCATGAGCTCGTCGGTGCGGGCGGCCGCCTTCTTCCGTGCCGTCCCGGTGAGCTGGGCGGGGAGTTGGATGTTGTCGGCGACGGTGAGGTCGTCGAGCAGGTTGAAGAACTGGAAGACCATGCCGATCTGTTCGCGGCGGAAGCGCGCGAGCGCGTGCTCGCTCAGCCGGTCGATCCGACGGCCGGCCACCGTGACCGCGCCCTCCGTCGGCTTGTCCAGACCCGCGACAAGATTCAGGAGCGTGGACTTGCCGCTGCCGGACGGTCCCGTCACCGCGAGCGCCTCGCCCTGGGCGACGCCGATGTCCAGCGGTCCGAGCGCGGGCGCGCCCGCACTGTCGTAGCGCTTGGCAACGCCCTCCAGCTCGATCACGTGAGTCATGAGAGGTTCCGTCCCGTCGGTCGATGGCTCCTGCGGTGCCTGGCCCAGCGAACCTAGGAGCGGGCGCGGTCGGGGCGCGTCGGCCGCGGCACCGACATCCGGCCCTCCCCGCGAAGGACCGCGCCACGGGGTCATCACCGCGGCGTACTCCTCCGGGACGGCACCCCGGCCGTTCAGGCTGATGCGGGACGCGGCGGGCGGGTCGCACAATGAGCCGGTGGACAAGGGAGAGCGGCGCGGACCGCGGCAGCAACTGCGTGACGCGTTCCGGCCGGAGCCGAGGCCCGCACCGCTGTCGCGTCGTGCGGTGCGCAGCGACGTGGCCCTCGCGGTCCTGCTGACCGTCGTCGCCCTGATCGTGGCGGCGCGTTACCCCGACAGCGGGCCGGTCACGTACGGGCCGGAGCCCCCGGCCAGGCCCGCGCCGCCGCCTCCGGGGCCCGGCATACGGGACCCCGAGATCTACGCGGCGCCCTGGCCGCTCGTCGTGCTCTCGGCGCTGCCGCTCGCGATCCGGCGGTGGTATCCGCTGGCCGCGTTCACCGTGGTGCTGTTCGCGGCGCTTGCCATCGGCGAGGACAGGACTTCCTGGATCAACGTGCTGACCTGCGTCATCGGTGCCTATACCGCCGTCATGTACAGCCGTTACCGGATGGGGGCGATGGTGGCGCTGCTGTGCGCCGCCGTTCTTGCGGGCATCGCGTTCCGGGGCACGGCACCCGTCCTTCCCGGCTGGTCGAGCCCGGCGGTCGTCCTCCTCGTCGCGGGGGTCCTCGCCGCTCTGGTCCGGTTCTGGCGACGGCAGTTGACGGCGAGCCGGGACCGGTACGCGGAGCTGCAGCAGACGCAGGGCGAGGCCATGCGCCGGGCGGTGGACGAGGAGAGATCCCGCATAGCCGCCGAACTGCACGACGTGGTGACCCACAATGTGAGCGTGATGGTGATCCAGGCGGGCGCGGCACGCAAAGTGATGGACGCGGCGCCGGAGCGGTCGAAGGAGGCACTCCTCGCCGTCGAGGCCGGAGGACGGGCGGCGATGGCCGAACTCCGGCACGTGATGGGCCTGTTGGCGGCTCCGGACACCGGCAGGAACGACACCCCGGCGGACGGCCTGGAGCCGCAGCCGGGCCTCGGTCAGCTCGACGCCCTGATCGAACGGGTACGGGCCGCGGGGACACCGGTCGGCATCACGGTGGACCTGCCGCCGGAGCCGCTGTCGCCCGGCGTGGACCTCGCGGCGTACCGCGTCGTCCAGGAAGCGCTGACCAACACGATCAAGCACGCGCCCGGCGCCGACGCCGCCGTCACCATCGGCTGCGCGGACGGCCATCTGGAGATAGAAGTCATCGACACCGGCGCCGCGCGGGACGCACCGCCCGCGGACGGCAACGGCCGCGGCCTGATGGGACTGCGCGAGCGCCTCGCGGTCTACGGCGGCGAACTCACCGCCGGGCCCACGCTCGCGGGCGGCTTCCGGATCATGGCCCTCATCCCCTGGCGCACCGCATGACCTGGCCCCCGCTCCGTATCGTCATCGCCGACGACCAGGCCCTCGTGCGCACCGGTTTCGGGATGATCCTGGCCGCCGACGGCATCGAGGTGACAGCCGAGGCGGCCGACGGCGCCGAGGCGGTGGCCGCCGTCCGGCGCACCCGGCCCGACGTCGTGCTCATGGACATCCGCATGCCGCAGATGGACGGCATCGAGGCCACCCGGCGGATCCTGGGCGGCGAGGGCCCGCACGAGACCCGGGTCATCATCCTCACGACGTACGACCTGGACCACTACGTGTACGCGGCGCTCACCGCGGGCGCCAGCGGTTTCCTGCTCAAGGACGTCACCCCCGAGCATCTGGTGGCCGCCGTACGCCTGGTGCAGTCCGGGGACGCCCTGCTCGCGCCCACGATCACCCGCCGGCTCATCGAGCGCTTCGCCACCCGTGAGGAGAGCGCGGCGCCCACGCTCCACCGCGACCTGTCCGGCCTGACGCCCCGCGAACTGGAGGTGCTCCGCCTGCTCGCGACGGGACTCAGCAACGCCGAGCTCGCGGACCGCCTGTTCCTCAGCCCGACCACGGTCAAGACGCACATCGGCCGCATCCTGTCGAAACTGGACCTCCGCGACCGTGTCCAGGCCGTCGTGCTCGCCTACGAGACCGGACTGATCGCACCGGGAGGCCGGAGCGCGGATGCCTGAGCGGCCTCAGTGACGCCCTCGGAACTTGCCGAGCACCCGCCTGGCCTGGGCCCGGTTCTTGGGGTCGGCCGAGGCCCGGCGGACCTGCCGGACCGTGCGCTTTCCCTCGGGGCTCCGGACGAACTGCTTTATGCGGTTGATGACTCCGGGCATGCCGACTCCTAAGTCGTGAGAACTGCCAGCCTATGACGGGGTCCTCGGCGCGTACCCCGGTCGACGGCACTTACGCGAGGAGCCGCGGACGCTGCCGCGCGCGTCACACCCTCCGGATTGATCCGTTGGCCCTCTGGTGGTACGGCATGAGGGCGGCGAGGTGGGCCAATGGCTCAGTGAATCGGGTGCGGGTTGAGCCAGCAGGGCTTCGGATGGTTCGATGAGTCTGTCGATGGCGCTGCGGATCCCCGCGGCGCCTTTTTCATGCGGGCAGGTCGAGATGGCCGGGGAAGGGGCGGGGAAGCCGTGCTGAAGAGGGTGTTCGTGGCGCCGGATCCGGGGCGGGTGCGTTTGCGGTTCGCCGCGCGGGCCGTCATCGGCATCGCGCTCGCGGTGACCGTGTGCGGTCTGGCCGGGCACTCCCTCGCCGCGGCGATCACCGGTGGGCTCGCGGCGCTGCTCGCTCTCTTCACCGTGGGCGACACGACGGTGAAGGGGCAGGCCGTCACCACGGCCCTGCTGCCCGCCGTGGGCTTTCCCGTGCTCGCACTCGCCGCGGTGCTGCACGACGTGCCCGTGGCGCGGGACGTCGCCTTCCTCGCCGTGATGGGCGCGGGCGTGTACGCGCGGCGGTGGGGGCCGCGCGGGCACTCGCTCGGGGTGTTCGCGTTCATGATGTTCTTCGCGACGCAGTTCCTGCACACGGTGCCGGGACAGCTGCCCGAGCTGTTCGCCGCCATCCTGCTGTCGCTGTGCGCCTCGTCGGCCGTACGGTTCGGGCTCTGGTGCTACGAGCGCCGCCTGCCGCCCGCGGTCGTGCCCGCACCGCCCGCGGGCAGGGGCCTGGCCAGGACGACCACCCGGCAGGCGGTCCAGGCGATGCTCGGCGGCGGCTTCGCCCTCGCGGCGGGGCAGGTCCTCTCGCACGAGCGCTGGTACTGGGCCGTGGGCGCCACCTGGTGGGTGTTCGTGAACACCGCGTCGCGCGGGGAGACGCTGGTGCGCAGCTTCCGGCGGGTGCTCGGCACGGTCATCGGCATCGGCGCGGGCTTCGTCCTCGCGGTCCCGCTGCACGGTGCGCCGGTCCCCTCGGCGATCGTCGTCGCCGTCAGCATCTTCGGGATCTTCTACACCGCGGCGGTCTCCTACACCTGGATGATGCTCGCGGTCACCGTGATGGCCGGGGTGCTCTACGGACTGCTCGGGGTGCTGAACCCGGGGCTGCTCGCCCTGCGGGTCGCGGAGACCGGCGTCGGGGCGCTCGGTGCCGTCATCGCCGTGCTCCTCGTCCTGCCCGTCACCACGCACGCCACGACGAACGCCTGGATCGAGCGCGCCCTGCGGTGCGTGCACGCCTGCACGGAGGAGGCAGCCGCCCGGCTCGCCGGCTCCGCGAGCGCCGACCCCGCGCCGCGCGTCGCCGAACTGGAGCAGCTCCTCGGCAAGGTGCGGTTCTCGCTCGCGCCGCTGGTGCATCCGTTCAGCCCGCTGCGGGCCCGCAAGGAGCGCGCCGGTCAGGTGCTCGCGCTGCTCGACGCCTGCGCCCGCGAGGTGCGCGGGCTCGCCTCGATCGCGGCGGACCCCGAGGCCTCGCACGACGACCGGCTCGCCGCCGCCTGCTGGCGCGTGGAGGCCGCCGTGGAGGCGCTCACCGCGCCGGAGGCCGCGCACGGCCCGGCCACCGACACCGTCGCCCTGCCGCATCCCGCCACCCACGAACCCGTGCTGGCCCATCTGCACGGTCTGGAGAAGGCCCTCGTCGAGCTGGCCGTGCCGCTGCGCAGTCCCACTCGTACGCCTCTGATCGGGGCCTGAGCAGGCCCGACCCCCTCGGTGGAGCGAAGCCGGACCGGTCATACGAATCGATGACTCCGGCCGATCACACATGAGGTGGTTCATCGCGTGGTAGACGAACTCCCGCTCCTCCGGGCGCCGGGCCCAGCCGTGCGCCTCCGCTCGGAGGGTGCTGCCGGACCGTGAGGCGCGCGACTGAGAGGGATGCTGACCATGACGGAGGAATCACCGTCGATCGTGCATGACGTGTCGGTCGCGGCAGCGGTCGGGCGACGCGCGCTGCCGAACCGGCTCTGCACCGCGTTCACGCAGTCGACGGGCGCGCAGCGCGCGGCCCTTTCCTGGCTGCCGCGGCTCGAACACTGGCAACTGCTGCACGCCACCGACGAACCCGCCCTGCAGGCCGAGGCCGCACAGTTCACCCGCGCCGACGGCCCCTCGGTCAGTGCGGCACTGGGGATGCAGCCCGTGTTCGTGCCGGACCTGCGCGACTACCCCTGCCGGACGGGGCCGCCGCTGTCCGAGGAACTGCCGGGCACCCGGCGCGTGCTGGCGCTCCCGCTGCACGACCGTCACAAACCGGTCGGCGTGCTGTGTCTCTACTACACCGAGCGCACCGACGTGACCCCCGAACACATCACCCACGCGCAGCGTGCCGCCTCCCTCGCACTCGACGCGCTGCTGCGCTGGCGGCCCGTGCACGACGCGGGCACCGGCTGTCGGCGCCCGGTGTGGACCACCAGCACGCGGGCGGCGCGCTGGGAGCGCATCCACCAGGCGGCCGACTACGTGGCCGCCCGTCAGGAGTGCGCCGTCGCCGAGGGTCTTGCGTGGCTCCAGGAGGTGAGCGCGCGGGACGGTGTCTCGCTGCTCGACGTGGCCGACACCGTCCTGCAGCCGTCCCTCGCCCACCACGACGACGAGTCCGAAGGGATGAGCGGCCATGACCGAGCCCGTGGAAGTGCTGCTTGACCGCGTCCGGGAACGCGGGGGTTACGCGGAGCGGCAGGAGGCCGCCGGAGCGGTGCAGAGCGTCCTGGAGATCCTGGGGGAGCACCTGGTGGGGGACGACCGCACCGATCTCGCCCGGCTGCTGCCCCGCCCGTGCGCTCCGCTCCTCACCGAGGGCTCACCGGCCAGCGAACCCCTGACGCCCGCGGCCTTCGTCGCGGCGGTGGGCGCACGCGTCGGCGTCGACGCGGGGCAGGCCCGCCGCGCCGTCACCGCGGTCCTCGCCACCGTCGCGGAGGTCGCCGACGACGCGCTGCTGCGCCGCATACTCACGCAGCTTCCGCCGGGCCACGCCGGTCTGTTCGGCCGCACGGACCCCACGTGAACCACCCGGAGCGGAAGCGGATCCATCGCGCGGGCGCGGGAAGACGGAGACACAACACCCCCTGAATGGAGGCTCGTGATGGCACGGACAGTTCCGCAGGGCAAGACCAGCAGGGCTGCAAGGACCAGCAGGACCAGCACCGCCAGGACCACCGGGGCCACGAAGACCCCGGAGGCCACGCAGACCCCGAAGTCCCCGAAGGCAGCAGGGCGCCGGAGCGCTCCCGGCACGCCTCCGCTCTCCGGGTGGGCGCGGGCGATGGCCATGCTGCTCGCCTTCGCGGGGACGGTGGTCTTCGCCGTGCTGCTGGCCCGGCTGACGCTGGAACCCTCTGCCGCGTCCGTGCCCTTGACGCACAGCAATCTCCGGCCCGGCGACTCGATCCACGACTATCTCGCCCAGCCCGCGTTCCGCGACACCGTCAAGCAGCTCGGCGGCAACATCGTGCTCGGCCTGCCGTTCGGCATGCTGCTGCCGGTGCTCGTGCCACGGGCCCGGGGGCTCATACGCGTCACGGCCGTCACGGCACTGGTGATGCTGCTGGTCGAGCTTGCCCAAGGCTTCCTCGTCACCGGACGGGCCTTCGACGTCGACGACGTGCTGCTCAACACCACGGGAGCCGTGCTCGGTTACCTGCTGATCGGTCGCAGGCTGGGCCGCGCCGTGCACCCTCGCCGCCGGCATTGGTGGCACCGCTTCACGAAGCGGTCCACCGCCGCCGCCGACTAGTCACCCGGACCCCGGCCCCCTGACACCGGTCACACCGTGAGGCGGCCGATGTCCTGCGGGTCGAGGCCGGTCAGCCGGGCGATGCGCGGCGCTGGAATGCCCGCGGCCAGCGCCCGGTGCACCAGCGCCTCCCAGTCCTGGGTCGTCTCCCGGAAGTCCAGCAGCTCGCCCTCCAGGTCCGTGACGGACTGGGGTGCGCACTCCTGCTGGACCCGCAGAGCCTCTTCCTCGCTCAGCGGGACGGGCAGGCGCTCGGCGTCCTCGGGGATGAGTGACTGAGCCTCGGCGGGCAGGATCCGGACCAGTTCGGACGAGGCCGACACGTCGTGGGCCTGCAGCCAGCCGTGGACGGCGGGGGTCTGCGCGCACTCCAGGGCGCCGACGGCGGCCAGCGCCGTCCCGAGGCGGGGGTGCCGGTCGGTCAGGAGGAAGAGGTATGCGTCGTCGGCCATCGCGGGGAAGTCGCCTTCTCGATCGGACATCAGCGGTGCACTGATGCTAACGCCCGCGAGCGGCCGGAATCCCGCCTTCCGTCGCGTTGCCCGGCCGGGGGCTCAGTGTGCGGTGAGCATGCCCTCGCGCAGCCGGGCCAGGGTGCGGGAGAGCAGGCGCGAGACGTGCATCTGGGAGACCCCGAGGCGTTCGCCGATCTGTGACTGGGTGAGTTCGTCGACGAACCGCAGCCGCAGGATCTGCCGGTCGCGCTCGTCGAGTTGGGCGAGCAGCGGGGACAGGGCGTGGAAATCCTCCACGAGCTCCATGGCGGGGTCCTCCGCGCCGATGAAGTCGGCGAGGGCCGCCTCGCTGTCGTCGCGGTCGCCGTGGACGGTCGCGTCCAGGGAGGTGGAGTTGTAGCCGTTGGCGGCCATGCGGGCCTCGATGACCTCCTCCTCGGTGAGGTCCATCAGCTCGGCCAGTTCGCTGACCTTGGGGGAGCGGCCGAGGCGGGTGCTGAGCTCGTCGGTGGCCTTGGCGAGTTCGACGCGGGCCTCCTGGAGGCGGCGCGGAACGTGCACGGCCCAGGAGGTGTCGCGGAAGAAACGTTTGATCTCGCCGACGATGTACGGCACGGCGAACGTGGCGAACTGGACCTCGCGGGAGAGCTCGAAGCGGTCGATCGCCTTGATCAGGCCGATCGTGCCGACCTGGACGATGTCCTCCATGTCGTCGCTGCGGTGGCGGAACCGCCCGGCGGCGTACCTGACCAGCGACATGTTCATCTCGACGAGGGTGTTGCGGGCGTATTGGTACTCGGGCGTGCCCTCTTCGAGCGTGGCGAGCCGGGTGAAGAACAGTTTCGACAGGTCGCGGGCGTCCTGCGGCCCGACCTCCTGAGGAGAGACGATCTCCGGCAGTTCCGCGAGGCGCGTGTCCGTGGATGTACCGGTGGCCGCTGTCATGATGTCCCTCCCCAGTCCGCCGGCCCTCCGTCGTCCCCCGACCGGCCGGTGAAGCGCACGTACCCGCACGGCGGCACTTCATGCGTGTCACTCCGCAACAAGATCCGTTGTCCGCCGGGGCGTTACGCGCCCCGCATTCCGGGCAAGTGGTCAGCTTGGACAGCGGCCATCCCCTATTCGGACAGAGGCCACCCTGAACGAGGAGGGCTCATGAGGACGCAAAGGACGCGACTGGACACCGGACCGGCCGAGCTGGACACCGGAGCGTCGGACGGAGCGGTTTTCGACAAGCGGCCGGAGGCCGTCGCCCACGCGCGGGATTTCGCCCGCGCCTTCGTGGACGGGCTCCACCCGCCCGTGGGCTCCCAGGACGTCGTGAGTGTCGAACTCACGGTGTCCGAGCTCGTCACCAACGTCGTACGGCACGCGCGCGGGACCTCGTGTTCCCTGCGTCTGCAGGCGCAGCCGGACGGCATCGCGGTGACGGTCGGTGACGCCGATCCGCGACCGCCGCAGGAGCGGGCGCCCGATCTGGCGGGCGGCACCGGCGGATTCGGCTGGCCCATGGTCCAGCACATGGCGAAGACGGTCACCGTGACCAGGGGACCGAACGGCAAGACCATCCGGGCCGTGCTGCCCCGGTGACGAAGCCGCCCGCAGCGCCGTGCGGCGGACGCCGCGTGACAGGCGTACGGCATGAGAGCGCGCGGGCGGGGCAGGAGGCACCAATGGACGACCTGTCTCAGCTACTCCAACAGACCATGCGCCGCCGTCATCTGACGCCGCAGGCGATCGCTGACAAGACCGGGATCCGCACCCCGCGCATCCGGGCCTTCGCGCAGGACGGCGCCGAGGGGCCCGTCCGCCCGACCGACGAGGAACTGGCCGAACTGGCCGGCGCCCTCGCCCTGCCCGCCATCAAGGACACCGCGCGGCCCACGGCCGCGGCAACCTCTCCTTGACGGCTGGACGGCCGACCCCGCTCCCGATCTGCAGCGCCTTGGTCTAGACCCCCTGCTAGCGTCTGCCGCACGAGTGCCCCCTGGACATGGTGCTCGGTCCAGAGTCGAGAGGGGAACGCAGTGGTCGGCAGGCACGGCGACAGTCAACGGGCGTACATCGGGTCCTTCACCGCGGCGGGCGGGCCCGGGATCCTCACCGCTGCCGTCGACCCGGACAGTGGTGCGCTGACCGTGCTCGGCGGGACGGACAGTCTCGCGGACCCCTCGTACCTCGCCCTGTCGGCTGCGGGCGACACGCTCTACGCCGTCAGCGAGACGTCCGGCGGGGCCGTCGCCGCGTACCGCCTGAACGGCGACAAGCCCGAACCGGCCGGGCCGCCGGTCGCGGTCGGCGGGGACGCGCCCACGCATCTCGCCCTGCACGCCGGCCACGTCCTCACCGCCAACTACGGCTCCGGCAGCGTCACCGCCGTGCCCCTGCGCTCCGACGGCAGCCTCGCACCCGCACCGTCGGGCGTCCTCGCGCACACCGGCGCGGGACCCCATCCGCAGCGCCAGCAGCGCCCGCACGCCCATCAGGTGCTGCCCGATCCGAGCGGCCGCTGGGTGGTGAGCGTCGACCTCGGCACCGATTCCGTACGCGTCTGTGAGCTCTCGGCGGCGGGCGAGCCGACCCTGCACCGGGAGATCGCGCTGCGGCCCGGCTCGGGACCCCGGCATCTCGTGTTCCACCCGCGCGGCGATCGCGCGTACGTCCTGAACGAGCTCGCCCCCACCCTCACGATCTGCGCCTGGGACGCCTCCGAGGGGGCACTCAGGCCGCTCGGCGAGGCGGCCGTCCTGCCGGGCCCCGCGGACGGCGACGGCGAGGCGTTCCCCTCCGAGGTCGTCGTGGCCCCCGACGGCCGCTTCCTGTGGACCGCGACCCGCGGTCAGGACGTCATCTCGGTGCTCGCCCTCGACGAGGCGGGCGACCGGCCGCGGCTCACCGCCACCGTGCCGTGCGGCGGCCACTGGCCGCGTGACCTGGCCATCGACCCGTCGGGCCGGTTCCTGTACGCGGCCAACGAGCGCTCCGGCGACGTGACCTGGTTCGCCGTGGACCCGGAGACGGGCATCCCCCGGCGCGCGGGCTCGATCGAGGCTCCCGCCGCCTCCTGCGTGATCTTCAACTGAGCCACCGGACCCGCGTACGCCGATGGGCCCGCCCCCTGTATCAGGGGGCGGGCCCATCGGCGTGACGGCATCAGGTCTGCCGGCGCGCTGCGGTCAGTGGACCGGCGCGCCCGACGGCTGCTGCGGGGCGATCCCGAGCGCCGACGTGTACTTGGAGAGGGCCAGCTTGCCGATCGCCGGGTAGGCGCCGAGCGACTCGGCGACCGCGCAGCCGGCCTCCTTGGCGGCCGCGTCGAGGAGGCTGCCGTCGATCTCGGGACCGATCAGGTACGGGGCGAGCGCCAGCTGCGTGGAGCCGGAGCCGCGCAGCTCCTCGGCGGTGTTCGCGATGGCGCCCTCCTGGTCGAGCGCGGCGGCCATCACCGGCACCGCGAGGCGGGCCGCGAGCAGCATGCCGGTGATCCCGGCGGCCTGCACGGCCTCCTCGCCGCCGACCGTGGCGAGGACGATGCCGTCCGCCGCGGTGGCCACCGTGAACAGCCGGGCGCGGTCGGCACGGGCCAGACCGGCCTCCGACAGGCGCACGTGCAGTCCCTCGGCGAGCAGCGGGTGCGGGCCGAGGACGTCCGTCAGCTCGGCGGGGGCGCGGCTGTCCATCACGGCCTGGCGCACGCGCCGCATCAGCGCGTTGTCGGGACCGGCGAGGAGGGGGACCACGACGGCCACGGGGCCGTCGGGCTCGGCGACGTCCGCACCCGCGGCGCGCGCCTGCTCGAAGCGTGCGGTGCGTTCGTTGACGGCGTGCGCGAGCACGGAGTGCAGCGAGGGGAACTCCGGGAACGAGGTGACCGTGGCGTCCTCGGTCCCGTCGAGGTACCCGATGCGGGCGTCGAGGCCGGGGAGCTCGGAGCGTGCGATGCTCACGACCTCTTCGGCGAGGCTGCGCGTGGCGCTGCTGGGTACGCCCGGTACGGCGAGAACGAGCGCGGGCGCGTTCTCGGGAGCCGCCACGGGCTCCGGGCGGCGGTGCCGCCCGGGCTGGCGGGGTCGCGGCATTCGTACGGGCAGGCCTGATGCGGGCCCAGTGGAGGAGCTCATGGCGCCGCATGCTACTGGTTTCGGGGGCTTCGCTGTTCGGGGAGGGTACAGGTGGGCGGTATAAGTCCGCTTTTGTCTTATGAGTTACGTAGAGGACGACTGTCACATTACGGAGTGGTCATCCTGGGTGGTCAACTGTCGTATTCGGTGTGCAAGGTGAGCATGCGTGGGTCGAGCGGCAGACGCAGGCGGTCCGCGCCGGTGTCGGCGGCGATGAGCAGGGCGCCGTCCAGCGGATCACCGGCGGCTGTGACCAGTCGCACATGCCGCAGGAGGTCCTTCAGCTCCGCGCGCACCGGGCCCAGCAGTGCGTCGCCCATCTTGAACAGGCCTCCGGTCAGGGCGACTTCGGGCTGCACCCCCTGACCCGCCACGTCGGACGCCGGGCAGACGGCCGCCGCCGCTTCGGCGATGTGCCGGGCGGCGTCCCGCAGGATCGCTTCGGCCACGGGGTCCTCGGGGGCGCAGTGCGCCACTTCGGGTGCGAACGAGGCGAGCATCGCGGGCCGGTCCGTACGGGGATAGAGCTCGCCGGGCAGTCCCGGCGCGGGGCCGAAAAGCTCCTCGGCGCGGGCGAGCAGCGCCTTCGAGCCGCCGCGTCTGCCGTCGAACGCCCGCATCGCCGCATCGAGGCCCGCGCGGCCGATCCAGGCGCCGCCGCCGCAGTCGCCGAGCAGATGCCCCCAGCCGTCGGCGCGCTGCCAGGCCGCCAGGTCAGTGCCGATCGCGATCATGCCGGTGCCCGCGGCGACGACCGCGCCGGGGCGGTCGCCGAGCGCGCCCGCGTACGCGGTGACGGCGTCCGCGGCGAGCGCCAGGCGCCGTACGCCCAGAGCCTCGTGGAGGGCGCCCGGCAACTGTGCGCGCAGATCGTCGCCGAGCGTCGCCATGCCCGCCGCGCCGACGGCGACAGCGGTGACCTGTCCGGCACCTGACCGTGCGAGCAACTCCCTTGCCATGGGCAGGAGTTGCTCGATGAAGTGCCCGGCGTCGATTCCGCGCGCACCCGTCCGCACGGGTTTGTTCGAACTCACCGGGGGCGGGCGGCCGGCCCCGCCCGGCAGGCCGAGGGCGACCCGCATGCCGGAGCCGCCCGAGTCGACGCCGAGGACGCACGGGGCGTCCGTCACGGAAGCCGCCAGTCCACCGGCTGCCCGCCCTGCTGGACGAGGAGGTCATTGGCCCGGCTGAAGGGGCGCGAGCCGAAGAAGCCGCGGTCCGCCGACATCGGCGACGGGTGCGAGGACTCGACCGACGGCAGCGGGCCGAGCAGCGGCCGCAGATTGCGGGCGTCACGTCCCCACAGGATGGAGACGAGGGGCCGGCCGCGGGCGGCGAGCGCCTTGATGGCCTGCTCGGTGACCTCCTCCCAGCCCTTGCCCCGGTGCGCGGCGGGACGCCCCGGGGCCGTGGTGAGCGCCTTGTTGAGCAGCAGGACGCCCTGCTGCGTCCAGGGCGTCAGATCGCCGTTCGACGGCTGCGGGACGCCCAGGTCGGAGCCCATCTCGCGGTAGATGTTGATGAGGCTGCCGGGCAGCGGGCGCACCTCGGGCGCGACCGAGAACGACAGACCCACCGCGTGCCCGGGGGTCGGATAGGGGTCCTGGCCGACGATCAGCACCCGCACCTCGTCGAACGG
Organism: Streptomyces sp. NBC_01283; assembly: GCF_041435335.1. Taxonomy (NCBI): domain Bacteria; kingdom Bacillati; phylum Actinomycetota; class Actinomycetes; order Kitasatosporales; family Streptomycetaceae; genus Streptomyces; species Streptomyces sp. NBC_01283. The sequence continues at coordinate 7,862,373 of NZ_CP108430.1, forward strand.
CTGCTGGAACGCGCGCAGGACGTTCGGCCCGGCCGGGAGGTAGGTGCGTCCCGCGGCGATCTCCGCGCGCAGGAAGTCGCCCATCTCGGAGATCTTCCCGGCGACGGGTTCGAGGGCCTTCGCCCAGCCCGCCTCGACGATTTCATGCAAAGGTCGTGATGCCACGGCGTCACCCTACTGCCGTAACGGGGGCGTCGATCAACCGATGGCCGCCGCCCTGACGCACAGTACGTCGGGCAGGTGGGACGCCAACTCCCGCCAGCTGTCCCCGTCGTCCGCCGACGCGTACACCTCGCCGTTGCGATTGCCGAAGTAGATGCCCGCGGGATCCTGGCCGTCGCTGCACATCGCGTCGCGCAGCACCGTGCCGTAGTGGTCGTCGGCCGGGAGGCCCGCGCTGAGCGGCTCCCAGCTCTTGCCCGCGTCGGATGTGCGGTAGACGCGGCACCGGTGGTCGGCGGGGACGCGGTCCATGTCGGCGTTGATCGGGAAGACGTAGGCCGTGTCGGCGCGGTGCGGGTGGGCGACGGCGGTGAAGCCGAAGTCGGAGGGCAGGCCCTCGCCGATGTCCGTCCAGTGCCCGCCCGAGTCGTCGCTGCGGAACACGCCCCAGTGGTTCTGCAGATACAGGCGGTCCGGGTCGACGGCGTCCCGCGCGACCTTGTGCACGCACTGGCCGAACTCCGGGTTCGGGTCCGGCAGGAAGGCCGCGGAGACGCCGTTGTTCGACGGCGCCCAGCTCCGGCCGCCGTCCAGGGTGCGGAAGACACCGGCGGTGGAGACGGCGACCGTCACCGCGTCGGGGTCGCGCGGGTCGGTCAGGATGGTGTGCAGGCCCTCGCCGCCGCCTCCCGGCACCCACCGGTCGCGCGTGGGGTGCTCCCAGAGCGGCCGCACGAGCTCGAAGGTCTCGCCCCGGTCCCGCGACTTGTACAGGGCCGCCGGTTCGGTGCCCGCGTACACGACGTCCGGTTCGGCGGCGGCCGGGTGCAGTTGCCAGACCCGCTCCAGGGACGCCCCGGTGTCCTTCGGGAACTTGACGGCCGCCTCGGGCGGCTCCGTCCAGGTCTTGCCGAGGTCGTCGGAGTGGAAGACGGACGGGCCGAAATGGGAACTGTCGCCGCCCACCAGGAGGCGGGGCGTACTGCCGCGGGTGTCGATGCCCACCGAATAGACGGCCTGGGCGTTGAAGTACGGGCCGTCGTCGAACCGCCAGGTGTTCGAGCCGCCGCGCCTGCGACCGATGAAGAGGCCTTTGCGGGTGCCTACGGTCAGGATGATCTCGGCCATCACGGCCACCTCCGGGACGTCGTTGTCTCAGGTATGGCTCAGTCTGCACCCCGGCACTGACAGTCACCCCCGGACGCGGCGTTCCCGCAGGTCGGGCTGGGTGCGGCGGGTGTGCCGCAGGCCCCTCGCGGCACGCCCGGGTCAGCCGTTGCCGGACAGCTCCGCAGCCACCCGCGCGATCATTTCCGGCCCCACCCGGCAGCATCCTCCGATCAGCCGCGCCCCCGCGTCCCGCCAGCCCGCGACCCGGCCCGCGGTGAAGTGGGCGGGGCCCCGCCACGCCCTGGCGGCCGCGTCCCACGTCTCGCCGCTGTTCGGGTACGCCACCACCGGCTTCCCCGTGATCCGCGCGGCCAGGCGCACCGCAGCGTCCGCGTCCTGGGGGTCGCAGCAGTTGACACCGACCGCGAGGATCTCCTCGGCGTCGGCGGCCAGCGCGAACGCCTCCGTCAAGGGCTGGCCCGCCCGCGTGTAGCCGCCGGAGACCGTGTACGAGAGCCAGGCGGGCACCCCCAAGCCGCGCACGGCCCGCAGCAGGGCCCGCGCCTCGTCCGTGTCCGGCACCGTCTCCAGGGCGAGCACGTCCGGCTCCGCGTCGGCCAGGACCTCCAGGCGCGGGCGGTGGAAACGTTCGAGCTCGGCCACCGTCAGGCCGTACCGGCCCCGGTACTCGGAGCCGTCCGCGAGCATCGCCCCGTACGGTCCCGCGGACGCGGCCACCCACACCTCGCGGCCCGCGTCCGCTCCCGCGTCGCGGGCCAGCTCCACGCTCAGGCGCAGCAGTTCGGCAGTGCTCAGCGCGTCGATGCCGTGCTGCGCGAAGCCCTCGAACGTCGCCTGATAGCTCCCCGTGGTGGCGATGTCGGCGCCTGCCTCGTAGTACGCGCGGTGCGCCGCCGCGATCGCCTCCGGCTCGTCGGCCAGCAGCCTCGCCGACCACAGGGCATCGCTCAGGTCGTGCCCGGCGGCCTCCAGCTGGTTGGAGAGGCCGCCGTCGAGCACGAGCGGGCGCCGGGTCAGTGCTTCCGCGAGTTTCACACTGCCGACGCTAGCCGAGGCGCGGACAGGGGGAAGTGACACGCGACCTGGTGTCCCGGGCCGTTCGGCGTGCTCACCCGCGGTTCCGTGGTGGCGCAGACGTCCTGGGCCGCCGGGCAGCGGGTGCGGAAGCGGCAGCCCGACGGGGGCTTCGCCGCCGACGGCGTCTCGCCCTCCAGAGGAGCCCGGTCCAGGCCGTCCGCCGCCTGCGGGTCGGGCAGGTTGACCGTGTCCAGGAGCCCCCGCGTGTACGGGTGCAGTGGCTGGGCGTACACCTGCTCGGCGGGGCCCGACTCGACCAGCTTGCCCAGGTACATCACGCCGACGGTGTCCGCGAGGTGGCGCACCACCGCCAGGTCGTGCGAGATGAACAGATACGTCAGGCCGCGCTCCCGCTGCAGCTCCCGCATCAGGTTCAGGATCTGCGCCTGCACGGAGACGTCCAGCGCGGAGACCGGCTCGTCCGCGACCACCAGATCCGGGGAGAGCGTCAACGCCCGTGCCAGGCCCAGGCGTTGGCGCTGGCCGCCGGAGAACTCGTGCGGGTAGCGGTGCACGGCGCCGCGCGGCAGGCCGACCGCGTCCAGGAGCTCGGCGATCAGCTTCTCCTGGTCGGCGCGGCTGCCGACACCCTGGATGACGAGCGGCTCCCGCAGGATCTCGCCCACCCGCATCCGGGGGTCCATGGCGGCCGTGGAGTCCTGGAACATCAGCTGCACGCGCCGCCGGTGTGCCCGCCGCTCGGCCCGTGACATCCGCGCCGGGTCGTGCCCCTCGAACGTCACGTGCCCGGCGGTCGGCTCCTCCAGGCCCGCGACGATCCGCCCGAGGGTCGTCTTGCCGCAGCCGGACTCGCCGACCATGCCGAACGTCTCACCCTTGCGGACCGTCAGGGACACCCCGCCGACCGCGCTCACCGTGCCACGGCTGCGCGAGAAGGTACCGCCCTTGAGGGGGAACTCCTTGACCAGACAGTCGAGTTCGAGGAGCACGTCACCGGGTGCGCGCGGGGCGGGCACGGCCGGCGGGACCACGACCTCCTCCTCCGAGGCATGGTCCGGCACGGGGTGGAAGCAGGCGAACCGGTGCTCGCCGCCCCGCACTTCGTCGTCCGTGAGCGGCGGCTCCGTCGTACGGCACTCGTCCGTGGCGAAGGTGCAGCGCGGCGCGAAGCGGCATGCGGTCGGGCGCACCGCCAGGTTCGGCGGAAGGCCCGGGATCGTGTGCAGCGCGGTGCCGCTGTCCGCGGCCCGCTCGGGGAGCGAGGCGAACAGGGCCTCCGTGTAGCGGTGCCGGGGTCTTGCGAACAGGCCGCGCACATCGGCCTGTTCGGCGACCTTGCCCGCGTACATCACCGCGACCCGGTCGACCCGGTTGGCGATGACGCCCAGGTCGTGCGTGACCAGGATCATCGCCATGCCGAGGCGTTCGCGCAGGCCGTCGATCAGCTCCAGGATCTGGTGCTGGGTCGTCACGTCGAGGGCGGTGGTCGGCTCGTCCGCGATGAGCAGTCTCGGCTCGCAGACCAGCGCCATGGCGATCGCCACGCGCTGGCGCATGCCGCCCGACAGCTGGTGCGGATAGGCCTTCATGCGCTCCGCGGGCTGCGGCATGCCGACCAGGCGCAGCATCTCCTCGGCCCGTGCCCACGCCTCTTTCCTGCTGAGCTCGGGGCGGTGCAGGATCAGCGGCTCGGCCACCTGCGCCCCGATCGTCATCGTCGGGTTCAGCGAGGTGAGCGGGTCCTGGAAGACCATGCCGATGGTGTTGCCCCGTACGTCCTGGAGGACAGGCGCGGGTGCCGCGGCCAGGTCCCGGCCGTCGAACAGGACGCGCCCGCCGGTGACTTCGCCGCCGGGCGGCAGCAGTCCGAGGACGCTGAGCGCGGTCATCGTCTTGCCGCAGCCCGACTCGCCCACGATGCCCAGGGCCTCGCCCGGGGCGAGTTCGAGGGAGATGCCGTCCAGGGCGTGGACGGTGCGCTCGCGCGAGGTGATGTCGACCCGCAGATCGTCGATCTTGAGCAGGGGCTCGGTCTTGAGCAGAGGCTCGGTCATCTTGTCGGTTCTCCCTTACTTCCGCAGCCGTACTTCGAACGCGTCCCGCAGCCCGTCACCGATGAAGTTGAACGCGGCGACGACCAGGACGATCGCGATGCCCGGCGGGAAGATCAGCCACCAGTAGCCGTTCTGGGTGTAGGTGATGCCGGCCGAGAGCATCGACCCCCAGTCGGCCGACGGCGGCGGGATGCTCAGGCCCAGGAAGGCCAGATAGCTGACGTAGAGGATGGCGTCGGCGATCTGGAAGGTGCAGTTGACGATGATCGTGCCGATCGCGTTCGGCACGATGTGCTTGAACACGGCCCGCGCGCCGCCGCCGCCCATCATCCGCATCGCCTGTACGTACTCGCGGTCGCGCAGCGAGAGCGCTTCGCCGCGCACCAGGCGGGCGGGGGAGAGCCAGGCGACCGACGCGATGATCACGATGAGGACGCCCTTGCTGGGCGTGATGATCGCGGCGACCACGACGAGCAGGAACATCGCGGGGATGGCGAGCGCGGCGTCCGTGATCCGCATCATGGCCGCGTCCACCCAACCGCCGAAGTAGCCCGCGACGGCGCCGTACACCGTCCCGAAGAGCGTGGCCAACAGGCCTGCCGCCAGGCCGATTTCGAGGGACGTCTGTCCGGCGACCATCAGCCGGCCGACCATGTCGTAGCCGAGGTCGGTGGTGCCCAGGAGGTGGCCGGAGCTGCCCGGTGCGAGGTTCGCCCGGGACAGGTCGGTGTGCGTCTGCTCGGTGGAGTACAGGAGCGGCCCGAGGTAGCTGAAGGCAAGGAGCAGGACCAGGACCACCACGCCGGTCAGGGCGAGCTTGTTGCCGGTGAAGACCTGGAGCGTGCGGCGGGCGAGGGAGGGCGTGGCCTGGGCCGCCGCCTCGTTGCCCGGAGCGGCGTCCGGGCTGACAGGTGCGGTCGCGGTACTCATGCCACGCTCCGGATCCGGGGGTCGAGGACGGCGTACAGGATGTCGGTGAGCAGCGAGCCGACGACGGTGGCGATGCCGACGACGAGCGTCACGCCGAGCAGCACCGGGAAGTCGGAGCCCTGCGCCGCGTTCCAGAACAGCAGCCCCATACCGGGGTAGTTGAACATCGACTCGACGACGAGCGCACCGCTGAACAGCGTCGGCAGATACAGGCCGAGCAGTGTGGCGAGCGGGATCAGGGCGTTGCGCAGGACGTGCCGGACCATGATCCGGCGGCTCGACTGGCCCTTGGCCATCGCCGTACGGACGTATTCCTCGGTGAGGTTGTCGAGGACCGCGGAGCGCATGTAGCGGCTGAACATCGCCACGATGCCGAACGCCATGGTGACGACGGGAAGCACCAACCCAGTGAAGTCGCCCAGGAGTTCGCCGACGCTCTCGCCCTGGGGTGCCTCTGCCGGGAGGATCGGCATCACCTGCGCGAACAGGATGATCATGATGAGACCGAGGAAGAACACCGGCGTCGCGTACAGGAGGAAGGCGATGCCCGTCATCGCGTAGTCCGACGCCTTGCCGCGGCGCACGGCCTGCAGCAGGCCGAGCGGGACGGCGATGACCACGGCGAGCGCGGTGGAAAGGACCGTCAGGAGCAGGGTCTTCGGCAGCCGCTGCTTGAGCAGGTCGAAGACCGGGGAGTTGAGCTTGAAGGACTCGCCGAGGTCGCCGGTGAACAGCCGCTTCAGGTACATCACGTACTGCGCGGGCAGGGAACGGTCGTATCCCTGCTGGTGGTTGAAGGTCTCGATCTGCTGCGGGGTGCCCTTCGGGCCGAGGATGGCGCGCGCGGGGCCGCCGGGCAGCATGTGCAGCAGCGTGAAGACGATGATCGAGACCAGGAACAGCACGACCAGCGCCTGAAGGAAGCGCTTGACCAGAAAGCCGGTCACTTGTCGGCTCCCTTCTTCTTGACGTAGTACCAGTCCTGCGGCGCGAAGGTGACCGTCGGGTTCTGGCTGATGCCCCGCAAGTCGTTGCGGATCACGGAGACCTGGTAGGCGGGGTTGGGCATCCACATCACCGGCAGCTGCTCGGCCAGGTACTCGCCGTACTCGTGCACGGCCTTCATGTCGGGGGAGTACTGCACGCCGCGGATGATCCGGTCGGCCCTCTTGTCGCTGTAGTTCCCGAAGTTGGCCGAAGCGCCGGTGGAGAAGAGCTGCTCACCGCTCGGGTTGAGCGGGTAGTACCAGCTGCCGGCCGTGCCGAAGAACGACATGTCCCAGTCGCAGCCGGGGTCCTTCGCCGTGCAGGGGACGGAGTTGCCGAGCACCGAGTTCAGCGGTTGCTGGCGCACGGTCAGGTCGATCCCGGCCTTGGAGAGCGAGGACTTGAGCTCCTGCATCATGTTCGTGGTCTCGGTGGATCCGGACTGGGAGAGCAGGGTGAGTTCGAGCGGGGCGTTCCCCGCGATGCCCTTGCCGCACTCGTCGGCGTCCGTCCCCGGGCGTACGCAGCGGGCGGTGCCGTCCTCGGTCCGCCAGCCGTGCGCGGTGAGGAGCCGCCGGGCCTCGCGCACGTCGAACGGGTACTGGTTCTTCTCCATCGCCCTGGACAGGTACTGGCTCTTCGGCGTCACCGGCACCGGACCGAGCGTCGGCGTCGCGCTGCCCTGCCAGATGACGTCGCTCATCGCCTTCTGGTCGACGAGATGCTGCATCGCCCGGCGGATGTAGAGCTGGTCCATCATCGGGCCCGCGTGCGTGGAGTTGAAGTTGTAGACGATGTACGTCGCCGCCCAGCCCTCCCACGGATCGACACGGTAGCCCTTCTCCTGGAACTTCTCCTTCTGCGCCACCACCGACGGCGGGATGTAGCCGTAGTCGACGCCCCCCGAACGCAGGACGTTGTACTCGGAGTCGGCGGTGGTGAAGGGCTTGAAGACGACCTTGTCGAGGTGCGGACGCTGCGACTTCGGGCCGGTGTACTTCTCGTTGGGCACGATGGTGACCTGGCCGCTGTCGCGCCAGCCCGCCAGCTTCCAGGGCCCGTTGACCGTCTTCCACAGCGGGTCGGAGCCGTACGATCCAAGGCTCTTGGCGTGCCGCGTGAGCCGCGCGAAGACGGTCTTGGCGCCGTCCTTCGTGCGGTCCCAGTCGCCGATCTTTCCGCCCTCGGTCTTGGCGTCCCAGGCGTGCTGGGGCAGGGCCCGCATCAGCGTGAGCTGGTTGGCGGTGAACCAGTCCGGGTTGTACGCGCGGCTCAGGTGCAGGCGCACGGTGTGGTCGTCGACGGCCTCGAACCGCTTGACGTTGTCGGGCATCGTGCCGACCGAGTAGTTGCCCCAGCTCGTCCTGTTGGCCTTGACGAGGTTGAACCAGAACTCGATGTCGCGTGAGGTGACCGGCTCTCCGTCGGACCACTTCACGCCCTCGCGCAGCGGCACGGTCACCGTCTTGTTGGCGTCGCTGAACTTCGGCTCCCGGCCCAGCGTGCTCGGGCCGTGCGTGGTCAGCTCGCCCTTCTCCTGCACGGCGTCGTACACCGGCATGAAGAGCAGCGACTGGATCCCGTAGTTGTACGAGGCGCCGTAACCGGGGGCGCCGATCGGGAAGATCCAGTTCGGTGTCGCGGCGGGCGGCAGGGCCATCGTGGCGGTGCCGCCCTCGACCGGAGTGCCGCCGGTGGGACCCATGTCGACGCGGCCGCCCTCCTGCGTGCAGCCGGTCACTGCCGTGAGGGCGAGCGCGGCAACGGTTGCCGCCGCCGCTATGAGCGCGCGGCGCCGAGCGCGGGGACGTGATCGCCTAGAGCGCATGGCGAAGGGCCTCCAAGGATGCGAGAGCCGGACCGTGCCGGAGATCGGCGGGCGGCGCCTGAACGCTAGATCTGGCGACAAAATCAAGTCAAGAGCTTCGTTCGGCAAGAAGTCTCAAAATTGGGAGGGTCTGGCCAACTTGGTTTGAAGGGACTTAGTGTTCGTCCCGATGTCGAAAGAACTGATCGAAGCAACTGGGGGCGGCATGGCCGGAACACCGCACGGCGAACCGGGGTCGGCCCAGCACATCCTGCAGCTGGTTTCTTCGGGCGCCGCCTCCTCGCGGGCCGATCTCGTACGGGAGCTGGGGCTCGCCCCCTCCACGGTGTCGCTGCGGGTGCAGGAACTCGTCGCCGCCGGCGTGCTCACGGAATCCGGCGAGGGAGCGTCACGCGGTGGCCGCCGCCCCCGCCTCCTGCGCGTCCACGCACAGGGCGGCGTCGCCCTCGCCGCCGACCTCGGCAGCCACCACGCGCGCATCGGCGTCGTCGACCTCGGCGGCACCGTCCTGGACGCCGTCGACCTGCCGCACGACATCACCGCGGGGCCCGAGTCAGCCGTCGACTGGCTCTGCGGGCAGGTCGCCGAACTGGGCGCCCGGCAGCGCGAGTCGGGCCGCACCGTACGCGCCCTGGGTGTCGCCTTTCCCGGCCCCGTGCAGCCCGCCGAGGGCCGCGTCCTGAGCCCGTCCCGCATGCCCGGCTGGCACCGCTACCCGCTGCGCGACGTCCTCGCCGAACGCCTCGGCATCCCCGTCACCGTCGACAACGACGCCACGATGATGGCCGTCGGCGAACACCGCACCGCACGCCCCGGACTCGACCACATGGTCGTCGTCAAGGCGGGCCGCGGCATCGGCAGTGGTGTCATCGTGGCGGGCCGCCCGCACGACGGCGCGGGCGGCTCCGCGGGCGACATCAGCCACGTGCGCATCGAGGCGGCGGGCGACCGCCCGTGCAGCTGCGGCAACATCGGCTGCCTGGAGACCGTGGCGAGCGGCGCCGCGCTCATCCGCGAACTCGCTCAGCAGGGCGTAGAGGTGGCGGACACCACCGAGCTCCTGCGGCTCGTCGCCGACGGCGACCCGCAGGCCACCACCCTGGTCCGCACGGCGGGACGGCACATCGGCACGGTCCTCTCCGTCGTCGTGAACTTCTTCAACCCCCAGGCCGTCGCCCTCGGCGGCGTACTCGCCACCGCCGAACCGCTCGTCGCCGCCGTACGCGGTGTCCTCTACGAGCGCTGCCTGCCCCTGGCCACCGCGGACCTGGAGATCACCACCACCGTGACGGGCCGCGACGCCGGCCTCCTCGGCGCCGGACTCACCGCCCTGCGCCAGAACCTGCCGACCACCCCGGCCCCACAGGACCCGTCGTCCCAGGAAGAGAGCGTCCAAGCATGACCACCCCCGCATCGAACCAGCGCCGCCTGCGCATCGGCATCGGCGGCATCGGCATCGAGTCCTCCACCTTCTGCCCGCACCGCTCCACCACGGACGACTTCCGCCAGACCCGCGGCCAGGACCTCCTGGACCGCTACACCTGGACCCGGCCCGGATCGGACCTCGCGAACACGGTCGAATGGGTGCCGCTCCTGCACGCGACCTCGCTGCCCGGCGGTCCGGTCGAGGCCGAGTCGTACCTGATCCTCAAGGACGAACTGGTCACGCGCATACGGGAGGCGGGCCCCCTGGACGGTCTCGTCCACGACATCCATGGCGCGATGAGCGTCGTCGGCCTGACCGACGCCGAGGCCGACCTGACGGAAGCCGTCCGCGCCGCGCTCGACTCCGTCGGCACCCCCGACGGCGGCCGCCCCATGATGTCGACCGCCATGGACCTGCACGGCAACGTCTCGCGCCGGTTCGCCGAGCCCATCGACCTGCTCACCGCCCACCGCCTCGCCCCGCACGAAGACGCCTGGGAGACCCGCGAGCGCGCCGCACGCAACCTCGTACGCTGCCTGCGCGAGGGAGTCAGGCCGCACCGCGCCTGGGTGCAGGTGCCCGTGCTGCTGCCCGGCGAGAAGACCAGCACCCGCCTGGAGCCCGCCAAGTCGCTCTACGCCTCGCTCGCCGACATCGAGAAGCTGCCCGGCATCCTCGACGCCGCGATGTGGGTCGGCTACGCCTGGGCGGACGAACCGCGCTGCAAGGCCGCGATCGTCGTCACCGGCGACGACGCCGAACTGGCCGCCGCGGAGGCCGGGAAGCTGGCCCGCCGCTACTGGGACGCGCGTCGCGACTTCGTCTTCGTCGGCCCGACCGGCGGTGCCGAGGAGTGCGTCGCGAAGGCGGTGGCCTCGGAGAAGCGGCCCTTCCTGATCAGCGACTCCGGCGACAACCCCACGGCGGGCGGCGCGGGCGACCTCGCGTACATGCTGAGCAAGCTCCTGGAGAACGACTCCATCCGCTCCGGGAAGGTCACCGCCGTCCACCCCGGCATCACCGACCCGGTGGCCGTCGCCCGCTGCTTCGAGGCCGGAGTGGGTGCCGAGGTCACCCTGAGCGTGGGCGGCAAGGTCGACGCGAACCACGGTGGACCGTACGAACTCACCGGCACCGTCGTGGCGTTGCAGCGCGCGACCGAGCAGAAGGACCGCGCGGAAGGCGGCGCGTACGACCGGGGTGTCGACATGGCGGCGGTGCGCACCGGCGGAGTGACCGTGATCCTGGTCGAGCGCCGCAAGCCCTTCCACACCCTCGCGGACTTCATGGGCCCGGCGGACGGCGGCCTCGGCATCGACCCGCGCACCTTCGACCTCGTGGTCGTCAAGATCGGCTACCTGGAGCCCGAGCTCTACGACATGGCCGCCGACTGGCTCCTCGCCCTCACCCCGGGCGGCGTCGACCAGGACCTGCTGCGGCTCGGCCACCACCGGGTCGAGCGCCCGCTCTACCCGTTCGACGAGGACGCCCACGAAACCGGGGCGGGCCCGGACCTGACGGCGACCCAACTGGCGCCGCTCGCCTGATGAGAAGGGGCTTCACCGCCCAGATCGCTTCTGCGAAGGTGATCCCTTCGAGCCGCGAACCCGTCCGGAGGAGCCCCCGTGAAGCGTGCCGCCACCCTGTCCGCCCTGGTCTGTCTGCTCGCCGTCACGGCTGCCGCGCCCGCGTCGCCCGACACCGGGCGCGGCAAGGACCGCCACCACGGAAGCCTCCTCGATTCCGTGCCGAAGTCGGGCGTCCTGAAGGTGTGCACGACCGGCGACTACCGCCCCTTCACCCACCTCGACCCAGCCGACGGAACGTACAGCGGCGTGGACATCAAGATGGCCGAGGACCTGGCGAAGAGCCTCGACGCGAAGCCCTCGTACGTGCCGACGACCTGGGCGAACCTGACCAAGGACGTCGCGGCCGGCCGCTGCGACATCGCGGTCGGCGGCGTCTCCATCACCCTGCCCCGCGCCCGCCAGGTCTACTTCAGCGAGCCGACCCGCGAGGACGGCAAGACGCCGATCGTGCGCTGCGCCGACAAGGACGAGTTCGGCGAGGGCACGCTCAAGGACATCGACAAGCCGGGCACCACCGTCATCGTCAACCCCGGCGGCACGAACGAGCAGTTCGCGCGCGAGAACATCAAGCAGGCCGCCATCAAGCTGCACCCCGAGAACACCACGATCTTCCAGGAGATCGTCGCGGGCCGCGCGGATGTGATGATGACGGACGCCAGCGAGACCCGCTACCAGTCCAAGATCCACCCCGAGCTCTGCTCCCTCCACCCCGACAAGCCCTTCACCTTCTCGGAGAAGGCCTACGCGCTGCCGCGCGGGGACGAGCCGTTCAAGGAGTACGTCGACCAGTTCACGCACCTCGCGACGCACGACGGGACGTACGCGGGGTACGAGGCCGAGTGGATGGGTGCCCCCTCGGGTTCCTAGTCAGGGGTTTCCCTGAGATGGCCCCCGATGCCGGGGCGGTGGCGCCGCCCTACCTTCCTGGGCATGGCTTCCTTCCGTGAGCGGTGCATCCACACCCGGCAGGGTGGTCGGCTCGCCTCGACCACCACCGCCGACATCGACGAGCTCGTGGCCGGGCTCAAGGACCGGCCGCGCGTGGTGCTCCACTTCCACGGCGGGCTCATCGACGACACGCTGGGGTTCGCCACCGCCCACCGGCTCGCGCCCGTGTACGAGGCGGCGGGCGCCGACCCCGTCTTCTTCGTGTGGAGCAGCGGCCTCCTGGAGACCCTGCGGGGCAACCTGCCGCAGATCCTGAACGAGAGCGTCTTCAGGACGCTGCTCAACAGGGTCACTCGTTACGCCACGGGCCTGGTCTTCAAGGAGCCGGGGCAGCGTGCTCTCGGGGTGGTGGCCACTCCCACCCCGAGGGCCGTCCAAGCGGAACTCGCCCAGGTACGGGCGGGCCAGGAGCCCTACGCCCGGCTGAGCGCACCGCCGGACGTACCGCCGCTGAAGGAAACCGAGGAGCGGCAGATCGCCGCCGAACTCTCGGCGGACACCGAACTGGCCGAACGCACCCGGGAGATCGTGAACTCGGTGCTGCCACGGGCCGGGAGCAGCACCACAGAGCCGGTCGCCGCGGCGCGAGACGTCATCGGGGGGCGTGCCGCGGCGACCACACTGATGTCACCGGAGGTCGTGGCCGACCTCGTGGCCAGGGCGGGCACGGGGGAACGTGCCCTGGTGAGCACCGCGTTGATGGTGCGCAAGACCGTGCGCGTAGTGGCGGCCGTCGTCGGCCGCTACCGGCAGCGCAACGACCACGGGCTCTACCCGACGGTCGTCGAGGAGATCCTCCGTGAGTTCTACCTCGCCAACGTGGGCGCCGCGATCTGGGACGCGATGAAGCAGCAGACCGCGGACACCTTCGCCGCCGACGACGACGAGGTCCGCGCCGGGCGGTACTTCCTGGACCGGTTCGCCGAGCTGCTCTCCACGGGCACCCGCCCCCAGGTGACCGTGGTCGGCCACAGCGCGGGCGCCGTGTTCATCGGCAACCTGCTCGACGACCTCGTGCGCAGGCGTGCCGCCGCCGACGATCCCCTTCCGGCCGACTTCCGGCTGCGGGACGTGGTGCTCCTCGCGCCGGCCTGCACGGTGGCGCAGCTCGCACCCGTGGTCCGCCGCCAGTCCGAACTCTTCGACCGGCTGCGGATGTTCACCATGACCGACAGGGCGGAGCAGGCCGACCACCTGGTGCCGTTCCTGTATCCGAGGTCGCTGCTCTACTTCATCTCCGGGGTCCTGGAACGCGGGCCGTCCCTGCAGACCGCCGTCACGCCGGTCGCGGGCATGCAGCACTGGTACCTCGACCCCGCCGCCACGGGGCCCGACTCCGACGATTTGCGCGGCTTCCTGCGGGCGGACCCCGCGCGCACGGTGTGGTCGCCCGGGGACGGCGGCCCCGGCCTGCGCTCGGGGGCGCGGAGCCACATCGCGTTCGACGACGACCCGCAGGTCCTCGCGAGCGTGGCGGCGATGCTCGCGGACTGACGGCACGAGGACTGAACGTAGGGGGAGAAGTCCGATGAACGACCTGCACTACGCCGTGGTCGTCGGCATCAACCGTTATCCGGCCATCAGTGACCTGCAGGCCGCGCGGGGTGATGCGGTCCGGTTCCGGGACTGGCTCGTCGACCCGGGGGGAGGCGATGTGCCCGAAGGCAACGTCACGCTGGTGACCGCCACCGAGGAGCAGGAGCGCACCGCGGACTTCATGTGCGCCGTACCGACCAGAGAGAACGTCGACCAGGCGCTCTACCGGGCGAACACCGCGGTCCAGCGGGCCATAGAGGACCGGCCCGAGGAGGAATGGGAGGCGTCCAGGCAGCGCACCAGGCTCTACTTCTTCCTCGCGGGGCACGGCTTCATGACGCCGCCCAACAGCACCGCGCTGCTGATGGCCAACGCCGCGTTCGACCTGCTCGGCAATCACCTCGCGGTGGGCCAGTACCTGGACTGGTACGAGTCCTCGTCGCCGTTCCGCGAGATCGTCTGCTTCGCCGACTGCTGCCGTACGAGCAGCGGCAACGGTTCGATGTTCCCCTTCGGGCCGCCCTTCACCACCACGGTGGGCGCGCTGGAGAAGGTCGACTGCTTCGTCGGGTACGCCACTTCGCAGGGAGACCCGGCCTACGAGGAACAGAACGCCGACCCCGACCTGGCGCGCGGGCACTTCACGACCGCGCTCCTCGACGGTCTCGGCGGCCGCAGCGCCGACCGCAAGGGGCTCATCACCTCCGACAGCCTCGCGGACTACGTCGTACGGCATGTGGAGGACCGCACCAGACACCTGCTGGTCCCGCAGCAGCCCAGGTTCGTCAAGGGGAGCGCCCCGATGGTCTTCGCCCGTGACGTGGAGGACGGCATGCCGTCCGTGACGCTGTGCTTCCCGGACGGCTTCCGGGGCTGGGTGCAACTGCGCGGCGGTGACCCCGACGAGGAACCCCTGAGGCTGCTCGTCGACGACGGGGAACGCGTCGAGAGGCTCGCCCCGGGCCTGTACCGGGTGACGCCGGAGAGCTGGGCGGCGGACGACTTCCGCAACGGTGGATTCTTCGAGGTAATGACAGGCGGTGGGAATGGTGTCCAGCTCTGAGGAGCGGAGGCGCGCACGGGAAGAGCGGCGGCGCGTACGGAAGGAGACGGCGAAACACGTGCCGTTCGTCGTGATACCGGACACCCCGTCGGTCCTCGTCACCGTCACGGACTCCGCGTTCCGTGAGGTGGCGCACGCTATGGGCACCATCGACACCACGCTGCCGCCCGGCATCTACCGCATAGAGCAGCGGTTCGGCGGAGAGGTGGAGAGCCGGTTCGTCGAGGTCGGCACGGAACCGTTCGTCGAGCGGCTCGCGCTGCCCCGCATGCCCACGGCCACCCCGGTCGAGGGCACCCCCACGACCCGAGAGGACCATCGCGCGGCCGCGATGCGCTGGAGCACCGAGGCGACGCACGGCGGGGGCCCGCCGACCCTGATGGTCCTCGTCCGGAACCTGCGCAGGGGCTGGCAGCTCGACCCGTTCGCCCTGGAGATCGCCGACGAGCACGGTCGGCCCGTGGACGGCGGTGCCGGTGGCTGGGAGCCGTCCGGCGGCCAGGAGTGGTCGGCCTGGAGCGGCGAACTGCCGCCCGGCGGCTACCGGTTGAGGACCCGCAGGCAGCCCGCCGACGGGCTGCCCCTCGCGCAGGCGCTGCACGTGCTCGACGGATGGACGACCCTGGTGTTCGTGAGCAACGGACCCCAGGGCCCGCAACCGCAGTTCGCCTCGATCCAGATGGTGCCCCACGGCGTCGGCTGGCAGCCGACGGACCGCACCCCGGACCTAGCCATGGAGGCCGCGCTCTCCGGGCTCCGGCAGGGCATCGACCTCGTGTCGACGCGGCAGCTGCTCGGCCTGCTCGACGCGCGGAACGTCAATCCCTTCCTCGGCATCATCGGCGCCCATGCCCTGCTGCTGCACCAGAACCCCGACCTGGGGCGGATCGGCAGCCTCCTGGAGCGGCTCGTCCACTACGCCCCCGTCCAGCCGGACATCGCCGCGCTGTGCACCCTGCTCGACGAGCCGGTGCCGCCGGTCGCGTCACCGCCCATGCTCGCGGCCTCCTGCCGCCTCCTGGTCCGGGCGGACTCGGCCGACCCCGGGATCCTCCAGGACGGTTCGGTGGCCGAGAGCGCGGCGGGACACCTGGTCGGGCGCGGCGTCTGGACGACCTGGCTCGAACAGGAGCCCCGGCCGGGCATCGCGGCACGCGCCGGCATCGTCCCGCCTGTGGCGGGGAACGCCGGTGCGGCGGTGCGGTCCCGGGCCGCCGATCCGGTCGACCGGGTCCAGCGCTACGTGTGGGAGATCGCGAGCGTCGAGGACAAGAGCGTCGACGACGTACTGAGCAGCATGGAGCCGAAGGACCTGTCGCGCAGGACCGGGCTGCCGCACAAGGCGGTCGACACGGCCATCAAGGAGCTCAGGAGCCCACACGACGGGCCCGCGCACCCGCAGGGGGAATGACCGGGGGGAACGGCGACGGCCGGGAGGCACAGTGCCTCCCGGCCGCCGCCGGGTCCGACGTCCCTGCCCCCGTTGCCGCGCTCGGCACCCCCGTGACCGTGCGTGGCGGAACGTCGGTGGCCTGCCGGCCGCGTCCCCCAACGCGGCCGGCAGGGGTGGGTGGATCGACCTGCGGCCCGTGCGCCCCCGAGCGCGCACGGACGGACAGGCCGGCGGTGACGTGGTGGTGCGTCACCCGTTCTTGAGGAACCCCCGCGGTCCCGTTCACCATGGCTGCCCCGCCTCCCCGTAACGCCCGTCAGGTCAGCGCGCGCCGCACCATCGTGCGGAACTGCTCCGAGGGTTCGATGCCGAGCTCCGTGCGGAGCAGCCCGCGGAACGCCTTGAAGTGGCGTACCGCCTCCGCGAGGTTGTTCTCGGCGAGGTGCACCGTCACGACCGCACGGTGCGCGCTCTCGCGCAGCGGATCGATCCGGGTGCTCTCCAGCGCGGCCTCCAGGGCGGGGGCGTACTGCTCGCGCACGACGAGCCGCGCCGAGAGGGCCTCCAGCGCGTGCAGCCGCAGCTGGTGCAGCCGCTCGCGCTCGAACACCACCCAGTCCTGGTGCCAGCCGGGCAGCAGCTCACCCATGCCCATCAGCGCGGAGCACGCGGCCCCGGTTCCCTCGGCCGGGGCCGCGAGTATGTGGTGTGCCGTGGCGGTGAAGTCCTGGATGTCGAGCCGGACGCACCGGCTGAGCGCGAGCACCCCGGGCCGAGGGGCGCCGACGGCCGAACTCGCGTCGTTCAGACGCCAGATGGCGGTACGGAGGCAGGCCCGCGCACGCTCCTCGGTGACGTCGGGCCACAGGGTCCCCGCGAGCGCCGACCGGGTCACGGGGCCGCGGAGCCCGAGGAGTGCGAGCAGCTGCTGCCCGCTGGCGGACACGTCGACCTGCCCGCCGCCGTCGCCCTCGCCGCGGCTGAGGTGAAATCCCCCAAGCAGCCGCAGACGCAGGGCAGGTGGCGCGTCGCCGCGTACCCCCGGACGGTCCGTGACAGCCATCTGAACACCCCCAGTTGTGCATCCCATCCCCTGACCAGGCAAGAAACTACGCCGGGCGCGGCAGGGGTGCCTCAGGGAACCGCCCAGGGATAACCCCGGTGTGCCGGGGCTCCGGCCAGGGGAGGGCTAGGAGGACGTGCGCCGGTCCTGGGGGGCGAAGTGGTGCACGAGCCCGATCCGCGAGGTGATGCCGAGCTTCGTGTACGTGTGGCCCAGGTGGTACTCGATGGTCTTGACGCTCAGCGCGAGCGCGGTGGCGATCTGCCGGTTGGTGAAGCCCTGTGACGCGAGGCGCGCGACGGCCAGCTCCTGCGGGGTGAGCCCTTCGGCGGCGGAGCCGGCGTCCGCCGCGTCGTGCGCGGGCCGCGGTGGCGCCGCACGCCCGCAGGCGTCCAACTCCCTTTCGCACCGGGCGAGATAGGGCGCGGCGTCCAGTTGGCTCATCGTCGTGTACGCCGCCTGCAGCTGGGCCACGGCGACCGAGCGCCGGCCGATCCTGCGCAGGAACGCCCCGTGGTCGAGCTGGACCCGGGCGCGGCCGAACGGGGAGGGGAGCTGCGCCGCCTGGTCGTGCGCACGCAGGTACGACGCCTGGGCGCGGTCCGTCTCCCGGTGCGCCGCGTGCAGATTGCCGCGCACCCGTGCCGCGGCGGACAGCGCCCCGTGCTGCCCGCGGGCCTGTGCCCGCTCCTCGAAGGGCAGCAGGACCGCCTCGGCCTCCGCCAGCTCACCGAGCTGGATCAGCGCGTCGACCAGGAGCTCACGCCAGGACACCACGCCCGGTTCGTTCACCCCGTCGTGCGTGGCGAAGCCCAGGAGCGGCCGCAGCGCTTCGACGACCCGCTCCGGCTCGGCGCGGGCCTCGGCGTAGGCCCCGTGCGCCGTCGCCGCGTACGCGTAGGCGAGGGCGGTCTCGTCGCAGCCCGGCGCGTCCAGGGCCAGCCGCAGGTGCACCGACGCGCGGTCCCAGGTGCCGCGGGCCGAGAGGATCCAGCTCGCGATGGCGTGCGTGACGGGCTTCAGCCACGACTGCTCGGTGTCGTCCGCTATCGAGGCGGACGCCTCGGCGTGGATCAGCGCCTCGTCCCAGTCGCCGAGCCGGTGAAGGGTCTGGGCGAGCGCGGACGCCGAGAGCAGCCGCAACGGCACCGTTCCCCTGCGGCAGTTGGCCACGGCACCCTGCAAGTCGGCACGCGCGCCCAGCAGATCGTCCGACCAGAGCCTCAACTGACCGCGTGCGAGGAGCAGATCGATGCTCGCGGGCGGGACGAGGAGCGGATCGGGAAGGTCACCGGCGAGTTCGATGCCCTTCTTGGCGAACCCGCTGAGGCCCAGCGCGAGGAGGTGGTTGAAGCGCAGCATCCGGCTCGGCCCCTGGAGGGTGGAGAGCCGCTGGGCGCGCTCCGCCCACTGGGCGGCATCGGATGAGCGCCCGCGCATCACGGCGGCATAGCTCAGCTGCTCGGCCGCGCGCGCCGCCAAGGAGGGATCGCTCTCGTGGTCGCACTGGTTCCACGCGTCGACGAGCAGCGTCTGCGCCTGCTCCATGCGGCCCTGGACGCGCGCCACATAGCCGCGTACGTAGCCGCGCAACGCCGGGTTGGCGCCGGCCGGAAGACCCGCCGCGAGCTCGGCCGACTCGTGCACACGGCCGTCGAGCAGCAGGGCCTCGACCGCCTCGACGGCGAGCCGGTCGCGCTCCAGGTCGGTCGTCGCCACCCGTGAGGCGTGCCTCAGATGGGTGCCGGCCACCGCCCACTGCCCGGTGGCCGCCTCACGCCGCGCGCAGGCGGCGAGGGCGGCGGCGAGATGCTCGTCGGGGCCCGTGGCGGCCAGCACACGGTGGCGCAGGCTCGCGTAGTCGTCCTCGACCAGGGCGGCGGCCCGCGTGTGCAGATCGGCCCGGTGCGCGGGGCCGATGTCCTGGTAGACCGCGGCATGGACGAGGGGGTGCGGGAAGGCGATCTCGGGCGCGGCGCCCGGGTGTGTCTCCTTCAACAGCCCTGCCTTGACGGCGCGTTCGAGCGCGGGAAGCGGTGCGGTGACGCGCGCGAGGGAGGCCGCCACGATCAGCGGGCAGGAGAGCCCGAGCACGCTGACCGCCTGGACGAGCCGCAGCGCCTGGGGCCCGCACTCCGCGAGGTTGGCGAGCACCAGCATGGCGTACGAACGGGGCGCGGGCAGCGGTGTGGTGACGTCCCGCAGGACGTGCGCGGGCACCTGGTCGAGGAGCGCGCGGGCGTGCAGCGGATTGCCGTGCGTGTGGTCCCGCAGACGTACGGACGCGGAGTGCGGGAGCCGGTTGCCGCCCATCTGTGCGCTGAGGGAGCCCAGTTCGTCCGGCGTGAGCCCGTGCAGCGGGATGCGCCGGGTACGGACGTCGGCCAGCAGCCTGCGGATACCCTCCGGCAGCTGGGGCGCCTGCGGGTCCCTCGCGGTCACGATCGCGAGGACCTTGTCGACGCGCAGCCGCCGCAGCGCGAACGTCAGCGCGTTCAGGGACGCGGAGTCGGCCCAGTGGGCGTCGTCGAGCACCAGGATGACCGGCCCCTTGTCCTGCAGCTCGCTCAGCAGGTCGAGCAGTCCGAAGCCGGCCGCGAGCGGCGGCAGGGTGCCGGGCGCCGAGCGCGGCGTGCGGACCAGGGAGCCCAGGCAGTCCGGCAGCGGGATCGGGCTCTGGCCGACGAACTGGGCGAGCACCCCGCAGGGCAGCGCGCTCTCGTTCTCGTCGCCGCTGGCCTGGAGCACGCAGGCGTCGCCCGCGGTGTCCAGGAACCTGCGCACCAGTGCCGACTTGCCGATACCGCCGGGCCCGTCGATCAGGACGAGGCGCGGCGCACCCTCGCGCGCCTGGCGGAACTCCTCCTGGAGCGCCGCGAGTTCGCGTGTACGGCCGGAGAACGCCTCATGGGGCGCCGGTGCGTGGACATGGCTGTTCAGAATGTCGCCGGACGTCATCACCGCCCCCACATGTCGGCACCCGGTACGGGACCCACGACTGTGACGGTGACCCGTGCCGGGCGCATGGCCCTGAACGTCCACGATGATGCCGAAACCGCTCTCGGTACAAGCCGATTCCCCACACCCGGGGAGCCGGTTCGCGCGAGGCGGCATCAGGCGTCACAGGAGTCGTCCCCCGCCGCGCAAGCGCGTTCTCCGGGCTCCGTGGACGCGGGGTCCGGTGGTGGTTCGAGCAGCGAGAGCAGTTCGAGCCAGCCATGAAACGGCGTGCGGTGGCCCGGGCCCCCGTCCGCTTCAGCGCAGCCCTCACCCACCACATTGCCGTGCACGCCCCCGGGGGAGCGGAACACCTCGATGACGTAGCGCACAACGCCCTCCCGAGGGCCGGTACGGGCCCCGAACCGTGACACATCGCGACAGCGCCACGGTACGAACCCCGGCCCGGCCGTCGCTTCGGGGAGTCACCTAGGGATGACCCCAGTCCCCGACCCTTGGCCAAGGCTGCTGCGGCGAAGTGGGCCCGGCCCGTGGGGCTCAGACCATCCGGTGGTACTGCTGGGGCGTGGCGACATCGCCGCCGAGGTCGTTCGCGGCGTGGCGGGCCCACGAGGGGTTGCGCAGGAGTTCGCGGCCCAGGAGCACGGCGTCGGCCTCGCCGTTGGCGAGGATCTTCGTGGCCTGCCCGGGGTCCGTGATCATGCCGACGGCCGCCACGGGGAGCGACGTCTCCGCCTTCACCCGCGCGGCGAACGGGACCTGGTAGCCGGGGCCCGCCTCGATGCGCGCCCGCGGGGCGTTGCCGCCGGTGGAGACGTCCAGGAGGTCCACGCCGTGGGCGTGCAGTTCCTTCGCGAGCCGGACCGTGTCGTCGGCCGTCCAGCCCTCCCGCTCGTCCTCGGGGTTCTCCGTCAGCCAGTCGGTCGCGGAGATCCGGAAGAAGAGGGGCAGCTCCTCGGGCCACACGGCGCGGACGGCGTCGACGACCTCAAGGGCGAGCCGGGTGCGGTTCTCGAAGGAGCCGCCGTACTCGTCCGTGCGGTGGTTGGAGAACGGCGAGAGGAACTCGCCGATGAGGTAGCCGTGGGCGCCGTGGATCTCGACCACCTGGAAGCCGGCGTCCAGCGCGCGCCGGGCCGCGTCGGCGAACTGGCCGACGACGTCGCGGATCTCCTCCGTGCTGAGTTCGTGCGGCAGGTGGTGGCCCTCGTCGAAGGGGAGCGCGCTGGGCGCCAGCGGCTGCCAGCCGCCTTCCTCCTGGCCGACGGGTCCGCCGCCCTTCCAGGGGCGCTCGGTGGACGCCTTGCGGCCCGCGTGGGCGATCTGGATGCCCGGAGTGGTGCCCTGGGTCTTCAGGAAGCCGGTGATGCGACGGAACGCCTCGACCTGCGTGTCGTTCCATATCCCGAGGTCCGCGGGGCTGATGCGGCCCTCGGGGCTCACGGCCGTCGCCTCGACGAGGATCAGGCCGGTGCCGCCCGTGGCGCGCGCCCCGTAGTGGGCGAAGTGCCAGTCGTTGGCCACACCCGCGTTCGGCCCGAACACCTCGGCCGAGTACTGGCACATCGGCGCCATCCACACACGGTTGGGGACGGTCAGCGATCGCAGGGTGTAGGGCTCGAACAGCGCGCTCACGGCGGGCTCCATTCGTCATGGGCTTCGGTACGGCTCGTACGATAGACCTCGTAGTACGGCAGATGTCAAACTACGATGACTCTCGTACTATGGAGGCCTTCGAGAAGACGTGGAGCCCGGACCCGGGGCCCAGACGTGAAGCCGGACGAAGTGGAGCCGTCATGACGACCGCCGCACCGATCAGCAGCCGTGCGCTCGACCATCCGGCGCGTACGGAGATCCGGCTGGAGGGCGTGCTCCACGCGCTGTCGGACCCGATGCGCCTGCGCGTCGTGCGGCAGTTGGCCGGGTGCGAGCCCGGCCTCGACGGGCTCTCCTGCTCGCAGATCGACCTGCCCGTCACGAAGTCCACGAGCACCCACCACTTCAGGGTGCTGCGGGAGAGTGGCGTGATCCAGCAGATCTACCGAGGCACGGCCAAACTGAACGGCTTGCGCCGGGAGGACCTGGACGCACTGTTCCCGGGCCTTCTGGACAGCGTCCTCGCGGCGGCCACCAAACAGGCCGAGCGGACGAGCGCCCCGTAGGACGGCCCGTCAGGGGCGCGGGAAACCGCGCGCCCAGCCCTCACGGACCCGCAGACGAAGCACGCCCCAGGTCACTGCTCGCCGCCCCGCGCGGCGGCAAGCAGCCCCGGCCAGTCCGGGATCTTCACCGGCCCCCGGCCCAGGGACACGCCGAGCGCCGCCTCCGCACGCTCGATCGACTGCCAGCCCCGCCACTCGACGGGGTGCAGCCCGGCGTCACGCAAGGCGGCCAGCGGATCCTCTGGCACCCCCTTCCGTACGAGGGCGGGGGCATCCTCCAGCAGTGAGAGCGCCGTCTCCTTGGCGCACGGGCGGTTGGTCCCGATGACGCCCGTCGGCCCCCGCTTGATCCAGCCCGCCACATACTCGCCGGGCGACGCGGCGCCCTCCCGCAGCACCCGCCCCGCCGCATGCGGCACCGTGCCGAGCGCGGGGTCGAACGGCAGCCCGTCGATGGGCACCCCGCGGTAGCCGACCGAGCGCAGGACGAGCTGCCCCGCGACGTCCTCGTACCGCCCGGAACCCGTCACTCCGCCGAGGCCGTCCGGCAGCGTCCGCTCGAACCGCACCCCGCCCACGCGCCCCGACGCCTCCAGTACGGCCACCGGACGCAGGAAGAAGCGGAGCCGGATGCTGCGCGGCAGGCGCTGCGGAGGTCGCTCGGCCCAGCCGCGCATCACCTCGATGTTGCGGCGGCCCGCCGCGGGCAGGCCGGAGGGGTCGGCGTACGCGGGATCGAGCGCCAACTCCGCGGGATCCACGATCACTTCGGTGTTCGGGAGCGAGCCGAGCTCGCGCAGCTCCTTGGTGGTGAAGCGGGCCTGCGAAGGGCCGCGCCGCCCCACCATGTGGACCTCGCGCACGCGGCTCCCGGCCAGCACGCCGAGCGCCGCCTGCGGCATGTCGGTGGGCCGCAGCTCGGCCGCGCCGCGCGCCAGCATCCGGGCGACGTCCACCGCGACGTTCCCGACGCCGATGACCACGGCGGACTCCACGCCACCGATGAATCCGTCAGCAGTCGTGTCCGGGTGCGCGCTGTACCAGGACACGAACTCCGTGGCCGAATAGCTGCCCGGCAGGTCCTCGCCCGGCACGCCCAGCTTGCGGTCCGCCGCCGCGCCCACGCAGTAGACCACCGCGTGGTAGAGGTCGAGCAGCCGCGCCGTGGGAAAGCCGCCGGGGCCGATCTCGATGCCGCCGAGGAAGCGGACACGGTCGTGTTCGAGGACCGTGCGCAGGTTGTTCTGGAGGGACTTGATCTTCTCGTGGTCGGGCGCCACGCCGTAGCGGACGAGGCCGTAGGGGCAGGGCAGCCGGTCGATGACGTCGACGCGCACCCCCGGCACCTGGTCCTGCTGGACGAGGGACTGCGCGGTGTAGACCCCGCTCGGGCCCGATCCGACGACGGCGACCTGCAGCACGGCGGTGCTCCTTCCGCGAGGCGGCCTCGGGGGATGCCTTCAGCATGGCACCCGCGTGCGTGAAGGGGGAGACGCCGTGAGGGGCGCGTTGACCCGGGTGTCCCGCTCCAGGGCCGGGCGCCGCGCGGGTTCTGCGTGCCGTTCGTGACCTAATGCGATCGCACGGCTACCTTTTGATTGTGCTTGAGAGCCCCTTTCTTGGCGTTTCTGATCACTATCGACCGAATGCTGCTGGCTCGCCCTCATTCTCACCCCCGCCCCCGCCCCCGTCCTCGCCCTCGTTCCACGTACGGCTGACCTTCGGTGACGGAGCCGCCGTCGACGCACGGGCCGTGGTGTCCGAAGGGCGGATCACCCTGGAGGGCCTGCACGCCCGTCCGGCCCGATCCGAGCAGGCGCACACGCCTCCGCGGCTGGATCCGCTCCCGCAGGACCCGCCTCCCGCACGGCGCGCCCGCCCGTCATGGCCCCGCGGGCGCGAGGGGCGGCTGATGGTGGCTCAGGAGTACCGCGCGGCGCAGGCCGAGGGGCGGGATCCCGTGCTCGCGGTGATGCAGGCGACCGGCCGCAGCCGCCGCAGGTCCCTGAAGCTCATCGCGTCCGCCCGGGACGCGGGCGCCCTGCCCGCACGCCACAACCGCCGCTAGGGCCTCCCGGCCGCCGCGCCGCTCACCACGCCCAGGCCGGTGTCCACGTCCCGGCGTCGCCGTGGCCGGGCCGCGCGGCGGCGAGGTGGTCGCGCAGGGCGGTGAGCGCGGGGTGCGGGTTGTCCCGGCGCCAGATCAGCGAGTGCGGGTAGACCGGCGTCGGGCCGTGCACCGCGACGCGCCGCAGGTCGTCTTCGGCGGGCCAGATGAGGCGGGTCCGTTCGCCGACGAAGGTCGCGAGGACGGCGGACCCGGCGATCGTGTCGAGGAGCGGCTCCGTCCCGAAGTCCGGCCCCGTCGCCTCGATGCTGATCCCGAACGCGGCGGCGAGCGCCTCGTAGTAGGCGGCCCACTCGGTACCGGCGACGAGGCCGGGCATCCAGATCCGGTGCCCGGCGAGCTGCGCGGGGGTCACCTCGGGGGCGGCCGCGAACGGGTGGGCGGGCCCGGTGAGGAGCTGCACGCGCTCGTCGAAGACCCGGGCGGCCTCGATGCCCTCGGGCAGCTCCCGCGCGGGCCCGGTGAGGGCGCGGAAGGACGCGTCGATCGTGCCCGAGCGGACGGCGGCCAGGGCCGCGTCGGCGTCGAAGAGCGTCACGACGTCGAGCTCGGTCCCGGGATGCGCCCGGCGGAAGCCGCTCAGCAGCCCCGCGGGCGCGAGCCGCCGCCCGATCACGTCTACGCGCAGCGCCCGGCGGCCGGGCCGCACCGACGCCGCCGCCCGCTCCTCGGCCCGCAGGAGATCACGGGCGTGCGGCAGGAACGCCTGCCCGTCGACGGTGAGCCGGACTCCGCGCGCGCCACGGGTGAACAGCCGCACGCCGAGACCCTTCTCCAGCGCGGCGACACGCTTGGAGACGGCCTGCTGGGTCACCCCGAGCGCACCGGCGGCCGCCTGGAACTGCCCGGCGTCCGCGACGGCGGCGAAGGTGCGCACGGCATGAAGATCCACGCAGGTCATCCTAGGAGCACAACCGGTGGTTGTGGCTGCCCGGCCGCCGCGGTTGTTTGACCTGCGGACCCGTCGCCGGTTTGGATGCCGCAGGTCGATCGGGACGGTTCGAGCGCGAGGCGAGGGGTGGCACCGGCATGGAGGCCAGGAGGTCCCTCGGGCGGCCGTTCGGATGGCTGTGGGCGGCCTACACCGTCAGCACGTTCGGCACGCGGATCGCGTTCGACGCGTTCCCCCTGATCGCGATCCTGGCCCTGGACGCCGGGCCGGCACAGGTGTCGCTCCTCGCCGCGGCGGGCTTCGCGGTGGGCGCGGTGGTGGCGGTGCCGCTCGGGCCGTGGGTGGAGTTCCGCCGCAAGCGGCCGGTGATGATCGCGATGGACCTGGTCCGGTGCGCGGCGCTGCTCAGCATCCCCGCCGCGTACGCCCTCGGCCTGCTCGGCTTCGGGCAGCTCCTGCTCGTGGCCGTCGTCGTCGGCGCGGCCGACATCGCCTTCAGCTCCGCCAGCGGCGCGTGCCTCAAGGAGCTCGTACGGCCCGATGACCTGCTCGTCGCGAACGGCCGCCTGGAGTCGACGAGTTGGACCGCCCTGATGCTCGGGCCGCCGCTGGGCGGGGCCGTGATCGGAGTCTTCGGCCCGGTGGTGACGGTGGTGGCCGACGCGGTCAGCTATCTGCTCTCGGCCCTGGGGGTCCGCGCGATCGGTGGCAAGGAGCCGCACCCAGCGCGCACCGGGCCGCCGGCCCGCTTCCGGGCGGGCGACCTGCTCGACGGGTGGCGTTTCATCCTGGCGGGCCCGGCGCTGCGCCCGCTCTTCTTCAACACGCTGCTGAACAACGGCCTGATCATGGCCACTTCGCCGCTCCTGATCGTCCTGATGGTCGGCGAGCTCGGCTTCGCGCCCTGGCAGTACGGACTGGCCTTCGCCGTGCCCTGCCTGGGCGGCCTGATCGGCTCGCGGCTGGCCCGGCCGCTCGTCGAACGGTTCGGGCGGCACCGGGTCCTGCTCACCGCCGGGACGCTGCGGGCGTGCTGGCTCATCGGCCTCGCGTTCATCGGCCCCGGTGTCGCCGGGCTCGTACTCGTCATGGTCGTCGAGTTCGGCCTGATCACCTGCTCCGGCGTGTTCAACCCGGTGTTCGCCACCTACCGGCTCGACCACACCCCGGCCGACCGCGTCGCCCGTACCCTGTCCGCCTGGTCGGTCACCAGCAAGCTCTCCATCGCCGCCATGACCGGCCTGTGGGGGCTGCTGGCCGGCGTCACGGGACCGCGCACCGCGGTCGGGATCGCCGGGGTCCTCATCCTCGCCACCCCGCTGCTGCTGCCACGACGCGAGCACGCGCCGGAAGAGCCGCACGAGCCGCACGACGGGCGGGACGCCGCCGCCCGGACCGGCGGCTGACATCCCGCGCCACGCGCCTCACATCTTGCGCATCCGCGTGATCTCGGCCGTCTGCTGCGCGATCACGTCGTTGGCCATCTCCTCGACCTGGATGTTGTTGCCGTCGGAGAGCACGTCCGTGGCCATCGTGACCGCGCCGTCGTGGTGTGTGATCATCAGCTTCAGGAAGAGCTCGTCGAACGTCTTGCCCTTCGCGGCGCGCAACTGCTTGAGCTGCCCCTCGGTCGCCATGCCCGGCATCGTCCCGTGGTCATGACCGGGTTGCTTCCTCGCACCGCCGTGGCTCTTCAACCAGCCCTTCATGGCGCCGATTTCAGGCCGCTGCGCGGCGGCGATGCGGTCGGCGAGACGCTTGACCTTCTCGGACTCGGTGCGCTTCGGGGCGAGTTCGGTCATCGTCAGGGCCTGGCCGTGGTGCGTGATCATCATCTGCGTGTAGGTGAAGTCCGCCGAGTTGGGGGAGTCGTCGTCGGTTCTCTTCTTGGCCGCGTCCTCGGCGGACAGAGTCGCGGCCGTCTCGCCCGGCTTGCCGGGAGCGATCACCGACGGGCCGGGCGCGGCCTTCTTGCCCGGTTCCGAACCGGCGTCGGAACCGCCTGAATCACAGGCGCCGAGCGCGAGAACGGCGGCCGTGAGGAACACGGCGACGGCGGGCGTACGACGGTGGAGCACGGCTGCCTCCTGTGGCGCGCGGGGAGTTGAGGACCGTCCTAGCACGCTTGCGCGCGGTGGTGATCAAAAACTTTCATTACAGATGCGTTGCCATCTGTTGATCTGTGCATGATGAGCACGATACTGCGGGGTGTCCGTGAACCGTTCGACCATGAACGGTGACTACGGCGACTAGGGAGGACGCAGTGACCCTGTTGGACAACCCCCGAACTCGGCGCAGACGCTTGGGCGTCGGCGCGGCAGCGCTCGGTCTGATCGCGGCCCTGTTCAGCGCGGCGCCCGCCGGAGCGACGCCCGATCCGGGCGACTCGCCGGCCGCGCCCAAGAGCGTGTCGAAGAGTGACGCCGCCGACGCGAGGGCGGCCATCAAGAGCGGCGAGATACCCGCGCCCGACGAGATCGTGCATTCGGACAACATCAAGCACCTCGCGAACATCCCCAAGGACGCGCTGCCGGGGTTCAACACCGACCTCGCCTTCCAGGGGAAGTACGCCTTCGCGGGCAATTACGACGGCTTCCGCATCTACGACATCAGCAACCCGAAGAAACCGCGGACCGTCTCCCAGGTCCTGTGCCCCGGCTCGCAGAACGACGTCTCCGTCTCCGGGAACCTGCTCTTCCTCTCCACCGACTCCTCGCGCAACGACAGCTCCTGCAACAGCACCACGCAGCCCGCGACCGAGAAGTCGTCGTGGGAGGGCATGAAGGTCTTCGACATCAGCGACAAGGCCAACCCGAAGTACGTCTCCGCCGTCGAGACCGCCTGCGGCTCGCACACGCACACACTCGTGCCGGAGAAGAAGAACGTCTACGTGTACGTCTCCTCGTACTCCCCGAGCGCGACGTTCCCGGACTGCCAGCCGCCGCACGACGGCATCTCCGTCATCAAGGTGCCGCGCAAGGCCCCGCAGAAGGCGGCGGTCGTCGACTTCCCCGTGCTCTTCCCGGGTGAGGGCCCCGACGGCGGCGGCAACCCGGGCGGGCCCACCAACCCCGGCGTCTCCAAGACCACCGGCTGCCACGACATCACCGTGCTGCCCTCCGAGGACCTCGCGGCCGGCGCCTGCATGGGTGACGGCATCCTCTTCTCGATCAAGAACCCCGAGAAGCCCAAGGTCATCGACCAGGTCCAGGACAACAAGAACTTCGCGTTCTGGCACTCGGCGACCTTCAATCAGAAGGCCAACAAGGTCGTCTTCACCGATGAGCTGGGCGGCGGTGGCGGCGCCACCTGCGACGAGGCCACCGGCCCGGAGCGCGGTGCCAACGGCATCTACGACATCCAGGGCAAGGGCGATCACCGCAAGCTCGTCTTCAAGAGCTACTACAAGATCCCGCGCCACCAGGCCGCGACCGAGAACTGCGTCGCCCACAACGGCTCGCTGATCCCGGTCAAGGGCAAGGACCTGATGGTCCAGGCGTGGTACCAGGGCGGCGTCTCCGTCTGGGACTTCACCAACTCCTCGAAGCCGAAGGAGATCGGCTACTTCGAGCGCGGCCCGCTGTCCGCCGACACGCTCCAGCTCGGTGGCTCCTGGTCGGCGTACTACTACAACGGATACATCTACTCG
Organism: Streptomyces sp. NBC_01283; assembly: GCF_041435335.1. Taxonomy (NCBI): domain Bacteria; kingdom Bacillati; phylum Actinomycetota; class Actinomycetes; order Kitasatosporales; family Streptomycetaceae; genus Streptomyces; species Streptomyces sp. NBC_01283. The sequence continues at coordinate 7,891,310 of NZ_CP108430.1, forward strand.
AACGACATCGCCAAGGGCTTCGACGTCCTGAAGATCGACGACAAGCGGACGGATCCCGCCGAGCGGGTCCGCGTCCGTGAGCTCAACGTCCAGACCCAGCCGGACTACTTCGACTGAGCGGACCCCGGTGTGAACCCCTGAGCGGGCCGCGTCTCCTGCGCGCCCTGCTCGTCGGCTCGACCATGCGTCCCGCCGGGCGGCTCGTCGCCCGGCGGGACACCGAGCTCCCACGCCAGCCCGTACCGCTGGAACAGCTCGGCCCGCAGCGCGCCCGCGGGCATCGGCACCCCGGGAAGCAGCACCGCGAAGACCGCGCCCATCAGGAGGGCGCGCAGCAGGGGGTAATCGGTGTCCACGTCGGGCGACCCATGGCGTACGACGGTGTCGCGGAGCAGTTCGGCGAGATGCTGCTGCTCCGGGCAGCGCACGAACCCGTCCGCCTGGAGGATCCCCGCCATGTGGGTGCGCATGAGGAGGGGCTGATCCCTCGCCAGGCCGAGGATCGCGTCGATGGCGCGGGCCAGGCGCTCCTGCCCGTCCGAGCTGCGCGGCTCCCGTTCGAGTGCTTCCTCCAGGGTGCGGTGCATGAGCCGGTGCACCGCGGACTGCAGGAGTTGGCGCTTTCCGGGGAAGTAATACGACACCAGGCCGCGGGCCGAGCCCGCGCGGTCCGCGATGTCGCCGAGAGTCGTCGCCTCGTAGCCGCGCTCGCTCACCAGCTCGACCGTGGCCTGGAGGAGCCGTTCCCTGGAACGCCTTCGCAACTCTTCATTGACCGATGCGCTACGCGGGGACATCCTGTAACTCCTGCGTTGACTGGCTCAGAGCCAGTATACTCAGTGTGTCACGGGCCAGGGCCTTCGGTGGTCGTCTCACGGTCCGGTGCGACCTGGAGCAGGCAACACCGCGGGGGAGTGTTGCCTGCTCACGGGTGCCGATCGGCCGAACCCTCCTTACAGTGGGCCGGGGGGCCGAGGAGGCGTACTGAGATGGATCAAGAGCAGATTCTGTCCCGGATCTCGTCGATGGTCGACGACGAGCGGACCCTGCGGGAATCACTGGCGTCGGGCGCGATCGACGAGGCCACGGAGCGCGCGCGGCTCGGCGTGCTGGAACGTGAACTCGACCAGTGCTGGGACCTGCTGCGCCAGCGGCGCGCGAAGGCGGAGTTCGGCGAGAACCCGGACGCGGCGCGGGTGCGTCCGGCCGCCGAGGTCGAGGGCTACCGCTCATGAGCGGTGGCGCATCCGGCCCACCTTCCTCGGCCTAGTCGCGGATGGGCGCCGAGCGGGGCAAGCCGTACCGAGGGCGGCACCTCACGGTCACCTTCGACGGGCAGCGGTGTCTGCACGCCGCGATGGCACGCTGGTACTCCGGGTGACCTGCGGATCACGGTGCCGGATGGCGAGGCCGACGAGGCGGTCCGGGAGACGCGAGCAATGCTGTGCGGCTACGTCTGTGCGGGGGTCCGGCCGGTGGGTGCGCCCGGACGGCAGTCGTCAGGTGGTCTCCGGCGGTCGGGTGCTTGGGCGGTAGGTGTACGTGGCGACGGCGAGGGCGACCATCAGGGCGCCGAGCAGCCACCCGCCGACGACGTCCGACGGCCAGTGCACGCCGTTCCAGATGCGGGTCGCGCCGACCCCGATGACGGAGACCACGGCGATGGTCACGCCTGTGCGCCATACGGCGGGGCCGACCCCGTACACCCGCAGCAGCCAGAGGAGGAGGCCGCAGACGACCGTTGCCGTCATGGCGTGGCCCGAGGGGAACGCCGCGAAGTGGGCGGAGTCCACCGGGTCCGGCCAGACGGGACGGGGCTTGTCGACCGCTGCCTTGAGCCCCTGTTGCAGCAGCGTGCCCACCGCGCAGGTGACGGCGAGCCAGAGGGCCAGCCGGCGCTCCCCGCGGAAGACCAGCCACACCACGGCCACGGTGATCAGCGCGCGCATCGTCCACGGATCCCACACCCAGTCGCTCAGGATGCGGCTGGCGTGGGTGAGGCCGTCGTGCGCGACGGCCCAGCGATGCGTGGTGCGCGCGATGTCGCCGTCGACGGTGCCGAGCGGCCCCCACTCCAGCTCGACCAGGAGGATCAGCACGAGAGAGAGGACGGACAGGAGGGCGGCGACGAGCGGCGCGCGGGGCTTGCGCGGACGGTGCGAGCCGGGCGGCGAGTCGATGGGTGCGGCGGGGTGCATGGAGAGATCCTCGCCGACGGACAGGGTCCGGGGCCATCCCGGGGCGCGGCCCGTGGCGTGTGGCCGCGAGTTCAGGCGCGGGCCGCTATCCCAGTGCGCGCAGGCCCGGAACGAACGTCACCAGGAGCGGGACCACCGGCACCAGCGCCGCCGCAGCCGTCAGCCGCAGCCGCCGCCCCGCGGTGAGCCGTGGCCGCGCGGACAGCAGCCGGTGCACCCGCTGCGGTACGTGTGCCTGCGGGGTCGGGCAGGGGCCGAACACGCCCCGGTCCTCGTTGAGCTCGACCAGCGCGAGGGCGATCGTCAGCCGCCCGAAGCGCCGCGAGGCGACATCGTCGGCGGCCAGCTCGACCAGGCGGTGCATCTCGTCCCGGAACGCGGCGAAGACCGGCACCTGCGGGAACCCCGTGGCCAGCGCACCCGAGCAGTGCAGGAGCCAGTCGTGCCGTGCCTGCGCGTGCCCCTGCTCATGGGCGAGCACGGCATCCAGCTGACGGCCCTTCAGGCGGCGCAACGCGGCGGTGGTGATGACCAGTTGGGGAGCGGAACCCGGCAGCCACCAGGCGTCGGGACGCTCACCCTCAAGGACGACGAGACGGTCGGCGCCGGGCTCCTCGCCGGGCAACAGCGGCGCGCGCAGCAGGAGTTCACTGCGCCCCTTGCGGCGCCTGGCCCGGGCCCGGACGATCTCCCGGGTCAGCATCGCGGCGGTCCACACGCCGCCCAGGGCCAGCGCCACGGCGGTCGCGGGCGCCCAGGAACCGCCCGCCCCGAGTGCGTACGCCTCGACCACGTCGTGCGGCGCGGGAGCGAAGACATGGCCGCGCACGGCCTGCCACGCGGCGGCGGCGCTCACGGTCATCGACAGGGCGCAGCACATGAGCACACCCGCCACGACGCACTGCCACGCCCACAGCGCGACCACCGGTTCGCGCTCCGGCCAGTCGGCGCGTGCGAGGAGGCGCGGGGCGACGACGGCGGTGAGGGCGCCCAGCAGCAACAGCGCAACGGGGAGCAACATGCGTCAAGACTATGAGGGCGGCGCTGTCGGAGGGTATGGCCTATCGCCTCAAGTGACGCACGCCACGGCCGATCGCGGGATATCACCCCTTACGGCCCCGCTGCCCCGCGAGTCGCCCCCGTCGTCCTACAGCGTCAGCAGCATCGCGATCATGGCGATCCCCATGGAGAGGCGGCACACCATCGCCAGTTCCGCGCGGTCCGCCCACCCCGTGACCGTCCCGCCCCCGCCTCCTTCCGCCGTCGCGAGCACCGGTGCGGGCAGGAGGCGGACGCCCGACACCAGCACGTACCCGGCGAAGTACAGCAACAGGGCTCCGGTGAGCGCCGGGGTGCCCCCGCCGCCCCCGTGGCCCGCGTGCGCGGTGGGTGTCGCCGCCATGGCCGCCGCCATGTAGACCATGGCGCAGGCGCCGACCAGGTGATGCAGGTGGTGCCGGTTCCGGCGGGCCGCCCAGAGCGTGCGGAGCGCCGCCGCGCCGAACACGGCCGCGTATCCCAGCCACGCCCACCGGGGCGGGGCGAGGACGGCCGCGGGCAGGGCCATCAGCGCCATCCCGAACCCCATGAGCGCCTCTCCGCCCGCCGTGCGGCGCTGTGCCTCGATCCTGCTGCGCATTCGCAGCAGGCAGTAGGACCCGGTCGCCGCGCACAGCGCGACGAGCAGCCAGCCGGCCTGCGCCGGTCCGTGCACCGCACACCTCCCCGATCGACGGTGTCGTCGGGTCGATGCCCTCGCACGGCGCGTCGTACGCGAGCGCATGGGTGTACGCGGGGAGCGCGGAGGGGGAGCGGACGACGCCGGGCTATATCGTTTTCGAGTAAAACACTTGCTAACCTTCTAGGTATGAGCAGCACACCACCACCCCCGCCCGGCCTCTCCGGCCCGTCCCGTGTCCGTCGACTCCCGCTCGCCGGTGTGCTGCGTACGGGCAAGCCGACCGACATCTGGTTCAAGCCCGCGTCGAGCGTGGTCGTCGCCACCGCGATACCGAATCTGACGCTGCTCGCGCTCGGCCGCCTCGATCTGATCATGTACACGATGGCCGGATCCTTCTGTGCCCTCTACGCCCACAACCTCCCGTACGCCGCGCGGGCCCACGCCCTCGCCGGGGTCGTGCTCGGCATGCTCGCCAGTGTCGGGATCGCGATGGTCGCCGCCTCGCTCACCACGTCGGCGGCGGTCCTCGTGGCGGTGGGGGCGCTGCTCGCCGCCGCGCAGAAGACGCTCTGCGACGCGACCCGCATCGGCCCGCCCGGCCACCTCATCTTCACGTTCATCAGCTCCGCCACGCTGTTCGCGCCGCAGGCCATCGGGCAGGTCCCGGGCCACCTCGCCCTGACGCTCGGCGCGGGCGCCGTGGCCTGGCTGATCGGCATGGCCCCCGCCCTGGTGCGACCGCACGGCCCCGAGCGCCGGGCCACCGCACGGGCCCTGCGCGCGGCAGCCGCGTACGCCGAGGCCTCGGGCCCCGGCCGTGAGCGCGCCCGCCCGGGGGCGGCAGCCGCCGTCCACGCCGCCTGGCAGTCACTGCTCGCCACGGGCTCCCGCACGGCGGCGCGCCGCGCCCTGGAACGCCTGGTCGTCCGCGCCGAGGAAGCCCTGGCGGCACCGTCGGCGGCGGACCCCGCCCAGCTGCGCTCCTGGGCGACGGGCCTGCGGGGCACGAGTGCCGTGCCCCGCCCCGGCGGCGTACGGCCCGGCGCGGACGACGAACTCCTCGGCGTGGAAGCCGAGTCGGCCGCCACCCCGGCGAAGAGCCCCCTGTGGCGGCGCCTCGGCCCCGGCTCGCCGCTGCTGCCCATCGCCCTGCGCACGGCCGTCGGCTGCGCGCTCGCGGGATACGCGTCGCTCGCCCTCGGCGTCGGCCGCCCCTACTGGGCGCTGGTCACGGCGGCATCCCTCTACCAGGCCAACGTCACGCTCACCTGGAACCGGGGAGTGCAGCGCGTGGTCGGCAACCTCGTCGGCGTGCTCGCGTTCGCCGCGATCGCCCCGCTCGCCCATCTCAGCCACGCCGCGCTGATCCTCTGCTGCCTGGCGCTCGCCTTCGGGGCGGAGGCGCTGATGGGCCGCAACTACTGGCTGGGCAGCGTGTGCGTCACGCCGATGGCGCTCCTCGTCACCGAGTTCGCACGGTTCCAGCAACCCGGAGAGCTGATCCTCGACCGGGTCGTGGACACACTCGTCGGCGCGCTGCTCGGCATCGTCGCGGCGATCGCCGTCACCAACCGGCGCGCCGCCGACCACATCGAGCTGGCCATCGACGCCACGGACCGGGCCCGCGCCCGCGCCGAGCAGGCCCTGGCGGCCCCGCGCGCCACCCCCGGCACCCTGCGCCCGGCGCGCCGCGGCCTGACCGCCGCGCTGGTCGACCTGCGCGCGGCGCATGACGTGGCGGCGGGGGAATGGTGGCAGGGCGCCCTGCCGGAGCAGCGGGTGCTGGTCGCCGAGCAGGCCGGACACCGTACGCTCGCGGCGACGGTACGCGGCACGGAGCACGGCGAGCGCGTACGGGTGTGACGAGCCGGGCCGAGCGGAAGGTCGAGGACAGGGGCGCATGAGCAACGGGAACGAACGGGGTGCGGCGGAGGAAGCCGCGGCCCGTGCGGGAGACGGCGGCGCGGGCGGCGCCGCGCGAGCGACGGGCGGTGCCCCGGGCGCGCCCCGCGACACCGTCGCCGCCGTCGTGCGGCAGTGGCAGGCGGTACGGCCGGACATCGACACCGGGCCGATGGAGGTCATCGGCCGCATCAACCGCTGCGCGGCCCTCCTGCAGCAGGCCGAGGACGCCCCGCTGCGCCGGGTCGGCCTGACCCGCCCCGAGTTCGACCTCCTCGGCGCGCTGCGCCGCACCGGCCACGAACTGACCCCCGGCGAACTGGCCCGCGAGACCTTCTCCTCGGGCGCGGCCGTCACCAAGCGGCTCAAGCAGCTCCAGGAGCGCGGCCTGGTCGACCGGCGCGCGGACACCCGTGACCGCCGGGTCTCGCACGTCGGCCTGACCGACGCGGGCCGCGACCTGGTCGACTCGCTCCTGCCCGATCAGCTCGCCTACGAGACGGTGGTCCTCGCGGGCGTCGACGAGGACGGACAGGCCCGACTCAGCGCACTGCTGGGGGACTTGCTGCGACAGCTGGAGGGGCGGCTCGGCCTTTCACCGGGGTTCCGGGGGTGACGGGCGCCGCGGGCGCTCAGTGACCCTCGACCGACGCCGCGAGCAACTCCCGTGTCTCGGGCTCCACATGATCCGCGTAGTACTCGTGCAGGGCCGTGCGGCCCAGGCGGGCGGCCAGTGGCCCGTCACCCGCCTCGATCGCCGCCAGGACCTCACGGTGATGGGCTATGGAGCGCTCCATCCAAGCCGATGTGTCCGCCACGCCCGCGATCTTCTTCTCGATGACCTCCACCACCGCCTCGTGCACGGCGCGTGCGCACAGGCCCAGGAGGGAATTGCCGCTCGCCTCGGCGATCGCGCGATGGAAGAGCGCGTCCGCCTCGCTGAACGCGTGCAGCGAGGCGGGGCCGCCACTGCTGAGCGCTTCCATGCGGGTGATCTGTTCGCGCATCCGGGCGAGGTCGTCCGCGCCGTGCAGACGCGCGGCCAGACTGTTGCTCTCGGCGTCCAACACCATGCGGAACTGCACCAGTTCGCCGAGCGTCGCCACGCTGGAGCGGGTCAGGCGGCCCAGGGCCCGGCTGAGGTTGTCGGGCGAGACGCCGAGCACCTCGGCGCCCAGCGGGTCGCCCGGGCGGGAGCGGATCAGACCCGCCGACTGCAGCACGCGCAGCGCCTCGCGGACCGTGGAGCGCCCCACGCCGAAGCGGTTGACCAGCTCGCGCTCGGCGGGCAGCCGGGAGCCGGGCGGCAGATCACCGCTGAGGATGCGCTCCTCGATCTGCTCGGCCACCCGCTGATAGGCGCGGACCGGTGTGACCGGCCGGAACAGGTCGGCGTCGTCGGCGGCCATCGGCCCGCCCCCTCCACGGTATGTGACGGACACGCGATGCCGGCGCGGGAAAACCAAGATCTGATGGTTGACCCGGCCGTGAACGTGGAGGCAGAGTACGGGAACTCAACTGGTCTGACCAGTCGACTGGCCTCATGGTCGGCCGACTTGGAGGTTCCATGCACACCAGCCCAAGCACGCCTGCCGCCGTCCCGGACATCGACTCCGACGCCGTCGTCGCCTTCACCCAGGATCTGGTCCGGCTGCGTACCGTCAACGCGGCCGGAGCCACCGAGGTCGAGCGGCCCGCCGCCGAACTCGTCGCCCGGCTCTTCACCGAGTTCGGCTGGACGTACGACGTGATGGAGGTTGCGCCCGGGCGGCCCAACACCGTCGCCGTCATCGAGGGCGGCGGCGGTGCCGGGCCGACCCTGATGTTCGAAGGGCACATCGACGTCGTCACCGAGGGGGACCCGGCGGACTGGAGCGTCGATCCGTACGGGGCCGAGATCCGCGACGGCAAGCTGTGGGGGCGCGGCTCCGCCGACATGAAGTCCGGTGTCGCCGCGATGATCTACGGAGTGCGCGCCCTGCAGCTCGCCGGGCCCTTCCCGGGCCGCATCGTCCTCGGCGTGCTCTGCGACGAGGAAGGCCTGATGCTCGGCGCGAAGGCGTTCGCCGCCACCCCGCTCGCCCGTGAGGTGGACGGCGTCATCGTCTGCGAGCCCGAGGGGTACGAGGTGTGCACCTCCGCCCGTGGCGGCATCCGCCTCCGGCTCGACCTCGACGGGGTGATGGCCCACGGCGCCATGCCGCAGGAGGCCAAGAGCCCGATCGTGGCGGGCGCCCGCATCGTCGAGGCGCTCGACCGCGCCCAGACCTGGGCCGAGGTGCGGTTCGGCACCCATCCGCACGCCGGGAGCGTGACGGTCACGCCGACCGTCCTGCACGGCGGCGACCCGGATCAGCTCAACGTCATCCCCGCCCATGGGTTCGTCGGCATCGACGTCCGCACGATTCCCGGCACCGATCACGCCGAACTCATCGAGCGCGTAAGGAATTTCGCGGTCGAGGCGGCCGGAAGCGTGGGGGTGGGCGTCGCGCTCACCGTCGTCGACGACCGGCCCGCCATCGAGCTTCCCGAGGACCATCCGGTGGTCACCGCCCTCGTCGACGGCCACCGTCAAGTGCACGGAGAAGCACCGCCGTTCGGGGCCGTGCCCGGCACCACGGACGGGACGATCCTCACCCGCGACGCCGGTCTGCCGACGGTCGTCTACGGACCCGGCGGGAAGTGGATCGCGCATCAGAAGGACGAGTTCGTGGAGGTGCGCGAGATCGTCGAGTACACACGGGTGTACGCCGCCGCGGCGCACGCCTTCCTGAACGGCGCCACCGGGACCGACGGCACTGGGACCGCCGACGGCACAGGGGGTGCGCGGTGACCTGTCCCGAAGGGCTGCCGGTCGGGGACGGCTGGGTGTCAGCGCCCGCCACCGGCCCCGTCCGCTTCCCGTACGACGGGAGCGAGATCGGCACGGCGCCGATCGGCGACGAAGATCTCGCGAGGCGCGCGGTCGAACACGCCGCCGCGGTGCGGGTGAGGGTCGGCAGGCTGACCGCCGGGGTGCGGCGGCAGGTGCTCACCGGGGTCGCCGCGACGCTGGCCGAAGCGGTGCCGGAGCTGGTGGACCTGCTCGTCCTGGAGACCGGGAAGCCGCGGGTCGACTGCGAGGTCGAGATGCGGCGGTCCGTGGCGACCTGGCAGTCCGCCGCCGACGAGGTGGCCCATCTGCACGGGGAGACCGTGCCGCTGGACCTCCAGCCGTCCGGGGAAGGCCTCTTCGGCTACTGGACGCGGCGGCCCGTCGGCGTGGTCGTGGGCATCGCGGGCTTCAACTACCCGGTCCTGCTCGCCTCCCACAAGATCGCACCCGCGCTCGCCGCGGGCTGCCCGGTGATCGTCAAGCCCGCACCGGCGACACCGCTCGCCACCCTGCGGCTCGTCCATCTCGTACGGGAGCAGCTCGTGGCGGCGGGTGCGCCCGCCGGAGCGGTGCAACTCGTCACGGGGGACGCCGAGGTCGGCCGTACGCTCACCACGCATCCGGAGGTCGCCGCGGTCTCCTTCACCGGGTCCGCCGCCGTCGGCCACCGCATCGCGCGCGACGCGGCACCCCGCAAGGTGGTCCTCGAACTCGGCTCCAACGCGGCGCTCGTCGTGGCCGCGGACGCCGATCTCGACGCCGCCGCCGACGCGGTGCTGCGGGGCGGGTTCTACGCGTCGGGGCAGGCCTGCATCTCCGTACAGCGGGTCATCGTGGTGGCCGACGTCGCGAAGGAGTTCGAGAAGCGGCTCGCCGAGCGGCTGCCGGACGTGGCGGTCGGCGACCCCCGGGATCCCGGGACCCGCGTCTCGGCGCTCATCGACGAGGCGGCCACGGAACGGGTGCTCGACTGGGTCGGCCGGGCGCGTACGGCAGGTGCCCGGCTGGTCGCCGGGGGAGCCCGTGCCGAGGGCGGCCGGTGCATCGCGCCGACCCTCCTCGCGGAGGTCCCCGACGGCGAACCCGCCTGGGACGAGGAGATCTTCGGCCCGGTCGTCTGCCTGCGCACGGCGCCGGACCTGGACACCGCGTACGACCTCGTCAACGCGAGCCGCTACGGCCTGCACGCGGCCGTCTTCACCCGTGGCCTGCGGGCCGCGCTGGGAGCCGCGGACCGCCTTGAGGCCGGCGGTGTCGTGGTGAACGAAGTCCCCGGTTACCGCAGCGACATCGCCCCCTACGGCGGAGTCAAGGACTCGGGCATCGGCCGCGAGGGCCCCAGGTTCGCGATCGAGGAGCTGACGGTGACCCGCATGGTCGTCATCCGGCCGTAGGACCTGTCGCCCCGGCCGTAGGACCTGTCGCCCCACCCCGGCCCCGTGCAGCCGGGGCCCCCGGCAAGAGAGGCAGCATCACCATGGATTACGCCAACCTGTTCCGGCTCGACGGCCGCCGCGTCGCGGTCGTGGGCGGCGCCAGTGGCATCGGCCGCGAGGCCGCCCGCGCGCTGGCCGCCCAGGGCGCACATGTCATCATCGCCGACCGCGACACGGAGGGGGCGGCCCGGACGGCGGCGCTCGCCGTGGAGGAGGAGGCTGCGCCGGGGCGCGTCGGCACCGCCGTCGCCCACCCACTGGACGTCCTCGACCCCGACGCCGTCCGTGCCGCCGTCGCCGACTGGGGGCCGCTCGACGGGCTCGTCGTCACCGTCGGGGCCAATGTGCGTAAGCGCCTCGCCGACTACAGCCTCGACGAGTTCGACCGCGTCATCGCGCTGAACCTGCGCTCCTACCTCACGCTCGTCCAGGCCGTCGCCCCCGGCATGGCCGAGCGCGGCCGGGGGAGCGTGGTCGGGTTCGCCTCGATGCGCGCCTTCCAGGTGGAGCCGGGGCAGGGGCCGTACGCCGCATCCAAGTCGGGCCTGATCCAATTGCTGCGGACGGCGGCCTCAGAATGGGGGCCGCAGGGCGTGCGGTTCAACGCTGTCGCGCCCGGCGTCGTCCGTACCCCGCTCACCGATCAGATCGCCGCCGACCCCGCATGGTTCGATGCCTACGCCCAGGCCTCCGCGCTCAAGCGGTGGGCCCGCGCCGACGAACTCGCCGGCGCCGTCGCCTATCTCGTGTCGGATGCGTCCACCTTCGTCACCGGCACGGTGCTGAGCGTCGACGGCGGCTGGACGGCGGTCGACGGCCGCTACGACCCCTCCGTCTGAACCGTGTGACTCGTCCGACCCGCGTGTCTCGTGTGACCGCGTGACCCTCCCCGCCCCTCCCCAAGGAGCCCCCTCATGCCCCCCACAGCCGAAGACAGCGGCGAGCAGGGTCCACCGGACCCCGCGGTCTCGCCGCTGGACGGCCTCCCCACCGTCCGCGGGGTGGCCCGCCCCTCCCTCTGGCTGCTCCTCGTCCCCGTCGTGCTCTACGGACTCGCCCCGCTCGTCGCCAACCGCATCGAGCCGCGCATCCTGGGCATCCCCTTCCTCCTGGCCTGGGTCATCGCCGCCACGGTGATCAGCCCCCTGGCCATCTGGCTCGCCGCCCGGCTCGACCCGGCGTACCGCACGAACGCCGTCGAACCCCTCCCGGCCGACGACCTCATGGGCACCGGCACCGAAGGGGGCAGCCGATGAACGGCTCAGCAGCCGTCGCCACCACCGTCTTCGGGCTCGCCATGGTCGCCACCATCGGGATCGGCGTGTGGAGCGCCCGCGGCCGGTCCAAGGGGCTCGCCGAGTGGTCCGTCTCCAGCCGCGGACTCGGCGTCCTGTTCATCTGGCTGCTCATGGCCGGCGAGACGTACACGAGCTTCTCGTTCCTCGGCACCGCGGGCTGGTCGTACTCCTTCGGCGCGCCGATCCTCTACCTGGTCGCCTATCTGACCGTCGGCTTCGCCGTCGCGTACATCGTCGGGCCCGCCCTCTGGACGTACGCGTCCCGGCACGGCCTCATCTCCATCGCGGACATCGCCGAGTTCCGCTTCCGGTCGCGGCCGGTGGGGATTCTCGTCGCCGTCGTCGCGACGGTCTTCATCGTCCCCTACATCCAGGTGCAGATTCAGGGCATGGGCGTCGTCGTGAACGCGATGACGTACGGCAGCGTCGACCTCAAGGTCGCCGCCGTCATCTCCTTCGTCGTGGCCGAGGTGTTCATCCTCGTGTCCGGCCTGCGCGGCTCGGCGTGGGTCAGCGCGCTCAAGGACATGCTGGTGATCGTCGCCGTCGTGTTCCTCGCCGTGTACATCCCGATGCACTACCTCGGCGGCTTCAGCGACTTCATGCAGCGCATGGTGACCGAGAAGCCCGAGTGGCTGACCTTCCCCGGGCATGAGTCCGGCGGCCGCAACGCCATGTGGTTCCTGAGCACCGTGGTCCTGAACGCCGTGACGATCACCATCTTCCCGACCACCGTCGCCGGTTACCTCAGCGCGAAGAGCCCGAACGCCCTGCGCCGCAACGCGCTGCTCCTGCCCTGGTACCAACTGCTCCTGTTCGTCCCGATGGTGGTCGGCGCGACGGCCCTGTTCGTGATGCCGACCCTGGGCAATCCCGACCTGGCCCTCTTCAGCCTCGTCACCGATTCGCTGCCCTCACCCGTCGTCGCGCTCATCGGTGTCGCGGGCGCACTCTCGGCGATCGTGCCGATGAGCGTCTTCATGCTGTCCATCGGCACGCTGTGGGGCCGCACGGTCCTCGGCGGCGGCAACGGCGCCGATCCACGGGCCCGCCGCCGCGTGCGGGGCGAGACCGGCGACGCGAACGACATGCGGGCCAAGCGGCTCTCCCAACTGGTCTGCGTCATCGCGGGACTGATCGCCCTCGCCGGCAGCCTCTTCTACCCCAACACCCTCGTCGAGCTCTCCGTCCTGTCGTACCAGGGCCTCGCGCAGCTCGTGCCCGTCGTGCTCCTCGCCTTGTTCTGGCGGCGGCTGACCGCGCGGGCCGCCGTGGCCGGAATGCTCACCGGGCTCGCGGTGATGACCGCGCTGTGGGCCACCGACAACGACCCGTACCACGGGGTGAACGGCGGCATCATCGCGCTCGCCGCCAACCTCGTCGTGCTGCTCGCGGTCGTGTGGCTGGCACCGGGGCCCGGACCTGCCGCCGTCGGGACCACCAACCCTGCTGTACCGGACGAGAGCTCAGCGGGGTCCACCGCTGTGAAGGAGGCCCGCTGATGGATGACAGGGACGTCTTCGAGGTGCCGGGTCTCCAGGAGCCCGTGGAGATCAGGATCGACCGGTGGGGCGTCCCGCACCTGTACGCCGCCTCGCAGGACGACCTCTTCCTCGCCCAGGGCTTCAACGCCGCCCGCGACCGCCTCTTCCAGCTCGACCTGTGGCGGCGGCGCGGACTCGGCCTGCTCGCCGAGGTGCTGGGTGAGGAGTACGCCGAACACGACCGCGCGGCACGGCTGTTCCTCTACCGCGGCGACATGGCCGAGGAGTGGCGCGCGTACGGCGACGACACGGAACGGGTGACGACGGCCTTCGCCAACGGCATCAACGCGTACGTCTCCCTCTGCCGCGCCGATGCATCCCAACTTCCTCCCGAATTCGCCCTGCTGGACTACGAACCGGCGTACTGGCAGCCCTCCGACGTGGCCCGCATCCGCAGTCACGGCCTGCAGTACAACCTCCACGACGAGGTCGCCCGCGCCCTCACCCTGCGCGACCACGGCCCCGGGGCGGAGGACCTGCGTCGCCGACGCGAGCCCGCACCGCACCGGCTGCGCGTCCCCGAAGGCCTCGACCTGTCCGTCATCCCGTCCGACGTCCTGCGCGTGTACGAGATGGCCACCACGCCCCCCTGGGCGGCGGGCGCGGCGCCCCGGCAGGGCCTCGACGGCTCCAACAACTGGGTCATCGCCCCGTCCCGTACGGCCACCGGCCGCCCCCTCCTGGCCAACGACCCGCACCGCGGGATCGCCCTGCCCGCGCTGCGTTACCTCGCACACCTCTCGGCACCCGGCATCGACGTCGTCGGAGCGGGCGAACCGGCCCTGCCCGGCATCTCCATCGGCCACAACGGCCGGGTCGCCTTCGGCCTGACGATCTTCCCGATCGACCAGGAGGACCTGTACGTCTACCGCACCAACCCGGCCAACCCGCACGAGTACTGGTATCAGGACCGCTGGGAGCCGATGACGTGCGTCCAGGAAGCGATCCCTGTGCGCGGTGGCGACACGGTCACGGCCGACCTGTGGTTCACCCGGCACGGCCCGGTCATCCGAGAACTTCCCGAGCGGAACGCCGCGTTCGCGGTCCGTGCGGCCTGGCTCGGCCCCGGCATGGCGCCCTACCTGGGCAGCATGGACTACATGCGGGCGGCGACCCCCGACGCCTTCGTGGCGGCGATGCGCCGCTGGGGCGCACCCGGCGAGAACCAGGTCTACGCGTCCCCCGACGGCACGATCGGCTGGCGGCCCGCAGGCCGCGTGCCCGTGCGCCCCAACTGGGACGGCACCCTCCCCGTGCCGGGCGACGGCCGCTACGAATGGGACGGCTTCCTGGACGTGGAGGAACTCCCCTCCGTCCGCGACCCGGCCCATGGCTGGTTCGCCACGGCCAACCAGCTGAACCTGCCGCCCACGTACCCGAACGCGGAGAAGACGGTGACGTACGACTGGTACGCACCGACCCGCCACGACCGCATCTCGGAGGAACTCGGCGCGCACAGGGCCTGGACGGTCGAGGACTGCGTACGCCTGCAGACGGACTACGTGAGCCTTCCGGGACGGCGGGTGCAGGCGCTGCTCGCGGGGTTGCGGGGTGGGGGCGCGGTGTCCGGGGCTCGCGCGCCCGGCGACGCGGCGGCGGACGCCTCTGCGCTCGGCCATGGCGTGCCCGGTGAGGGCACCGTCGAGACCGGCCTGATCGGCGATGGCTCGTCCGCGCCCGCTGCGACGGGTGACGGTGCCGACGCAGCGACGGGTGACGGTGCCGGCACAGCGACCGGCGCCGCCGAATCCGGTCGCCCCACCGTCCTCGGCGACCCCCTCACCACCGCCCTCACCCTCCTCCGCGACTGGGACACCCGTCTCACCGCCGGCTCACCGGCCGCCGCCCTCTTCGAGGTCTGGTACCGGCGCCACCTGCGCCCCGCCCTGCTGACCCGGGCCCTCGACGGGATCGTGGGTGACGAGCAGCGTGACCGGGCCCTGGCGCGGGTCCTGCCCGCCGAGGACGCCGCGGCGGACGCCCGCGTCGACCTGGAGCTCCTGGACGGGGAGCCGGACCCGCGGTTGCTCCTCGGCACGCTCTCCGACGCCGTCGGTGAACTCACCGGGCTCCTGGGACCCGACCCGGCCACCTGGTCCTGGGGCGCCCTGCACCACGCCCACCCGCACCACCCCATCGCCGCGCTGCTGGACGGGCCCGCCCCGGAGTGGGCCTCCGTGGGCCCCGTCCCGCGCGGCGGCAGCGGGGACACCGTGGGAGCCGCCGCCTACGGGCCCGGGTTCCGGCAGACCGCGGGGGCCACCTTCCGGATCGTCGTGGACGTCGGCTCCTGGGACGAATCCGTGGCGATGAACTCGCCGGGGCAGTCCGGCGTTCCGGGCAGCCCGCACTACGACGACCTGTTCGCGAGCTGGGCCGCCGACGGTTCCTTCCCGCTCCTCTACTCCCGGGAGGCCGTGGAGAAGCACACGCGGCGGACGATCACGCTGCGACCGTCCGCCACGCGGGCTCAGGCGGCCGATCCGAAGGGCAGGTAGTCCACCTCGTACCCGAAGTAGCGGGGACCGGTGAGCGCGAGGCCGCCCGGAGTGATCCAGCGCGGGTCGCAGCGGGCGGCGATGACGCTGACGCGCAGGCCGTAGCGCAGGCCCTCGGTGGTCACCGGGGCACCGGTCTCGCTGTCCAGGACGCAGATCAGGTCGGGCGTGGTCGCCACGGCCACCCCGTCGCGCGTGGCCATCAAGTGCTCGTTCTGGAAGCCGAGTTCGAGCACCCGGCCCGTGTCGTCCCCCGTGCCGTCGACGCGGGCGTGGCCGCGCGCGAAGCCGCCCTCCGTACGGCGGATCACGTCGGCCACCTTGCCCGTCAGGAGGGGGATGCCGTCCAGCGCAGCCCGCGCCGCCGCCACCGGATCGCCGTGCGCGGCGCGCGCCTCGCGCACCACCGTGCCGAGCCGCCCGGCGAGCGTCAGCGTCGCCGGGACCAGACCGTCGGCGAGCTGATCGCCGCGCAGCACGGTGTCCGCGCAGCTGATCTGGCAGCCGAGCTCCACGCACACCGCGCGGGCGATCCGCTCGGCGGCATGATTGTCGACGGCCTCGACGATGACGGTGTTGCCTTTGTCGTCGGCGAGCGCCATCGGCGAATTGGTGATCCCGACGAGGCCGGGCAGCACCATCTGCGCCTCGGGGAACGCCCGCCCCATCCCGTCCCCGTCCACGAGGGGGAGCCCGGCGCGCGCGGCGCACACGATCGGCAGCATCGAGTTGACCCCGCCGACCTCCAGCGGCGTGAGGTGGGTGGCACGGCGCCCGAGGTGCCTCTCCAGGGCACGCAAGGCGGCCAGGTACTCCCGCCCGTTGGGCACCCGCTCCAGGAGGACGGTGGGCGCGCCAAGGCCGGAGATGGGGACGACGGTCGCGTCGGCGTCGACCTCGTCGATGGGGGTGAGCCGCACCGGACCGTGCGCACGGATGGCCTCGCGGGCGAGCAGCTTGCCGATGTAGGGGTCGCCGCCGCCACCCGTGCCGAGGATACCGGCGCCCAGGGCGATGTCGTCGAGGTCGTCGAGGGTGATCTCACGCATGGGAGATCGCTTCGGCGTCGGGCGCGGTGGCCGCACCGAGACGCGCCAGGTCGAGATCGCCGACGGCCCTGACGCGGATGCGCGTCGCACCGCCGGGCAGATAGGCGAGCGGCACCTCCTCGACGTCGACGACCCGTACGCTGCCGGCGCGCGCCCCGGCGTCCCGCGCCCGCCCGACGGCCTCCTCGCGGGCCCCGGCGAGCACCGCGTCCCGGTGGCCTTCGGGGACGCGAAAGATCCGGTCGGTCTCACCGCTGACCTGCGCGATCGCCGCACCCACCGCGTTGGCCACGCCGAAGTGGCCCGGCCTGCGCACATCGGTGTAGCCGTGCAGTGCTTCGGGCACGAGGATGGAGCCGCCGCCCACGACGACCACGGGCAGCACCGCCGACGACGTCCGCATCCGGTCGACGCCTTCGGCGAGCCGCTCGGCGATGCGGTGCAGGGAGCGCTCGGTGAACTCCCGCCCCAGATGGGCGACATGATCGCGGTCCCCGATGTCCGCACGGCCCGCCGCCACCGCGAGATCCGTCGCCGTCAGCCGCGTACCGCCGAACACGAGCGCTTCCTCCGTGAGCCGGTAGCCCACCGACCGCGGTCCCGCCTCGCCGTCGCGCGACACCAGGGATCCGCCGCCGATGCCGAGCGAAAGGACGTCAGGCATGCGGAAGTTGGTGCGGATGCCCGCGACCTCGCTCTCGCCCGCGGCCTCGCGCGGAAAGCCCCCGGCCAGGACGCCGATGTCGGCCGTCGTGCCGCCCACGTCGACGACCGCGCAGTCGCCGAGCCCGGAGAGGAGCGCCGCGCCCCGCATCGAGTTGGTCGGCCCCGACGCGAAGGTCGCGACGGGCCACGAGCGTGCGAAGTCGACGTCCATGAGCGTGCCGTCGTTCTGCGACAGGAAGAACGGGGCCGTGATCGCCATCTCGGCAAGCGCCTTGCCGAACGACTCGACGGTGACGGTGGCCAGATCCCGCAGCGCCGCGTTGACGATCGTGGCGTTCTCCCGTGCGAGCAGCCCGACCCGGCCGAGGTCGTGCGAGAGCGAGAAGTGCGTTCCCTCGCCCAGTTCCTCCCGCAGGATCTCGGCGGCGCGCCACTCGTCCGCCTCCGCGACCGGCGAGAACACCGACGACACGGCGACCGAGGTGAGACCGCGCGCGGCGATGTCCGCGGCCGTCCGCCGCAGCTCGTCGGGGTCGAGCGGCGACAGCGGCCGCCCGTCGAACTCCCGTCCGCCGTGGCAGAGATAGCCGTGCCCGCCGACGGCCGCGCGCTGCCGCGCGGGCCAGTCCGCCATGGGCGGCAGGGCGGCGGTGGCAGGCAGGCCGAGACGCACGGCGGCCACGGGAGTGAGCCGGACGCCCTCGACGAGTGCGTTCATGAAGTGCGTGGTGCCGATCATCACGGCGGTGACGGATTCGACGGGCGGGGCGAGGTCCTGGAGCGCGGCGGTGATCCCGGAGGTGATGTCGGGGGTGGTCGGTGACTTGGCGGCCGCGAGCACGCGGTCGTCGTCCCTGAGGAGGACGGCGTCGGTGTTGGTCCCACCGACATCGATGCCGATACGCATGGTGGTGGAGTCCTTCGTGAGGCGACAGTCGGGTGATGCGTAGTACGGACGTGACGCACGCCGTGATCAATCAGGCGGGCGGGACGGCGGTTTCCGGGGCGTCCCGGCCGTCCGACGGCGGCATCGACCCATCGACCGTCAGACGACGGCCACGGTATTCCGGAGCCTATGAACATCGGCGAACATCGGCCCTTTCGTCCCCCGAGCCAAGGACCTCGACATGTCGAAACGGCGCCTACCCACCACTGGCAGTCGCCGCCCGCCCGCACGACCAGGGGGCTGTCGGCTGCCCCGGCGTGCGCACATCATCCGGTCGTGCACCCGCGCGGAGGCCGGCGCCCGCCGTTCGCGGGCACCGGCCTCCGCAGCCACCCTGCTACGGGAACAGCGGCTTCTCCGGGGCCATCGAACGCGCTGCCACGTCCGACGTCATCCGTGCGTGGATCTCCTCCGGCGAGAGATAGACGTCCGTCTTCTCGAAGTCCGCGAGCGTGGCGGGACGTTGGGACTGGAACCCGGTGCGTACGTAGTCGTCGCCCGCGAGCGCGTTGAGCCCCCAGTTCGCGGCCGTACGGAAGCGGGCGGTGACGGTGCGCAGCGCCCCCAAGTGGTAGCCACGCGCGACGACTTGGGCGGGCAGCCCGGTCAACTGCACACCCATCGGCTTCGACACGGCCTGGATGCCGCCGAGGTCCACGACCAGGCCCATGTCCTTGTGCCGGTAGGGGGTCAGGGCCGCGCCCCGCAGGGCTGCGGTGACGTTCTTCGCTGCGGCCCATCCCTGGCGCATCGCGTGCTGCGCGGTCGGCGGGCAGATCGCGCCGCCGCCCTTGACGAGGTCGGGGACGGCCGCCGCGTCGCCGAGCGCGAACACGCCGTCCATGCCCGGCACCGTCAGCTCCGGGTCGACGACCAGGCGGCCCTTGTTGGTCTCGGCCCCCAGCGTGGCGATGAGCGGGCTCGGCGCGACACCGGCGGTCCAGATCAGCGTCCGGCAGGGCAGCGCGCGCCCGTCGGTGAGGGTGACGGTGTCCTCGGTCGCCTTGTCCACCGTCACCCCGAGCGACACCTCGACCCCACGCCGCCGCATGATGTCCAGGGCCTTCTCCCCGAGCCGGTCGCCCAGTTCGGGCATCAGCTTCGGTGCCACATCGACCAGATGCCACTTGATCTGCGAGGGATCGAGGCCGGGATACCGCTTGGCCGCGGCACTCGTCAGACGGTGCAGATACGCCGCCGTCTCCGTCCCCGCGTATCCGCCGCCCACGACCACGAACTGCAGCCGGGACTCACGCTCGGCCCGGTCGGAGCTCGCCGACGCCAGGTCGAGCTGCGAGATCACGTGGTCGCGGATCCAGGCGGCCTCGGCCAGCGTCTTCACGCCCACGGCATGCTGGTCGACGCCGGGAATGTCGAACTGCCGGGTCACGCTGCCCGGGGTCAGGACGAGGTAGTCGTAGCGCTCCACGACCTCCTCGCCGTTGATCTTCCGTACGATCACGGCCTTCGCGGCCGGGTCCACGCCGATGGCCCCGCCCGGCACGATCGCCGTACGGCGCAGCATGCGGCGCAGCGGCACCGCGACCGACTGCGGGGTCAGCACACCCGACGCGACATGGGGAAGCAGGGGCAGATACAGCTGGTGGTCCTGCGGGCTGATGAGCCGCAGTTCGGCGTCCTGCGCCTTGAGCGTCCGCTCCAGCTTGTGCGCGCACTCCATACCGGCGAAGCCACCGCCGATGATCAGAATCCGGGGACGTTGCATACGAGATCGCTCCAGGGTTGGGCGAGGGGTCCGGTCAATCCTCCGACGAGGGGCCGTCCGGCGCACCTCGGGTGCGCCGGGCGAGGAACCCGAGTACCCCGGACCGTCGGACGAATACTTCCGAACCGTCGAACCAGCCCCCTGCCCCGGCGAGCCGGAGATAGTCCGTCCGCTTCATGCGCTCTTCCCCGACGCGCGGGAGACCGGTCAGATCCCCGGCCGGTACCGGATGGGATGGTCCTCCGGCACCTCGACGACGACGATCTTGACGCCGTCCGGATCCTCGATCCACATCTCGACAAGCCCCCAGGGCTCCTTCACCGGCTCCCGCACCACCGCCACCCCCCGGGCCACGAACTCCGCGTGCGCGGCCCGCGCGTCCGCCACCTGGAGCCACAACTGGAGGCCGGGTGCGGGCGGGGCCTCCGAGCGGCCGGACACCTCAAGGAAGCCGCCGCCCAGGAAGTAGACCGTGCCGCGCTCGGGGCCCGTACCGAACTCGCGGTAAACGGCGAGGCCCAGGGCATCGCCGTAGAACGCGCGTGAACGCTCGGGGTCGGTGGGGCGGAGGAGGATCCTGCTGCTCAGAACATGCACCATGCAGCCGCACCTTAGTGGGGGGATACGCTCGACGGTGCCTCGCCCACGCCGCGCCCGACAGCGGTGGGCCAGAGAGATCGGAGAACCCGCCCCATGGACACCGCCCCGCGCCCCAGCACGAGCGACCTCACCTTCCGGGACGCCACCGAAGCGGATGTCGACGCGCTCGTCACGCTGATCCAGTCGGCGTACCGCGGTGACTCCAGCCGGACCGGCTGGACCACGGAGGCGGACATCCTGGAGGGCCGGCGGACCGACCCACAGGGTGTCGTCGACGTCATCAAGGCGCCTGCCGGCAAGCTGCTCACGGTCGAGCGCGACGGCGAGATCATCGCCTGCTGCCAGCTCGAACACCGCGGGGAGCACGCCTACTTCGGGATGTTCGCGGTGAGCCCGGCCCTCCAGGGCGCGGGCCTCGGGAAGCTGATCATGGCGGAGGCCGAGCGGACCGTCCACGAGGCGTGGGGCGTGCGGGAGATGCACATGACCGTGATCTCCGTACGCGACGACCTCATCGCCTGGTACGAGCGGCGCGGCTACCGCCGTACGGGAAAGATGACTCCCTTCCCGTACGGCGACGAGCGGTTCGGCATTCCGCAGCGGGACGACCTGCAGTTCGAGCTGCTGGTCAAGCCCCTCGGCTGAGCACCGGCGCGGTCGGTGCGCGCCGGGTCAGGCCGTGAACCGGCCTGTCCGCTTGATCTCCGGATAGTCCGTGGTCGCCCCGTCCAACTGCAGCGCGCGGACGAGCCGGAGGTCGTCCTGCGTGTTCACGACCCAGCCGATGATCCGCAGGTCGGCCTTCTTGGCCCGTTCGACGATCTCCAGCGTCAGCCGCCGGATGTTCAGGACGAGGGTGGTGGCCCCGACCGCCGTGGCACGCTCCACGACATCCGTGCCGAAGCGGCTCGCGACGAGCGCGGTGCGTACGCCGGGGACGAGGCGGGCGATCTCGGCGATCGCCTCGTCGTGGAAGGAGATCACCTCGACCCGGCCCACCAGATCGCGGCGGTGCATCACGTCGGCGAGGGCGCGGGCGGCGGCCACGTCCTTGATCTCGGCCTGCAGCGGCGCCTTGACCGCGTCCAGGACCTCTTCGAAGACGGGGATGCGCTCTCCGCGCCCCGCGTCCAGCTCACGCAGCTCGGCCAGGGTCTTCTCGGCGATCGGTCCCTTGCCGTCGGTCGTACGGGCCACGTCGGCGTCGTGCATGACGACGAGGGCGCCGTCCTTGCTCAGATGCAGATCGAGCTCGATGAGATCGAGGCCTGCGGCTTGCGCGGCGATGAAGGACCGGAGGGTGTTCTCGGGTTCGACACCCATGACCCCGCGATGACCGATGGTGAGGAAGTTCAAGGTTCACTCGCTTCCGTCGACGGCGGCTCGGAGCCACGCGGCGAGGACGGGGTGCCACGCGGCAATGTCGCAGCCTAACGGCCCGCCTCCGCGATGGAACCGCCCGTACGCGGGTGCCCCGCGTGATCGGAGTCGTCCGTTCTGCTTCCCACGATCCCGAGCAGGAGCCCGGTGATGACGGCGGCGACAAGGACGGCACGGGTGGTCACAGGCGCACTGCTCCAAACGGCGGGGTCGGCTGACCCCGCCCGTCCTACCGGCTGGGGCCCCCGCGCCGCGAGCCACGTCACCCGTGGGTGGGCGAGTCCTCGGTGGGTTGACCGGGGAGAGCGGAGACGTCCGTTTCGGTGGGCCCGGCGGGCGCCGGGCCGGCTGTCCGGGCGGGCGGTACGGGCGTCGGCGCGGCCATTTCGGTGAGATCCGCGAGCATCGCCTCCGCCAGCCCGATCTCCGCCTCGAGCCGCCGCCCACTCCAGCGGAGCGCGATCTGCGGATGCGTCCAGGCCGCCTCCCCGTCCGTGCGGGCGAGCGCGTCGTGCACCTCCTTCAGTTCGCCCCGCGTGTGCGCGATGTGCTCGGTCACCAGGGCCCGCAGATGCTCCGGCGACGCGAGATGCCCGAGCCAGACCCGCAGGAGCAGCGGGTGCTTCAGGACGGCCGGTCCCGCGTCCTGAGTGCCCCCGGCCCATCCGATCAGCGCCGCGCGGCCCTCCGCGGTGATGGAGTACGACCGCTTCGCGCGGGGCTCCTCGGGTCCCGAGCGCCGCGACGACGCGTACCCGAGCGCTTCGAGACGGCGCAGTTCGGCGTAGATCTGGCTGATGGCGGGCGACCAGTAGAAGTGGCGCAGCGAGGCGTCCGCCCACTTCTTCAGTTCGTACCCCGTCCGCTCCCCGGGGAAGGAGAGCAGACCGAGCACGGCCCAGGCGGTGGGCGGCAGCGGCCCCCGCGGTGAGCTGGGGCGCTGCGGTGAAGTGGGACCAGGGGCTGCCATATGACTGATTGAAGTGAACGTCACAGCGCCGGCGCAAGATGTGTGCGGTGCGAAGGACGTACTGGGGTATAGGGGGTTCATGAGTGATCTTCCGACGCCGCACATCCGCAGACTGCTCGGTGCCACCGACCGCCTGGCGTTCCACCGCGTGGCGGCCCGCTCCTGGCCGGCGGCGCAGCCCGTCCTGCCACGGCTGAGCCGGAGCGCCGACCACGGGCTGCTGTGGTTCGGCATCGCGGCGGGGATGTGGGCGTTCGGCGGCGCGCGGGGCAGGCGGGCCGCGGTGCGCGGTGTCGCCTCGCTGGCCCTCGCGTCGGCCACGGTCAACACCCTGGGCAAGAGCGCGGTGCGCCGCGAGCGCCCGGTGCTCGACACGGTGCCGGTGATACGGCACCTGTCCCGGCAGCCGATCACCAGCTCCTTCCCCTCCGGGCACTCGGCGTCGGCGGCGGCGTTCGCCACGGGTGTGGCCCTGGAGTCGCGGGGGCTGGGCGCGGTCGTGGCCCCCGTGGCGGCGTCCGTGGCCTTCTCCCGTGTCTACACCGGCGTGCACTACCCCAGCGACGTCCTGGTCGGCGCGGCCCTCGGCGTGGGCGCCGCCTACGCGGTGCGCGGCATGGTGCCCTCCAGGGCGCAGCTGCCGCCGCCCGCCCGGCCCCGTACGGACGCACCCGCGCTCCCGGACGGCGAGGGCCTCGTCGTGGTGGTGAACCCCTCGTCCGGAGCCCAGCCGCAACTCATGGACCCCGTCCGGCAGTTGAAGACGGCCCTGCCCCGTGCGGAGGTGATCCTGTACGAGCAGGAAGCGGGGCCGCTGCCCAAGGTCCTGGAGGAAGCGGCCAGGGACGCGTCCCGGCGCGGCGGCGTCTTCGGCGTGTGCGGGGGAGACGGCACGGTGAACGCCGCCGTGAGCGCGGCCCTGCGCTTCGACGTTCCGCTGATGGTGCTGCCCGGCGGAACGTTCAACCACTTCGCCGCGGACCTGGGCGTCGACACGGTCGCGGACGCCTGCGTCGCCCTCGCCGAGGGCAGTGCCGTACGGGCCGACGTCGGCCGGATCAAGCCCCTGGCCGGGACCGGTCCTGAGGGCACGACGTACGCCGAGCCGGTGTATTTCCTCAACACGTTCAGCCTCGGCGCCTACCCCGAGCTCGTACGCATCAGGGAGGAATGGTCCCCGAAGGTCGGCGGTCCGCCCGCCGCCCTGCTCGGCGTCGCCCAGATCGTGCACACGGGGCGCCCGCTGAGCGCGGTGGTGAACGGCAAGGCCCGATCGATGTGGCTCCTCTTCGCGGGCAACGGCGCCTACCGCAGCTCCGGCATCGCACCGGTGCGCAGGCACGACCTGGCCGACGGGCTGCTCGACGTCCGTATCGCGCACGGCGGGCGCTTCGCGCGCAGCCGCCTGCTGGCCGCGGCGATCGTCGGCCAGCTCACCAAGACCCGCCTGTACGCGTCCGCCAAGGCCCAGCGCCTGATCATCTCGGACCTTCCCGAGGGCACACAGATGGCGTACGACGGCGAACTCGCCCCCGCGCCCGCCGCGCTGATCCTCGACAAGCTCCCCGAAGCGCTCACGGTGTACCGGCCGACCTTCGACTGACCGCGACGCGGTCACCGGAGGCGTTACGCCAAGCGGAGCACTCGGAGTGCGCGTGGCGGCCGTCGCCAGTGTGCTGGCCTTCATGGGCTACGACATAGACAGCCCGCGTGAAGCGGGCACCACACGACGCGACGTACTGAGCGTCGCCGCGGTCCTTCTGGCCGGCGGCGCCTTCACGGTGGCGGCCCCCGCGGCCCCGGCGGCGCACGCCGCCGAGGAGTCCGACGGCGGCTGCGGACTCGGCTACGACGAGGAGTTCGAGGAAGCCCTCGCCGAGGCGGACGAGGCGACCCCGGAGAGCCGCGCGCTCGCCCCGGAGAAACCTCGCCGCAAGTTCGCCCTGCCGCTGCGCCGGGGTTTCCGCGTGTCCGCCCGCTACGGCGTGCGCGGCAACTGGATCGCCGGGCACCACACCGGCATCGATCTCGCCGTCCCCACGGGGACCCCGGTGCACGCCGTCGGCGCGGGCACCGTGGTGCTTGCCCGCTGGTCGGGCGCGTACGGCAAGGCGGTGACGGTGCGGCTGCGGGACGGGCACTACGCGGTGTACGGGCACCTCTCCCGCATCTCCGTGCGCCAGGGGGCCCGCATCGGCACCGGCGACCGGCTCGGCAGCAGCGGGGCGACGGGCCGGGCCACCGGCCCCCACCTCCACCTGGAGATCCGGTCGCGCCGCGGCTACGGATCGGACATCAACCCGGTCAGGTACCTCGCGAAGCGCGGCGCACGGCTGCTGTGAGGTGAGGGGCGGCGGCTCAGGCCTGCGCGGTGGGGCGGACGACGATGTCGCCCACGTCGACACCGTCCGGCTGCTCGACGGCGAAGGCGATCGCGCGGGCCACCGCGTCCGGTGAGAGCCCGAACGCGTCCACGGAGTCGAGGATCTGGGCCTTCACCTCGGAGTCGATGTGGTCCGCGAACTCCGTACGCACGAAGCCGGGGGAGACGACGGTGACGCGCAGGCTGTCACCGGCCTCCTGGCGCAGGCCCTCCGAGAGGGTGCGGACGGCGTTCTTCGTGGCGGCGTACACCGACTGGAGCGGAACGATGCGCAGCCCGGCGGTGGAGACGGTGTTGACGAAGTGTCCTGAGCCCTGTTCACGGAAGACGGGCAGGGCGGCGGCGATCCCGTAGAGGACGCCCTTCAGGTTCACGTCGATCATCCGTTCCCAGTCGGCGACGCGGAGGTCGTCGAGGGGCGAGATCGGACCGACGCCGGCGTTGCTGACGAGGACGTCGAGCCTGCCGAAGCGGTCGCGCGCGAGCTCGACGAGGCCGTTCAGATCCGCGCTCCGTGTCACGTCCGTGCGCACCCAGGCGGCCTCTCCGCCCGCCTGCTCGATGCGGGCGGAGAGCGTCTTGAGACGTTCCGGGCGACGTGCGCCGAGCACGACCTTCGCGCCGCGCTCGGCAAGGAGCAGAGCGGTCGCCTCGCCGATGCCGCTGCTGGCACCCGTGATCGCCACGACCTTTCCCGCGATTCCCTCGGTTCCCGCGATTCCCGACATGATCGGCAGTCCTTTCAAGAGAGGTCCTCCGTGAGGGCGGAGGGCAGGGCAGTCCTGTGCCCCGGAGGTAAAGTGGAGGCTCCTCCACTTCGCGTCTTCACGTTAAGCGGAGGTGCCTCCACTTAGCAAGCAGGGGGTGAGTGACGGCAGCCGGGGACAGGGGAGGATGGCGGAGGCGGCGATGGACGGCAGCCGACGGCGTACGGCAGGGGAGAGCACTGATGGGCCGAGAGGCAGGCCGCCCGCTGAGGGCGGACGCGCAGCGCAACCGGGACAAGATCCTGGCCGCCGCGGTGCGGATGTTCACCGAGGAGGGGCTCGACGCGCACTTCGAGCGCATCGCCCGGGAGGCGGGCGTGGGGACCGGCACCCTCTACCGGAACTTCCCGACGCGGGAGGCGCTGATCGAGGCGGCCTACCGCAACGAAGTGGCCCGGCTCTGCGACGCCGTCCCCGAGCTGCTGGCGACGCTGCCGCCCCGGGAGGCCCTGCACGCCTGGATGCGCCGCTTCGTCGACTACGCGACCGCCAAGCTCGGCATGGCCGAAGCGCTGCGGGCCGTCGTCGCCTCAGGGGGTGACCCCTACGCCGACAGCCGTGAGATGATCCAGGGGGCGCTCTCCTCGCTCCTGGAGGCGGGGGTCACCGCCGGTGTCATCCGCTCCGACCTCCGGCCGGCCGACCTGTTCGCCGCGCTGGCCGGCATCGCGCTCACCTCGGCCAGGCCCGAACAGCGCGAGCAGGCCGAACGCCTGCTGGACCTCCTGCTGGACGGTCTGACGCACGGGACCCGCTGACCCCAGGGTTACTGTCGAGTAAGGTCTGCCTCCTCTCGCCCCCCGGAGGAGAGAGCATGCCGCCGGTGTTCCGTTCCCCGATGCTCCTGGCCGGCCTGCTGGCCGGGCCGGCGCACCGCCGCGCCGGCCACGGCGGCCTTCTTCGTGGGGTGTTCCCCGCCAACGTGCGGATGGCGGCGGACTGGCGGTGCCGCCCCGCCCCGCTCAGGGCCGCGGCGCTCGGCCGCCTGCCGCTCCAGGTTCCGCTCGTGCTGTGGGCGAGGAACATGGCGGGGCAGGCGGAGTCACGGCGCGGCTGAGTCCTGGCCCGCTAGCCCACCGCGCTGTTCCGGCCCGCGACCGCGGTGGAGGTCGTCGTGGTGTGGGCCAGGCGTGCGGTGCGGGTGGGGACGTCGACCGTGTACGTGTCCACGGTCATGGCCCGCTCGGAGACCTTCAGGACCATGAACCCCACGTCGGAGAAGTTCTGCCAGGCGGCGGGGTGGTCGAAGTGGGCCTTGCCGTCACCGGACTTGGCGGCGGCCCCGCAGACGATCTGGCGGGTGCCGGCCGTGCGGGTCGTGGGCTCCAGGACCTGGAGGGTGTGGTCGTGCCCGGACAGGATCAGGTCGGCCCTGCCGCACACCACCTGCTCGTACAGCTCCTTGAGGTGGATCCCGCGCGTGTAGTGGCCGATGAGGAATCCGTCGTACGAACCGGCGCTGCCGTGCTTCCCGTTGTTCAGGTAGGGGTGGTGGCCGAGCACCACCTTCCAGCGGGCCCGGGACGCGGCCAGCGAGGCGTCGAGCCACTGGCGCTGGGCGCGCATGTAGGGGCCGTCCCACTTGTAGTGGGCCGAGGTCTGCGCGACGGTCGAGGCCACGGGGTTGGTGTCGAGGGCGAAGAACTCCACCACCGGGTCGCCGTGCCCCGCGTCCCCGGACGACGGCAGGGCGACGTTGTAGTAGCGGCTCGGCATGTACCAGCGCGGTGAGGTGGCCGCGTAGGAGACCTCGCGGTCGCCGCGCGAGGGGTCACCACCGCTGCCCGGGATCAGGCCGGAGCAGTCGTGGTTGCCGAGGACCATGAGCCAGGGCACGTCGATGCCGGTGTTGGGCGTCTCGAACTTGTCCCGGAACTCGGAGTCGTGGTCGGACTCGGGCCCGTTCTCGTAGATGTTGTCGCCGAGCCCGACGGCCAGCGAGATGCCCTCGGCACGGCATACCCGCCGGGCGGCCTCGGTCACGGCGAGCTGCTCCTCGCCGCCGGTGCCGGAGTCCCCGGTCACCAGGACGGCGAACTCCCCCTTCCGGTTCGGCGCGTCGGGGAAGGGGAACTTCGTGACGCCCCGGGCCGCCGTGGCCCGCGCCGCCGTGGCCTGCGGCGCGCCGAACGGCAGCACGGCGAGCGCGGCCCCGGCGGCGGCACCGCCGAGCAGCGTGCGCCGGCCAAGGGCGACGGCCTGCGGCCCCCACGTGTCGGCGAGGTCCCGGGCCAGCGGCGGGTCGGCCCGCAGCCACTGCTTCTCGGTCAAGTCCGCCCGGGGCGGTATCAGTTCGTCATCGCACATCAGAGCGTTCTCCCATACCGGCGCGGACAGAGGAAGACGATCAGGCGAATTAACGGTGTAGACATGGCCACCGGGCCGGAGCGGGCCGCCCCGCCACCGCCCGGTGCACCCCTGCCCGGCAGCGGGCCCCGGCCCTGGCCGACGATGGACGGGTCCGCGTTCGCCACGGCCAAGGAGGCCGCCGTACATGCCCGACGAACCCCGCCCCGCGTCACCCCTGGCCGGCCTGAAGGTCGTGGACCTCTCGAAGATCCTCGCCGGCCCGTACGTCACGATGTCCCTCGCCGACCTGGGCGCGGACGTCATCAAGGTCGAGCACCCTCGCGGCGGCGACCCCACCCGCGCCTGGGGCCCGCCCTTCAACGGCCCCGACGCCACCTACTACCTCGCGGCCAACCGCAACAAGCGCTCGGTGACCCTGGACCTCAAGTCCCCCGAAGGGCAGGAGGCTGTGCACCGGATGCTCGCCGACGCCGACGTGATGGTGGAGAACTTCCGCCCCGGCAGCTCCCTGGCCGACGTCTTCGACTACCGCACCCTCAGCGAGCGCTACCCCCGCCTCGTCCTGCTCCACATCTCGGCGTTCGGCGACACGGGACCGCTGCGCGACGAACCCGGGTACGACATGGTCGCGCAGGCGAGCGCCGGTCTGATGTCGCTCACCGGCGAGCCGGAAGGACCGCCCGTCAAGGCCGGTTACGCGATGGGCGACCTCGGCGCGGCCCTCTTCGGCCTCATCGGCGTCACCTCGGCCCTCGTCGAGCGCGAGCGCACGGGACGCGGCCAGTACGTCACGACCTCCCTCTACGAGTCGCAGCTCGCCCTGCACATCAACTGGGCCACGGGCTACTTCGCCACCGGGGAACGGCCCACCCGCCTCGGCTCGGGCCACCCCAGCCTCGTCCCGTACCAGGCCTATGCGGCAGCGGACGGACACTTCGTGATCGCCGTCGGCAGCGACGGACTGTTCCGGCGGCTGAGCGAGTCACTCGGCCACCCCGAGTGGGCCGACGACTCGCGCTTCGCCACCAACCGCGCCCGCGTCACCCACCGCAGGGCCCTCAACGCCAAGCTGGAGGCGGTACTCGTCGACGAGACGGTGGCCCACTGGTGCGCGCTGCTCAAGCCGCGCGGCGTGCCCGTCGCCCCCATCCGCACCCTCGACGAGGTCTACGACTGCCCGCAGACCGCGGCGCTCGGCATGGTCCACAAGGTCGACCACCCCGATGTGGGCCCGCTCCAGCAGGTCGCCTTCCCCGTCAGCTTCCGCGGCGAACGCCCCGCCGTGCGCACCGCGCCTCCCACGCTCGGCCTGCACAGCCGGGTCGTACTCGCCGAACACGGCTACGAGGAAGCGGACATCGACCGCTTGCTCGCCCCTCCGCGGGAACCCTGACGTCTCCCCGGGGTCTCAGGTGCCGTCTCAGGTGCCCAGCCGGTGCAGCGCGGCGCCCACCAGCGTCCGTACGCCCGGCAGCAGGACCGCGAGGTCCGGGGCGAACAGGGAGCTGTGGTTGCCCGGCACCCCGGTGATCTTCTCGCCGAGCCCCTGCCCCGGGGCTTCGTGCCAGGTGGCCTCCGGTGTCGAGGCGACGAACCAGAAGTCGTAGGGCACCCCGGCGGGCACGAGGAGGGAGAAGTCCTCGCTGCCCATCGCGGGCCCGAAGTCGACCACGCGGTCCGTGCCGAACAGTTCGCCGTGCAGGGCCGCGATCTCCGCGTCCAGCGCCGCGTCGTTGACCGTGGCGGGGAAACTCGCGCCGGCGTTCACCTCGGGCGGCGTCGGGCACCCGGCGGCCTGGCACTCTCCCTCGACGATGCGGCGGACGGCGGCCAGGACGCGCTCGCGCACCTTCGCGTCCTGCGTACGGAGGTTCAGCCCGAGCCGGGCCTCCGAGGGGATGATGTTGGGCCGCTGCCCGGCGTTGAACTGTCCCGTGGTCAGCACCGCCGCTTCCGCCGCGGACACCTCGCGGGAGACGATGGTCTGCAGCCGCGTGACGATGTACGCGGCGGTCACCACCGGATCGACGGTCGCCTCGGGCCGTGAACCGTGGCCGCCGACCCCGGGCACCACGATGTGCAGGTCGTCGGCAGCCGACATGATCAGCCCCGGGGTGTGCGAGACGAAGCCCGCGGGGCCGGGGGCGACATGCTGGCCGAAGACCGCGTCGGGGCGGGGGAACCGCTCTCGCAGCCCGTCGGCGACCATCGCCTCCGCTCCGCCGCCCCCTTCCTCGGCGGGCTGCCCGATCACCACGACGGTGCCGGTCCACGTCTCCCGGGCGGCCGCGAGCGCCTCGGCGGCGAACGTCAGCCAGGTGATGTGCATGTCGTGGCCGCAGGCGTGCATCACGCCGTCCACGGTGGAGGCGTACGCGAGCCCCGTGGTCTCCGTGACCGGCAGCGCGTCCATGTCACCGCGCAGCCACACCACGGGCCCGTCGCCGTTCTCCAGGACGCCCACGACGCCGGTGCGCCCCACTCCGGTCGTCACCGCGTACCCGGCGCCCCGCAGCCGTTCGGCGAGGACCCCGGCCGTGCGGTGCTCCTGGAAGGAGAGCTCCGGGTGGCGGTGCAGGTCCTGGTAGAGCGCCTCGATGTCACGCGTCTTCACCCCGGAGGTGAGGTCCAGGGCGAGGCTCGCTGCGGTGGGCATGAGGCTCCTTACGTTCGGGGCATACGGGGGAGGAGATCACCCTCCCCGTCACCCTCGCACAGGGCGTGCTGCCCGGCAGCGGTGCCTCGGAAGGCGCCTGAGGTGGCGAGGTGCAAAAATCGTGCCATACCCCCCAGGAGGAGTGTGGGCAGCGTGTCCCGGAACCGCCGTCTGATCCTGGCCTCGCCGACCGAGGTCTGGAGCCTGCTGTCCGACGGTCACCGGTACGGGGAGTGGGTGACGGGAACCCAGGAGGTGCTCGCCGCGGACGCGCACTGGCCGGCGGTGGGCGCCCGCCTGAAGGTCCGGGTCGGGGTCGGTCCGCTGCTCCTGGACGACATCTGCGTCGTACGGATCAGCGAACCGGAGAGCCGCCTGCAGCTGGAGGCGAAGGCGGGCCCCTTCGGAGCGGCCCGCATCGCCATGAACCTGATCCCCTGGGGCGAGCACACTCTCCTCATCCTCGACTGGCACCCGCTCCGGGGCCCCGGCACCCGCATGCACGGCCTCCCCGTGGACTACGTCGTCGCGGTCCGCAACGGCATGATGCTGACAAAGCTGGCCCGCATCGCGGTGAGCGAACACGGCCGCAACATCTGATCCGGGCGTCACCCAACGCGGGCATCGGACGCACGACCCCGAGGCGTTACCTCGACGGTGGTGCCAGCCCCACCCCCTTCGGGCGGCCGGGGACCTCAGAGGCGGAAGATCCGGCGTGCGTTGCCGGACAGGAACAGCTCGGTGGTCTCCTCGTCCAGGTCCAGTTCGGCCAGGTGCTCCAGCGCCTTGGCTGGCGTGATCATGGGGTAGTTGGTACCGAAGAGCACCTTCCGGCGGCCCCGGCCGCGTAGATAGTCGACCAGTTCGCGCGGGTAACGGCGGGCGGTATAGGCGCTGGTGTCGATGGAGACGTTGGCGTGCTTGTCGGCCACCGCGATCATCTCCGTGGTCCACGGGTAGCCGATGTGGCCGCACACGATGGGCAGTTCGGGGAAGTCGAGCGCGACCTGGTCGATGTACGGGATGGGCCGACCGGTCTCGGAGGGACGCAGTGGACCGGTGTGCCCGACCTGGGTGCAGAACGGGACGCCGAGTTCGACGCAGGCGGCGTACAAGGGGTAGTACAGCCGGTCGGTGGGCGGGAGTTGCCAGAGCCAGGGCACGATCCGCAGGGCCACGAAGCCGAGTTCGTCGACCGCGCGGCGCAGTTCCCGCACGGCCCGGACCGGCCGGGTGAGGTCCACCCCGGCGACTCCGCGCAGCCGCCCGTCGGACCTGGCGACGAAATCGGCGGCCTCGTCGTTGCTGATCAGCGGGCCCTGGGGCCCGTACCACGCAGCCGAAAGGCCGATCTCGACATCGGCCGTGGCCATCGCGGCCACGGTGGCCGCGACCGGCAACGGCTCGTCCAGCAGCTCCATCCCCGTCCATCGGCGCAACGACTCGAACATCTCGTGGTTGGAGTGGCGGAGCGTCGGGTGCTGCATCCACGCGTCGATGACCGGCACAGGATTCCCTTCCTGGACAGGGGTGGGCTGGGGGAGGGGTACGGGAGAAGTGCGGGCGCGGTTGTCAGTGTGACCGCGGTTGCCGCAGGCCGCGCAGGAGCAGCTCGATCAGACGGCGGGAGTCGTAGCGGCCGGGGTCGCTGTCATGCCCGATGCAGAGGTTGCCGATGCCGCGCATCAGTTCATAGGCGCGCGTGCCGGGCTCGATCTCGCCCGCGTCGACCGCGGCGTCGAGCAACTGCTCGCAGACGGGCACGAGTCGGTCGAGGAAGTACGTGTGCAGCGCTTCGAAGCCGCTGCTGTCCGACTGCATCGCGTTGGCGAGGCCGTGCTTCGTGACCAGGAAATCGACGAAGAGGCCGACCCACCGGTGCAGCGCCGCACGTGGCGAGTCGGCGTCCGCCAGCAGGGCCGGGCCGGCCTCGGCGCACGCCTCGACCTGGTGGCGGTAGACGGCGACGACGAGATCCGCCCGGGTGGGGAAGTGGCGGTAGATCGTCCCCACCCCGACGCCCGCCCTGGCCGCGATCTCGCGGATCGGCGCGTCGACACCGGAGGTGACGAACACCGCGGCGGCGGCGGTGAGCAGCGTCTGTTCATTGCGCTGCGCGTCGGCTCGCTTGCTGCGGGCCGGCACCTCTCCGGAGTTGCTTGCGGCGGGCATCACGCGCTCCTTCCAGCGGTCGTTGACAAAGCGGAACGCGGTTCCGTATCGTAATCGGAACAGCGTTCCGCTTGCAGCATATCTGAAGCGCGACGTTTCACATTGCTCTGCCTCCCACACTGTCCCGCCTCCTTGGCTGCCGATCGCGACAGACCGGCAGCGGAGGCCATCGAAGGGGAACGCGCATCATGAGTACACCGACTTCCGCGCCCGGCATCTCCGGCTCGCCCGGCCCCGTCTCCTCGCCCAGTCCCGTCCTCTCGGTCGGCCCCGTGGTCCTGCCGGCCCCCGACCGGGCCGTCGACCTGGAGGTGCGCGTCTCCGTGCCCATGACCGGGAGCGACCTGCCGGTCATCCTCGTCTCGCACGGCCAGGGCTTCTCGAACCACCTCTCCTCGCTGAACGGCTACGCCCCCCTCGCCAACTACTGGGCGGCACACGGCTTCGTCGTGATCCAGCCCACCCATCTGAGCTCGCGGACGCTGAGCCTGGCCCCCGACACCCCCGGGGCGCCCCTGCACTGGCGGTCGCGCGTCGAGGACATGCGGCGCATCCTCGATCAGCTCGACGTGATCGAGTCCGCCGTCCCGCAGCTCGGCGGGCGCCTGGACCGGAGCAAGGTCGCCGTGGCCGGGCATTCGATGGGCGGGCACACCGCGAGCCTGCTCCTCGGCGCGCGGCTCACCGATCCCGACGACGGAACGGAGGTGGACCTGGCCGACCCGCGCATCAAGGCGGGCGTCCTGCTCGCCGCACCCGGCAGGGGCGGTGACGCCCTCACCGATGAGGTGGCCAAGAACTACCCCTTCTTCTCGACCACGGACTTCTCCACGATGGCGACACCGACGCTCGTCGTCGCGGGCGACAAGGACGAGTCCGCGCACATGACGGTCGCGGGCGCGGACTGGCACGCCGATCCGTACGTCCTCGCCCCGGGCCCCAAGTCCCTGCTCACCCTGTTCGGCGCGGAGCACGGGCTCGGCGGAATCTCCGGATACGACGTCGCCGAGACCACCGACGAGAACCCCGGCCGGGTGGCCGCGGTCCAGCGGCTCACCAGCGCATACCTCCGCAGCGAACTCCGCCCCGGGGACTCCGCCTGGCAGTCGGAGCGCGACGCGCTGACCGCCGGTCCCGACCCGGTCGGACGGATCACGGTCAAATAGCGGCCGCCGGGCCGGTATCCAGGATGTGTCCAGCGAATACGCCAACCGACCTTTCATGCCGAAAAGTTGATGTATTCGGAAGGCGTGCCCAGTACGCTCCGTGCGACATTGACCACTCGCCGCACAGCGGCCACGCACGGCACGGGGGTAAGCCGGATGGGCCGGGAACTGGGCTTCGAGGGGCTCATCGACGACGAAGGCTTCTTTCCCAGGCTGCTGGGCCGGAACGCCAGAGGACGCGACGAGAAGCTGCTGTACGGGCCCGACCTGCCCGTCGTGCTGCTCACCGGCGGGCCGGGCATGGGCAAGCAGCGGCTCCTTGAACTGCTGCGGGACCGGCTGGGGCCCAAGGTGCCGGTGGCGCACGTGGACTGTGCGGACGCGCGGTTCGCGGAAGAGGCCGCCCGGCGCCCCTCCTGCCGCTCGGAGGCGACGGAAGCGATGTACGACGTCGCCCTGCGGATGAGTGAATGGGAGGGCCCGGGGGGAGCGCTCCCCACCCCCCGCTTCTTCGCCGGGATGGCGGCGGTGGCGGCGGGCGCGCGGCTGCGGCGGCGCGAACTGGAACAGGAACTGGAGCGCTACCGCGCGCTGTTGCAGACGAAGAAGGGG
Organism: Streptomyces sp. NBC_01283; assembly: GCF_041435335.1. Classification (NCBI taxonomy): domain Bacteria; kingdom Bacillati; phylum Actinomycetota; class Actinomycetes; order Kitasatosporales; family Streptomycetaceae; genus Streptomyces; species Streptomyces sp. NBC_01283. Next base: position 7,926,145 of record NZ_CP108430.1, read on the forward strand.
CTCGGCCGGTTCGTCCGCAATGTGCTGACCGGTTATCTGTCCGCGCTCGCCGGGGTCGTCGCCCCCGCGGCGGCTCCGCTCGTGGGCGCCGCGCTGACGGAGTTCCTGGAGAAGCTGGCGCGCACCGGCGCCGAACCGGTGCGCGCCACCTACGGCGACTATCCCGGCGCCGCCGGAAGCGCCGGGACCGGACTGCGGCTGCTCGCCCACGACTTCCAACAGGGCGGTGAGGAAAGGAGGTTCGCGGAGGGCTTCCTCTTCCGCGCCCTGCGCGAGGACCTGGACGCCGCCTACACCGGAATCGGCGCCGCACTCACCCGCGTCGGCCGCCCCGCCGTACTGCTGCAGCACGCCAACTGGCCCGTCGGCCGCGTACTCCTGGCGGCCGCGCTCGGCGACCGGGCCGACGGCCACCGCGAGCGCACGGTGGTCGTGGCGAGCGAGCGGATGGCGGAGCCGCTGTTCCTGGCCGACGAGCCACGCACCGAGGACCCCGCCGACTACCGGCCGGACCAGGAAGAGCCGCCCGGCTGGCAACGGCTCCCCGCCCGCGGCCGACTGGGGCAGGGCGTGCTGCTCCTGCGGATGCCGCTGCTCACCACGGAACACATCCACAAGGAGCTGCAGCAGCACACCGGCGGCGCCCCGGAAGCGGCGCGGCTGCGCCGGGCGCAGAGCGCGGTGCACCGCCTCTCGGGCCACCGTCCCCGGACGGTGCAGCGGCTGGTCGAGGCGGCCGGGGAGCTGCCGGAGCTGGACAACGACCGGGAGCTCCTCGACCAGCCCGCGGGCCTCGACGGGGAGTCCCGCGCCGTACGGGACGTCCTGCTGGCCGAGTTGGTGCTGAGGCAGCTGCCCGAGCGGCTGCCCGTCGAGCACACCGACCGCTGGCTCGACCTGCTGACGCAGCTCTCGGTCGCGCACACCGGCGACTGCGCCCGCGCCCTGCTGCGCAGCCCCGAGCTGGAACAGCTGGCCGGCGGGCTCAGCGCGGACGATGTGGGGCGGTATCTCCTGGAGAGCGGCTGGCTCCCCTGCGAGCGGCACTTCATCGGTGACTTCGGCCTCCGGCAGCTCCTGATGAGCAGGCTGCACGGACCGCCCGAAGCGGGTGCCGAATGGCGCCGCAACCACAGCCTCTTGCACACGCACTACCGCAGCAGGGCCGAGGCGCCCGACCGTGCCTTCGGCACCACCGCGGCCCACGGCCTCAACCACGACCTGGTCGCCAACGGCCCCGAGCGCGCCGTGCACCACCTCGCCGCCCGGTTCCCGGCGGACGGAGCGGGCGCCGAGGAGTGGTGCGACCAACTCCTCGCGCTCGCCCAGGCCCCCGCACCCGGCGGCCACGACGAGCGGCACGCCCGGATGACGGTGGCCCGGGTCGACGGCACCAGGCTCGAACGCCAACTGGACGAGCTGCTGCACGCCGTGTGGCTCTGCGAGGAGCGCACCCGCCCGCCGGACATCGCCGCCGCGGACCGCATGGCGCAGCTGCTGCGGGAGCTCGCCCGGGAGTATGCCGGTGCCGCGCCGGTGCTCGCCGCACGGGCCGGTGTGTGGGACCGCAGGGCCCGCAACCGGCAGCCCCTGCAGTCCTGTTCCTGCACGGCCCACATCGGAGAGGGGAGCTGAGCTGATGTTCCGGACCACCGCCGACTGGCTGCACGAGCACCTGTGGAACACGCTCCTGAAGAAGATCATCACCTGTGCCGTGGCGGCCGCCCTCGCCGTCGGGGCGTACGGCCTCGTCTCGAAGCTGACCGACGAGGCGGACAACTGCGCCGAGGGCGTCACCGAGTCCGGCGGCGAGTGCATCGGCGTCAACGGCTCCGGTTATGACTTCGGGGAGCCCCTGATCGCACCGGTCGCGGCCCGCATCGCCGAGGAGAACCGCCGCGTCGACAAACGGCCGCACGTCACCGTGGCGATGATGCTCCCGCTGCAGCCGGACTCCAAGGCAGAGCGGCGGCAGCTGCGCAGCGAGCTGCAGGGCGCCTTCCTGGCGCAGTACCGGGCCAACCGGGAGCCGGGGAAGCCGGTGATACGGCTGGTGCTCGCCAACCCCGGCAAGGACTACCTCCGACAGGACGAGGTCGTGCCGGACCTGGTGCGGATGGCACGCTCCGGGAGCGACAACCTGCGCGCGGTGACCGGCTTCAACCTCTCCCTGGACGCCACCAGGGACGCGGTGCGCAGCCTCACCCGGCAGCAGGTGCCGGTGCTCGTGGCGCGGGCCTCGGCGAGTTCCCTGGCCAACGAGGAGAGCAAGGACGGGACGTACGACTTCAAGGGTCTCGCCCGCATCATCCCCACCAACGAGGAACAGGCCCGGGCGCTCGCCGCCTTCAACGGCAGCCGCAAGGACCGCCGGACCGTCCTGGTCCGCGACACCCGCCCCGACCCGTACGTCCGCTCCCTCGCGCGCGCCTTCCAGGGGCTCCCGGAGGACGGCCCGCCGGGTCCCGACGACATGACCTTCACGTCCCCCGGCGTGGCCGACCCGGGCGACGTCGACAACCAGTTCAGGCCGACGGTCAACACGATCTGCAACTCGGGCGCGGACACCGTCTACTTCGCGGGCCGCTCCACGCACCTGCGTCTTTTCCTGAAGCGCCTGGCCCAAGAGGCCTGCGAGAACCGGAAGTTCACCGTGGTGTCCGGCTCGGACGCGGCCTCGCTGAACAACCGTATGACGGACGAGGACTGGGCCGATCTCCGTGACAGCTCCGGCAAACCGCGCATGACCGTGCAGTACGCCGCACCGGCCCACCCCGACTCCTGGCGCACCGAGATTCGGCGCTGGCAGGACGACGAGGAGGACGGGACCGGCAAGAGGCCGCCCGCGTCGAAGGCCCCCGGCTCACTGCGTGATCCGCTGGCCGAGCTGAACCGGCTCGATGCCACGATCACCGCGCTGGAATCGGCGGGCCGCGACATCGGCGACGTGGAACTGGGCGACTCCCGCACCATGATGGTCCACGACGGGGTGCACACCGCGGTCGAGGCGATCCGGGGTGCGAAGCCCACCGGAGAGGCGGTCCCCTCCGCCGAGCAGGTGGGCAACCGCTGGGCCACGATGCAGTCCAAGAACCGCGTGAACGGCACGAGCGGCCGCATCTGCCTCACCAAGGCGGGCAACCCGTACGACAAGCCGCTCGCCGTCGTGGCCCTCAAACCCGGCACCAAGGCGGGGCCGGGCACGCTGGACTACGTGGCCCTGGCCTGGCCCACCGGAAAGCCGCAGCCGGAGGACTGCGTCGTACGGGGCGGCTAGCGACGGCAACGACCGGTGGCGTGGCCGGTCCGCGCGGTCCGCCCCGCGCGGCCTCGCCTCAGCGGACGACGTCGAAGACGTTCTTCTGCAGGCCGTTGGCGTAGGCCTCGTGCTCGACGAGCCGCAGCTTCTGGGCGTCCTTGTCCGTGTCGCTGAACAGGCGCTTGCCCGCGCCGAGCAGCAAGGGGAAGACGAGCAGGTGGTAGCGGTCGATGAGACCGGCGTCGGAGAGGTTCCGGTTCAGGGTGGCGCTGCCGTGCATGATGATCGGGCCGCCCTCGGTCTTCTTCAGGGCGGCCACGTCGTCCAGGGAGCGCAGGATCGTGGTCTCTCCCCAGCCCGACACCAGGTCGCCCTCGGTGAGGCTGGTGGAGACGACGTACTTCGGCATGTCCTTGTAGTCGGCGAAGTCCTCCATGCCCGGCCAGACGGGGCTGAACGCCTCGTAGCTGACCCGGCCGAGCAGCATCGCCGCGGCCTCCTGCTGCTCCCGGCCCTTGATCTCGAAAGCCTCCGGGAGGAACTCCACGTCCTTGAAGGTCCAGCCGGAGTTCCGGTAACCGGGCTCTCCGCCCGGAGCCTCCACGACACCGTCGAGCGAGACGAAAGCGGTGCTGATCAATGTACGCATCTGAATATCTCCTGGTCGTGTGCTGCTCGTCGCTGCTCATCTTCACGGGTACGGAGGTACTGACCGCGGTCCACTCGGAAAGTAATCGGTCATCCTCAGCCCATGCAGCGGCGGCCCCCAGGAGGCCGGAAGGCATTGTCCGCTTCCGCCCGTTCGTTCTACCCTGACGCCGAGGCCCTCCCCAGCCCCCGGTCGGCCCGACCGCGCGGCTCGTGCTGCGTCGCCGCGCGGCAGGCATGCCGGCGACCAAGACCAAGGCTGCCGGGTCCGTACTTCCTCGCAGCGGACGCATGGACACCGGCCCGTCCCGCCGGCTGTCGCGTCAGGGGACCACTCCCGCGGATCCCTGCCGCCGACCGGTGCGGACACCCGCTCCTGGGGTACCAGGGGGAGCCTGCCCCCGGGAGCGTCGCGGCCGCCGCCGCTGAACCCGGCGGCGGCCGCGGGCTCCGGCTGCACCGACCACTGCCCTGACCACACCCCGCGTACCCGTCCTCCACGGTCCGACACCCCCGCGGCCCCACACCCGCCGCCCCATGGGGCACTTGTGAGGATGTTGAAGGCACCGGACCGTGAGAACCGTGCTGTTGAGCGGGCGGTCGGGGTGAAAGGGGGGCCGCCGCTGCCGCCCCCGAGGTGAGCAGCGGATACGGTGCTCTGGTGACTGTTGGGGAGGGGACGGTGCCTGGGACCGCGCTGCTGATTGCGGCGGCGCCGGTCGGCAAGGCCCGAATGGTGGATGCGGCCTCCGTGCTGCCCGTACTCGCGGCGGTGTCGCCGGCGGTGCTCGCCGGGACCGCGACCGCGAGTGTCGTGGAGCTCGCGGACCCGCTCGATCCGCAGACCGTGCTCACGCGGCTGCGTGCGGCCGCGCTTGCGCCGGGGCCGTTGACGGTGTATCTGGTCGGGCAACTGCATCTCGACCGCCGTCAGCGGCTGCAGCATGTGGCGCTGGCGCGGACCACGGCGGCGACGGTGCGCTACACCGGCTTCCCCTGGCACTGGATCGCCCAGGAGCTGCGGCTGCGCCCGCCGGGCAGCACGACCGTCATCGCCGACCTGCACGCGGACACGGACAGCTGGCAGCAGCTCGCGCAGCGCCCCCTGGACGTGGGGCCGGGCGTGGCGCTGTACGGGCGGATCGCTCCGGCGCCCGGCCGGCGTGCCGTCGCCGCACCCTCGTACATGAAGGCGCTCGCGACGGTCCTGCGGAGCGGGCACCGGCCGCCGCTCCCTGACCTGCACCAGCACGTCGCGGCCCAGACGGTGGAGGAGGGCGGCGCCGACAACATGCTGCTTTCCACAGGACCGGCCGTGGCGCCCTTCCCCGGCGGCGGCCCCGGAGCCACCCGCAACGGGACACCGGAGCCCGCCACCCGGCAGGCGCCGGTGCCCGCCCAGCAGCAGGCTCCCGCCTCCGTCGCGCCCCCCTCGACGGCGCCGCGGACGGACGGCGCGGACCCGCATGCGGCGATCACCAAGGCCGTGGAGGAGGGGCGGCACGGGGAGGCCGCGGCCATGGCGGCGGCCTGGGAGCAGGAGGCACTGCGTACGTACGGGCCCTCGTCGCCCGAGGTGGTGCACTGGATGGAGGTCCGCGGACACCTGGCGATCTTCGCCAAGGACCCGGGACGCAGCTGCGAGATCTGGCTGGCCGTGGTCTCCGCCCGGATCACGGCGGGCCAGGCCCCCGACGCCCCCGATGTCGAGGCCGCCGCGGACCTGGCCCACCACCAGTGGGAGCAGGTCCGCGACCCGGACACCGTCCGCGAACTCGGCCCGGCCCTGGTCGCGTTGCGGCGCCGCGTGCCGGGCCGTCAGCGCGGCACGGTGAACCTCGTCCAGCAACGCCTCGTGCAGTTCCACATGCAGGTCGGCTGAGGTCCGGGAGGCTCAACCGCTCATGTCGCCGACGGTGGCGTGCTGTTGGCCGCAGTGTCGTGGCCCGGTGCGCCGAACCACGTCGGCAGCCGGCCCAGCAGATCCTCCTGGTCCTCACCGATCCACGCCACGTGGCCGTCGGGCCGCAGGAGCACGGCGGGCACGTCCAGCTCCTCGCTGACGTCGACGACGTGATCGACCCGGTCGGCCCACCCGGCGACCGAGAGCTTCCCGGTCCGGTCGAGCAGCAGCCCCCGGCCGTCGTGCATCAGCTCGTAGAGACGCCCCTGCTTCAACTCCACGTCCCGCAGCCGCCTGCCGAGCAGTTCGTGGCCCTCGCCGAAGTCGTAGCGGACGTCGACCGCGGTGATCATCCCGGTCACGTACCGGTTCACCTCCTCGAAGTCCATGAGCTTGGCGAACAGCTCCCGCAGCGCCGTCGCACCCGGATCGGTCCCGAGCATCGTGATCTGTGCGCGGGTGTTGTCGAGGACACGGGCGCCCACCGGGTGCCGTTCGTCGTGGTAGCTGTCGAGGAGCCCTTCCGGCGCCCAGCCGGCGACCGCCGCGGCCAGCTTCCAGCCGAGGTTGAACGCGTCCTGCACGCCGAGGTTGAGCCCCTGTCCGCCGGTCGGCGGGTGGATGTGCGCCGCGTCGCCCGCCAGCAGCACCCGGCCGACCCGGTAGCGCTCGGCCTGCCGGGTGGCGTCGCCGAACCGGGAGAGCCAGCGCGGCGAGTGCATACCGAAGTCGGTGCCCGCATGAGCCCGCAACTGCCGCTTGAAGTCGTCGAGGGTCGGCTCGGTTGCACGGTCCTCGGCCACCCCGTCGGCGGGGACGACGACGCGGTACGTCCCGCCCTCGCCCGGGCTGATGCCGAACCGCAGTTGCGTCTTGCGGACTTCCTCGACGGCGGCGGCGATCGTCGCGGGGTCCTCGGTCGCCTCCATCTCGCCGAGGAGGGTCTCGACCTTGGCGGCCTCGCCCGGGAACTCGACGCCGAGCAGTTTGCGCACGGCACTGCGACCGCCGTCGCACCCGACCGCGTAACGCGAGCGCAGGTGTGTGCCGTCCGTCAGCGTGACGGTCACCCCGTCCTCGTCCTGGCTCAGCCCGACCACTTCGCAGCCGCGCCGGAAGTCGGTGCCGAGTTCGACCGCGCGCTCGTACAGCAGCCGCTCGGTGACCGGCTGCGGGGTGGCGATCCCGTACGGGTGGGCCGTGTCCAGCTTGTCCGGCCACGGCTTCACGATGCCGCCGAACAGGCCGCCGGCCTGGAACTTCTCGTTGACCGCGAGGAACCGGTCCAGGAGCCCGCGCTGGGCCATCACCTCGACGCTGCGCGCGTGCAGGCCCTGCCCGCGCGACTGCGCGGTGGGCTCGGCCGCCTTCTCCAGGACGACGGTGTGCACACCGTGCAGCCGAAGCTCGCTCGCCAGCATCAAACCGGTCGGTCCGCCGCCGACCACGATCACGTCAATCATCGTTCTCATTTCGCTGGATTCCGGCTCAGGCCGATGATTCTGCGGCAGCACCCGGGCCTTGCCGCAAGGCCCCCCATCAGCTATAAGTTGAGAAAGGCAAGGAGTGCGGACGCTCCTTGCCTTTGTCGTGAGCGGCCACGGACGCACTTGCAGAGGCACTTCGAGAGCCGCCGAGGAGCGTCACAGCATGAGCACTCCGGACATCCTCCCCGAGGACGAGCAGCTCGTCGTCAGCACGGTGCGGGACTTCGTCGACAACGAAGTGAAGCCGGTCGTCCACGAGTTGGAGCAATCCGACACCTACCCCGAGGCCCTGATCGAGCGGATGAAGCGCCTAGGCGTCTTCGGCCTCGCCGTCCCCGAGGAATTCGGCGGCACACCGGTCTCCACGTCCTGCTACGTCCTCGTCACCGAGGAGCTCGCCCGCGGCTGGATGAGCCTGGCCGGTGCGATGGGCGGCCACACCGTGGTCGCGAAGCTGCTGCTCCACTTCGGTACGGAGGACCAGAAGCGCCGGTACTTGCCGAAGATGGCCACCGGCGAGATCCGGGCGACCATGGCGCTCACCGAGCCGGGCGGCGGCTCCGACCTCCAGGCCATACGGACTTCCGCCCGCAAGGGGAAGAGCGGGGACAAGGACACGGACCCAGGCGGGTACGTCGTCAACGGGTCGAAGACCTGGATCACCAACTCCCGCCGCTCCGGGCTCATCGCCCTGCTGTGCAAGACCGACCCGGACGCGAGCCCCGCCCACCGGGGCATCTCGATCCTGCTCGTCGAGCACGGCCCCGGCCTGACCGTCTCGCGTGATCTGCCCAAGCTCGGCTACAAGGGTGTGGAGAGCTGCGAGCTGTCGTTCGACGACTACCGGGCGCCGTCCGACGCCGTGCTCGGCGGGGTCGAGGGCAAGGGCTTCGCGCAGATGATGAAGGGTCTGGAGACCGGAAGGCTGCAGGTCGCGGCGCGCGCACTGGGGGTCGGCCGGGCCGCCTTCGAGGACTCCCTCGCCTATGCCCAGGAGCGCGAGACCTTCGGCGAACCGATCTGGAAGCACCAGTCGATCGGCAACTACCTGGCCGACATGGCCACATCGCTGACCGCCGCGCGCCAACTCACCCTGTACGCGGCCCGGGAGGCGGACGCGGGCCGCCGCGTGGACATGGAGGCCGGCATGGCCAAGCTCTTCGCCTCCGAGACGGCCATGCAGATCACCCTCAACGCGGTGCGCATCCACGGTGGTTACGGCTACTCCACCGAGTTCGACGTGGAGCGCTACTTCCGCGACGCCCCGCTGATGATCGTCGGCGAAGGCACCAACGAGATCCAGCGCAACGTGATCGCGAGCCAGCTGGTCAAGCGGGGAGGCCTGGACGCGTGAACGACGACACGTGAACGACGACGCGTGACGGCGAGGTGGGATCAGCGATGGCTCATGACCTCACTGGTGGCTCACCACATTGATGACCCGGCCATTGGGATCACGTACGAAGAACCGCCGCACCCCCCACTCCTCGTCCTGCAAGGGATGCACGATCTCCGCGCCGCTCTTGAGCACCGCCGCGTGCACCGCGTCCACGTCGTCCACTTCGACACTCATGTCGGGCACGACGGGTGCCGTCTTGTCGTGGCTCATGAAAGTGACTTGGGCCGTGGGGTTGGAGGGAGAGCCGAGCGTCATGACCCAGCCGAGGTTCATGACCTCCTCGAACCCCAGAAGGCCGTAGAAGTCCCGGCTTTCCTCCATGGCTTCGGACCGGACATCGGGCATGGCCCGGCGAATGGACATGGGTGGCTCCTGCCGGCAGACGGGATCGGACGTGTCCCTGATTCTCTCCGGGGGCGCGGTGGTCTACGCGTCGAGTCAGGACAGGGATGCCGGAGCCGCGGCCTCCCAGGCGAACCCGTCCAGGTCGGTGAAGGGCCCGGCGTCGCCGCCGATCATGAGGCGGTGCGATCCGGTGCCGTCGGGCGTGACACCGGCGTCCTTGGCCAGGGCGCGACGCCGGTAGAGGGCCAGTTTGAGGGGGCCCGTCCCGCCCTCGAACTCGACGTACACGCGTCCGAAGCTCTTCGCCACGGCGAGGCCCTGTTCGACGTAGAACCGCTTGCTCGCGGTCACGTCCGCGACTCCGAGCAGGAGCACCAGCTGGTCGATCCGCCGGGTGGCGGGACCGGTGTCCTTCTTCGCCGAGGTCGCGACCTTCCAGATCGTCCCGTCCGGGGCCCGTACGACTCCGCCGTAGCCCCAGAGCGACTTCGTGACGGGCTTCAGGGACGTGGCGCCCGCGTCGAGGGCGGAATCGACGAGGCTGTTGACGTCGGCGGGCTGGGAGACCGTGAGCGACAGCGTGAAGCCGCGGAAGCCGGTGGTGGGCTCCTCCGAGGCCCGCAGACGTATCTGCGAGTCCAGGCCGAAGGCCGTGCTGTAGAAGCGGTGGGCGGCCGTGGGGTCGGCCACGTCGAGGGTGACGGATGCGATGTTTGCCATGCCCATCACGCTAGGTACGGCAGGGCCTCCGGTGCTTCTCCATTCCTGATCGGTTCCTCTCCTGCCGCCGTCGGCGACGGAACTTCGAGGGGCGGGGAGGCGTTGGCAGGAGGACGCGCGGAATGCGCGCGGACGAGCTAACAGGTAGCCGAGGTGGCACGGATGGCGATGTGGGACCGGATCAAGGACCAGGCCAAGGGTCTGCAGCAGTCGCAGGGGGCACGCGGCTCCGGCGGTCAGGGACGGCCGGGTCAGGGATCGGGGTCACGGTCGGGAGGGGGGTCGAAGGCGCAGCTCGTGGGCGTGCTCAAGTCCCAGCTCGCTTCCCTCAAGACGGAGCTCAAGAGCGGTTCGTACCGTGACGCGAGCATGGCCATGTGCGCGCTGGTCGCCGCCGCCGACGGCTCGGTCGACCCGGCCGAGCGGCAGCACGTCGAGTCACTGATCCTGCAGAACGACGTCCTGAGGAACTTCCCGCCCGAGCAGCTCCAGCAGCGGTTCAACAAGCACGTCGACCAGCTGACGTTCAACTTCCAGCAGGGCAGGACCGAGGTCATGCAGGAGATCGCCAAGGCGGCGAAGAAGCCGGTGGAGGCCAAGGCGGTCGTGCAGACCGGGTTCGTCGTCGCCGGAGCGGACGGGTACATCGCCCCGGCCGAGGAGCAGGTCCTGCGCGAGGCGTGCGCGGCGCTCAACCTCTCCCCGCAGGAGTTCGGCCTCTGATCACAGGCGACATCAGCGGCGATTTCAGCGCCCGAGCCGGGGCCCGCACCTCATGGTGCGGGCCCCGGCTCTGTTGTGAAGAGACTCCGAAGAGCCTTCGCGGAAGCCCTTGCTACTTCAGCACCTGACGACTAGTCATATGGCTAATCGAAACAGTGCCGCCCGCCCCGCAGCGGCTGAGTGGCTCAGCGGCCCAACTCCCTGGAGGGCACGTGAAGTTCTCCGTCATATTCGAAGCGCAGCTCGCCGACCCCACCGTCGAGCGCGAGCACCGACTCATCCACGACAGCGTCGAACAGGCCGTCTTCGCCGAGGAGATGGGCTTCGACCGCATCTGGGCGGTCGAGCACCACTCCCTGAAGTGGTACGCCCACATGAGCGCCCCGGAGATCTTCCTGACCTGGGTGGCCGCGCGCACCAGCACCATCCGCATCGGCCACGGCGTGGTGTGCATGCCGTTCCGGTTCAACCACCCGGCGCGCGTCGCCGAACGCGCCGCCATGCTCGACCTGCTGTCCGGCGGGCGGCTCGACCTCGGGGCGGGGCGCGGCGGGACGCTCCAGGAGACCTCACTCTGCGGCGTCGACAAGGAACGTACGACCCAGGAGGTCGAAGAGGCGCTGCAGATCATCGGGAAGGCCTGGGCGAGCGAGGAGCTGGAGCATCACGGCGCCTTGCTCGACATCGATCCGCACCCCATCCTGCCCCGGCCCCACCAGACCCCCCACCCCCCGCTCTTCCTCGCCTGCAGCAGGACCGAGACCCTGAAGCAGGCCGCCGAACTCGGCATCGGCGCACTGGTGATGGGCTTCGCGGGGCCCGAGTCGATCGCCGAGATGCGTGCGGCGTACGACACGGCGATCGCGGGCCGCAGCGAAGCGCGCTTCGTGTCCGGCGTCGTCAACGACCACTTCTCCGTGCTCTGTCCGACCATCGTGCTCGACGACCGGGAGGCCGCCCAGCGCGTCGGCATCCGCGGGCAGCGGTTCTTCGCGCAGTCCATCGGGCACTGGTACGGCGGCGCCGGAATTCCCGACGAGGCCGTGGTCGAAGGGGCCGACGAGGCGGCCGCGATGCGTGAGGCCGCCGAGCAGGTCGTCGCGCGGCTGCACGAGCACAACATTCCGGTACGGCCCACGTCCACGGCCACCTTCAACGCCGATCACGCCTATGGGACCGCCGACGACGCCATCGCGTACGTGGAACGGCTTCGCGACGCGGGCGCCGACGAGATCATGTGCCTCATCCAGATGGGCACCGTCCCGCAGGAGGCGTGCATGGAGACCCTGCGGCAGTGGGGCGAGAAGGTCATCCCGTATTTCCGCGCGCAGGAGGCGGAGTGAGGGCGGCGGGCATGGACGGCGAGCGCCTCGCCCCGGCCGCGCGGCCCCTCGTCGACGCGTTGAGCGCCGCCTTTCCCGACCTCGGTGGCACCGTCACCGACGCGGCGGAGGCCCGCCGCATCCTCGCCGCGACGCCCTCCGCGGGGCAGGCCGCGGTGCCGGTGGGCGGGGTGGAGGAGCGGGCCGTACCCGGACCCGTCGGCGCCCCCGACCTGGCCGTACGGATCTATCGCCCCGAGGGGGAGAGCGGCCCCCGCCCCACCGTCGTCTTCTTCCACGGCGGCGGCTACACCCTCTGCGGCCTCGACAGCCACGACGCCACGGCCCGCACCCTCTGCGCGGAGTCCGGGGCCGTCGTGGTCTCCGTCGCCTACCGTCTCGCCCCCGAGCACCGCTTTCCCGCGGCCACCGAGGACGCGTACGCGGCTCTGTGCTGGGCCGCGGCCGAGACCCGGGCGGGCGCGCTCGGCGGCGACCCCGGCGCCGTGGTGACGGCAGGGGACAGCAGCGGGGGCGGCCTCGCCACCGTGGCGGCCCTGATGGCAAGGGACCGGGGTGGGCCGGCTGTGGCGCTCCAGGTGCTGATCTACCCGGTGCTCGACGCGGGGCAGGGCAGCGACTCGTATACGTCGAACGCGACCGGCTACTTCCTCACGGCCGCGCACATGCGCTGGTTCTGGGAGCAGTACATCGGCCCGGACGGCGACGCCACCCACCCCTACGCCTCTCCGCTGGGCGCGGACGTCACCGCTCTGCCGCCCGCGCACATCGTCACGGCGGGCTGCGATCCGCTGTGCGACGAGGGCACCGCGTACGCGGTCAGACTGCGTCTGGCGGGGGTTCCGGTGACGCGGGGGCACCATCCGGGGATGTTCCACGGGTTCCTGGGCTTCCCGCGGCTCCTGGACGATGCGCGGGCCGCGGTGGCGGAAGTGGCAGAAGCAGTCGCCTCAACGGTATCCGGCAGGAAAATCAGCGGTGATGTTGGGGGTACCACAGGATAATTTCCCGAGCCCCCTCTTGTGGTGGAGAACCTCGCACGCATACGGTGTTCTAACGCGAGGTTCTCCCGTGGAGGTTGACAAGTGACGGAAATTCTTGTGCAGAGGGTTACGGAAGGGTCGGTTCCTCCCGTGAGTGGGGGTGCCCCCATGGGAAGGGTCGTGGAGCACCCGGCTTGGCCGATGCTCAAGGACGCCGTGGAAGAGATCCGCCCGTGGCAGTCCGCGGACGGCTCGATCGACTTCGACGCGGAGGGCGCCCCGGCGAAGTCCGTGGCCGAACTCGCCGTCGACCGCGTGATATCCGCGATCGACCAGCTCGCCCCGCTCCTGCCGCACGACGCCGCGTACCACCAGGCGCTCGGCGCGGACCTGCGGCGCTGGGCCGACGGCGGCTTCGAGGTGCCGGACTTCCTGGACTCGCTGCTGGCCTTCCAGCCCGCGGCGCACCGCGAGGACGGCCTGCAGCACCTCGTGGTCTTCCCCATGTACACGCAGAACGGCAACCCGGACCGCAATCTCGAGGCGGTCGTGCTGCGCATGGTCTGGCCGGAGTGGCTGGCCGAGCTGGAGCGCACGCGCTACGACAACCCGCTGTTCTGCGGCATCACGTTCGAGGACTTCACCGCCGGGTACGACACGAACTCGGCCGTGCTCTTCCCGGAGACCATCGCCGTGCGCGAGGCTCCCGAGCGCTTCAGCTGGGGCGGCATCTTCTGTGACCGCGAGGCGGCCCGCTTCCGCCGCGTCACCGAGGCCTCCGTGGACATCCTCGGGCTCGAACTGCCCGACGACATCCGCGAGATGATCGGCGACCAGGACCGCTGCCAGCAGGCGTTCGTCCTGTGGGACATGGTCCACGACCGCACCCACAGCCACGGCGACCTGCCCTTCGACCCCTTCATGATCAAGCAGCGCCAGCCGTTCTGGATGTACGGCCTCGAGGAGCTGCGCTGCGACCTCACCGCCTTCAAGGAGGCCGTGAAGCTGGAGGCCGAGGGCGTCCCGCAGGCCCGTGACGTGCAGTACGCCGTCCTCTTCGACCGGATGTTCCGCTTCCCGGTCACGGGCGACCGCGTCAAGAACTACGACGGGCTCGGCGGCCAGCTGCTCTTCACGTACCTCCACAAGCACGACGTCGTCCGCTGGACCGACAACAAGCTCAAGATCGACTGGGAGCGCGCGCCGCAGGTCACCAACCAGCTGTGTGCCGAGATCGAGGAGCTCTACCGCGCGGGCATCGACCGCCCGAAGCTGGTGCACTGGTTCGCCGCGTACGACCTGGTGTCCCAGTACCTCGCCCCGCACCCCGGATCGCGCTGGGCCAAGGGCCCCGACGCCCTGGATGTGCAGCTTCCGCCCAGGAAACTCGTCGACGACGTGCTTCCTGACGAGTTTCCGCTCAGCATGTTCTATGAGGCGCTCTCCAAGAAACTCAAGCACGTGATCGCCTCCACCAAGGGGATCACCGCGGCCGGCGCCGAGCGGGTCGCCGCATGAGCGACCGCACGAAGGAGGCGAGGACCATGTCCGCACTCGAAGGAGCCGTGATCGCGGTCGCGGGGGCAGGCGGTCCGGCAGGCCGTGCCACGCTGCTGCGGCTCGCCGAGGCCGGTGCCACGGTCGTGGCGTCCGACGCCGACGCGGCACGCCTCGCGGAGGCCGTGGACGCCGCCCGGTACGCGCACGGCGGCGCCACCGTCATAGGCGACACGGTCGACCTCCTGGACCTCGAAGCGACCAAGGGGTGGGCCGCCCGCACCGAGAAGGAGTTCGGGCGGATCGACGGCCTGGTCCACCTCGTGGGCGGCTGGCGCGGCAGCGCCACCTTCGCCGAGACCGACCTCGCCGACTGGGACCTGCTCGAACAGCTCCTGATCCGCACCGTGCAGCACACCACGCTCGCCTTCCAGGAGGGCCTGCAGCGCAGCGACCGCGGTCGCTATCTCCTGATCAGCGCGGCCGGCGCCTCCAAGCCCACGGCGGGCAACGCGGCGTACTCCGCATCGAAGGCCGCCGCCGAGGCCTGGACCCTGGCCCTCGGCGACGCCTTCCGCAAGGCGGGGGGCGAGCAGGGCCCGACATCGGCGGCTGCCATCCTGGTGGTCAAGGCGCTGGTGCACGACGCGATGCGCGCGGAGCGGCCCAACGCGAAGTTCGCGGGCTTCACGGACGTCAAGGAGCTGGCCGAGGCCATCGCCGGAGTCTGGGAGCGGCCCGCCGGAGAAGTGAACGGAACCCGCCTGTGGCTGACCGAGAAGCCGTGACCGCTCGCGACACCCGTGACAGAGAGCCCGTGAACCCTCCGAAGACCGACGCGCGCCGCCACCACGACCCGGACGTACGGGGGTTCGCGAGCGACAACTACGCGGGCGCCCACCCGGAGGTGCTCGCCGCCATCGCCCTCGCCAACGGCGGTCACCAGATCGCGTACGGCGAGGACGACTACACGGCCAACCTCCAGCAGGTCATCCGCGGCCACTTCGGCCCCACGGCCGAGGCGTTCCCGGTCTTCAACGGCACCGGGGCCAACGTCGTCGCGCTCCAGGCGATCACCGACCGCTGGGGCGCGGTGATCTGCGCCGAGTCCGCGCACATCAACGTGGACGAGGGCGGCGCCCCCGAGCGCATGGGCGGCCTGAAGCTGCTCACGGTGCCCACGCCCGACGGCAAGCTCACGCCCGAGCTGATCGACAAGCAGGCGTTCGGCTGGGACGACGAGCACCGGGCGATGCCGCAGGTCGTCTCCATCGCGCAGAACACCGAACTGGGCACGCTCTACACGCCCGACGAGATCCGCGCCATCTGCGACCACGCGCACCAGCTCGGCATGAAGGTGCACCTCGACGGCTCGCGCATATCGAACGCCGCCGCGTCCCTCGACGTCCCCATGCGGACGTTCACGAACGCGGTCGGCGTGGACATCCTGTCCCTGGGCGGCACGAAGAACGGCGCGCTCTTCGGGGAGGCCGTCGTCGTCCTCAACCAGGACGCCGTCAGCCACATGAAGCACCTGCGCAAGCTGTCCATGCAGCTCGCCTCCAAGATGCGTTTCGTGTCGGTGCAGTTGGAGGCGCTGCTCGCCAAGGACCTCTGGCTGCGCAACGCCCGGCACGCGAACGAGATGGCGCAGCGTCTGGCCGAGGGGGTGCGCGCCGTCCACGGCGTGGAGATCCTCTACCCGGTGCAGGCCAACGCGGTCTTCGCGCGGCTGCCGCACGACGTGAGCGAGCGGCTGCAGAAGCAGTACCGCTTCTACTTCTGGGACGAGGCCGCGGGCGACGTCCGCTGGATGTGCGCGTTCGACACGCGCGAGGAGGACGTGGACGGCTTCGTCGCGGCCCTCAAGGAAGAGATGGCACGCTAGCCGAATCGTCTCCATGGCTGCATAGATATGCGATCGACCGTAAAAGCATTGACTCGCGGTCGGTCGCATTTCTATGCTCCCGTGGCATGCAGCTGATCCAGCAGAACCCCGACCTGTCCGCCTATTTGGCCGCCGACGAGGTCATCGACCACTGTCATCCGCTCGTACGCGAGACGGCCGCGCGCCTCGCCGCGCAGGTCGATGATTCATATGCATACGCTCGCGCGGCCTACGAATTCGTGCGGGACGCCATTCCGCACTCCGCCGACAGCGGCGGTCTCCGCGTGACGTGGCGCGCCTCCGACGTGCTCGAGCAGCGCACCGGCATCTGTCACGCCAAGTCCCACGCCCTGGCCGCGCTGCTGCGTGCCGAGGACATCCCGACCGCCCTCTGCTATCAGCGGCTGGCACACGACGCGGGTACGGGGTACGTCCTGCACGGTCTGGTCGCCGTCCGCTTCCGGGGGGCCTGGCACCGGCAGGACCCCCGGGGGAACAAGCCCGGAGTCGACGCCCAGTTCTCCCTCGATGGCGAGCGGCTGGCCTTCACCGTGGATGTTGAGTCCAGTGAGATGGACTATCCGGTACTCTGCGATGCACCGCACCCGGCGGTCCTGCGCGCCCTGCGAGACGCTCCGGACCGGCCGTACCTGTGGGAGCACCTCCCCGACACACTCTGAACGCAAGGCAGACGATGACCTTCCAGATCACCGTGACCGACGAAGTGCGCGCCATCGCGCCCGGCTTCACCCACGTCGCCATCGAGGCCCACGGGCTCGTCAACGGGCCGAGCACCGACGAGACCTCGGCCCTCCTCGACGACGCCGCACGCCGCCTCGCCGAGCGGCTCGACGGCCGCGCCCCGCACGAGGACCCGCACATGGTGGCCTGGCGCGCGGCCTACACCGCCTTCGGCGCGAAGCCGTCCCGCACCCGCAACTCCGCCGAGGCGCTGGCCAAGCGCGCCCTCGCCGACGGCGGCCTGCCGCGGATCAACACCCTCGTCGACGTCTACAACGCGATCAGCGTCGCCCACCTGATCCCGGTCGGCGGCGAGGACCTGGACCACATCAAGGGCGGCATGCGCCTGGTGCGGGCCGACGGGACCGAGGACTTCGTCACCATGGCCGCGGGGGAGCAGGCCGTCGAGCACCCGGACGCGGGCGAGGTCGTCTGGTGCGACGACGAGGGCGTCACCTGCCGCCGCTGGAACTGGCGCCAGGGGCCGCGCACCCGCCTCACTGAGGAGTCGGTCAACGCCATCTTCCTGCTGGAGGGGATGGGGCCGGACTCCGGCGTCGAGGAAGCGGGCGCGGAACTGGCCGAACTCCTCGCGAAGTTCAGCCCCGGCGCGCAGCTCACCGTCCGCGCGCCGGAGCGGGCGTCCGGGAGCCCGTCCGACCGCGCGGAGTAATCGATTCAGCTCGCCTCGGCGGCCTTCACCTCGGCGGGAGTCGGCGCGGTGCCGCCGAGGTGCGCCGGCATCCACCACGTGTCGTCCGGGCCCTTGGGGCGAACGGGATAGGCGCGCTGCGCGGCCTCGAGGAGCTCCTGGCAGCGCTCGCGCAGGCGGCGGGTGATCGCGCCCGCGAACTGGTCCTTCGGAGCCTCAATGGGCTCGCCGACCCGGATCGTGATCGGGATGTGGCTGCGCTTGAAGTTGCGCGGCTGGCCCTTGGTCCACAGACGCTGGGTGCCCCACAGCGCCATCGGGATCAGCGGCACGCCGGCCTCCTGCGCCAGGCGCGCGGCGCCCGACTTGAAGGACTTCAGCGTGAACGACGGCGAGATCGTCGCCTCGGGGAAGACGCCGATGATCTCCCCGGAGCGCAGCGAGTCGAGCGCGTGCTGGTAGGCCGTCTCACCCTGCTTGCGGTCGACGGGGATGTGCTTCATCCCGCGCATCA
This sequence comes from Streptomyces sp. NBC_01283, assembly GCF_041435335.1. Taxonomy (NCBI): domain Bacteria; kingdom Bacillati; phylum Actinomycetota; class Actinomycetes; order Kitasatosporales; family Streptomycetaceae; genus Streptomyces; species Streptomyces sp. NBC_01283. The sequence continues at coordinate 7,944,247 of NZ_CP108430.1, forward strand.
GCGGACCGGAGATCCTGTGCCGGAACACCGACTCCTTGGCCATGAAACGCACGAGACGCTTCTGCGGCAGCGCCGCGAGGCCGTCGAAGATGAAGTCGAGATAGCTGATGTGGTTGCTGACCAGCACCGCGCCACCGGTGCGGGGGATGTTCTCCGACCCCTTGCAGTCGATCTTCAGGTCCCATGCCTTGAACAGGGTTTTCGCGGCACCGATGACCGGACGGTAGACAAGCTCTGCCATGGGTGGGGATGACCCTTCGTTTCTGCCTGGGGAGGGGGTTCCCGGCGGGAAGTTACGCAGCCGTAGGTTTTTCGGCGTTGCGCAGATCGTGCCCCAAGAACGGACCGCTGACCACCCATCGTGCCCGGGGAGCGCGAGATTCTCGTCACGTTGGGAATGTTCGCGGGCACCCGGACGCTGAAGTCGGGGACAGCTGGATCATGACGCAGGGGCGGGAGGCTGACGTGCGGATACGCGAGGCGGGGGACCGGCCCGAGGCTCCGGCGGCGGGCACATGGGCAGGACACGGACTGGGTGAGCGCGCCACGCTCGTGCAGTTCTCCAGTGCCTTCTGCCAGCCCTGCCGCGCGACGCGCCGGGTGCTCGCCGAGGTGGCCGAAATGGTCCCCGGTGTCGCGCACGTGGAGATCGACGCCGAGGCCGAACTCGATCTCGTACGGGAACTGGGCATCCTCAAGACGCCGACGGTGCTGGTGCTCGACGCGGACGGACGGGTCGTGCGGCGCGCGACCGGACAGCCGCGCAGGGTCGATGTGATCGCCGCCCTCGGCAAGGCCGTGTGAGACCGCGGGTGCGTGTGAGACCGCGGGTGCGGGGGAGGAGGGCCATGACCCAGGGACGTCTTTCACATCGCGGAACGGACTTGACTGCACCCCGCATCTATCGCCAGCCTGCTCCCATGCCTCCGGAGCTCCTTCTCTACGAGCGCGTCCACGTGGACCTCGCCCGTCATGCAAGTGCGCGCTGTCCGGGCTGCTGAGCAGCCACGGAACCGCTCGTACCTCCTGCAGAAGGACAAGTCCATGACGGCCACGCCCGATCTCCGCACTCCCCAGCTCGCCTCCCCCGACCTCCTGCGCTCCGTCTTCCGGCAGCACGCGGCGGGGGTCGCCGTGATCACCGCCCAGGGCCCCTCAGGGCCGGTCGGCTTCACCGCCACCTCGCTCGTCTCGGTCTCCGCCGAGCCCCCGATGCTCTCGTTCGGCATCGGTACGGGAGCCTCCAGCTGGCCCGCCGTCTCCGAGGCCGAACACGTCGGCGTCCACATACTCGGCGAGCACCAGCTCGAACTCGCCACGACCTTCGCGCGCAGCGGCGCCGACCGCTTCGGCGCGGACACCCGCTGGTACGAGGGGCCCGAGGGGGTCCCCGTGCTCGACGGCACGCTGGCGTGGCTGGTGTGCAGGGTCGCGGCGCGGGTACCTGCCGGTGACCACCGGATCGTCCTCGCGGAGGCCGTGGTGGGCGACCCCGCGGGCGCCGGTCGGCCGCTGCTCTATCACCAGGGGCGCTTCAACGCTCTGCGCGACTGAAAGTTCCCGGGTGGCCTTCCCGAAGCCGATTACAGAGCGTTGGGAAGGTCACAGTTCAAAGCGCTTGCTTAGTGGGAATGACATAGGTGTACTGGCGAGTAATATTCTGGTCGGAGCGCGGGCCGCCCCGACCGGGATCCGCCCCTGCGGGCGCCTATGCTGCCTGCAGGAAGGCAGTGGCCAGAGCAAGGCAGCAGCCCAGTAAAGACGATGCAGTAGGAGAGCCGGCGTGAGCTTGAGGATCGTTGTCACCGTGAAGTACGTGCCGGACGCCACCGGCGACCGGCACTTCGCCGATGACCTGACCGTCGACCGGGATGACGTCGATGGCCTGCTGTCGGAGCTGGACGAGTACGCGGTCGAGCAGGCCCTGCAGATCGCCGACGAGGCGGACGACGCGGAGATCACCGTGCTGACCGTCGGTCCCGAGGACGCCAAGGACGCCCTGCGCAAGGCGCTGTCCATGGGCGCGGACAAGGCCATCCACGTCGAGGACGGCGACCTGCACGGCACGGACATCATCGGTACGTCGCTGGTGCTGGCGAAGGCGATCGAGAAGGCAGGCTACGACCTGGTGATCTCGGGCATGGCGTCCACCGACGGCACCGCCGGTGTGGTCCCGGCGCTGCTGGCCGAGCGTCTGGGCGTGCCGCAGGTCACGCTGCTCTCCGAGGTGTCGGTGGCGGACGGCAAGGTCACGGGCCGCCGGGACGGCGACGCCGCATCCGAGCAGCTGGAGGCCGCGCTGCCCGCCGTCGTGTCGGTCACCGACCAGTCGGGCGAGGCGCGCTACCCGTCCTTCAAGGGCATCATGGCCGCCAAGAAGAAGCCGGTTCAGGCCTGGGATCTGTCGGATCTGGACCTGGAGGCCGAGGACGTGGGCCTGGAGGGTGCCTGGACGAAGGTCGACTCGGCCACCGAGCGTCCCGCGCGCACCGCGGGCACGATCGTCAAGGACGAGGGCGAGGGCGGCAAGCAGCTCGCCGAGTTCCTCGCGGGCCAGAAGTTCATCTAGTCCCCCTCCCCCGATTCGCTGACACCTCAAGGAAACTGGAAGAGTCATGGCTGAAGTTCTCGTCTATGTCGACCACGTGGACGGTGCCGTCCGCAAGCCCACTCTTGAGCTGCTGACGCTGGCCCGCCGGATCGGTGAGCCCGTCGCGCTGGCGCTGGGCAACGGCGCCGCGGAGACCGCCGGTGTCCTGGCCGAGCACGGCGCGGTGAAGGTACTGACCGCCGATGCCGCCGAGTTCGCCGACTATCTCGTCGTACCGAAGGTGGACGCGCTGCAGGCCGCCTACGAGGCCGTGTCCCCGGCCGCCGTGCTGGTGCCGTCGTCCGCCGAGGGCAAGGAGATCGCGGCGCGCCTCGCGGTCCGTATCGAGGCCGGTCTGATCACCGACGCGGTCGACCTGGAGGCCTCCGCGGAGGGACCGGTCGCCACGCAGTCGGCGTTCGCCGCCTCCTACAGCACCAAGTCCCGCGTCTCCAAGGGCACTCCGGTGATCACGGTCAAGCCCAACAGCGCGGCCGTGGAGGCCGCCCCGGCCGCCGGCGTTGTCGAGGCGCTGGCCGTGTCCTTCTCGGCGCAGGCCACCGGCACCAAGGTGACCGGGCGTACGCCGCGTGAGTCGACCGGGCGTCCGGAGCTGACCGAGGCCGCGATCGTGGTCTCCGGCGGCCGTGGTGTGAACGGCGCGGAGAACTTCCACCTCATCGAGTCGCTGGCCGACTCGCTCGGTGCGGCCGTCGGCGCCTCGCGTGCCGCGGTGGACGCGGGCTGGTACCCGCACTCCAACCAGGTCGGCCAGACCGGCAAGAGCGTCTCGCCGCAGCTGTACATCGCCTCGGGCATCTCCGGTGCGATCCAGCACCGGGCGGGCATGCAGACCTCCAAGACGATCGTGGCGATCAACAAGGACGCCGAAGCCCCGATCTTCGACCTGGTCGACTACGGCGTGGTCGGCGACCTCTTCGACGTCGTCCCCGCCCTGACCGAAGAGGTCAACACCCGCAAGGGCTGACCCCCGGCAGGACCAGCGGCACCTGTACGAGGCCTTCGCCACCGCACACACGCGGCGGCGAAGGCCTCGCCGCGTCACAGGGTCAGTTCACGGTGCCGGTTCACAGGGTCAGCGAGGCCTGCACCGGCAGATGGTCGCTCGGGAACTGGCCGCCCTGCGAGAAGGTGTTGATGGCCGCCGAGTGGACCCGCACTCCGGGCGTCGCCAGGATCCAGTCGATCCGGTCGCCGTCCGGCACCAGCGGCTTGTAGCCGTGGAAGGTGGCGTACGCCTTGCTGCGCTCGTCCGCCGCGTCCCACGTGTCGACGAGACCGGCGCCCAGCATCGTGTCGTAGACCGCGTTCTTGTGTGCCGCGACATTGAAGTCACCCGTGACCAGGAGCGGCACGGACCGGTCGAGGGCGGCGATCCGATCGGAGATCAGACTCGCGGCACGCGTGCGTGCGTACTGGCTCGCGTTGTCGAGGTGGGTGTTGAGGACGTACAGCTCGCCGTCCGTGCGCAGGTCGTGGAAGCGGACCCGGGTGACCATGCGGATGGAACCGCCGCCCCAGGTGTTCGACCCGATGACGTCCGGGGTGTCGGAGAGCCAGAAGTGGTCGTACTCGATCGGCGCGAGCCTGCGGGTGTCGTAGAAGACGGTCATGAACTCGTCCCGGCTGCCGCCCGCACGGCCGGTGCCGATCCAGTCGTAGTGCGGGCCCAGGTCCTGGGCGATGTCCCGTACCTGTTGGTAGAGGCCTTCCTGGGTGCCGATGACGTGAGGGCGCGCGCGGCGCAGCAGTTCCCGGGTCACCGGGCGGCGGTCGGCCCAGGTGTTGGGCGGCGTGGTGCCCGCGTAACGGAGATTGAACGACATGACCTCCAGGCGGCGCCCCGCGCGTTCCACCGCGTGGACGGGCGAGGCGGCGAGCGCGGTGGTGAACAAGGGCAGGGCCACCGCGGCGAGCGCGGTCTGCAGGCCGAAGCGGCGCGTTACTCGGGTGTCATTCGGCACGCGGTCTCCTTCAGGGGGTGACGGTCAGGATGAGGTGCGGGCGCGCGAGTGCGGAAGCAGGATCTGAGACATGGGTGAACGGACGTGGTCCGGCAGACGAGAGGGTGTTGACCAGCGGGAAGGTCGCCGGATAACTTCGCCATGCGGATTGTTGATTCCGTGAAGCGGAAGTTCTGAATAATCCTGAGTGGTCCTGAGTGTGTGGTCCCGAGTGTGTGGAGGGTGCAGGAATGGGTCAGCAAGAGAAGGTGGCAACGAGTCTCGCGGGCGCGGTCAGCGAGGGCATCAGCGCTTCCCTCGCCCCGGTGGACGCGGAGCTCGAGCGCCGCTACCCCGGCGACCCGGGCACCCGCCAGCCGGTCCACACCGTGTACGTACCCGGTGAGCTCTTCGGCGCCGACACCATCCGTACGTGGGGCGACCAGGCACTGAAGGCCCTCGACGAGCACGCCCCGGACGCCGCCTCCTTCGCGGCCGTCCTCGGCCTCGCCGACGACCTGGCCGCGCCGGTCTACGACCGCGTGCGCGCCAAGCTGGAGCGCGAGCCCGTCGAGGACCTGCGCATCGACTTCGAGGACGGCTACAAGGGCGCGGACGAGGACCAGGACGCCGCCCGCGCGGCCCGTCTGGTCGCCGAGTCCTACAAGAACGGCACCGCGGCCCCGTACATGGGCATCCGTATGAAGTGCTTCGAGGAGAACGTGCGCGACCGCGCCATCCGCACCCTCGACATCTTCCTGTCCGGCCTCATGGAGGCGGGCGGTCTCCCGGACGGCCTCGTCCTGACCCTGCCCAAGGTGACGTACCCCGAGCAGGTCACCGCGATGGTGCGCCTCCTGGAGGAGTTCGAGAAGGTGCGCGGCCTGGAGCCGGGCCGTATCGGCTTCGAGATCCAGATCGAGACCAGCCAGTCCATCCTGGCCACCGACGGCACCGCCACCGTGGCCCGCATGATCGGCGCCGCCGAGGGCCGCGCCACCGGCCTGCACTACGGCACCTTCGACTACAGCGCCTGCCTCGGCGTCAGCGCCGCCTACCAGACCAGCGACCACCCGGCCGCCGACCACGCCAAGGCGATCATGCAGGTCGCCGCGGCCGGCACCGGCGTCCGCGTCTCGGACGGCTCCACCAACGTCCTGCCCATCGGCACCACCGAGAAGGTCCACGACGCCTGGCGCCTGCACTACGGCCTCACGCGCCGCGCCCTGGCCCGCGCCTACTACCAGGGCTGGGACATGCACCCCGGCCACATCCCCACCCGCTACGCCGCCGTGTTCGCCTTCTACCGCGAGGGCTTCGAGCAGGCCGCCGCGCGCCTGTCCGCGTACGCCGCCCACCGCGAGGGCGGCGACGTGGCGGACGAGCCGGCATCGGCCAAGGCGCTCGCCGGCTACCTGCTGCGCGGCCTGGACTGCGGCGCCCTCGACGTCGGCGAGGTCACCCGGCTCACCGGCCTGACGCTGGCCCGCCTGCAGAGCTTCTCGGGCCCGCGCCGAGGCGACCTCACACCGCACGGCAAGTAACTCCCGGCACGCCCTGTCACCCCTGCCCCGTAGTCTGTGAGCCACGAAAAGTGGTGGCACAGGAACGGGGCAGCGGTGACTTCGGGGGATCAGGAACAGACGGGCGGTGTCGGCAGGCTCCTTGCCGGGCGCTACCGCGTGGCCGCGCAGCTCGGACGCGGCGGCATGGGCGTCGTGTGGCGCGCCGTCGACGAGGTGCTCGGCCGCGAGGTCGCCGTCAAGGAACTGCGGACGTACACGGACGCGGCCGGGCCCGAGCTGGCCGACCTGCGGGTGCGGATGCAGCGCGAGGCCCGCGCGGCCGCCCGGGTGCGCCACCCCGGGGTCGTCGCCGTGCACGACGTGGCGGAGGTCGACGGGCGGCCCCTGATCGTCATGGAGCTGGTGGACGGCCCCTCCCTGGACGACGTACTGCGCGATCGCGGCACCCTGGACCCCCGCGAAGCGGCGGCCGTCGGCGCCAAGGTGATGGAGGCGCTCGCCGCCGCCCACCGCGCCGGAGTCCTGCACCGCGACGTCAAGCCCGGCAACATCCTCCTGGAGACCGGCGGACGCGTCGTCCTGACCGACTTCGGCATCGCCACGATGGATGACCCGGGTGACGGCTCCGCCACACACCTCACGCGTAGCGGCGAACTCGTCGGCTCCCTGGACTACTTGGCGCCCGAGCGCGCCCAGGGCCAGGACCCCGGCCCCGCATCCGACGTATGGGCCCTGGGCGCCACGCTGTACGCGGCGGTCGAAGGCGCATCGCCGTTCCGCCGTACGTCGACGTGGTCCACGCTCACCGCCATCGTCACCGACCCGCTGCCCGAGCCGCAGCGGGCGGGACCCCTCATCCCCGTGCTGCGACAGCTCATGCACAAGGACCCGCTGGCCCGGCCGGACGCGGAGCAGGCGGCGCTGATCCTCGCCGACGCGGCGGGCGGCGCGGTCACCGCCGCTCTGCGCGAGCCCGAGCCACGGCCGAGGGAACCCACGGAGCGGAGCATCCCGAGCGGACCTCCGCCGGGCTTCGGTCCGCCGCTCGCCGCGGTGTCCCCGCAGGTGGCGCCGGTCGCCGGGCCCGCGGCCACGCCACCCTCCCCGCACCGCCCGCGCCGCGGCAGGGCGCTGCTCGCAGCGGTGGCTGTCGTCGTCGTCCTGGCGGCGACCGGGGTCACCGTGGCCCTCCTCAACGGCCGAGAAGACAGCGACAGCCAGGCTCAGGGCTCCGCGTCCGGGAACACGGCCGAGCCCGCGGCCGGCGCCAGCCGCGGCGCGCTCGACGGCGCGAACGCGCCCAAGCCCTCGAAGCAGGGCGACGAGAAGACCCGGAAGCCGGACGCGAAGCCCTCAGCCGACCGGGACGACGCCACGTCTTCCAAGGCCCTCAAGGCGCCCAAAGCCCCCAAGTCCAAGGACGACCCGTCGACCGAGCCCACCGGGGGCGGCGGCACCACAGGCGGCGGTTCCGACGGCTCCGGCGGCACGGCGGGCGGCGGCGACCCGGCCCCCGAAGCGGCCTGTCACTCCGCGGGCGGCGGCAAGTACGACTGCTCGGTCTGGCGTTCGTCGACGTCGTACACCGCATCGGGCGCCGAGGCGGGCGTACTGAACGCGGGCACGAACTACTTCTACTGCCAGCAGAACCTGGGCCGTCGCGAGACGCACGGCGAGTGGACGAACGTCTGGTGGGCGAAGACGGACGACGACAGCGGCAACACGGGCGTCTTCATCAGCGACGTCTACATCAAGGGCGGCGACAACGACAAGCCGCTGCCCGGCCTCCCGGTCTGCTGACCGCGCCCGCACCGCAGCCCGCATTGCGGCCCGCCGGCCGTCAGCCCGCGGGCGGCAGTTCGCCCGAGCCGCGCTGGATGAGCCGCGTCGGGAGTTCGATGCGCTCCGGAGCGTCGGACGCGCCGTCCAGCTGACGGAACAGGCGCTCCGCGGCGGTCCTGCCCAGCTGCGCGGCGTCCTGGGCGACGACGGTCACGCCCGGCTGCAGCAGGTCCGCGAGCTCGATGTCGTCGAAGCCGACGAGGGCCACGGGCCGGGAGTGCCCGGCGAGGACGCGGACGACCGTCACCGTCACGCGGTTGTTGCCCGCGAAGATGGCCGTGACGGGATCGGAGCCACCCAGCATCGTCCTGGTGGCCTGCTCCACGCGGTCCGGGGCGGTGGGGCCGAGGGACATCCACTCGTCCTCGACGGGGATGCCCGCGTCCTCCATCGCCGCGCGGTATCCGCGCAGCCGCTCTATGGCGGTGTGGATGCGCGGCTGGTCGCCGATGAAGCCGATGCGGCGGTGGCCGTGGGCGATGAGATGGGCGACGCCGTCGCGCGCGCCGCCGAAGCTGTCGGAGAGCACGACATCGGCGTCGATCTTCCCGGCGGGCCGGTCGACGAAGACGGTCGCGACTCCGGCGGCGATCTCCGGATCCAGATAGCGGTGGTCGTCACCGGCCGGAATGATGACGAGTCCGTCGACCCGGCGCGCGCACAGCGCGAGCACCAACTCCTGCTCGCGGTCCGGGTCTTCGGCGCTCGAACCGTTGATGAGGAGCGCGCCGTGGGCGCGCGCCACTTCCTCCACGGCGCGGCTGAGCGGCCCGTAGAAGGGGTCGGCGAGGTCTTCGAGGACGAGGCCGATGCTGGCCGTGCGGCCCTTGCGCAGCACGCGCGCGCTGTCGTTGCGCCGGAAGCCGAGCGCGTCGATGGCCTCCTGCACGCGGCGTTCGGTGTCCGGGGTGACGCCCGGCTCGCCGTTCACGACACGGGAGACCGTCTTGAGGCCGACTCCGGCGCGGGCGGCGACGTCCTTCATGGTCGGACGGTTGCCGTAGCGGGGTTCGGGTCGCTCGGGTCGGCTGGCGGTCTCGGCCACGGTGCGCTGTCCTGTCGTCGACGAAGGTGAGCTGAAAGTGGTGCGTAAGTGATGTGGCGTCGAGCATAGAACCTGGACAACGTTGTCAGATGCAAGAGAGACTGTCCATCACATTCTCCGGCCTGCCCTTTCACCAGGGGAGCCTGCCCCTTCACCAGGAGATCTGAGACTGATGCACACCGACCTCGTCGCCGCTCTCGACATCGGCGGCACCAAGATCGCCGGCGCCCTGGTGGACGGGCACGGCCGGATCCTGCTGCGCGCCCAGCGGCCCACGCCCGCGCGCGAGGACGGCGACACCGTGATGCGGGCGGTCGAAGCGGTCATAGGTGAGCTCACGCGCTCCCCGCTGTGGGGCAGGGCGCACGCCGTCGGCATCGGCAGCGCGGGCCCCGTGGACGCGTCGGCGGGGACGGTCAGTCCCGTCAACGTTCCCGGGTGGCGCGGCTACCCGCTGGTCGAGCGGGTGCGCGCGGCCACCGGCGGCCTGCCGGTCGAGCTGGTCGGGGACGGCGTCGCGATGACGGCGGCCGAGCACTGGCAGGGCGCGGCGCGCGGGCACGACAACGCGCTGTGCATGGTGGTGTCCACCGGAGTCGGCGGTGGACTGATCCTCGGGGGCAAGCTGCACCCCGGTCCCACCGGGAACGCGGGGCACATCGGGCACATCAGCGTCGATCTGGACGGTGACGCCTGCCCGTGCGGGGCGCGCGGGTGCGTGGAGCGCATCGCGAGCGGGCCGAACATCGCGCGACGCGCCCTTGAGGGCGGATGGCGTCCGGGGGCCGACGGCGACACGTCCGCCGCCGCGGTTGCCCTCGCCGCGCGGGCCGGGGACCCGGTGGCCGTCGCCTCCTTCGAACGGGCGGCGCAGGCGCTCGCCGCGGGCATCGCCGCCACGGCGACGCTCGTCGAGATCGACATCGCCGTCATCGGGGGCGGGGTGGCGAAGGCGGGGAACGTGCTCTTCGACCCGCTGCGCCGGGCTCTGCGGGACTACGCCACGCTCTCGTTCGTACGTCATCTGACCGTGGGTCCGGCCTTGATGGGGACGGATGCCGGGTTGGTGGGGGCCGCGGCGGCCGCGCTCAGCCAGGAGGACAGGTCTGTGGACTTGCGTCCTGTTGTGGGGAGTTGACGACTGCGGGACCCGGGGGCTTCGTCTGATAGCGGGCCGGGCTGAAGTGCTTCAGCCCGGCCCGCAGTCGATGGTCCACGCTCGGCTCGGCGGACCGGCCGCGCGAAGCCTCGTCGGCTCAGCCGCCGGGAGTCCCGCTCTCAGCAGCTGAGCACCGGGTCCGCCCAGTCCGCGTGGTCGGAGTCCCTGCCGTCACCGCCGTCCGTGACGACGAGGCGTACGACCTGGGCGCCGGACACGTCGGCCGAAATCCCTTGTGCGGCATCAGCATTGGTCAGGACGCCGGTCGACGCGGCCTTCTTGCCGTCCGCCCAGATCTCGAAGGTGACCGTGCCCTTCGGGTCCTTCTCGTCGTCGACGCCCACCTGCGCGGTGACCTTCTCGCAGGACGCGCCGGTGTAGTACTCGACGGCGCTGTCGGCGTGCACTCCCAGACCCTTGGCGTGGACCACTCCGCCGATGGTGATCGGCTTGCCGTCGCCCGCCGCGCTCTCGCCGTTGCTGGTGTCCTTCTCGACGGGGCCCCAGCCGTTGACCGTCGACATCCACGGCAGGTCACTGACCGCCGAGTTGCCCGCGGGCGGCGCCACGACGACATGCGCCGTCAGCGGCAGCACGCTGTCGGCGCGGGTGCCGCCGGGGGAGCGGTAGGCGGCCTTCAGCGTGAGGTCGTACGCTCCCGGCGCCGCGCCCCGCGGTGCGGTCACCGTCCACGACGTACTCAGCGACTTGTCCGTACGCAGGGAGCTCGCGGTCGAGGGCGACGTGGCCTTGATCCGCCAGCCGGAGGGCCCCGTGAAGGTGGCGGACACCTGCTGCGCGGGGGTGCGTCCGAGGTTGGTGACCTTCGACGTCAGCTTCGCGGGCTTGCCCGCCTCCACCAACGGGGCGCCAGTCAGGCCGAGTTCGACGGCAGGCGGGTTCTTGGCCCACTTGCCGTCCGCCGCGACCCGCAGCAGTACGGTGCCGTGCGCGGGGACGGTCGCCGAGATCTTGCCCGCCGTGTTGTAGCTCTTGTGCTTCCACAGGTCGCGCAGCGTGTATCCGTCGGCGTCCGGGAGCCCGACGGCCTTCGCCGACGTGGCGATCGACTGCGCGGTGCCCGTCTCGTTGAAGAGCGCGACCGCCCGGCTGCCGTCCTTCATCTCCTTGGCGACGACCCAGCGGCCGCCTTCCGAGGACAGCACGTCGCCCTGCTTGCCCAGCGGGTCCTGGTCGACGGCGATGACTTCCTTGTTGCCGATGATGTCGAAGGTCTCGGGCGTGGCCTTGCGCAGGTCGGAGCCGATGAGCAGCGGCGATGCCATGATCGACCACATCGAGAAGTGCGTGCGGTACTCGGTGGCCGTCATGCCGCCGTTGCCGACCTCGAGCATGTCCGGGTCGTTCCAGTGACCCGGGCCCGCGTACTTGGCGAGCGGCAGGTTCTGCTTCATGATCGCCAGCATCGAGGACCAGTTGTCGCTGATGTCGCCGGTGGTGCGCCACAGATGCCCCACGTCGGCTGCCCACTCCCAGGGCTTGTTCTCGCCCCATTCGCAGATGCTGTAGACGATGGGGCGGCCGGTGGCCTTCAGCGCGTCACGCATCGCGATGTACCGCTTCTTGGCGTCGACGCCTTGGTTGTTGCAGTTGTCGTACTTGAGGTAGTCGACGCCCCAGTCGGCGAACTGCCGCGCGTCGCTGACCTCATGGCCGAGCGCCCCGGGGAAGCCGATGTCGCTGCAGGTCTTGGTGCCGGCGCTGGTGTAGATGCCGAGCTTGAGCCCCTTGGAGTGGACGTAGTCGGCAACTGCCTTGATGGCGCCCGGGAACCGCTTGGGGTCGGGCACCAGCTTGCCGTTCGCGTCCCGCTGCGGCAGCGCCCAGCAGTCGTCGAGGTTGACGTACTGGTAGCCCGCGTCCTTGAGGCCCTTCTCGACGAAGAGGTCCGCGATCCCCTTGACCATCGACTCGTCGAACTCGGCCCTGCAGTGGGTGGAGTTCCAGTTGTTGAAGCCCATGGGCGGGGTGAGGGCGAGACCGCCGGGGAGCTTCACGTCGGCGGCGGAGGGCCTCGCGCTCGCGGCCGCGCTCCGGTCGCCGGTGTCCTTCGCGCTACCCGCGCCGCCCGTGTCGCGTGCCGCCGCCGGTGCCGCGAGGCCGGCGGCGCACAGCAGCGCGGCGGCCAGCGACCCGACGACTCTTCGCCGGGTGGTGCGGGGTGAGAGATGACGCATCGTTACATTCCTCCGTACTCGCAGAAGTTGGGGGCTGCATGTACGTGTCAGAGGTGCGCGCTTACGGTAGGCCGTGTTGGACTCTGTTGGAAGAGGAGCCGTAACGGTTCGAGCACCCGGACGCCGAAACCCTTGACTGTGGTGGCGCTTGGGAGTGGGATCGCAACCCTTGCGTTCGGTTGTGTTCGTTTGCACCCCGAGGAGGGGGACATGGCACAGTCATCGTTCATGGGTCCTGCCACGCCTCGCAGCATGTCAGGACATCGGATGTCCCGACGGAATGTCCTGCGTGGTGCCGCCGCCGGAGCCGGAGCGGTCACCCTTCCGGCCCTGCTCACGGCCTGCGGTGACGGTCCGGGCGGCAACAAGGACGAAGTCTCGATGGGGTCCAATTCCTCGGACGCGGTGCCCAAGAAGGCGTTCGCCGCCGCCTTTGACGCCTATGAGAAGAAGTCCGGGAAGACCGTCAAGGTCAACACGACAGAGCACAACGAGTTCCAGCAGAACATCACGCGCTATCTGCAGGGCACACCGGACGACGTCTTCATGTGGTTCGCGGGCTACCGCATGCAGTACTTCGCCGAGAAGGGCCTGCTGATCGACATCAGCGACGTGTGGAAGGGATTCAAGGGCTTCTCGGACGCGCTGCGGGACCAGTCCACCCACGAGGGCAAGCAGTACTTCGTGCCGTATTACTACTACCCATGGGCCGTCTTCCACCGCAAGAGCCTCTTTGAGAAACAGGGCTACGAACAGGCCAAGACATGGGACCAGTTCATCGCGCTCGCCAAGAAGATGAGCAAGGACGGCACACCGGTCGCCTTCTGCGACAAGGACGGCTGGCCCGCCATGGGCACCTTCGACTACATCAACATGCGCTTGAACGGATACGACTTCCACAAGAGCCTGATGTCCGGCAAGGAAGCCTGGACCGACACCAAGGTCAAGAAGGTCTTCGACCTGTGGCGCGAACTCATGCCGTACTACCAGAAGGGCGCGCTCGGCCGTACCTGGGAAGAGGCGGGGCAGGGGCTCCAGCAGCGCAAGACCGCCATGGCCGTCTTCGGAATGCCGCACCCCGGCCAGCAGTTCCCGGCGGACGAACGCGACGACATCGATTTCTTCGCCTTCCCCGAGATCGATCCGGCGTACGGTCAGGACGCCGTGGAGGCGCCGATCGACGGATTCCTGGTGGCGAAGAAGTCGAAGAACGTCGACGGCGCGGAGGAACTCCTGAAATGGCTGGGAACACCGAAGGCCGAGGACATCTACCTCGCCGGTGACCCCAACAACGTCGCCGTCAACGACGGCGCGGACACCAGCAAGTACAGCCCCCTGCAGAAGAAGTCGGCTGAACTCGTCTCCGGGGCCAAGCAGATATCGCAGTTCCTGGACCGCGACACCCGGCCCGACTTCGCGCAGACCGTCATGATCAAGGCGCTGCAGGATTTCATCGACAACCCCAATGATGTCGACGGCCTGGTCAACAGCATCGAACGCCAGAAGAAGGACATCTTCTCCTCCGACGTCAGCTGAGTAGCGAGGGATCGCGCCCCGTGCCGCAGAAAACCGCGCGGCGCGCCGGACGGCGGGGACCACGGCGCTTCACACGCCGTGACATCGCCGTGCTCGGCGTGCTTCTGGGAATACCCGTCCTCCTCGACATCTTCATCATCTGGGGCCCGACCCTGGCCTCCGTCGGCCTGTCCTTCACGTCCTGGGACGGCATAGGCGACATCGAGTGGGTGGGCGGAAAGAACTACGGGAACCTGGTCGACAACTACCCGGCGTTCTGGCCGGCGGTCCGCCACAACCTGCTGTGGATTGCTTTCCTCGGCCTGGTGGCCACGCCGTTCGGCCTGCTCCTCGCGGTCGTCATCGACCGCGGAGTGCGCTTCAGCCGCTTCTACCAGTCCGTGCTCTACATGCCGGTGGTGCTCTCGCTCGCCGTGGTCGGCTTCATGGCCCAGCTGATCCTCGGCACCGACCAGGGCGTGGTCAACACGATCCTCAACAACCAACAAGACCCGATCGACTGGCTCGGGAACTCCGACATCAACCTCTGGATGATGATGCTGGCCGCGAGCTGGCGGCACACGGGTTACGTCATGATCCTCTACCTGGCCGGGCTCAAATCCGTCGACCCCGCCCTGAAAGAGGCCGCGCAGATAGACGGCGCGAACGCCCGCCAGACGTTCTTCCGCGTCGTCTTCCCGACCCTGCGCCCCGTGAATGTCATCGTCGGTGTCATCACGGTCATCGAGGCTTTGCGCGCCTTCGACATCGTCTACGCGGTCAACAAGGGCCGCAACGGCCTGGAACTGCTCTCCGTGCTCATCACCGACAACATCATCGGCGAGGCGAGCCGCATCGGATTCGGCTCCGCCATCGCGGTCGTACTCCTGACCGTCTCGCTCGGATTCATCGTGACGTTCCTGGTCCAAGAACTGCGAGGTGCGCGAGACCGATGACCGCCGACATCCGCACCACACCCCTCGGCAAGACCCCCGCCCCCTCCACCGAGAAGCGACCGGCCCGAAACCGCCGACCCGGCCGCTTCGGGGTACACATCTTCCTGATGGCGGTGACTCTGGCGTTCCTGGCACCACTTCTCCTGGCGGTCTACGCCTCACTGCGCCCGTACGAGGAAACCGCGCAGCACGGCTATTTCTCGTTCCCCGAGCACCTGTCGTTCGACTACTACCGCCAGGCCTACAGCGATTCCGGCATGGGCAAGTACTTCACCAACACGCTGCTCATAGCGGTACCGGCGGTCCTGGTGACCCTCTTCCTGGCGGCATTCGTGGCATTCGCCGTGTCCCGCCTCCGCATCCGCGGCGGAATGATCCTCCTGATGTTCTTCACGGCAGGAAACCTGCTGCCGCCCCAGGTCCTTGTCACCCCCCTGTACGTCCTCTTCCTCAAGATCCCCCTCCCTTGGTGGATGTCCGATTCCCTCACCCTGTACGACTCGTACTGGGCGATCATCATCGTCAACATCGGCTTCCAGGTAGGTTTCTGCGTCTTCGTCCTCTCCAACTTCATGCGGACGCTGCCACAGGAAATCCTGGAGGCGGCGATCGTGGACGGCGCGGGAGTATGGACGCAATTCTGGCGCATCACGCTCCCCTTGTGCCGACCCGCGCTGGCAGCGCTCGGCACCCTGGAATTCACCTGGATCTACAACGACTTCCTCTGGGCCCTCATCTTCATCTCCAACCCCGACAAACTCCCGATCACGTCATCCCTGAACAACCTGAGAGGCCAGTTCTTCACGGACTACAACCTTCTGGCAGCGGGCTCGGTCCTGGTAGCACTCCCCACGGTCCTGGTCTTCCTGCTCCTGCAGAGACACTTCATCGCGGGGCTGACGCTGGGGTCCAGCAAGGGGTGAGGGGGCGCGGCGTTGCTGACCCCAGGGGGAGAAGTTCTACGAGGTCGAGGTGTCCCATCGCGGCAGGATGCCGTGGAACCGGGGAGCACGGCATCCTGCTCGTCGCTGGCCCGGTTCTACTCCCAGCCGCCGGTGATTCCCCCGTTGAGCTGCGCGGAGCAGATGTTGTAGCCGCCCGATGCGTGGCCCTTCTTCGTCTGGCCGTTCACGGTCACCGAGCAGTTGATGTCGCCGCCGCCCCTCAGCTGCGCCGACACGTTGTAGTAGAGCGCCTCTGAGTCCAGTGTCAGCGTCTTCGTCATCGGCAGTCCCGCCCCTTGGCGGCTGTCACTGTCGCTGCCGTAGTTGACGTCGACGCCGGAGGACGCGGAACCCCACACCTTGAACACGACCTTGCCCTCGGGAGCTTTGTCCTCGGCCGGCTTCTTGGTTGCCTTGGGCTTCGGGGTCTTGGTGACGGTCTTGGTCGGCTGGGGCTTCCTCTTGGCCTTGGCTTCTCTCGCTGCGGCTGTCTTCGTCACGGTGACAGTCGGATGCGGTTTCGCGTCGGTGCTCGTCTTCTTCTGATCTTCGCCGCCGGCGGCCCCGATGCCCACGCCTACGAGCATGATGACGGCGGCGGCCGGGATGGCGACGCGTTTCCGCGCCCACTTCGGCCGCATCTGCGGCGCCGGAGCTGGGTCGGCGGCCGGCGGCTGGTACGGCGGTGGCTGACTGTGCGACATGAGTCCCCCAGGCGTTTAGAGGAGGACGACCGTATCGGGGGAACGATCCAATTGGCAGGACTTATGCGATTTGAGTGACAGAACCGTGGCGGCCGGCCACCGCGACCAGTGACGCGAGTACGGCATCTGCTCCCTCAGCCTTCCCGGCATCTAGTGACAGCGGGCGTCACGCCGACGGAGGCAACGCGCTGCGTGCGATTTCCGCCAGGTGAGGCAAGGGGCCGTCCGCATGATCCGGGTCGTGTCATGGGCTGTCATGTTCGGGGCTGACCAGCCGGATTGAGATCGTCGGGGCGTGGCCACCGACGACCCCCGGCAGACGGAGCGCACCGCATGAAAGCCCCGAAGTACGCGCGTGGAATTCCCGGCCTGTGCTGGGACGAGAGGCCCGGTGACGTCCTGCACTGCACCCTCGGGCAGGACCACGCCGGCGACCACTTCCACGCGTACACCCGCACCAGGTGGCCCAACCGTGTCCGCACCGCCCGGCGGTCCGCGTCGAAACCACGGTGAGTACGCGATTCACACGGGGTGTGAACGGAATGCATATATGCATCGTGCGCGCCTACTCCCGGTAACGGCATTTACGGGGCAGGCTGTTGGTGCTGCCCGGACCCCGCAGCACCCCCGCACTCCCAGCAGCCCAGCAGCCCAGCACCCCCTCAGCCCCCAGCACCCCCTCAGCCCCCAGCGCCGCCGCCGCGGCCCCTGGGCCCGTCGGCGGCGCGGGCTCACTTCTGTTGCAGGGCCTCCTTCAGGGTGGAGACCGGTAACAGCAAGGGCGTGAGGCCCGTGAGGCGCAGGATGCGGAGCGTCAGGGGGTGGGTGCAGACCACGGAGAAGCGGGCGTCGCGTGCCTTCGTACGGCGGCGCGCGCGGACCAGCAGGCTGAGGCCGGAGCAGTCGAAGAACGTGGTGTGGGTCAGATCGATGACCACGGTTGTCGCTGTCCCACCGGTGATGGGGTCGAGGAGCGGTGCGATCCGCTGGCAGGCCAAGAGGTCCACCTCGCCGTGCAGTTCGACGACGACCGCGCCGTTGTGTCCGTACACGCGCGGCTGTTGGTCGGAGTCCTCGAAGGCGAATTCGTTCAGTGCATCGGTTTGCACGTGTTCCCCCAGCGTTGAACATCGGCCGGGCCCTCGCGCGAGCGCGGTGCGTCGGAAGAGCCGGATTCAGGAGGTCACCAGGGGCTGGGGCGCCTGGCGGATCACGCTAGCGGGGGAGGGCCCGCCCCGCAGTGAGGGAACGATTCATGCAGGGTGACTGCCACCCGATGGGGTGAAGTAGATGCGAAACGCTTGACATGCCGCAGCACCTTTCGATCCAGGGAACGGTCGCCCCATCAGGACCTGGTTTCCGTGGCAGGGTGTTGCGGGCAAGCCACAGGGGGCCAACAGAAGAGGGGGGAACCGTGATCGTCTGGATCAACGGCGCGTTCGGTGCGGGCAAGACCAGCGCCGCACGGGAACTGATCGAGCTGATCCCGAACAGCACACTCTTCGACCCCGAGGTCATCGGCGGCGGACTGCGCGACCTGCTGCCGCCCAAGCGCCTCGCCGAGGTGAGCGACTTCCAGGATCTGCCGCTCTGGCGGCGGCTCGTCGTGGACACGGCGGCAGCCCTGCTCGCCGAGGTCGGTGGCGTCCTCGTGGTGCCCATGACCCTGCTGCGGCAGGACTACCGCGATGAGATCTTCGGCGGCCTCGCCTCGCGCAGGATCGCCGTACGACACGTCGTCCTGACCCCGGATGAAACGATCCTGCGCGAACGAATATCGGGACGCCCGGCCCCGGACCTCCCGAACGGCGAGACACGCGTGCGGCAGTGGTCGTTCGACCACATCGAGCCGTACCGCACGGCACTCGCGGGCTGGCTCGGCGCCGACGCCCACCGCATCGACACCGGCGCGCTCACCCCCTGCGAGTCCGCCGAGCGCATCGCCGCCGCCATACGCACCGGGGCCGCATCCGTCTGCGACATCGTGCAGACCCCCGAGCCCACCGCCGAGACACTCGCGGCCGGGGTACTGCTCTTCGACGAGCAGGGCCGGGTGCTGCTCGTCGACCCGACGTACAAGGCCGGCTGGGAGTTCCCGGGCGGTGTCGTCGAACGGGGCGAGGCGCCCGCGCGCGCCGGCATGCGCGAGGTGGCCGAGGAGACCGGCATCCAACTCGCCGACGCCCCCCGGCTCCTCGTCATCGACTGGGAGCCGCCCCGACCGCCCGGCTACGGAGGGATGCGGTTCCTCTTCGACGGCGGCAGCCTCGACGGCGGTGAGGCGCGGCAGATGCTGCTGCCCGGCCCCGAACTCCGCGACTGCCGCTTCGTCACCGAGGAGGAGGCGGCCCTGCTGCTGCCCTCCGTGCGCTACGAACGGCTGCGCTGGGCCCTGCGCGCGCGGGAACGCGGGGTCGCCCTCTACCTGGAGGCCGGGGTCCCCGTCGGCCGCCAGTGACTGACTGCGATCAGGCCTGCCCGACAGGGAGCGCAGGAGGTACAGCTCGGCCCGCGCGGTGGCTCAGCTCGCCGCGTACTTCTGGAGGAACAGCGCCTCCGCGACCGAGAGCCGCTCCAGCTCCTGCGGCGACACGCTCTCGTCGACCGCGTGGATCCGCGCCTCGGGCTCGCTCAGCCCGATCAGCAGGATCTCCGCGCGGGGGTAGAGCGCGGCGAGGGTGTTGCACAGCGGGATGGAGCCGCCCTGCCCGGCGTACTGCATCTCCTCGCCCGGGTACGCCTCGCCCATCGCCTCCGCCATGGCCGCGTACGCCGGGCTCGTGGTGTCCGCGCGGAACGCCTGGCCCTGCCCGATCTGCTCCGTGGTCACCTGCGCGCCCCAGGGGGTGTGCGTCTCCAGGTGCGCCTGCAGGAGCTTGGTCGCCTCGGCCGCGTCCACGCCCGGCGGCACCCGCAGGCTGATCAGTGCCCGCGCGCCCGCCTGCACGGACGGCGTCGCGCCGACCACCGGCGGGCAGTCGATGCCGAGCACCGTGACCGCGGGGCGTGCCCAGATGCGGTCGGCGACGGTGCCCTCGCCGATCAGCTGTACGCCGTCGAGGACCTTCGCGTCCCTCCGGAAGTCGCCCTCTTCGTACTGAAGCCCGTCCCACACCTCGTCGCCGGTGAGCCCGTCGACCGTCGTCGAGCCGTCCTCCGCGCGCAGCGAGTCGAGCACCCGCACCAGCGCCGCGAGCGCGTCGGGTGCGGCGCCGCCGAACTGTCCCGAGTGCAGATTGCCCTCAAGGGTGTCGATGCGGACGCGTACCAGGGTCATGCCGCGGAGCGTGGCGGTGACCGTCGGCAGGCCGACCCGGAAGTTGCCCGCGTCGCCGATGATGATCGTGTCGGCCGCGAGGAGGCCGGGGTGCTGCTCGGCGTACCGCTCGAGACCGCCGGTGCCCTGCTCCTCCGAGCCCTCCGCGATCACCTTGACGGTCACCGGGACGCCGCCGTTCGCCTTCAGGGCGCGCAGCGCGAGCAGGTGCATCAGGACGCCGCCCTTGCAGTCGGCGCTGCCGCGTCCGTACCAGCGGCCGTCGCGCTCGGTCAGCTCGAACGGCGGGGTGGTCCACGCGGCCTCGTCGAGCGGCGGCTGCACGTCGTAGTGCGCGTAGAGCAGCACGGTGGGAGCGCCCTCGGGGCCCGGCAGCACGCCGTACACGGACTGGGTGCCGTCCGGGGTGTCGAGCAGGGCCACGTTCTGGAACCCCTCGGCGCGCAGTGCGTCCGCCACCCAGTTCGCGGCAGCCTCGCTCTCGCTCCTGGGGAACTGGTCGAAGTCCGCCACCGACTCGAAGGCCACCAGTTCGGTGAGCTCCGCCTTCGCCCTCGGCATGAGTGAGGCGACGGTCTCGGCGATCGGATTCGGCGACATGGGCACGCTCCTCGTAGGTGCGACGTTGTACATATGCGGGTGCGGTGATCCTCCCACAGGAGGGTGCCCGAGGTGCCCGCCGTAGGATGCCTTGGAAAGCGCGGCCAACAGCTGGATCGGGAGCGGTAGACCAACGTGAGCAGCGAGAACTCAGCGGACGACGCGCAGTACGTGTGGGACGTCGTCGTGGTGGGAGCAGGGCCCGCGGGGGCGTCGGCAGCATATGCGGCGGCAGTCGCGGGACGCAGCGTCCTCATCCTGGAGAAAGCCGAACTGCCCCGGTACAAGACGTGTGGCGGCGGCATCATCGGCCCTTCCCGTGACTCGCTCCCGCCCGGGTTCGAACTGCCCTTCAGGGACCGGGTGCACGCGGTGACGTTCTCCCTGGACGGCAAGTTCTCCCGCACCCGCCGCTCGAAGCAGATGCTCTTCGGGCTGATCAACCGCCCCGAGTTCGACCAGCAACTGGTCGAGCACGCGCAGAAGGCGGGCGCCGAGCTGCGTACGGGGGTGACCGTCGCGCGCGTGGAGCAGCACGGCTCCTCGGTGCCCGACCGGCGGACGGTCGCGGTGGTCCTGCAGGGCGGCGAGACGGTGCTCGCCCGCGCGGTCGTCGGGGCCGACGGCAGCGCGAGCCGCATAGGAGCACATGTCGGGGTGAAGCTCGACCAGGTGGACCTCGGTCTGGAGGCCGAGATCCCGGTGCCGCAGAGCGTCGCCGAGGACTGGGCGGGCCGGGTGCTCATCGACTGGGGCCCGATGCCGGGCAGTTACGGATGGGTGTTCCCCAAGGGCGACACCCTCACCGTCGGTGTCATCTCCGCCCGCGGCGAAGGCTCCGCCACCAAGCGGTACTTGGAGGACTTCATCGCACGCCTGGGGCTCGCGGGCTTCGAGCCGAGCATCTCCTCCGGGCATCTGACGCGCTGCCGCAGCGACGACTCGCCGCTCTCGCGCGGCCGGGTCCTGGTGTGCGGTGACGCGGCGGGGCTGCTCGAGCCGTGGACCCGCGAAGGCATCTCCTTCGCGCTGCGCTCGGGGCGGCTCGCGGGGGAGTGGGCGGTGCGGATCGGCGAGGCGCACGACGCGGTCGACGCCCGCCGCCAGGCGCTGAACTACGCCTTCGCGATCAAGGCCGGCCTCGGTGTCGAGATGAGCGTCGGGCGGCGCATGCTCACCCTCTTCGAGCGCCGTCCGGGCACGCTGCACGCGGCGATCACCGGCTTCAGGCCGGCGTGGAACGCGTTCGCGAGGATCACCCGTGGCTCGACGACGCTCGGCGAGCTGGTCCGGAACCATCCGCTGGCGGGACGGGCACTGAGCGCGCTCGACCGGTAGAGCCGGTAGAGCAGCGGGGCCGCTCCGGGGCGGCCGGTGGTGTCACTTGGTGAGGGTGACGCGGAAGACGGGGTGGTCGCCTGCGGCCGCCTCGATCTCCGCGTCCGTGGACTTGGCGGTGACGCCCTTGAAGTACTGGTTGACCTCCCAGCCCCACTTCTCCAGGTAGCCGCGCAGCACCGGCAGCTTCTCGGCGTCCGGGACCTCCTCGACCGTGAACGCGCGTGTCTTGCGCCCCACGCGCAGCTCGCCCCCGCCCGCCACCCGCATATTGCGCACCCACTGCGAGTGCCCGCGCGCCGAGACCAGGTACTGGGCTCCTTCGTACGTGAACGGGTTCACCGGGATGCGCTGCATCTGCCCGCTCTTGCGTCCCCGGACGGAGAGCTCGGCCGACCCCATCAGGCTGATGCCGCGCCGTGCCAGCCAGCCGACCACGCTGTTGAGCCGCACGGCGAGCGGGCTGCCCTTGAGGTAGTAGGGGGTGGGGGACGACGACGAGGAGGCGTCGGAAGGGGACGAAGACATGGTGACCACCTGAGTCGGAAGAGTTTCCGAGAGCACTGCTCTCGCTTGAGAGCAGTGTGCACGAGACAGGTGCTCCATTACAAGAGCAGTGCTCTCTAATTTGTGCGCCGCTCACGTTCCAGTGCGCCGATCTCGTTTTGGTGCACTGCTCCGGACTCGTGGCACACTGCTTGCATGAGTAGCGCCACCAGCGGGGCCAGGGCCCGCGCCCGAGTCGAAGTGACCGCCGCCATCAAGGACGAGGCGCGCAGACAGCTGGCCGCCGACGGCGCCGCCAAGCTCTCGCTGCGCGCCGTTGCCCGCGAGCTCGGCATGGTGTCCTCCGCCCTCTACCGCTACTTCCCCAGCCGCGACGACCTCCTCACCGCGCTCATCATCGACGCCTACGACTCCCTCGGCGCCGCCGCGGAGAAGGCGCACGCCCAGGTCGCGCCCGCCGAAACGGTGCGGCGCTGGACGGTCGTGTGCGAGGCCGTGCGGTCCTGGGCGCTCGCGCATCCGCATGAGTACGCCCTCATCTACGGCTCGCCCGTCCCCGGCTACAGCGCGCCCGCCTCCACGGTCGAAGCCGCCGCGCGCGTCGGGCAGTTGCTCATCGGGATCGTGCGTGACGCCCATCAGGGGCGTGGCGTCGCCGTACGGCCGCTGCCGGGCGGGCTGCGTACCGAGGCCGAGCGGATCGCCGCCGACCTCGCGCCCGATCTGCCGCCGGCGGTGATCACCGCGATGGTCGCGGCGTGGGCCCAGCTCTTCGGGCTCGTGGGCTTCGAGGTCTTCGGGCAGTTCAACCGCGTCGTCGAGGACCGTGCGGGGTTCTTCTCGTACGCGGTCACTCAACTCGCCCACGGGGTAGGGTTGCTGGAGCAGAAGTAAGCCTTCGCGCAGCTCGCGCGCGCCCGGGTGGCCCGCGCCCGCTCGGAGCGTAGGGCGCGCGGCCCTGTGGCCTGGCCGCCGAGGACACCCACCCCGTCGGGGTACTCCAGCGGGAGTACGCGTGATCGCCACGCACGGCGGACGCCCGCCGCCGACCGCGCGGTCTAGCGTTGCCGTCATGGATGAGCAGCGCGAACGCAGGCGTGGCGGTCCGCCCCTGCCCTGGGGCGGACCGTCGGCGTGGCGGCAGGGGCCGCCCTGGTGGAACCAGCGCCACGAGACGGGGGACGTCACCAGGCTGCCGTGGCTGACGACGCTCGCGATCACCGTGTTCGTGCAGATCGGTTCGAAGTACGCCGCCGAGGGTCAGCTCGACCGGGAGCCGCTCGATGTCCATGCCCGGCTTCTGCTGCTCGCGGGCACGGCCTCGCTGCTGCTGCGCCACCGGTATCCGGTCCCGGTCGCCTACTTCACCGCGGGGACCGCGCTGGTCTACCTCGGAGCCGGGTACGCGTACGGCCCGGTCCTGCTCACCGTCGCCGTAGGCTGCTTCGCCGCGGTCGTCGCCGGGCACCGCCGCGCCGCGTGGGGCGCCGTCGCGATGCTGTGGGCGGGGCATCTGCTGGTCGCGCACTGGCTCTACCGGTGGTTGCCGCCGGACGGCGACGGCGCCCGGACCTGGGGCCAGGAAACCGTCGTCGCCGTCTGGGTCGTCGCCATCATCGCCGTGTCCGAGCTGGCCCGCGTACGACGTGAGCAGTGGATGAAGGAGCGTGCGGAGCGCGCGCGGGCGGCAGAGCGACGGGCCGACGAGGAGCGGCTGCGCATGGCCCGCGAGCTGCACGACGTCCTCGCGCACAGCATCTCCGTGATCAACGTCCAGGCGGGCGTCGGCCTCGCGCTGCTCGACTCCGACCCCGAGCAGGCCCGCACCGCCCTGACCACCATCAAGGCCGCGAGCAAGGAGGCCCTGGGGGAGGTCCGGCAGGTCCTCGACACGCTGCGTACGCCCGGCGACGCGCCGCGCGCCCCGGCCCCCGGGCTCGACCGGCTGCCCGAGCTCGTGGAGCAGGCGGCCAGTACGGGACTCACCGTCGAGGTCGACACGCGGGGGTCCCGCGTGAAGCTGGCGCCCGGCGTCGACCTCGCCGCCTTCCGCATCGTCCAGGAGGCCCTCACGAACGTCGTACGCCACTCCGGATCGCGGCACGCGCGCGTGCTGGTGCGGTACGAGGCCGCGGCGCTCACCCTGCGGGTGGACGACGACGGCCCCGCGACCGGCGCGGACGCGGGCGGCAGCGGCAACGGTCTCGCCGGGATGCGGGAGCGCGCAGCCGCCCTGAATGGCACGATCGAGGCGGGCTCGCGCCCGGACGGGGGCTTCCGCGTCACCGCCGTACTGCCCACCCGCACGGCACCCCAGGAGGACCAGTGATCCGCGTACTGCTCGCCGACGACCAGTCGCTGGTCAGAGCCGGCTTCAAGGCGCTGCTCGACGCCCAGCGGGACATCGAGGTCGCGGGCGAGGCGGCGGACGGCGAGGAGGCGGTGCGCAAGGTGCGCGAACTGCGCCCCGACGTCGTCCTGATGGACATCCGCATGCCGGTGCTCGACGGGCTCGCCGCCACCCGGAAGCTCACCGGCGAACCGGACCTGAACGACGTCAAGGTGGTCATGCTGACCACCTTCGAGCTGGATGAGTACGTCTTCGAGGCGATCCGTTCCGGGGCTTCGGGCTTCCTCGTCAAGGACACCGAGCCCGAAGAATTGCTGCGCGCCGTCCGCGCGGTGGTCGACGGCGACGCGCTGCTCTCGCCCGGCGTGACGCGCCGCCTCATCGCCGAGTTCGCGGCCCGCTCGAAGGAGCCCGCGAGCGCGGCGCCGCTGGGCGAACTCACCGAGCGGGAGCGGGAGGTGATGGCGCTGGTCGGCATCGGTCTGTCGAACGAGGAGATCGCCCGGCGGCTGGTCGTCAGCCCGCTCACCGCGAAGACGCACGTCAGCCGGACGATGGTGAAGCTGGGCGCCCGTGACCGCGCCCAACTGGTGGTGCTGGCCTACGAGTCGGGCCTGGTGCGCCCCGGCTGGCTGGGCTGACGCGCCCGCGCGTCCGTTCTCTCAGGCCACCGGCGGGCCTCCGGCGGGGGCAGGGAACTGGCCGCCGGAGGCTGGGTGTTGAGGCGCGGCCCGATGGGTCTCGTACGGTCCGGCCGATGGGTCTCGTGCCGTCCGGTCAGTCGTGTACGGCGACCCGCTCCTCGTCGGCCTCTCGCTGCACGGACTTCACGACCAGGATCGTCTCCTGGGTACGACGCGTGCGCAGCCCGGTGAGGGTGATCAGGAGCCCAGCGACGGCGATCGCGGTGACCACGACCAGGCCGGGGCGGTAACTGTCGAGCACGGCCTGCGGTGAGGCGTCGGCGCCGTGCGAGGACGCGGTGATCACGGCCGTGACGACGGCGAGGAAGATCGCGCCGCCCACCTGGATCGAGGTGTTCAGCAGGCCGGACACCATGCCCTGCTCGTCGTCGTCCACGCCATTGGTGGCCTGGATGTTGAGCGAGGGGAAGACCAGGGCGCACGCGAAGCCGAGCAGGATCATCGACGGCAGCACCATGGACGCGTACGACGGCGTGAGGGTGACGCGCAGGAACAGCGCGTACGAGGCGACGAGCAGGACGAAGCCCGCCACGATGACCCGTGGTGTGCCGAACCGGTCGATCACCGAGCCGACCTTCGTGGACGACAGGGCGACCAGGGCGCCCGCCGGGAGGAAGGCGAGCGCGGTCTCCAGGGCGGACCAGCCGAGCAGCGTCTGGAAGTACTGCGTGGCCAGGAACTGGAAGGAGACGTAGCCGCCGAAGAATGTCATCGCCCCTATCTGCGCCCGGAGTTGAGGTCCGGAGCGCAGGACCCCGAGGCGGATCAGCGGGCTCGCGGTGCGCAGCTCGATGCGTACGAAGACGGCGAGCAGCACGGCCGCGGCGAGGAACGACAGCAGGGTGCGGGCCGACGCCCAGCCGGCCTCCGGCGCCTCGACGACGGTGAAGACGAGAAGGAGCATCGCGGCGGTGCCGGTGATGGCGCCGGGCACGTCGTAGCCGCCGATGTTCTTCTCGCGGGCGCTGCGCGGGATCAGCTTGAGTCCGGCGATCAGCGCGATGACGGCGATGGGCGCGGGCAGCAGCATCGTCAGGCGCCAGCTGGCCTCGGTGAGCAGCCCGGAGAGGACGAGGCCCATGGAGAAGCCGGTGGCGGCGCAGGTGGTGTAGATGGTGAGCGCGCGGTTGCGGACCGGGCCCTCCGCGAACGTCGTGGTGATGATGGAAAGGCCCGCGGGCGCGGTGAACGCGGCGCTCAGGCCCTTGATGAAGCGGCTCGCGATGAGCAGCGGGCCCGAGTCGACGAACCCGCCGAGCAGCGAGGCGACGGCGAAGACGGCCAGCGCGATCAGGAAGACGCGGCGCCGCCCGAGCAGGTCGGCGGCCCGGCCGCCCAGGAGCAGGAGGCCGCCGTAGCCGAGGATGTAGCCGCTGACGACCCACTGGAGGGTCGAGGTGGAGAGGTTCAGTTCGGAGCCGATGGAGGGCAGGGCGACGCCGACCATCGACACGTCGAGGGCGTCGAGGAACATCGCGGCGCAGAGCACGAGGAGTGTGCCCCACAGACGCGGGGACCAGCGCTCCGGGGACGCGGAGACAGCTGTGAGCGGAGAAGTCATGCGGAGCACAGTACATGCACATGCATTGAGTGCAAGTGCATTTAATTCTGATGCAACAAAGAGGTGTTCTCTGCTAACGTGCGATGTCATGGCGGCGAAGAAGGCCGAGCAAGGGCTCGTGGACCAATGGCGCGACATCCTCGCGGTGCACGCGCGCACTCTGTGCGAACTCGACAACGCCCTGCGGGAACACGGCCTCGGGGCGAGCGACTTCGAAGTCCTCGACGTGCTGTCCGAGGGCGCCGCGGCCGACGGCGACTGCGCCTACCGCGTGCAGGACATCGCGGGCCGGGTGCACCTGAGCCAGAGCGCACTCTCCCGACTCATCGGCCGCCTGGAGAAGGACGGCCTGGTGGAGCGCGCGATGTGCAGCGAGGACCGGCGCGGGGTGCGGGTCGTGCTCACCGACAAGGGCCGCCGACTGCACGCGGAGGTGCGGCCGCTGCAGCGTGCGGTGCTTGAGCGGACGCTGCAGCGGGCGGACTCCCAGTAGTCCGTGCGCCTTATACGCCGGACGTCTCGCTCCAGAACGCGCTGAGCGCGGTGTCGCCGGTGACGTGCGGGAAAGGCGCGCGGTTCCACAGCGCCAGGTAGAGGTGCTCGGCGGGACCAGACAGTTCACAGTCGGCCGGGCCTTCGTCGCCCCGCACCGTGACGGGCGGCTCCTGAGAGAGGCGCACGGTCCACACGGCATCCGCCTGCACATCACCATTCGCGACCGCATCAGCATTCGCGTCCGTCGTCCGTACGCGCAGGACCCGGGGCTCCTGCGTGCGCACCCTGCTGCGCGAGCGCGCGTGGAATCCGCGGAGCAACTCGTCGATCCCGTCCGCGGCGAACTCCGTGCCGATCGGGGAAGGTGTGCCCTCTTGCGCGGACTCGGCGTCCACGCGGTGGATCGTTGTCTCGTTCGCCTGCCGCCGCGCCCAGAACGCGAGCGGGGACGCCGCGGGCAGGAACGTCCAGCACTGCAGGTCGGGCGCCGCTGCACGCAGCGTGTCGACCAGGTCGCCGTGCATCTGCCGGTACCAGTCGATCAGGGACGCGCCGTCGAGGTCCGGCGGATCGCCGATGGGGTGCGGCGAGGTGTGTGCCTCGGCGACATGCGCGCCGGCCCAGCGGTGCACCGCCCCGGTGTGCCGCAGCAGATCGCGTACGGTCCAGTCGGGACAGGTGGCGACCTTGGCGTCGGTCCCGGCGGCTTCGGCGGCGCGGGCCAGCAACTGGCCTTCGGCGTCGAGGACGTGAAGGTGCTCGGCAATCTCCATAGGGGGATTGTGCCGGATGCGGCTCCCCGGTGAGCTGCATTTTCGCCCTCCTCTCGTACAACTTTTCGACTCACGGGTGGGTCTCGTCCATGCCGCCGGTGTCATGCCCTGCCTGCGCTGCATGTCCTGCTATGAGACGGCTATGGCGACCTCGTCACCGCTTCCGGAGCCTCCGTGCCGGGTGCCTCGGACGCCGGGGCGATCGTCGTGAACAGCGGAGCTTCCGGCGGGATCTCGGTCGACCGCACGCAGATCGTCACGCAGAACTTGTCCGGCGTCCCCGGCGTCCACGTACTTCGGGCGCTCCATGCCGTAGGCGGACCCGACGGCACCGGCCGTGGCCCCAGGGCCCGGTCGGGGCCTGGGGCGTACCGAAGGTTTGTGAAGGTTTGTGAATACCGATCGCCCCGGCGGGCACCAGGAGGCAGTCAACGACGGTTCACCGCGCCCCAGGAAAGGAGCACCCCGTGCTCAGGCCCCACCCCACGTTCCTGCACACCCTGCTCGAAACCTATTCCTCGCTGTTGGACCAGCAGGGCCGGGAGGACTCGGCCGAGGTCAGGCAGCGGCTGGACGATGTGTCGTACACCTTGTGCGTCTCCACCGGTACGCGGACTCCCGAGGCAGCCGTGGCCTGGGCCCGCGCCCAACTCGCCGGCGTGCTCTCGCAGGACGACGCCCGCCTGTCCGCCTGAAACGCGATTCCTGCATCGCCCGCAGCGAGGAATGCGACGTCAGCCTGCCGCACGCGTGTCACCCGGTCTGCGCATTCTCCGCATGCATGGGCGACTACCGGGAACCCCGTTGTGCATGGAATCCAGCCTCACCTGCCCCATCGCGTCCCACCTGCGCGTCGACGCCCTCGACCTCGTGCTCGAAGCCGAGCTGACCCTGACGTACAGCACCAAGGACCCGCTGGCCGTGACCCTCACCTTTCCGCGGTCCGAGGCCGAGCAGGCCCCGACGGTCTGGGTGCTCTCCAGGGATCTCCTTGCGTCGGGACTCCGGGCGCAGGTGGGCGAGGGTGATGTCGTGATCCGGCCGCGGGGGTGTCACACGGTGCTGGTGACGCTCACGTCCCCCGGTGGACGTGTCCGGGGGGAACTCGAGCGGGCGCCGATCGAGGCGTTCATCCGCGAGACGTACGCTCTGCTGCCCGCCTCTGAGGAGAGCGCGGCGCTGGACCTGGACGGGCTGATCGCGGCCCTCATCGCGGCGCCGTGAGCGAGGTGCGCGATCTGGGCGAGGTCCGCGATCTGAGCGAGGCCGGTCCAGGCCGTGCGCGTGCTTCACGCTGTCGGCGGGCCGGCGGCCGGGCGAGGCGCCGCCGGCCCCACTCCTGTCACACGGGCTGCGGGGTCTCCGACGCGCCATCGGCCATGGCCAACTGCCGACGGGCGGCGGCAAGCGCCGACCGCACCTTGCGGGTGCCGGTGGAGACGCAGAGGGTGTAGGCGATGTCCTCGATCCGTTGCCGGGTCTCGGGAGCCATGCTCGGCGTATGCGGCGCGCTCAAAGTCTCGTACTGCTCCACCAGTTCGCGCAGTATCGTCGGGTCGGCCATCAGCACGGCAGGTCTCCTTTGCTTTCAACGGGGTGACGCAGCCCTCAGCGGGCCGTGGTGCGGGGGTGCTTGGCCGCCCAGGCGTGCGTGCACGTGTGCGCGCGCGGGCCGACGGCAGATGAAGAGCGGGCGAGGTGACTGCCGGCGCGTGCCTGTCCACCACCACCGTGCGCGAGACAGGATGCGGGACGGCGGTTGAGGAAGAACGACACTCGCTCCGTGGAGGCGGGGGCTTTGGGGCACGGCCGCTTCCTGACCTCGAAATCAGTGTGCCCACGAGGGAGCGCCGGACGCCACCCGGCGCTGTGACGTGAGCCGCACGCCCGCGGGGTTTGGGGGCGCCGTTACCCGGGATGCGGGCCCTGACGCCGAACCGGGCACGGGCGTGCGCGTGAAATCTCCCCGCGCTGTGCCACCGCGGCCGGTGGCCTACGCGGCCTGGATGAGTTCGGCACGGCCGAACAGGAGGGCATAGCCGGAGGGGAGCTGGCCCAGGATCCGGGTCAGGAGTTCGGGGCCCGCCAGGGCTGCGACGGCGGCCAGAACGGCGCCGGTGTCCCAGCGTGTGGTGGCGGGGCTTGCCCCGGCCCGGGTGGCGAGATCCTTGACGAAGCCCCAACCGGTGAGGGGCTCGATGGCGGGGACCTGCGCGGTGAGGATGCGGGCGGCCTCCACGGGCAGACGCGCCGCGAGCTCGACGCGTTCATCCCCGGTCAGCTGCCTGCCGAGGCCGCCGAGTACCAGCCGAACGGCTTCCTCGGCCCGCTCCCTGGTGGGGTACGCGCCTTCGTAGCGCACCTTCTCCAGCATCTGACGGAACGTCATCACAGGGAGGGGGCGGGCGGGTTCAGGTCGTTCGAACATCGCTGCGTGCGCGCCTTTCTCGTCGCGGAGGGGATGGTGTGGGTGAGTGTGGGTGTCGATACCGGTGCTGTCTGTACGGGGGCGTACATCAGGTGCGGAGGGCGGAGCCATGGGGGCCATGGCAAAGGGGGCCACAGGGGGGGCATCAGCCCGTCCTCCGCACCACTCGTCGTGCGGCTCCGGCTCAGGCGCGGATCTCCCTCCGGGACGCTTCGTTCCCGATGGAGATCTTGCGGGGCTTGGCGCGCTCGGCGATCGGGATGCGCAGGGTCAGCACACCCGCGTCGTACGAGGCCTCGATGCGCTCGGTGTCCAGCGTGTCGGCCAGCACGATCTGGCGGGAGAACACGCCAAAGGGCCGCTCGGACAGTTCCAACTGGACGGAATCGGGCTTGGCGACCGGGCGGCGCTCGGCCTTGACGGTCAGCATGTTCCGTTCCACGTCGATGTCGATCGCCTCGGCGGTGACGCCGGGCAGATCGAAGGCCACCACGTACTCGTCTCCCTCGCGATAGGCGTCCATGGCCATCGCGGACGGTCGTGACCCGGTGCCGGGGCCGACCAGCTGCTGGGCGAGGCGGTCGAGCTCGCGGAAGGGATCAGTGCGCATCAACATCGCGAAACACCTCCTGAAGGTTCGGGCTGTACCCGCCAATGCGCTTCACCTGCCTTCGGTTGTAGCATGTCGTCCAATGGATGACAAGTTTGATGTCGTCCATGCGATGACACTGACGAAGGAGGCCCTCATGGAGGCAACCGGCCCGCCGGAACCACCCCACGCCGAAGACCGAAATCCCGCGTCCTTCCCGGCCGCCGCCTCTGCCCTGGAGGCCATCCGCGACGCCATGCGGGTCGCCCGGCAGGACGACGCGGACGCCCCACTCGCCGGCCGCACCGACCCGGAGCAGGCCTTGGCCTCGCTCCTGCTGCTGCGCGAGGTGCGTGAACAACTCGCCGCGTGGGAAGCGGGCCTGATCGAGACGGCCCGCCACGCGGGTGCGAGCTGGGCCGATCTGGCCCAGCCTCTGGGGGTCGCGAGCCGCCAGGCCGCCGAACGCCGCTATCTGCGCCAGCGCCCCGGGCCGACCGGAAGCACCGGCGAGCAGCGCGTGCAGGCCACGCGCCAGCGCCGCGCCGCCGACCGCACCCGCACCGCCTGGGCGCGGGACAACGCCGGCGACCTGCGTCGCCTCGCGGGCCAGGTCACGGCCCTCACCGGTCTTCCGCCGCGAGCGCGGGCCGCGATCGGCCGTGTCGACGCGGCTCTGGCCGACGACGACCCGGCGGCCCTGATCGACCCGCTGATCGCGGCCCGCCCATACGTGAAGCGCGCCCACCCGGATCTCGCCGCCCAGCTCGATGCCCTTACTGGTGACCTCTCTGGTGACCTCTAGGTGAGCGGCCGGCCGGTACCGCGTGATCGCGGGGTGCCTTGGAGGCCCCCCTGGGCATGGCGCTGAGGGTCGAATTGGTTCGCGGCAACTCCCCGCCGTCCGTGCGTTGCACGGCGGTCGATCCGTCGACGACCGATCGATCGGATACTGAGTCCGACCGGTCGGATGCCGAACGGCCCGCGATCTCGGGGCCCGGACCGGCCCGGTAGGGTTCGGAGCCATGGCGCCCCGCACAACTCAGATCCTTGAAGCCGCCGCCCGGTTGATCGCCCGTCGCGGCGTCCGCGGCCTCCGTGTCGAGGAGCTGGCCGCCGAGGCAGGCGTATCGACCGGGTTGATCTACTACCACTTCAAGGACCGCACCGGGATCCTGCGCCACACGCTGGAGTTCATCAACGACCGCGCGGAGCGCTACACCACGGACCGCGACCCCGACGCCCTGCCGCTCGCTCCCCGCGAGGAGCTCGACGAGGTTCTTCTCCTGGAGCTGCAGGACACCGTGGTGGTCAAGGAGAACAGCTCGGCCTGGGGCGAGCTGCGGGCGAGCGCCGTCTTCGACGAGGTGCTGCGGGAAGATCTCGCCAGGGCCACCCTGGTGTGGGTGCAGGAAGTGGCGGCGCTCCTCGGGCAGGTGCAGCCGATGGCCCCGGCGCCCGCGCTGGCCGCGGCAGGGGAGCGGCTCACCGCGCTCCTGGAAGGCTTGAGCATGCGCTGGCTCAGCGGCGGGCTGCCGGTCGACCGCGCGCGTGACCTGATGCGGGGGGCCATCGACGCCGAACTGACCCTGCTGCAGGACAAGTAGCGCCGGAACGGGCCGCGGTGCTTCCGAGCAGATCCGACGCGGCACATCAGCGACCGGCATCGGCCACGGCACCCACCGCAGGGCCCGTCACAGCGCACAACAGGGCTTCCGCGTAATTCCCCCGAAAGGGGTGATCGCGCCGCGCCGCGGCCGTGCGTATCAGCCCGTGACGGACGGCAGGCCCGGGCGGTGAGCCGGGCGGGTCCGGCGGGAGCGCAACTCCAGGGCGCGCAGGACCAGTTCCGTGGCGAAACGGTGGTCCGGCGAGGCCAGCAGGTCGCCGAAGACCTTCTCCAGGTTGCGCATCCGGTAGCGGACCGTCTGAGGGTGCAGATGGAGCTGGTCGGCCATCCGCAGGACGTTTCCCCGGGTGTCGAGCCACGCGCGCAGGGTGTGGATGAGCCGGTCGCGCTGATTGGACGTGAGGCCCGCCAAGGGAGCGAGCTGTTGCTTGGCGAGCGCCGTGATGAGGCCGGGGTCGGCGAAGAGGGAGAGCGTGACGAGGTGGTCCTCGCAGTGGATGTACGGGGCGTCCTCCAGGATGCCCGCCTCCGCGAGGCTCAAGGCTCTTCGGGCCCAGCGCAGGGACTCCGCCGCGTCCGCGAGCGGCACGGTCAGGCCGACGGCCGCGCGGGTGGTGTGCGGGGCCGCGTCCATGAAGGCGCGGCGGTGCTCGTCGACGGAACCGGGCATCAGGGCGTGCGGGAGCGGGGAGCCCAGGTCGACCAGGACGTCCTCGGAGATCGCGCCCCGGTCCGGTCTGCCGTCCGCGCTGAACGCGATCGGGGTGACCTCGTCGGGCAACTGCCACTTGGCGCGCTCGGCGAGTTCCACGAGGGTCGCCCGGGGGACGGCGACGTCCGACAGCAGTTGCCTGAGCAGCCGTTGCCGCTGGATGTCCTGGCCCTGCTCCATCTCCGCCCGGGCCTCCTGGTAGCCCTCGCGGGAGACCTCCATCAGGTTGTCCACGTACGCCAGCAGGGCCTCTGCGAAGGAGAGCATCAGACCGGCCGGCAGGTTGAGCCGCCGGAGCACCCCCTTGGCCCGGTTGAGGGCGAGCCGCGCCCCGAGCCGGAAGATCGCCTGCATGGTGTCCAGGCTCCGGCCCTCGTACGCCTCGAAGCGGCCGAACATGCGGCACACCTTGTCGCGTTGGACGGTGGAGGTGTCCGGGGCCGCGACCTGATCCACGAAGCTGGTCAGATTGTGCTCGACGATGAGATGCACGGCCCGGGAATAGGGACCGTCGAGAACTTCCGCGTATTCGGGGTAGGAGCGACGGATCTCCTCGATGACTTCCTGGATGAGTCCGGGAAGTTCGGGCCGCATGACCGCGGCGAACTCGCGGGGGAGAACGGACGCCGGATGTCCCGCATCCCCCGCCCTTAACGCAGTTGTCATGGAACTCCCCTTACTCCGCCCGTGATCGAAACCGCTGACCGGCCGTGATGGGGACGGAACCGGTCCCGGACGACCTCGGTGGTCGTCGGCTGGCGGCGGGTCATGATTGATCTCGGCGCTTTGGAACCCCTGGCACGGTAGACCATGGACAGCCGGTGTGCACCCTGCTCATGACTCTCTTTCGGACAACCCCGTTCCACTGGTGACGTGTTCAGGGCGCCCTGTCGAAGCGGGGTCCGTCAAGGGGTCGGGAGCAGAATGCTCACCCGGGGATGAACCTCTTCCATGTGTTGTTGTTCGGGTGACAAAAGCGGGTGCCGCCTCCGGCCGTGATCGCGTGAGGAGAGCCGGAACCGCCCGTCGTCAAGAGGTTGGGCGCGGAGTACTCATCTGCGTACGAAGCCGCTCCTGGAATTACTGTCCGAGGGACAAGGAAATGCCTGGTGATTTCGGTCCCGGGCGCTTTTCCAATTCGGCCGTTGCGCCGTTCGGTTACTCGTGCGTAAGGTCCGGATCGCAAGCTGGACGGGAAGCAGAACAGGCTTTGTCGGAAGGTCTTTTCCGGGGTCTGCTCCGGCCCTCCCGGGTGCGGTCGCCCCTTCGTGCACGGGGTCCCGGCTCTCCCCGGCCCACGTGAGTACCCCCTCCATCGACCCCGTGGCGGCCCCCCTGCCGCGGGGTCCCCCCTTGATCGGAGAGCAGCGATGACCGGAGCCACGAGCGGCAGGCGCGGCGTGCGACTGGCCGCGGTCGTCGCCGCCTCCTGCGTGCTCGGCCTGCTGCCCGGCTCCGGTTCCGCCGCGCGGGATCAGCGAGAGGCCCGGCTCACCGCCACGTACGACTGCGCACTGCCCTCGGGTGCTCGGCAGGTCGAGGTCGCCTTCGATGCCATGTTTCCCGCGCGCGGTGCGGTCGGGAAGCCGATCCGGCCCGCGTCGGTGAGCGTACGGGTGAGCCTGCCGCGGCAGGACGTGACGGATCTGCTGCCCGAGGGGACGGCTTCGGTCGCGGGGACGGCCGCGCTCACCACGGCGGTCGCCCAGGGACGGAACCGGGCGAGGGCCGAATGGGCGGACCTGGCCTCCGCCGAGGTGGAACTGCCCGCGCGGGGCGCCGTCGAGATCGGTTTCAGCGGCGGCGTGCCGTATGTGACCGTCGGCTCCGAAGGCGATGTCACCTTCAGGGTGGGGCAGTTGGGCCTCGCACTGGCCGCCGCCCCTGCCTCGGCCAGCGGCGGGCCGGGAGTCACCATCGACCCGGGAGTCACCGGCGCCGAGGGGGCGAAGCCCGCCCCGGCCCGGCTGGCCTGCGCCCCGGCCCGGGGCGCGGACACCCTGCTCGCGACGGTCCCTGTCGTGGCGGCCGATTCAGGGACGACCTCGGCGCCGCCGGACGACCCCAGCGGCCCGGACAGCAAGACCCCGGACAGCGACACCCCGGACGGCGCTTCCCCGGGCATCCACGCAGGGCCACGGCCCCGCGCCGCCCTGGACCAGTGCCCCGCGGAGCCGCCCCAGGGCAAGCTCGACCCGAAGAGGCTGCCGCCGGTGCCCCCGGGCGGTGCGGCCGAAGAGCTGGAGGCGACCTCGATGTGCGCGGTGCCGGTGGGCTTCGCCACCCTGCGCAAACTGAAGAGCTCCGCCCTGGTCAACGACCCGCGCGGGCACCGGGTCGGCCTCATGCGCCTCGCCATGCGGATGCGTGAGGTCAGGGCGCCCGGTTACGTGGAGTACGACCACCTCGGGATCATGCAACTCCCCGACACCGAGGGCACGTTCCTCACCTTCGGGTTTCAGCCGACCACCGCCAAGGTCCGCTTCGAGCCCGAGCCGGCGACCATCGTCAACATCATCCGGCCGGGCAAGCCGCCGGTGACCAAGGTCGGCTACCGCCAGTATCTGCGCCTGTACGACGTACGGATCAATGGCGTGCCCCTCGATGTCGGACCCCGGTGTCGCACTTCGCGGCCCGTCGAGACGCAGCTGACCGGCAGCTATCCCGTGAGCGAGGGCGGGCTGCTCCAGGGCGAGCTGGACATTCCGCCGCTCGAAGGGTGCGGCGCGAACGGAGAGGACCTGGACCCGCTGCTCTCCGGCGCGGTCTCCGGGCCCGGCAACCCACTGAAATTCCGCCAGGGGCGCGTCTGCGGCGCCGGATCGACCTGCGGGATCCCGGAACTCCCCGGCCTCTGACCGCCGGGCGAGCCGCGCACGAGGCCGAAAGGAGACGGCCGGCTCCTGGACCGAGAGCAACCCGAACGCTGAGCAACCCGAACGCTGAGCAAGGAGGTGCGATGGGAGTCGAAGTGGTCGTCGAAGGGCTGACCAAGTCGTTCGGAAAGCAGAACATCTGGCAGAACGTGACGCTCACCCTGCCGCGCGGCGAGGTCAGCGTGATGCTCGGCCCGTCCGGCACCGGCAAGACGGTCTTCCTGAAGTCGATCGTCGGCCTGGTCCGCCCCGAGCGGGGGCACGTCCTCATCGACGGCGTGGACATGGTCAACAGCCGCGAACGGGACGTGTACGAGGCCCGGAAGCTGTTCGGCCTGATGTTCCAGGACGGCGCGCTCTTCGGCTCTCTCAGCCTCTTCGACAACGTCGCGTTCCCGCTGCGCGAGCACACCCGCAAGAAGGAGTCGGAGATCCGCCGGATCGTCATGGAGCGGCTCGATCTGGTCGGCCTCGCAGGCGCCGAGAAGAAGCTGCCCGGCGAGATATCGGGCGGGATGCGCAAACGCGTGGGCCTGGCGCGGGCGTTGGTGCTCGATCCGCAGATCATCCTCTGCGACGAGCCGGACTCCGGGCTCGACCCGGTGCGCACGTCGTATCTCTCGCAGCTCCTGATCGACATCAACGCGGAGATCGACGCGACGATGCTCATCGTCACGCACAACCTCGACATCGCGGCGACCGTCCCGGACAACATGGGGATGCTGTTCCGCCGCCACCTCGTGACCTTCGGGCCGCGCGAAGTGCTCCTCACCAGCGAGGAGCCGGTGGTCGAGCAGTTCCTCACCGCCCGCAGGGCGGGCCCCATCGGCATGTCCGAGGAGAAGGACCAGGCCACCCTGGACCGGGAGGCCGCGCGCGGCATCGTCGCCGGGCCCGCCATGGAGCGGACCATCGTGCCGCAGCTGGCGCCCACCCCCGGGCTGCCGGAGCGCCGGGCGGTGCGCCGGCGCCGGGAGCGGGTCCGGGCCATGCTGCACGAGCTGCCGCCCGCGGCCCGCCGCGCCATCGAGGCAAGCCTGCGGGACGACGACGCACCCACGCTCGACGCACCCAGGCCCGACGCACCCAGGCCCGACACACCCAAGCTCGCCGCCCCCACCCTCGACGGGCCCGGCCGTGCCGAGCCCCGCATCAGCCGGGGAGCGGGCGCATGACCGCCCCTCCCTCGGTCCGTCCGCCGCTGCCGGGCCTGGGCGTGCTGCGCGAGATCGGCCACCTGTTCGCGCTCGCCGTGAGTGTGGTCCGGCTGATCCTCAAGCGGCCCTTCCAATGGCGGGAGTTCGTCGAGCAGTTCTGGTTCATCGCGAGCGTCACGATCCTGCCCGCGATGCTGGTGACGATCCCGTTCGGAGCGGTGATAGCACTCCAAGTGGGCTCTCTGATCGAGCAGTTCGGCGCCCAGGCCTTCACCGGCGGCGCCAGCGTCCTCGTCATCATCCAGCAGGCGAGCCCCTTGATCGTGTCCCTGCTCATCTCGGGCGTCGCGGGGTCCGCGATCTGCGCGGACCTCGCCTCGCGCACCATCCGTGAGGAGCTCGACGCCATGCGGGTGATGGGTGTCTCGCCCGTCCAGCGTCTCGTCGTCCCCCGGGTGCTCGCCGTGATGCTGGTCGGGGTGCTCCTCAACGGGCTCGTCTCCGTGGTCGGCACCCTCGGCGGCTACTTCTTCAACGTCGTGATGCAGAACGGCACCCCGGGTGCGTACGTCGCCAGCTTCTCCGCGCTGGCCCAGCTGCCCGACCTCTACATCAGCGAACTGAAAGCGCTGATCTTCGGCTTCATCGCCGGTGTCGTCGCCGCGTACCGCGGACTCAACCCGAAGGGCGGACCGAAGGGTGTGGGCGACGTGGTGAACCAGTCCGTCGTCTTCACCTTCCTCATCCTCTTCTTCGTCAACATGGTCCTGACGGGCGTCTATCTGCAGCTCGTCCCCCCGAAAGGGCTGTGACCCATGGCCCTCACCGAACGCGGCGGCAAGAGCCGCGCCTTCGCCTGGCTGGACCGGCCAGGAGACGAACTCCTCTTCTACGTGCGGGCGTTGATCTGGATTCCGCGCGCGGTGCGCCGCTATCCCAAGGAGATCCAGCGGCTCCTCGCCGAGGTCGCCTTCGGCAGCGGCGGGCTCGGGGTGATCGGCGGCACCGTCGGCGTGATGATCGGCATCACCGTCTTCACCGGCACGGTCGTCGGCCTTCAGGGGTACGCGGCGCTCAGCCAGATCGGCACCGACGCGTTCACCGGATTCGTCTCCGCCTACTTCAACACCCGCGAGATCGGCCCGCTCGTCGCCGCCCTGTCCCTGTCCACCACCGTCGGCGCGGGCTTCACCGCACAGCTCGGCGCGATGCGCATCAACGAAGAGGTCGACGCCCTGGAGAGCATGGGCGTGCGCTCCACCCCCTTCCTCGTCAGCACCCGCATCGTGGCCGGCGCGCTCGCGGTCATCCCGTTGTACGGCATCGGTCTGCTCGGCTCCTATCTGGCCTCGCGGGCGACGACCGTACTGTTCAACTCGCAGTCCACAGGCACCTACGACCACTACTTCCAGCTCTTCCTGGTCCCGACGGACGTGCTCCTGTCCTTCCTCAAAGTGCTGGTCTTCAGCGTGCTCGTGATCCTCGCGCACTGCTACTACGGCTTCCGCGCCTCGGGCGGACCGGCGGGAGTCGGGGTGGCCGTCGGCCGCTCGGTGCGGACCGCGATCGTCCTCATCAGCGTCACCGACTTCTTCCTCAGCCTGGCGCTCTGGGGCGCCACGACCACGGTGAAGGTGGCCGGATGAGCGCCCCGCCGAAGACCCGGGCCCGCACGACGGCCGCCGTACCGGTGGCGCGCACCCGCCCCACGGAGAGCGCTCTGGCCCGCCGCAGACGGCTAGCCGGAGTCGTGTACCTCGTGGTGCCCGCCCTGCTGGTGTGGCTGTCGATCGCCGTGTACGACAAGGAGTTCACCGACTCGGCGACCGTCATCGTCGAGACGGGGCGGGCCGGCAGCGAGATGCACCCGCGCGCGGAGGTCAAACTGCGCGGCGTCGTCATCGGCGAGGTCGAGAGGATCGACACGGGCGGCCGGGCCGCGCGTCTCACCCTCGCCCTCCAACCCGACAAGATCGGCCGGGTCCCGTCCGACGTCCGCGCCCAACTCCTGCCGACCACCCTTTTCGGACAGCGGTACGTGGCCCTCGTACCGCCCGAGAATCCCTCGCCCCGTCCGCTCGCCGCGGGCAGCGTCATCCCCCGGGACCGCAGCCGCAGCGCCGTGGAACTGGAGCAGGTGCTCGACAACCTGCTGCCCCTGCTGACCGCCGTGCGGCCCCAGGAACTGTCGGCCACGCTGTCCGCCCTCGCCCGGGCCCTCGAAGGGCGGGGCGAGAAGATCGGCGACGCGTTGGTGACCCTGAACGGCTACCTGAAGGACTTCAACCCCCATCTGCCGTCCCTGAACCGCGACATCGAGGAACTCGTCGAACTGAGCGACACCTACGCCGACGCGGCGCCCGATCTCGTCGACGCACTGCACGACGCCACCACCACGAGCGCCACCATCGCCGCGCAGCGGGCCGAACTGTCCACGCTGTACGCCTCCGTCACCAGCAGCTCCCAGGAGACCGGCAGCTGGCTGCGCGGCAACCGGGCCAACCTCATCCGGCTGACCGCGACCAGCCGCCCGACCCTGGAGATCCTCGCGCGGTACGCGTCCGCGTTCCCCTGCACCCTGCGCACGGTCGCCGACTTCGTGCCGGCGATGGACGCCGCCCTCGGCAAGGGCACCGACCGGCCGGGCCTGCGCGTCGATGTCCGGGTCGTCCCCTCGCGCGGCGCCTATGTGCCGGGCCGGGACACGCCCCGCTACGACGCGGACCGCGGGCCGCGCTGCTATCCCGTCCCCTACACGGGCGGCTCGTACGCCGCGCCGCAGAGCACGGCCACCACCCTGAGCGGCGTGTCCGGCGGTCTCGGTGTCGCCAACTCGCCCCAGGAGAACGACCTGGTCACCGAACTCCTCGCCGCACCGGACCAGGAACGTCACGCATCCCTGCCCGACTGGACGAGCGTGCTCGCCGGACCGGCCTTCCGCGGGGCGGAGGTGAAGCTGAGGTGAGCGGACAGCGCAGCCTGACCGGTCCCGCCGTGAAATCGCTGATCTTCATCGTGGTGACCGCCCTGGCGACCACCGTGCTCGCTCTGAGCGTCGCGGGCACCGACGTCGGCGGGACCCGCGGCTACAAGGCGTGGTTCACCGATGCCACCGGTCTGAACGAGGGCGACTCGGTGCGCATCGCCGGGGTCGAGGTGGGCCAGGTGTCGTCGATCGAGATCGTCCAACACCGTTACGCGCAGGTCGAGTTCGTACTGGAAGGAGAACGGCGGGTGCCTGCCTCCGCGACGGCGTCCATCAAGTACCTGAACATGATCGGGCAGCGCTTCGTCGATCTGCGCCGCGGCCCCGGACCGGTCGGCGGCACCCTGCGACCGGGGCAGACCATCCCGCTGAGCCGCACCACCCCGGCGCTCGACCTGACCCAGCTCTTCAACGGGTTCCAGCCGCTGATGCAAGGGCTCGCCCCGAAGGAGACCAATCAGCTCACGGCATCGATCGTGCAGGTCCTCCAGGGCGAGGGCGGCACGGTCGAGAGCCTGCTGCGAACCGTCGGCTCACTGACCACCACGGTCGCCGCCAAGGACCAGGTGATCGGAGAGGTCATCACCAACCTCAACCGGGTCCTCAGATCGGTCAACACCCGGCAGAAGGGCTTCACCGAACTCATCGGCACGGTCGAGAAGCTGGTCTCCGGCTTCGCCGACGACCGAAAGACCGTCGGCCGGTCCGTCGACTCGCTCGCCAAGCTCAGCGTGAGCACGGCGGGTCTCTTCAAGGAGAGCCGGGCGCCCTTGAAGGACGGCATCCGCGATGTGGGGCGGGTGTCCAGGACCCTCGCCGACAACACGCCGCTCGTCGAGAACTTCCTGGAGAAGACCCCGCAGAAGATGACCGCCCTCACCCGGATCACGTCGTACGGCTCCTGGATGAACCTCTACCTCTGCGAAGCGAAGCTGAGCGGCGTCTCCACCTACGACGACAGCCCGCCGCCGACCGGACTCGCCCTCAAGGACGCGAGGTGCAGGGCATGAAGCTGCCCCGACCGCGGCGCCCCCGCCTCAAGCCCATCGGCGAGCGCAACCCGGTGGCCGTCGCCATGGCCGGGCTCCTGGCCCTGACCCTCGTCGGGCTGCTCGCCTTCCACGCCGAATCGCTGCCCGTGATCGGCGGCGGCACCCGCTACACCGCCGACTTCAGGGATTCGGTGGGGCTCAAGGCCGGTGACGAGGTGCGGATCGCCGGTGTACGCGTCGGCAAGGTGCAGGACGTCACCCTGGACGGCCCCAAGGTGAAGGTGACATTCGAGGTCAAGGACGCCTGGATCGG
Organism: Streptomyces sp. NBC_01283; assembly: GCF_041435335.1. Taxonomy (NCBI): domain Bacteria; kingdom Bacillati; phylum Actinomycetota; class Actinomycetes; order Kitasatosporales; family Streptomycetaceae; genus Streptomyces; species Streptomyces sp. NBC_01283. Next base: position 7,985,978 of record NZ_CP108430.1, read on the forward strand.
CGACCGCAGCACCATCGGCATCGCCATCAAGACCCTCCTGGGCGCCAAATACCTGGCCGTGGACCCGCTCGGCAGCCGCGAGCAGGACCCCGGCACGCGCATCCCCGACCGCCGCACCACCTCTCCGTACGACGTGATGGAGGCCTTCAACGGCCTGAGCCGCACGACCGGCGAGTTGGACGAGGACCAGCTCGCCAAGAGCTTCGATGCCATCTCCGGGGCCTTCGAGAACACGCCGCCGCACGTCCGCAAGGCCGTCACGGGTCTGTCCGCGCTCTCCCGGACCATTGCCAAGCGCCATGACGACCTGGCCGAACTCCTCGACGGGTCAGCCCGGTTCACCACGTCGGTGAACAGCAAGAAGACCCAGATCGAGCGGCTCATCGACAACGGCAATCTGCTGCTCGAAGAGGTACGCCACCGCCGCAAGGCGATCCACGCGCTGCTCACCGGCGCCCGCGACCTCGGCACGGAGATCAGCGGCCTCGTCGACGACAACGAACACGAGCTGGGGCCCGCGCTCGCCGCGCTCGACCGGGTCACCGGTGTCCTCACCAAGAACAAGAAGAACCTCGACAAGGCCCTCGCCGCCGCCGGACCGTACTACCGGCTCGTCGGCAACACCCTGGGCAACGGGCGCTGGATGGACGGCTATCTGTGCGGCCTCGTCCCCAAGGACTACCTGCCGACGGGCACGGGGCCGGACAGCGGATGCATGCCGCCGAAGAAGCAGGGAGGCGTCCGCTGATGGCCCGTATACAAGCGCCTGCACGCGCACGCGCACGCGGCCTGGGACGCCTCGTGGCCGTCCTCGTCGCCCTCGCCCTGCTCACGGCGGCCGGGATCGCCGGTGTGGCGGCCCTCGCCCGGAGCGGGGACGGCAAACACATCACCGCCTACTTCGACCGGGCCGTCGCCGTCCACGAAGGGTCCGACCTCAGGGTGCTCGGGGTCCGCGTCGGCAGCGTCGACGAGATCCGGCCCCAGGGCACGCAGGTACGGGTACGGCTCTCCCTCGACGAAGGAGTGAAGGTGCCCGCCCGGGTCCAGGCCGTCGTGGTCGCCCCCAGCGTGGTGTCCGGGCGGTTCGTGCAGCTCAGCCCCGCCTACAGCAGCGGCCCGCAGATCCGCGACGGCGCCGTCATCAGCGCCGAGCACACGGCGACCCCCGTCGAGGTCGACGAACTCCTCAAGAGTGTCACCGAGTTGAGTGACGCGCTGGGCCCCGACGGTGCGAACAAGGACGGCGCCCTGGCGGGGCTCGTCAAGGCCGGAGCGAAGAACCTCGACGGCAACGGCAAGAACATCGGCGACACCATCCACCAGCTCGGCGGCGCGTCCGCCGTCCTCAACGGAAACAGCGGCGACCTCGTCCGGACCGTCGAGCAGCTGCAGCAGTTCATCACCCTGCTCAAGCGCAAGGACGGCCAAGTGCGCCGCGCCGAGACCCAGTTGGCCGACGTCGCGGGCTTCCTCGCCGAGGACAAGGACGACCTGGCCGCCACCCTCAAGGACCTCGGCACCGCGCTCGGTCAGGTCAAGGGCTTCATCAGGGACAACCGGGGCCGCCTCAAGTCGAACGTGGACAAGCTGGCGGGCCTCACCCGGTCCGTCGTCGACCAGCGGTCCTCGGTGGCCGAGGCCCTGGACGTGCTGCCGCTGGCCGCCGGCAACCTCGACCAGGCGTACAACCCGCGCACCCGCACCATCGACGGCCGCGCCGACATCAACGAACTGGCCGGGACGACGGGCGCCGGGAAAGGCGACACCGACGATCTCATCGCCGTCCCCGAAAAGCGGATCAAGAACCTGCCCGCCCTGCCGCTGCCACCGGCCGGCACCGTGTACGGCTCGCCGGGCGATGCCGGGGGAGGCCGACCGTGAAGAACCGCACCGCACGTATCGCGCTGGGCCTCTGCCTCACCGTGACCCTCACGGGCCTCGCCCTGGGCTCCGGCGGCCTCCCGGACTTCGAGGGCCTCCAGGACCTGCCGCTGCCCGGCGGCGCCGACCTCGGCGACCATCCGTACGAGATCACCGCCGAGTTCCGGGACGTCGTCAGTCTCTTCCCGCACTCCGCGGTCAAGGTCAACGACGTCGAGGTCGGCCGCGTCACCCGGATCTCCCTCGCCGACGACGGCTGGACCGCCCGCGTCACCCTCAAGGTCAACGGCGGCGTACGGCTGCCCGCCAACGCCTACGCCAACCTGGAGCAGTCCAGCGTCCTCGGCGAGAAGTACGTCCAACTAGTCGCCCCCAAGGACATGCGGGCCCGCCCCGACCTCCAGGACACCAGGACCGGCACCACGGCGGCGTACGCGGACGACCGGGGCCGGTTGCGCGACGGGTCCGTCATCCCGGTCGCCCGCACCAACCGCAACCCCGAGGTCGAGGAGGTCCTCGGCGCCCTGTCGATGGTGCTCGGCGGCGGTGGCGTCCAGCAGATCGAGACCATCTCCAGCGAACTCAACAAGGCACTCGGCGGCAACGAGGGCGAAGTCCGCTCCGTGCTGCGGCAGATCAACACCACCGCGAAGAGCCTCGACAAGAACAAGAAGCACATCACCGCCGCCCTCGACGGCATGAACCGGCTCTCCACCACCCTCGCCACCCGCGACCGCAAGATCGGCGAGATCCTGCGTGAACTGCCGCCCGGACTGAAGGTCCTCAGCGACCAGCGCTCCTCCCTCGTCGGCATGCTGCGCGCCCTGGACTCGCTCTCCACCGTCGCGGTCGACACCGTCGACCGCACCAAGGACGACCTCGTGACCGACCTCAAGGCCCTCGCACCGGTCCTGAAGAACCTCGCCGACGCGGGCGCCGACCTGCCCGAGTCGCTGCAGGTGATGTTCACCTATCCGTTCACCGACGAGGTGCTCACCGGAGTGAAGGGCGACTACCTCAACGTCTATCTGAAGATCGCGGCAGCCCCCGGCACGCAGATCGTGCCGCCGATCCGCGGTGGTGGCACCGCCACGCGCTCGTCCCTGCCGCTGCCCGCGGTCACCGGAACGTCAGGAGGCGGCTCCTAGTGCTCACCCTCTCCACCCACCTCAAGAACATCGCTTTTCTCGTCCTCGGCGTGGTCGTCCTCGCACACATCGCCACGACGTACGCCGACCTGGGACGGTACGTGGGCGCCCGCGACCACTACACGGTCAGGGTCGAACTCGCCGAGACCGGCGGCCTGTTCAGCCAGGGAAACGTCACCTACCGGGGCGTCGACGTCGGCCGCGTAGAGGCCGTCGAGTTGACCCCCGACGGAGTCGAGGCCCGCATCCGCATCAAGGAATCGGCGCCGAAGATCCCCAGCGACCTGGAGGCGAAGGTCGCGCACCTCTCGGCGGTCGGCGAGCAGTACCTCGATCTGAGCCCGCGCACCGTCGACGGGCCCTACCTCGCCGACGGTTCCGTGGTCCCGCGCGGGGCCACGCGAACTCCCGCGCCGGTCACCGACGTACTCGCCAGCGTCGATCGGCTCGCCTCCTCGGTGGACACTGCCGCACTGCGCACGGTCGTCGACGAGCTCGGCAAGAGCTTCGAGGGACGTGGACAGGACCTGCAGATCCTCATCGACACCAGCAGCGAATTCATCCGTGCTGCCGACAAGGCACTGCCCGCCACCACCCGCCTCCTCATCGACGGCGAGACCGTCCTGCGCACCCAGAACCAGCGGTCCGACGCCCTGAAATCCTTCGCGAGCGGTGCCGCCGAACTGGCCGCGCAGCTCAAGAGGTCCGACCCCGATCTGCGCCGCCTCATCGCCCAAACACCGGACGCGGCAACCCAGTTCACAGCGCTGCTGCGCGACACCGACCCCGGGCTCGGCGTCGTGCTCGCCAACCTCGTCACCACCTCCGAGCTCCTGGTGACCCGCCAGCGCGGCACCCGCGAACTGATGGTGCGCATCCCGCAGGTCGCAGCCACCGGAGCCACCGCCGTCGGCCCCGACGGAGTGCGCTTCGGCATGACCACCACGTTCTTCAAGCCGCTGCCCTGCACCGCCGGATACGGCGCCACCCCCTACCGCAACGGCCTCGACACCTCACCGGCCCCCGCCAACACCAAGGCGGCCTGCACCGCGAACCCCGCCGGCGGCCAGAACGTACGCGGCTCCGCCAACGCACCGCGCGGCGGCGTGCCCGAGCCCGCACGGGCCGCGGCGGGCGGCCTCGGGCACGGCCAGGAGCCGTCCGGAAGCCCGACCGACCTGGGCGGGCTGCTCGGGATGGGGGAGTCGTGAGGCGCCGGCACGCGTGGTGGGCGGCGCTGCTTGCGGGAGCGCTGTTCTGCGGCTTCTCGGGATGGACCTACGCGCAGACACGTGCCGACGGCGATCTGGCCCACGCCCGCGCCCGTGACAGCGCACTGACTGCCGCGCGCAGACACATCGCGCTGCTCAACACCATGGACGGCAAGGACGTACGGGCCTCGCTGCGTGCCTGGACGAATGCGGCGGAGGGGCCGCTCGCGGACGAGCTGCGGCGTACGGGCGATGACAGCGCCAAGGCCCTCGAACAGGAGGGCACCAGCACCCGCGCCGCGGTCACCGATGCGGCGGTCGTCGCCCTGGACACCCGGGCGGGCACGGCGAAGGTCATCGCCACGGTCCGCGTCGAGGTGACCGAACGCGGCGGCAAGTCCACCACGGACCGCAAACGCTTCGAGGCGGGCCTCGACGACAAGGGTGCGGGCTGGAAGCTCAGCTCGCTGACGGCGGTGCCGGTCGCGGCGGAATGAATCGGAATGCAGGGGAATGGCGCGGAACGGAAGGGGACGCAGCAACATGAGAGGTCGTAGATGAGCGCCGGACTGAAACCCCAGCGTGCGGCGGCGTCCGATGCCGTCGACGGCGATGTCGACACGAAGGTGGCGCTGCCCGCGGGCCGTCTCCGCGGTGGCCGCGGAGGCCGCACGCTGGTCGCCCTCGTCCTCGCCGCGCTGCTTCTCACCGGCGGCACGCTCCTCGTCCTCACCGACAGGACCGCGAACACACCGGGAGCCGCCAACCAGGCGCTGACCGACGGCGAGCGGACCCGCCGGGTCATCGCGGACGTCAGCGACGCCCTCGCCGTGGTCTTCACCTACACGCCCCACGACCTGGCCACCACCGAGCGACGCGCCCGCGATGTGCTGCGGGGCCAGGCGGCGAAGGACTACCGCGCCCTGTTCGGCAAGCTCCGCAGGCAGGTCGGCAAGCAGCAGTTGTCGCTCACCACTCAGGTGGTCCGGGCGGGAGCCGTCGAACTCAGCGGTGACGGCGCGCGGTTACTGGTCTTTCTCGACCAGCGGGCCAAGCGCAAGGGCGCCAGGGCGACCACCGCGGCCGCCCAGCTCTCGGTCACCGCGCGCCTGGACGACGGCCACTGGACGATCACCGACATCACGGCCCGCTAGGCCCGCCAGGGTGCTCACGCCACTAGGCCGGCCGGTCCGGTTAGGAGAGAGGGACATGGCACGTACGACAGCCCGGCACCGTACGAGACTTTCGCTCGCCGCAGCGGCGGCCGCCTTCGCCCTGGGCTTCGCGGGCTGGACGGGCTCGTCCTGGTACGCGGCGGCCCACGACGACTCCGCCCGCTTCGCGGAGACCCGGGACGAGGTCCTCGCGGCGGGCGAACAGGCCGCCCTGAACCTGAACACCCTCGACCACCGCGACCTCGCACACGGCCTGGACGCCTGGGAGCGGTCCGCCACCGGAAGCCTTCTCGATGAACTGCGCAAGGGCAGGCCCGAGTTCGAGAAACAGGTGCGGACCGCGCGCACGGTCACCACGGCCGAGGTGCTGTCCGGGGCCGTGACCGAACTGGACGAACGTGAGGGCAGGGCAGGCGTGATGATCGCGATACGGATCACCGTCGACCCGCCGAAGAAGAAGCCGAGCACCAAGGAGAGCCGACTGCTCGGCGAGCTCACCCGTACCGGCGAAGGCTGGAAGCTGAGCGGGCTCGGCCAGGCCCCCGCGGGCGAGACGCCCACCGACACTCCGTCCGACTGAGGGACTGATCCATGTCGACGACACGCCATATGGTCAACCGACAGAGGCGGTTGGCCGCGGTCAAGGCCCGCGAGGTACCCGCGCCCGCACCGCGAGCCCCGCGCCCGAACTCCCGGCTGCGCCGGTCCGGGCCTGCCCGGACCGCGCGGGGACCCGTCCCCTGGCCTCTGCTGCTAGCTCTGCTCGCCGTACTGGCCACGGCCTTCGCGGTCTTCGCCCACCACCGGGCCGACGGCCTGCGTGACGTACCTGCCCTGCGCAATGCGGCGCTGACCGACACCTCCCGCACCAGCGAGGTGAAGGGCTCGGTCGGCCAGGCCGTCGACGCGGTCTTCTCCTACGACCACAACGACCCGGGCCGGACGGAGAAGGCCGCGGGCGCACACCTCACCGGCAAGGCGGTCGGCCAGCACCGGGAGATGCTCGCGCAGGTCCGCGCCCAGGGAGAGCGGCAGAAGCTCGTCCTCAGCACCACCGTCACGCACAGCGCGGTCGAGGCCATCGACGGCGACCGGGCCCGGGCCCTGGTGTTCGCCGACCAGAGCAACACCAGTACCGCCAAGGGTGGTTCGGCCAGCCACGCGGCAGCGATGTTCGCCGTGGACGTGGTCTACCGGGGCGGCACCTGGCGCATCGCGAACATCGACACGTTCAGCAGATGAGAGTCGTAGGGGAGTCAGGCATGGAGATCACGAGACGGAAGCGGCACACCGCCGCGCTCATGTCCGCCGCCTTGGGGGTCGCGGTCGCGGCGGTGGTGTCGGGATGCAGTTCGCGTGTCGACGAAGACCCGAAGGTCGACTGGGCCTCGGACGTCTGCGACAGCGTGCGGGACGTCGGGTCCAAGCTGACGGTGCCCACCGCGGACAGCAGGGACGCCAAGAAATACCACGCGGAGGTCGTCACCTTCATGGACGCGCTCGGTCGCCAACTCGGCGCGCTGGACGCGAAGATGCGGCAGGAGGGCGCACCGCCGGTCGAGGGTGGCGACGCCGCGTACAAGACGGCGCTCGCCAACCTCCGCAACGCCCGCAGCAGCCTCGCCGGTACCACCGCCGAGCTCAAGAAAGCCAAGGTCACCGACGAGAAGTCCCTGAAGGCGGCGCTGAAGAAGGCCGGCAAGGGCATGGACCAGGCCAGTGCCTACCAGGGCCCCGCCCATGACTTCCGCGCCGACCCCGCACTCAAGCAGGCCTTCGAGAAGGCACCGCAGTGCGCGAACCTGCCCGGCGCCGGAGGCTCGGCGCCGTCGGCAGGGTAAGGGCGGGGCGCCGCCCTGCTCCTGGAGAAATGCAGTTGAGGGGGAACCTTGGGAGCCATAGGCTGACCAGGCTCAAGATCCATGCGTTCGAATGAGGTGCATTTGATGACGGTCCGAGCAACGGCTGCCGACTCCGGTCGGCTGTCTCCCGCGTACACCGTGACCGCATCAAACCTAAGGAACACCTCTCGTGGATCTTCCACGCATCTTCACCATTCGCGAAAGTAGCCACCGCCTCCACAACCCGATCACCCCCGGCAAGGTCGCCGCCCTGGGCCAGGCCCTGCACCTGACACCCGGGACGCGTGTGCTCGACCTCGCCAGCGGATCGGGCGAGATGCTGTGCACCTGGGCCCGTGACCACGGCGTCACCGGGACCGGGGTGGACATCAGCACGGTGTTCACCGAGAAGGCCCGCGCCCGTGCCGCCGAACTCGGCGTCGCCGACCGGGTCACCTTCGTGCACGACGATGCCTCCGGCTTCGTCGCGGACGAGCCGGTCGATCTCGCCGCGTGCGTCGGCGCCACCTGGATCGGGGGCGGCGTCGCCGGCTCCGTCGAGCTCCTGGGCGGGAGCCTGCGCCCCGGGGGCCTCATGCTGATCGGCGAGCCGTACTGGCGTCGGGAAGCGCCGGACCAGGAAACCGCGGAAGCCTGCCACGCCGGCGGCAAGGACGACTTCCTGGCACTTCCGGAGCTGATCGAGCAGTTCGGCGGTCTCGGGTACGACGTCGTGGAAATGGTGCTGGCCGATCAGGACAGCTGGGACCGGTACCGGGCGGCACGGTGGCTCAACCTCCGCCGCTGGCTGGACGGGAACCCCGATGACGAGCTGGCCGCCGAGGTACGGGCCGAGCTCACCACCGATCCCGCCCGCTATGCGCGCTACGAGCGTGAATACCTCGGCTGGGGGGTCTTCGCGCTGATGCGTCGCTGATGCGCCGCTGAAGCCGCCAGGGCTCCTGACGGCTCGATGAGTGTGGGTCCGGGCGGCATGCCGCCCGGACCCACACTGGTCCTTGCTACTTCTTGTAGGTGAGGTCCATGTCGATGGTGTTGCCGGGACCTGCCATGAAGGTGCTGATGATGTCGTTGAGGGCGCCGCAGCCCTTCAGACCGGGCAGGGTGTAGGTGCCCTTGAGCTTGCCGCCGGTGTACGGCTGGAAGCGGCCCTCGCTGGCGAGGTCGATCTTGGCGGGCGCGACCGTCTTGCAGTCGGGGCCCCCGCCGATGGGAATGCCGAAGGCGTTGACGCTGGAGAGCCTGACGAGCATCTCGGACTTCGACTTCAGGGCGCCGGCGGTGTCCAGCGTGCCGGTGGTCTTTCCGGTCTGCTCGAAGGCGATGTCCGCGGTCGTGGGCAGGAAGCCCATGATGGTGAACTTGCCCTTGGTCGGGTCGAGCCTCAGGTCGGCGTCGAAGGTGCCCTTGCTCAGGTCGTAGCGGGTGTCGATGCCGCCCGCCAGTGCCGCGTTGCCGTTGGCGGCCTTGATGGACGACGTGCCCTTGATGTCGAAGTTGAGCTTCACCGGGTCATCGCCCGGCGGGTCGGTGGGCGGGTCCGTAGGGGGGTCGGTCGGGGGATCGGTGGGCGGGTCGGTCGGTGGGTCCGTCGGCGGATCCGTGGGGTCCGTGCCGCCGCCGTTCACGGTCATCGTGTGCAGCGCGGTGGGCTGGCCCGCGTCCAGGGTGCAGTCCGCGGTGAACTCGTCGCCGTTCGGCGGTAGTTGGACGGGCTTCCCCTCGGCGTCCCGGGCGATCATGTTGTGCAGCTTGAGGCCCGTCACGTCGAACGTGGCCGTGCCCTCCTTCTCCCAGGTCAGCAGCCCGCCGGGCGACTTGCCGTTGGCGGTGAGGGTGAATCCTGCCGCCGGGTTGGGGATGTCGCCCTTGGCGACGGTGTTGACGACCTTGATGGGAAGGTTGCCGCTGCCGCCCGGCAGGGTCACGTTCACATCGGCGGTGGCCTTGCCCTCCAGCGTGACCGCGCCCATGACGCCTAGGCCCTGGGCGGCCCGCGCGCTGACCTTGGTGACGGCCTTGATGTCGTACTCGGGGACCGTCTCGCCCACCTTCATGGTGGTGGGCATGTCCGAGGTGATCTCAACTTCGATCGGGTCGTTGTTGATGATCGGGAACTTGCAGGTGTACTTCTGGGTGAGCTTCACCGGGTCGGCGGAGGCGGAACCGCCGCTCAGGGTGACCAGGCCGGTGACGAGGCCGGCGGCCGCCACCGCGCTCAGGGCGGTGCGTGCCCTGACTTGTCTCTTGTGCGCTCCCATGGACTACCTCTCGGGCTACGTGAATGGGCACGAACGAACGTCGGTGCCACCTCTGCGATTCCGGACTCGCCGGCCCAGCCGTCCAGGGAAATCGGAGAGGCGAAATGCGCCGTCGCGAGGAATCTGCCGACAGAATTGCTGCGGGCAATACGGCGGTGTTTCGAATACGCAAACTACTGATGAGTAGTTGGGCGGTCAAGGTCTGCTTCAACCTGACGATGAAAGGGGGTGGCGATCGGGCAGATTTGTGGCCGCGGTGAGTACGTGATGGTGCGTGGATGACAAATTGTGGGACCCGTGTCGCAGGACTGCGTCGGACTTCGTCGGACTGCGCCTATCGGGTTGACGGGCGCCTTGGCTGTCAGTACTCATTTCTGGGTTGTGCCAATTCTCAGAAGTGGGGCCGCACATGGGAGATCGTATGGGAAACCGCAGGGGAGAGGGTAAGGGAAAGGGCAGGGGGGAGCGACCAGGAATAGTCACGGCGAGGTGGGCGCGGGGATCGGCCCTGACCGGGGTTGCCGGGGTGTTGCTCGCGCTGACCGGTGGTGGTGGCAGTGCTTCGGCCGAGCCGGTGTCGCTCACGCAGAAATACACCTGCAAGTTCCCGATCATCAGCAATGACGCCATCGAGGCCGCGATCACCACGGACATGCCCAACACCATGAAGGTGGGCGAGACGGTCCCCGAGTACGACATCAAGGCCGTCACCAAGGTCAGCGCGCGGGCCGCCCAGGGCCTAGGCGTCATGGGCGCGGTCACGCTGGAGGGCAGGGCCACCGCCGATGTCGTCGTCACCCAGCCCGGCGGCGACGGCACGCTGCCCATCAAGGTCGTCAACACGGTCGCCAAGGCCGAGATCCCCAACCCCGCCGCGGCGTTCGAGGTGACGGCGACCGGAAAGTCGCCGGGCGGGCTGCTGACGTGGGGCAAGGCGGGCGATGCGGCCTTCGACGTCAAGGGCCTGAAGCTGCACAACATGATCGCCCGCGACGCGGCGGGCAAGCCCGTGCAACTCCCGCCGAACGGCGACGAGTTCACCGCGGAGTGCACTCTCGACTCAGGTCAGAAGACACTCCTGCACACCATGACGATCACGGGCGACGGCGGCACGGACCCGACGGATCCGCCCACGGACCCGCCGACCGACCCGCCTACCGATCCGCCGACGGATCCGCCGACGGACCCCTCCGATCCCACGGACCCGTCCGCCCCCGGCGCCACGGCCGGCGGTTCCTCGGGCGGCGACTCCGGCCCCTCGGGCGGCACGGGTGGCGCGGGTTCGAGTGACGGCTCCGGATCCTCCGGCACTCAGCTGGACACTCAGGTGACCGGCGGCTCGGGCGCGCTCGCGGCCACCGGAATGTCGGGCGTCGGCCTGATGGTGGCGGCCGCGGGAGGCCTCGGTGCCGCCGGCATCGCGGCCTTCCACTATCTGCCACGGCGGCTCAGGAGGGACGACGAGGCGGTCTGAGGCTCCGAGCCCACGAAGCCGCTGCTCCAGGGCGGCGTCGTACGGCAGCACAAGGCCCGGAGCGCGACGGCGCTCCGGGCCCTCGGCGGCCATGTGTCGTCGTGTCGAAGGAGTCAACTCGGCACGGCGGAACGGGCCCTGCGGCGCCGCACCGTCACCCCCATGGCCAGGAAGACCACCACCAGGGCGAGCGTCACGAGGACGCCCCAGTTCACCGTGCGATACGCGGTGCTCCCGCTCTCCACCAGCTCACCGCCCTTGTCGCTCGCGGTCAGTTCGACGCTGCCCCAGTCCAGCGGAGGCGGCGCGGCCCACTTCTGAGTGATCCGTACCCGCTGGCCCGGCATCAGCTCGGCAGGCAGCTTGTTGCCCGCGCTGTCGAAGGACGTCCGGCCGAACAGGCCCTTCGCCTTGAGGTCGACCCTCGGCTCCAGCTGCACGTTCCCGTTGTTGACCAGCGTATACGTGACCGAGGCGTCCTTGCCGAGGCCGGGCAGCAGGGGTACGTCGTAGTCGAACGTCACGTCCTGGACGCTCAGGCCTGGCTTCCGCTCGCCGTTGACCTGGAGGTAGATCCGGGCCCCGACGGCCTGCCGGACGCCGACGCCGGTGCCCTTAGCGCGGGCGACGCGCTTGTCCAGGGCGATGACGGCACCGGGGTGGTCGCCGGGCGAGGCGGTGCGCGGGATGGCGACGGTGAACGGCACGGTGGCCCTGCCGCCTGCCGGAACACGTACTTCCGTACGTTCGAGGCGCGTCCACACGCCGACGGACCGCTGCTTCTCGGTGGGCTCGCGCACCGCGAAGCCGCCGTCGCGCGGGGTGTTGTACGCGTCGGCGGCATAGAGCAGAAAGGTCACCGGTTCCTTGGCGAGATTGGAGACGGTGACCTCGTCCTGCACGGTGCGGCCCGGATCCGCCTTCATCCGGAAGTACGCCCGGTGACTCCCGGCCTTGTCGGCCTTGTCGGCCTTCTCGGCGGGGAAGACGGACCAGCGGCCGTTGTCGGCGGCGTACGCGACCGGTGGTGGGCTCGCGGTGAGCAGGCCCAGTGCGAGGGTCAGGGCGGCGATGACTACGGCGGCGTATCTGTGATGCCTGAGCTGCGTACGGGCGAGGTTCATGCGGCCCCCAGAGCGAAGTGATGCGAAGAGATGTAACGGGAAGGGCGGGGTAACGCCGAAGAGGTGGACCGGTCGCCGTACGACGGCCGGCCCACCTGGCGGAGTGCGGGATCAGGTCAGAGTGAGCGTGAGAACGGCCGCGTAGTCACCGGCGGCCGCGGTCGCCGGAACGTCGAGCGCGAGGCCCGCGCCGACCGTGAACTCGCCGCCCGTCTGCGCCCCGTCGGGCGCGCTCGCGAGTGTGGCGCCCGCCCCGCCGACCGGCCCCTTTGTGCCCGGCACACAGGTACTTGCCGACCCGGGAGCCGTCGCGCAGGACGGCGTCCAGCCGAGCTTGTCCGCGCCGATGGTGCCGGCGTTGCCCGTGAAGTCGGTGACCTTCCCGGTGAGTGACCAGCCGGTGGCGCCGTTACGGGCGTCCTTGACGGTCACCTTCTGCAGGTCGCCCGTCGAGCTGCCGGCCGTGCCCTCCTCGACCGGGGACAGCGCGACGGTGTCGCCCGCCTGGGCCATGGTGAGCTGGCCGCCGCCCTGCTTGGGGGTGACCTTGGTGTTCACGTTCTGCTTGCCGGTCGTGGGATTCGGTCCGGGGCCGGGGCCGGGATCGTCACCCAGGATCTCCATCGTGTGCAGGAGCGTCGGCTGGTCCGCGCCGAGCGTGCATGCGGTGTCGAACTCGTCGCCGAACGGCGGGAGTTGGACGGGCTTCCCCTCGGCGTCCCGGGCGATCATGTTGTGCAGCTTGAGGCCGGTCACGTCGAACTTGGCGGTACCGGGCTTGGCCCAGGTCAGCAGGTCGCCGGGGGACTTGCCGGTGGCGTCGACCTCGAACGCGGCTGCGGGATTGGGGATGTTGGCCTTGGCGACGGTGTTGACCACCTTGATCGGCAGTGTGCCCTCGCCGCCCGGCAGCGCGACGACCACGTCCGCGGTGGCCTTGCCCTCCAGCGTGACCGCGCCCATGACACCGAGGCCCTGGGCGGCCCGCGCGCTGACCTTGGTGACGGCCTTGATGTCGTACTCGGGCACTGTCTCGCCCACCTTCATGGAGGTGGGCATGTCCGCGGAGATTCGGATCTCGATCGGGTCGTTGTTGATGATCGGGAACTTGCAGGTGTACTTCTGATCCAATTGCAGCGGAACTGCGGAAGCGGTGCCTCCCGTGAGGGTGAGCATGCCGGTTACCAGGCCGGCGGTCGCGACCGCGGCCAGGGCGCCGCGCACCCCGGATCTCTTTCGATTAGCTCTCATGAGCTGCCTCTCGTACTGCGTGAACGAGCAGAACGGGTGAAGGAAGAATGGCCGTACATGTCGCTATCTTCGCCAGATACGGCCCTGTTTCGGATCGGTAAACTACTGACGGGTAGTCGGGCGGTCAAGGTGTCGATTACCAGAGGAATTCAACTGCCCGCATTCGGGGGCTTCTTCATCCGCGAGTGACTAACAAGCAATGCGGACTCGTACATCGGTGCCAAATTTTCTACGCGATCCCGATGAGTCCGGGTGACAACTCCTTCCGGCTCCTTGCTCACCGCGCAACAGATCCTCGGTGCGTGACGAAACTGCTCTTGACCGGCTTATCGAGGCGCGACTAGCTTCCGCTCTCGGCTCGATCGTCAATTCAACGCAATTTCCTGTGTCGCCGAGCGGTCGGAGTTCTGATGCTGTCTTGCGAGGCAATCCCGGACGCGGTCCCGGGGTTGATCCCTTCCGGCCGCCCGGACATACGACCGGTGCTCCCCGACACCCGCAATGCCCAACCGGCCCTGGGCATTGCGGGGTTCCCGTCACCGACGTGCCCTCCCGCACCGGAGTACGGCCGCACGTGGTCGCTGGGCGGGGCCGGGGCCCGATGAGTCGCTTCCTCTTCGTGGTGCCGCCGCTCGCCCCTCACGTCCACCCGGCCTCGGCCGTCGCCGCCGAACTCGCGGGCCGGGGGCACGAGGTGGCCTGGGCCGGGCAGCCTGCCGCGCTGGAGGGCCTGGCGTCCGCCGACAGCCCCGTCTTCCCCTGCGCGAGCGTGCCGCCCGGCGACGCCCGACCCCGCGATCCGCGCGGCGCGGCAGGCCTGCGGTTCCTGTGGGGCGACTTCTTCGCGCCACTCGCGTACGCCATGGCGCCCGGAGTGACCGCCGCCGTCATGGAGTTCGGGCCCGACCTGCTCGTCGTCGACCAGCAGGCGGTCGCGGGCGCGCTCGTGGCGGAGCGGCTCGGCGTCCCCTACGTCACCTCCTCGACGGTTCCCACGGAGCTGCCGGGCAGTCCCATCGCCGGGGCCGTGCCGCAGTCCGACCAGTGGCTCACCGATCTCCTCGACGGGCTTCGGCTGCGCCTCGGTGACCCGTCCGCCCGCTACGACCCGCGCTTCTCGCCACGGCTCACGCTGGTCTTCTCCACCAGCGAACTCACCGGCCCACAGGTGCCGGACCGCGGCCCGGTGTGCTTCGTCGGACCGGTGCTCGGCTCTCGCGCCGATGCCCCCGACGACGGCTTTCCGTGGGGGTGGGTCGACCGGGACGACGACCGGGCGCTGGTCCTGGTCTCCCTCGACCCTGCCGACCCCGCCGACCCCGTAGTGGGCGCCCATTTCCTCGCCCAGTGCGTCGACGGCGTACGCGCCCGATCACGCGAACTGCGCGCGGTGGTCGCCGACCCCTGCGGCATCCTCGGATCGCCGTGCGGCGACGACGTACTGATCCACCCCGCCGTGCCCCGATTCGAGCTCCTGGCCCGCGCGGACGCCATCGTCTGCCACGCCGGGCACCACTCCGTCACCGAGGCCCTGTGGCACGGCGTCCCCCTGGTGGTCGCCCCGGTCCGCGGTGACCAGCCCGTCGTCGCCGCCCAGGTCGTTGCCGTGGGCGCGGGCGTGCGGGTGCGGTTCGGCCGGAGGGATGCCAAGGCTGTCGGATCCGCGCTGGAGGCCGTGCTCGGCCGCCCTCACTTCGCCGCGGCCGCGCGCCGCGTCAGCCGCTCCTTTCGCGAGGCGGGCGGAGCGCCGACAGCGGCCGCACGCCTCGAAGAGCTCGTCGCCGCTGAGCAGGAGAACCCATGGCAGGGACTGCAGATATAGCCGGGTGCAGCCGTCACGACCGGCGGCGACCAACCAGCTGGGGGTGCGGGCGCGGGGCGGTTCCGGCCATGCAGTCGTCAACCACCACGCGTCCCAAGGGAATTGACCGCCGCGCTCGCGAACGCCGCCGCGCCCCCGCCACCCCACTTCGAGAGGTGAGTCATGTCCACGGGCAACAGACATCGTAAGAAGGGTAGTTGCCGCATCCGTCGGGGCCTGGCCGGTACGGTCGTCGCGGCCGTCGCGATGGCCGGGCTGACCGCATCGGGCGCGCCCGGCAGCCCGCTCGCCGCGCCCCGACGCGGAGCAGCCCCGGACAGCGTCACCGGGAACGACGGGTGGATCCCCCCTGCCGGCCCCTCGGCGGACGCGTACCACACCGAACTCCCGCCCCTGCGGAGCAGGAAGAGCGCACCGGGCGGCGGCGGGAGCGAGGACATCGAGGTGCGGACCCAGTCCGGGATCGCGGCCACGGTCCTCACCGCCTATCGGCGGGCCGAGGCCGCCCTCGCCGCGACCGACCCAGGCTGCCGCCTGCCGTGGCAACTGCTCGCCGCCATCGGCAAGGTGGAGTCCGGGCAGGCCCGCGGCGGCCGGGTCGACGCGGACGGCACGACACTCAGCCCCATCCTCGGACCCGTCCTCAACGGCAGCGGATTCGCCCGGATCTCCGATACGGACAGCGGGGCGTACGACGGCGACACGACCTACGACCGGGCTGTGGGGCCGATGCAGTTCATCCCCTCCACCTGGGTCCGCTGGGGCGCCGACGGCAACGACGACGGCCGTGCCGACCCGCACAACATCCACGACGCCGCACTCGCCGCCGGCCGCTACCTGTGCGCGGGCGACCGCGACCTCGCGATCAAGGCGGACCTGGACCGGGCGATCCTCAGCTACAACCATTCGGCCGCCTATCTGCGCACGGTCCTGGCCTGGCTGGACTTCTACCGCCGTGGCGTCCACGAGGTGCCCGACGGCCGCGGCCCGCTGCCGACCAGTCCCGGGCCGGGCGGCAAGACCCCCGCGACCCGGCCGAACGGCGGAGGAGGCGTGGTCGTCGGCCCGCAGCCGTCGAACCCGTCGAACCCGTCGAACCCGTCGGATCCGTCGCGCCCACGGCCGGGCGACTCCGCGTCTCCGGGCGGCCCGACCCACCCCGGCCCACGCCCCTCCACTCCTCCTCCCGGAACAAGCCCCGCACCTTCCACCCCCGGTCCCACCCCGGGCTGCCCCACCCCGTCATCCCCGTCGTCCCCGTCAGACGACCCGCCCCCCTCCGACACCCCACCCCCTTCACCTTCGCCCTCCCCCTCACCGTCTCCCTCCCCGACGGGGTCGCCCGAGCCCTCACCGTCATCCACTCCGTCGAACACAAGGCCACCGGACTCCTGCGCACCGTGAGCGCCGTCACCCGAACCTGTGCTTCTTGCTGCGCAGTGAGGGTGGCGTCCCCGAGGATGGAGGGGGCCGCGACAGCGGCGTGAGCGTAGACCAGGGGCCAGGGGGACGTGCTTTGTCACAGCAGTTGACGATGATGCTCGGTGACAGCAGCGAGGTAGTTGCCGTGTTCGAGACCGACGCCGATCCGGACGGCGCGGATCTGGAATTGGCAGCCGGGAACGGCATGCTGGCGCGCACGCGGACGTCGTTCCATGAGGCCTTGGAGCAGGTGAAGCCCACTCTGGCCATGGTCGCCGAGACACTTCGGGAGCTGGGGCCGGACGAGGCAGAGGTGGAGTTCGGCCTGAAGATGGGCGGTGAGACGGGTGTCATCATCGCCAAAGGAACGGCGGAAGTGAATTTCGCCGTACGCCTGACGTGGAATCGCCCCTGAAGCAATGGGCGCGCAGCGTGAGGGATTCATCGTCAAGATCCGCGCCGGCACATCGGGTGCGCCCATCGGTGTCGGCTTCGTCGTCGGTGACAAGCAGATCGTGACCTGTGCCCACGTGGTCAACGTCGCCCTGGGGCGGACGAAGGACTGCGTGGACTGCCCTGCCGGAGAGGCGCGTATCCAGGTCGAGTTCGTGCTCTTGGGGGATGCGGAAGGAGCGCCTCTGCGGCATTGCCGGGTCAGTTCCTGGGATCCACCGCCCGGGGTCGGCCGCCTGGGCCGGGATGTGGCGGGTCTTGTGCTGGTCGGCGGGGACACTCTTCCCGTTGGTGCGGGGGCTGCCCGGTTGCTCGACGCCCGCATGGGCCTTGTCGGCGATGCCGAGGTGAAGGTCTTCGGCTATCCCGGAAACCCGCCCCGTACGGCCAACGGTGCCTGGAGTATGTGTGTGCTGCGCGGTGCGGTCGGTGGAGGACTCATCCAGCTGGATGCAGACAGCGAGTCCGCTCTACGGGCGCAACCGGGGTACAGCGGGTCGCCGGTCGTTGCCGCGGACCGCTGGGGAGACGCGATCGTCGGCATGCTCTCGCTCGCGAGCCGCGACGGCTCCGCCGGTGACGCGTACGCCGTGCCGTTGTCGGAGGTGTCTGCCGCATGGCCCGAATTCCTGGGCCGGAGCGTCCTCCCGCCCTGCCCCTACCGAGGGCTGCAGGCGTTCAGTGCCGATGACGCCTCGGCCGGTGTGTTCGTGGGGCGGGAGAGGGAGGTCGAAAGGCTCCGGGCCATGGTGAAGGCCCAGCCGTTGGTCATGGTCACGGGGCCGTCCGGGGTGGGGAAGTCGTCGCTGGTGGCAGCCGGGCTGGAGCCCGAGCTGGCCGCGGACGGGTGGTCAGTGGCCTCGTTCCGGCCGGGCATGGCTCCCTACGAGTCCGTCGCCCGCGCCTTGCTGGAGCTCGAGCACCCACGGCGGAATCACAGCCTGGAGGAACTGGAACACCGTGCTCGCGCCGTGCGGGAGGAGGGGTTCTGGACGGTCGCCTCAAGGCTGGCGGTGCTGACGGGGCGCCGACTGGCCTTGGTCGGCGACCAGTTCGAGGAGGTGCTGAGCAGCGGCTCGGACCGGCAGGAGCCCCTCGGTTTCCTGCGGCAGTTCCTTCCGCCCCCGGACGAGGCGCAGGACCCGAACGTACGCCTGGTGTGCACCCTGCGCGCGGACTTCCTCCCCGACCTGTTGGAGATGCCCGACATCGGGCCCCGCCTCCAGGACCGCCAATTGAACGTGTCCCCCTTGGACGAACTGGCCCTGACCCGCGTGATCGTAGAGCCGGCCGCAGTGACGGGCGTCGCTTTCACACCCGGTCTGGCGGAGACCATCGCGGCGGAGGCGAGCAGAGCGGCGGGCAGCCTCCCGCTGCTGGAGTTCACCCTTACGGAACTGTGGCCCCTGCAGCACGACAGGCGCGTCAGTTTTGACAGTTACCACGGCCTCGGCGGTGTGTCCGGCGCACTGAACCAGCATGCGGAGAAGGTGTTCCGCACGCTGTCCGAACAGCTGGATGAGTCCCGAATCCGCCGTGTGCTGCTGTCCATGGTCCGCGCCCGCGGGGGCGCCTCAAGCGCGGTCCGCGTCACCGCCCACCGCTCCCACCTCGGCAAGGACTGGTACATAGCGCAGCTTCTCGCGGACCCCGAACAGAGGCTGGTCGTCCTTGGTCCGGAGGGGCCCGACACCGCGGAAATCGCGCATGAAGCACTGATCCGGGAATGGGCCAGGCTGGCGACCTGGGTGGAGGACGACGCCGATTTCCAGCAGTGGCTCGCCGTCATCGAGGAGCGGGCGGGGGAGGGCGACCTCTTGTCCGCCACTCGTCTCGCGGAAGCCGACCGATGGCTTGGTGAACGCGCCCACGACATCCCCGAGCCGGTCACACGCCTCATCGAAGGCAGCCGCCAAGAGATCATGATGCAGCAGCAGACCGAACAAATGCTCAGTGCGTCACAGGAGCTGACCGAGCAACTGCGGCAGCGCTCGCACGAGTTGGAGGAGCATCGGGCGGCCTTGCAGCGCTCCAACGCGGAGCTGGAGGAGAAGGCCGAGCTGCTCGCCCAGCAGAACCGCCACATCGAGGTCAAGAACACCGAGATCGAAGAGGCCAGGCAGGTCCTGGAGGAGCGCGCCGAGCAGCTCGCGATTTCGATGCGGTACAAGTCCGAGTTCCTCGCGAACATGTCGCACGAGCTGCGGACGCCGCTCAACTCCCTGCTGATCCTGGCCAAGTTGCTCGCGACCAACGCCGACGAGAACCTCACTCCCAAGCAGGTGCAGTTCGCCGAGACGATCCACGGTGCGGGCTCGGATCTGCTGCAGCTGATCAACGACATCCTCGACCTGTCGAAGGTCGAGGCGGGCAAGATGGATGTCTCCCCGACGCGGATCGCCGTGGTGCAGCTGGTGGACTACGTAGAGGCCACGTTCCGGCCGCTGACCGAGGAGAAGGGCCTCGACTTCTCCATACATGTGTCTCCGGAGCTGCCCGAGACGCTGCACACGGACGAGATGCGGCTCCTCCAGGTGCTGCGCAACCTCCTGTCCAACGCGGTGAAGTTCACCGACTCCGGAGCGGTCGATCTGGTGCTCAGGTACGCCAACGCCGATGTGCCCCATGACATCCGCGAACAGCTCCTGGAGGCCGGATCGCTGCGGGACGCGGACGCGGATCTGATCGCCTTCTCGGTGAGCGACACCGGCATCGGTATCGAGGCAAGCAAGATGCAGATCATCTTCGAGGCGTTCAAACAGGGCAGCAGCATGGTCGGCAGGAAGTACGGCGGCACGGGCCTCGGGCTGTCCATCAGCCGGGAGATCGCACGCCTCCTCGGCGGCGAGATCCACGCGGCGAGCGAACCGGGCCACGGCTCCACCTTCACCCTGTACTTGCCGAAGGACTTCGCAGAGCCACTGCCGGTCCGGTATCCGCAACGGAGCGCCCCTGCCTCGGCGGTGGCCCGACGCGAGGACATACAGAGGGCGGCGAATCCGCGACAAGGAGCAGACTCATTCGGCTGGACGGGTCCGGAGCCGTCCGCACCCACCTTTCAGGGCGAGAAGGTACTGATCGTCGACGAGGACATCCGGAGCGTGTTCGCGCTCACCAGCGTCTTCGAGTGGCAAGGATTGTCCGTGCTGTACGCGGAGGACGGCCGCGAAGGCATCGAGATCCTCGAACAGTACGACGACGTGAGGGTCCTGTTGCTGGACATGACGGGGCCGGACGGGCACACGACGGCCAGAACGATCCGCAGAAGCCCCCAGTTCGCCGGACTCCCGATCATCGCGCTCACCACGGAGGCCACGAAGGGCGACAGCGAGCGGGCTGTCGAGTCCGGTGCTTCCGACTACGTGACGAAGCCGGTCGACTCGGATCACTTGCTCTCCCTCGTGAGCCGACGGATGCGCGAAGGGAACGACGCCGGGGACGCCGCGTAGAGAACTCCTGCGTGTACCGCGAACGGAGTACCGCGCCCGTGGTAGTGGAAGCGGAATAGTGCCTGCATACGTACGTCGACTCGGCTGAGTCTGATCACGAGGATTGAGCGCACCGCTCAATGACTCGAGGAGAAGACGATGCCAACCGAGACTCCCCGCACGGATGGGGCTCTGGCGGGACTGGCCCGGTTCTGTTACCGGCGTCGCCGACTGGTCCTCCTGACCTGGATCGTCGGTGTGATCGCTCTCGCGTTCGTCGGCTTCGGTTTCGGTGCCGCGTCCGACAACGACTTCACCGGTGGGGACTCCGGCTCCGCCAAGGCGCAGGTCCTGGTCGAGAAGCACTTTCCCGAACAGCAGGGCGACACGCTGACTCTGGCCATCAAGGCGGAGAAGGGAATCGACGACCCGGCCGCGCGGAAGAAGATCGAGAAGGTCGTCGCAGATCTCTCCGACTCCTCCGTCACGGGACCGGTGACCTCGCCGTACGAGGACAAGGATCTGGTGACGGAGGATCGGCGCATCGCCCGTACGACGATCCCGCTCACCGACCAGGACGTGCCGAAGACCGACGTCAAGCCCCTGGTGGACACGGTGAAGGACGCCTCGGGTGACGGGGTGATCCTTGGGCTCGGCGGGGACAAGGCCGAGAAGGCCGAAACCCCCAAGCAGGGCCCGGCCGAGAGCGTGGGTGTCCTGGCGGCAGCGGTGATCCTGTTCATCGCCTTCGGTTCGCTGGTGGCGATGGGCCTGCCGATCGTGACCGCACTGATGGCGATCCTCGGAGGCATCGCCCTCATCAAGCTCGTCGGGCACCTGGTTCCCTCGCCCGACTTCACCGTGCTCGTCGCGGCCCTGATCGGGCTCGGCGTCGGCATCGACTACGCACTGTTCATCGTGACGCGCTACAAGGAGAGCCTGCAGGAGGGGGATGAGCCCGAGGCCGCCACGGTCAAGGCCATCACGACCGCAGGTCACGCCGTGCTGTTCGCGGGCACGACCGTCGTGCTGGCGCTCCTGGGCCTGGTCACCATGGGACAGCGGCTGATGACCGGCGTGGCCATCGGCGCGTCGCTGACGGTGCTGGTCACGATGATCGCCGCCGTGACTCTGCTGCCGGCCTTCCTCGGCTTCACCGGCCACAAGATCAACTCGCTGCGCCTGCCTCGTCGCACGTCCCGCAGGAACCAGAACAAGCCCGCCGGTGTCCCCTCGCGGGAGCGCCGCACGCCGGCCGAGCGCTGGGCCGGCGTGGTGCAGCGCAAGCCCTTGATCGCCGCGGTGCTGGCGGGAACGGGTCTGCTGGTGCTGGCCGCTCCCGCGCTGTCGATGCGGTTGAGCCTGCCCGACGCCAGTGTCCAGCCCCGGGACAGGAGCAGTTACACCTCGTACGAGATCGTCTCCGAGGGATTCGGCCCCGGCTACGGCGCGCCGCTGATCTTCGCCACCGAGATCGACTCCAAGGGCGCCGATCTGCAGCCCGTCGTCGAAGCGGTGCGGAAGACCGAGGGCATCGCCTACGCCACGCAACCCCGAGTGAGCAAGGACGGGCAGGCTGCCACCTTCATGGCCTTCCCCAAGACCGGGTACCAGGAGGAGGCAACGGCGGACCTGGTGCACGAGCTCCGCGACGACGTGCTGTCCAAGGCACCCGACGGCGAAGACGTCTATGTCGGCGGTCCGAACGCCGGCGCCATCGACTTCGCCGACGAGACCAGCTCGCGCCTCCCCTTCATGATCGCGATCGTCATCGTGATGTCCCTGCTGCTGTTGATCGCGCTGGTGCGGTCGGTCACCATCGCGCTGCAGGCCGCCGTGATGAACCTGCTGTCGATCGGTGCCGCCTACGGGGTGCTGGTCGCGGTGGTGCAGTGGGGATGGCTCGGCTCCGCCCTCGGTTTCCCCACGGAGATGCCGATCACGACCTGGGTGCCGATGATGATGTTCCCGGTCCTGTTCGGGCTGTCCATGGACTATGAGGTCTTCTTGATCTCGCGGGTCCGTGAGGAGTACGAGCGCACCGGTGACACCCGGATCGCCGTGACTCGTGGCCTGGCGCGTACCGCCAAGGTCATCACGGCCGCGGCCGCCATCATGATCGCCGTCTTCACCACCTCCCTGCTCGGCCCTGACGTCTCGATCAAGCAGATCGGTCTGGGCATGGCCGTCGCGGTGTTCATCGACGCCACCATCATCCGGATGGTCCTCGTACCCGCCGTGATGGAACTGTGCGGCAAGGCCAACTGGTGGATGCCCGGGGGACGGGCGTCGAAGACGACCCCGGCCACACGAGCCGGGGTCGAGGAAGAAGCCAGGGTCTGACCCCTACCTGAGCCGGAGTGCGGGAAGCCCGTGGAAAACAGGGTTTCCCGCACTTCTTTCCGTGGTTTCGAAAATCCCATTCTCTGCCCCTGTTCCCGGTGAACAGGGGCTTTCGAATTGAGATGAGGCGGCGGCCATTTGTCCGCTATGCCCTGCCGCATAGTGCGCCGTTGGCCACACCGTACCTGGACAGCAGTTCCGTCGGCCACCCATTACGTATGTCATGGTCCGCACCAGTAGAAAGTAATACTGGAAACCATGAGAACCACACCCCCATGCCATGACAAAAATTCTATGGAAACGCCCGAAAATTCAGGCCATGATTTCGCTATGCTGACTGGAAAGCTCCGGTGGGATTATCGCAGGGCCGGCCGTGTTGACAATTGCGACAGGCGATCGGGTTTCCATGCGTTAGACGGTCTGTAGTCGATCAAGTTTCGAGCGTTCTATCCAGTCGCACGAGCATAATCTGAGTGGGGTTATGGCAATGAGACCGACGATAGAGAAGCAAGATTCAGTAGCTGCGCCCTTGCGGGGCCTCCTCGCGGCCGATGCGGACGACGGGCTGCTCGACTTCGCCGCCGGCGCCAGCGGTAACCCTCGACTCCTCGCCGAACTCGTACTCGGACTCGTGGAAGAAGGGCTCATAAAGGAACAAAACGGCACGGTCAGGTTGACCGGACCGCAGGTTCCGCTTCGCGTGCTGACGTTCGTGAAGAATCGGCTGACCGATTTGAGTCCGAACTGTCAGCAGTTTCTGAAGGTCGCGGCGATGTTGGGAAAATCCTTCATGCTGGAGGATGTCTCCAGAATGCTGGATCAGTCTTCTGCCACCTTGCTCCCACCCCTGGAAGAGGCAATGTCCTCAGGTTTCATCATTGCCGCCGAACATCAATTTGCGTTCCACAGTGATTTTCTCTTCCAGGGGGTCATCGAGTCAATCCCGGTTCCGGCCCGTGGCGCATTGCAACGCGAGGCGCTCGGGCATTCCGGGAAGCGGGTGCAGGCCCATGATCAGCAATTCTGGGTCACCGAGCGCAAGCCCGAACCGTCCGTACGTTTCAAAGAGGAAGTCGATGGCACGTGCTCAAGGGCGCACAGTCTCATCGTGAACGGGAATGCGGCAGAAGGCATACGTGTCGCGGAGCGAATACTCTCCGGTCCGACTGCTTCGGCGGCGGACCGACTCGACGCGGAAGCGTCCGTCATTCTGGGTTACTCTCTGCTCGGCAAGCAAGAGGCCGATGAGCATTCCGTACGGATCCTGCGGGAGCGAGGGACGCGGCAAGGCGATATCGCCGCGTTGATGGCATTGACGACCCTCTCCAACGCTCGCTGGAGATCCGGGGAATTAGCCGAGGGGTTGAGCCTCGGTCGTACCGCGGTGCGGTACAGCGAAGACGTCGATCCGGTCTGGCGACTTCACTTCCGGCTCGCGCTGGCCGGAAAGCACGCGAATCTCCGGGAGTTCGACAAGGCGGAGCCGCTGATCAACGAGGCTGAAACCGGCCTGCGCAGTCTGCCCACGCAGGTCTGGACGGCCGCGCCCGCGGCCATGCGATCCCGGATGTTCCTGCAGGCCGGACGGTTCGGAGACGCCCGCCGTCAGGCGGAACTGGCGACTGCCGCAGTCGAGGGGGAGGCCTTCCCCGTACTCAGGCCCCTCGCGCACTCCGTGCTCAGCGCCGTTTGCCTGTATGTGGGGGATTTGGCCACGGCTGCCGAGTATCTCAAGCGGGTGCAGGATGAGTTGGCCGGCGACGAGGTGGTGTTCCACTCCGCGCAGTACGCGTGGACGGAGTTGCGGATCGCAGTCAAGACCGAAGGGCCCCAGGCGGCCATTGATCTGCTGTCGGACAAATACAGCCACCTTCCGACGCAGCGGAGTCTGTACATCGAGGATCCGGGCGCCGCCGCATTCCTGGTCCGGCTCGCGCTCGACGTGGGCGACACCAACCTTCTGCACCGCGTGCTGGAGACGGTGGACGGCCTCGCGGGTGATAACCCGGGCATCTCCGTCATCAGCCTCGGTGCCATGCACGCGTACGCCCTGGCGAACAGTGATCCGACCGCGCTGGCACGCATTGTCGCGCAGTCACCCGATCCCATCTCGGTCGCTCTGGCGACGGAGGAGCTCGCCAAGCTTTATGCCGCGAAGACTCCGCTCAGGAGAGGGCAGGCGCCTTCGATCTACCGGGCCTCGCAGCCCGCGGGTTCCGACGAGGCGGGCGCGCAGCAGAAGGCCATGTGCTGGGCCAGCCTCTCCGACATGGAACGGCGCATCGCGTATTTGGTGAGTGTGGGAATGACCAACCGTCAGATTGCCGGTCGGGTTCACCTGTCGGCGCATACGGTGAACTACCACCTCAGGAAGGTCTACAAGAAGCTGGGTATCAATACCCGTGTCGAACTGGCGCGCGGAGCCGCACTCTATTCGAGTCGGGCAGCCATTTATTCGATGGAGGACGAGGGGCACGGGGGATCCGGCAGGCCCGGAGGGGAAGCCTTCTGACCCCCACTTCAGCCCGCCGAGCCGTGCTGCTGCGAAGCGGACAGCACGGGTGAGTGGGACTCGTTCGCGATGAAGTGCTTGGTCAGTTCGACGCGGCTCTTGATGTCGAGCTTCGAGAACACGCGCCGCAGGTGGCTGTCGACGGTGTGGGGTGACAGGAAGAGGGCGGTCGCCGCCTCCCTGTTGGTCCTGCCGTCGACGATCGCCCGTACGACGCGGAGCTCCGCGCTCGTAAGGCTCGCCCAGCCGGACTTGGGCAGGTCGGCGCCCAGGCCGCGCACGTTGAGCACGCCGAGATGACGCAGCTTCTTCTGCACCCGGGCCACGTCCCGCTGCGCACCGCAGTCCAGATAGAGCTCCTTGGCGGACTCCAGGAGCCGAACCGCCCGTGGCCGGTCCCGCAGGCTCTGCTCCACCTGTGCCATGTCCTCGAATGCGCCGGCCGCCGCGAGAGGGCGTCCGGCGAGCCGGTAGAGCTCCACCGCCCGGTGCAGAGCGGCTGGGTCGCCGCGCAGTGTTCCCTCCGCGTGTTCGGCGCCTCCCGCCAGCGACTGCACGGTCGGGTTGCGCTCGGCGATACGCCGGGCGAAGTCAGCCGTCTGCTCGGCCTCCGCAGCGAGCCCCACCTGCTTGGCCAGGCGTACGAGCGTCGCCGCGGCCGTCGGAGCCTCGGCGAAGAGCAGCGGGCCCGGCGTGACCTGCCCCTCGACGTTGATCAGCGTCTGGACCGTCATCTCCGGCCGCCCGCTGGCCGCATGGAACTGCGCGAGTACCCAGTCCAGGGCGACCTTGTCGGGTGCCGACTCCTCGGTCACCAGCCGTTCGGCCGTCCTCAACTGCTCGCTGGCAGTGGCGAGATCGCCACGAAGCATGCTGATGCGCGCCAGCACGATGCGTGCCGGTACGGACTCTTCCGGTGCCGTCCGGTCCGTCGGGCGAAGCGCGGCCTCGGCCTCGGCCCGCGCTTCCTCCAGCCGTCCCGTCGCCGCGAGGAGCTGGGCGTGGTGGCCGTGCCACAGCGACCGCGGCCATGACGTACCGAGCTTCTCCGCCTCCTGCCTGACGGCGGTGCAGACGGCTGTCGCCTCCTCCCACCGGTCGGCGGCGATGAGGGCCCTGAGCAGCCACGCCCACAGCGGGCGTCCGCATCCGCCGCAGCCGTGCTGGGCCGCCTTGCCCGGCTCCGTAGCCGGGAAGGACTCGGCGGTCGGGGCAGTGGCGCTGTGCGACACCGCGTCCCGGCCGGAGGTGAGCGGCGGTGCGAGGCTCACCGGCTGCCCGCGCCACGGCGCCGGGACCGAGCCGGGGAGACCGCTCACGCGCTTCGTGGTGCCCGTGATGGCGCCCTTCAACTTGGCGCGGTCCAGCTCACAGATGTCGTGACGCGCGAGCGTGCGCTGCAGCAACTCGGCCGACATGTCGTGGCGTCCCGCGTCCCGCAGCCCTTGCCCCAGTTCGAGCGACAGGTGGGTTTCGGCCGCCGCCTTGATGCCGGGGCGTACGGCGATGGCCGCGAGGCGTCCTGCTTCGGCGCTCCGTCCCGCTGCGGCAAGGAGACGTACAGCAGGTGCCAGCGTTCGAGGCAGCTCGTCGAACGGCTCTCCCAGCGTCGACATGGCGCGAGCCGTCAGCTCGTCGCAGCCGCATCCGCCCGTCGCGCCGTCCGGGGACCGGTGCATCGCCGCGGCAGCGGTGATGCGGCCGACGGGCTGTACCCGAGGATCACTGGCGGGCGCCACAGTGTCGTCGACGGGCGCGGGAACCGGCGTGGCCGAGGTCGCGGTGGCCACCACGGCCCCGGCGGGTTCCTCCTGGAACGCGGCCTGCCGCAGTGCTTCTCCGATCACCTCATGGGCGAACGTCAGCTTCCCGCCGTCCTTGTGCAGCAGGCCCGCCTGCACCGCATCGTCGACGCTCGCGGACAATTCGGCGGCCGGGAACTCGAGCAGGACCGACGCCTCTTCGGCGGTGAAGGCCTGACCGATCTTCCTGCCGCACACGAGCAGACGCCGCGTCGCGGCCGGCATCTGACCCAGCAGACGTCCGACAGCGGCATGGACGTCCGCGGGCAGGCGCTCGGCCAGCACCGACGCGGTGCCGTCCATGATGACCACCTGCCCCGCGTCGATGAACGCGTTGAACAGGTTTTCCACCAGCCAGGGATTGCCTCCGCAGCGAGCGGCCCAACTGAGCACGGACGCATCGGGTTTGGCTCCGAGGGTCCTCGTGCACATCTCGGCCACGGCCTCGTCGTCCAGCGTCCCCAGGTGCAGCCGCACGGCGGAGTGATCGGCGAGCCAGCCGATGGCGTGCTGGGCGAGGGACCGGGTGGAAACCGGTCTGCGGGCGAGCAGCCACAGCACGGGCGAGGGGGCGAGGGACTGCACGAGTCCCCGGAGCGCGAGGCCGCTGACGTCGTCGATCCGCTGGGTGTCGTCCAGGACGATCATGAGGGGGTGCCTGCGCGCCGCGCTCTCGAGCAGTTCGCCCAGGCGATCCATGAGCCAGAAGGGGTTCCTGTCCGGGCGGGCCAGATCACCCAAGCCGGCCGCACCGGGCGTCACATGCCGAACGAGGTTGATCAGCCACTGCAGAGGGAGCGGTTGATCGGTCCCCCTGGCCTGCCCGGCGATCACGGTGAGGCCCCGGTCGGCCCCTTCCAGGGCCGTGGCCTTCAACAGCCGCGTCTTTCCCGTGCCGAACTGACCCTCGACGATCACGCAACTGCCGGAACCACGCGCGGCCGCATCCAAATGGCTGCCCAGAGTGGACAGTGCGTGTTCTCGCCCTACCAGTGCATTCATATTTACCCCCCGTGTATGCCTCCGCGGAATTATTCAACGCATGCCGTGGGCATGGCAATGAATGTTCAACGAGCGTTCGACTGTCCGGACTGGGCAGTTGGACACTGGCGTGAATGCGTGGATGAGGCGGCACTACTCGCGCGAGTAGTGGGCAGGACGGCGCGTTGTGAATACTGTCGTGCCATGCCGGTTCGATGTTGAGAAGTGCGGAGAACGTGCATGCACTGCTTTCGGGATCGGCATTACCCACTTGAGAATGCTCTGATGCATTCATCTCGGGCCGGAAAGCCCAACGCCCGAAGTGACGTGTCCTCAGCGAATTCATGGGAGTCCGAGATGCAGGGGAATGCGAGTGGCCTTCGCCTTGATCGGGAGAGGCAAGCATGACCGTCAGTTACCTTGCGGCAGCAGCAGCCCCGGCTGCCTTCGATGCCGCGATCGGAAACTTCTTTGCCGAGCGCAGAGCTGAAGTCGAAGTGCTCGGCGCGGGCTTCGCGGACACGATCGCCGAGCTGGAGAGCTACGTTCTGCGCGGCGGCAAGCGCGTCCGGCCCGTCTTCGCCTGGCTCGGCTGGATCGGTGCGGGCGGTGACCAGTACGACCCGATCGCCACATCGGTGTTGAGCGCCTGCGCGGGGCTCGAACTGCTGCACGCGTCGGCCCTGATCCACGACGACATCATCGACGCGTCACGGACGCGCCGCGGCCATCCCGCCGCGCACGTGACGTTCGCCGACCGGCACCGGGCGGAGCGCTTCTCCGGCGATCCCGACGCCTTCGGCGTGAACACCGCCATCCTGGTCGGGGATCTGGCACATGTGTGGGCCGACAGCATGGTCCGCGCGTCCGGGTTGCCGACGGACGCGCAGGCCCGGCTCGGGCCGGTGTGGTCCGCGGTGCGTTCGGAGGTCCTGTACGGGCAGCTGCTCGACCTGACCAATCAGGCGGGCGGCGACGAAGGCATCGAAGCGGCACTGCGCGTCAATCAGTACAAGACGGCCTCGTACACGGTGGAACGCCCCCTGGAGTTCGGTGCCGCGATCGCGGGCGCCGGGACCGAACTGGTCGCGGCATACCGGGCGTTCGGTGCCGACATCGGCATCGCGTTCCAGCTCCGAGATGACCTGCTGGGCGTCTTCGGCGACCCGGCGGTGACGGGCAAACCATCGGGCGACGACCTTCGCGAGGGCAAGCGGACGGTGCTGCTCGCGTCGGCACTGGAGCGCGCGGACGAACGCGACCCGGCAGCGGCGAGGTTTCTCCGCAAGGTGATCGGCACCGACCTCTCCGACGAGGAAGTCGCCTCCGTACGCGCCGTGTTCGTCGACTGCGGTGCCGTGGACCACGTGGAGCGTCTCATCTCCCTCCGCACCGACAGGGCCATGGCCGTGCTGGACTCGAGTGACGCCACGGCCCCCGCCAGGAATGAGCTCGCCGCGATGGCGGTCAAGGCGACGCAGCGGGCCAGCTGATGGCATCGACGAACGCGCGCACTCGCGCCGGCCACGAATACCCCGCGGGGGGCCCGGCTGGCGGAAGCGGCAGGCCGGGTGTCGGAAACGCCCACGGCAAGGCCATCCTGCTGGGGGAGCATGCCGTCGTGTACGGCGCTCCGGCACTGGCCATTCCGGTTCCGCAGCTGACGGCCACGGCGAAGGCCACCCGCTTTCCGTGCCCGGGCAACGGGGCGGACAGAGTCTCCTTCTCGCTGACGGGATCAGGGTCCGCGGCGGCGACGCCGCTGGCCACGGACGGCCTGCGGCGCCTGGTGGCGGAGTTCAAGGAGATGACCGGCGTCACCGGCCGCATGTGCGTCGACGTACTCATCGACTGCTCGATCCCGCAGGGCCGTGGGCTCGGCTCCAGTGCCGCGTGCGCCCGGGCGGCCGTACTGGCCTTCGCGGATCTCTTCGGCCACCGGCTCGACGCCCAGGAGGTGTTCGATCTCGTGCAGACGTCGGAGAAGGTGGCGCACGGCAGGGCCAGCGGCATAGACGCCCTCGCCACGGGTTCGACGTCTCCCCTCCTCTTCCGTTCGGGGAGCGCACGGGAGTTGCCCGTTCCGGTGCCTGGTTCCGGCCCACCACACCCACCGGAACGGAGCGGACACCGCGGCTTCGACGGGGTGTTCGTCATCGGGGACAGCGGTGTCGGCGGCAGCACCAAGGACGCGGTGAGGATGCTCAGGCGCAAGTTCGAGCGCGACCCGGCAGCTCAGACGGACTTCGTATGCCGGGTGTCGAGCCTGACCGACGGTGCCGCGGAGGACCTCGCCCACGGCCGATGCGGCGACTTCGGGGCGCGGATGACCGAGAACCACAGGTTGCTCCGTGACATCGGGCTCAGCACGGACGTGATCGATGCGCTGGTCGATGCCGCCGTCGCGGCGGGCGGTCTGGGCGCCAAGATCAGCGGCGGTGGGCTCGGCGGTTGCATGATCGCCCTGGCCGGAGAGCCACGCCGGGCCCGGGCGGTCGTTCGAAGCCTGCGCGAGACCGGCGCCATACGGACCTGGGTCGTGCCCACGGGGAGGTTTGTGAGTCATGCCGATTGATCGCGAGACGGAGCCGGCCGCTCTGCCCGAGAGTGTTCTCGACGGCGGCGCGACTGCCGTCGCCCATCCGAACATCGCGCTGATCAAGTACTGGGGCAAGCTCGACGAGCGACTCGTCATCCCGTGCGTCGACAGCCTGTCGATGACCCTGGACATTCTCCCGACGACGACCACCGTTCGGCTCACCCCGGCGGTCAGGGATGACACGGTAACCCTCGACGGCAAGCCCGCGACGGGCGAACAGAGGCAGCGCATCACCGCCTTCCTCGAGCTGATCCGGGAGATGGCAGGCCGAAGCGAACGAGCAGCCGTCGACACCCGCAACACGGTCCCCACCGGGGCGGGCCTCGCCTCCTCGGCAAGCGGCTTCGCGGCCCTGGCCCTCGCAGGCGCCGCCGCATACGGGGTCGGACTCGATCCCACCGCGTTGTCGCGGCTGGCACGGCGCGGATCCGCGTCGGCATCCCGGTCGGTGTTCGGCGGCTTCGCGGTCTGCCACGCGGGCCGGGGTATCGGCGCGACCGCGGACCTCAGCTCCTACGCGGAGCCGGTGTCCGTGCCGGACTTCGACCCGGCCCTGGTGATCGCGCTGGTCAACGCCGGCCCCAAGACCGTGTCCAGCCGTGCGGCCATGCGTCGCACGGTGGAGACCTCGCCGCTCTACAAGGCGTGGGCGATCTCGGGCAAGGCCGATCTGACCGACATGCGGGCGGCGTTGAGCCGCGGCGATCTCGAAGGAGTCGGAGAGATCGCCGAGCGGAACGCCCTCGGGATGCACGCGACGATGCTGGCCGCGCGACCGGCTGTGCGCTACCTCTCGCCCGCGACCCTGGCCGTGCTCGACAGCGTTCTGCAGCTCAGGGCGGACGGCGTACCGGCCTACGCGACCATGGACGCCGGACCGAACGTCAAGGTGCTCTGCCACCACGCGGACGCCGCCCGGGTGGCGGACACGGTGCGCGACGCCGTGCCCGCATGTTCCGCGATCACTGCCCGGCGCGGCCCGGGCGCTCGTCTCGTCACCGGGGCGGAGCGGTGACCGGCCGCAGAACGGTCGTCCGGCATGCGCCCGGCAAGCTGTTCATCGCCGGAGAGTACGCGGTGCTGGAGCCGGGCCACCCGGCGATCCTGGTCGCGGTCGACCGGCAGATCAGCGTGACCGTGTCGGCAGCCGAAGGCGCCGATGCCGTGATCGATTCCGATCTCTGCCCCGGAGAGACACACCTGGGGCGAGGGGACGGCGGGCTCACCGGCCTTGGCGCGGACGACGAACGACAGGCACGGGCCGGGCTCACCCATGTCGTGTCGGCGATCGACGTCATCGAAGCGCTGCTGGCCGAGCGGGAGCTGACCGTACCCCCGCTGCACCTCTCGATCAGGAGCGGTCTGCACCACGACGGAACCAAGATCGGCCTGGGGTCGAGCGGCGCGGTGACGGTCGCCGTGGTGGACGCCGTGGCCGCGTACTGCGGCATCGATCTCTCGCCCGACGCGCGCTTTCGGCTCGCGATGCTGGCGACGGCGCGCCTCGCCCCCCAGTCCTCGGGCGGCGACCTCGCCGCGAGCGTCTGGGGCGGCTGGATCGCGTACCAGGCGCCCGATCGCACTGCCGTGCTCGACATGGCGCGGCGCAGCGGCATCGCGGAGACGCTCCGCGCGCCGTGGCCGGGCTTCGGGCTGCGGCGGTTGCCGCCGCCCCGCCGGCTCGTCCTGGAGGTGGGCTGGACCGGACGACCGGCCAGCAGCACTTCGTTGGCCGGTCGCCTGGGAGCGGGCGACTGGCGGGGCAGTCCGTCGCAACGGAACTTCCTGGCCCGCAGCGATGAGTGTGTGGGCGCCTCGATCCGCGCGCTCGGGCAGGGAGACGACGACGAGCTGCTGCGACGGATCCGGGACGCGCGCCGGATGCTCGCCGATCTGGACGGCGAAGCCCATCTGGGCATCTTCACCCCCGAGCTGACGGCCCTGTGCGACACCGCCGAGTCCTTCGGCGGTGCGGCCAAACCGTCGGGGGCGGGGGGCGGCGACTGCGGCATCGCGCTGCTGGATGCCGGGGCGGAGAAGGAGATCGCGCAACTGCGGGAGGGGTGGGGCGCCGCAGGGGTGCTTCCCCTGCCGGTTCATGTCCAGCCGGCGAAGCCGACACAAGGGAGCGCATCATGATCGCGGATCGCAAGGACGACCATGTCCGATTCGCTGCGGAGCAGCAACGCCACCTCGGGGGACACAATCAGTTCGACGACGTGTCCTTCGTCCATCACGCCCTCGCCGGCATCGACCGGCCCGATGTCTCGCTGGCCACGCGGTTCGGCGGCATCGACTGGAAGGTGCCGCTGTACATCAACGCGATGACCGGCGGCAGCCCCAAGACGGGCGCCATCAACCGGGATCTGGCGATCGCCGCCCGCGAGACCGGCGTCGCCATCGCGACAGGGTCCATGAGCGCGTACTTCGCCGACGAATCGGTGGAGGACACCTTCAGCGTGATGCGCCGTGAGAACCCGGACGGTTTCATCATGGCGAACATCAACGCGAACGCCTCGGTCGAGAAGGCACGACGGGCCGTCGGACTGCTGCGCGCGGACGCCCTGCAGATCCACCTCAACTCCATCCAGGAGACGGTGATGCCGGAGGGCGACCGGTCCTTCTCCTTCTGGGGCCCGCAGATCGAAGAGATCGTGGCCGGCGTCGACGTCCCGGTGATCGTCAAGGAGGTCGGCTTCGGACTGAGCCGCAAGACCGTCCTGATGCTGCAGGAGATGGGCGTGCGCGCGGCCGATGTCGCGGGCCGCGGCGGCACCAACTTCGCGCGCATCGAGAACGACCGGCGCGATCGTGCCGACTACTCCTACCTCAACGGCTGGGGACAGTCCGCTCCCGCATGCCTGCTGGACGTCCACGGTGCGGGGCTCCCGGTGCTCGCCTCCGGCGGTGTCCGCAATCCGCTCGACGTGGCGCGCGGACTGGCCCTCGGCGCCGCGGGCGTCGGAGCGTCCGGGCAGTTCCTGAAGACGGTGCTCGACGGCGGCGTGCCCGCTCTGATCTCGCAGATCTCCGCGTGGCTCGATCAACTGGAAGCCCTGATGACCGTACTGGGCGCGCACACCCCGGCCGACCTGACCCGCTGCGACGTGCTCGTCCGGGGCGACCTGCGGACGTTCTGCGTCGACCGGGGCATCGAGACCCGTCGACTGGCCACCCGCTCCAGCTCCTACAGCACCACTCACGAGACGATTGGAAACACCCGATGAACGACACTCACGCGATCGCCGGCGTTCCCATGAGATGGGTGGGGCCCCTGCGCATCTCGGGAAACACGGCGACGACCGAGACGGACGTGCCGCTCGCGACCTACGAGTCGCCCCTGTGGCCCTCCGTCCGACGGGGCGCCAAGCTGTCGATGCTGGTCGAGAACGGCATCGTCGCCACGCTGGTCGACGACCGCATGACGCGCTCGGTCTACGTCAAGGCGGACGACGCGCAGACCGCATACCTGGCGGCACTGGAGGTGGACGCCCGTCTCGACGAACTCCGCGAGATCGTGCGCAAGTGCAGCAGATTCACCGAACTGATCGGGTTCCGTCACGAGATCACCGCCAACCTGCTGTTCCTCCGGTTCGAGTTCACCACCGGTGATGCATCGGGACACAACATGGCGACGCTGGCCGCCGATGCGCTCCTGACACACATCCTGCAGACCATTCCGGGCATCACGTACGGCTCGATCTCGGGCAACTACTGCACCGACAAGAAGGCCACCGCGATCAACGGCATCCTCGGGCGCGGCAAGAACGTGGTCACGGAACTGCTGGTGCCGCGCGCCGTCGTCCACGAGGTGCTGCACACGTCGGCGGCCGCGATAGCGGAACTGAACGTGCACAAGAACATGATCGGTACCGCGCTCGCCGGCGGAATCCGCTCGGCCAACGCGCACTACGCGAACATGCTGCTCGCGTTCTATCTGGCCACGGGCCAGGACGCGGCCAACATCGTCGAGGGCTCCCAGGGCTTCACCGTGGCCGAGGACCGCGACGGCGACCTCTACTTCTCCTGCACCCTGCCCAACCTGATCATGGGGACGGTCGGAAACGGCAAGGGCCTCCAGTTCGTCGAGGAGAACCTGACCCGGCTCGGCTGCCGGGCGGCACGCGAACCCGGCGAGAACGCGCGCCGCCTCGCGGTCATAGCGGCCGCGACGGTGCTGTGTGGCGAACTGTCGCTCCTGGCGGCACAGACGAACCCGGGCGAGCTGATGCGGGCCCACGTCCACTTGGAGCGCAAGAACGAGACCACGAAGGTCGGAGGTCAGTGATGTCAGTGATGTCGGGGGACCCCACCATCGGAATCCACGACCTTTCGTTCGCGACGACTCAGTACGTCCTGACGCACACGACGCTGGCCACCGAGAACGGCACCGACATCGCCAAGTACCACGCCGGTATCGGCCAGCGGTCGATGAGCGTGCCCGCCGCCGACGAGGACATCGTGACCATGGCGGCAGCCGCTGCCGCTCCCGTCATCGCCCGGCACGGCGCCGAACGGATCCGCACGGTCGTCTTCGCGACGGAGACCTCCGTCGATCAGGCGAAAGCGGCCGGCATACACGTCCATTCGCTTCTGGGCCTGCCGTCGGCCACCCGTGTCGTCGAGCTCAAGCAGGCCTGCTACGGCGCCACGGCAGCCCTGCAGTTCGCCATCGGCCTCGTCCACCGCGACCGCACCCAGCAGGTGCTCGTGATCGCCAGCGACGTCTCGAAGTACGAGCTCGGCAACCCCGGTGAAGCGACCCAGGGAGCCGCCGCGGTAGCCATGCTGGTCAGCGCTGATCCCGCCCTGGTGCGGATCGAGGACCCCTCGGGCGTCTTCACCGCCGACATCATGGACTTCTGGCGGCCGAACTACCGCACCACTGCCCTGGTCGACGGGCAGGAGTCCATCTCCGCCTACCTCCAGGCGGTGGAAGGGACGTGGAAGGACTACACCGAGCAAGGAGGCCGTGCGCTCACGGAGTTCAGCGCCTTCTGCTACCACCAGCCGTTCACGAAGATGGCGTACAAGGCGCACCGTCACCTGCTGGAACACGGCGGGCACGACACCGACCAGGCCGAGATCGCCCGTTGCGTCGGGCCCACGACGGCCTACAACATGGATGTCGGCAACAGCTACACCGCGTCGGTGTACCTCGCACTGGCCTCCCTGCTGGACCACGCCGACGACCTCACCGATCAGGCTGTCGGCTTCCTCAGCTACGGGTCCGGCAGCGTCGCGGAATTCTTCGCCGGCACCGTCGTGCCGGGATACCGCTCCCACCTGCGCTCCGCCATGCATCGCGAGGCGGTCGCCCGGCGCGAGGACATCGACTACGCGAAGTACCGCGCGCTCCACGAGCAGGCCTTTCCGGTCGACGGCGGGGACCATCCCCTGCCACGGGAAACCACAGGCCCGTACCGGCTGGCCGGAATCTCCGGTCACAAGCGCATCTACGAGCCCCGCTAAGTCCGCTGCCGCTCCGGCCTCCGGATCGTCAGAACCCGTACAGAGACACACACTTGGAGGATGCATGTCCGAAACCGCTGAGGTGGCAGAGCTCTATGCGGCCATCGAGGAATCCGCGCGCCTGCTGGAGGTTCCCTGCGCACGGGACACGGTCCTGCCCGTCCTGACCGCGTACGGGGACGCACTCGCGCACGACGCGACCGTGGTCGCCTTCAGGGTGGCGACCGCCGTGCGCCACGTGGGCGAGCTCGACTGCCGCTTCACGACGTACCCGAAGGACCAGGACCCCTATGCCGTCGCGCTGTCGAACGGCCTTACCGCGACGACGGAGCATCCGGTGGGCGCGGTGCTCTCGGACGTCCAGGGACGCTGCCCCGTCGACAGCTACGGCATCGACTTCGGAGTGGTCGGCGGGTTCAAGAAGGTCTACGCGTTCTTCACCCCCGATGACCTGCAGGAGCTGTCAAAGATCGCCGACCTTCCGTCCATGCCGCCCGGCCTGGCCGCGAACGCCGACTTCTTCTCCCGCCATGGCCTGGACGACCGGGTCGGCGTGATCGGTGTCGACTACCCGCACCGCACGGTGAACATCTACTTCAACGACGTACCGACCGCATGCTTCGAGCCGAAGACCATCGCGTCGATGCTCGCCGACCTCGGTATGCCGGACCCCAGCGAGCAGTTGCTGGGACTCGGCCGGGAAGCCTTCGGACTCTACGTGACCTTGAACTGGGAGTCCTCGGCGATCGAGCGGATCTGCTTTGCGGTGACCACCACGGATCTGGCGACGCTCCCGGTCAGGATAGAGCCGGAGATCGAGCAGTTCGTGCGCAGCGTTCCCTATGGCGGAGCCGACCGGAAGTTCGTCTACGGCGTGGCCTCGTCCCCCGAAGGGGAGTACTTCAAGATCGAGTCCCACTACAAGTGGCAGCCGGGGGCGATGGACTTCATCTGAGCCGGCCGCCCCGTGGTCCTGGGCAGAGGCACCGCGTCAGCGGCTGCGCGGGGACACCAGGCCCGACTCGTAGGCCAGGACCACGAGTTGGGCGCGGTCGCGGGCCTGGAGCTTGCTCATGGCCCGGTTGATGTGGGTCTTCGCGGTCAGCGGGCTGATGACCATGCTGTCCGCGATCTCGTCGTTGGACAGGCCCTGCGCGACCAGGGTGACGGCCTCACGTTCGCGGTTGGTCAGCTCCTCCAGCCCGGTGCCGGCCTCTGTGCCGAGTGGCTGCGCGACATACCGGTTGATCAGCATTTTGGTGATGGAGGGCGCCAGCAGGGCGTCACCGCGGGCGGCGACGCGGACCGCGTGCAGGAGGTCCTCCGGCACGATGTCCTTGACGAGGAATCCGGCGGCGCCGGCGCGCAGTGCGTTGAACACGTTCTCGTCCAGGCCGTAGTTGGTCAGGATGACGACGTGCATCTG
This sequence comes from Streptomyces sp. NBC_01283, assembly GCF_041435335.1. Taxonomy (NCBI): domain Bacteria; kingdom Bacillati; phylum Actinomycetota; class Actinomycetes; order Kitasatosporales; family Streptomycetaceae; genus Streptomyces; species Streptomyces sp. NBC_01283. The sequence goes on from NZ_CP108430.1 coordinate 8,023,628, forward strand.
GGCAAGCACCGGGTCCGCAGCGACCTCCCGGGTCGTCTCGATGCCGTCCATGACCGGCATCGAGATGTCGACGAGGGCGAGGTCGGGCATGTGCTCTCTGGCAAGGGCCAGGCCTTCTTTGCCGTTGGCGGCCTCGGCCACCACCTCGATGTCGTCCTCGGCGTCTAGCAGTGCGCGGAAGCCGCTGCGCAGGAGCGGCTGGTCGTCGACGAGCAGTACACGGATCATGAAATCCTCGCCACGGGGAGTTCGGCCTGGACGGTGAAGCCGCCACCGGTACGCGGTTCCGCGCGCAATCGGCCGCCCAGCGCGGCGACGCGCTCGCGCATCCCGAGCAGTCCGACGCCGGGTACCGGCGCGGCACCCGGTTTGGCCGTCCCGTCGTCGTCGACCTGGATGGACAGGGCGTCGGGAAGATAGTCGATGCGGACCGACGCAGTGGCGGCCGCCGCGTGGCGGGCGGTGTTGGTCAGCGACTCCTGGACGATCCGGTACGCGGTGCGGTCCACCGCATCCGGCACGTCGTGTCGCTGGCCCTCGATCGTCAGCGTCGTCTTCAGACCGATCCCGTGGGCCCGTTGCACCAGTTCGGGGAGGTGATCGAGCCCGTGGGACAGCGGCTGGACGGTGTCGTCGCGCAGGGTCTCCAGCGTCGCTCGCAGCTCCCGTGTCGCCTCGCGGCCGGCCACCTGGATCGCGAGGAGCGCCTCCGGCACCTGCTCGCCGCGCTTGCGGGCCAGGTGGACGGCGACCTCGGACTGCACCTTGACGATGGAGATCTGGTGGGTGAGCGAGTCGTGCAACTCCCGTGCGATGTGGAGCCGCTCCTCCGTCGCGCGCAGCCGAGCGGTTTCCTCACGGGTGCGCTCGGCCTCGTCGGCCCGCCGCTCCGCCTGCCGCAGTGCCTCACCCGCGGCACCGGCGGCGACCAGCCAGGCGATCTCGAGCACGCTGCGGGCCTGTGCCAGCGCTTCTGCCGTCGCCTCGCCGCCGGGCGAGGCCAGAACGGCGAGCGGCAGCAGGATCAGCAGGGCCACGGAAGTCAGCACGGTGACGAGGCGATGCCCCGCTCGTACGGCCGCGTACACCGCGAACAGGTAGGCGACAGCGGGTACTTCGAAGCCGGCCGCGTTGTAGCCCGCGACGCACAGCCCCGTAACGACCAGGACCACGAGCGGAGTTCGCCTGCGGGCGATGAGCGCCAGGCCGCTCGCCACGACAAGCGCGTAGCCGAGTGAGTCGAGATCTGTGGCGGAGTGATCCTCGGCCAGCGCGGTGATGAGGAGTGTCCCCGTCACGCCGATCGCGATCACCCAGTCCTTGGTCCGGGCCCAGACTCTGGACAGTCCTGTGGTCATACGCGCACCTTAACCGGACCTTGTCCGGCGGGAGTCGCTCTCGGGGACGAACGATCCACTACCGCACGCGCAGTAGCTTCGCCGCTTCTACTGCTGCCGCGGCAAGAGGGCCTTGGTGCGGTCCCGCCGCCCCCACGCGACCACGGTGCCGAGCAGGAGCAGGATCACCGCCAGGAGCGAGAACGCGTCGATGACGAGGTTGGTGATCACCGCCCCGACCATCAGGCTGACCAGCCCGAGCGCGGCCAGGCCGACCAGGCGCGGCACCAACAGGCCGACAACACCGAGAAGTTCGAGGCAGCCGACGAAGTACCTGAGCCACTGGCCTGCACCGATCTGGTCGAAGGCCTCGACCATCGGCTCGGCGCCCGCGAGCTTCGCGGTGCCGGCGGCCAGGAACACCAAGGTCAGGAGTGCCTGGGACACCCACAGGGCGATGACCGTGGTCCGGCCCGATCCGGCACCCGCTGTTCTCAGCAGCCCGCTCATCAGAGCCTCCAGTTCTTGTCCAGCAATGAGGCGAGCAGATCGCCGAGGATCTGCGGGCCGTGTTGTGTGAGGACGGATTCGAGGTGGAATTGCACGGACTGGAAGCCCGCGCCGCGCAGGGCGTGCACTTCGCCCGTCCGGGGGTTCCGGCTGATGTCGACGGGCTTGCGCCGGCCGGTCCCAGGAAGGAAGTCGTGTTCGGTGCGGGCGGCGTAGGTGTTGTAGAAGCCGACGAGTTCGGATCGGTCGAACAGGTCGACCCGCTTCTGTACGCCTTGGTTGGGCACCGCGCGCCGTACGAGGTCGAGCCCGATCTCGCGGGCGAGTATCTGGTGAGCCAGGCAGATCGAAAGGAACGGGACGCTGCCGGCGAGGAGGTCACGGGTGAGCACGCGCAGCGTGGCCATGCGCGGGTCCGTGGTGTCACGGGGATCGCCGGGGCCGGGGCCGACGATGACCAGGTCGAATCCTGCCGGGGCGAGTGGCTCGTCGAACCGCGTCAGGGTGGTCCGCAGGCCGAGGGAGCGCAGCTGATGGCCGAGCATCCCCGTGAAGGTGTCTTCGTTGTCCACGACCAGGACGCGCCGCCCCTCCAGCGCCGGGTCCGGTCTCCTCTGGTGCGCGCCGTCGAGCCAGAACCGCGAGAGCGTCCTGTTGCGGGACTTCAGCGCCTGGCGCACTTGAGGATGGGTGGCCGGTGAGGAGCGGGCTCCCACCGGAGTGCGTGCGTCCTCCTCGGTGCCTCCTCCCACGAGGCCGAGCGCCTTGAGCATGCCCGCGGCCTTGGCCCGGGTCTCGGCCACCTCGGAATTGGGGCGGGAGTCCCGGACGAGCGAAGCACCGACGCCCAGGCGCAGACGGCCGTCGCCGCCGACCTCGGCGGTCCGGATCATGATCGCGGAGTCGAGGGTGCGGCCACCCGCCGCATCGTGTCCGATCACCGCGAGGACGCCGCCGTAGTATCCGCGGCCCGTCGTCTCATGACGGCGGATGACCCGGAAGGCGTTCTCCAGGGGGCTGCCGGTGACGGTCGGCGCGAGCAGGGTCTCCCGCAGCACGTCGCGTACGTCGAGATCACTGTGCCCGGTCAGGATGTATTCCGAGTGGGTCAGGCGCGCCATTTCCTTCAGGAATGGTCCTTGAATCTGCCCGCCGAATGTGCACATACGGGCCATCATTTTCAGTTCTTCGTCGACGACCATATAGAGTTCATTGGCCTCTTTCGGGTCGTTCAGGAACTCGAGGAGACCGTCAATGTCCGGGCCGGTCGCAGGGTGCCGGTACGTCCCGCTGATGGGGTTCATCGAGACGGTCCCGTCGGCGTCCCTGCTGACGTGCCGTTCCGGCGACGCGCCGATGAAGGTGCCCGCGCCGGTGTGGAACAAGAACGTCCAGTACGACCCCAGTTCACCGGTCAGCAGCCGCCGGAAGACGGCGAGCTCCGTACGGACCGAGTAGTCGTCGAGCCGCGCGGTGAACGAACGTCTGATGACGAAGTTGGACCCGGCGCCCTGCCCGATCTCGTCCGCCAGCACCCGCTCGACGATCCCCGCGTAGTCCTCGTCGCTGATGTCGAATCCGGAGTCGGACACCTGCACGCTCTGCTCGGGCAGGCCCATCAGGGCCTGTTCCAGGGTGAGTTCGCTCTGCTCGTGGACCTGCATGGCGAGCAGGGGCGCCTGGTCGTCGACGCAGTCGAAGCCGCGTTCCGTGATCTGCCGGTACGGAACCGCCACGAGCAGATCATGTCGCGCGCCGCCCGCCGGCCCCGCGGGCAGGGGCAGTTCGGCGAGGCTCTCGAACGCCTGGACCTCGCCGGTCAGGACCTCCACGAGCGCGTTCGACGCCGAGCCCGGCCGGTAGAGCAGGGCGAAGGGACGCCCGTCGTCGCCGAGTCCGGCCAGAGAGTGCGAGGGGCCGGCCGTGCTCGCATCCGTCCCGTACATTTCGCTCCCCTTTGCGTGAGATCAGATCACCCCTCTGGATACTGCGGCGGCGAAAAGCCTCGCACAATGACGTGAAGCCGCCATCGCGTGTTTCCGGTAACGCGGCACGGCATGGCGTAAATATCTGAATGCCGTGCACTACTCACGCAGGTAGTGGGCGGGCAGGTGCGGCGCAATTACTGTCGTGGCATACCGGGTCGACGAGAGCGGTGAAAACGACTGTGGATGTGCTGGTCCAAAAATATGGCGGTACCTCTTTGCAGACGCTCGACTGCGTTCGTCACGCCGCCCTGCGCATCGCGGAGGCGCGGCGTCGCGGATCGTCGATGGCCGTGGTGGTCTCCGCGCGCGGCGACAGAACGGATGCTCTGCTGCGCCTTGCGGCAGACGTGGGCGCCTCGGCCTCGTCCCGGGAACTGGATCAGTTGCTGGCCGTGGGCGAGTGCGAGTCGGCGGCGCTGATGGCTCTGGCGCTGAACGGCCTCGGCGTGCCGGCGGTGTCGCTGACCGGTCATCAGGCCGGGATCAGGACCACCGACCGGCATGGCGACGCACTCATCGCGGGGATCGACCCGGCCCGGGTGAGCGCGGCCATGGACGGTGGCGAGGTCGCCGTGATCACCGGCTTCCAGGGGGTCGACCAGGCCGGGGACGTCGCCACGCTCGGGCGGGGCGGCTCGGACACGACCGCCGTGGCGCTCGCGGCTCGGCTCGGGGCCTCCGCCTGCGAGATCTACACCGACGTGGACGGAGTGTTCAGCGCAGATCCCCGCATCCTGCCCGCAGCTCGCTGCCTGCCGTGGATCGACCCCGGCGTCATGGCGGAGATGGCATTCGCGGGCGCTCGGGTGCTGCACACCCGCTGCATCGAACTGGCCGCCATGGAAGGGGTCGAAGTGCACGTTCGGAACGCGTCGACGCAGGCACCCGGAACCACCGTCGCGGGACGCCAGGACAGTCGCCCGCTGGAGACCCGGCGGGCTGTCATGGCAGTGACGCACGACACCGATGTCGCCCGCGTCCTGGTGCACTGCCGCGACATCCGCCGGGACCTGGCCCCCGACGTGTTCGACGCGCTGGCCGCCGAGGGAACGGTGGTGGATCTGGTTGCCAGGTCCGGGCCGCACGAGAGCGAGTTCCGCATGGGGTTCACGATCCGCCGCAGCCAGGCCGGCCCGGTGCGGGCCGCGCTGCACGAGCTGACGGCGGCCTTCGACGGAGGTGTGCACTTCGACGAGAACGTCGGCAAGGTCTCGGTGGTCGGGATGGGGCTGCTCAGCCGCCCGGAGTACACGGCCAGGCTCATGGCGGCGCTCGCCGCGGCCGGCATTCCCACGAGCTGGATGTCCACGTCCCAGATGAGGCTGTCCGTGATCGTGCCTCAAGAACGCACCGTCGAAGCGGTCGAGACCCTGCATCACGAGTTCCAGCTCGACCGGGATGAGCCGACAGGCGTCGCGTCCGCGAACTCCGGCCGTTCCGCATCCGTCTGAGAGAGGCAGGACACAGTGGCTGCTGTACACAACGCTTCGTTCGCTCGCGATCTCCGCCTGCGACGTCTGTTCCGCCATGGCGACGGGCGCCTGCTCGTGGTGCCGCTCGATCATTCCGTCACCGACGGGCCACTGCCTCGCGGCGGTCTGAACTCCCTGCTCGGGGAGCTCGCCGGCACGGGCGTGGACGCCGTGGTGCTGCACAAGGGCAGTCTCCGGCACGTGGATCACGGCTGGTTCGGTGACATGTCGTTGATCATGCATCTGAATGCGAGCACGCGGCACGCCCCGGATCCGGACGCCAAATATCTCGTCGCCCACGTGGAAGAGGCGCTGCGGCTGGGAGCCGATGCCGTCAGCGTGCACGTGAACCTGGGATCGCACCAAGAGGCCCGGCAGGTCGCGGATCTGGCGGCCGTGGCGGGGGAGTGCGAGCGCTGGAACGTCCCGCTGCTCGCCATGGTGTACGCCCGCGGACCGCAGATCAGTGACTCGCGGGCCCCGGAGCTCGTGGCGCACGCCGCGTCCCTGGCGGCCGACCTCGGCGCCGACATCGTGAAGACCGACTACGCGGGCACACCCGAGCGGATGGCCGAGGTGGTGGCGGCCTGTCCGATCCCCGTCATCGTGGCCGGCGGCCCGCGCTCCGCCGAGACCGACGTCGTACTGGCCCATGTGTCCGACGCACTGCAGGGCGGCGCGTCCGGTGTGGCCATGGGCCGCAACGTCTTCCAGGCCGACCGGCCCGGCTGGATGGCGGCGTCGATCGCCCGGCTGGTGCACGAATCACGGCGCCTCCCTGACCGGGACGGCGTCGACAACCGGCTTGCCCTTACGTCCTGACTCTCTGACCGCTCTTCAAGGAGACATCTGTGAAGCTGTGCTGGCTGGACATCCGTAGCGCGAACGGAGCCAAGGAAGCCATCGTCGAGGAAGCCGTCCACCAGCGGGTGGACGCCATCGTCGCGGCCGATCCGGCTGACCTGGAGCCGCTTCCCCCGACGGTGAAGAAGGTCCTGTTCCCGCAGAACCAGCCGCTGCCGGAGAAGCTGGAACCCGCTGACCTGGTCATAGTCGACCCGGCCCGCCACGGGGAGCCCGCCGAACTGGCGCATCAGTACCCGGACGTGGAGTTCGGCCGCTACGTGGAGATCACGGACGCCGACAGTCTCGAGGACGCCTGCCGCGCCGCGCGCCTCGACAAGTGGAGCCTCCTCTACTTCCGGGACCCCACCAAGATCCCGCTGGAGATCGTGCTGGCCGCCGCGGCCGGAGCGGAGGGCAGCATCATCACGCAGGTGGCCGACGTCGAGGAGGGAGAGATCGTCTTCGGCGTCCTCGAACACGGCTCCGACGGCGTGATGCTCGCCCCCCGCACGGTGGGGGAGGCGACCGAACTCAAGGCCGCCGCGGTCAGCAAGGCGGCGGACCTGCCGCTGGTGGAGCTTGAGGTCACCGGGATCCGGCGTGTGGGGATGGGGGAGCGTGCGTGCGTCGACACCTGCACGAACTTCCGTCTCGACGAAGGCATTCTCGTCGGCTCGCACTCCACCGGCATGATCCTTTGCTGCAGCGAGACGCACCCGCTGCCGTACATGCCGACACGGCCGTTCCGGGTCAATGCCGGTGCGCTGCACTCGTACACCCTGTCGGCCGAGGGGCGGACCAACTACCTCAGTGAACTCGTCTCCGGCGGCCGGGTGCTGGCTGTCGACTCGCAGGGCAAGTCGCGGGTGGTCACCGTGGGCAGGGTCAAGATCGAGACGCGTCCGCTGCTCGCGATCGACCTGGTCGCGGCCTCAGGGGTGAAGGTCAACCTCATCGTCCAGGACGACTGGCATGTACGTGTGCTCGGTCCGGGCGGCACGGTCCTGAACGTCACGGACCTGACGCCGGGCACGAAGGTGCTCGGCCACCTGCCGGTCGAGCAGCGGCACGTCGGCTACCCGATCGACGAGTTCTGCATCGAGAAGTGAGCGACGGCAGCGAGGCGAGGCGAGCGGTGGCCGCGATGACCGCTCGACCCGTGCTGGATTTCCATGTACGTCTGGCTCCCCGGCCCGGGGCCGGGGAGCGGCTCCTGTCGGCCATGGACGACAGCGGGCTGGAGCGGGCCGTGGTGTGCGCCGGCGGCACCATCGACCTGGACCGCCTGGCCCGCCAGCTCGTCGAGGGCGGGTACGTCGAGACCGATGCCGACAACGACACGGTGCTGAAGACCTGCGCGGACACGGACGGGCGCCTGGTGCCGTTCTACTTCGCCAACCCGCACCGCCCGAGCGAGGAATACCGTTCCAGGGCCGCCGAGTTCCGCGGCCTGGAGGTCTCGCCCGCCGTGCACGGCATCGGTCTGGCCGACCCCCGTGTCGAGGAACTGGTCGGTGTGGCGGCCGAGTTCGGCCACCCGGTCTATGTGGTGTGCCTGTCCCGGCCCGGGGCGGGCGTCGCCGACCTGGTCGGTGTGGCCCGCCGGTTCCCGCAGGTGAACTTCGTGCTCGGGCACAGCGGCATCGGCAACATCGACTTCCACGCGCTCACCCTGATCCGGGACGAGCTCAACATCGTGCTGGAGACCTCCGGCGGCTACACCTGCGTGGCCGAGGCGGCGGTGAGCCGCCTCGGGGCCGAGCGCGTGGTGTTCGGCTCCGAGTATCCGCTCCAGCACCCGGCCGTGGAGCTTGCCAAGTTCCAGGTGCTGCGGCTGCCGCCCGAGCAGTGGCGGCAGATCGCCTGGGACAACGCGCACCGACTCTTGGGAGAGGAACAGCAGTGACCGACCCCCACGCGAGCCTGCCTCGACTCGGCCAGTGGAACGGCCCGGAGGAGCTGCGGCTCCTGCAGGAGAAACAGCTCCAGCAAACCGTCACCTGGGCCGCCCGCTCACCCTTCTACCGTCGGCGGCTGAACGGCACAGCCCTGCCCACGACCCCCTCCGACCTCGCCGCGCTGCCGTTGACCACCAAGCAGGACCTGCGCGACAACTACCCCTTCGGCATGCTCGCCGTCCCGAAGGAACGGCTGGCCACCTACCACGAGTCGAGCGGGACCGCCGGGCACCCCACCCCCTCGTACTACACGCAAGAGGACTGGGCCGACCTGGCGGAGCGCTTCGCCCGCAAGTGGATAGGGATCTCCGGCGCGGACACCTTCCTGGTCCGCACGCCGTACGCGCTGCTTCTGACGGGACATCTCGCGCATGCCGCCGGCCGTCTGCACGGCGCCACGGTGGTGCCCGGTGACAACCGGTCGCTGGCCATGCCGTACGCCCGCGTGGTCCGCGTCATGCACGACCTGGACGTATCGCTGACCTGGTCGGTACCGACCGAATGCCTCATCTGGGCCGCCGCGGCGAAAGCGGCCGGGCACCGGCCGGACACCGACTTCCCCGGACTGCGTGCGCTGTTCGTCGGCGGAGAGCCGCTCACCTCCGCCCGCCGCCGCCGGATCAGCCGGCTGTGGGGGGTACCGGTGATCGAGGAGTACGGCTCCACGGAGACCGGCAGCCTCGCCGGGGAGTGCGAGCACGGCCGGATGCACCTGTGGGCCGACCGGGCGCTGTTCGAGGTGTACGACCCGCGGACGGGCACGGTCAGCGCGGACGGCGAGGGCGAACTCGTGGTCACGCCCCTGTTCCGCGAGGCGATGCCCCTGCTGCGCTACAACCTTGAGGACAACGTGTCGGTCTCCTACGACGACTGCGCCTGCGGGTGGGGCCTGCCCACGGTCCAGGTGCTCGGCAGAGCGGCGTTCGGCCACCAGGTCGGCGGCGCGACGATCACCCAGCACAAGCTCGAGGAGCTCGTCTTCTCCCTGCCGGACTCCTACGAGGTGTTGTTCTGGCGGGCGAGGGCGGAACCGACCGTACTGCGCATCGAGATCGAGGTGCCCGAGGAGCACCGGGCCGCCGCCCAGGCGGAACTGGAGGCCTCGGTGCGCGCCGTGCTCGGCGTCAGCAGCGAGGTCACCGGCCTGGCCCCGGGGACTCTGATACCCCACGAGGCGCTGACCGCCATGCCTGATGTGGTGAAACCACGCAGCCTCTTCGGGCCCGACGAGGACTGGGGCAAAGCGCTCCTCTACTACTGAGGAGGACGACGACATGCCGCAGATGAGGGTGGCCGTGGCCGGCGGCGGAATCGCCGGCCTCGTCCTGGCCGTCGCGCTCCGCCGGGCCGGCATCGACTGCCACGTCTATGAGCAGGCGGAACATCTGACCGAGGTCGGCGCAGGGGTCCAGGTGGCGCCCAACGCCAGCCGGCTTCTCCGCCGCCTCGGCCTGCGAGACCGCTTGCGCAGCATCGCTGTCGCACCGCAGGCGATCGAGATGCGCCGCTGGGACGACGGCACGCTGCTGCAGCGGACTCCGCTGGGTGAACCGTGCCGCCGCCGCTTCGGAGCGCCGTACTACACCGTGCACCGTGCGGACCTGCACAGCAGCCTGCTCGCGCTCCTTCCGCCCGACCGCATCCACCTCGGGGCCCGTTGTGCCGCCGTGTCGCAGGACCAGGACGCGGCCCGGCTGCACCTGTCGGACGGCACGGTCGTCGCTGCGGACCTCGTCGTGGGCGCCGACGGCATTCACTCGCTCGTGCGGGAGCAGATCGTGGCCGACCGGCCGCGCTATTCCGGGCAGACGATCTACCGGGGTCTGGTTCCGGCCGAGCGGGTGCGCCACCTGCTCGACGAGCCGTGTGTGCGGCTGTGGTTCGGACCGGACCAGCACTGCGTGTGCTACCCGGTGTCAGCCGGACGGCAGGTGAGTTTCGGCGCGACCGTGGCCGCATCGGACTGGCGGGAGGAGTCCTGGTCGGCGCGGGGTGACGTCGCCGAACTGGCAGCCGCGTACAAGGGCTGGCACCCGGATGTCGTGCGGCTCATCGGTGCGGCGGACACGGTCAGCAGATGGGCGCTGCACGATCGCGACAGCATCGACCGGCTCAGTTCGGGGCGGGTGACCGTCATCGGTGACGCCGCGCACCCGATGCTGCCGTTCCAGGCACAGGGCGCGAACCAGGCGGTCGAGGACGCCGTCGTACTCGCTGTCTGTCTGGCCGGGGCGGGATCGGGCGGCCTGGAAGGGGCGTTGCGCCGCTACGAGCGGATCCGTCTGCCGCGTGTCACACGGATCCAGCACCAGTCACGCGACAACGCCAGGACCTTCCACCTGGACGACGGGGACGAGCAGCACAGCCGCGACGCGGCGGCCCGGGCCTCGTCGGGCCTGGACCATCAGCAATGGCTGTTCGGGTACGACGCCGAGGAAGCCGCCACGACCAGCAGGAGCCCTCAATGGAACTGACCGGTATCGAGTCGACGGTCGCACTGGTCACCGGTGCGGCCCAGGGAATCGGTGCCGCGGTGGCCGGCACCCTGGCAGGCGCGGGAGCACAGGTCGCGGCCGTGGACCGCAACGCCGAGGCGCTCGCCACCGTCGTGACCAAACTCGAGGCCGAGGGCGTGTCCGTGCGCGGCTACGCCGTGGACGTGTGCGACAGCCGGGCGGTGGACGCGCTCGTGCGGCGGGTCGAGGACGAACAGGGGCCCATCGGCATCCTCGTCAACGCGGCCGGTGTCCTGCACACCGGCCGGGTGGTCGATCTGCCCGACGGCCAGTGGGACGAGATCTTCTCGGTCAACGCGGGCGGCGTGTTCCACATGTCGCGAGCGGTGGCCCGGCGGATGATGGGCCGCCGCCGGGGCGCGATGGTGACCGTGGCGTCCAACGCCGCGGGCGTGCCGCGCGTGGACATGGCTGCCTATGCCGCGTCGAAGGCGGCCTCCGCGCAGTTCACCCGGTGCCTGGGCCTTGAGCTCGCCGACTTCGGGATCAGGTGCAACATCGTGTCGCCCGGCTCGACCGACACTCCCATGCTGCGCTCGATGCTCGGCGACGGCACCGATCCGCGGCAGGCGATCGAGGGATCGCCCGCCGCCTATCGCGTCGGAATCCCCCTGCGGAAGGTGGCCAAGCCGCGGGACGTGGCGGAGGCGGTCGCGTACCTCGTGTCCGACCAGGCGGGCCACGTCACGATGCACGATCTGTACGTCGATGGTGGCGCGGCCCTGCACGTATGAGGTCGACGGACGAGTCAACGGACGAGCGGACGGACCCAGGAGGCGAACCATGGCCATGACCCCGATCGCGCCCTACCGCATGCCGGGCGACGGCGATCTGCCGAGCGCGGCGGTGCCCTGGCGCCCGCGTCCGGACCGGGCGGTCGTACTGGTGCATGACATGCAGCGGTACTTCCTGCGCCCGTTCCCGGCGGGGGAGTCCCCACGGAGCGAGCTCGTCGCCAACGTGGCGAAGCTCCTGGCAGCGGCACGTGCCTCAGGGGTGCCCGTGCTGTACACGGCACAGCCGGGGGGCATGAACGCGCAGGACCGCGGGCTGTTGAACGACTTCTGGGGCCCCGGCATGAGCGCCGACGAATCCGACCGGGGCATCGCCGACGAGGTGGCCCCCGAGCCGGGCGACACGGTGCTGACCAAATGGCGCTACAGCGCGTTCTTCCGGAGCGACCTGGAGGAACGGCTGCGACGCGCGGGACGGGACCAGCTCATCGTCTGCGGCGTCTATGCGCACATGGGCTGCCTCATCACCGCCTGCGACGCGTACAGCCGCGACATACAGCCGTTCCTCGTGGCCGACGCACTGGCCGACCTCACGCTCGACGACCACCTCATGGCGCTTCGCTATGCCGCGGATCGCTGCGCGGTGCCGCTGTCCGTGGCCGACGTGCTGGCCGACCTGGAGCCCGAGTCGGCGCCTGTCGAAATAGCGTGAATGCGCGGTGAATTCCCCTTACCGGGCCGGGATACGGTCGGCCGACCGGTCATCCGGCCGTGATATCGAATGCAGAGAGGGACACATCAATGTCCGATCGCACTCAAGTCGTTGTCATCGGCGGAACGTCGGGACTCGGGCGGCATTTCGCCCAGGCGTGTGCCGAGCGAGGAAACGATGTGGTCATCACCGGCCGTACGGAGGATCGGACCAAAGCCGTCGCCCATGAAATCGGTGGGCGGACACGTGGACTCGCACTGGACCTGACCGATCCGGAGCAGATCGAGGCCGGCCTCGCCGATGTGCGGCGTGTCGACCGGCTGGTGCTCGCGGCGGTGAACCGGGACCACAACACGGTTCGCGACTACCGTCCGACCGACGCGACGCGCCTGCTGACGGTGAAACTCACCGGCTATACGGCGGTGTTGCACGCGCTGGCCCCGCGCATGCCCGAGGATGCCGCGGCCGTCCTGCTCGGCGGCCTGGCCAGTCACCGGCCCTACCCCGGTTCCACGACCGTGACGACCGCCAACGGCGGCATCAGCGCGCTGGTCAGAACGCTTGCGGTGGAGCTCTCGCCGATCCGGGTCAACGCCCTGCACCCGAGCATCGTCTCCGACACGCCGTTCTGGAGCGACAAGCCCGGTGCCCGCGAGGCCGCGGCGACGCGGGCGCTGACCAAGCGGCCGGTGACGATGCAGGACTGCACCGAGGCGATCTCTTTTCTGCTGGAGAACCGCTCGATCAACGGCATCAACCTGAACATCGACGGCGGCGACGTGCTCATCTGACGCTTGTCATGATCTGCCACGGCCCCCAGCGGCCGGTCGCGCCCTGCCCGTGCTCCCGCTCCGCGCGCGCGTAGCGGGAGAGATCACGGGCCGAGAACAGGGCCATGCCCGCGTGGAAGCCCGTCACCGGTACGGGAAGCCGCGCCCAGTAGGCGGGTTCGCCGTCGACGCGGAACTCCACCTTCGACGTCTCGGCCCGGTAGGTGACGGCATAGCGGTGCTCGAGACCCGGTTCCGTCGGCACGTCCAGGACCACCCGGTGGATGTAGTGCTCGTGCGGAAGCGTCACACCCGGGATCACCAGGCGTTCGACCAGGGCGTAGAGGGTGTCGTTGGTGGCCGCGGCATTGAGCACGACGCCGGTGTCCAGGTCGAAGAGGTTCACCGTGCCGAAGGCGTCGAGCGGGTCATGGGGAATCTGGCCGTAGGTCCGCACCCCCATCTCGACCTCGAACGTCAGGTCGCCCGCCGCCGGCACGGGGAAGCGCCGCACCGATTGGTACATCTGCTTGGCGTTGTTCTGCCGCGGGTCCGTGTCGTGGAAGCGGGTGAACGGGTTGACGGTCACCTCGAACCGGCCCTCATCGATGCGCATCCGTGCGTTGCGGTCCTGATATTGGTGCCGTTCACCGTCGGCCCCGTTTATCGCCATGATTTGCCAGCGGGCGGAATCGAGCTCGCGGCTGGTGAAATCGTCGTACGTCCAGACGTTCTTCTCCGGTGCCGATGTCATGGGGACACCATCGGCGTCCCCGTCCTCGCCGGACATCACACGTTCACGCGGTTCGGCCGGGGCGCCACGCCATTTCTCCACCGCGGTCCGGTAATCCCGTGAATGAGCCATGTCCGCGCGGGGGTTGGTGGCCGAAACTGCCGTTCTGACCGCCACGTCACGACGTCGTGACGACGGCGAACTCATACAGGAAGAGGTGTCATGGGCACGATGAACTCACCGGCGGACGATGACCGCTATGCCGCCGTACATGGCAGCGCCCAGTTCAAGACCCTGCGTCGGCAGTCCAATGCCTTCATCCTCTGGGCGAGTGTCATCTTCTTCGGGTGGTGGTTCCTCGGGTGCGCGCTCGCCACCTTCGCCCCGGACTTCTTCCGGCAAGGGATCGGCGGCCCCATGAACCTGGGCCTGCTGTTCGTGCTGCTGTCGTTCGCCTTCGTGGTGACGACCTCTGCGGTGTACCTGCGATACGCCCGTACACGACTGGATCCCCTCAGCGAGCGGATCCGGGCGGACCTGGAAGGAGACCTCCGATGAGCAGCACCATTTTCCTCGCCGACCCACCACCCCCGGTCGACAACACGTGGGCAGCTCCCGCCGTTGCCATCCCTCTCACCATCGCCGTCGCCGTCCTGGTGTTCTTCCTGGTGAAGGCGGTGGGCCGCAGAACAAGCGGCCCGGACGGCTTCCTGCTCGACGACCGGAAGATCGGCCCGGGGCAGAACGCCGTGGCGCTGGCCTCCGCACCCATCATGTACTCGACCATGTTCATCATCACCGGTCACATCGCACTGAGCGGCTACGACGCCGTTCTCCTGCTGACGGCCTTCACGATGTCCATGATGCTCGGAGTGCTGATCTTCGCCTCGCCCATGCGCAACCTGGGTGTACGCACGCTGGGCGACCTCTTCGCGCTGCGGGCCCGTGAACGTCCGGCGCGCATCGCGTCGGCCGTCGTCATCCTGCTGATCTACACCATGTTCACGATCATCAGCATGGCCGCGGTCGCCTTCATCTTCAACCGGTGGTTCGGTCTCGACGCCCTCGTCGTCCTGGCCCTCATGGTCGCCGTCGTCGGCCTGGTCACCGTGCTGTACGTATACGTGGGCGGCATGGCGGGAGTCACCCGGATCCTGGTGTTCAAGGCCGCTCTCGCCTTCGCCGTGGTGGCGGTGCTGACCACGCTGGTGCTCGCCAAGTTCAACATGAACCCCCTCAGCCTGCTCGAAGAGGCCGAGGCCAACGCCGTGGCGCACAAGGCGGGTTACGACCTGCTGGGTCCCGGACGCCTGTTCGGCGAGGGCTCGGACCGGTGGATCCACCTGTCGAAGCTCTTCTGCATCGTCGTCGGGGTCGCGGCGATCCCGTTCCTCTTCATGCGCAACTTCGCGGTCACCAGCGGACAGGACGCGCGGAAGTCGGCCGGCTGGGCGTCGATGATGGTCGTGGCGTTCTACCTGTGCATGTCCGTCGTCGGCCTGGGCGCCGTCGCGGTGCTCGGCGGCGAGAACATCGGCGTGATCAAGCCCCACCGTGACATCAGCCTGCCCAAGCTCGCGGACGACCTCGGCGGGCCACTGATGGTCGGCGTGCTCGCCGTGATCGCACTGCTGACGATCGTCGGAGTCTTCGCGGCCCTCCTGATCAACGCGGTGACAGCCGTCACCAGGGACATCAACGTGGTGCGGGGACGGCGGCTGGACCCGGTCGCCGAACTGCGCGACATCCGGCGCAACGTGAAGATCATCGGCATCGCGTCCGTCGTCGGCGGCGTCGCGATGCTGCCGGTGCGGACCCACATCTTCATCCCGACCTCGATCGACGTGGCGGGCGCCGCGGTCCTCCCGGCCGTCGTCTACGCGCTGTTCTGGCGGCGGTTCAACACCTCCGGACTGCTGTGGACGGTCTACGGAGGAATCGCCGTGACCATGTTCATGGTCGTGTTCTCCAACGGGGTGTCGGCCGAGGAGGACGCGATCTTCCCCGGCGCCGACTTCAAGTTCGTCGACATCGAACCCGGAATGATCTCGGTGCCGGTCGCCTTCCTGCTGGGCTACATCGGCACGCTCCTCAGCAAGGAGCGCAACGACGCCGGCTTCGCCGAGCTGCAGGTCCGCGCCCTCACGGGTGCCGCGGCTCCCTCTCGCGAGGAAGCCCCGCCCAGCGGCGTCACGGTCAAGAGCGATCCGGAGAGCCGGACGCCCAGCGAAGCGCACTGAACAACCGCGAACGGTGTGGGGCGGTCCGAACCGCCCCACACCCCTGGGGAGGTAATCGTGGATCCGGCACCGGTTCTCGTCGTGGGCGCAGGCCCCGTCGGCATGGTCACCGCGCTGGCGCTCGCACGCCAAGGCGTCCACTGCGTGCTCGTCGACCGGGACTTCGAGACGTCCGTCCATCCGAAGCTCGACTACGTCAACTCCCGCAGCATGGAGTTCTTCCGGCAACTCGGCATCGCCGATGACATCCGGTCCGCCGGTGTCGGGCCCGAACATCCCGCCGACGTGATCTGGTCGACCGGCCTCGCGGGCGAGCCGATCACGTCATGGGAACTCCCCTCGGTGGCCGAGGAGTGGCGACGCATCGCCGAGCACAACGACGGCACCCAGCCCACCGAACCCGGCCAGCGGATCTCACAGATCGACCTGGAGCCGGTCCTGCGGGCCCACTGCCGACGCAGCGCACTGATCGATCTGCGCTGCGGACTGCGGCTCGAATCCCTCACCCAGGACGACGAGGGGGTGACCGGCCACCTGGCCGAGGTGATGACCGACGACCGGGTCGAGATCCGGTCCCGGTACGTCATCGGATGCGACGGCGCGTCGAGCCGGGTCCGCGACGCCGTGGGCATCGGCCAGCAGGGCTTCGACGTACCCGGACTGCCGGGCGCCTTCATGGTCCACTTCAAGAGCCGCGACCTGGAGACCCTGCACCGGCACGGCCGGTTCTGGCACTACTTCGCCTTCAGGTACGTCCTCATCGCCCAGGACGAGGTGGACACCTGGACCGCACACGTCAACGGCATGGATCCCTCCGAATTCGACACCCCGCCGGCCGATCCGGCCGCCTTCCTGCTCGACACGATGCAGGCGGACCTGAAGATCGACAAGGTGCTGCTGACGTCCCGCTGGCGCCCCGGCTTCATGATCGCCGACCGCTACCGCGCCGGACGGGTCCTCCTCGCGGGCGACAGTGCCCATCGCATGTTCCCGACCGGTGCCTACGGAATGAACACGGGCATCGGCGACGCGATGGACGCCGCCTGGAAGATCGCCGCAGCCGTCAAGGGCTTCGGCGGCCCCGCACTGCTCGACAGCTACGAGGCCGAGCGCCGCCCGGTGGGCCTGCGCAACATGCACACCTCGCACCGCCACCTCGGCGTACACCTCCAGGCAGGCCAACTCCTGCGTGAGGGCGCCTCGTTGAAGGACATCGCGGCGTTCCTCGACGCCGAACGGGGCGAGAACGAGTACAGGGGCATCGAGCTGGGCTACCGCTACACCGATTCGCCCGTCGTCTGCCACGAGGATGCGCCCGAACCCCCGTGGAGCCCCCGGCAGTACCGGCCGACGACCTGGCCGGGAAGCCGCCCGCCCAGTCTCCTCCTCGACGACGGAACGCCGGTCTACGACCGCTTCGGCCCGTCCTTCACGCTCGTCGACTTCGTGGGCGACGGCAGGGCCGACACGCTCCTCCAGGAGGCCGAAGCTCAAGGCCTGCCGGTCCGCCACGCGGTGCTGACCGGCAACACCGGCGCCCGCAGGGCCTGGGAGCGAGACCTCGTACTTCTCAGACCCGACCACCATGTGGCCTGGCGTGGGGACAAGGCCCACCCGGATCCGGCCGCCGTGATCCGGCGCATACGAGGCGCCGTGTGAGGCCATGTGCGATTCCCCGAAGCACGTAGCGCCGATCTCTCGACGGGAGCACTCATGCAGCCATCCAGCTCCGCGGTGGACTTCACCAGACTC
Organism: Streptomyces sp. NBC_01283; assembly: GCF_041435335.1. Lineage (NCBI taxonomy): Bacteria > Bacillati > Actinomycetota > Actinomycetes > Kitasatosporales > Streptomycetaceae > Streptomyces > Streptomyces sp. NBC_01283. The sequence goes on from NZ_CP108430.1 coordinate 8,041,196, forward strand.
GGGCCGTGGGAGGACATGCCGGCGGCCCAGCAACCGGACTGGCGGGACCACGCCGAATACCGCGAGGCCCGCGACGGCCTCGCGTCGGCTCCGCCCCTGGTGGGGGCCGCGGAGATCCGGCGGCTGCGGCAGTCACTGTCGAGACTGGTGACGACGGAGGCACTCCTCCTGCAACTGGGCGACTGCGCCGAGAGCTTCTACGAATGCGAGCCGAGGCACATCGCGCAGAAGCTGCGTGTCATCGACCGTCTCGGTGATCGGTTCAGCGAGCTCACCGGCCGGAGCGTCATACGTGTCGGCCGCATGGGCGGGCAGTTCGCCAAACCCAGGTCGCAGCCGACCGAACGGCACGGCGCGCTGACCATCCCCTCCTTCCAGGGGCACTTGATCAATTCCGAGATCGCCTCGCCGGTCACCCGCGAGGCCAACCCGCGGCGGATGCTGTGGGCCTATGAGGCCAGCGACAAAGTGCAGCGGGCGCTGCGCAGGCACCGCCAGGGGGGATACCGCCTGCCGGCGACGGAAGGGCCGTGGTCGAGCCACGAGGCCCTGGTGATCGACTACGAGTCCCGACTGGTCCGTCGCGACCCGGACACGGAAGACCTGTACCTGGCGTCGACGCATCTGCCGTGGGTGGGGGAGCGGACGCGCCGGCCGGCCGACGCACATGTCGCCCTGCTCTCCGCCGTAGTCAATCCGGTGGGGTGCAAGATCGGGCCGACCGCGGACCCGGACGACGTACTGCGCGTGTGCGAGGCGCTCGACCCGCACAGAGAGCCCGGCCGCCTCGTGCTGATTCCGCGGATGGGCCGGGACCGGATCCAGGAAGCCCTGCCGCCCATCGTCCGTCGTGTGGTGAATGCCGGACACCCGGTGGTCTGGCTGAGCGACCCCATGCACGGCAACACCGTCAAGACACGGCTCGGCCTGAAGACACGTCATCTCGACGACGTGATCACCGAGGCGCTGCGGTTCCGCGACATCCTCGAGACGAACCGGCAGCACGCGGCCGGGCTCCACATCGAGGTCGCGGCGGACGACGTGACGGAATGCATCGGCGGATCAGTGGAGAGCGAGGCCGACCTGCAGCGTCACTACACCTCGCTGTGCGATCCGAGGCTCAACGCCGACCAGGCCGTCGAGCTCATCGAGGCATGGGCCAAAGGGGCCGCTGCGGACCGCTCCTGACGGTGCCCCGCGGCCGCGCCCGCGCACCTGCCACCAGGGTCCTGGCCGGTTCCGCGTTCAGGAGCTCGTGGCCCCGTGCGGAACGGTGGCCGTCGTCACCATGTCCACGGTCACCGCGAGTTCAGGCTGCGACCCCGCCCGCTGTTCGAGTTCCTGGGCCAGCTCCAGCCAGGCTGCGGCGCATGAGCGGGCCAGCCCGGCCACGGAGTTCCGCCAGTGCGGCGGCACGGCATCGATCAGCCCGCCCCATTCGACCGGGTCGATCAAATGGCCGTCGACCCACCGGACGAAGGCGCGGCCGTTCTCCGCGTACCGCACCGCGGGGTCCCTGCTCAGATCGCCACGCACCGACGGCCAGTCGATGTTCTGCCGCGCGGTCCCCGTGCTCTGCCGCTCCGAGGACGGCTCTCCCTGCCGCTGTGCCACCAGCGCGTCGGCGACGGAGGGTTGGTGCTCCTGGGCGGTGCCCCGCCGGGGGGACAACACCGGGCTCCGGCCCGCTCGAAGGCGTTCGCGCACGTCCCGCGCAGTCCCTACCGAGACGCCGGCCTCCCGGGCAATGGCCCGCAGGGGAGCGTCTGGGGTCCTGGCGATCACCTCGCTCGCCCGTAGCCTGCCGGCCGAACCGTCGACGGGGCGTACGCGTCCGTCTCGCCCCACGCGCCCGCTCCCCGGCTCAACCGGTTCGAAGGAGCGCTGCCGGATCGCGCTCACCGTCGTCGGGGACAGTCCCGCGGCGCTCGCGACGGCCCGGTCCGACCAGTGCCGGTGCTCGGTGAGGATACGGAGGGCCGCCCCCTCGCGATCGGCCGGCGACAGCGGAAGACCGTGCTTGATATTGGCATTGACAGAGAGGAGAAAGGCTTCTCTGTCGTCACCTTCGAAGAACGTGACGGAGATGGTCTCATCGCCCCGGAGCTGCGCGGCCCGCAGCCGGTGCATTCCGTCGATCACCCGCATCGTGCTCATGTGCACAAGAATCGGCGGAAGGTCCCGCGTCGTGGCCAGCAGTTGTACGTGTTCGAGGTTCTCCCCGGCCACTCGAGGTGAATCACCGGGAAGAAGCGAGGATATCGGAACCGAAACCGGGGTTGCCGTGCCCAATGTTGCCGAGTCCTGCATATTGCTCCACATCCGAACACTCACCCGTCGATAGGTAGTTGTTAGTGTGCGCGTACGGAATACTCCGTTCCCCGGAAAGCGACAAGCCCTCCGCCCGGCATCATCGCCAACGGTTCGCACTGCGGGCAACACCTGCCAAGGCATCAGCGTAGGTAGTCAGTACTACTCGATCGAGCAGTAGTGGTGCGGTGGTTGAGCTGGCAATACTTGGCGGCACGCGAGTGGCAAGCCCGATCAGAAGGAGAATTTCCGGTGACGAATTTGAGGCGGCTGCGGAGTCGGCGCCTGGCGGGGGTGGTGGCCGTTGCCACCGCGTTCGTCCTGGTGGGATCGCTGAACAGTGCCGCGCCCGCGGCCCCGCGCAAGGCGGCCGCCATCGACCTTGATCACGGGAACGCCCTGATCGAGGTCGTGTATCCGAAGTTCCAGAGGGTGTCGCGCGAGCAGAGCTCGGGCCGTTCCGTGTCATTGACCGTGGACCACGCCATTCTGATCGAGATGCCGTGGTTCGACGCCATAGCTCCCTACCATCCGACGGCGAAAGGCATTTTCTCGGACCTGGGACGTCGCCCGAAAGAGGAACGCACGGTCCGCAACAAGAACATCGCGGTCATCTACTCGGCCTTCACCTCGCTCAACGAGGTCCTCCCGCAGTACAAGTCGCGCTGGCTCGAGATGATGGAGTCGGCGGGGCTCGATCCGAACGACACCAAGGAGGACCCGACCACCCCGAGCGGCATTGGAATTCTCGCCGCGAAGAGCGCCATGGCAGCGCGCGTGGGGGACGGGTCCAACCGTGACGGCGATGAGGGCGGGCGCAAGTACAACCGGCAGCCCTACGCCGACTACACGGGCTACAAGCCGGTCAACACCGTGGACGAGCTGCGCAATCCGTCCCGCTGGCAGCCCAACGCCACCTCGACGAACAACGTTCTGAGGTCTCAGCAGTTCGCCACACCTCAGTACGGTCGCGTGCGGCCGTTCTCGTACGACAGCCCCACCCGGTTCAAGGTCTCTCCTCCGACCAAGAGCAACCACCACAACCGGAAGGCCTACAAGAGCCAGGCCGACGAGGTCCTCAAGGCCTCGGCGAACCTGAATGACCGCCAGAAGATGAGCGCCGAACTCTTCAACGACAAGGTCATCACCTTCGGTGCCGTCGCCGGCACTCCAGTGGTCACCGGAGGCAAGTACGACACGGAGAAGATGGTGCAGTACATCACCACGTCCGATGTCGCCTTCGTCGACGCGACCATCGCCACGTGGCACTTCAAGCGCAAGTACGACTCGGTGCGGCCGTTCAGTGCGATTCGCCACGTGTACGGGAAGAAGAAGGTGACGGCATGGGGCGGTGTCGGTAAGGGCACCGTCAGCGACATCACCGGAAACGAATGGCGGAGCTATCTGAGCACGAACTCTGCCGACAGTCCTGAATACCCCTCCGTCACCTCCGCGCTCTGCCTTGCATTCGCCCAGCAAGTGCGGAAGTTCACCGGAACCGACAAGATCGACATAGCCGTCCCCACGGCCAAGGGATCTTCCCTCGTCGAACCGGGGGTCACTCCCGCCGCCGACACCACACTGCGCTGGAGCAACTGGACGGACTTCGCGAACGATTGTGGCGAGAGCAGGGTCTGGGCCGGTGAGAACTTCCCTTCCGCAATTGAGGCATCGCGTCAGTACGCGCCGGAGATCGGCGACCTGAGCTACGACTTCGTCCAGCACAAGCTGAACGGGAGCTGAACTTCCCCGCCTCTGCTGCCGGCTGCCCGGCAGAGCCGCTGGCTCTGCCGGGCAGCCGGCTGTCGTCTGTTCGGCTCTGCGCGAAGTTTCCTCGGTTGTGCGCCGCTGGTCGACGCGCTGCCTGAATCCGGCCGGAGAACGCTCACAAAGCCTCTGACCAGCCAGCCTTGCCCGGCGGCGAACCCGGAGGGCAGTGACTCATATAGCGCCTTCTAGCGAAAGATCAAGGGTAGAAGAGTTGAGAAGGGGGAGCTACAGTGCACGCTTGCGGCTCGATCGCATGACGGGGGATTCACAGAATGATCTTTCAAGCGCTTCCATCAAGGTGCCCTTTATCTGATGTGACGGGATCGGATCCCGCATTCGGCGGTCTCTCTCCGGACCACGTGGACACGTGCCTACGGCAGATGACCGGAATGCGCCCTACGGGGCCAGCGCAGTCGCCATCGGACAGGGCGCTGGATTGACCGCACCTGATCAGCAGGATCGGTGTCGCGATGTGCTGCGGGCCGGGGCGTCCGGCGTACGGGCGGGTGGCGGCCGGCGACACCATTCATCACAGCGAAGCAGGGGGGCTCGCCGGTCCGTCGGCGCGACTGTGCGCCGTCGTCGCACGCTCGGCAGCGGTGCGGGCCCCGGTCTCACCTGTCGCGTGGAAGCGACGACGCCGTTGAGCCGGAGTGACTGGGGGAGCGAACATGGCGATCAAGGTTGTGCTGGCCGCGGACGAAGCCCTCACCAGGGAGGCGCTCGCTGAACTCCTGCAACTGCCCGGAGACATCGAGGTCGTCGCTCATACGGGGCGGGGCGACAGGGTGCTGGGGCTGGTGAACGGCCATCAGGCCGGGCTCGCGCTCCTCGATGTGCACATGCCGGGCAGGAACGGGATCGAGGTCGCGGAGCAGTTGAACAGGCAACGGCCCGGCTTCCCGGTCGTGATCCTGACCTGCGACGCCCGGCCCGGCTATCTGCAGCGTGCCTTCAAGGCCGGAGTGCGCGGGATCCTCACCAAGGAGACCTCGATCCGGGAGCTGAGCAGGGTGATCCGGGAGGTGCACGCTGGGGGACGGCACATACCCGCCGAGCTGGTCACCGAGATGCTGGCCGTCGGCGAGAACCCGCTGACGGCCCGTGAGGCGGAGATACTGAAGGCGGCCGAGGACGGCCGCCCGCTCAGCGCCATCGCCTCTCAACTGCACCTGAGCCCGGGAACGGTCCGCAATCACATTCACTCGGCCATCCACAAGTTGAAGGTGGGGAACAGGATCAGCGCCGTGCATGCCGCCTCGCGTGCCGGGTGGATCTGAGCCACCTCCACTCCCCACGGCCGCAGAGAGCGGCCACAGAGAAGCGAGAAGCAGCGCAGGGCGGGGCCGGGTTGCTGCGACCGCGGTACACGACTGCTGTGAAAGCAGGCCCCGGCCGAGCGCCTACTGCCCCGGCGGTAGCGCCTATTGGCACCTCCTGTAGGACGACCGGACACCCCGTAGATCCATACGCTCTGCCTGTACCTGCCAGGCAACCGAAGGGGTCCTCGATGTCCGTCCGTCACTTGCTCACAGCCACCGCAGCCGCAGTGCTCGGGGGCTTGGTGCTTGCCACACCGGCAGCCGCGCAGGTCTCGGTCGCCGCCGACGACGGCGGTTCCGGGCGAGGCGGCGCCATGGTGGCCCTCTTGGTCGCGCTGATCAGTGTGATCATCGGCGGCGTGGCGCTGGCCCAGTCCGCCGGACGCATCGGCACGGGCAACGGACGAAGCAGTGCCATGGTGGCCCCGGTGGTGGCGCTGATCGGCATGGTCATCGGTGTCATGCAACTGACCGGATCCGACGGTGGAGTGGGCAGCGGAAACGGACGAGGCGGAGCCGTCGTGGCCCTGGTGATCGCACTGATCGCCCTGGTCCTCAGCGGGATGGTTCTCTCCCGCACGCGCCGCACCACCTGACGGCGCGGCTTTCCGCTGGTCCGGAATGCCGCTGAGCCGCAGAGCACCATCCCCAGACGGGGCCGACCTGGACCTCCCCCGGCCGGGTCGGCCTCCTCCGCTCCGACCGCGCCGGACAGCCGACGGTGCGCGGGGCCCCTGAATTCACTCTGATCCCATTCCCCAGTCACCTTTCACGCGATTCACACGATGCGCCTCGGTGACATTCTGTGCGTCACATTCTGTGAAAGTCGATTGCTCTTCATGGGTCCCTCGCTACGATTCAGAGTAATCGAAAGCGGGGGACATTTTGATGCGCTACGAGACACGACAGAAGGCCATGCCGCTACGGGTGGACAGTGCTCCGGCGGCCAGGGCCGAGGAGGAATCTGCTTCTGGCGAGGGCTATAGGACGCCTGCGAGGACACTGGGCAGCACACCCGCCGCTACCTCGTCCGAAAGCTCCTTCGAAACCCCGGGAAACACTCAGGAACCACCCGCGACTTTCCTCCCGACTGAGAGTGTTTCCCCGCCATTCACCCAGAACAACTACTACATCACAGCGCACCAATCGAATGTGGCCGTGAACAACGGCACAGTGAAACAGTCGCAGCACCAGGTCGAGTTGGAACGAGCGGCCGGTAGATTCCGTGCGGAACTTGACGGGGACCTGGAAACGTTCGTCCGCGAGGCCTTCCCGAACACACGGCACACTCCTCGACCTGACCCACCGTCGTTCCATCCCGCACCGCGGGATGGCGCGTACTCGGGCCTGAGCCGCCACCGCGAGTTGGTCCTGCAGAGTGTGCGGGACACCGTGGACATGGTTCTGGCCGGGCTCCCCGACCTGGGCCTCGACCGGCCGGCCCAGGAGCGTGTCAGGCAGGCCGCCGCCGAGATCGACGCCGAACTGCAGCGCCCCACAAGCGATCCCCTGCGCGTAGGCAGCAACCTCAGCAGCATGCTCGACGCTCTGACCAGGGCGAGGCACACCGGCGGCGCAGCGACGGGCCAGAGGGCGACCGTGGCGGAGAGCATCAGGAACGTGCGGGGTCAGGTGCGCGCCCTCCCGACCGTGGGGACGGTGCAGCCATGACGCGGGCGGACGGAGCGCAGTTCTTCGGCCCGATCACCGGCAGCCAGATCGCCATCGGCAATCGCGAGGTGGTGCAGAACCAGTACGCCACCACGGCCGCGCCCGACACCGCCGGTCAGCAACTCGCCGCGACCCTGACGGCGTTGCTCGCCACCGTGGACGTCCTGCGACTCTCCGCCGCGCAGGCGACAGCCCTGCGCCAGGATGCCCGGGCGGTCCTCGCGGAGGTGGCGAGCGAGGAACCGGACGAGGGGCGACTGAGCCGTCTGGTGGCCCGGGTCAGGAACGTCCTGGCCACGGTCACGGCCGGGGCGGTCACCGGAGCCGCGACGGGCGCTGGGACCGGTGGGGCCCAGTGGGCGCAATCCCTGCTCGACGACCTGCAGCGCGCCCTTCCCTGACGAGCGGCACCGCAAAGACCAACGCACCTCACATTCCCGCCGTGGGCCGGGTCACCACTGGGGGAGGAGAGGCGTGTCCGGTTCGTGTTGCCGCCAGGCTTCGGTGAGGCGGGCGAGCCGGGTGGGGGCGGCGATCCCGCACATGGATGCGATCTTGCCGTCGGCGATGTCGAACGTCATGGAGCCGATGACCTGGTCGCCGACCACGAAGAGGATGGCGGGGGCGCCGTTGAGGAGCGCGTAGTGGAGAGCGGGGGTGCCGCCGGCCAGTCGGTGCTTGGCGGGGGTCGGCCTGAAGCCGGTCCGCACGACGGCGGCGACGCGTTGCGGGGTGTCGTACCGCAACAGCTTCTCGGCCTGGCCGCCCGCGCCGTCGGAGATCGCCGTCGCGTCGTCGGTGAGCAGTGCCACCAGCCGGTCGGTGCGGCCCGAGACGGCAGCGGCGAGGAACTCCTCGACGATTCTGCGGGCGGACGCCGGGTCGACTTCGCTGCCGCCGCGCCGCGCGGCGGTGATGCGGCGCCGGGCCCGGTGGAGGTGCTGCTGGCTCGCGGACTCGTTGATGTCGAGGATCCCGGCGATCTCGGCGTGGCCGTAGGAGAACGCTTCGCGCAGGACGTAGACGGCCCGTTCGACGGGGGCCAGCCTCTCCATGAGGGTCAGTACGGCAAGGGAGACCGACTCGCGCTGCTCGAACGTGTCGGCCGGGCCGAGTATCGGGTCGCCGCCGAGGAGCGGTTCGGGGAGCCAGGCGCCGGCGGTGCGCTCGCGGCGGACCTGTGCCGAGCGGAGCCGGTCGAGGCACAGGTTGGTGACGACCTTGGTCAGCCACGCCTCCGGCACCTCGATCCGCTGCCGATCCGCGGCCTGCCAGGCCAAGAACGCATCCTGTACGGCGTCTTCGGCGTCGGTGGCGGAACCCAGCAGCCGGTACGCCAGCGAGGCCAGCCGGTTCCGGCCGGCCTCGAAGCGACCGATGTCGAAGCGATCGACGGTGATGCTGTCCATGCGGGTCACCCTAGGCAGGCCTTGACCGACTACGCGGCCGTCCTCTCGGTCTTCGCGGCGGAGGCATCCCGCACGGTGGGTGCGGTGGCCGCGGCGGTCAGGTGGTGCTTGCGCCTGGGCAGGCCGAACGTCGGGTGCGAGTTGGCCCAGAGCGACATCCTGAGGATGCCCGCCTTGAGCCGCGCGGCCTTCCGGCCCCCCATGTACTTGGGCTTCGCCCGGCCTTCCGCGTCGACCAACTGCAGGATCCCGTCCCGCCGTCCGAGGCTGATGTGGTTGCCCACGTACTCCAGCTTGGTGTTCGCGATCTCGCGGCCGGCCAGCTGTCCCACGATCGTGTCCACGGCCTGCCGTCCGGTGTAGCCGGCCGAAGCGCAGGACATCGGCATCGGGCGTCCGTTGTCGCCGATCGCGCGGGCGCTGTCACCGACGCCGTAGACGTTCGGGTACGAGACCGACCGCATGGTGCGATCGACGACGATCCGACCGCTCTCGGTGACCTCGAGACCGCCGGCGGCGGCGATGGGGCTGACCGCGAACCCGGCCGTCCACACCGTCGCGTCGGACGCCAGGACGGTGCCGTCGGCGCACAGCACCCGCGCCGTTTCGACGGCTGCGACCTCGGTGTGCTCCAGGACGGTGATGCCCAGCCGGTCGCAGGCCAGGCGCAGATGACTGCGGGCTCCGACGGAGAGCGGGGCTCCCAGCTCACCGCGGGCGACCAGCGTCACCGCCAGACCGGGCCGGGATTCGGCGATCTCCGTGGCGGTCTCGATACCGGTCAGGCCGTCGCCGACGACCAGCACCCTGCCGCCTTCACCTCGCACGTCCAGGCTGCCCAGACGCTCGCGCAGGCGCAGGGCCGCGGGCCGGGCGGCGACGTCGAAGGCGTGCTCGGCCACGCCCGGGACGCCGCCGTCGGCGCCGTGGCTGCCGAGCGCGTAGACGAGCGTGTCGTAGCCGACCTCGCCGCCACCGTCGGCGTCGGCCACGGCGACCATCTGGCGCTCGGGGTCGACGGCGGTGACGCGTGCCACGCGCAGCCGTATCCCCGTGCCCGCGAACACCTCGGTGAGCTGCGGGGCCTCGATCTCCTGACCGGCCGCGAGCTGGTGCAGCCGCAGCCGCTGAACGAAGTCCGGCGCGGCGTTGACCACGGTGATCTCGGCGTTCGCCGGGGACAGCCGGCGGGCCAAGGACCCGGCCGCGTAGGACCCGGCATAGCCGGCGCCGAGGACGACGATGCGGTGCTTCATGAGTTGCTCCTTGTCGGTTCGCTTGTTCCCGGTGACTTGAGCGGAACAGCGCCCCGATTCCTGACAGGAGCGGGCTGTGTCGTGGGTCACAGCGGTAGGAGCGTCGCCCACTGGACCGGCGGCCGGGGGCGGGCCCGGCACGGCAGTCAGGTCTGATCAGCCACGGGACCTGGCTGCCCTGCGTACGACATATGCGCCCGCGCCGACTGCCAGAACGATGGCGCCGGAGAGAGCGGCGGAGAGCGGGAGGCTGAAGGCCAGGAGCAGGCAGCCGGCCAGGCCCACCACGGGGACGACTCGCCAGGGTCGGCCCTCGTCCGCTGTCAGGGTCCAGGCGGAGGCATTGGCGATGGCGTAGTAGACGAGCACCCCGAAGGACGAGAATCCGATCGCGCCGCGCAGGTCAGCGAAAGCGACCAGGGCCACTACGGCGGCACAGACGGCGAGTTCGGCCCGATGGGGCACATGGAAGCGTGGGTGGACGGTGGCCAGCACGTACGGGAGATGACGGTCGCGCGCCATGGCCAGAGTGGTGCGGGAGATGCCGAGGATCAGGGCGAGCAGCGAGCCGAGCGCGGCGACGGCTGCGCCGAACCGCACCACCGGCGCCAGGGCGGGTACCCCGGCCGCGCGCACCGTGTCCGCGAGGGGCATGGTCGCGTCGGCCAGGCCGCCGGGGCCGAGTACGGCGAGGACGGCGGTGGCGACCGCCGCGTAGACCAGCAACGTGATGCCCAGGGCGAGGGGGATGGCGCGAGGGATGGTGCGCCGGGGGTCGCGGACCTCCTCGCCGAGGGTGGCGATGCGTGCGTACCCGGCAAAGGCGAAGAACAGCAGCCCGGCGGCCTGCAGCACGCCCCTCACGCTCACGTCGTCGCTCAACTCAAGCCGGACGACGTCGGCTTGACTGCTGGTGAGGGATGCGACCACGACGGCGACGAGCACGGCGAGGACGAGGGCGACGACGGTGCGCGTCAGCCACGCGGCCTTCTGGATGCCGACGTAGTTCACCGCGGTCAGGGCGACCACGGCGGCGATCGCGACCGGGCGTTCGTGTCCGGGCCATGCGTACGCGCCCACAGTGAGGGCCATGGCCGCGCAGGACGCGGTCTTGCCGATGACGAATGCCCAGCCCGCGAGGAACCCCCAGAACTCGCCGAGACGTTCGCGACCGTAGACATAGGTCCCACCGGAGGCGGGGTGACGGGCGGCGAGCCGGGCCGATGAGGTGGCGTTGCAGTAGGCGACCACGGCGGCCACCGCCAGACCCAGGAGCAGGCCCGAGCCGGCGGCGCGGGCGGCGGGGGTGAACGCGGCGAAGATCCCCGCCCCGATCATCGACCCCAGGCCGATCACCACTGCGTCGCGAGTCCCGAGCCGTCGCTTCAGGTGGGGGGTGCTCGCGGCCGCGGGTGGAGTGCTCATTCACAACTCCTCGTCAGCGGGACACCCGGCGTCGGGTGAAGACGGTATCCGATGTCGGCAGCCGAGGGGTTACGGCTCCGCCCGCGGGCTTGACGGCTCAGTGAGCTCCAGCTTCGCCAGTGAGGTCCAGCTTCGCGTGAAGGGCGGCTTTCGCTGCCCGCACGCCTCAGCGGCGGGTCGTGTAGCCGATGACGGCTGCGAGGGCGGCCAGTACCGCGACGCTGGTGAGGGCGGCGGGGAGGGTGAACCAGTCGGCCATGAAGCCGATGGCGGGTGGCCCGAGGAGCATGCCGCCGTAGCCGAGGGTGGAGGCGGTGGCGACGCCGTTGGGTCCGGCCAGGGCGCCGGCGCGTTCGACGGCGACGGGGAAGATGTTGGCGAGGCCGAGTCCGGTGATGGCGAAGCCGAGGAGAGCGAGCCATACGGAGGGGGCGAGTGCGCCCAGGAGCATGCCGGCGGCGGCTGTGGCGCCGCCGCCCACGAGGATCGGGGTCTGGCCGAGACGCTCCAGGAGGGTGGTTCCGCTGAGGCGGCCGATGGTCATGGCGAGGGCGAAGCAGGAGTAGCCCGCGGCTGCGATGCCGGGGTGGGCTGCGAGGTCCTGTTCGAGGTGGAGGGCGCCCCAGTCGGCGAGTGCTCCTTCGCCGTACGCGGTGCAGAGCGCGATGAGGCCGAAGACGATCACCAGGCCGCGGGTGTGGGAGCCCGCACGGCGCGGGGCGGCCTCGGTGCCGGGCCGGTCGGCGGGGGGCGTGGGGGGTGCGGGGGGCTCCAGGCGCAGGAGGGTGCGTCCGGCGACGGCGGTGACGAGCAGGCCGATCACGGTGAGGCCCAGGAGGTGGCGCGTGGGGGAGAGGGAGCCCGCTATCAGGCCGCCGAGCCCGGCGCCGACCATCCCGCCCAGGCTGAACGCGGCGTGGAAGCTGGGCATGATCGGGCGCCGCATGGCGGCCACCAGGTCGACGGCGGCGCTGTTCATCGCCACGTTGATGCCGCCGTAAGCAGCCCCGAACACCAGGAGTACGAGGCCGAGCGAGAGCGCCGAGTGCGTCAGCGGCGGCAGGGCGATGCTCAGCGGCATCAGGACCCCGCAGGCCACGGTCACCGGGTGGCTGCCGAAGCGGCGGCAGAGCCGTCCCGTGAGCGTCATCGTGATCACGGCACCGGCGGAGACCCCGAGCAGTGCGAGCCCTAGGTCGCTCGCCGAGGCGCCGGTCTGTTCCTTGATGGCGGGGATGCGGACGACCCACCCAGCGAAGATGAAGCCGTCGAGCGCGAAGAAGACGGTGAGTGCGACACGGAGCCGGGCGAGGCCCGGGGGAGTGGCCCGCGACGCTGCGGACGTGGTTTTGTTTAGTAGCGGCACAAAGTCAGAGTAGAGGTGTGCCCCCGTGGCGTACAAGACAGTTCCTGTGAGGCGGGGGTCACCGATGGGCAGATGGTTCGGGTGAGGCGACCGACACGGGCCGGTGTGGGCCGGTGGGGGGGGGCGGCACGGGTTGGTGGGAGGTTCTTGTGGGGCAGCAGGGGAAGGGCAGCGGAAGAGTGGTGTACGAGCGGATGACGGCTGAACGGCGAGGCGGCGTACGGATCATGGGAGACTCGCCCTCATGAACGGCAAGGCTGCCCCCCGCGCCGAGGGGGATCTGTCCACGCGTACGCGCCTGGAGCGCGGGCGCGGCGCGCTCGGTCCCGCCCTCGAACTCGTCCACACCGGGCGCGCCCCGACCCGTGCCGTGCTCACCGCCGAACTCGGCGTCACCCGCGCCACGGCGGGCGCCGTCGCCGCCGAGCTCGAGGCGCTCGGCCTGATCAGGATCGACGCGAGGCCGAGCGCGCCCGCGGGTTCCCAGGGCCGCCCCTCGCACGGTCTTTCCATCGCGGAGGACGGTCCGGTCGCGCTTGCCGCGCAGGTGCACTCCGACGGCTTCCGGGCCGCGCTCGTCGGGCTCGGCGGCCGGATCGTCGCCACCGCGCCCGGCTGCGAGACGATTGACGCCGACCCGGCGCAGGTGCTCGGCTCGGTCATCGACGCGGGTGCCCAACTGCTGCGGGAGACCGGCAGGCGGTGCGTCGGCGCGGGCCTCGCGGTGCCCTCGGCCGTCGCCGAACCGGAGGGCACCGCGCTCAACCCACTGCACCTCGCATGGCCCGCGGGCTCGCAGGTCCGCCAGATCTTCGCCGACTGCGTACGGGACGCGGGCATCGCCGGTCCCGCGTTCGCCGCCAACGACGTCAACCTCGCCGCGCTCGCCGAGCACCGGCACGGCGCCGGGCGTGGCGCCCGCGATCTGCTGTGCGTCGCGACCGGGCACCGGGGGGTCGGCGGTGCGCTCGTCCTCGACGGGCGTTTGCACACGGGCAGTTCGGGCCTCGCGCTGGAGGTCGGCCACCTCACCGTCAATCCGGAGGGCCGCCCCTGTCACTGCGGAAGCCGGGGCTGCCTGGACGTCGAGACGGACCCGCTGGCCTTCCTCACCGCGGCGGGCCGTGAACCCGGCCCCGAGGGGCTGTTGCTGCAGGCCCGCGAACTGCTCCGTGACGCGGGCGGCGAACCTGCGGTCCGCGCGGCGGCCGAGGAGCTCATCGACCGCCTCGGCCTGGGGCTCGCGGGCCTGGTGAACATCCTCAACCCGGACCGCATCATCCTGGGCGGCCTGCACCGCGCGCTCCTCGAAGTCGATCCCGAGCGGCTCCGCGCCGTCGTCGCCGACCGGAGCCTGTGGGGGCGCAGCGGCGGCGTACCGATCCTGGCCTGCACGCTGGACCACAACAGCCTGGTGGGGGCCGCCGAGCTGGCTTGGCAGCCGGTGCTCGATGACCCCCTGGGGGCGCTGGGGTAGACCTCGGGGCGCTGGGTTAGGCCTTGATGCGGGGGGTGGTCCGTGTCGGCGTCGGCGTCTGGGAGTGGGGCGTCGTAGCGTCCTGGGGGTGAAAGTCCCTTGTCTCGGGAGCGGTTCGCCCCTCACGCAGCCGCTTCAGGTCGGGCAGCAGTGTGACGAGACCGAGCGCGGCGAGGGCGGCGCCGATCCAGAGCGGTGCCCGCAGGCCGAACGTATCGATGGCGGGTCCGCCCACGGACGTCGCGATGATGATGCCGAGGGTGATGAACGAGGAGTGGACGGTGTTGACCAGCGGCCGGGCGTTGCCGGTGCGCTGGACGCGGGTCACCAGGGCCGGGTTCATGGTTACTCCGACCAGGCCGATGCCCATCATCAACACCACGGCGGCCACACTCAGTTGGGCGAGCAGGGCGAAGCCGGCAAGAAACGCCAGGTTGAGCAGCAGGCCGGTGAGCAGGACCGGCACGGTGCGCTTGTCGGCGAACCGACCGACGACGGTGTTGCCGATCACGGTGGCCGCTCCGTACGCGATGAGCAGCAGCGGGACGGTGCCCGTGGAGAAGCCCGTGACCTCGGTGAGGATCGGGTTGAGGTAGCTGAAGGCGGAGAACGTGGCGCCGATGACGAAGGTGCTGGTGGTGAGCGTCAGCCAGAGCCGGGGGTTGCGGAAGGCGCCCAGTTCCTCGCGCAGTCCGCCGGAACCGTCGCTGCTGCCTGCGCCGCTGCCGTCGTCGGCGCGCTCGGTGCGCGGCACCCCGGCGAGGGTGGCGAGCGCGGCAAGGACGGTCAGGCCGGTGATGGCCCAGAACGCCGCGCGCCAGCCCAGGTGTTCACCGATGACGGTGGAGAGCGGCAGTCCGAGGAGGGTGCCGAGCATGAGCCCGTTGAGGGCCACCGCGATGGCCCTGCCCCGCACTTCGGGGCGGGTGAGCTCTGCGCACATGGAGATGGAGACACCGAAGAAGGCCTGCGATGCGATGCCGGTGATGACGCGGGCCACCAGCATGGTGCGGTAATCCGGGGCCAGGGCGGCGAGAACGTTGCCCGCCAGGAAGATTCCGAACAGGACGAGCAGCGCTGACTTCTGACGCATCTTCAGCAGAGCGATGGTGAGGAAGGGACCGCCGAACGCCATCGCTGCGGCGAAGGCGGTGATCAGGTACCCGATCTCCGGAATCGTGGCGTCGAGTCCTTCGGCCATTTGCGGCATCAGACCGGCGACCACGAATTCGCTGGTCACCATGGCGAAGATGCCTAGGGCCAGGAGGTAGACGGCGCGGGGCATGGGGGCTCCTGTCAGGGGTTGCGTTGGGTGGTGAGGGGGGTGAGTGAGCGTTGGGTTATGAACTGGTCAGTACAAAATGAGAGCGTGCGGGGGTAGGGGCAGCCGATAGGGGTCATCGTGTTGCTGACGAGGTCGGGCGGGTCCGGCGGGCGCGGCGTCCGGGTGACGCGTCAGTGAGTCGGTGGGTTGGAGGGGCTCAGCGGTCAGCGGTCAGCGGTCAGTGGGCAGCGGGGCAGCAGCTCAGCGGGTCAGCGCGTCCAGGGCGGTATCGGCGATGACCTTCAGGGCTTCGCGGTCGGCCCCGCCCTGTGCGGCGATCCGCATGCCGCCGATGACGGCGTTCAGGAAACGGGCCAGGTCGCCCGGGTCCCGCTCGGAGGCGATGTCGCCGCTGCCCTGTCCTGCACGGATGACGGCGCTGATGGCGGCCAGCCGCACCGCGAGGTCGCGGGCGAGCATTTCGGCGGCCTCCGGATCGCGCCCGGCGAGCTCCACCGTCGTATTGACGGTCAGACAGCCGATGCTGTGCCCGCCGCTTCCGCCGCCCTTGCGGCACTCGAACTCGGAGTCGACGATTCGGGCGAAGAGGGCGCGAAGGCGCTCCATCGGAGTGCGCTCCGTGTCGTCGAGGATCTCGACCTGGACGGACGTCATGGAGTCCATGTAGCGGGCCAGCGCTCGCTGGAACAGCTCGTGCTTGCTGCTGAAGGTGTTGTAGATGCTGCTGCGGCCCAGGCCGGTGGCGTCGCACAGGTCCTGGGTCGAGGTGGCCTCGTAGCCGTTCACCCAGAAGGCGTGCATCGCCGCGTCCAGGGCCCGTTCCTCGTCAAAGGTTCTCGGTCGGGCCATGTCGGTACCGTACCGATTTTGGAACGCCCAGTGCAATACGTGGATGGATCAAGTCCCTCTTCTCGTCGGTTACCTGTTACATGGCTCTACTGGTAACGTCGATCGGCAAGGTGAGACGCGATGCCCGGGCGGCAGCGGGAGGCAGTCAGTGACGTACGCGAGCACCTGGCATTTGGCGGAGAAGTTCGAGACGCCGGACGGTTACGTGAGGTGGGCATCGTTCGGGGAGGGGGACCCGGTGGTCCTCCTGCACGGGTCGCCGTTCTCGTCGTGCGTCTGGCGCTAGATCGCCCCCGCCCCGGCCCGGACCCGCAAGGTCTACGTCTGGGACCTGCTCGGCTTCGGGCAGTCCGAGCAGCGGGAGGGGCAGGACGTCGGCCTGGCGGCGCAGGAGAGGATCTTCGCCGCGGCCTGCTCGCGCACTGGGGCCTGTCCCGCCCCGGCGTCGTCGCACACGATGTGGGCGGGGCGGTGGCACTGCGGGCGCTGCTCCTGGAGGGCGCGGAGTACGGGGACCTCACGCTGGTGGACGCGGTCGGCGGTGGTGCGTGGGGGACGGGCTACTTCAAGCTCATCCGTGAGAACGCGCGCGTCTTCGAGCAACTTCCCGGCTACGCCCACGAGACGCTGGTGGCCAGCCACCTCCGTCACGCCACGCACATCGGCTACGGGCCGGGTGTCCTGGACGCGTACGTCGCCCCATGGCGCGGACCGGCGGGCCAGGCGGCGTTCTACCGCCAGCACCGCCAGTTCGCGCAGTCCCAGACGGACGAGCTCGAACCTCTCCTCGGCGAGGTGACCGTACCGACCCGCATCATCTGGGGCCGCGAAGGCCGCCTGCTCCCAACGGAGTTCGCCGATTTCCCGCGGGCCCGGATCCCGCACGCAGACCTGATCTGGGTGGGCGGCGCGGGCCACACCATCCAGGACGATGCCCCGGCCCGGCTGCTGTCGCACTTGACGACGGACCTCCGGCAGCCAGTCACCTGAGGGTCGGCGGCCATCGCTGATCGTCGCCGCGCCCTTGAAGTGAGCGCTACTCCCACTCCACCGCGAACGCCTGCCCTGGATTGACCGTCAGCATCTGCTCCACCACGGCTTTCCCTACGGCCAGTTCGAGCCGAGGCCGGACCCTGCGCAGCAGATACGGCATCCCGGGGCCCCCGTTGACCGCGCGCGCACCGGCAGTCGTTGTGTCGCCGCCGAGGAGCAGCCTGCCCGCGAAGCCTGCCTCGGCCAGGGCCTGTACGGCTTCCGGCATGCGCCAGTCCGTGGCGTGATGGGAGCGTGAGGGGCCGTCGAAGGCGAGGTAGGACCCGGCTTGGGCGGCCTCGCGGTGGGCGGTCAGGTCGGGGGAGCGGTTCAGGTGCCCGAGGATCACCTTGCCCGACGGCACTCCCAACTCCCCGCACAACAAGTCGAGTACGTCCAACGCGCCCGTGCCGAGCTCCAAGTGGACGGCGATGGGTGCGCCCGTCGCACGGTGGGCCTCGGCCGCCGACTCCATCGTCCAGCGGGCGTGCGCGTCCAGGCCGTGGAAACCGCCCGCCACCTTGATCATCCCTGCCCGAACGCTGGTGCCGCCGATGCCTTCCGTCAGCTCTCGTACGAAGACGCGCGCCAGCCCTTCGGCGCGCAGTCGCGTCAGCAACTCCGGTGCGTAATTGGGTGCTTGATGCAACCCCGTCGCGGCGACGATATGCACACCCGTCGCCCGGGAAAGTCCGGGGAGCTCACTCGCATGGCGTCCCATGCCGTGAGGCGTCCACTGGATGACGCTCTCCCCGCCGGCCCCATGAAAGGCGGCCAGCTCCTGTGCCGCAAGGTCGGTCGAGTCGAGCTCCTGGCCCGGGAGTTGAGGACTCGTCAGGAAGAGGTGATCGTGGGCGTCGCAGATACCGAGGTCCGTGGGCGCGAGGTCACCGAGTACGGTGCGGACCGCGCTCACCACTGCCGTCCCTGCGGGAGAAGCTCGCGCTCCGGAGCGGACAGGTGGAGGACTTGGAAGACCTCGCCCTCCTCCTTGGGTGATTCGTGGTCCCAGACAGAGAAGTGCACCGCCTCCCACGTTCGCGGGTCGATGGCCACGGCCGCGAAGATCGCCCCGTCCTGGCGAGCCAACCGCTCGGTCTCGGCGGTGAGTTCGGTGGCGAAGGCACCTAGAGGGGTGCGGGCAGGGATGCGCATACGATGCCGTATCGCGGATTTCGCAGCCTTCGCGGTGGGGGCTGAGGAGGCCGGCGTGACAGGCGTAACCGGCGTAACAGGCGTGGCTGACGTAGCCGACGTGGCTGACGTAGCTCCCGGCGATCCAGTCCCCTCCGCGTACGCCAACCCGCCCCAGTGCTGCACCTCCGGTCGCCCGAAATCATCGACGATGCCCTGGAATCCGGGGCCCCAGAGGAAGGAGTTCATGCCTTCCGGGGTGTTCCAGAGGTAGAAGGGCGCGTACTGGTTCACGGGGGAATTGTCTGCACCGCGTTCACGGATCAGGTAGGCCTTGACCCCGAGGCCTGCGTACTTGTCCAGCAAATGGCCTTTGGCGGCAACCCTGTTGCGGATAATTCCCATGTCGTAGTCGGCCGGCAGAGTGATCTCGTACTGCATCGCGTGCATGGTGGTCCGCTCCTCGCGTCTTCGCGTCTTCGTGTCCTGGCGTCCTCGCGCTCAAGGCGTCGGGTACTCGTCCGTGGCCACGTGCGCGTCCCAGTGCGTGGTCGTACCGTCGTCCGTTGCCTCGACCACTGCCAGGTGTGTCATGAAGGTGCGGGGCGCGGCGCCGTGCCAGTGCCATTCGTCCGGCTCGATCCAGACGGTGTCGCCCGCCCGGATCGTCTCCGCCGCACTGCCCTTGCGCTGCACAAGGCCCTCGCCCTCCAGGACGTGCAGGACCTGGCCGTGCGGGTGTCGATGCCAGGCGGTGTGGGCCCCGGGGGCGAAGTGGACGTTGAACATGCGCAGCCGGGAGGGGGACGGCGGCGCGGCGATCTCGTCCAGCCAGACCGTGCCGGTGAAGTTCTCGGTGGGGCCCATTTGACTGTCCGGGCGGTTGCGCGTGATGTGCACGTCTCTTCAAGTCCTTTACGCGGGAGGGTTGGTGGCGGCAAACAGCAGGGCGAGCAATCCGCGCACGCCGGTATCGAAGGCCGCGGGTGATCCCGAGGCGCGGGCGAGCACGTAGCCGCCCTGGACCGTCGCGACGACCGTCGCCGCGATCGCCTGTGCGTCGAGCGTGGCCGCGAACTCGCCGCGCTGCTTGCCCTCTTCGACGATTCCGGCGATCCGGTCCCGCAACCAGTCGAGTGTCTCGGTGACGGGCGCGCGCAGTTCGTCGCTCGCGATGACGTCGGGGTCCATCGTCAGCCGCCCGACCGGGCAGCCGCGCAGCACGTCGCGCTCGCGCAGCAGATACGCCTCGACACGTTCGTACGCCGACCCGGTGCCGCCCAACACGCCCTCGGCGGTTGCGCGCAGCTCGTCCGCTGTACGCCTGATCGCGGCGAGCGCAAGGTCAGGTTTTCCGGTGAAGTGGTGGTACATGCTGCCCTGGCCGGCGCCCGCGTGCTGCTGGATCGCCTTGGGGCTCGTGCCGACGTAGCCGCGCTCCCACAGCAGTTCGCGAGTGGATTCGATCAGACGCTCCGGGGTGCTCATGAAAGTACTGTACATACTAGTAGGTACAGAAGTCTAGGCGGCGGCTCCGAGGGGGAGCTGCGGTGGCCCGATCGGGGCGAGGTGCGGGTTGTACGTACCAGTATGTACAACCCAGACCCCCTCCCTGATGGCCGCGCCGCGCCGTACATACCAGTAGCTACAAGCCCCGCCCTCACCGCCACCCCCGCCGCGTCCCGCAGCTCAGCCCGCCCCGGAAGCGGTCCCGGGAGCGGTCCCGGGAGCAGCCCCGCAGCCCCCACGTACTCCCCGGGTGGTACGCGCACTGCCGCTGGCCGTACGACGACTCGAACCCCTTGGAGCGCGAGTCTCGACACATCGCACAAACCACCGCGGACGGTTCGGCAAGACCGAGCCGAGACCCGGCCCGAGCAACACGCCGAGACCTCGCACAAGCCACACGCCAAAACCCCGCAGACATCGCTCCCGAGGAGATGGACACCATGAACACCCTGGCTCACTTCGACGGCGGGCCCGGCCCGTGGATCCTGTTCTTCCCGCTCATCTGGGCGGCCGTCGTGATCGGCGGCATCACCCTCCTGCGCCGCACCGTGTGGCGGGGCCGCCGGGCGCCGTGGCAGCGGGACGGCGGCGAGCGGAACGTACGCATCGACGAGAAGTCGCCCATCGCCGTGCTCGGCCGTCGCTTCGCCTCCGGCGAGATCGACGAGGAGGAGTACTGGCGGCGACTGTCCGTTCTGAACGAGGAGTTCGGCCGCGCCTCCAAGGGCGGTGCGGCATGACCACCGCGACCGGAACCCGCGGCATCGACGCCACCACCGTCGATGCCGCCCGCGTCACCGATGCCGT
The DNA here is from genome assembly GCF_041435335.1 of Streptomyces sp. NBC_01283. Classification (NCBI taxonomy): domain Bacteria; kingdom Bacillati; phylum Actinomycetota; class Actinomycetes; order Kitasatosporales; family Streptomycetaceae; genus Streptomyces; species Streptomyces sp. NBC_01283. Next base: position 8,061,818 of record NZ_CP108430.1, read on the forward strand.
CAAGGTCTATGGCAGCGGCGACACCGCCGTGCGGGCCCTGGACGGGGTGAGCGTCGGGTTTCCCGCCGGGCGCTTCACCGCCATCATGGGCCCGTCGGGCTCGGGCAAGTCCACCCTGATGCACTGCGCCGCGGGCCTCGACAACCTCACCTCGGGAGCCGCCTACATCGGCGACACCGAGCTGGGCGCGCTCGACGACCGCCGCCTCACACTGCTGCGCCGCGATCGCATCGGCTTCGTCTTCCAGGCGTTCAACCTGGTGCCGACGCTGACCGTGGCCGAGAACATCACGCTCCCGATGGACCTCGCCGGAAGACGCGCCGCCCGCACCGCCCGCACCGCCCGCACCGACCGTGCCGACGGGGCGTCAGCGGAGTGGATCGATGCCCTCATCGATGTGGTGGGGCTGCGCGACCGGCTTCACCACCGGCCCGCCGAGCTCTCCGGCGGACAGCAGCAACGCGTCGCCGTGGCAAGGGCGTTCGCGGGCCGGCCCGACGTCGTCTTCGCCGACGAGCCGACCGGCAACCTCGACTCGCGCTCCGGCGAGGAGGTCCTGGGCCTCCTGGGCCGCGCAGTACGGCAGATGGACCGCACCGTCGTCATGGTCACCCATGACCCGGTGGCCGCCGCCCACGCCGACGAGGTCGTCTTCCTCGCCGACGGCCGTCTCGTGGACCGGATGACGGACCCGACCGCCGACAAGGTTCTCGACCGGCTCAAGGCCTTCGACACGAAGGCAGCCGCCGGGACCAAGGCCCGAACCCCCACGGGCGCGGCCGCCGGGGCTGAACCCCGATCCGCCACGAACGCGGCCGCCGGAACCACTCCCCGTGCCACGCCCCACACCAAGGGAGCGCCATCATGAGTTCCGGCACCACACCCACCGCTGCTGCCTCCGCCTCCGCCACCGCCACCGCCCGCATCAGCCTCTCCTCCCTCCGCGGACACAAGCGCCGTTTCGCCGGTACGTTCCTCGCGGTCATGCTCGGTGTCGCCTTCCTGGCGGGCACGCTCGTCATGGGGGACACCCTGCGCGGCAGCTTCGACACGATGTTCGGCAACGCGACCAGCGGCACCGACGCCGTCGTCCGCAGCGCCGACACCATCACCACGCCCGACGACAGCCAGGGCACCCGGCAGCCCGTCAAGACCTCGCTCGTCGAGAAGATCGAGCGGACCGACGGAGTCGCCGCCGCCGCGCCCAGCATTCAGGGCGCGGGCCAGCTCCTGGGGAAGGACAAGGAGCCCATCGGCGGTCAAGGCCCGCCCACCCTCGCCGGCAACTGGATCGGCGACACGGAGCTGAACGCCTATCAGCTGGCCGAGGGGCGCGCCCCCGCCAAGTCCGGGGAGGTCGTCGTCAACCGCGGCGCCGCCGACTCCGGTGACCTGAAGACCGGCGACACGACGACGCTGCGCACCCCCGAGCCCGTGCAGGTGACGATCGTGGGCCTCGCGGCCTTCGGCGGCGAGGACGGCATGGCGCAGACCACCTTCACCGGCATGACGCAGGCCGACGCCGAGAAGTACCTGACGCCGAAGCCCGGCGAGGCCGCGTCCATTCAGGTGCGGGCCGGGCCCGGCGTGAGCGAGCAGGAACTGGTCGACGCGCTGAGTCCCGTACTCCCCAAGGGAGTTGAGGCGATCACCGGTGAGGCGTCGGCGGCGGAGAACACGGACAACATCTCCGGCCGGTTCCTGACGCTCTTCACCAGCTTCCTGCTGGTCTTCTCCGGGATCGCGCTGCTCGTCGCCACCTTCAGCATCCACAACACGTTCGCGATCGTCGTCGCCCAGCGCACCCGCGAGAACGCCCTCCTGCGCGCGCTCGGCGCCTCGCGCCGCCAGGTCACCGCGGCCACCCTGATCGAGGCGAGCGTGGTCGCCGTGGCCGCGTCGGTGGCGGGCCTCGCGGGCGGCATCGGGATCGCGGCCGGGCTGCAGGCGCTCTTCCCCGCCATCGGATTCCCCTTCCCCGAGGGCGACCTGGTGATCAGCGGCCTGTCGATGCTGCTGCCGCCGGCCGTCGGCATCGTGGTCTGTCTCGGTTCCGCGCTGCTGCCCGCCGTACGCGCCGGGCGCACCGCGCCCCTGGCCGCGCTGCGCGAAACCGCGGTCGACCGCTCCGGGGCTTCACGCAACCGAGCCGTCGCAGGCGCGGTCCTCGCACTCGCAGCCGTCGGCCTCTCGCTGACCGGCGTCCTCGTCAGCCCGTCCGTGTGGCTGGCCGGGGCCGGTGCGGTCCTCGCGCTCGTCGCGTTCGTGGTGCTGGGGCCGGTCGCGTCCTCGCGGGCGGTACGCATTCTCGGCGAGCCCCTCGACCGGCTGCGCGGCGTCACGGGCGGACTCGCCCGGCGCAACGCCCTGCGCAGCCCCAAGCGGACCGCCGCCACCGCGAGCGCCCTGATGATCGGCGTCGCCGTCGTCTCGCTCTTCACGGTCTTCGGCGCCTCCCTGAAGGCGACCATGGACCAGACGGTGAACCGGTCCTTCGCCGGTGACCTCGCCATCAGCACCCCCGGTTTCGGCGCGGGCGGCAGCGGACTCAGCCCCAAGCTGGCCCCCGCGCTCGCCGAGCGGCCGGAGGTCTCGACCGCGGTCGGGCTCGGCAGGGGCGCGGCGGAGGTCGACGGGGAAGGGCGTGCCCTGACGGTCACCGACCCCGGCCCCTTCGCCAAGTCCTTCGACCTCGGTACGGTCGACGGATCGCTGGACGGCCTCGGCACCAACGGCATCGCGATCACCCGCGAGGAGGCCGAGAAGCAGGACCTGAAGGTCGGTTCGACGACCGAGTTCGCCTTCGCCGACGGCAAGAAGGCCACGTTCACGGTCCGCGCGCTGTACGGCCGGTCGGAGCTCGCGGGGGACTACGTCATCACCCGCGAAGCCTGGGCGCCGCACCGCATGCAGGACGCCGACAGTCTCGTGTCCGTCAGTCTCAAGGACGGTGTGAGCGCGGCCGACGGCAAGGCCGCGGTTTCCAAGGTCACCCAGGAGTACGGCAATCCGGATGTGCAGACGCGTGGTGAGTACGCGCAGTCCGCGGCGGGCGGCATCGACATGATGCTCACGCTGGTCTACGCCCTGCTCGCGCTCGCCGTCCTGATCGCCCTGCTCGGCATCGCCAACACGCTGACCCTCGCCATCCACGAACGGACCCGTGAGCTGGGTCTGTTGCGTGCCGTCGGACAGACCAGGGCGCAGCTGCGGGCCATGGTCCGCTGGGAGTCGGTGCTGGTCGCCGCCTTCGGCACGGCCGGTGGCCTGGTGCTCGGCGGGTTCCTCGGCTGGGTGCTCGTCAAGGCGTCGGACGGCGCGACGAGCAGTGCCTTCGCGTTCGCGGTGCCGCCCGTACAGCTGGCGGTGGTCGTCCTGGTGGGCCTGACGGCGGGAGCCCTCGCGGGTCTGCGTCCGGCACGGCGGGCCGCACGCCTGGACGTGCTGCGTGCCATCGCCACCGAGTGACGAAGGCCGCCCGCTCCGCGGAGCCTGTCACCGCCCGGTCAGCCGGCAACGGCCGACCGGGCGGGAGTGTGTCCGGGCGCATGCCCGTCGGCGAGGGACTTCGGCCCGATACCCAGGTCCGCGAAGGGACCCGCGGTGGCCGCGCCGTACGCCGGGTAGGCGGGCGGCAGGGCGACGGTGGACGTAGGGGCCGGGAGGGTGAACCAGACGACCTTGCCGGTGTCGCCATGGGGGCGTACGCCCCAGCTCTCGCTGACCGCGGCGATCATGGCGAGCCCGCGACCGCCGGTCTCGAACGGCTCCGCGTCGTGCACCTCGGGCAGACGGGGGTCGTGATCGTGCACGGAGACCGTGAGGCGGTCGAGCAGCAGCTCGATCTCCACGGTGCACACCTTGTCCGGCTGTGCGTGCCGGTGCACGTTGGTCAGGAGCTCGGTCACACCGAGCGCGGCCTGGTCTATCAGCGGATCGAGATGCCAGTAGCGCAACTGTGCCGATACGATTCTGCGCACCTGGCCGATCCGGGACGGCAGGGCCTGAAGCTCTACCGTGCAATATCTGCTTGGCTGGCTGATCACGGCTGCGACTCCCCGAATTGCGGTCCGGAAGAAGGCGACGATCGGATCCAGCAGCGGCTGCGGGGTCTGCCGGCTGCTGTTCGTGGCCGGCGGGCTGGTTCGCAGCGTCATCGCCGGTGAACCCAGAGTGATGTGAGACCAGAGTGACTCAGGGGGTGCGGGCGTGCAACTCGCACCGCTCCGGCCGGGACCGCGAGAGCTCCTCAGGCGCCTGCCATGCGGCCTCCGGCCCGGCGCACCGCGTCGATGAACTTGCGCACCGTGGGCGGACCTGCTTTGCCGGGCGCCGGTTCATGATCGGCGAGGGTGAGCCGGTAGCGCGTGCCGTTCAGTTCCGCAAGGGCCCGGTCGTCGGCGGCGAACCATGGCTTGCCGGCCCGGACGGTCTGCACGGGCGCGCTGTCGATCTCCCTGCCATAACTGGTCAGTAGCTCGAACCTGCCGTCTGTGATACGGATTTGACCCGCCCGGGTGAGAGAGCGCAGCCGTCGTCCGATCCGCACGCCTGTGGCCGTGAACTCCGGCTCCGCCATGACGTTCCGCCCCCTTGAGCGCTTCGGTGAATCGTTCCGTACGGGACCGCCTCCCCGTGCGGTGCAGTCTGCACGCACCTGACGTCGAGCACCAGTGCGTATGAAGACGTGGTCATGAGTGGACGCGGTCCCCTTCCCAGTGTGCCGTGTCGCTGTGTCAGTCGGCTGCGCCAGGTGTGCCTTTGAGGTGCTCAAAGGCGTGTTTATGCAGGTGAGAAGCGTGCGAAAGGTGCTTATGATCGAGGTGTCCGGCCCGCTCCGAGCGCGGCCAGGTTGACACCAAGGAGCCGCGCGGTGAGCACCACACAGCAGGATCAAGCCGACGAGCCGACGACCACGCTCGATGTGGACCGCAGCGACGCGGAGTACCGGGCCTGGCTCAAAGAAGCCGTACGCAAAGTGCAGGCCGATGCCAATCGTTCCGCCGACACGCATCTGCTGCGCTTCCCGCTGCCGGAACAGTGGGGCATCGACCTGTATCTCAAGGACGAGTCGACCCATCCGACCGGCAGCCTCAAGCACCGTCTCGCCCGCTCGCTCTTCCTCTACGGCCTCTGCAACGGCTGGATCCGGCCGGGGCGCCCGGTCATCGAGGCCTCCAGCGGCTCGACGGCCGTCTCCGAGGCGTACTTCGCGAAGCTGATCGGCGTGCCCTTCATCGCGGTGATGCCCCGCACGACGAGCGCCGAGAAGTGCCGACTGATCGAATTCCACGGCGGCCAGTGTCACTTCGTGGACGACTCACGCACGATGTACGCCGAGTCGGCCGCCCTCGCCGTCGAGACCGGCGGTCACTACATGGACCAGTTCACCTACGCGGAACGGGCGACCGACTGGCGGGGCAACAACAACATCGCCGAGTCGATCTACCAGCAGATGAAGCTGGAGCGCTACCCGGAGCCCGCGTGGATCGTCGCCACGGCGGGCACCGGCGGCACCTCGGCGACCATCGCCCGTTACGTCCACTACATGCAGCACGACACCCGGATCTGTGTCGCCGACCCCGAGAACTCGTGCTTCTTCGACGGCTGGACCAACCACGACCCGGACGCCACCAGCGACTGCGGATCCCGCATCGAGGGCATCGGCAGGCCGCGGATGGAGCCGAGCTTCGTGCCCGGCGCCATCGACCGCATGATGAAGGTGCCGGACGCGGCGAGCGTCGCCGCCGTACGAGCCCTGGAGCAGGCGATCGGCCTCAAGGCGGGCGGCTCGACCGGCACCGGCCTGTGGAGCTCCTTGAAGATCGTCGCCGAGATGGTGGCCGAGGGCCGCACCGGCAGTGTCGTCACGCTCATCTGCGACCCGGGCGACCGCTATCTGGACAAGTACTACTCGGACGCGTGGCTGGCCGAACAGGGGCTGGACATCACGCCGTACGCGGCCGCCATCAAGTCGCTCCTCGCGAACGGCACCTGGACCTAGGGCCCCAACGCCTTTTCAGGGCTCAGGTGTTGGCCGCGGCGAGGCGGCGTTCGAGGGCGGTGACGGCGTCACGGAACGCGCGGCCGAGGCCCGGCCTGCCGAGCTTCAGGGCGAGGCGCAGCGCGGCGGGTCCGTCCGCGGCGAACGTCCACTGCACACGGGTGCCGGTCCCGGCCGGGGTGAGGTGCCACTCCTCCAGCAGGGCGCGCAGGCCCGGGGTGTTCGACTCGTCGACGCGGTAGGCGTACCGCTGCGGCGCCTCGGCGGCGACGATCGTCTCCCAGAAGCGCGTGCCGCCCTTGAGCCGGACCTCGCGGCCCTTGCCGCCCTCCGCGCCGTCGGTGGGCCGGCAGAGCGTGACCGCCGAGAACCACTCGGGCCAGTCGGCGGTGTCGTCGGCGAGGGCGCGGTACACCGTCTCCGGGGACGCGCTCACCTCACGTGCGAAGACCAGACGCAACGGAGCGGACTCGGCGAACTCCAGCCCCACGGGCCTCAGTCGGCGTGCCATCGAACTCAGCCCCCAAGCGGAATCAGGTCGTTGACCGGGACCGTCACCATAGCTGGCGGACCGTCAGATGTCTGCGGTGCTACCGGCGTTCGCCGCCCGCCCGACACTTTCGCCGTGCTCGCCCTGCTCGTCGGCCCCCGGCTCCTCGGGCTCGCCCGTGACCACCAGGCGCCGCAGATGCTCGGAGATCTCCGTCCGCGCCTCCGCGGGAAGACCCGCATCCGTCACGAGCGTGTCGACCTGCTCCAGCGAGGCGAACGAACTGAGCCCCACCGTGCCCCACTTGGTGTGGTCGGCGACCACGATGACCCGCCGCGCCGACTGCACCAGACGCCGGTTGGTCTCCGCCTCCGCGAGGTTCGGCGTGGACAGACCGGCCTCCGCCGATATGCCGTGCACACCCAGGAAGAGCACATCGAAGTGCAGCGCGCCGATCGCCTGGTCGGCGACCGGACCGACCAGCGAGTCCGACGGAGTGCGCACCCCGCCCGTGAGGACGACGGTGGCCGCGCCCTGACGCTGGCCCGAGGTGCGCTGCGCGGAGTGGAAGACATCCGCGACCCGCACCGAGTTCGTCACCACCGTGAGGTCCGGCACGTCCAGGAGATGGTGGGCCAGCGCATACGTCGTCGTGCCGCCGGAGAGCGCGATCGCCGTGCCCGGCGCCACCAGTGAGGCCGCGGTGCGCGCGATGTCCTCCTTGGCGTTCAGCTCCAGGCCCGACTTGGCCTCGAACCCCGGCTCGTGCGTGCTCGCCTCGACGACCGGGACGGCGCCGCCGTGCACCTTCTCCAGGACTCCCTGGCGGGCGAGGGCGTCGAGGTCGCGGCGGACCGTCATGTCCGACACACCCAGCTTGCGGGTCAGTTCATTGACACGGACCCCGCCCCGGCGGCGTACCTCATCGAGGATCAAGGCGCGGCGCTGCTCCGCGAGGAGGTTCTGATTCTCACTCACGTCCGTCCCGGCCCTTCTGCCTCGTCACACCCGTCGCGCCCGTCCATCGCGCTGCCTCATCCTCGCATGCGCCGCCGGCGGACGGCCCACCGCCCGATTCCGTGCGCTCACCCGGAACGGGGAGATTACGTGATGGCAGGTGTGGGCGAGGCCGGGAGCGGAGATCCTTGAGGCCTGACCACGCGCACATCGGGGGAAGCGAACAGTGGCAGCTGACCAAAGAGAAGAGACGGCTCTCGAACTCCTCGTCCATGGAGTGGGGGGCACCACACCCGAGGAGATGCTGGGCGATCCCAGGACCGTCCGGGTCTCCGGCGACGAGACGGCGGCCGTGTTCCGCCGCACCGAGGACGCCGACGCCGAGAAGCGCCCGGACGACTACCGCGGCAAGCCGGTCCCTGAGGCGTACGTCTGGTGCAACCTCACCTCCGGGAACGGCTCGCGGGCGCTCTGGCTGCTGCTGCTGCCGTTCATGGTGATCAACCTCGCGCACTGGATGCGCCCGACGTCCAGGCGCATGCGCAGGACCGTCCGGCTCTACGGCCTCCTGGTGCGCCTGACCGGACTGACCCTCACGGTCCTGCTCGTCGCCGCCGCCTGCGAGGTCGCCATCGACCTGACCGCATGGCAGTGCGCGGGCACCCCCGCGTGCGCCGCCGACCGCTCCTGGCTCGGCTTCCTCGCGACCGACGCCTCCGGGCACGGCGGCTGGTGGAGCCAGCCGGGCCGCCGCCTCGCCTTCGCCGCCGTCCTGCCCGCCGCACTCACCGGCCTGCTCTGGTACCTGTCCCAGCGCACCTGGAGCGCGTACGAGTCCCAGACGCCGCTGCCTCACCAGGCCGACCCCGAGGAGGAGCCCGGACGCACCGCGCTCGGCAAGCCCGGCTTCTGGTACGGACGCCGCCTGGTGGCGCGCCTGCGCGCCGCGCACACGGCCGCCGGGCTCCTCACGGTGGCCGCCGCGGTCGGCGCGTCGGCCACGCGCCACGACCGGCGCACCGGCGGGCCCGCGCTGCTCGACGCCATCGGCTGGATCCTCGACGTGGCGATGGTTCTTGGCGGCGGCATCGTCGTCCTGGTGGTCTGGCGCAGGGGCCGCAGCGAGAACAAGCTCGACCGGCACCTCGACGAGAAGCTGATCCGCAGGCTGCCCCTGGGCGCGCTCGCCCTGCTCGTCCTGACTCTCCTGTACGCCGGGTGGTCACGCCCCGACTGGACCTCGGAGGGCAGGCTGCCGGGCAACGCGACCTTCGGTGGCATCGCCCTCGTCCAGGGGCTCCTGGTCATCGCCCTCGCGGTGGTCGCACGCGTCCTCTACCGGACTGCCCCCGACCCGCGCACCGCCCTGCGGGGCTTCGCGGGCCCCGCCGTCGCCATGCTGGCCTGCGCGCTCGGCGGGGTGATGTCCGGAGGCGGCGCCCAGCGCGTCGCCGACTGGCTCGACGGCGCGGGGGAGCCCGGCTCCGGCGGCTCCATCGACGGCCCGCCCGTACTCCTGACCTGGCAGGCGTCCGTCATCCCGCCCCTCCTGGTGGTCGTCGCCGCGCTCTGCGGCTGGCTCGGTATCCGCACCTGGCGGCGGGCACGCCGCGACCGGCCGACCATCCCGCTCGAGTACCCCGGCGAGCCGAAGGACACGGCCCGCAGCCGCCGCATCGCGGGCACGCGCGCGCGTGCCGCCCTCACCGACCGGGCCCCGCTCCTGGTGGGCATCACCTCGGCGGTGACGCTGCTGCTCGGTGCGGGAGCGCTGGTGGGCGCCTGGGTGAGCGAGAAGGTCCCGAGCGAGGCCGCGCAGGGACTGCCCCTCTTCTTCGAGGGAGCGGTCGAGACCTCGCAGGCGCTGGGCTCCTGGCTGATCGGCTTCGGCTTCATACTGTTCGTCACCTGGGGCCGCCGCGCCTACCGCGACAAGTCCGCGCGCCGCACCATCGGCATCCTCTGGGACGTCGGCACCTTCTGGCCGCGCGCCGCCCACCCCTTCGCTCCGCCGTGCTACGCCGAGCGCGCCGTCCCCGACCTCACCTGGCGCATGCACACCTGGACCCGCGCGACGCGCGCCACGGGCGGCAGGCTCGTCATCTCCGGCCACTCGCAGGGCAGCGTCCTGGCCGCCGCTGCCGCCTGGCAGCTGTGGCCCTCCGTCCGCAAGAGGGTCGCCCTCCTCACGTACGGCTCACCCCTGGAGCGCCTCTACGGCCGGTGGTTCCCGGCCCACTTCGGTCCGGCCGCCCTCGGCTCGCTGCACCGCGAGGTCGACTGCTGGCGCAACCTGCACCGCGCCACCGACCCGATCGGCGGCCCCGTCCGGGTCGTCACCGGCGACAAAGGACCGCAGGTCGACCGCGACGAGCTCAAGGACCCCCTGGTCTACGGCCGCACGGAGGAACACCCGCTGCCCGCACCGATCCTTGGCCACTCCGACTACCAGGCCGACCCCGCCTTCGCCGAGGAGCGCGCCCGGCTGCTCGCCCGGCTCAAGCCCGCCGTGCCCGCGCCGCGCCCTCAGGCCGACGAGGCCGATGAAACCGCCGGGCCCGCCGCACCGGTCATGGCAGCTCCGGCAGATCCTCCGGATACAGCAGGGTGAGATCGTCCGTGCTCGGCTCCTCGAACTGGGCGACCCGCCCCGCGTGCCGCTCCACCATCGCCTCGAACGTCTGGCGGGCGGTGCGGCCGTTGCCGAACGCGGGGCCCTTCGGAAGTGCCGTGAAGTACTTCAGGAGGGCCTCGCCCGTCCCCGTGTCGAGGCGGTACTCGTGCTCCTCGGCCTGCTGCTCCACGATCCGGAGCAGCTCCTCGGGGGCGTAGTCGCCGAAGGTGATGGTCCGTGAGAAGCGGGACGCCACACCGGGGTTGACGGAAAGGAAGCGCTTCATCTCCGCGGTGTAGCCCGCGACGATCACCACCACCGCCTCGCGGTGGTCCTCCATCAGCTTCACCAGCGTGTCGATGGCCTCCCGGCCGAAGTCACGCCCGGAATCCTCGGGCGAGAGGGCGTACGCCTCGTCGATGAACAGCACACCGCCGCGCGCCCGGTCGAAGGCCTCCTGGGTGCGGATCGCCGTCGACCCGATGTGCTCGCCCACCAGGTCGACCCGGGACACCTCTACGAGATGCCCGCTCTCCAGGACGCCGAGCGACGCCAGGATCTCGCCGTAGAGCCGCGCCACGGTCGTCTTGCCGGTGCCGGGGGAGCCGGTGAACACCAGATGGCGGCGTGCCGAGGCCGCCTTGAGCCCGGCCAGCTGCCTGCGCCGCCCGACCTCGATCATGTCCGTGAGGGCGCGCACCTCGCGCTTGACGCTGTCCAGGCCGACCAGCTTGTCGAGTTCACCGAGCACGTCCTTCGACGAGCGGGACGGCGGCTCGGGGGCCGTGGCCTTCGCGGGCTCCGGGTCCGTGCGCTGACCGGGGATCGTGCCGAGCAGCCCCACGGACTGCTTGGCCGTCTGCGGGGCGGCCCCCTGAGGCGTCGCCGCCGTCGCCGCCGTCGCCGCGGCCCGGACCCCGCCGCTCTCGTCGCTGGTGCAGTCCTCGACCAGCGGACCGTCCTCGGCGAACTCGAAGCCGCCGCGCGCACACCGCTCCGTACGGCACTTCTTCAGCGTCGTACGGCATCCGTCGATGACGTGGAAGCCGTACCCGCCGCTGTCGTTCACGCGGCAGCCGTGCAGGCTGCCGCGTCCGCCCGCGGAGACGTAGAAGCCGGCCTCCGCGGGTGAGGTGACCGTGCAGCGCTCGATGGTGGGGTCGGCACCCTTGGTGACGATGACGCCCGTCTGGACGCCGTCGACCGTGCAGTTGGCCAGGGTGCCGCCGCTGCCGTGATCGCGGAACCACGCGCCGGTGGCGGCCTCGCGGATCCGGCAGTCGTCGAGCTGCGCCGTCGCGCCGTCGCTCACGGACACCGCCGTGTTGCGCACCTGGGAGAGGTCGCTGTCGACGACGTCGGCGCGCGAGCCGCGGTCCAGGACGAACAGCGCGTCCGGTACGTCGTGCACCCGGCAGGACTCCAGGACGACCGTCGCGCCGTCGCTGACCCACACCGCGGGGTAGTCGCCCGTGCTGTCGTGGATCTCGCACTGGTTGGCGTCCACGCGCGTGCCCGGGTCCCACACCGAGAGGCCGTTGCGCCCGAACTGCCGCACGGTGGAACGGGTCAGGGTCAGGACCGAGCGGGAACGCAGATCGATCGCGTTCTCCGGGATGTCGTGGATGCGGCAGTCGGCGAGCGTGAGCACGGCGTCCGTGTCGAGCGTGACGCCGTCCGACGTCGTGCGGTGCACGTCGCAGTCCGTCAGATGCGCCGCAGCGCGCCCCGTGATCTGCACGCCCGAGCCCTTGACCTCGTACACCTCGCAGCCGATCGCCTCCAGCCCCGAGTGCTCACCGGTCACCGAGAGCCCCGCGCCGGATGCGTGATGCACCCGGCAGCGTTCGAGACGGGGATGCGCGCCGCCGCGGACGGCGATGCCCGACTGCCCGGCCGAGACGACCTCGCACTCCTCGAAGACACCGCCTCCGCCGTCGAGGACGGCGATGCCGATGCCGCCGGGGTTGTCGACCGTGCAGCGGCGGACGGTCGGGCGTGCTCCGCCGCGCACTTCGATGCCGGCCGCGGAACGCGTCACCACGCGTACGTCGATGAGTTCGGGCGCCCCGTCCTCGACGAGCAGCGCGGGCGCCGCCGAGTCCTGCCCCTCGACGTGCAGGTCCTGCACCACGGCGGACGAGCGGACGGTGAGCGGCACCCCGTCGCTGGGTGCGATGCGGACGGAGCCGGGGGAGCCCTCGGGGCCGCGCAGCGTCACCGCCCGCTGGACGACGAGGTTCTCGCGGTACGTGCCGGGGGCGATGGTGAGCACGTCCCCGTCGCTCGCGGCCTCCAAGGCGGCAGCGAGCGATGCGTAGTCGCCCGTGCGGCGCCGCCATCGCGAGGTGCCGGTGTGCGTCACCTGGACCGTGCCCTGTGCCATGGAGTTGCTCTGCCCCCACCTTGTCGTACGCGGGACCTCACGACCTCGCGCAAGGCGCCGAAGAGTTCGGCCGGTCCACCGTAGCGCGCGCGGCGAGGGCGAGTTGACCCGATCGCCAGGCTCTCACCTGGTCATCGCCGGTCTCTTACGGGCTCAGCCGGTCGCGGAAGGGCTCGGAAGACCGGCGTCCGGTGCCTCAGGAGCCGGTGCCGGTCCGTCCCCAGTCCGGTCCGGCCCTGTCCCAGGCCTGGTCCCAGCGGTCGTAGCGCCGCAGGACGATCCGCCAGACGACGATGCGCCTGACGCCCTCGACGAGTCCGGCGACGGCCACGGCGGCGCCCATCCCGGCCAGTGCCGCGTGGGTGCTCGCGGTCGCGTCGTCCAGCGGGCGGCCGACCACCTGGCCGTGTTCGTTCGTCCAGAGCCGGAAGCGGTCGCCCGGGTCGGGGGACCGGAGGGCGGCGACCACGGTGCCGGAGCGCGCCGTGCCGTCCGGAGCCGTCCATTCGGCGAGCACACGGCTGTGTCTGTCACGTGCGGAGGACGTCTCGGGGTCGGGGTCGACCGGGGGTCTCGACACCTTCCTGATCACCGTGCCCGCGACCTCGTGACGCGCCTTGTGCTGTTCCCGGACCGACTGCAGCAGGGCGTCCCGCGAGGCGCCGCCGATCGCCAGGCCGGCCAGTGGCGCGGCGACGGCGATGAGCAACACGGCCACGCAGGCCACCCAGGCTTCGACGAGGTCGGTCTTCCGGCGCAGCGGATTGTGCCGCCAGCGCCAGAGTCCGACGAGTGCTCGCACAGTCCTGCACCCCCTTCCGCGTCCGTCATCACCACGAACGGCACGGCCCATGCGCCGACGGGAAGAAGAGAGAGGGACATCACCCTTCATCCTGCACGCTCAACGACCATGCCCGGCCTTCGAGTTCCCCTCGTCGGAGGCCTTCAACCGATCTTTCAGCCGAGGACGGTGAACGGGTCACCGATCCGCACCGATCCGGTCGTTTCCGGCACCAGATTCTGGCCGAAGACCAGCTGGTCCCCGAACCGCCGGTGCTTGGCGAGCGTCCGCAGAGGCTCCTTGCCGCGCTCGGCGCTCCGCTGGTCGGTGGTGGTCACGACACAGCGACCGCACGGCTTGGCCACCCGGAAGGTGACCTCGCCGATCGCGACGCGCGACCAGTCGTCCTCGGCCCAGGGCGCCGTCCCGTCCACGACCACATTCGGCCGGAAACGGTTCATGGGGAGCGGACCCTCGTCGGGGTGATCGCCCTGCGCGATGAGTGAGTTCAGGGCGTCCAGGGAGGAGAGGGTGGTCAGGAGCAGCGGATACCCGTCGGCGAGGGTGACGGTCTCGCCGTCCTTGGCGTACGCGGGATCGATGGGGCGCCGGGTGGCGGGGTCGGCGAGGTGGACGAGCCGGATGTCCGTGCCGAGGTAGGCGCTGAACCAGGCGTGCGCCGCCGCGTCGGCGGGCTCCGCCCGCACCTTGTCCTTCCAGATCTCCACCGTGACCGTCTCGCCGGAGGGTGGCACGGCGACCGTCAGCGGCTCCTGGCCGGGCGCGGACATGCGTATGCCGCCGCCGGGCAGGAGCTCGGCGGCGGCCAACGCCAGCCTCGGATGAGTCCTTTGCGTGACGAGTCGTCCCGCGCTGTCGACCAGCATCCACCGTCGGTCACCCGCGAGCCCCCAGGGCTCGACGACGGCCTCACGCGGTGCGTGTCCCCCGACCGCCTTGAGCGGGTAGAAGTGGATCGAGTGCAGCGCTGGATTCGGCATGCCGTCATCCTGCCAGCAGCCGCCGACAGGGACGCGTGCGGGCGAATCAGTAGCCGCGGTAGGGGCGGTTGTACGGATCCTCGTACGTCGCCGGGGCGGGGCGGGGTGCCGCGGGGCGCATGGCCTCGTAGCCCGTACCGGCCGGGGGACGCTGTTGTTGCTGCGGGCCCGGGTATCCGCGCGGCGCCGATGGCTGCTGCGGGATGTACGGCGCCGGCGCCTGCTGCAGCGGTGCGGGCTGCTGCGCGTAGCCGTACGAGGGGTTGTGGTGGGACGGGGCAGCCGGCAGCGCGGGCAGGGCGGCCGGGAGCGCGGGCAGGTGGTGACTGCCCGTGTCGTACATGGCGGGGACCCGGATCGGGGCGATCTGAGGAGTACCCCGCTCGGCGACAAGGGAGTCGTAGATCGGAGTGTCCGGGAAGGACGGCGCGGAGTAGTAACCGCCGCCATAGGTGGAGCGGGGGGAGGTCATGACACATAAGTTAAGCCCTTGATGTGCTGGTTGGGGAGACCGATAAGAGGGTTGTTTTACGTGTCGGTAGTGACCTGACATCCCCAATGCGAGCGAACTTAGGAAAAATCGGTCGCGCGGCGGCGTAGGGATCCTGTAAAAGCCGAGCTCCGTACGGGTTACCGGCGGTTGACGCACGGTTGACGTGCGTCCCGTGCGCCGGGGTGTCCGCGGTGGCCATGGGCCTCGTGGGCGTCCGGGTAATAGGTTGGTCATGAACGGGACGGCGGCGGGCCGGACGTGAACTTGCGATGGGGGCGGACATGACAATGCCTAAAGGATCAAATGTTCCCGTGCCGGCACCTGCCGTGCGCGTCGAACTGGGCTGGGCTTCAGGGGCCGGGGTGCCGGACGCCGACGCGTCGGCCCTGCTGCTCGCCACATCCGGAAAGGTCCGCTCGGACGACGACTTCGTCTTCTACAACCAGGCGGTCCACTCCTCCGGCGCGGTGCGCCACGAGGGCAAGAAGACCGACGGCGGCCGGGTGACCGACGCGCTCGTGGTGGACCTCGCGCGCGTGGAGCCCGCCGTCGAGACCGTGGTGCTGGCCGCCTCGACGGACGGCGGCACGTTCGGGCAGGTGCCGGGCCTCTTCATCCGGGTCGTCGACGCGGCGAACGGCGCCGAGATCGCGCGCTACGACAGCGAGGACGCGACGGTGGAGACGGCGTTCGTCCTCGGCGAGCTCTACCGCCGCCAGGGCGCGTGGAAGTTCCGCGCCGTCGGGCAGGGCTACGGCAGCGGACTCCAGGGCCTGGCCACCGATTACGGGATCTCGGTGGACGAACCGCAGCAGGCACCGACGCCCGCCCCGGCTCCGGTGGCTCCCGCGGCCCCTGTCCAGGCCCCGCCGCCGCCCGCCCAGGCCCCCGCTCCCGCGGGCCCGCCCGTGCGGCTCTCCAAGGTCACACTCACCAAGGACGCCCCGTCCGTCTCGCTCACCAAGCAGGGCGGCACCTCCGGCGCGATGCGCGTGAACCTCAACTGGGAGGTGCGCAAGCAGTTCAAGGGCTGGGCGAGCAAGCTGGGCCGGGCCGTGGCGATGCACGCGGACCTCGACCTGGACCTGTGCGCCCTGTACGAACTGGCCGACGGCCGCAAGGGTGTCGTCCAGGCGCTCGGCAACGCCTTCGGATCGCTGGACCAGCCCCCCTACCTGCTGCTCGACGGCGACGACCGCACCGGCGCCGTGGCAAGCGGCGAGAACCTCACGGTCAATCTCGACCACATCAACGACTTCCGCCGCATCGTCATCTTCGTGACGATCTACGAAGGCGCGCGCAGCTTCGCCGACCTGAACGCCACCGTGACCCTGCAGCCGCAGCACGGCGCCTCCATCGACTTCTCGCTGGACGAGTGCACGGTGCCCTCCACGGTCTGCGCGCTCGCGCTGATCACGAACAACAACGGCGACCTCTTCGTCCAGCGCGAGGCCCGCTACCTGGTGCCCGAGCGCGGCGTGAGCCCGCAGCGCACCATCGACTACGCGTACGGCTGGGGCATGAACTGGACGCCAGGCAGGAAGTAACCCGCCTTCAGCGCTGTTCGGGAGCGGGATCGGGTCGGGCGTACGTCCGCCCCTTCCACGCCGCTCCCCGCCCCCTGTAGTGCTGCACCGCCGAATCCACCGTCATGAGGAGGTAGAGGAAAGCGGTGAACGGCAGCAGGGGAGCGAGCCAGAGCGTCTGCCGGTAGTAGCGCAGCATCGGGATGTACGTCGCCGTCATCACCAGCCACGCGGTCCCGCCGAGCACGGCGGGCACCGTGCTGCCGGTGGCCAGGCCGCCGAACAGGGCGACAGGGGGGACCAGGTAGATCAGGGCGAGCCCCAGGACCGTACCGAGCAGGATCAGGGGGCTGTGGCGCAGTTGGGCGTAGGCGCTGCGCGAGACCATCCGCCAGAGGTCGCCGAGCCCGGGGTAGGGGCGCACGCTGTCGACGCGTTCCGCGAGCCCCAGCCAGATGCGGCCGCCGGAGCGCTTCACCGCCCTGGCCAGCGTCACGTCGTCGATCACCGCGTGCCGGATGGAGTCGGGGATCCCCGCGCGCTCGGCCGCCGCCGTGCTCACCAGGACGCAGCCACCGGCGGCCGCGGCCGTGCGCGAGCCCTTCTCGGCGATCCAGCGGAACGGGTAGAGCTGCGCGAAGAAGTACACGAACGCCGGGACGACGAGCCGCTCCCAGATGCTCGCGACGCGCAGCCGCGCCATCTGCGAGACAAGGTCGAATCCGGCCGTCTCCGCCGCCGCGACCAACTCCCGCAGGCTGTCCGGTTCATGGGCGATGTCCGCATCGGTGAGCAGCAGATACCGGGGTGCACGCGCGCGTGCCAGGCCGATGCCGTGCCGCACGGCCCACAGCTTGCCGGTCCAGCCCGGCGGCGGCTCTCCTGGTGAGCCGACGGTCAGAGGGAGGCCTCCGTGGCGATCGGCCAGGGCGCGGGCCAGCTCGCCCGTGCCGTCCGAACTCCCGTCGTCGACAAGGAAGATCTCGGCCCGCCCCGGATAGTCCTGGGCCAGCAGCGAGGGCAGGCTCTCGGGCAGTACGGCGGCCTCGTCACGGGCGGGGACGACGACGCAGACCGAGGGCCAGGCGTCCGGATCGCGGCGAGGCGGCAGCCGCAGGTCCGTGCGCCAGAAGAAGCCCTGCCCCAACAGCAGCCACAGCCAGGCGGCAAGCGATGCGGCGGCGGTCCACACAACGGCGCTCATCCGCCGCAGTCTGCCCCACGGCACGGGGCGCCGGAGGGCGATCGACTATGGTGACCGGGTGAAGATCGCGCTCATTGACTCCGGTATCGGCCTGCTCCCCGCCGCGGTGGCGGTACGCCGTCTGCGGCCGGACGCCGATCTCATCCTGTCGTCGGACCCCGACGGGCTGCCCTGGGGGCCGCGCACCGCCGAGGACGTCACGGAGCGCTCGCTCGCCATCGCGGAGGCCGCCGCCGCGCACCACCCCGATGCGCTGATCGTGGCCTGCAACACCTCGTCCGTGTCCGCCCTGCCCGCCCTGCGCGCCCGGTTCGAACCCGACCTGCCCGTCATCGGGACCGTACCGGCGATCAAGCCGGCCGCGGCGGGCGGCGGCCCCATCGCCATCTGGGCCACCCCCGCCACCACCGGAAGCCCCTACCAGCGCGCCCTCATCGAGGAGTTCGCCGGCGGCGTAGGTGTCACCGAGGTGCCCTGCCCCGGTCTCGCGGACGCCGTGCAGTCTGCCGACGAGGCGTCCATCGACAGGGCGGTCGCCGCGGCGGCGGCCCTCACCCCGCGTGACGTAAGGGCCGTGGTCCTGGGCTGCACCCATTACGAGCTGGTCGGCGAGCGCATCCGCGCGGCCGTGCAGCAGCCGGACCTGCCGCCCCTGGTCCTGCACGGCTCCGCCGGGGCGGTCGCCGCCCAGGCGCTGCGCAGGACCGGAGAACTCGCGGGACCGGGCACCGGCACGGAGGGCGGCCTGACGGTCATCCTGAGCGGCCGCGCGGCCGAGCTTCCCCTCGCCGCCCACACGTACGCCGAAGGCCGACTGCTCGCGGCGGCCACTCCCGCGCGCTGAGTCCCGTACGGACGCATGGCTGACTCCCGTACGGACGCATGCCGGATCCGCGGGCGGACTCCTGCCGAGCCCGCGTACAGAAGGGCCCCGTCCGTCCACCCTTGGCCGTAACGCTCCGCGATGCGGTGCCTTCCCACGGGAACGTCGGTACTCTCGGTCGCATGAGGGACGACACCCACAGTGAGCGGGGCAGTACGGCCGAAGCCCCGCCGGACGTCTGGACCGGCAGCGCGACCAACCGCGTGCAGTGGCTGCTGGCGCTGGCCGGCGCTCTCTGCCTGGCGCTGGGGATCGAGCTCGCCGTCGACAGCATGTGGACGTCCGGGATCGCCGCCCTCGCCATGTCCGTCGTGGGGTGCATCGCCGCCGGGCTGCTGATCCTTTTCGGCACCCTTGCCTTCGTCCATGTCGCCGTGAAGGTCGACAAGGACTGCCTGGAGGTGCGCTGCGGCCATATGGGCCTGCCGCGCCGCCGCATTCCCCTCTCCCACGTGGTCGGCGCCGACTTCGCGCAGGCCGTCAGCCCCCGGCAGTGGGGCGGCTGGGGCTACCGCTCGCGGCCCGACATCGGCACCGCCGTCGTGGTCAGGCGCGGTGAGGGCCTGGTCCTCAGCCTGGGCGACGGCCGCAAGTTCACCATCACCGTCGACGACGCCGAAGCGGCCGTCCGGATCATTCGCGCCCGGCTGTCCATGGCGGCGCGCCCGGCGGCCTGACCTGCACTGTTTCGTCGCCCAGCGGTCGCGCCGTGGCGATGCCCGCGAGATACCCCGCACCCGTCGTCACCGCCGTGAGGCTCAGCGCGTTGCCGACCGAGGCCACGGCGGCGAGCGCCGTCAGGGCAGCGCCCGCCGACAGGACGACCTGGGTGGAGCGCGGCGAGCGGTACAGGGCGTACAGCAGCCAGCAGAAGACCGCCGCGAGCAGGATCACACCCACCAGGCCCTGCTCGGCCGCCTGCTGCAACAGCGCCGAATGGGGCTTGCCGTCCGTGAGCAGTTGTTCGGCGACCGTGGGGCTGGAGTCGGCGAATCGGCCGGGCCCCACCCCGAGCACCGGTTCCTGGCCCGTGAGCGCGAGCGCGTCCTGCCACAGCTCGACCCGGTACCCGTCGAGCTGGCCCTTCAGCGACGCGCTCAGCCCCTCCGGCAGCGTGTCGTCGGCGATCGCCCAGGTCAGGCCGGTCACCACGACGGTGGCCAGGGCGAGTCCCGCGAGGCCGGGCACCCTGCGCCGCATCAGGGCCGTCGCCAGCGAGCAGAGCAGGATTCCGGTGCACGCGACGGCCCCGGCCATCGAGCCGAGCACCAGGGCGGTCACCCCGATCCCCACGGCGAGGAGCCGCATCGCGAGCCGCGTCGCCGGACTGCGGGCCGCCCACGCCGCCGAGCAGGCCGCCCCCGATGCCAGGATCAGGAGCGCGGCCGTGGCTCCGGTGTGGCCGAGCGGCGCCGCGCTGACGGGATCCGGCGAGAGCTCCGGGGCCGCCGCCGCGAGCCCCACTCCGACCAGCGCACCGGCGCAGGGCGCGGCGACCGGCAGCAGCGCACCGCAGATCCGCCCGCCCGCGTACCCGGCGGCCACGGCGAGCACCGCCAGGAGCACGCCCTCGGGCTGCCCGCCCTGCACACCGGCAGTGATCAAGGTCCAGGCCGCGCACACGCCGAGCAGCGCGCAGCCCGTCGCGTCGGACGTGCTGCGTCTTTCGTACGCCCCTGGTGGCCCGGCCGTCGCGGCCATCCCCGTTGTCCCCACCCCGTCGCCCCCCGCCGTATGACGGGCCCCGAACGCTGTGGCTTGATCCGGCCGCAGGTCAGGGACTCGGGCACACCGTAGCCCCTGGAACGGTGAGATGTGGACATCTTGCGAAGGAACGATCCGCCTGATCGTGTCGGCAGCGCCTTCCGGCGACCGGGGCGCAGGGGTGCCGGGCGACGGCGCGGCGGCCGGGCACGACCGTCCTGTCCGTGTCCACGTGACGCGCCGTACACTCCCCGAGTGACCGCCACCACCACCTCCGTAGACGAGTCGGAGCAGCTCGGGCCGCGTCCGGAGCCCGCATCGCGCAAGGCCCGCTTCCTGCGAGCGCTCGTCCCGGCCGCCGCGTCGGCACTCTCCGGAGTGCTGCTCTACGTCAGCTTTCCGCCACGCACCCTGTGGTGGCTGGCCCTGCCGGCCTTCGCGGTGTTCGCCTGGTGTCTGCACGGCCGCAGCTGGAAGGCGGGCCTCGGGCTCGGCTATCTCTTCGGGCTCGGTTTCCTGCTGCCGCTCCTGGTGTGGACCGGAGTGGAGGTCGGGCCGGGGCCGTGGCTGGCGCTCGCCGCCATCGAGGCGATGTTCGTCGCCCTCGTCGGAGCGGGCATCACCGCCGTCTCCCGGCTGCCCGGATATCCGTTCTGGGCGGCTGCCCTCTGGGTCGCCGGTGAGGCGGCACGGGCGCGTGTGCCGTTCAGCGGCTTCCCCTGGGGGAAGATCGCCTTCGGGCAGGCGGACGGCGTCTTCCTGCCCCTTGCCGCGCTCGGCGGCACCCCGGTGCTCGGATTCGCGGTGGTCCTGTGCGGCTTCGGCCTGTACGAGATCGTCCGGCAGGTGCGCGATGCCCGCGCCGTGCGCGACGGCGGCGACGGGCACAGCACCCGTGGCCTGCGCCGTGGTGCGGCGGCAGCGGCCCTGCTCAGCGTCCTCGTCCCGGTCGCCGGTGCCTTCGCCGCGCGTCCGCTCGTCAGCGACGACGCCGAGGACGGCACCGCGACCGTCGCCGCCATCCAGGGCAACGTCCCGCAGGCGGGCCTGGAATTCAACGCCCAACGCCGTGCCGTGCTCGACCACCATGTGCGCGAGACCCAGCGGCTCGCGGACCGGGTGAAGGCGGGCAAGGCGAAGCAGCCCGACTTCGTCCTGTGGCCGGAGAACTCCTCGGACATCGACCCGTTCACCAACCCCGACGCCCGCGAGGCGATCGAGCGCGCCGTCAAGGCGATCGGCGCCCCCATCTCGGTCGGCGGAGTCGTCGAGACCAAGGACGGCAAGCTCTTCAACGAGCAGATCCTGTGGGACCCGAAGAAGGGCCCCACGGACACCTACGACAAGCGGCAGATCCAGCCCTTCGGCGAGTACATCCCGCTGCGCGGCCTCGTCGGCTTCTTCAGCAGCGACGTCGGCATGGTGCGCCAGGACTTCAGCCGCGGCACCAAGCCCGGCGTCTTCACCATGGCGGGCACGAAGGTCGGCCTCGCCACCTGCTACGAGGCCGCGTTCGACTGGGCCGTGCGCGACACCGTCACCCACGGCGCGCAGCTCATCTCGGTGCCGAGCAACAACGCGACGTTCGACCGCAGCGAGATGACCTACCAGCAGCTCGCCATGTCGCGGATCCGCGCCGTCGAGCACAGCCGCACCGTCACCGTCCCGGTGACCAGCGGCGTCAGCGCGATCATCATGCCGGACGGCCATGTCTCGCAGAAGACGAAGTGGTTCACCGCCGACTCACTCGTCGAGGAGGTGCCGCTGCGCTCGTCGCAGACACCGGCCACCCGGTCCGGCGTACTCCCCGAGGGCATCCTCGTGCTGATCGCGGCCGCCGGTCTCGGCTGGGCGGTGACCGCGGGCGTCCGGGCCAAGCGCGCCGGGCAGGGCAGTTAGGGTCGAAGGCATGGCAACTCCTGACTTCATCCACACGATCCGGGCCGACGCGGGCCACCAGCTGTTGTGGCTCCCCGGGGTCACCGCCATCGTCTTCGACGACGAGGGCAGAGTGCTCCTCGGGCGGCGCTCCGACAACGGCAAGTGGTCCGTCATCGGCGGCATTCCGGATCCGGGGGAACAGCCCGCGGCCTGCGCCGTGCGCGAGGTGTTCGAAGAGACCGCGGTGCACGTCGTGGCCGAGCGCGTGGTGCTCGTCGAGGCCCTGGAGCCGGTGACGTACCCCAACGGCGACACCTGCCAGTTCATGGACATCACCGTGCGCTGCCGCGCCGTCGGCGGCGAGGCCCGGGTCAACGACGACGAGTCGCTCGAAGTGGGCTGGTTCGCCCTGGACGCGCTGCCCGACGTGCACGAGCACGGGGTCTTCCGGATCAAGCAGGCCATGGCGGAGGACCAGCCCACCTGGTTCGACCGCAGCTGAGGGGGACGGGGTCCGGCTCAGGTCGCCTTGATCATGTCGGCGCACTTCTCGCCGATCATCATCGTGGTGATGCACGGGTTGACCGCGGGCAGGAACGGCATGACCGACGCGTCGGCGACGCGCAGACCCGTGACGCCCTTGACCCGCAGTTCGGGGTCGAGCGGCGAGCCCGCGTCGTCCGTCGCGCCCATCCGCACGGTGCCCGCCGGGTGGTAGACGGTGTTGTGGGTCTGGCGGATGTACGCGAAGAGCTCGTCGTCGGTCGTGGCGTCCGGGCCGGGAGCGAGTTCGGCGCCCGCCCAGTCCGCCAGCGGGGCCTGCGCCGCGATCTCGCGGGCGAGCCGGAGCCCGTACGTCATCACGCGGATGTCGTGCTCGTGCGTGAAGTAGCGGGGGTCGACCTTCGGCTTGTCCCGGAAGTCGCGGCTGCGCAGCTCCACCGTGCCCATGGAGCGGGCCCGGGTGACGTTCGGGGTGAGGCAGAAGGCGTTGTCGGTGGTCGGATAGCCGCGCCGGTAGGTGTTCATGTCGAAGGGCACCGAGCCGTAGTGGAACATCAGGTCCGGGCGGTCGAGGCCCGGTTCGGTGTCCGCGAAGATGCCGATCTCCCACCACTGGGTGGAGGAGGTGACCATCGGCTGCTTCGCCTCCCACATGATCACGCCCTCGGGGTGGTCCTGGAGGTGGGCGCCGACTCCGGGGGAGTCCACCCGCACCTCGACGCCGCACTCCCGGAGCTGCCCGGCGGGACCGATCCCCGACAGCATCAGGAGCTTCGGCGAGTCGATCGCCCCGCAGGACACGATCACCTCGCGGCGCGCCGAGACCGTACCGCTGTGGATGGTGTCGGGCTGCAGGTACTCGACGCCCGTACAGCGCCGGTTCTCGTCGAACAGCAACTGCTTGGCCTGCAGCCCCGTACGCACCTCAAGGTTGGGCCGCTTGCCGATGATCGGGTGCAGATACGACACCGATGCGGACGAACGGGTGCCGTCCGTACGGGAGTTGATCTGGAACCAGTGGGCGCCGCGCACCACCGTCCTGCCGGTGTTGAACGGCGTGGTGGGGATGTCAGCCGCGGCGCACGCCTCCAACAGGGCCGATCCGCAGGGGTCGTTCGGCGGGACGCTCATGATGTTCACCGGGCCCGAGCGGCCGTGGTGGTCGCCGGGTGCGTCGTTGGTCTCCAGGCGCTGGTAGAGCGGGAAGCAGTCCTTGGCGCTCCAGCCCGTGCAGCCCAGGGAGCCCCACTCGTCGAGGTCCTCGGCGGGTGCCCAGAAGGCGATGCAGGAGTTGTGCGAGGAGCAGCCGCCGAGCACCTTGGCGCGGGCGTGCCGCATGAAGCTGTTGCCGTTCTCCTGCGGCTCCACCGGGTAGTCCCAGTCGTAACCGGACTCCAGCAGGGCCATCCACCGGTCCAGTCGGAGGATGTTGTCGTCGCCGACGTCCGAAGGACCCGCCTCGAGGACGCAGACGGTGACGTCCGGGTCCTCGGTCAGCCGCGCGGCGACGACGGCGCCTGCCGTACCGCCGCCGACGACCACGTAGTCGAACTCGGCCTGGGGACTCTCTGCGGGCATGACGACTCCAGATCAGCGGGGTTCAGGGGGCGGCCGGGGGCGACGGGGGAGTGGTGGGGTCGACGGCCTCTTCGAAGCGGTGCTCGGCGAGTACGCCCGCCTTGTGCCGCTGCACGAACCAGTAGTAGGCGAAGCCGCCGCAGGCCACGATGCCGATGAAGAGGAACGCGCCCCAGCGCAGGTACCAGTGCTGGGTTCCTGTCGCGTTGTAGACCTCGGCGCGGGGCCAGGCCAGGTTGAGGGACATGGCCGCGCCCCAGAGCACGGCGAGGATGTTGATGGGCAGGCCGAACTTGCCGAGCGAGAACTTGCCCTCGGCGGGCTCCCACTGGCCGCGCAGCCGCCTGACCAGCATCGGCAGGGTGACGAGGAGATAGGCCAGGTAGATCATGATGATCGCGATGCTCGTGATCACCGAGAAGATCTGCGGCTGGTTGATGTTGATCACCAGGATGCCGACGCCGACGAGCCCGATGATGATCGCGGGCAGCACGGGGGTCTTGAAACGCGGGCTGACCTTGGCGAGCAGCGAGGACGCGGGCAGGCAGTTGTCGCGGGCCATGGCGAACGCGAGGCGGATGCCCGCGGCCTGCACGGCGAGTTCGCAGACGGTGATGGCGACGACCACGCACCACAGCACGATCTCGCCGATCGTGGAGCCGAGCGTACTCAGGACCACGTACTGCAGGCCGTCCACGGACAGTTCCTTCGCGTGCAGATCCGGCACGGCCAGGAGCGCGAACAGCAGGATGAGCCCGCCGATGAGGAACGAGAAGACGAGCGCCCGCAGGATGGCCCGCGGGGCGTTGCGGCTCGGGTCGAGGGACTCCTCGCCCAGTGAGGACGCGGTGTCGAAGCCGTACATCACGTATGCCGATGCCAGCGAGGCCGTCAGGAACGCCCCGAAGTAGCCGAGGTTCTGGCCCTGGCCGATGCCTCCGGTCTCCATGATGGCGCTGGGGCCGCGGGTGATGTGGGCGGCGAGCAGAATGATCAGGACGACGGCCGCGATCAGCTCGATCAGGACGCCCGCGGAGTTGATCCGGGCCATCAGCTTGACGCCGAACGCGTTGACCAGCGTGGTGAACAGGATGAGCACCGAGCCGAGCAGCACCGCGTTCTTCGCCGCGTCCGTCGTCCCGCTGCCGTCCCCGATGAACTGGAACGTGTCGGAGATCTGCGGCAGCGTGATCTGGTACGCGAGGGCGACCGCCGCCAGGGACACCATGGTGGCCGTCAGCATCATCCAGCCGCCGAGCCAGCCGACGTGCGGGCCGCCGAGCTGCTTGGCCCAGTTGTAGACGGACCCCGCGACGGGGAAGCGGGCGGCCAGCTCGCAAAAGCAGAGGGCCACCATCAGCTGGCCGACGAAGACCATCGGCCAGGACCACCAGTAGGCGGGACCGCCGAAGCTGACGCCGAAGTAGAAGAGCTGGAAGGTGCCGGTCAGGATCGAGATGTAGCTGATCCCGGCGGCGAAGGTGTGGAAGTTGCCGAGCGTGCGCTTGAGTTCGGGACGGTATCCGAGCTCGCCGAGCGCGTCGTCGTCGTCCTGGTGCTGCCGCCGGGCGGCGTCGGCGGCCTCGGCACCCTTGCCGGGATCCGTACTCATTCGAACCACCTCTGAGGAGTCGGTGCGAGGTTGCGCCAGATGTGTTTGGCCTCTTGGTACTCGGCGAGGCCGGCCGGGCCCAGCTCGCGGCCGAATCCGGACTGCTTCATTCCACCCCATTCGGCCTGCGGAACATAGGGGTGGAAGTCATTGATCCATACGGTTCCCGCGCGCATCCGGGACGCCACCCGGTGCGCCTTGCCGCTGTCCTGCGACCAGACGGCGCCCGCGAGTCCGTACACGGTGTCGTTGGCGAGCGCGATCGCCTCGTCCTCGTCCCGGAACCGCTCGACGGTGAGTACCGGTCCGAACGACTCGTCGGTGACCACGGACATGCCGGGGGCGCACTCGTCCAGGACGGTCGGCGGGTAGTAGTAGCCGTCCGCGAGCGCCGGGTCGTCGGGGCGGGCGCCGCCACAGCGGAGGACCGCGCCCTCGGCGATGCCCGCCGCCACGTACGCCTCGACCTTGTCGCGGTGCGCCGCCGAGATCAGCGGACCGGTGCGGGCGTCGTCGTCGAAGGGCCCGCCGAGGCGGATCCGCTGCGCGCGCTCGACCACCTCGTCGACGAACCTGTCGTGCAGCCCGTCCTCGACGAGCAGCCGCGCACCGGCCGAACAGACCTGGCCCGAGTGCAGGAAGATCGCCATCAGGGCGTAGTCGACGGCCGCCTCGAAGTCGGCGTCCGCGAAGACGATGTTCGGGTTCTTGCCGCCCAGCTCCAGGGCGACCTTCTTCACCGTGGGTGCCGCGGCGGCCATGATGCGGCGCCCGGTGACGAGCCCGCCGGTGAACGACACCATGTCGACGCGCGGGTCCTCGCTGAGCGGCGCGCCCGCGGTGGGGCCCGCGCCGAGGACCAGGTTGGCGGCGCCGGGGGGCAGCCCGGCCTCGGTGAGCAGGCGCATCAGGATGATGGAGGTGTGCGGCGTCAGCTCGCTCGGCTTGAGGACGAAGGTGTTGCCCGCGCCGAGCGCCGGTGCGACCTTCCAGGCGGTCTGCAGCAGCGGATAGTTCCACGGCGTGATCAGCGCGCACACCCCGACCGGTTCGTGCACCACCCGGCTGTCCACCTCCGGGCTGCCGGCGTCGACGATCCGGTCGGTGCCGCCCGCCGCCGTCAGGTTGCCGAAGTAGCGGAAGCAGTTCGCGATGTCGTCCATGTCGTACTCGCTCTCCACGAGCCGCTTCCCGGTGTCCAGGGATTCGGCGCGGGCGAGTGCGTCCTTGTCGCGTTCGAGGAGGTCGGCCACGCGCAGCAGCAGCCGGCCGCGTTCGGCCGCCGGGGTGCCGGGCCACGGTCCGCTGTCGAAGGCCTCACGCGCGGCGGCGATCGCCGCCGCGGCGTCTTTGGGCCCGGCTTCGTCGACGGTCGCGACCAGGGTGTTGTCCGCGGGGCAGCGGATCTCCCGTGTCTGCCCGTCCGCGGCGGTGGTCCATGTTCCGCCGATGAAAAGCTCCGGCATGACGGCTCCTCGGGGATGGGATGCGCGGGTGCTCCACGAATGGACGCTATGGAGTGCCGGCCACGCCCGCACCCCAAGAGCCGCTATTCGGCGCACGTGCCCCGTCCGCCCGCGTGGGACCGGGCGTCCCGGAAGATCGGGTGCGCCGCCACTCCGATAGCCTGAAGGCACGATGAACCGGCTGATCACGTCATGGGGCGCGTACGACCTCACACGATTTCCCGAGGACCCTCGCGACCCGCTGCGCGCCTGGTCCGCCGCCGACGCCTACCTGCTGCGGCACCTCGCCGGTGAGACGGGTGAGACAGGCAGGGCGGGCGGGACGAGTGAGGCAGGCGATGCGGGCGAGGCAGGTGCGGAGGCCAGGCCCGTCGACCTGTCCGGCACCGTGGCCGTCGTCGGTGACCGCTGGGGCGCGCTGACCACCGCGCTCGCCGAGCACGGGCCGACGATGATCACCGATTCGTTCCTCGCGCGGGAGGCGGCCCGGGCCAACGTGGCCCGTGCCGGGTTCGCGCCGGACGCGGTGCGCCTCGCGACGACCGATGACGCTCCGCCGAGCCGGATCGACGTACTCCTGGTCCGCGTGCCGAAGAGCCTCGCGCTCCTGGAGGACCAGCTGCACCGGGTCGCGCCCGCCCTGCACGCGGGCACGGTCGTCGTCGGCACCGGCATGGTCACCGAGATCCACACCTCGACGCTCGACCTCTTCGAGCGGATCATCGGCCCTACGCGGACATCGCTCGCCCGGCAGAAGGCGCGGCTCATCTTCAGCACGCCGGACCCCGAGCGCGCCGTCGGCCCCAGCCCGTGGCCGCGCAGCTATGTGCTCGACGCCGACTCCGGCGCGGGATCAGGGCTGACCGTCGTCAATCACGCGGGTGTGTTCTGCGCCGAACGTCTCGACATCGGCACCCGCTTCCTCCTGCGCCATCTGCCCACCGGCAAGAGCGGCGCGCACATCGTGGACCTGGGCTGCGGCAACGGCGTGCTCGGCACGGCCGCCGCAGTCGCCGATCCCGGGGCCACGGTCACCTTCATCGACGAGTCGTATCCCGCCGTGGCCTCGGCGGAGGCCACGTTCCGCGCGAACGCCGCCGACTCCACCAAGGCGGAGTTCGTGGCGGGCGACGCGCTGGCGGCCGTCCCGGCGGGTTCGGTGGACCTCGTCCTGAACAACCCGCCCTTCCACAGCCACCAGGCGACCTCCGGCGCGACCGCCTGGCGGATGTTCAGCGGGGCACGGGCGGCGCTGCGGCCCGGCGGCGAGCTGTGGGTCGTCGGCAACCGCCACCTGCAGTACCACGTGAAGCTGCGGAAGCTCTTCGGCAACTCCCAAGTCGTCGCCTCCGACCCGAAGTTCGTGGTGCTGCGAGCGGTCAAGCGCAACCGCTGACACCGCCCGTCGCCCTCCGTACGTCCCGCGTCGGCCGCCTCAGGCATCGAAGGCGGTCGCCCGGGTCACCTTCTCCCAGGCGGCGATCTCCGCGCGGACCGAGTCGAGGTGGCCGACGACCGCGTCCACGGCGTCCTCGCCCAGCGGCAGCCGCAGCGGGGTCTCGTCGGCGTCGAGCGCGGCGATGATCGCCGCGGCTGCCTTCGCCGGGTCGCCGGGCTGGGTGCCGTCGCCGCCCGCGACCATCGCGCGGGTGGCGCCCGCCGTCTCCGCGTAGTCCGGGATCTCGACGGGGCTCGCGCTGGTGTTGCCGAACAGGCTGGTGCGGAACGCGCCGGGTTCCACGACCAGGACCTTGATGCCGAGCGGGCCCACCTCGGCCGCCAGCGCCTCCGACATGCCCTCAAGGGCGAACTTCGTGCCGCTGTACGCCGAGAAGCCCGCGAAGGACATCTGCCCGCCCATGCTGCTCATCTGCACGATCGCTCCCGACCGCCGCGCCCGCATGTGCGGAAGGACGGCGCGGGTCAGCGCGGTCGGGCCGAAGACGTGCACGTCGAAGAGGGCACGCAGTCCGGCGTCCGAGTCCTCCTCCAGGGCGCCGACGTGGCTGCGGCCCGCATTGTTCACCAGGACGTCGATGCGCCCGTGCCGGTCGGCGACGTCACGCACGGCGGTCTCGATGCCGGCCGTGTCCGTCACGTCCAGGGTGAGGGCCTCGACCTGGTCGGGGTGGGCCGCGACCAGGTCGTCCAGGGACGACGCGTTGCGGGCGGCGGCCACGACCACGCCGCCCGCGGCGACGGCCGCCTCGGTGATCGCCCGTCCGAAGCCGCTGGACGCACCCGTCACGAGCCATACCTTCGTCATCTCGAACTCCCTTTAAGAGGCGGCCGGTTCACTTGTTCCGGGCTCTGCGGATCAGCCTGCGGCCCAATCGGTTGGCCCGTCCAAGACATGACGTGATAGCTGATGGTTATGGACCGACACGGCAGGGACGTGCACAGCAGGGATCTCCGCTACTTCGTCGAGGTGGCGCGGGAGTTGCACTTCACGCGGGCCGCCGAGCGACTCTTCGTGTCGCAGCCCGCGCTGAGCAAGCAGATACGAGCACTGGAGCGGCAGTTGGGCGCGGAGCTGTTCGTGCGGGATCACCGCGGTGTGCGGCTCACCACCGTGGGCGCCGCGCTCCTGCCGCACGCGCAACAGGCGCTCGAACACTGGCAGTCGGCGGTCGACGCGGTGGAGAGCGCGAAGGCCGGGGAGCGGTCGACGCTTTCCGTGGGGATGAGCACACGACCGGCCCGCGGCGGGCTCCTCCCGGCGGTACGGTCCCGCTTCGGCGAGGCGCATCCAGAAGCCACGATCCGGCTGCGGCAGGTGAGTTGGGAGGACGCCAGCGCGGGGCTCGCGGACGGGACGGCGGACGTGGCCTTCGTCTGGCTGCCGCTTGAGGACCTGGAGCGCTATGCGTGGGTGGTGGTCGCCGAGGAGCCGCGTCATGTCGCCCTTCCCTCGACTCATCGCCTCGCGGGCCGGGACGAGGTCGACTTCGCCGACCTCGTCGACGAACCCTTCCTCGCGCTGCCCGAGAGCGCGGGCGCACTGCGGGACTACTGGCTCGCCTTGGATGCCCGCGCAGGCGGCCCGCCCCGCATCGGCGCCGAGATCGCAAGTACCGACGAGACGTACGAGGCGCTCGTGGACGGCCGCGGGATCTGCCTGGTCGCCGCGGGCAACGCACCCCTGATCACGCTGGGCGGCGTCGTCACGCGCCCGGTGCGCGGCATCACGCCGAGCCGGTTCGCCCTGGCCTGGCGCGTGGGCGACGACCGCCGCCCGCTGGTGAGCGCGTACATCAAGGCGTGCGGGGAGGCGCTCGGGCAGGCCCGGCGTGACCCCTCGGGCGCATCTCGTCGCAACCGTTGACCTTGCCCCGGCTCCCCCTTAGCGTTTCGGCGTTCGGAGTATCAAATGACGTTCGAAATAACGAACGTTCGGTGTGAGGGGACGCTCGTCCCTCCAACCCGCCCCGATGCCTTACGGAGCCGCATGAACCACAGTGAAGTACCCAGCCGCAGAACCGTGTTGCGCACCACCCTGGCCGCCGGAGCCCTCGCCGCCGCACCGGCCCTCGCACAGGCGCCCGCCCACGCGGCCTCCCGGCGGGCCGCCGCCTATCGCAACCCGCTCGTCGAGCAGCGCGCCGACCCGCACATCCACCGCCACACCGACGGCCACTACTACTTCACGGCGACGTCCCCCGAGTACGACCGCATCATCCTGCGCCGCTCCCGCACCCTGACGGGTCTGACGCGGGCCGACGAGTCCGTCATCTGGAGGCGGCACACGAGCGGCGACATGGCCGCGCACATCTGGGCGCCGGAACTCCACCACATCAACGGCAAGTGGTACATCTACTTCGCCGCGGCCCCCGCCGACGACGTGTGGAAGATCCGCATCTGGGTCCTGGAGAACTCCAACCCCAACCCGTTCAAGGGCAGTTGGACGGAGAAGGGGCAGCTCACCACCGCCTGGGACACCTTCTCGCTCGACGCCACCACCTTCACGTACCGGGGCAGCCGCTACCTCGCCTGGGCGCAGTATGAGCCAGGCATGGACAACAACACCGGCGTCTTCCTGTCCCGCATGGCGAACCCCTGGACCCTGACGGGACCTCAGATACGGCTGTCCACACCCGAGTACGACTGGGAGTGCGTCGGCTTCAAGGTGAACGAAGGACCGTCCGTCATCCAGCGCAACGGCCGCGTCTTCCTCTCGTACTCGGCGTCCGCGACCGACTTCAACTACTGCATGGGGCTGCTCACCGCCGACGCCCGCGATGACCTCATGGACCCCGCGTCCTGGTCCAAGTCGCCGACCCCCGTCTTCACGAGCAACGACACGACCAAGCAGTACGGCCCCGGCCACAACTGCTTCACCGTCGCCGAGGACGGTCGCACCGACGTCCTCGTCTACCACGCCCGCCAGTACAAGGACATCGTCGGCGACCCCCTGCACGACCCCAACCGCCACACCCGCATCCAGAAGCTCGGCTGGAAGGCGGACGGCACCCCGGACTTCGGTGTCCCCGTCGCCGATGCCGCCGGGGCGTGAACGCCCCGGTCAGCGATCGGGCGAGAGGAAGGGGGCCATGAACGAGCGCACGAAGGCGTTGCGGAACTTCCCCTGTGGATCGAGGCGTTGGGCCAGCTCCGTGAATTCGGCCGCGTGCGGATAACGGTCGCCAAGATCCGCCGGGTCGGCGGCGAACACCTTGCCCCAGTGCGGCCGGGCCGCGAACCGCGCCAGGCGCCCCTCGACGAGCTCGATCACCGGAAGCACGGCAGCCGCCTCCGGCACCCAGGTGAAGTGGAACGCGACGGTGTCCCGGCCGTGTGCGGGGCTGAGCCACTGGGCGTCGGCAGCGACCGTGCGCACCTCGCACACCTGGAGGACGGGGGCCACCTCTTCCCTGAGGGCGGCCAGGGCGTGCAGAGCGGCCAGGGCGTGTTCGCGCGGCAGCAGATACTCCGACTGGAGCTCGGCGCCGCTGCTCGGCGTGAACTCGGCCCGGAAGTGCGGCAGCCGCTCGTGCCAGGAGCCCGGCACGCCCAGCTGCTCGGTGCAGTTGGCGGCGGGCATGCCCGGTACGGGATGCCGGGGCTCGCTCACGGGCGCCGCCCACGGGAAGTCGACGGGGGCGTCGCCGCGCTGCTTGAGCCACACCTGGTTGAAGCGTGGCCCGCGCCAGTCCGTGAACAGACTCACGCTGTACGCCGCCGATGTCACGGCGTCGAAGTCGAGACGTTTCAGGTGGAGTTCGCCGAACACGTGCTGGCTGACCGAGTAGTCGGGCTCCAGGTCGAGGGTGAGGGCGCTGACGACGCCGAGTGCGCCGAGCGAGACCACGGCGCCGTCGAACCCGTCGTCGCCGCGGCTCAGCACGCGGGTCTCGCCGTCGGCGGCCACCAGCTCTACCGCGCGGACGATCTCCGCCAGCGACCGGTTGCCGTTGCCCGAGCCGTGCGTTCCGGTGGCGACCGATCCGGCCACCGAGATGTGCGGCAGGGAGGCCATGTTGGGCAGCGCGAGCCCGAACGAGGCGACATGCCGGGCCAGTTCGGCGTACCGCACACCACCGGACACGCGCACGGTGCGCGCCGCGGTGTCCACGTCGACGGACGGTTCGAGCGCGGAGAGGGAGACCAGGGCCGTGCCCGCGGCGTCGCTGTCCACGTCGGCGATCCGGTTGAACGAGTGGCCGCTGCCGAGCACCCGCACCTGTCTGCTGCCCGCGACGAGCGACCGCAGGGCATCCTGCGAGGCGGGCCGGTGCAGCTCACGGGCCGAGAAGGTGATGTTCCCGGCCCAGTTGGTCACGGCGCCGTCCCGGCCGGTGGCCAAGGCGTCAGTCATGTTCGGGTCCCTCCCTCACGGCCGCGGACAGTAAGCCCGGACCTTGCCCCCGTTGCGTTCATGGTCACGACCATACGACTTCGGACAGCACGTCGGGGCTCCGGAAGCGCCGGTCTCAGGCTCGCATCACCAGGCGGTCCACCGCGGGGTTCCCCGAACCGTAGGGGACGGGCAGGAGTCCGGCGTCCCCGGTCGCGTACAGCGCCTGTTCGAGGGCGCCGATCAGGGGCTGCACGTCGACCGGCGGGCGGACCACCAGGCGCAGGAAGCGGCTTGAGCTGCCGATCTTGTTGCCGCACTCGCGCACCAGAATGCCGTGCTCGGCCAGCAGTCGGTCCCGCAGGACCACTCCGTCGACGCCGTCGGGCAGCCGTACGTACACGAAGTTTCCCTGTGAGGGGTAGCTGGTGAGTCCGGGAAGCCGGCCGAGGTGCCAGATCATCTCCTGACGGTCGCGGCGGACCTGACGCAGGCTCAGGTCGTAGGCGTGGCGGTGCTGCTTGAGCATGAACACCACGCTCTCCGCGAAGGAGTTGAGGTTCCACTTCGGCAGCGCGGCGCGCACCCTGCCGGCCAGGCCCGGGTTGGCGACGAGGTAGCCGAAGCGGACGCCGTGCAGCCCGAAGTTCTTGCCGAGGCTGCGCAGCACGATGACATTGGGCCGCAGCACCGCCTCGTCGGCGACGCTCGACTCGGGGCCCGCGTCGGCGAACTCGAGGAACGACTCGTCCACGACCACCAGGTCGAGATCCTGCAGCGCGTCGAGCAGCGCGAGCACGGAGCGGCGCGGAAGGAGGCCTCCGTCCGGGTTGTTGGGATTGCAGATGACCGCCGTGCGGGAACCCCGGGCGCGTACGAAGTCGACGTAGGCTCCCGGATCGAGCACGAAGCCGTCGGCCTCCGGAAGCAGGAACATGTCGACGCGCTTGCCGGTCTCCATCGACTGATCGGTCCACCGCCCGAACGTCGGCACGGGCACGGCGAGCGCGTCGCGCACGAGCAAGTGGTCGATCCAGGTGATGAGTTCGGTCGAGCCGTTGCCCATCACGACGGTCTGCGGATTGAGGCCGAGCACGGCACTGAGCTCGGCGGTGATGGTGTCCGCGCCGCTCGGGTAGTACGTGAGGATGTCCCGCAGCCGTCCGCCGAGCTCCTCGTACATCTCGGGTGTGGGGAAGTACGGATTGCACGGGACGCAGAAGTCGACGAGCGGCTGCCCGCTGTCCGCCGCCGCCCTGTTCAGCGCGGAGTACGAGGGGGTGTGCGCGGTGGACGCGCGGAAGAGGGCGGTGACGTTGCCCGCGTCTGCCATGGGAGGCCTCCGGGTCGGGGAGGGTGGTGTCTCCTGTACATACGTGCGTGGGTGAGGGTGCGCTCAACCGGCGGGGCAAGAGGGGCGGGTGAGGTGCGCGACAGCCTTCGTCAGCCGCGTGACAGCCTTCGTCACCCGCCCGAACAGCCGTCGTCTCCCGCGCGAGAACCGGTCGGCTTCCGTCAGCCGGGGACCTCCCGTGGAATCCAGACCCGCATGGCCCCGTCCTCGCGGTTCGCCCACGCGTGGTACGGCACCGCAGTCAGCGGGGTGGGCGCCCCGTCCGAGCGGCGGTGGCCGGTGGTGGTGACGACCGTGACGCCGCCCAGGAGGTCCGGCCGGTGCTCGGCGACCGTGCGTGCGGCGGGGACCAGCGTCACCTCGTCGAGGCGCAGGCCCGCCTGCTGATCGGCACTCTCCAGGCAGTACACCAGGGGCCCGCGCTCGATGGCGAGGCAGCCGCGCACGGCGTCCACCCGTGGATCGGGCTCCGTGAGGCGCACGTCGAGGGCGAGGTCGAGGACGACGCGCTCGCCCGGCAGCCAGCGGCGGCGTATCCGCAGCCATCCCCCGTCCGCCTCCGTGCGGTTCTGCCGGTCCGGTGCGGCCACCGTGAACTCGGCGCACCAGGAAGGGATGCGCAGCGAAAGCGTCCAGTCGCGGTCCGCCGGTGCCGCGTCGACGGTGACCGTGACGCGGCCCTTCCACGGGTAGTCCGTCTCCACGGTGACCGCTCCGCCCCCGGCTGTGTCCGCTGGGTCCGTCGCGTACGAACCCGTCGCGTACTGGTGCAGCTGCAGGCCGTCCGCATCGCCGCTCGCCACATAGTGGGGGAGCGAGGCCAGCAGGCGCATGACGTTGGGCGGGCAGCATGCGCAGCGGAACCACGGTGTGCGGCGGGCCGTCCGGTCGCCGGGGTGGTCCTCGTGGTCGTCACGCACCTGGAGCGGGTTGACGTACAGCCAGCGGTCGCCGTCGAGGGCGACGCCGGACAGGAAACCGTTGTAGAGGGTGCGCTCGACGAGGTCGGAGTACCGGGTTTCGCCCGTCAGCAGAGCCATCCGCCAGGACCACTGCACGGAGGCGATGGCCGCGCAGGTTTCCGCGTACGCCCGGTCCGGCGGCAGCTCGAAGGGCTCACCGAACGCCTCGCCCTCGTGGCGCGCGCCGACGCCGCCCGTGAGGTAGGTCTTGGTGGCGGCCATGGCGTGCCACAGCCGCTCCAGGGACTCCCGCAGTGCCTCGTCGCCGGTCTCCATGGCCAGGTCGGTGGCCCCGGCCAGCAGATACAGCTGACGCACGGCGTGCCCCGTGACGGTCGGCGCCTCCCGTACGGGGAGGTGGTCCTGCCAGTACGCCGGGCCCGGATCGCGGGCGCGGTCGACGCCCTCCGCGAGCAGCCCGTGGCCGCGACGGTCGGTGAAGTCGCCCGCGAGATCGAGGAAGCGTCGCTCACCGGTCTCGCGGTACAGCTCCACCAGAGCGGTCTCGATCTCCGGGTGCCCGCAGATCCCGCCGCTCTTCCCGTCTGACCTGTCCGTCCCGTCCGCGCCGTCCGTCCCGTCCGTCCCGTCCGTCCCGAAGACGGAGTCGATGTACGTGGCGAACCGGAGCGCCACGTCGAGGAGTTCGCGGCGGCCGGTGGCGCGGTGGTGGGCGACGGCTGCCTGGATCAGATGTCCCGCGCAGTACAGCTCATGGCCCCAGTCGAGCTCGCTCCAGCGCCGGTCGGGGTGGGCGACCTGGTAGTAGGTCTGGAGATAGCCGTCGGGTCCTTGGGCCGTGGCGACGAGTGACACCAGCCGTCGCACCTCTGCGGCGAGTCCGCTGTGGCCGGGATCGTCGGCCAGCTGCCAGGATGCGGCCTCCAGCCACTTGTGGACGTCGGAGTCCTGGAACGGGAAGTCCCCGCTGAAGGCTCCCGCACTGTCCGAACCCTCCGGGTCTTCCGACTCCTCCGATTCCTCGGAACTCCCCGCCGCCGTACGGAGGTTGGCAAGGTTTCCCGCCTTTTCGAGGCGCTCAGGCCCCTGCGGGATGCTCACCGTGGCGTTGATGTGCCGCCGGGCGGCCCAGAAGCCGCCGGTGATCCGGGCGGTGGCGGCCGGGCGCAGGGCGGTGTGGGCGTGGGAGCGAAGGCGGATCGGTCCCAGAGGCGCGGCTGCGGCTGTGGCTGTGGCTGTGGGCTGGGGCGAGGGAGTGGGTTGGAGCGAGGGCGTGAGATCGGGCATGCGTGCCATTCCTCGGTGCCATGTGCGTTCGATATCTAGAACATCGTTCGGAAATCTGCTAACGCCGCCGACGCTACCGTGGGCAGCCGGGCCCAGGGGAGAGGTCGGCCGCATCCGGCACCCTCATCTCACGTACGTCCCTGGCCGGCCGCGGCTCATACGATCGGGGCCCATGAGCCCCCGCCTGCTGATCTACAGCCGAACGACCGCATACCGGCACGCGTCGATCCCCGTCGGAGTCACCGCCCTGAGCGAGCTCGCCGCCGGACTCGGCTGCCCGGCCGACGCGACCGAGGACCCGGCCGCCTTCGAGCAGGACCTCTCCGGCTACACGGCGATCGTCTTCCTCTCCACCAGCGGCGACGTCCTCACCCCGGCCGGGCGGTCGGCGCTGCGCGCGCACCGGTCGGCGGGCGGCGGCTTCATGGGCGTCCACGCCGCGGCCTGCACCGAGTACGACTGGCCGTACTACGGCGAACTGCTCGGCGCGCGCTTCGCCCGGCACCCCGCCCTCCAGCCCGGCCGCCTGACCGTCGAGGACCACGCGCACCCCGCCACCGAACACCTCCCCGCCAGCTGGGAGTTCACCGATGAGTGGTACGACTTCCGGGCGTCGCCGCGCGGCGCGGTGCGGGTCCTGGCATCGGCCGACGAGTCCTCGTA
Source organism: Streptomyces sp. NBC_01283 (assembly GCF_041435335.1). Lineage (NCBI taxonomy): Bacteria > Bacillati > Actinomycetota > Actinomycetes > Kitasatosporales > Streptomycetaceae > Streptomyces > Streptomyces sp. NBC_01283. The sequence continues at coordinate 8,098,923 of NZ_CP108430.1, forward strand.
CGAAGGCGGCGCGATGGGGGCCGACCACCCCCTGGTGTGGTGCCACGAGATCGGCGGCGGCCCGATGTTCTACACCGCCCTCGGCCACGCCGACGAGGCCTACCGGGACCCGGCCTTCCGTGCGCACCTCCTGGGCGGCCTGAGGTACGTGACCGGCCTGGCCTGAAGCCTCGGCGCGCGAGGCGATCCGGGCATGGGTGAGCCCCCGCCGGGTGCGGCGGGGGCTCGTGCCAGGTGCGCCCGGTGTTAGAGCGTGCCGGAGGCGGCGATGGCGACCTCGGCCTTGGTGGCGCCGGACTGCGAGCCGAAGCTCTCGATCTTCTTGACGAGGGCCATGCTGTCCTCGTCCGCGACCTCACCGAAGACCACGTGCTTGCCGTCGAGCCAGCTCGTGACGACCGTGGTGATGAAGAACTGCGAGCCGTTCGAGTCGGGGCCGGCGTTGGCCATCGAGAGCAGGCCCGGCTTGGTGTGCTTGAGCTGGAAGTTCTCGTCGGGGAACTTCGCGCCGTAGATGCTCTTGCCGCCGGTGCCGTTGCCGGCGGTGAAGTCGCCGCCCTGGAGCATGAAGTCCGGGATGACGCGGTGGAACTTCGAGCCGGCGTAGCCGAAGCCCTTCTCGCCGGTGGCGAGCGCGCGGAAGTTCTCCACGGTCTTCGGCACGACGTCGTCGAAGAGGTTGAACGTGATGCGGCCTTCGGGCTTGCCGTCGATGGTGATGTCGAAATAAGCCTTGATTGTCATGGTCCTCATCCTGTCATTGCCCTGTCCCCGCTCGCCAACCGAACCCCCCAAAGAACCCGTCGCACCTCGTTTGACCAGGCATGATGGTGTTTGTACCGGACATGTGCGCGGTGCGAAACGATCTTCTTCAGCCGGTCCTGATCCTCATGAAGGTGATCGAGTTCGCCGGGAAGGTGTACGAGAAGGTGTCGGACACGCCCTTGAACGTCGACGTCACCGGTTTGACCGGTGTCGCGTCCTTCGTGTTCTCCGCGGTCGGGTCGGCGGCGAGCGTGGTCACCTTCGCGGCCGGCCGCACCTTCGTGCCCGGGCCGATGCCGACCTTGGTGCGGGCATCCGAGCCCTGCGCGTTGACGACCTTGACGATGAGGTCTCCGGTGGCCTTGTCGCGGGTGACGACCTGGCGGAACGGCTCGGCGGGCTTGTCGTCCGTGAAGGAGCCCCACTTCTTGCCGTCGAGGAAGAGCGTCACCTGGCGTCCGCGCACCTCGACGCGCAGGTCGTAGCTGCGGCCCGTCTCGATGGTCGTCGTGTCCTGGACCATGGTCTGCTTAGCGCCGTCGGCGGTCTTCTCGACGGCTGACTGGCTGTTGTTCCAGCCGCCCAGGTTCCACCAGTAGTAGTTGCCGGTGTCCTTGACCCCGAAGGCGACCATGAAGCCCTCCTTGCCGGACTTCTTGGTGGCCTTCACGTTCAGGTCGTAGTTCTGCCAGGCCTTGTCGCCCGCCGTGACCAGGGTGTTCTCCGCGGCCTCGTCGGACTGGACGTACGCGCCGTCCTGGACGGTCCAGGTGCCCTTGCCGGCCGCCTTGCTCCACCGGCCGTCACCGCCGGAGAAGTCGTCGGCCAGGAGCGTCCCGCCGTCCTCGCCGGTGACCTTCACGTCGTCGTACGAGGCGCTGGTCGCCCATGTGGACAGGCCGACGGCGCCGGTGATGGGGCCGGACGTGGCGGGGGCGCCGGAGGCGGTGGACGGCACGACCTCGTCGCCGACGTTGCGCATGAAGAGCTTCTGCGTCTCGTAGTTGGCCGAGCCCCATGACTGGTCGTTGTCGTACCAGATCATGTTCGGCTTCCACTGCACGTAGTCCTCGTTGGCGAGCAGCGGGGCGTACGAGGCGAGCTTGACGACGTCGGCGTTGCGCTCAAGGCCGGTCATGAAGGCCGCTTCGGACAGGGCGTTGGAGAACTTGTTGCCCTGCGAGGCGTACTCGCCGAGGAAGACCTTCGGGCCCTCGCGGTCGTAGGAGTCGTAGCGGTCGTTGTTCTCCAGGAACCACTGCGGGCTGTTGTAGTAGTGCTCGTCGACCATCGCGACGTCCGCGTCACGGTTGAGCTGCCAGGCCTTGTCGAACGTCGAACCGCTGTCATCGGGGCCGGAGTTGGAGATGACGGTGATGTCCGGGTACTTCTTCTCGATGGCCGCGCGGAACTCCTTGAAGCGGGCGAAGAACTCCTCCGGGAGGTTCTCCTCGTTGCCGACCTCCAGGTGGGTCAGGCGGAAGGGCTTGGGGTGGCCCATCGCCGCCCGCTTCTTGCCCCACTCGCTCGTCGCCGGGCCATTGGCGAACTCGATGAGGTCCAGCGTGTCCTGGATGTGCCGCTTGAGGAGGGCCGGGTCGTCGGTGGCCTTGTTCTGGCCGCAGCCGGTCACCAGGGCGGGCACGACGGGCAGCGGCATCGCGCCGGTGTCCTCGGCGAACTGGAAGTACTCGTAGTATCCGAGGCCGTAACTCTGGTTGTAGCCCCAGAAGTTGGCGTTCGTGGCGCGCTGCTCGACGGGCCCGATGGTGTCCTTCCACTGGTAGGAGCGCTTGCGCTGCCAGCCGGACCTCTCGTCGTACGCCTCGTGGGAGCCGGTGTTGACCAGGCAGCCGCCGGGGAAGCGCAGGAAGCCGGGGTTCAGGTCGGCGATCTTCTGGGCGAGGTCCTGGCGCAGGCCGTTCGCGCGGCCCTTGTAGGTGTCGCGGGGGAAGAGGGAGATCTCGTCGAGAGCGACCGGAGCATCCGAGGCGACCGCGAGCCGACCGTCGGCGGAGGTCCGGCCAGCGGTGAAGGAGGCCTTGTACTTCGCCCAGCCGCCGCGCGCGGTGACGCGGCGAGCCGGGGCCAGTTCGCCGGAGGCGTCGCGCAGGGTGAGGGTCAGGGGTGCCTTGCTCGTGCCACCGGTGCGCGCCCAGACGGAGAAGTCGTAGCGCTTGCCCTTGGCGACGGCGATGCCGGTGTTGTAGCCGGAGTTGGTGACGGTTGAACCGCCGTCCAGGGAGAGGTAGTTGCGGTTGCGGGCGTTCAGACGGCCGTCGTCGTTCACCACTTTGGCGGAACCGGACGTGTCCCACGACGTCAGGGGCGTGTAGGCGGCGTTGTCGGCGGTGGAGTACTCGAAGGAGCGGTTCTGGACGAGCTCGGCGTAGAGGCCGCCGTCCGCCGCGCGGTTGATGTCCTCGTAGAAGACGCCGTACATCGAGTCGTCGATCTTCGCGCCGGTGCGGGCCGGGTCGACGTCGATGGTGTAGTCGGTGGGTTCGGCCGCGGCGGTGGGTCCCGCGGCGAGCGTTCCGGTGAGCAGGGCCCCCAGGGCGAGTCCGAGTCTCCATCGTCTGCGTGCCATGCGTACCCCAGTTTCTGTGCGGTATATCGAACGACGATCAGCGGGTCGAACGGAAACCTAGGCAGCGGGGAGCGGCACGTCAACGCATTGCGCAGGAAGTGACCGAGGTGCGTCCCGGGGTTCGTGATGTCGAACAACTTCCAAGGGATTCACGGGACTTCGCCGCCGAGTCTGTCCGAACCGTTGACGTGCCCTGTGTTCGACCTTACGGTCCCGTTCGAAGTTGCGAGCAGCATTCGAAATATCGAACAGAAGTGAGCCGCAATGTCACCACCCCTCCCGAGCCGACGAGGAGTGCTCGGCTCCATCGGAGCGCTCGCCGTCACGGGCAGCTTCGGACTCGCTGCCGCGAATCGCAGCGCGTCGGCGATCGCGTCGGACGCGGACGTCCGGGTCCGCTACTGGAATCTGTTCTCCGGCGGCGACGGCGCCAACATGATCGCGATGCTGGACGCCTTCCGCACCGCGAACCCCCGCGTCGACGTCAAGGACTCGACCCTCCAGTGGGGCAACCCGTACTACACGAAACTCGCCATGGCGGCGTCCGGCAACCGCGCCCCCGACCTCGCGGTGATGCACCTGGGCCGCATACCCGGCTTCGCCCCCGGACAGCTCCTCGACCCGTGGGACGTGCGGCTCCTGGCCAAGCACGGACTGCGGGAGGCCGACTTCGACCCGGTGCTGTGGAAGCGCGCCGTGGTCGACGGCAAGCTGTACGGCCTGCCCCTCGACATCCACGCCCAGCTCTGCTTCTACCGCCGGGACGTGTGCGGGAAGGCGGGGCTGCTCGACGCGGGCGGTGACCTTGCGGAGGTCACCTCGACCGAGGACTGGTTCAAGGCACTCAAGGCCGCGAAGAAGGCCGTCAAGGGGGACGTCCACACCATCGGCATCAAGGCCGACGAACCGAACTTCTCCTGGTGGTTCTTCCTGTCCTTCTACACCCAGCTCGGCGGCACCTGCCTCAGCGCCGACGGCCGGGACGTCACCTTCGACACCGGCAAGGCCACCCAGGTCCTGGAGTTCCTGCGCCGGCACCTGACCGACGGTTACTCCACCGCGATCGGCGTCGCCGACGGTGAGGCGTTCGTCAACGGTTCCGCCTTCACCTGGGAGGGCAACTGGTCGGTGCCCGTCTTCAGCGGCGCGAAGCTCACGTACGGCGCGACCCCGCTGCCACCCGTCTTCGGCAGACCGGCGACGCACACCGAGTCGCACTGCTTCGTCCTGCCGCACCAGTCGCAGCGCGGCGGCGCCACCAATGAAGGCGCGCACCAACTGGCCGCGTACGTCGTCAAGAACGCCACCGCGTGGGCGCGCGGCGGCCACATCCCCGCCTACCTGCCGACGCTCGACGACAAGAAATACCTGGCACTGAGGCCGCAGTCCGAATACGTCTCGGCCATGGACCACATGGCCGTCGAGCCGGCCGCCTGGTTCGCCGGATCCACCGGACTCCTCGCCCAGCGCATCGGCCCCGTCATCGCCTCCTCCAACGTCGGCTCCGCCAAGCCCGAGGCCACGGCCCGCCGCATGAAGGGCGTACTCGAAAAGCTGGTCGCCATGAAGAACCCGATGGAAGGCAGATCCGCCACCGAGGGAGGGTCCGCCGCATGAGCGCAGTCGACACCGCGGTCGCCCCGGCCGCCGTACGGGCCGCCCCGGCGGCGGACGCCGATTCGCTCCGGGCCCGGCTGACCCGCCGCGTGCAGCACGGCGGCTGGTTCGTCGCCCCGTTCCTCGTCCTCTTCGCGCTGTTCGTGCTGCTCCCGATCGGCCGGGGTCTGTGGCTGAGCTTCACCGACGCCAACATCTCCGGCACGGACGCACGCTTCGTGGGCCTGGACAACTACCGGGAAGCCCTCGACAGCCCCCTCCTGTGGGACTCCCTGGGCCACAGCGCGTACTTCACCCTGCTCGTGGTGCCCTGCATCGTCGTCCTCGCGTTCCTCCTCGCGATGCTCGCCCACCACATCGAGCGCGCCAAGTGGCTGTGGCGGCTGTGCTTCTTCGCCCCCTTCCTGCTGCCGTCGACGGTCGCCGGAAACCTGTGGCAGTGGCTGTTCAACCCGGGCACCGGAATGATCGACCACGTCTTCGGCCTCGACACGCCCTGGCTGACCCAGAAGTCCACCGCCATGCTCGCCGTCGTCATCACCACCCTGTGGTGGACGGTCGGCTTCAGCTTCCTGCTCTTCCTCGCGGCCCTGCAGAACATCCCGCGCCATCTGTACGAGGCCGCCGAGCTCGACGGCGCGGGCGCCTGGCAGCGGATGGTGCACATCACGCTGCCGATGCTGCGCAACATCACCGGCCTGGTGATCACCCTGCAGATACTCGCCTCGCTCCAGGTCTTCGACCAGGCCGTGGTGATGCAGGACTTCGGCCCAGGACCCGAGGAAAGCACCCGGACCTTCGTCCAGTACACCCTCGAAGAGGGCTTCACCGCCTACCGCGTGGGCTACGCCTCGGCGGTCTCCATCATCTTCTTCATCCTCATCGCGGCCGTCGCCCTCGGCCGCATGTGGCTCCTGGGCAAGCGTGAGGAGGGCGTGCGATGAGCGCCACCGCCCTGAACGAAGCTGCCGTACGCAAGCAGAACGTACGCAAGCAGAACGTACGCAAGAGAAAGTGGACCGCGGGCCAGATCGTTCTCACCGCGCTCGGCGTCCTCGTCTCCGCGCTGTGGATGACGCCGCTTCTGTGGGCCCTCTTCACCTCCCTGAAGTCGGAGACCGAGGCCGTCGAGGTGCCCACCCACTGGGTGCCCGAGGAGTGGACGGGCCAGGCGTGGAAGGCGCTCTTCGAGAGCGGCAACATCACCAACTGGTTCGTGAACTCGCTCGTCGTCTCGGTCTGTGTCACCTTCGTCGTGGTGTTCGTCAGCGCGCTCGCCGGGTACGGCTTCGCGCGCACCGAGTTCCGGGGCAAGAACCTGCTGCTCGGCCTGGTCATGGCGGGCCTGATGGTGTCGCCCGCCGTGCTCGGCGTGCCGCTCTTCACGACCGTCCAGTCCATGGGGATGGTCGACACCTACTGGGGCATGATCCTGCCGCAGTGCGCGCCCGCCGCGATGGTCTACATCCTCTACAAGTTCTTCCAGGCGATCCCGCACGAGCTGGAGGAGGCCGCGTACATCGACGGCGCCGGACGCTGGCGGGTCTTCTTCACGATCGTCCTGCCGCTGTCCAGGCCCTCGCTCTCGGCCGTCGGGATCTTCACGTTCATCGCGTCCTGGAACAACTTCCTGTGGCCGTACATGGTGACCAACAACCCCGACCTGATGACGATGCCGAACGGGATCGCGACCGTCATGAACTCCTACGGCATCCAGTGGGCGCAGCTCATGGCGGGCGGCCTCATGGCCGGCCTGCCGCTGATCGTCGTCTTCGTCTTCTTCCAGCGCCAGATCGTCAGCGGCGTCGCCCACACGGGACTGGCCGGCCAGTAGGCCGCCGAACGCCCCTGACTCCCCTGCCCAGCAGCCCAGTCGAAAGGTTCCGCATGGCCCCCCGCACCGCCCGCTTCACCCTCGACCCCGCCTTCGCCGTAGGTGACGTCGACCCCCGGCTCTTCGGCTCCTTCGTCGAACACCTCGGCCGCTGCGTCTACACCGGCATCCACGAACCGGGCCACCCCTCGGCCGACGAGGACGGGCTGCGCACCGATGTGCTCGACCTGATCCGCGAGCTCGGCGTGACCGCCGTGCGCTACCCCGGCGGGAACTTCGTCTCGGGGTACAAGTGGGAGGACTCCGTCGGCCCCGCCGACGAACGGCCGCGCCGCCTCGACCTGGCCTGGCACTCCACCGAGACCAACCGCTTCGGGCTCTCCGAGTACATCGCCTTCCTGCGGAAGATCGGCCCGCGGGCCGAACCGATGATGGCGGTCAACCTCGGCACGCGAGGTGTCGAAGAAGCCCTCGAACTCCAGGAGTACGCCAACCACCCCGCCGGCACCGCCCTGTCCGACCTGCGTGCCGCGCACGGCGACAAGAACCCCTTCGGCATACGCATGTGGTGCCTGGGCAACGAGATGGACGGGCCGTGGCAGACCGGCCACAAGACCGCCGAGGAGTACGGACGCCTGGCCGCCGAGACCGCGCGCGCCATGCGCCAGGCAGACCCGGACGTCGAGCTGGTCGCGTGCGGCAGCTCCGGCCAGTCCATGGAGACCTTCGCCGTGTGGGAGGCCACGGTCCTCGCCGAGACGTATGACCTCGTCGACCACATCTCCCTGCACGCCTACTACGAGGAGACCGACGGCGACCGTGACTCCTTCCTCGCCTCCGCCGTCGACATGGAGTCCTTCATCGAGAACGTCGTCGCCACCTGCGACCACGTGGGCGCCCGCCTGAAGTCCAAGAAGAAGATCAACCTGTCCTTCGACGAGTGGAACGTCTGGTACCAGTCCCGGCCGCACCCCGAGGTGGAGGAGAGCCTGCGCGACTGGCCCGAGGCCCCGCGCCTCCTGGAGGACAACTACACCGTCACCGACGCGGTCGTCGTCGGCTCCCTCCTGATCGCCCTCCTGCGGCACGCCGACCGGGTGGCCGTCGCCTGCCTGGCCCAGTTGGTCAACGTCATCGCGCCGATCCTGACCGAGCCGGGCGGCCCTGCCTGGCGGCAGACCACCTTCTTCCCCTTCGCGCAGGCCTCGCGGCACGGCCGCGGCCAGGTCCTCGACGTACGCGTGGACTCACCCGCGCACGGGACGGCGAAGTTCGGCGAGGTGCCCCTGCTGCACGCGACCGCCGTGCGCGCCGAGGACGGCACCGTCACCGTCTTCGCGGTCAACCGCAGCCAGAGTGAACCGCTACCCATCGAAGTCGCCCTGCATGGCCTTGAGTTGACGGACGTCATCGAGCACAGTGCCCTCGCCGACGCGGACCCGGACGCCCGCAACACCCTTGCCGAGCCGGAGCGCGTCATCCCGCACGGCGTCACCGGTACCGTACTCCAGGACGGTGCGTTGCGCGCCGTCCTGGAGCCGCTGTCATGGAACGTGATCCGGCTGGGCTGACACACCGGCACGTTCAGCGGGCGACGGGCCACCCGGAGCTCCAGTCGAGGAGGTTGACGCCGAGCTTCGGGGTGCCGTTGTCCTGGCCGTCGTAGTAGTGGTAGACGAGCAGGTCGCCGTCGGTGTCCTTCATGATCGACTGGCCGCCGGGGCCGATGTAGCGGCCGTGGCTCTCCTGGACCGGCGTTCCGCCGTTGTTCGTCATGCCGACGCCGTTCTTGTCGACGTACGGCCCGGTGACCTTGGAGGAGCGGCCCACCTTGATCTTGTAGGTGGAGCTGGTGCCCGCACAGCACGTGTCGTACGAGGCGAAGAGGTAGTAGTAGCCGCCCCGTTTGACGATGTAGGGCGCCTCGACGGCCTTGGTGCCGGTGGGGCGCGAGGCGAGCGAGCGCCGGGCCGTGTCACCCGCGTACTGCTTGCCGGTCGAGGGGTCGACCCGGATCATCTTGATGCCGGTCCACCAGGAGCCGAAGGACAGCCACCACTTGCCGTCGTCGTCCACGAAGAGGTTCGGGTCGATGGCGTTGTAGTCGCTGGAGGTGGTCGAGGTGTACACGGCGCCGTAGTCGGTCCAGGAGCCGGGCTCGCCCGTGGCGGAGGCCGCGAGGCCGATGGCCGACTTGTTCGAGCCGAACGACGAGACGGAGTAGTACATCAGGTACTTGCCGCCGTGGTACGAGATGTCGGGCGCCCAGACGTCCCCGGTGGAGTTGTAGCTGTTCCACCAGCTCGGCCGGGTGGGGAAGGCGGAGCCGCTGCGCCCGAAGGCGATCCGGTCGGTGGAGGTGCGCAGCTGCAGGCCGTCGCCGGTCGAGTAGAGCAGGTACTTGCCCGCTGAGGTACGGGCCAGGGTCGGGTCATGTACGACGATGTCGCCGGTGACCCGGCCCGGGTTGGGATAGGCGGTCGCGCTGCTCGGGACGAGGGCCAGCAGGGCGGCGGCGGGCAGCGCGACGAGGGCTCTGCGCCGGAAGGGGCGGGGCATGGGCGACTCCTCGGATTGAACCGGAATCGCTCCCACTGGTGTCGTGGAAGCTAGCAGGAAGTCGCCGCCGAGAACAGAAAGGTTGGCGAGTTTCCCAGAATCCCTGGATTGCCGCTGTCGAATTCATTCGACAACTCCCTTTCGTGTGCGGGCTCTTGACATCGGGCCCGTCCGCCTGAATTTTGGGAGCGCTCCCACTTGTGCACCCACTGGTACGCAAACTGGTGCTCCAACCCAGTTACCCAGCTCCCCGAGCTGAGCTCGCCCCCCATCGAGCCGTCAGGAGACATCCCCGCATGTCCGCATTCCCCCCATCTTCCCGCTCCGGCCCCTCCAGACCTGAAATCAGCCGCCGCAACCTGCTGACCCTCGGTGCCGGGGCAGCGCTCGCCCCCATCATCGTGGCGCTCAACCCCGCAGGTCACAGCGCCTATGCCGCGACTGCTGCCACCGAGTACGAGCAGCGCTTCCTCGACCTCTATGCGAAGATCACCGATTCGGCGAACGGCTATTTCTCGCCGGACGGTATTCCGTACCACTCGGTGGAAACCCTCATTGTCGAAGCCCCCGACCACGGGCACGAGACGACATCCGAGGCATACAGCTATCTGCTCTGGCTGCAGGCCATGTACGGCAAGGTCAGCGGCGACTGGACACGTTTCAACGCGGCCTGGGAAACCATGGAGAAATTCATGATCCCGACCCATGCCGACCAGCCGACGAACAGTTTCTACAATGCGGCGAAACCAGCCACGTACGCCCCCGAACACGATCTGCCGTCCCAGTACCCCGCCCGCCTCGACCCCGCGGTCCAGGCCGGCGCCGACCCGATCGCCGCCGAGCTGAAGAGCGCGTACGGCAGCGACGACATCTACGGCATGCATTGGCTCCAGGACGTCGACGACGTCTACGGCTACGGCAGTGGCGCCGCGGGCCCCGTCCACATCAACACCTTCCAGCGCGGCCCCCAGGAGTCGGTCTGGGAGACCGTCCCGCACCCCACCCGCGACGAGTTCACCCACGGCGGCAAGAACGGCTACCTCGACCTGTTCACCGGCGACTCCACCTACGCCAAGCAGTGGAAGTACACCAACGCCCCCGACGCCGACGCCCGCGCGGTGCAGGCCGCCTACTGGGCGCACGTCTGGGCCTCGGCCCAGGGCAAGCAGTCCGAGGTCGCGGCGACGGTCGCCAAGGCGGCCAAGATGGGCGACTACCTGCGCTACGCCCTGTTCGACAAGTACTTCAAGACCATCGGCGACTGCACCGACCCGTCCGGCTGCGCGCCCGGCAGCGGCAAGAACAGCGCGCACTACCTGCTCTCCTGGTACTACGCCTGGGGCGGAGCCACCGACGCCTCGGCCGGCTGGGCCTGGCGCATCGGATCGAGCCACAGCCACGGCGGCTACCAGAACCCCCTGGCCGCCTTCGCCCTCAGCGCCTACGCACCGCTCGCCCCCAAATCGGCGTCGGGCAAGGCCGACTGGGCCAAGAGCCTGACCCGGCAGATCGAGTTCTACCGCTGGCTGCAGTCCGCCGAGGGCGCCATCGCGGGCGGCGCCACCAACAGCTGGCAGGGCCGCTACGCCGAGCCCCCGGCCGGCACCCCCACCTTCTACGGCATGGCCTACGACGAGAAGCCCGTCTACCACGACCCGCCGTCCAACCAGTGGTTCGGCTTCCAGGCCTGGTCGATGGAGCGCGTCGCCGAGTACCTCCACGAGACCGACGACCCCGCCGCGAAGACCGTCATCGACAAGTGGGTCACGTGGGCCCTCTCCGAGACGAAGATCGCCGCAGACGGCACGTACGCCATCCCCTCGACCCTCAAGTGGTCCGGCCGGCCCGACCCCTGGAACCCCGCAAGCCCGGCCGCCAACACGGGACTTCACGTCTCCGTCGTCGACCGCACCAACGACGTGGGCGTGGCCGCCGCCTACGCCAAGACCCTCATCTACTACGCGGCGGCCACCGGGCACACCGAAGCCGCCAGGACGGCCAAGGCACTCCTCGACGGCATGTGGCAGCACCACCAGGACCCCCTCGGCATCGCCGTGCCCGAGACTCGCGCCGACTACGACCGGTTCGACGACGCGGTGTACGTCCCGGACGGCTGGACCGGCACCATGCCGAACGGCGACCCCGTCAACTCCGGCTCCGACTTCACCTCCATCCGCTCCTTCTACCGCGACGACCCCGACTGGCCGAAGGTCCAGGCCTACCTCGCCGGGGGAGCGGCACCCCGGTTCACGTACCACCGCTTCTGGGCGCAGGCCGACATCGCGCTCGCCATGGGCGCGTACGCGGAGCTCCTCGAACCGGGGCTGGGGTCGCGGTGACCGCCCGCAGGAGTCGCGCCGGCAAACTGCTCGGCGCCCTCGGCCTGATCCCGGGGCTGCTGCTCGTGGCCGCCCCCTCGTCCGGGGCGGATGACGCCAAGGAGAAGGCGACAGCGGCGTACACCTGGAAGAACGTCCGCATCGACGGCGGCGGTTTCGTCCCCGGCATCGTCTTCAACCGGACCGAGAAGAACCTCGCCTACGCGCGCACCGACATCGGCGGCGCCTACCGCTGGCAGGAGTCGTCCCAGTCCTGGAAGCCGCTGCTCGACTCGGTGGGCTGGGACGACTGGGGCCACACCGGGGTCGTCAGCATCGCGTCCGACACCGTCGCACCGGACAAGGTGTACGCCGCCGTAGGGACGTACACCAACGACTGGGACCCCGGGAAGGGCGCCGTCATGCGCTCGGCCGACCGGGGCAGGACCTGGAAGAAGGCCGACCTGCCCTTCAAGCTCGGCGGCAACATGCCCGGCCGCGGCATGGGCGAACGCCTCGCCGTCGACCCGCACGACAACCGTGTGCTGTACCTCGGGGCGCCCAGCGGCAACGGCCTGTGGCGCTCCACCGACTCCGGCGTCACCTGGTCGAAGGTGACCGCGTTCCCCAACCCCGGCAACTACCGGCAGGATCCGGGGGATTCGACCGGCTACGCCTCCGACAACCAGGGCATCGCCTGGGTCACCTTCGACGAGTCCACGGGGGCTTCCGGCTCACGCACCAGGACCCTTTACGTGGGCGTCGCCGACCAGGACAACGCTGTCTACCGCTCGACGGACGCGGGCGCCACCTGGTCCCGGCTCGGGGGCCAGCCCACCGGGCTCCTCGCCCACAAGGGCGTGCTCGACGCGGAGAACGGCTACCTCTACCTCGCCTACAGCGACAAGGGCGGCCCCTACGACGGCGGCAAGGGGCAGGTGTGGCGGTACGCGACCCGCACCGGTGAGTGGAAGAACATCAGTCCCGCCACCGACGCCGACACGTACTACGGCTTCAGCGGACTGAGCGTCGACCGGCAGCATCCGGGCACCGTCATGGTCACCGGGTACAGCTCCTGGTTCCCCGACACACAGATCTTCCGCTCCACCGACAGCGGCGCGAACTGGACCGGCGCCTGGAGCTACGGCGCCTATCCCGAGCGCACCAACCGCTACACCATGGACGTCTCGTCCGCGCCCTGGCTGTCGTGGGGCGCGAACCCGTCGCCGCCCGAACAGGCCCCGAAGCTGGGCTGGATGACGGAGGCCCTGGAGATCGACCCCTTCGACTCCGACCGGATGATGTACGGCACCGGGGCCACCGTCTACGGCACCAGGAACCTCCGGCAGTGGGACGGCGGCGGCAAGTTCACCATCACCCCGATGGTGAAGGGCCTGGAGGAGACGGCCGTCAACGACCTCGCCGCACCGGCCTCCGGGGCGCCGCTGCTCAGCGCGCTCGGCGACATCGATGGCTTCCGGCACACGGACGTCACCAAGGTGCCGCCCCTGATGTACACCGGGCCCAACTTCACCACCACGACCAGCCTCGACCACGCCGAGTCGGATCCGGACACGGTGGTGCGGGTCGGTCAGCTCGACAGCGGGCCGCGCATCGCGTTCTCCGCGGACAACGGCGCCAACTGGGCTGCGGGCAAGGAGCCTTCGGGGGTCTCGGGCGGCGGCACCGTCGCCGCGTCCGCCGACGGCAGCCGCTTCGTGTGGAGCCCGGACGGCACGGGCGTGCACACCAGCGGTGACCGGGGCACGTCGTGGACGGCGTCCATCGGTATCCCGCCGGGCGCGATCGTCGAGTCCGACCGTGCCGACCCCAAGACGTTCTACGGCTTCAAGTCCGGGACGTTCTACGTCAGCACGGACGGCGGGGCGACCTTCACCGCGAAGGCATCAAGTGGTCTCCCGGCGGAGGGTGCGGTGCGCTTCAAGGCCGTCCCGGGGGAGGCGGGCGACATCTGGCTCGCGGGCGGCAAGGCGGGCGGGACGTACGGCCTGTGGCACTCGACCGACTCCGGCGCGAGCTTCACCCGCGTCCAGGGCGTCGAGGAGGCCGACTCGATCGGCTTCGGCAAGGCCGCGCCGGGCTCAGGGCACCAGACGCTCTTCACCAGCGCGAAGGTCGGCGGGGTGCGCGGCATCTTCCGCTCCACCGACGCCGGCGAGCACTGGGTGCGCGTCAACGACGACACCCACCAGTGGGGCTGGACCGGCGCGGCCATCACCGGCGACCCCCGGATCTACGGGCGGGTGTACGTGTCCACGAACGGCCGTGGCATCGTTTACGGGGACACGGCCAAGACCGCCGGGCGGGGATAGCGCACCTCAACTCAACTGGACAGCCAGGCCAGTCGAAGCGCTTCGACACATCTATGGACAGCGTACGGGTGTCGTTCTAAGGTCAGGACGGCCCCCCGTCGAAGCGCTTCGCCGCCGCCTCACGACCTGTCCGAGCCCGTCTAGGAGAGCTGAATGGTCACCCTCGCCGAGGTAGCCCACCACGCCGGAGTCTCGGCCAGCACGGTGAGTTATGTGCTCAGCGGCAAGCGGTCCATCTCCTCCTCCACCAAGGACCGCGTCGAACGGTCCATCAGGGAGCTCGGCTACCACCCGAACGCCGGCGCCCGCGCGCTGGCCAGCAGCCGGTCCAACATCATCGCCCTGATGGTGCCACTGCGCACCGACATGTACGTGCCGGTGATGATGGAGATCGCCATCGCCGTCGCCACCACCGCGCGCACCCACGGGTACGACGTGCTGCTCCTGACCGGCGAGGAGGGCCCCGAGGCGGTCCGCCGCATCGAGGGCAGCGCACTCGCCGACGCGATGATCCTGATGGACGTGGAGCTGGACGACGAGCGTCTCCCGCTGATCCGCGAGACCGACCGGCCCGCGGTCCTCATCGGCCTCCCCGCCGACCCCGCGGGCCTGACCTGCGTGGACCTCGACTTCGTGGCGACCGGCGCCCAGTGCGTGGAGCACCTCTCCGGGCTCGGCCACCGGGAGATCGCCGTGATCGGCGAGGCGCCCGCGGTGTACGAGCGGCACACCGGCTTCGCGGAACGCACCCTGGACGGGCTGCGCACGCGGGCACAGGAGCTCGGCGTCCGGGTGCTGCACCGCCCCTGTGAGGGAACGTACGACGCGCTTGCCGCGACCCTGGCGCGGATCTCCGACGAACGCCCGGGGACCACGGGGTTCGTCGTCCAGAACGAGTCGGCGGTGGAACCACTCCTGAGCCTCCTGCGTCAGCAGGGCCGCGCCATACCGGAAGACGTCTCCGTCATCGCCGTCTGCCCCGACCAGGTCGCCACCCAGGCCTCGGTCCGGCTCACCTCCGTCGCCATCCCCGCCCAGGAGATGGGCCGACAGGCAGTGGAACGCGTCGTCGCCAAGCTGCGGGGGCAGAGCGCGGCCGAAGTCACCCTGATCGCACCGGAGTTGACGGTGCGAGCCAGCACGGGCCCTGCCCCCGGGTATTCAGGTGCCCCCTCAGGGAGTTGACACCACCGGGCGTGGTGCTTTTGCCATGCCGGAGCCGATGAAGAAGCTCGGGTGCGGGGGCTGGTTGTAGGCCGTATTCTGCCAGGCCAGTGCCGTGCGGTACTGGATGTCGTGGAGCAGCGTGGTGATCTTCGTGCTCGTCTCGTGCGGGGTGGAGTAGATCCGCAGCGCCTTGTTGTCCGCGGTGCGCCACACGACTTCCTCGCGCCAGTCGCCGAGGATGTCGCCCGAGAGCGCCGGGGTCGCCTTCGTGCCGTTGTTGGACGCGACGGACGCCCCGGTCAGGAGCCGGGTCTCGCCGCCCGTCCCGTACTTGTCGATGCGGGTGCCGTCGAGGAGTTCGCGGGTGGTGTCGCCGTCCCACCAGTTCACGAAGTTGACGCTGGAGGGCTCGCGGCCGACCGACGCCCCGGACGGCGAGCGCAGGGTGCTGTCGGCCGCCGACCAGGACTCGGCGCCCGCCGAACCGGCATAGATGTCGGCGGACACGCCCCGGCCGTTGTCGGAGCCGGACGCCGTGGTCCACAGGCGCTGCCCGGTGCGGGCTTCGGCCAGCCAGGAGCCCGGCTTGGAGCTGTCCTCGGAGACCTTGAAGTACTCCAGGCCCGCGCGGGAGGGATCGAGGTCACCGACGTGCCCGGCATCGCCGTGCCCGAGCTTGGTCGTCCACAGGCCGCTGCCGTTGTCGTCGACGGTCATCGCGCCGTAGACGATCTCGTCCTTGCCGTCGGCGTCGACGTCCGCGACCGACAGGCTGTGGTTGCCCTGGCCGTCGTACCCCTTGCCGGCGTTCGTCGAGGAGTTGGTGTCGAAGGTCCAGCGCCGGGTGAATGCCCCGTTCCGCCAGTCCCAGGCGGCGATGACCGACCGGGTGTAATAGCCGCGCGCCATGATCAGGGACGGCCTGCTGCCGTCGAGGTACGCGGTCCCGGCGAGGAAGCGGTCCACGCGGTTGCCGTAACTGTCGCCCCAGCCCGCGACGCTGCCGCGCGCGGGGACGTAGTCCACCGTGTCGAGCGCGGCGCCGGAGCGGCCGTCGAACATCGTCAGGTACTCGGGTCCGGTGAGGACGTAGCCGCCGGAGTTGCGGTGGTCGGCGGAGGAACTGCCGATCACCTTGCCCGCGCCGTCCTTCGTGCCGTCCGCCGTCTTCGTGGCGACCTCGGCCCTGCCGTCCCCGTCGTAGTCGTACACCTGGAACTGCGTGTAGTGCGCGCCCGAGCGGATGTTCCTGCCCAGGTCGATCCGCCACAGCCGGGTGCCGTCCAGCCTGATGCCGTCGATGACCGTGTTGCCGGTGTAGCCGGACTGGGAGTTGTCCTTGGCGTTGGTGGGCTGCCACTTCAGTACGAAGTCCAGGGCGCCGTCCCCGTCGAGATCGCCCACGGACGCGTCGTTCGCCTCGTACGTGTACGCCACGCCGTCCGGGGTCGTGCCCCCGGCGGGCGGTGTGATCGGCACGTCCTTGTATCCGGCGCGGAACTGCACCGCGTGCACGGAGTCGCCCTGCTCGGTGCCGTCGACCACCGCGCGCACCGTGTAGTCGGCGCTGTTGGGCGCGCCCGCGTGGAAGTAGTTCGTCGAGCCGGTGACCGGGGAGGAGTTGACCTTCGTACCCCCTCGGTAGACGTTGAAGGCCACGTCGTCGTCATCGGTCCCGAGCCAGCGCCAGCTGACCAGGTTCCCGGCGTCGGTGTGCACGCTGACCACGCCCCGGTCCAGCGCCTCGGCCTGGCGGGTGGTCGCCGCCGACGAGGTGGACGAGAGGGCGATTAGCCCACCGGCGCCGAGGGCGCCCGCGACGACGGCGGTGAGCAGAACCCGGCCGCGGGCCCGCCGTGCTCTTCGGCGCCTGGGGCGGAGGCGGTCGCCGTACGGGTTCTCGGCCATGGGGTGTTCCTGGGCCATGGGGTGCTCCTGCGGGGAGATTGCGGGGAGAGGGACAGTGCCTCGCCTGAGTCGCCGCGGGGAGCGCGGAAGGTTGCCGCCCGGTCAGGTGCAGTTACCGGCCCGCCGGTGGGCGGGTCCCGGCCGACGAGGCTGCCGCGCCGGGTGGACGACAAACGCCGCCTACCGCGCAGGTTTACCCGGCTGGCGCGCTCGGTGGACGGCCACACCAAACCACCGCACGACGCGCGCCGAGCCCTCGGACCCCTAGCTTCTGTGGTGACCGCACAGCCCGAAATACAGGGGAAAACCCGAAGTACAGGGGGAAACAGCATGCGAACCATGCAGAAGGCGGCGCTCGGAGCAACCGCGGCGCTGGCCGCACTCTCCGGCGCCTTTGTGCCATCCGCCAGTGCCGCACCGGCACCGGCACCGGCAGCCTCAGCCGACCCGACGGCCACCGTGGTCAGGTCCGCGACCGCTGACGCGTCGGCCCAGGCATGTGCCCACCCCATCAAGCGCTGGGGCCACTGGGGCTGCATGAAGGGCTCGAACACCGGCCTCGACGTCGACTGGGACGGCAACGGCTCCAGGGACGAAACCTTCGTGATCGGCACGAATCGCGGGATCTACCACATCTGGGCCAACGCGGGCGGCTGGAAGGAAATGCCCGGCGGAGGACGGGCGGACCGGATGTGGGGCGTCGGAAAGGGCCCCGGCTACCGCTGCGTCGGCGTGTGGGCCGGCAACACCGTGTACGCCAACGTGTTCCACCACGGCAAGTGGCACAACTGGGAGCGAGGCACCTGCTGACACCGGCTCAGGCGACGCCCCCACCCCGCGGGGTGGGGGCGTCGTTGGATCCGATCGCATGCCGTTTGGCTCAGATACGCCTGGGATTCCGGACGTTGTTCGATCTCTCGTACAGACGTTGCTATGCTCGCGCATCGCGTTGCGGCGGCACGGGGGCCACCCGGCGCGCGGGAAGAGCCGCGCGCGAGCACAGAAAGAGGTCACCCGTGGGGACAGCCGTCGACGACGCAGCCGCCGCGGAGTTCCATGACTTCTTCGAGCGGCACTACAACGAACTCGCCCGCCTCGCGCACATGCTGACCGGCGAGAAGGACGCCGCGGACGATCTGGCGGCGGACGCCCTGGTCGCGCTCTGGAACCGCTGGGACCGGGTCAGGGCCGCCGACCACCCGGGCGCGTACGCCCGTGGAGTCGTCGCCAACATGGCGCGCAGCCGCATCCGCAGTGCCGTCCGCGAACGCCGCCGCGTGGCGCTGTTCTGGGGGCAGCGCCCGGAGGGGGTCGACGACCCCGACGTACCGGCGGTCGTCGACGTCCAGGAGGCGTTGCGTACGCTGCCGTTCCGTAAGCGGGCCTGTGTGGTCCTGCGGCACGCCTTCGACCTGTCGGAGAAGGACACCGCGCTCACCCTCGGCATATCGGTCGGTACGGTGAAGAGCCAGACGTCCAAGGGAATGGCGGAGCTGCAACGGCTCCTCGGTGACCGGGCAGCGTCGCAACTCGTGGGAGGGAGGCAGTGATGGACGACGTACGCAAGCAGCTGCGCGATGCCGCGGCCGAGCACCGCCCTGACAGGGAACGGATGCTGGCCCGCGTAGAGCGCGGCATGGAGCGTGACGCCGTCGAACCCGGTGCCTCGTCCCGCGGCAGGCTGCCGCGGCCCGCCCCCTGGCTGCGGATCGCG
This sequence comes from Streptomyces sp. NBC_01283, assembly GCF_041435335.1. Lineage (NCBI taxonomy): Bacteria > Bacillati > Actinomycetota > Actinomycetes > Kitasatosporales > Streptomycetaceae > Streptomyces > Streptomyces sp. NBC_01283. The sequence goes on from NZ_CP108430.1 coordinate 8,117,728, forward strand.
GGCGCGACGGCCGCCGTGGCCGGAGTCTTCGCGCTCGGCGGCTATGCCGTCGCCTCCGCCGTCCAGGGCGAGGACCCGCCGCCCCGCACCGTGGGCACCCCGGCCGCCCCCGATTCCCCGTCCGGTCCGAGCCCATCCGCCTCCGCACCGGACGACGGGAAGGCCGGGCCCAGCTCGCCCGCCGAGCCCGCGCACCCGTCGGGCAAGGCCACGAAGGGCACGCCGGACAAGGGAAAGGGCAAGGGCGAGGGGCAGGACACCAGCCGGCCGCCGAAGGAGTCCGACCTCCCGCCCGATACGCGGCGCGTGGCCCCGGACGCCAAGAGTGTCGAGGACGGCTACCTCTGGAGCGACGGCTCCATCGAGCCGCAGAGCAACGACTTCTGGGCGCAGAGCACCCTCACGTTCAAGACGGGCGAACCGCTCACCGCGCTCACCGTCGAACTGCGTGTCGCGCAGACCGGCGGAGTCACCGACACGGGCAACTGGCGCTCCCTGCCCGCCGACGACTTCACCGTCTCCGTACGGAAGTCGGGCGGTGAGCTGGTCTACCGCTGGACGCTGAAGGCGGGCCGCACCGTTCCCGCGGGTGAGCACGTCTTCGCGGGCCAGTACAACCACGCGGAGGGCGGCAGGGACGCGGGCGAGGACACCTACGCGGCGGAGGCCACCGCATCGGGCCAGCAGGCTCAAAAGGCCGCGGTACGGGGCAACTTCGCCCGCACCTCTTAGGGCGCGGGAGGAATTCCTCGCGGGGCGGCAACCTTCCGCACGCGGGCGGAGACCAGCAGACGCAAGGTCATCCCCCCAGCGAAAGAGCGGTCCCCATGACCACGCAACGAGCCGAACTGCGCAAGAGCCGCAAGCGCCGCCTCACCCGCCGCCGCGCCGTGGGCGCGGCGGGCGGCGCGCTCCTGCTGACCGGTGCCACCCTCGGCGCCAACGCGCTGCTCTCCCCGGCGGGCGCGGCGACCACGGCCGCATCTTGGCCGACCCCCACCGGCGACAAGCCCGTCACGAAGACCATCGAGGTGTCCGGCACCTACGACGGCGGACTCCAGCGCTTCTACGGCAGCGGAGACCTCGGCGGCGACGGCCAGGAAGAAGGCCAGGACCCGATCTTCAAGCTGAAGGACGGCGCCGTACTGAAGAACGTCGTGCTGGGCAAGCCGGCCGCCGACGGCGTGCACTGCTCGGGCAGCTGCACCATCCAGAACGTGTGGTGGGAGGACGTCGGCGAGGACGCGGCCACCTTCAAGGGCACATCCAGCAGCTCGACGTACACCGTCACCGGTGGCGGTGCGAAGAAGGCCGACGACAAGGTCCTGCAGTTCAACGGCGCGGGCAAGCTGAACATCAGCGGGTTCCAGGTCTCGGACTTCGGCAAGCTGGTGCGCTCCTGCGGCAACTGCTCCAAGCAGTACAAGCGCACGATCACCATCAACGACGTGGACGTGACCGCGCCCGGCAAGTCCCTGGTCGGCATCAACACCAACTACGGCGACACGGCGACCCTCAGCAAGATCCGCATCCACGGCGACTCCAGCAAGAAGATCAAGCCCTGTATCCGCTACACCGGCAACAGTTCGGGCGACGAGCCCGACGAGACGGGCAGTGGCCCTGACGGGACGTACTGCAAGTACAGCGCGTCGGACATCAGTTACCAGTAGGGCCGTCGTGCCGGGCCACCGGTGACCGCCCGTTTTCGGTCATCGGTGGCCCGCCGCTGTCACGCCGGCCGTCACGCCGATTTCTGGAACCTCTCCCTGGCACCGGCGGTGGGTGATTGAGTCGGGGCTCACTGATCGCGTGTTCAGGAGGGTCCGCTTGCTTCGGCTTCATCTGACGGCCGCCACGCTGCTCAGGGTGTCCGCGGAGGGAGCCGCGACCGCCCTGGTGCTCACCGTCCAGGCGCGTACCGGAGACGCGGCGAGCGCCGGATTCGTACAGGCCGCCATGTTGCTCCCGTATGTGCTGAGCGGGCCGGTCATCGGGCATGCGCTGGACCGGACCGGCCGGCCGCGCCGTCTCGTGACCGCGCTGGCCTGCGGATACGCCGTCGCGACCGCGCTGCTCATGGTGTCGGCGGGGCGCGCGCCGCTGGTGCTCGTGCTGATGGTCGCCGCCGTGATCGGTTGCGTCGAACCGGTCGTGGTGGCGCTCACCAGTCTGCTGCCGAGGTTCGTGCCTCCCGAACGCCTCTCGCGGGCATACGGCCTCGAGGCGTCGAGTTACACCGTCGCGGCTGTCGCCGGGCCGGGCCTCGCCGCGATGGTCGCCGCCTTCGCGGGCGGCGGGCACACCGGGATCGTGACCGTGGCCGCAGCCGTGCTCGGCCTTCTCCTTCTTCCCTTGTTGCGGATTCCGCCCCCGGAGGCCCGGCCGGAGCGGACGCGGGCGGGTGTCGGGCAGGTCGTGGCGGGCGGGCTCTCGGTCCTGGGGACCAACCGGGTCCTTCGGGCCCTGACCGCGTCGACGATATTCGCCTGGTTCGGGTTCGGCGGGTTCGCGGTGGCGGCGGTGCTGCTCGGCCAGGACATCGGGGCGGGCGCGGGGGCAGGCGGACAACTGCTGGCCTGCTTCGCCCTGGGTTCCCTCATCGGGGCCCTCGCCTCGTCGCGGTGGCTGACGCCCGGACGGTGCGAACGGGTCGTGGTGGCCGGGCTGTTGGGGTTCGGTGCGGCCCTCGCCGCGTTGGCGCTGGTGCCGTCGCTGCCCTGGGCGTGGGCCGTCTGCGTGGCGGCGGGCGTGGCCGAGGGGCCGCTGTTCGCCGCCACGCTGATGCTCCGCCAGCGCGAGTCGCCGCCGGACCGGCTCGGCCAGGTCAACACCACCGGCGGCAGCCTGAAGATCGGCGCGTCGGCGGGCGGCGCGGCCCTGACCGGGGTGTTCGCGGGCCGGCTCGGCGCGGACGGGCTGATGCTGGGCATCGCCGCGTTCCAGTTCGCCGCAGCGGCCCTGTGGCTGTGGCTCCGGAGGGTGCCCGGCCGCTGAACCAGGGTGGGACCAGGGCAGCCACGGCCGCCCTGGTCCAGGCACTCAGCGGCGCTTGCCCGCCCCCGCGTGGCGCGCGAGCATTCCCGGCAGCGTGCGCGGGTCGTCCACCCGCGTCCGGAGACCCGGTGTCCAGCCCGCACCCGACGTGAGGGTCTCCTCCGGCATCTCCGCGTTGTGGACGGCGATGAGATCGACCCGCTTGCCGTTGACGTAGTTGGCGTCGGCGGTGACCGGCGCCTCCTTCCACTTCTTCAGGATCTTCGCGGCACTGACCCCGGCCGGCAGCGTGAACGCGTTCTTCTGGGCGACGAGTTGAGACTCCTGGCCGATGCCGAACGAGTACTGATAGCCGCCCACGGGAACCACGTAGTGATTGTTGTACGCGTCGACCTGGCCGAAGCGTACGCGCGGTGCCCGCTCGACGATGTCCCGGAAGACGTTGTGGTGCAGGGTGACCCGCAGCCTGCCCCGGTCGGTGCCGCCCGCGCTGTCACTGTTTCCGATCATCAGGGTCTTGTCGTGGTCGGCGAAGACGTTCCAGGACGCGGTGACCAGATCCGCGCCGCGCACGACGTCCAGCTCGCCGTCGTGCTGCTGGTACACCTCGCCGTAGTACGACGGCAGCGAACTGTCGGGGTGCTCGCCGTCGGTGAACGTGTTGTGGTCGACCCACACATGCGTCGAGCCGTACACGACCATGCTGTCGTACTCCGAGTTCCAGGCCCCGGTGGCACCGTCCGTCGGGTCCCACTGCGGGAAGCAGTCCAGCGGACTCTCCAGGGTGAGGTTGCGGACCACTACGTTGTCCACGCCCTGGATCTGCAGGCTGCCGCCCACGATCCCCGCGTCCTTGCCGACGCCCACGATGGTGGTGTCGCCCGGGACCTTCACCTTGATCGCCGCGCCCTGCCGGGCCGCCGATGCCGCCCTAAGGTCCTCCTGCGCTCCGGAGACAGGTGTGTCGCGTCCCCACACGGCGGGGTCGTAGTCGGCGAGGTACCGGTCGAAGTCGTAGCCGTCGGCCTCGAACGCGCCGCAGCCCTCGGCCGTCGCGTTCAGCGTGCCCTTGACCTTGATGATCCGGGGAGCGTCGCCGCTGTCCGCGAGCGCGGCCCGCAGCTCCTCCCAGGTGGTGACCGTGTAGGTGTGCGCGGCATCGGCTCCGGCACCGCCGGTGGTCCCGCCGTCCAGCGAGGCCCATCCGTCGCGGGGCGGCAGCACGTCAGGCGAGCCACCCCCGGTGGCGGACGCGGACGACGTGCCCGTGACGGCCACGACCAGGGCGGTGCACCCCGCGAGTGCGGCGAGAGATCTTCGTACGGTCATGCGCGTGGTCCTCGTGGTCCTCATCGTCACGGTCCTTCCGGCCAGGTGATCCAGGATTCGGGTATCGCGTCGCCGAGCCGCCGCACGTCACGCGGGGCCAGCACCCGGCGGCGCAGCAGCTCCGCCGCCACCAGACGGGCCACGGCGATCGCCCCCGGCGGGTTGAAGTGCGTGTTGTCCTGCTCGGCGGCGGTCCAGTTGAAGTACGCCTTCGTCTCCTCGACGCCGAGCTTCTGCCACAGGGCGAGCGACAGGGCCTGCACGTCGAGCAGCGGCACCCTCTCGGCGGCGGCGAGCGCGCGCATCGCCGCCGGGTACTCGCCGTGGGTGGGCAGCGCGGTGCCGCCCGTGCCGAACTTCCGGCGCTCCACGGCGGTCACGAGCACCGGCCGCGCGCCACGGGAGCGAGCCCCGTCGACGTACCGCATCAGGTAGTCCTGGTACGTCGACTAGGGCTCGGTGTAGCGCGCCGGGTCGGCGCTCTTCTCGTCGTTGTGCGCGAACTGGACGAGGAGAAGGTCGCCGGGGCCGATCGCCTCCAGGATCACGGCGAGGCGGCCCTCGTCGAAGAAGCTCTTCGAACTCCGGCCGTTCATGGCGTGGTTGGCGACCTTCAGGCGGCGGTCGTGGAGGAAGAAGGGGAGAGCCATGCCCCAGCCGGTCTCGGGCGCCGCGTCCGCGTACTTCTGCGCGGCGGTGGAGTCACCGGCGATGTAGAGGGTGCCGGCGGGAGTGGATCCCGCCGGGCGGGCGAGGGCGGCCGGGGCCGCGGCCACCGCGAGCGGAAGGCTCGCGAGAGCCGCGACCGCACGGCGTCGCCCGACGCCGTGCGTGGGGCGCGCCGTCACTTGTTCTGTTCGTTCCACTCGGCCTGAGCCTTGTTGAGCTGCTCGGCGAGGGTGTCGAGGAAGTCCTTCGCGGACATCTTGCCGAGCAGGACCTTCTGGTAGTTCGGCTCGTTGTCGGCCTTGCTGATGGTGTTCCAGTCGGGCAGGTAGTACGGCAGCTGCACGATCTTCAGGGAGCCGTCGTTGAGCGCGGCGGCGGCCAGCTTCGTGGGCTCGGCCTCGTTCACCCAGGCGTCCTTGGAGGCCGCGGTGTTGGCGGGGATGGCGCCCGCGGACTTGTTCCACTTGCTGTTGGACTCGTGCGAGGCGGCGAACTCGATGAACTTCCAGGCCGCCGCCTTCTTCTTGCTCGACTTGAACAGGCCGAGGCCGTCGACCGGGTTGGAGACCTGGACGCGGATGCCCGCGTCGGTCGTCGGGTTGGGCAGGCCGCGGAACTTGTCCTCGCCGAGCGCCTTCACATGGTCCGTGTAGGAACCGAGGTTGTGGCTGAGCATGCCGATCTGGCCCGTGTCCCACTGGGCGTTCATCTTCTTGAAGTCGTTGTTGACGTCGGCCTCGGGGGTGTTCTTCTTGTACAGCGCGACGTACTTCTTCAATGCCGCCACGTTCTTCGGGTCGTTGACGGTGGTCTCATCGCCGTCCCAGAACGACCCGATGCCGGACTGGCCGTAGGCCGCGTCGAGCGCCTGCGCGATGGAACCCTCGCCGCCGCGAATGGTGTACCCGAACTTGTTGTCGCCCTTGGCGGTGAGCTTGTCGGCCGCCTTGTAGAACTTGCCCCAGGTGGTGGGGGCGTCCAGGCCCGCGGCCTCGAACAGGTCGGTGCGGTAGTACAGCACGCCGTTGCTCGCCGACGTCGGCACCGTGAAGAGCCGGTTGCCGCCACCCGCCGCCCGGACGCTGTCGATCATGCCCGGATTCAGCTTGCCCTCCAGGGAGCTGCCGCTCAGCCGGTCGTCCAGCGGCTCCAGGGCGTTCTGCGCGGAGATCCCGGCGAGCATCGCGGCGCCGACGCCGCCGACGTCCGGCAGGCCGCCGCCCTGGATGGCCGTGTCGTACTTCGACTGGACGCTCTCCGCGGGGATCGGGACGTACTTGACGTGGATGTCCGGGTTCTTCGCCTCGAAGTCCTTGATGATCTCCTTCCATACGTCGGTGCGGACACCGCCGTTGTTGTCCCAGAAGGTGATCTCACCCTTTCCGGAACCCTCCTTGCCCTTGTCCCCGCCGGCTCCACTGCCGTCGTCGCCGCAGGCGGTGGCGGTCAGCGCGAACGCGGCGGTGAAGGCGACGGCGGCCACCGCGCGACGGCTTCTGCTTCTGCTTCTGTCTCCGCTGCTGTTTCCACGGATGATGATGTTCATCGTCGGCTCTCTTCGTCGGATGTAGGGGTCGTACGAGGTTTTTTGGGGTCGGGCGGGACTGCCTCAGCCGGTGGTGGTGATCCGGAAGTGCGTGAACAACGCCGTCCCGGCCCCGTCCCGCCCCGCCGGGGCCGTGGCGAACAGGCCGAGGAGCGAGCCCACCCAGCGCCACGGCGTCGCGGCGAAGACCTGGCCCGAGGGGCGGAAGCCGTCGCCGGTGTCGGCCGAGAAGCGGCAGCGGGCGCCGTTTGTGACGTCGATCCGCAGCCGTGCGGTGCCGTCGGGGGCGGGCCGCGGCCGCGCGGCATCGCGTTCGCGTTCGGCGACCGGCTCCGCGAACCGGTGGACGAGGCGTACCGTCCCGTCGTCGCCGCGTTCGAGGCCGATCCAGCCGAAGGCGTCGCCGAGCACGGCGAGCCCGGCCCTGGCGTCGGCCGCGGTGCTGTCCAGCCGCAGGCCGACCTCGACGGTGCAGGGCGCGAGCGGTATCCGCTGGGTCAGGACGTGCGGCAGGCGGCGCAGGTCGTGGGCGTCCGCGGACCGGACGCAGGTCAGCCGCAGACCGTCGGCCGCGTGCGAAGTCGCCCAGCCTTCAAGGGGGTTGGCGGACCACTGCCACTGGCGGCCGTGGCGCCCGCCGGGGAAGTCGTCGTCGGTGGCGGGCGCGGAAGCGGGCTGCGGAGGCAGGCTCGGCTTCTTGTGTATGTCGACGGGGGCGCCGTCGTCCCCGATCACCGGCCAGCCGTCCGTGCCCCAGTACATCGGCTGGAGGTGGACGACCCGGCCGTACGCGCCGCGCTGCTGGAAGTGCAGGAACCAGTCCTCGCCGGACGGGGTGCGCACCCAGCCGCCTTGGTGCGGGCCATTGACGCCGGTGCCGCCCTGCTCCAGGACGACTCGCTCCTCGTAGGGGCCGTGGAAGGTCCGCGAACGGAAGGCGCCCTGCCAGCCCGTCTCCACCCCGCCCGCGGGAGCGAGGATCCAGAACCAGCCGTCGTGGCGGTACAGCTTGGGCCCCTCCAGCGTGAACCAGCCGGGGAGCTGGTCGGCGTCCACCAACACCCGCCCCTCGTCGAGCAGTTCGCGCCCGTCCGGGCTCATGCGGTGGCCCGTGAGCCGGTTCTTGACGCCGGAGCGCGACTTGGCCCAGGCGTGCACGAGATACGCCTCGCCGCGCTCCTCGTCCCACAGCGGGCAGGCGTCGATGAGCCCCTTGCCCGCCTTGACGAGGTGCGGGGCGCTCCAAGGGCCCCGGATGTCGGGGGAGCTGACCTGGAAGACGCCGTGGTCGGGGTCGCCCCAGAAGATCCAGAACCGTTCGTCGTGGTGCCGGATCGACGGCGCCCACACCCCGCAGTCGTGCCGCGGCGAGGCGAACGACTCCGCGGGCTCCAGGCGCTCAAGGGCATGCCCGACGAGGGTCCAGTTCACCAGGTCGCGGGAGTGCAGCAGTGGCAGGCCGGGCGCGCGTCCGAAGCTGGACGCGGTGAGGTAGAAGTCGTCGCCGACCCGGACGACGTCGGGATCGGACCAGTCGGCGGCGAGGACGGGATTGCGGTAGGTCCCGTCACCGAGGTCACCGGTGCGGACGACTGGGGGCGCGTTCACGCGGTCACCGCCTTGCGGACGAGCCCCGCGGCCTCGGACCGGCTCGGGCGGCCGTCGGAGACGACGGTGATGACACGGCGTACGACGGTCTCGCCGGGGCCGATCGGCAGGCGCCGCGCGTGCGCGAGCGAGGAGCCGACGCCCGGATACTCGGCGGTTCGCACGAACCACGGGTCGCGTCGCGTCTCTGCCGTCGCCCCGGCGAAGACGAGCGTCCAGCCCTGGCCCACGAGGGCCAGCCAGTCGGCGGTGGTGCCGTGCACCGCCGCCTCTCCCTCGGCGTCCGCGGTGAACACCTCGGGGGCCAGCGTCTCCTTGGGGGCACGCCAGAAGAAGCCCCCGTAGGCGGCGCCGGGGCGGCCGTTGGTGGCGGGACTGCCGATCGAGATCTCCGAGGAGGCCGGGTTGGTGAGGGAGAACGTGAAGTCGAGGGCCCAGGCGGACGTGGTCAGGGGCGTGACGGCGACGGTGCGGCGCTCGCGCAGCAGCTCGCACTCCCCGTCGAGCCAGCTGATCTCCTCGACGAAGCCGTCGGGGTCGCGGAGCTTGAACTCCAGGTGGCGCTGTTCACCGTGGTTGTCGAGCTCGGTCGGCCCCTGGTCGCGTACGTAGGTGCGCCCGCCCCAGAAGTTGCGGCCCGCCGCGTCGGGCACGGCGATGCCCACGCCGAGGTGGTGCGGGTGGTCGGCCGGACCGTACTCGGTGACGGCCAGGCCGCCGAAAGTGCGGACGGGGTGGAGGTAGGGGCGGGGCGCGAGCCGCCGTCCTGCCGAGGGGTGGATGACGTAGCGGCATACGGGGCGGCCCGAGCAGCGCAGCATGAGCGCGGTGTCGGTCGCGGTTCTGTTCATGGCGTTCTCACCTCGGTGGGGTCTCGGGGACGGGGGAGTGAGAGGCGGAGGGTGCGGGGGCGCGAGGGGCCCGCGGGCCGGCGGACCGTGCGTCGGGCGGCGGGTCGGGCAGCGCCCAGAACGTGCCGAGCTCCGCGTAGCCGCACAGCGTGTCGGCGCTCGCCGCGACGAGCCCGTCGATGCCGTGCACGACCCGGCGCCGCACGCCTTCGTGCTCGCCGGGCACGGCACGCCAGGCCTCGACCGGCAGCGGGAGCGGATCGGGCGCCCGGCGGACCGCCTCGACGACCTTCATGAAGGCACCCGTCGACGCCGGCGGAACAAGCAGCTCGGCGTGGCCCGTGAGATGGCCGACGAGGTTCTCGAGGAGGTCCGTCCGCCCGTGAAGGACCTCCTCGGGCCCGTGCCCGGAGCGCTGCACGAGCACCCGGTCCTGCTTGTACCAGAACGTGATGCGGCCCTGGGTGCCGTGGACGACGACGTACGGCTCGTCGGGACGTTCGGCGCAGAGGGTCGCCGCGACACCGACGCGGCCACCGCGCTCGGTGGTGATCCCCACGAAGGAGGTGTCGTCGGACTCGATGTCGTTGGCGCGGAACAGCTCCGTGTCCACCCGCGTGACATCCTCGCCCCGCCGGGACCCGTCCACCGCCAGGGCGGTGGCGACCGCGTGGGCGAGGGGGTTGGTCAGGACCCCGTCCACGACGTCCACGCCGTCCAGGCGGCGTCTGCCCGCCCAGGCCGCCCGCCGGTAGTACGCCTCGTCACGCGCCCAGGCGCCCGCCGCGCCGACGCCCATCGGCTCCCCGACGGCCCCCTCGGCGACCAGGGCACGGATGGCGGGAAGGGCATGCGACCCGAGCGACTGGAATCCGATCTGGCAGGCCACACCCCCGGCGGTCACCGCGTCGGTGATCCGCAGGAACTCGGCGTACGAAGGGGCGGGAGGCTTCTCCAGGAGCAGGTGCACGCCCCGCGCGGCGGCGGCCACGGCCAGGTCCGCGTGGCTGGGGATGGGCGTGCAGACGACGGCGACGGCGGCTCCGGTGGCATCGAGCAGACCGGCGAAGTCCGCGGACTGCGCGGGTTCGCCGAGCCCGTCGAGTTCGGCGCCGGTCAGCGGCGTCAGCTCACAGACCCCCACGAGGCGTACGAGACCGGCCTGTTGGAGGCGCCGGATGTTTTGCAGATGCCATCTGCCGTGCCCGCGCGCACCGGCCAGGACCAGCGGCAGCGGGGTGCCGGGCGCCGCGGGCTGCCCCGGTCCGGGGCTCATCCTTTCACCGCCCCGGCGCTGAACCCCGTGACCAGCCACTTCTGGATGAACGCGAAGACGATCACGACGGGCAGGGCGGCGATGACGCCGCCCGCGGCGAGTGCGCCCAGGTCGACGCTGTCGGCGCCCATCAGGGTGGCGAGGCCGACCGGGATCGTCTGCTTGTCCTGGTTGGAGAGGAACATCAGGGCGAACAGGAAGTGGTTCCAGCTGTGCACGAAGGCGAAGGAGCCGACCGCGATCAGACCGGGCCGCAGGAGAGGCAGGACGACGGCGCAGAAAGCGCGGAAGCGTCCGCAGCCGTCCACCCAGGCGGCCTCCTCCAGGGAGTACGGCACGTTCTTGATGAACCCGCTGATCAGGATCATCGAGAGCGGCAGCTGGAAGACGGCCTCGGCGATGATGACGCTGCCGAGCGAGTTGATCATCTGGAGGTTGGCGAAGATCTGGAAGAGCGGCACCAGCATCAGCGCGCCCGGGATGAACTGCGAGCACAGCAGCGCCAGCATGAAACCGCGCTTGATCTTGAAGTCGAAGCGGGCGAGGGCGTAACCGCCGGCGAGGGCGACGAGCGTCGTCATCAGCATCGAAAGGACGCCGACGATGAGGCTGTTCTGGAAGAAGAGCGCGAAGCTCCGCTCGGTCCACACCTTGTCGAAGTGTTCGAAGGTGATGGGCCAGGGGAGCAGCGAGGTGGAGCCCGCAGGGCGGATCGCGAAGAGCAGCATCCAGTAGAACGGGATGAGCGTGAAGAGGAGGTAGAGGCCGAGCGGGAGGTATATCTGCCAGCGGGGGGCCTCGTCCCAGGGGCGCCGCTTGGGTGTGCGCGGGCCGCCCGCGCGGGGCTCGGCGGGTGCGGTGGTGTCCGCCATGGCGGCTTCCCTGTCCAGGTGCTGTGTGGCGCTCACTTGTCCTGACCCCCGAACTTGCTCAGCCGCAGATAGACCATCGAGCAGAAGAGGAGGATCACGAACGCGATGGAGGTCAGCGCGGACGCGTACCCGAAGTCGTGCGAGTCGACGGCGATGGACGCGATGCGCAGCGGCAGGGTCGTCGTCTCGCCCGCGGGTCCGCCACCGGTGAGGGTGTAGAGCAGGTCGACGTTGTTGAACTCCCAGACCGCGCGAAGGAGCGTGGAGAGAATGATCGCGTCCTTCAGGTGCGGCAGCGTGATGTGGAAGAACTGCCGGAAGCGGCTAGCGCCGTCCACCTCCGCCGCCTCGTACAGGTCCTTCGAGACGGACTGCAGGTCGGCGAGGATGAGGATCGCGAAGAAGGGGACACCGCGCCAGAGTTCGGCGATGACGACGGCTGGGAAGACGGTGCCGGTGTCCGAAAGCCAGGACGTTCCGTACGAGCCGATGCCCATGTCCGCGAGGTAACGGGTGATGCCCGTCTGCGAGTTGAAGATCAGCAGCCAGATCGTCGAGGTGAGCACGCCGGACACGGCCCACGGCGAGAAGACCAGGGCGCGGGCCATCGCACGGCCGATGAAGGTCTGGTTGACGATCAGTGCGAGGCCGAGGCCCAGGAGCAGCTGCAGGACGACCTCGACGACCACCCACTGGAGGCTGAAGCCGAGCGTCTGCCAGAACTGCGGGTCCTCGGTGAACGCGGTGACGAAGTTGTCGAGGCCCGCGAAGCCGTCGCGCCAGGGCTTGGTGGGGTTGTAGTGGCGCAGGCTGTAGTAGAAGACGCTGATGACCGGATAGGCGATGAAGCCCACCATCAGGAGTCCGGCCGGCGCGATCAGCAGATACGGGAGGCGGCGCGGGGTCGCTCCCGTTCGGCGCCGGTGCGCACCCGGCATGCGGCGCCGGGGCGGTGGCTGCGGTGGCGCTTTCGCCACGGCTGAGGCCATGTCTGCTTCTCCGTTCTCATGGGCGGCACACAGTCGGCGAGAGGAAGCGCTTCGCAGACGTTGTTCGAAATCTCGTACACATGAAGAGGGCTCTCGTGCGACGCATACGGCTCGTACTCGTACGCTCGTACGGAGGGGGGAGCGGTGGAGCTCAGCCCGCGTAGGGCTCGGGGACCTCGCCGTCGCGGGCCAGGAACGCGAAGTCGCAGCCGGTGTCGGCCTGGGTGATCTGCTCGTCGTACAGCGCGCCGTAGCCGCGCCCGAAGCGTGCGGGCGGCGGCGTCCACGCGGCCCGTCGCCGTGTCAACTCCTCTTCGGACACGTCGAGATGGAGCGAGCGCGCCTCGACGTCCAGGCTGATCAGGTCTCCCGTGCGGACGAGGGCGAGCGGCCCGCCCACATGCGACTCGGGCGCGATGTGCAGCACACATGTGCCGTACGACGTGCCGCTCATGCGTGCGTCGGAGAGGCGCACCATGTCGCGCACGCCCTGCTTGAGCAGGTGGTCGGGGATCGGGAGCATGCCGTACTCGGGCATGCCGGGACCGCCCCTGGGCCCCGAGCCGCGCAGCACGAGGACGTGGTCGGCGGTGATGCCGAGCGCCGGGTCGTTGATGGTGCGCTGCATCTGCTGGTAGTCGTCGAAGACGACCGCGGGGCCGGTGTGGCGCAGCAGACGGGGCTCGGCGGCGATGTGCTTGATGACGGCGCCGTCCGGGCAGAGGTTGCCGCGGAGCACCGCCACCCCGCCCTCGTCGGTCAGGGGCTTCGTGCGGGGCCGGATGACCTCGGGGTTGTGCACGGTGGCGCCCGCGAGCTGCTCGCGCAACGTGTCGTGGGCGACGGTGGGCCGGTCCAGATGGAGCACGTCGGTCAACTGGGCCAGGAACGCCGGGAGTCCGCCCGCGAAGTGGAAGTCCTCCATGAGGTACTGCCCGCCGGGCCGCAAGTTGGCGAGCACCGGCACGGTCCGCGCGATCCGGTCGAAGTCGTCGAGCGTGAGCCGTACGCCGCTGCGGCCCGCCATGGCGATCAGGTGGATCACGGCGTTGGTGGAGCCGCCGAGCGCGAGCACGGTGGCGACCGCGTCCTCGTACGCCTCCGGAGTGAGCAGCCGGGACAACTTCAGGTCCTGGTGGACGAGTTCGACGATCCGCATCCCGGACGCGGCCGCCATCCGGTCGTGCCCGGAGTCCACCGCGGGGATGGAGGAGGCACCGGGCATCGTCACCCCGAGCGCCTCGGCCGCCGCCGTCAGCGTGGACGCCGTACCCATGGTCATGCAGTGGCCGGGGGAGCGGGCCAACCCGCTCTCCAGTTCGGCCAGTTCGCAGTCACCGATGAGGCCGGCGCGCTTGTCGTCCCAGTACTTCCACATGTCGGTGCCGGAACCGAGCACCTCGTTGCGCCAGTGCCCCGGGAGCATGGGCCCGGCGGGTACGAAGACGGCCGGCAGGTCGGCGCTCGCGGCGCCCATGAGCAGGGCGGGCGTCGTCTTGTCGCAGCCCCCGAGCAGCACGGCGCCGTCCACGGGATACGACCGCAGCAGCTCCTCGGTCTCCATGGCGAGGAGGTTCCGGTAGAGCATCGGGGTCGGCTTCTGGAACGTCTCCGACAGCGTGGAGACGGGGAATTCGAGGGGGAAGCCGCCCGCCTGCCATACCCCGCGCTTCACGGCCTGGGCGCGGTCGCGCAGGTGGACGTGGCAGGGGTTGATGTCGGACCAGGTGTTCAGGACCGCGATGACGGGCTTGCCCAGATGCTCCTCGGGCAGATACCCGAGCTGCCGGGTGCGCGCCCGGTGGCTGAAGGACCGCAGCCCGTCCGTGCCGTACCACTGGTGGCTGCGCAGCTCGTCCGGCCTCATATCGCCCACGCCTTCACAAGCGCCGCTATCTCGTCGCGCCGCTCGACGGGCAGGACGCGGCTCGGCGGGCGCACCTCGCGGCGGCACAGACCGAGCGCGGCGAGAGCCTCCTTGACGACGGTGACGTTGTCCGCCGACTGGTCGGCGGCCCGCAGCTCCTCGAAGCGCCGGATCCGCTCCCAGACGTCCATGGCCGCCGGGTAATCGCCCGCCCGCAGGGCTTCGAGCATGCTCAGGGACACCTCGGGCGCGACATTGACCAGGCCCGACGTGAAGCCGGTGGCGCCGACGGCCCAGTACGCGGGCGCGTACAGCTCGGCGAGCCCCGCCACCCACACGAAGCGGTCGAGACCCGCGTCCCGTGCGAACGCGGCGAAGGCGGCGGCGTCTGGTGTCGCGTACTTCGCGCCGATCACATTGGGGCACAACTCCCCGAGATCCGCGAGGCGTTGACCCGTGAGGCGAGGATTGCGGATATAGGGGACGACGCCGAGCTCGGGCACGGCATCGGCGACAGTGCGGTGGTAGTCGACCCAGCCGTCCTGCGACACGTACGGATGCACCGGCTGATGGACCATCACCATGTGTGCCCCGGCGTCCCGCGCGTGCCGGGCGGCGGCGACCGCCGTCGGCAGGTCATGGCCGACGCCGACGAGCACGAAGGCGCCGCTGCGGCCCGCCTCCTCCATGGTCAACTCGGTTACCAGGCGCCGCTCTTCGGGGTCCAGCGCATAGAACTCGCCGGTATTGCCGTTCGGGGTGAGCGTGCGCACGCCGCCGTCCGTGAGACGCCTGACCAGGGTGCGGTAGGTGTCCCGCGCCACGGAGCCGTCCTCGGCGAACGGCGTCACGGGGATCGCGACCACATCGGCGAGCGCGGAACGCAGCGCGCCGAAGCGGGAGCCGGGGATCGGTCCGGTCATGAAAGCTCCCCCTCCGGGAACGCCCGCCGCACGAACGAGGCGATGTGGTCATGGAGTCCGCGCGCCGCCGCGTCGGCCTCCCCCGCGAGCGCGAGCCGCAGGATCTCCCGGTGCTCGGCGGCCTCCCGCTCCCAGGAGGGCAGCGTCGCCCAGGCGACGGCGGACACCAGGGCCGCCTGGTCGCGCACGTCGTCGAGCATCCGGGACAGCAGCGGATTGCCGCACGGGACGTACAGCGCGCGGTGGAACTCCCGGTTGGCCAGCGAGCGTTCGGCCGCGTCCACCGCCGTGTCCGCCCGCTCCAGGGCGTCGCGCGCCTCCTCCAGGAGAGCGCCGTTGCGGACCGTGCGCCGCAGAGCCTCCGGTTCGAGCAGCAGGCGTACGTCGTAGACCTCCTGCGCCATGGCCGCGTCCACCGTGCGCACGGTGGCGCCCTTGTACTGGCTCATGACGACGAGCCCGGTCCCGGCGAGTGTCTTGAGCGCCTCCCGTACGGGCGTCTTGGAGACCGCGAACTGGGCGGCGAGCTCGGTCTCGACGAGTGGCTGGCCGGGCGCCAACTGACCGGTGAGGATGCGGTGCTTGACCGCTTCGAGCACATATTGCGTGCGCGAGGGGATGGGGTGGGGCGCAAAGTTCATCGGTGCTCTCAGTCGTCGTGCGGTCGGTCGCCGGGCAGCCATCGCGTATCGCGTCTCATATATGACGTACGAAGTACGACGCGATGAAGCTAGGGCGCGGACCGGCCCGCGTCAACGTTTCGCGCAGGAAAACTCGTTCGACATATCGGAGTTGGGGTGCGCGGACTCGAAGCGCTTCGACCGTTCCTGCCCGAACCGTTGACGTACTCGGCCCGGCTCCCTACCTTGTCCCGGCAAGCGCTTTCCTAAAACGATTCAATCGCGTGACGGAGGACGAACTGTGCCGACGAATGGGGAAGTTGACAGGCGCGGCCTGTTGAAACTGGCCGGCGGCTCGTTGGCGGCCCTCGGACTGACCGCGGCGGGCTGCGGCGGCGGAAGCGGATCGGGGGACGGAACCGTCACCATCCGGTACGCGTGGTGGGGCTCCGACGACCGCGCCAAGCGGATCAACCGGACCATCGAGCTCTTCGAGAAGAAGTACCCGAAGATCAAGGTGAAGACGGACTTCCAGCCCTACCTCGACTTCTGGAAGAAGTTCAACACGCAGGCTTCCGGCGGCAATCCGCCCGACGTCTTCCAGAACGCGATCGGCTTCCTGCGCAAGTACGACCAGCGCAACGTCCTGCTCGACCTGCACGCACAGGCCAAGGCGGGCAACCTGCGCCTCGACGGTTTCCGCGCCGGACTCGACACGTTCGGCGAGGTCGACGGCAAGCTGCTCGGCGTCCCGGTCGGCTCCAACTCCATGGCCCTGGTGATCGACAAACCGGTCTTCGAGAAGGCCGGTGTCACCCCCAGGATGGGCTGGACCTGGGACGACTTCCACACGGCGATGGAGAAGATCCACAAGGGGGGCAGGGCGGGTGACAGCGGCCTCTACGGCGTCATGTACCTCTACGACCCCTACCTCCGACAGCGGGGCAAGGCCTTCTTCACCGAGGACGGCCTCGGCTTCGACGAGGCGGACCTCAAGGAGTGGTGGACCAAGGGGTATGCCGGGGTGAAGTCGGGGATCTACGCCGACCCGAAGAAGGTCGCCCAGATCAAGCCCAAGTCGGCCGTGGCCGCCGAGATCGCGGCCTCCGAGTTCACCTGGGACAACTTCACCGTCCGCTACTCCGCCGAGGGCAAGAGCAAGTACGGTCTCGCGCCGCTCCCGACCACCGACGGCAAGAAGACCGGTCAGTACCTCGGCTCCCTCATGCTCAGCGGCTCCAGGCGCACCCAGCACCCCAAGGAAGTCGCGCAGTTCATCGACTTCATGGTGCACGACCCCGAGGTCGCCAAGATCATGGGATACGACCGCGGGGTGCCCACCACGACCGCGCAGTACGAGGCGTACAAGCCGGCCGACGAGAAGGACAAGGTGATCGCCGAGGTCAACAAGGAGATCGCGGCGTACGAGGAGCAGCTCGTCGACGCCGGTGTCCTGGAGGACATCACACCGCACCCCGCGGGTGCGGACGTCTGCGAGGCGGCGTTCTTGCGCATCGCCGAGGAACTCGCCCTGGGGGAGCGGTCGGTGGACGAAGCGGTGAAGCAGTTCTTCACCGAGTGCAAGACCGCGCTCGGTTCCTGATGGGCGGCACGACAGCGCCCCCGCAGACATCCCTGGCCCCGGCCGGGCCCGGGAGACCGAGGCCGCCGCGCGGCACGCGCCTCCCCGACGCGGCCCGGCGCCGACGGCGGGGCGAGAACATCGCCGGGTTCCTCTTCATGTCGCCGTGGCTCGCGGGCTTCCTGCTGCTCACGGCCGGGCCGATGGTCGCCTCGCTCTACTTCGCGTTCACCGACTACAACCTCTTCGACGCCCCCAAGTGGATCGGCCTCGACAACTTCACCGAGATGTTCGGTGACCCGCGCTGGCGCAAGTCGGTGGAAGTGACGCTCTGGTACGTCGTCGTGGGAACCCCGCTCAAGCTGGCCGCGGCCCTCGGCGTGGCGCTGCTGCTCAACCAGAAGCGGCGCGGACAGGCCTTCTACCGGGCCGCGTTCTACGCGCCGTCCCTGATCGGCGCCAGCGTCTCGATCGCCGTCGTCTGGAAGGCGATCTTCTCCGACGACGCCATCGTCGACCGGACGCAACGGGCGATCTTCGGCATGGACGTCGGCGGCTGGACCGGCGACCCGCAGTGGATCATCTACAGTCTGATCGCGCTCACCGTCTGGCAGTTCGGCGCACCCATGGTCATCTTCCTGGCCGGTCTGAAACAGGTGCCGCGCGAGCTGTACGAGGCGGCGGAGGTCGACGGCGCGGGCACCTGGCGGCGGTTCTGGAACATCACGCTGCCGATGATCTCCCCGGTCCTCTTCTTCAACGTCCTCCTGGAGACCATCCACTCCTTCCAGATCTTCGCCTCGGCGTACATCGTCGGCGGCGGTGCGGGCGGCAACGCCTGCGGTCCGGCCGACGGATCGCTCGTCTATACCTGCTATCTCTACGTCCAGGGCTTCGAGAACAGCCGGATGGGCCTCGCCTCCGCCATGGCCTGGATGCTGCTGCTCGCGGTGGCACTGGTGACGGCGGTCCTCTTCTGGTCCCAGAAGCGCTGGGTGCACTACGAGGAGGCATCCCGATGAGCAGCGCAGCACGCGGCCCTCACACCAGCCCGCCCACCCGTGGCCGACGCCGCGGGGCCGGTTCACTGGCCTGGCACATCGGCTCCCTGGCGGTCCTCGCCGTGGTCCTCTACCCCGTGATCTGGGCGATCGGCGGCTCCTTCAAGCCGAACGACGAGATCGTCGGAAGCCTCGACCTCTTCCCGGCCGACCCCATCGTCGCCAACTACGCCGGACTCGCCGACGGCATCGCCGACATCTCCATTTCCACCTTCTTCGCCAACTCCCTCTTCCTGGCGCTCGGTTCGGTGCTGGGGGTGCTGATCTCCTGCTCCCTCGCGGGGTACGCCTTCGCGCGGATCAGGTTCGCGGGCCGCAACCTCCTGTTCGCGCTGATGATCGGCACCCTGCTGCTTCCGTACCACGTGCTCCTGATCCCGCAGTACGTCCTGTTCCAGAAGATGGGTCTGATCAACACCTATACGCCGCTGCTGCTCGGCAAGTACCTGGCGGTCGACGCCTTCTTCGTCTTCCTCATGGTGCAGTTCATGCGGAACCTGCCCAAGGAACTCGACGAGGCGGCGCGGCTCGACGGCTGCGGGCACCTGCGGATCTACTGGTCGATCGTGCTTCCGCTGTGCAGGCCGGCGCTGATCACCAGCGCGATCTTCACCTTCATCAACTCCTGGAACGACTTCATGGGACCGCTGATCTATCTCAACGACCCCTCGAAGTACACCGTCTCGCTCGGCCTGAAGATGTTCGTCGACCAGGAGGGCCTGGCCAACTATGGCGGCATGATCGCCATGTCCCTCGTCGCGCTGCTGCCCGTCCTCGCGTTCTTCCTGGCCTTCCAGCGGTACCTGATCGACGGTATGGCGACCTCCGGTCTGAAGGGCTGAGGCCGCGTGAGCGCGCGCGGCAAATCCGTTTTCATGGACCGCTACGGCGCCTTCGCCGAATGCCTGCTGACCGGGGTGTGGATCGCACTCGCCGCCCTGCCCCTGGTCACCCTGCCCGCGGCCTTCGCGGCGGGGTCCCGCCACCTGGACCGGCACCTCTCCCAGGAGACCTCCGGCTGGCGGGAGTTCACCGCCGATCTGCGGGCGGCGGTACGGCGCGGCTGGCTGGTGGGCCTCGGAGGCTGGGCGGCGCTGGCCCTGCTCCTCGCCGACATCGCGTTCGTACGGGCGGGGCTTCCCGGCGGCACGTTCGTCGGCGCGGTCGGGGTGCTCGCCCTGTTCGTCCTGGTCGTCGCCGGGCTGCGGGCGGCCGCCGTCTGGCGGCCCGGCGCGTCGTGGCGCGCGCTCCTGGCCGCGTCGGTGCGCCGCACGCTGCGCGATCCCGCCGGTTCCCTGGTGATCGTGTGCGGGTTCGCCGTGGTCGTGGCGTCCGCGTGGTTCGCCTTGCCGCTCGCGGCGCCCGCCCTGGGGATGGTCGCGGCGGCGGCACTGGCCGTCGAACGGCGCGGCGTGACGGCCTGACGCCGGCACACCTGATGCCGGTGCCGCCTGCACTGCGCCTCTCGTTCTGTCATGCCCCTTACACCCACCATGTCCGCGCCCATGCAATGGAAAGGATCAAGATGCCTCCGATCCCCCGCAGGTCCCTGTTCAAGGCCGCCGCCGTGGCCGGTGCCGCCGCACAGTTCAGCTGGGTGCTCGGCCGCCGTGACGCCGAAGCGGCTCCCCGTGCGGCGGCGGACGACGGCCCCGTCGGCATCGGCTGGCTGGAGAAGGGCGGGCTCGGCGCCGCACCAGGGTCCACCTTCGGCGTCCCCTGGCCCAAGGGAGCCCACCCCGCCGGGCAGGAGTTCGCCCTCACCACCGCAGACGGCAAGGACGTCCCCGTACAGACCTGGACCACCGCCCACTGGCCCGACGGCTCGGTGAAGTGGACCGCACACGCGGTGGGACCCTATGCCGCGGGCACCGAGGAGTTCCGCCTCAGTGCGGGGAACCCCGCCGGCCCCGGCAAGGGCAAGAAGGTCGCTGTCACCGAGACCCGCAAAGCCGTCACCGTCGACACCGGCGTCGTCAAGGCCGTCATCGCCAAGGGCGGCGAGCGGCTCGTCGAGTCCGTCACCCGCGACGGCGTGAGGATCGCCGCCGACGGGAAGCTCGTGCTGCTCCGCCAGGGCGACCTCGACGACGGCGACCACGGCAACGCCAAGTGGGAACGGTTCGACGGTGAGATCAGCGGCGCGAAGGTCGAGCAGGACGGGCCGGTGCGCGCCGTGGTCCGCATCGACGGCAAGCACCGCAAGGGAAGCCGCAGCTGGCTGCCCTTCAGCGTGCGCCTCTACTTCTACGCGGGCGCCGACTCCTTCCGCATGGTGCACACCATCACCTACGACGGCGACGCGGAGAAGGACTTCATCCGCGGTCTCGGGGTCCGGTTCAGCGTGCCGATGCGCGACGCGGCGTACGACCGGCACATCCGTATCGCCGGCGAGGGCAAGGGATTCCTGACCGAGGCGGTCAAGGGCATCACCGGCCTTCGCCGCGACCCGGGCGCCGCGATCCGCACCGCCCAGGTCAAGGGCGAGAAGCTGCCGGACCCGGCTACCTGGGACCAGCGGGTCACCACCCGGCTGCAGTACATCCCCACCTGGGGGGACTACACCCTCGCCCAGCTCTCCGCCGACGGCTTCACCCTGCGCAAGCGGACCAAGCCGGGGCACACCTGGATCACGGCAGGCGGCGGCGGCCGGGCGACCGGATTCGGGTACGTCGGCGGGGCCGGCGGCGGGTTCTCCTTCGGCCTTCGCGACTTCTGGGAGACGCATCCCGCACAGCTCGACATCCGGGGCGCCGCCGGTGACACGGCCGAGGTCACGCTCTGGCTCTGGTCGCCGGAGGCCCAGCCGATGGACCTGCGCACGTACCACGACGGCATGGGACAGGACACCTACCCCGAGCAGATCGAGGGCCTCAACATCACCTACGAGGACTACGAACCGGGCTTCGGGACGCCGTACGGCATCGCCCGCACGAGCGAGCTGATGTTCTGGGCGAACGCCTCCACCCCGACCGCCGCCACCCTCGTCGACCAGGCCGCCGCCGTCCGCACCCCGCCCCAACTGGCAGCCGAACCCGCCCATGTGGTGCGGGCGGGCGTCTTCGGTGGTCTCTTCTCGCCCGTCGACCGCTCCACGCCCGCCAGGGCGACGATCGAGGACCACCTCGACTTCCTCTTCGCCTACTACAAGGACCAGGCCGAACAGCGCCGCTGGTACGGCTTCTGGGACTACGGCGACATCATGCACACCTACGACGAGGACCGGCACCAGTGGCGGTACGACGTCGGCGGTTACGCCTGGGACAACTCCGAGCTCTCGCCCGACCTGTGGCTGTGGTACGCCTATCTGCGCTCGGGCCGCGCCGACATCTTCCGCTTCGCCGAGGCCATGACCCGCCACACCGGCGAGGTCGACTCCTACCACCTCGGAAAATGGGCGGGCCTCGGCACCCGGCACGGCGTGCAGCACTTCGCGGACAGCGCCAAGCAGCAGCGGATCTCCACGGCCGTCTACCGCCGTCCCTACTACTTCCTCACCGCCGACGAGCGCGTCGGCGACCTGATGCACGCCCTGGTCGACTCCGACGAGACCTTCCTCGTCCTCGACCCCTTGCGCAAGATCCGCACCGAGCCGTACGAGCCCGACCGCAACGCCCTGTCCATCGGCTTCGGCACCGACTGGAGCGGCCTCGCCGCGGCCTGGCTCACCGAATGGGAGCGCGGCGGCCCCAAGGCGGCCAAGGCCGAGGCCCGCCTGCGCTCCACCATGGAGACCATCGCCGCCCAGCCCAACGGCTTCGTCCAGGGCAGCGGCCTGTACGACCTGGACACCGGAAAGTTCGCGGTGGCCGCCGAGCCCGCCGTGAACGTCTCCCACCTCTCCGCGATGTTCGGCCTGGTCGAGATGTGCGCCGAGCTCATCGGCCTCGTCGACCAGCCGAAGTTCGAGGAGGCGTGGCTGGACTACTGCCGCTACTTCAACGCCACCAAGGCGGAGCAGAAGGAGCGCTACGGCAAGGACTTCGGCAGCCTGCTGCTCTTCCAGGGGCACTCCCGCCAGGACGCCTACGCCGCCGCCCGGTCGAAGGACGAGAAGCTCGCGGCGCGCGCCTGGCGGAAGTTCCACGACAGCGACGGCTACACCAGGACGATGAGCTGGGCGACGACGGACCTGGAGGGCCCGGCCGCACTGGAGCCCGGCTACGAGAACCGGCGGATCAACACCAACGAGACCGCGCTCTTCGGGCTCGCCGCCATCCAGAACCTCGCCCTGGTCGGCGACGAGCTGCCCGGCTAACCGCCCGACACGGTCAGGGAGTTGGTGGTGAAGTCCAGGCCTCCGGCCGCGCCGCTGATCTCGTAGCCGAACTGCACGTCGCCGATGGTCTCGTTGCCCATCCAGCCCTTGGTGTTCTTGATCCACTTGAGGATCGGGAGGATGTCGACCGTCCCGGCCGAGGAGTCGGAGGTGCGCAGGAACGAGAAGACCTCGTTGGCGCCGTTGGTGCCCTTGTAGACCGCCCAGGTGTGGCCGCCGAGGCTGACGGTGCCCTGGGCGGTGCCGAGGGGACCGACGTTCCCGTTGTAGTTGACCCAGAGCATGATCTCGTAGTCGTGGTCGGTGTCCCAGATGTCGTACGAGGAGTTGTGGTCGCCCGCCGACGGCACCTTGACGTCGTATGAGCTCTTCAGCGAGGACAGCGAGTCGACCGGCTTGCCGATGACCTTCGTGGAGTTGGGGTAGGACTTGATCCCGCTGGTGTCGGGGTGGTTGGCGTGCACGCTCCACTTCGTGCCGGAGTCCGCCGAGATGCACTGGCTGCCCGCTCCGGAGCCCCAGATGTTGTTGTAGAGGGTGTAGCCGTTCAGGGAGGTGTTGCCCCACTGGTCGCAGGAGCTCCAGACGGCGGCCTGCGCGGGGGCGGATGCGAGGCCGAGCGCCGCGCCCGCCGCCAGGGCGGGGGCGAGCAGCAGGCGGGTCAGGGTGCGGCGGGGGTGTCGTGTCATGTGTCGTCTCCAGGGTGGGGGGAGGGGTGCCGCGGACCCGGGGTGGGCCCGCGGTCGTCGGTGGCGTGGCGCAGCACGGCCACACCGTGGCGGCCGAGGGTGATCGCACCCTCGACCGATGTGCCGGTCAGCAGATCGAGGTGCCTGCCCGGTACGGGCACGGTCACCTGCTCGCGGCCGTGGTGCAGGAGGAACAGCAGAGCGCCGCGGCGTACGGCCTCCACTCCGCGGGGGAGGCCTGCGAGCGGAGGCCGTACGCCTGCTTCGGCGGCCACGCGCGCGAGGAGGTCGCGCAGGGCCCCGGGCTCGGGGAGCGTGGACAGGTACCAGGAGCGGTCGCGGCGCAGCAGCGCGGGCAGCCCGTCGAGCTCGCCGCCCCGGTAGGCGGCGACCGTCTCGGCACTGTCGTCGGCCTGCAGCTCCTCCGACCAGAGCGTGCCGGTGAACTCCCCGCAGTCCACGTGCTCCCCGGCCTCCAGCGGCCACCACTCGTGCACGGTGCGGATGCCGAACAGCGCGCGCAGCCGGGCATCCATGCCGCCGGGCCGCACCCGGTCGTCCGCGTCGGCCACTCCGGTGAGGAAACCGCAGACGAGGGTGCCCCCGTCGCGCACGTACGACAGGAGGTTGTCGATCGCGGCGTCGGTGAGGAGGTAGAGGTGCGGGACGGCGACCATGCGGTACGGGGACAGGTCGTGCTCCGGGTGGGCGAAGTCGACGGCGGTGTTCGCCTCCCACAGGGCGCGGTGCCAGGCGCCGAGCACCTCCGCGTGGTCGACCAGGGCGGAGGGCTGGCCCTCCTGCCCGCTCGCCCACCAGGAGTCCCAGTCGTGCAGGACGGCCACATCGGCCGTGACGCGGGTGCCCGTGATCTCGGGCCCCACCAGCGCCAGCTCGGCGCCCAGCTCCTTGACCTCCTGGAAGGTGCGGCCCTGTTCCCCCGCGTGGCTCAGCATCCCGGAGTGGAACTTCTCCGCGCCCTGCCGGGACTGGCGCCACTGGAAGTAGCAGACGGCGTCCGCGCCGCGCGCCACCGCCTGCCAGGACCAGAGGCGGTTCAGGCCGCGCGGCTTGGGGTGGTTCACGCCGCGCCAGTTGACCGGCCCCGCCGCCTGCTCCATCAGCATCCATGGGCCGCCGCGCGCCTGGGAACGCGTCATGTCCTGTACCAGGGCGCCCTGTTGGGCCCCGAGCGGATCCCTCGGGTCGGGGTAGAGGTCGACGGAGACGACGTCCTCCTGCGCGGCCCACATCCACGCGTCCTGCCCCGGCCACAGCGGCATGAAGTTGGTGGTGACCGGCACGTGCGGGCTGTGCGCCGTGACGATGTCCCGCTCGGCGCGGAAGCACTCCAGCAGGGCGTCGGAGGTGAAGCGCTTGAAGTCGAGTACCTGGGCGGGGTTCTTCAGATAGTGGGCGCGCCGGGGCGGCAGGATCTCCGTCCAGTTGTCGTAGCACTGCCCCCAGAAGGCGGTCCCCCAGGCCGAGTTGAGCGCGCCGATCGAGGGGTACTTCGCCCGGAGCCAGCGGCGGAACGCGACCGCGGCCTCGTCACCCCAGTCGTAGGTGCAGTACTCGTTGTTGATGTGCCACATCGTGAGCGCGGGGTGGTGCGCGTACCGGGCCGCCAGATCCTCGGTGATGGCGGCGGCGAACCCGCGGTAGACGGCACTGGAGTGCGCGAAGTGCTGGCGCGAGCCCCACCACTCCACCTGCCCGTTCTCGTCCCGTGGCAGCGTCTCCGGGTGCAGTCGCCCCAGCCAGGGCGGGGGAGCGGAGGTCGGTGTGGCCAGGACGACACCGATGCCGTGCTCGTGCAGCAGATCAAGGAGCCGGTCCAGCCAGCCGAACTCCCGCTCTCCCGGGCGAGGTTCGAGCCGCGCCCAGGAGAAGACCCCGACGGTGACGGAGTTGACCGATGCCTCGCGCATCAGGCGTACGTCGTCGAGCCAGACCTCCTCGGGCCACTGCTCGGGGTTGTAGTCGCCGCCGAACAGGATCCGGCCGCGGGTGGTGTCGTCGAGGGAAGGCATCGGTGGGGTCAGCCCTTCACTGCGCCGGTGAGCATGCCCTGCTTGAAATGCCGCTGCACGAACGGCGAGAGGACGGCGACCGGCAGGAGCGCGAGGACCATCACGGCCATCTGGATGGCCAGCGGCGACAGATGCCCGGTGTTGATCGCCTGGGCCAGGCCCGTCGGCTTCTGCTGTTTGATCACCAGCTGCTGCATGACGTTCTGCAGCGGCATCATGTCCGGATCGCTGAGGTAGATGGACGCGTTGAACCACGCGCTCCAGTAGCCCACCGCGTAGAAGAGGGTGATGACCGCGATCACCGCGCGGGAGAGGGGCATCACGATCCGCCACAGGATGCGCAGGTCGCCGGCCCCGTCGATGCGGGCGCTCTCGATCAGTTCCTGTGCCGTGCCCATGAAGAACGCCCGCAGGACGAGGATGTTGAAGACGTTCAGGGCGCTCGGCAGGATCAGCGACAGATAGGTGTCCGTGAGGCCGATGCCCTGCACCACCAGGTAGGTGGGGATGAGCCCGGCGCCGAAGAACATCGTGGCGACGATCACCAGCAGGATCGGGCGGTGCAGGACCGACCCGGGCCGCGAGAGACCGTATGCGCACAGGACGGACACCACCATGCTGAAGAGCGTGCCGACGACCGTGACGCCCACGCTGACCAGCGTGGCCCGCGACACCTGGCCGCCGCCGAGCAGCTCCTGGTAGTGGACGAAGGTGACGCCCCGGGGGATCACCACCAGGCCGCCCGTCTTGGTGATGGTGGCGACCGAGGAGAGGCTGGTGACGACCACCACCCACACCGGAAAGACGACCGCCAGACAGACCAGGGTCAGGGCCACGCCCTTGGTCGCGAGTCCCGCCCGGGTCGGGGGCTCCTCCCACACCGGGCGCAGGCCGGTGCGGCTGCCCGGCCTGATGCCGAAGCTGAGCAGGCCCGGCGCTCGTGCGTCACTTGGCTTCATCGCTTGTACACCCCCTGCTCGCCCATGAGGTGGGCGGCCTTGTTGGCGCCGAGCACCATCAGGAGGCCGAAGACGCCCTTGACGATGCCGATCGCGGCGCCGTAGCCGAAGTTGCCGTTGTCCAGGCCGGTGTTCCACACATAGGTGTCAAGGACCTCGGAGGCCGTGGGGCCCACGGCGGTCCGCTGGAGCAGGATCTGTTCGAAGCCGACCGTGAGTGCGTTGCCGACCTGGAGCACGAGGAGCAGAGCCACCACCGGACGCAGCGCGGGAAGCTGGATGTGCCACATGCGGCGCCAGCGGTTCGCGCCGTCCATCGCCGAGGCCTCGTACAGGTCCGGGCTGACGGCGGCGAGCGCGGCGAGGAAGACGATGACGCCCCAGCCCGCGTCCTTCCAGACCATCTCGAAGGTGACCAGGAACTTGAACAGGCCCGGGTCGGTCATCAGGTCGAAGCCCTCGTGCCCCTGGTCCCGCAGGACCTGCGCGACGAGCCCCGCCCCGCCGAACATCTGCTGGAAGACCGTGATGACGAGGACCCAGGAGAAGAAGTGCGGCAGATAGAGGATCGCCTGCGCGACCGCCCGCACCCGGGGACGCACGAAGCTGTTGATGAACAGCGCGAGCGCGATCGGCAGGGGGAAGAACAGCGTCAGCTGGATCGCGAAGATCGCGAACGTGTTCCTGACCGCCTGCCAGAACAGCCGGTCCTCGGCCATGTGCCGGAAGTGCTCGACGCCGATCCAGGGGCTCTGCGTCATCGCCTGGAACGCGTTGTCGGCGATGTAGGGGTCGTAGTCCTGGAAGGCGACGACGTTGCCGATCAGCGGCACGTAGTTGAAGACGAGGAGGAGCAGCAGTGCGGGCAGCACCATCAGGAGCAGGACGCGGTCGCGGCGAAGACGGTGCCGCAGCGGGACGCGGGCCGCGGCCTTCTTCGTACGGGGCGCGGGGGCGGCGGGTGCTGCGGGCGGTGCTGTCCGCGAGGCGGTGTCGCGCGCGTGAGTCGTGCTCTGGGCCATGTCAGGACGCCGAGTCGCCGGAAGCCCCGGTCTCGTCGAGCAGCTTCTTGTACCAGTCGCGCAGCTTGTCGCCGCCGCCCGACTTCCAGTCCGAAGCCGCCTGCTGCATGTCGCCGACCTTCTTGCGGCCGCGCACGATGTCCTTCTCCAGGTCCTCGAACTCGGCGTTCAGTTCGGTGTACCGGGTCGGCTCGATGATCATCATGCCGTGGAAGAGCGGCTTCTTCGTGTGCGCTCCCTGGCGCTGCTGCCAGCCGACCATGCCCTCGGTGACGTCCGGCAGATCGGGGTAGGCGACGAAGGGCGCGGGCGATGCCAGGTACTCGTACGTCGAGAAGACCTCGTTGTTGCCCTTGCCGTTCTTGGTGAGGACGCCGTCCTTGAACGTGTGGTGGACACCCTCGACGCCGTACATGCGAAGGCGTTGCTCCTTCGAACCGTAGGGAGCGGCCGTGTAGTTGGCGAGGGCGAGGATGTCGCGGACGGTCTTCTCGTCGGCCTTCTCGCTGATGAACGTCCAGATGTCGGCCGGCGGACGCGCGTACAGCGTGGGCGCGCCGCCGTCGGCGGCGAAGTAGTCGAAGGCCTCCATGCGGAACTTCTTGTTGTCCACGCGCTGCACGGCCGCCTTGCCGTACCAGTCGGAGAGGTCCTGGCAGTACATCCAGACCTTGCCCGCCGCGCACAGGTCGCCGATGTTGCCTGTTTCGGCCTTCGCGTCGGGGTGGACGAAGCCCGCCGAGTAGAGCTTGCGCGACCACTCCAGGGCTTCCAGATACTCGTCGGTCTCGTAGCGGTTGACGAGCTTGCCGTCGACGAGCTTCCAGTAGTACGGCTTCTCCGGCAGTACGCCGAAGATGTTCCAGGCCGCCCAGGTCATGTCGCCGCACGCCCACACCCTGCTCTTGGGGGCGTTGAGCTCCTTGCACAGGTCGTAGAACTCCTGCGCGCTCGTGGGCGCTTCGAGCCCCTCCTTCTCGAAGAGGTCGGTGCGGTGGAACGGCGCGATGTTCGGCGTGGTGGCGGAGGGCATCGGCAGGCCGCGCAGCTTGCCGCCGAAGATGGAGCGCTGCCAGGCGCCGCTCGGGATCGCCGCGAGGTTCGGGTACTCCTTGACCTTGTCGCCGCTCAAGTACGGGCCCAGGTCGGCGAACTTGTTGGCGATGGCGCTCGGTATCTTGCCGGTCAGCTCCCAGCCGGGCACGACCACGGCGTCCGGCACACCGCTGGACGCGAGGACGGCGCCCAGCTTCTGGCCGTACGTGTCGCCCTGCTGGTTCTGCCACTTGACGCGGACACCGGCGGCCCTGTCCATCGCCATCCAGTAGGGATTGCCCTGCTTGGGGACGTTGCCCCAGATCGGCGCCATGACGGTGAACCCGCCGCCCTTGCCCAGCTTCTGGGGAACCGACACCTTCAGCTCTGACGCGGGCAGGGCCTTGGTGAAGCCTGCCGCCGAACCGTTCTTGGCGGGGATGTCCGGGCTCGCCAGGTCCGACGCGGCGTACGCCGGAAGCAGGTCCTTGAGCTGCTTCCCCGTCGTGGTGCCCTCGTTCTTCGACCCGCTGCCGCCGCAGGCCGCGAGCAGTGGCGCCCCGCCGGCCACGGCGAGCGCGGCCAGGCCCGAGGAGGCGAGGAAAGATCTCCGGCTCGAACGGGAGCTGTCGGAGAGGGAGTTCGGCGTCATGGCGTCAACCCTTCGTGGCGCGTGCCCGGACACACGGCGGTCACCGCCGGTCGGCATTCGAAGCGCTTCGATGTTGCTGCGAGGTTAAGTGAAGGCATGGGTCCTCACAAGACTCGGTTCTGAATTACTCGCGGCGGCCCGGAGGTTGCGCGAAAACGCCAACTTTGCCTGGATCGCGGGGACCTCGTGTTCCTCTCCTTGACATGACCCCTGAGTGGCACAGAGCATCGAAGCGCTTCGAAGAATGAGTCGCTCCTCCGCGCCCGCCGCACGCTGTTCGTCGCCCGTCGCCCGTCGCCCGCCGCTCGCCAAGGGGATCCGCACGTGACCGCAAGCCCGCCACCGCTCCGCGACCCGGAACCGCTGCCCTTCCGTGACCCCGAACTGCCCCTGGACCAGCGCGTGGACGACCTGCTGTCCCGCCTGACGCCCACCGAACGTGTCGCGCTCCTGCACCAGTTCGCGCCCGCCGTCGAGCGCCTCGGCATCGCCCCGTTCCGCACCGGACAGGAGGCCCTGCACGGCGTCGCCTGGATGGGCCCCGCCACCGTCTTCCCGCAGGCCGTCGGCCTCGGCGCCACCTGGAACGACGACCTCGTCCGCCGCATCGGCGAGGCCGTCGCCACCGAGGCCCGCGCCATGCGCGCACGGGACGACCGCGTCGGCCTCAACCTCTGGGCGCCCACGGTCAACCTCCTGCGCCACCCGCTGTGGGGCAGGAACGAGGAGGGCTACTCGGAGGACCCCCGGCTGACCTCCGCGATCGCCGTCGCGTACACGCGGGGCCTGCGCGGTGACCATCCGGATCACTGGCGCACCGCACCCGTGCTCAAGCACTGGCTTGCGCACAACAACGAGACGCACCGGGACACGTCGTCCGCCTCCGTGCGCCCGCGCGTCCTGCACGAGTACGACCTGCGGGCCTTCCGCGCCGCCGTCGAGGCGGGCGCCGTGGCCGGGGTGATGCCCGCGTACAACCTGGTCAACGGCCGCCCCAACCACCTCTCGCCCTACCTGCGCGAGCATCTGCGCACCTGGACCGGCCAGGAGCTGCTCGTCTGCTCCGACGCGGGCGCGCCCAGCAACCTCGTGGACTCCGAGAAGTACTTCGACACCCATGAGGAGGCCGCCGCGGCGGCGATCGTCGCGGGCGTGGACAGCTTCACCGACCACGGCACGGACGCGAGCATCACTGTCGGACGCATCCAACGCGCCCTGGACCAAGGTTTGTTGACCGAAGCGGAC
This sequence comes from Streptomyces sp. NBC_01283, assembly GCF_041435335.1. NCBI lineage: Bacteria > Bacillati > Actinomycetota > Actinomycetes > Kitasatosporales > Streptomycetaceae > Streptomyces > Streptomyces sp. NBC_01283. The sequence continues at coordinate 8,147,829 of NZ_CP108430.1, forward strand.
ATCGATACGGCGGCCCGCCGTCACCTGTCCGTCCGCTTCCGGCTCGGCGAGTTCGACCCCGGCCAGGGGCCGTACGCCGACCCGGCATCGCACGCCTTCGACACCCCCGCGCACCGCGCGCTGGCCCAGGAGGCCGCCGAGCAGGCCGTCGTCCTGCTGAAGAACGACGGCCTGCTCCCGGTGCCCGAAGGCACCCGGATCGCGGTCGTCGGACTCCTGGCCGACGCGTGCAAGACCGACTGGTACAGCGGCACCCTCATCCACCGCAGCACCCCCCTCGACGGACTGCGCGAGCGATTCGGCACCGACCGCGTCACCTTCACCGAAGGCGCGGACCGGGTACGCCTGAAGTGCGCGGCCGGATGGCTCCAGGTGCCGCACTCCGAGGGCGACGGCCGGGCCCGGGACGCCGAGGTCGCACTGGATCCGGCGCTGCTCGCGGGCCGCACCGACCTGGCACCGTTGACCTGCGGCCCCGAGCCCGCCGAGTTCGCCCTCGTCGACTGGGGGGACGACACGTGGACGCTGCGTGCCCCCGACGGCCGCTATCTCTCGGTGGCCGACGACGGCTTCGTGCGCGCGTCGGCCGACCAGCCCGGCGGCTGGGTCGTACAGGAGACGTTCGCGCTGATCGGCCACGGGGACGGGTACCTCATCGAGCACACAGGGACGGGTGGATACGTCTCTGTCGCCGCCGACGGCGTGAAGGTTGCCGACGAGCCGGAGGTCTTCACCCTCGACGTCCTGGAACGCGGCGAGGACGCCGTGGCCCGCGCCGCAGCGGAGGCCGACGCAGTGATCGTCGTCGCCGGGAACGACCCCCACATCAACGGCCGCGAGACCGAGGACCGCAGCACGCTCGCCCTGCCGCCCCACCAGGACCGGCTGTGGCGCGCGGCCCGGGCCGCCAACCCCCGCACCGCCCTGGCCCTGGTCTCCGCCTACCCCTACGCGGTCGCCGACGCCCACGACCAGCTTCCCGCGCTGCTGTGGACCGCGCACGGCGGACAGGCCGCAGGCATCGCGCTCGCCCGGGTCGTCGCGGGCGACGTCTCCCCGGCGGGACGCCTCCCGCAGACCTGGTACACCGCCGACACCGACCTCCCGGACCTGCTCGACTACGACATCATCGGCTCCCGGCAGACCTACCTCTACTTCGACGGCGCCCCCCTCTACCCCTTCGGGTACGGCCTCGGATACTCCTCCTTCGCGTACGAGGACTTGGTGGCCGCGCGCGACGGGGAACGGCTGCACATCGCATTCACCGTCACCAACACCGGGCCCGTCGCCGCGGACGAGGTGGCCCAGCTCTACACCCGGGCACCTCGGGACGCCGCAGCGGCCTTCGCCCTGCCGCACCGCCGGCTCGGCGCGCACCGCCGCGTCCACCTCGCGGCCGGAGAATCCCGCCGCCTGGAGTTCCAACTACCCCTGGCCGACCTCGGATTCTGGGACGTGCGCCACGGCCGCTGGGCCGTGACACCGGGCGCGTACGAGATTCTTGCCGGGGCCTCCAGCGTCGACATCCGGCTGGCCGCGACCGTCGACGTGGAGGGCGCTCCGATCGCCTCGAGGCCGGTGCGGAGGGCGGGTCTGGCGGCGACCTGCTATGACGAACAGACCGGAACCGAGATCGTCGACCTCTCCCGGACGACCGGAGACGCCGTGCGCCCCTTGGACGGCAGCGTCGGTGAACTGCTCTTCCGCGCATGCGACTTCGGTGGCGGCGAACAAGGCGTCCGTGGTGTCTCGGTCGAGGTGGCGGGCGAGGGCGCCGTCGACCTCATCTCGGGCAGCACCGCCACCACCATCACCGTCCCGGCGACCGGCGGCGTCTACGACTACGCCCCGCACTCCTCCGGCTTCAGCGTCTCCGGAGTAGGCGATCTGCGCGTGCGGCTGCGCGGGCCCCTGCGGCTCGCACGGCTCACCTTCACCGCCACCGACCGGCCGAAGGAGACCGCATGAAGTTCACCGACGGCTTCTGGCTGATGCGCGACGGGGTGCGCGCCTCGTACGCGACCGACGTGCGCGAGGTGAGGGAAGGCGAAGGGCGGTTCACCGCATACGCGGCCGTCCACCGGGTCCGCGAGCGCGGCGACACCCTCAACACCCCACTCATCACCGTCGAATGCTTCTCGCCCGCCGAAGGCGTGATCGGTGTCCGGGCGACCCATCACGCGGGAAAGGCCGTCCATGGACCGGAGTTCGGCCTGTACACCACCGAGGGCGTGGGTCGGCTCCACCGCGAGGGCACCGTCACCGAGCTCACCAGCGGCCCGCTCACCGTACGTCTGGACAGTGACCAACCCTGGGGCCTCGAATTCGTCGGCGCCGACGGACAGCGGCTGACGGCCGTCGAACGCAGAGGCACCGGCTTCGCCACCGCACCCGACGGAAGCCATCACATGATCGGCCAACTCGCCCTCAGCGTAGGGGAGTACATCTACGGCCTCGGTGAACGCTTCACCCCATACGTCAAGAACGGCCAGAACGTCGAGATCTGGCAGGCCGACGGCGGCACCAGCAGCGAGCAGGCCTACAAGAACATCCCCTTCCACCTCTCCTCGCGCGGCTACGGCGTCTTCGTCAACCACCCCGGCAAGGTCTCCTACGAGATCGGCTCCGAGTCCGTCGGCCAGGTCCAGTTCAGCGTCGAGGACCAGTCGATCGAGTACTACGTCATCGCTGGACCCACACCCAAGGACGTCCTGCGCCGCTACACCGCGCTGACCGGCCGCCCCGCGCTGCCGCCCGCCTGGTCCTTCGGCCTGTGGCTGACGACCTCCTTCTGCACGCCCTACGACGAGGAGACCGTCACGGCCTTCGTCGACGGCATGGCCGAGCGCGACATCCCGCTCGGTGTCTTCCACTTCGACTGCTTCTGGATGCGCGAGTACCAGTGGACCGACTTCCGCTGGGACCCGGATGTCTTCCCCGACCCCGAGGGCATGCTGCGCAGACTCCGCGAACGCGGCCTGAAGGTGAGCGTGTGGATCAACCCGTACATCGCGCAGAAGTCCGCGCTCTTCGCCGAGGCCGCGGCCGAGGGGTACCTCGTGAGGCGCCCGAACGGCGACCTCTGGCAGTGGGACCTCTGGCAGCCCGGCATGGCCCTCGTGGACTTCACGAACCCGGCCGCACGCCAGTGGTACGCGGACCACCTGCGCACTCTCCTCGACCAGGGCGTCGACTGCTTCAAGACCGACTTCGGCGAACGTGTCCCCACCGACGTCGTCTGGCACGACGGCTCGGACCCCGAGCGCATGCACAACTACTACGCGCAGCTCTACAACAGCACGGTCTTCGAACTCCTGGAGAAGGAACGCGGCCCGGGGGACGCGGTCCTCTTCGCCCGTTCCGCGACGGCCGGCGGCCAGCAGTTCCCGGTGCACTGGGGCGGCGACTGCTACGCCTCGCTCGGTGCCATGGCCGAGTCGCTGCGCGGCGGCCTCTCCCTCTCGCTCTCCGGCTTCGGCTTCTGGAGCCACGACATCGGAGGCTTCGAGGGCACCCCGGACCCCGCCGTGTACAAGCGCTGGCTCGCCTTCGGCCTGCTCTCCACGCACAGCCGCCTGCACGGCAATGTCTCGTACCGGGTGCCGTGGGCGTTCGGCGACGAAGCGGTCGACGTGACCCGGAAGTTCACCCGGCTCAAGCACCGCCTCATGCCGTATCTGTACGCGGCCGCCGTCGAGGCCCACCGCACGGGCGTCCCCGTCATGCGCCCGATGCTCCTGGACTTCCCCGACGACCCCGCCTGCCGCACCCTGGACCGCCAGTACATGCTCGGCCCCGACCTCCTGGTGGCCCCTGTCTTCACCGCCGAGGGCGACGTCGAGTTCTACCTGCCCGCAGGCACCTGGACCCACCTCCTGACCGGCGAGACCGTCCGGGGCCCGGGATGGCGGCGCGAGACCCACGGCTTCGACAGCCTCCCCCTGTACGTACGCCCCGGCGCTCTGCTCCCCCTCGGCGCCGACGGCCGGCGCCCCGACGGCGACTGGCTCCAGGACCTCACGATCCTGGTCGCGCCGGGCGCGGAGGACGGCACGGAGGCCACTGTGCCCGATCTGGAGGGCCGGCCCGCGGTGGTCTTCCGCGCCGTACGGGAGGGCGCCGGCGTCCGGGTTATCGCGGAGGGGAGCGATCGCGCCTTCACGTTCCGTACGGTGGCGGATTGGCCGGATCCGAGCGGCAACCCTGCGGCGAGCGGCGGCGACAAGGACATGTAAGCCGTTCACCACCGAAGGAATGATTCGGGAACATGACCCCACGAGCGAACAAGCGCATCCGTCATCGCCGAGGCCTCACCAAGCGCCGTGCCGTCATAGGCGGCGTCGCCGCGCTCGGCATGACCGGCGCCGCCCTCCTCACCAGCACGATGATGTCGACCGCGGGCGCGGCCGGCGCCTGGCCCCAGGCGAAGGGCGAGAAGCCGACGTCGAAGACCATCGAGGTGTCCGGCACCTACGACGGTGGTCTCAAGAGCCACTACGGCACCGGAGACCTGGGCGGCGACGGCCAGGACGAGGGCCAGGACCCGATCTTCAAGCTGAAGGACGGTGCGGTCCTGAAGAACGTCATCCTCGGCTCCCCGGCCGCGGACGGAGTCCACTGCCAGGGCAGCTGCACGCTGCAGAACGTGTGGTGGGAGGACGTCGGCGAGGACGCGGCCACCTTCAAGGGAACGTCGGCGGGCTCGACCTACACCGTCTACGGCGGCGGCGCGAAGAAGGCCGACGACAAGGTCTTCCAGTTCAACGGTGCGGGAAAGCTCGTCGTCACGAAGTTCCAGGTCTCCGACTTCGGGAAGCTGGTGCGCGCCTGCGGCAACTGCTCCAAGCAGTACCAGCGGAACATCATCGTCAATGACGTCGACATCACCGCCCCCGGCAAGTCGATCGTCGGCATCAACACCAACTACGGCGACACGGCCGCGCTGCGCAACATCCGCATCCACGGCGACAGCAACAAGAAGATCGCCACCTGCGACCGCTTCACCGGCAACAACACCGGCGCCGAGCCGCCCAAGACGGGCTCGGGCCCCGACGGCAAGTACTGCAAGTTCACGGCTGCGGACATCAGCTACAAGTAACGGCACACAGCAGTGCGGCACGACCCCCCACGGGCCGTGCCGCACTGCTGTGTCAGTCGCTCACGTGCCGAGCAGCCGGTCGTACTCGGCCTGGGTCACCGGCAGGACCGTGCCGTGCCGGGCGCCCGCGGGCAGGCCGGCGTTCTTCGTCTCGGTCCACTTGCCCGACGCGAGGTCCGTCGTCTCGAAGAGGACGTAGCCGCGCCCGCCGAACTCGTCGATGAGCATGTACCACTTGTCCCCGGTGTTGGACCTGAAGACCGCCGGCCCCTCGCCCCGGTCGATCACGCCCTTGCCGATGCAGTCGCCCACGAAGTCGTACGACGTGTCCGTCAGGCTCCTGGACCTCTCCGCGGTGATGAACTTCGAGCAGGGGGTGCCGGAGGCTGGGTCCCGCTCGTCCTTGGTGAAGCGGTAGTAGTCCCGCCCGTCCTTGACCACCGTGGAGTCGATCACCGAATAGCCCGGGTCGTTCCACACCTTGGGCTTGCCGAAGGTGCGGAAGTCCTTCGTCGTCGCGTACAGCATCTTGTTGTACGTCGATCCCGTGTGGTCCGGGTCGTCGGCGCCGTAGACCTTCGAGGCCCAGAAGACGACGTACGCCTTCAGCCTCTCGTCGTAATAGGCCTCCGGGGCCCAGGTGTTGCCCGCCGTGTCCGGGGCGGCCTTCACCAGGCGCTGGTCGGTCCAGTGGACCAGGTCGGTGGACTCCCACACCATGATGGACTTGCTGCCGGTGCGCTGCACCTGGTCCCAGCTGCCGCCACTGCCGCCGTACATCCGCAGGTCAGTGGCGATCTGATAGAACTTGTCGCCCTTCGGGGAGCGGATGATGAACGGATCGCGCAGCCCCTTCGTGCCGAGCTGCGAGGTCAGGACGGGCTTGCCGCCGTTCAGCTCCTGGTACCGCGTGGGGTCGTTGCCGCGGCTGAGGGCCATACGGATCTGCTCGCCGTCCGCGGTGCCCTCGCCGGTGAAGTAACTGAACAGATAGCCCGCGTACTTCTGCTTGGCATGGGTTGGCCCTGCGTGCGCGGGTGTTGCGAGCAGACCGACCATCAGGGCAAGGAGCGGGATCAGAATCCTGGTGCGCACGGCTCAGCGCGCCGAGAAGCTGTGCACCGTGCTGGACCGGTATGTCTCGCCGGGCCGCAGCACCGTCGAGGGGAACTTCGGCTGGTTGGGGGAGTCCGGGAAGTGCTGGGTCTCCAGGCAGAGACCGTCGCTCTGCCGGTAGGTGCGCCCCGAGGGCCCGGTGAGGGTTCCGTCCAGGAAGTTCCCCGAGTAGAACTGCACGCCCGGCTCGGTCGAGGCGATCTTCAGGGTGCGCCCCGACTCCGGGTCCCGCAGCGTCGCGAAGTGCTCCGGGCGCTTCGTGATGCCCTTGTCCAGGACCCAGTTGTGGTCGAAGCCCTTGGCGGTCACCAGCTGCTCGTGCGAGACCCGGATGTCCTCGCCGACCGTCTTCGCGCGCCGGAAGTCGAAGGGCGTGCCCGCCACCTTCGCCAGTTCACCCGTCGGGATGAGACCGGCGTCGGTAGGGGTGAACCGGGCTGCGGCCAGGGCCAGTTCATGGCCGAGGATGTCGCCGCTGCCCTCGCCCGCGAGGTTGTAGTACGTGTGGTTCGTCAGGTTCACCACGGTGGCCTTGTCCGTGGTCGCCTTGTAGTCGATGCGCCAGTCGCCGCGCGCGGTGAGCGTGTACGTCACGGTCACCCGCAGCGTTCCGGGGTAGCCCATCTCGCCGTCGACGCTCGTGTAGTGCAGACGCAGGCCGACGCCGGTCGAGTCCGTGAACGGCTCGACGTCCCACACGCGTGTGTTGAAGCCCTTGGCCCCGCCGTGCAGGCTGTTCTCGCCGTCGTTCACGGACAGCTGGTGGGTTGTGCCGTCCAGGGTGAAGCGGCCCTTGGCGATGCGGTTGCCGTAGCGGCCGATGAGGGCGCCGAAGAACGTCGTCCCGGCGACGTAGGCCTCGATGGTGTCGTAGCCGAGGGAGACGTTGGTGTACCGGCCGTGCCGGTCCGGGAGTTCCAGGGACTGCACGATGCCGCCGTACGAAAGCACCTTCATGCGGGTGCCGCCGTTGGCGAGGGACCAGCGGTACACCTTGGTGCCGTCGGCCAGCTTGCCGAAGAGCTCCTTGGTGGGTGTGCGGCCCGCCGAGGCGTACGAGGTGCCCGCGACGCCGGCGGTGAGTCCGACGGCGGCGGCCGATGCCAGGACGGTGCGTCTGCTCGTTTCCATGTACGGCTCCAGACAGATGAGTTGGGGAGAGGACTAGCGACCGACCTTGCGCTTGTTCCAGACGTCGAAACCGACGGCGGCGAGCAGCACCAGGCCCTTGATGACCTGCTGGTAGTCGGTGCCGATGTTGACCAGGGACATGCCGTTGTTGAGGACGCCGAGCACCAGGCCGCCGATCACGGCGCCCATCACCGTGCCCACGCCGCCGCTCATCGACGCGCCGCCGATGAACGAGGCGGCGATCGCCTCCAGTTCGAAGTTCAGACCCGCCTGCGGGGTGCCCGCGTTCAGCCGTGCCGCGTACACACAGCCCGCGAGCGCGGCGAGCACGCCCATGTTCACGAAGATCAGGAAGGTGACGCGCTTGTCCTTGACGCCGGACAGCTTCGCCGCCGCCTTGTTGCCGCCGAGGGCGTAGATGTGGCGGCCGACGACCGCGTTGCGCATCACATAGCCGAGGGCGATGAGCAGGCCGCACATGATGAGCAGCACGACAGGTACGCCGTGGAAGCTCGCGAGGGTCAGCGTGAAGGCGATGACGGCGGCGGAGATCGCTACCAGCTTGGCCACCCACAGGCCCGTCGGTGTCACGTCGAGGTCGTAGGCAAGCTGCTGCTTGCGGCTGCGCCACTCACGGAAGAGCAGGAACGCGACCGTCACGAGGCCCAGCACAAGGGTCGGGTTGTGGTACTGCGTGTACGGGCCCATCTCGGGGATGAACCCCTTGGCGATGTTCTGGAAGCCCTCGGGGAACGGTGAGAGCGACTGGCCCTCCAGGACGATCTGCGTGAGACCGCGGAAGAGCAGCATGCCGGCCAGGGTCACGATGAACGACGGAATGCCGACGTAGGCGATGAAGAAGCCCTGCCACGCTCCCGCGACCGCGCCGATGAGGAGAGAAAGGACGAGTGCGAGCACCCAGGGCATGTCGTGTTTGACCATCATCACCGCCGACATGGCGCCGACGAAGGCGACCAGTGAGCCGACGGACAGGTCGATGTGCCCGGCGATGATGACGATCATCATGCCGATGGCCAGGATGAGGATGTAGCCGTTCTGCTGGATCAGGTTGGAGACGTTGTTCGGCAGCAGCAGCGTGCCATCGGTCCAGATCTGGAACAGGACGACGATGAAGGCCAGAGCGACGAGCATGCCGTACTGGCGCATGTTGGAGCGCACGCTCTGCATCAGCAGAGCTCCCGTGGACTCCTTGGCGGGCGGCGTGGACGAGGTGTCACGTGGCGGCGTGGTCGTGGTGGTCATGACGGATGCCTCAGCTTCTGTTCTTGGTCATGTGGCGCATCAGGAGTTCCTGGGTGGCGTCCGCGCGGTCGACCTCACCGGTCAGCCGGCCCTCGGCCATCGTGTAGATCCGGTCGCACATCCCGAGCAGCTCGGGCAGTTCGGAGGAGATGAACAGCACCGCCTTGCCCGAGGCCGCCAGCTTGTCGATGACGGTGTAGATCTCGTACTTGGCGCCGATGTCGATGCCGCGCGTCGGCTCGTCGAGGATCAGCACCTCGGGGTCGGCGTGGATCCACTTGCTCAGGACGACCTTCTGCTGATTGCCGCCGGAGAGCCGCCCCACCTGCTCGAAGACGGTGGGGGCCTTGATGTTCATCGACTTGCGGTAGCGCTCGGACACGGAGCGTTCCTGGTGCTCGTCGACGAAGCCGTCCCGGCGCCGCATGCCCGAGAGTGAGGCGAGGGAGATGTTGCGGTTGATGTTGTCGATGAGGTTCAGGCCGTACTGCTTGCGGTCCTCGGTGACGTACGCGATCCCGGCGTCGACGGCAGCGGGCACCGTCTTGGTCACGACCTCGCGCCCGCCGACGGACACCGTGCCCGCCACGTACTGACCGTAGGAACGCCCGAAGACGGACATCGCGAGCTCCGTGCGGCCCGCGCCCATCAGGCCCGCGATGCCGACGATCTCGCCGCGTCGCACGGTCAGCGACACGTCGTCGACGACCTTGCGCTGGTGGTCCACCGGATGCCGAACCGTCCAGCCCCGCACGGACAGGGCAAGGGCTCCCGCGTCCTCGCCCTCGTAGGACGTGCGGTCGGGGAAGCGGTGGTCGAGGTCGCGGCCGACCATCCCGCGGATGATGCGGTCCTCGGCCACCTGCGGTTCGGACGACGGGGTCTCGCGGACCGTCAGGGTCTCGATGGTCCGTCCGTCGCGCAGGATCGTCACCGAGTCGGTGATGGCCCGGATCTCGTTCAGCTTGTGCGAGATGATGATGCAGGCGATGCCCTGGTCGCGCAGCTCCAGGATGAGGTCGAGCAGCTTGGCGCTGTCCTCGTCGTTCAGCGCGGCCGTCGGCTCGTCCAGGATGAGCAGCTTCACCTCCTTGGACAGGGCCTTGGCGATCTCCACGAGCTGCTGCTTGCCCACGCCGATGTCGGCCACCGGGGTCTGCGGCTTCTCGCTCAGGCCGACCCGCTTGAGCAGGGCGCTGGCCCTGCGCAGCGTGTCGTTCCAGTCGATGAAGCCGTGGCTGCTCTGTTCATTGCCCAGGAAGATGTTCTCGGCGATGGACAGATACGGGACGAGCGCCAGCTCCTGATGGATGATCACGATGCCTTGCTTCTCGCTGGCACGGATGTCCTTGAAGGCCATCCGCCGGCCCTCGAAGTGGATCTCGCCGTCGTAACTTCCGTGCTCGTGGACGCCGCTGAGGACCTTCACCAGCGTCGACTTGCCCGCGCCGTTCTCGCCGCAGATCGCGTGGATCTCCCCGGGGCCCACCGTCAGATTCACGTCGGAGAGCGCCTTGACGCCGGGGAACGTCTTGGTGATGTTGCGCATCTCCAGCACGGGCGCGCTCACTTGAGCTGCCCAGCCTTGAAGTAACCCTCGTCGACCAGGAGTTGGGTGTTGGACTTGTCGACGCTGACCGGATCGAGGAGGAAGGACGGCACGGTCTTCTTGCCGTTGTTGTAGTCCTTGGTGTTGTTGACCTTCGGCTTCTTGTCGTTCAGGACCGCGTCGCCCATGGACACCGCCCGCGCTGCCAGCTTGCGGGTGTCCTTGAACACCGTCTGCGTCTGCTCGCCCCGGATGATGGACTTCACCGACGCCAGCTCCGCGTCCTGCCCCGTGATCACCGGCAGCGGCTCGCTCTTGGAGCCGTACCCCGCGCTCTTCAGCGCGGAGATGATCCCGATCGAGATCCCGTCGTACGGCGAGAGGACCGCGTCGACCTTCGCCGAGCCGTAGTTCTTGCTGATCAGGTCGTCCATGCGCTTCTGCGCGGTGCCGCCGTCCCAGTCCAGAGTCGTGGCCTGGTTCATCTTCGTCTGCTTGCTGCGGACGGTGAGCTGGCCGCTCTTGAAGTACGGATCGAGCACCTTCATGGCGCCGTTCCAGAAGTACTTCGTGTTGTTGTCGTTCGGCGAACCCGCGAACAGCTCTATGTTGTGCGTGTCGCCGCCCTTCTCCGGCTTGCCCAGCTTCAGCTTGTCGACGATGTACTGGGCTTGCAGGCGGCCGACACGCTCGTTGTCGAACGACGCGTAGTAGTCGACGTTCTCCGTGCCGAGGATGAGGCGGTCGTACGAGATCACGGGGATGCCCGCGTCGTGCGCGCGCTGGAGGACCTCGCTGAGCGCGGAGCCGTCGATGGCGGCTACCACGAGGAGGCTGCGCCCCTTGGTGATCATGTTCTCCAGCTGGGCGATCTGGTTCTCGACCTTGTTGTCGCCGTACTGCAGATCGGTCTTGTATCCGGCCTTCTTGAACTGCTTGGCCATGTTGTTGCCGTCGGCTATCCACCGCTCGGAGGCCTTGGTGGGCATCGCGAGGCCGATGGTGCTGCCCTTGCCCTCGTCCGGCTGGTAGCGGCTGCCGCCCTTGGCCTCCTGGCCGCAGGCGGTCAGGGAGCCGAGCAGGACGGCGGTGGCCACGGCCGCCGTGAGACGTATTCTTCTGGAGGTGCGGGTGCTCATGGGTCAGTCCCCTTCCGGGACGGGGAAGCGCTGGAGGTCGCCGGGCAGGCGCGAGCCGAGCGGCGACATTCCGCCGTCCGCTCCGTGCCGGGCGAGCAGGTCGAGGGCGAGACGGCCCCGGCGGACCCGCTCGCGGGCGGTGTCCAGGGTGTGGTCGCGCAGGTGGGCACCGTAGGGATAGATGCCGGGGGACTTGCTCAGGCCGAACTTGAGGTAGAGCGGGGCGCCGCGCCGGATCAGCTCGGCCGCCTCGTACATCCGGACGTAGCCGCCGAGGTCGTCGGGCGCCTCGATGTACAGGTCCATCGGGGCGCGGCTGGCCCGGCGGATCTCCGTGAGGTGGTCGAGGGTGAGGTCGGACGGGATGTTGAGCGAGTCGGCGCCGAGTCGCTCGTAGACCGCGTAGGAGGCCGGGTTGACCGGTCCGATCAGGGCCGACACCTTGAAGGTGGTGTCGGCGGGGAGCACACCGGCGACCCGTAGCCGGTGCAGCGTCCACAGCACGCCCTCGTCGGCGACGAGCAGGCAGCGCACCCCCAGCTCCGTGGCGCGCACGGCGTCCTCGACGCATCCGGCGAGCGCGTCATGGCCGCGCGAACGAAGGCCGCCGCCGCCGGAGTCGGTGCGGGTCGCCGCGCCGATGTCCCAGGTGCCGCGCGGCCCGGTGAACAGGCAGAGCTCGATGTCCCGTTCTGCGCAGGCCTCCACCATCTCGGTGATCTCGTCGTCGGAGAGCATCCAGATGCCGCTGCCCTGGCTGATCCGGTGGATCGGCACGTCGAGCCGCGAGCTCTCCTTGAGGACGACGGCCAGCGCCTCGGGCCCCTCCACGGAGGGGATCTCGGTGCGCCAGGTGCCACCGTCGGGGAACGCGTGCGGGGACGCGTCGGCCGGGTCGATGGCGGGTACGGGGTGCCCGATGCGGGCGAGGGCGTCGACGCCGGGGCGGCGGGGTGCTGACGGGCTGGTCACGGGACTCCCATACGCAGTGGATTCTGCTGTGTTCGATATTTCGTACGTTGGCCGGTTCGGTGGGCGGACGGCGGCACGGGCCGGTGCCCACCCGGGGGTCAGGGGCGAAGCAGCACCTTCCCGGTCTTCGGGTCACCGCCGCCGACCAGCGCCACCGCCTCGCCGAACCGCTCAAGCGGGAACTCGTGCGTGATGAGCGGTGCCGGGTCGAGCAGGCCGAGCCCGAACGCGCGGACCGCGTCCGACCAGGCGGAGGACGGCGCGCCGAAGACGCTGCGCACCTCCAGCTGGCTCAGCGAGAGATGCACCGGATCGATGCCGACGGCGCCCGGAGTGAACATGCCGGTCAGCACCACACGGCCGCCCCTGCGCGCGAGGAGACAGGAGGATGCCGCCGTGCTGGGCGCGCCCGCGGTCTCCACGACCAGATCGAAGCGGCCGTGGTACGCCTCCGCCTCGGCGGGCGTCAGGCTCTCGGTCGCCCCGAAGTGCAGCGCCTGGCTGCCGCGTTCGGCCCGCGGGTCGATCACGACGAGCTCACCGGGCGACGACGCGGCGAGCAACTGCACCGCGAGCATCCCGAGGGTGCCCGCGCCGACCACCGCGATCCGCTCGCCCGGCCTCGGCCGTCCCGTCCGCACCGCGCCCGCGATCACCGCGGCGGGTTCCAGGAGGGCGGCGGCGGCCAGGTCCGCGTCCGGGTGCAGGAGATGCAACAGGCGCGCGGGGACGGCCACATGGTCGGCGAAGGCGCCGGGCTCGGTGAACCCGGTCTCCGCGTACCCGCCACCGCACAGGCTCGTCTCGCCCTCGCGGCAGCGCTCGCAGGTGCCGCAGGCGCGGAACCCCTCGGCGACGGTCTTCCGCCCGACGAGCGCCGGGTCGACGCCCTCGCCGGTGGCCTCGACCGTCCCCGACCACTCATGGCCGGGGATCACCGGGTAGCGCACATAGGCGGCGTCCCGGTGACCGTCGTACACCTCGCGGTCGCTCATGCAGATCCCGGCGGCGGCCACCCGCACCAGGACCTCGCCGGGCCCGGGTTCGGGGCGTGCGCCGACCGTGAGCCGGTGCGAGCCCGGCCGGTCGACGACGATCGCGCGTGAGTCGCCGCTCACTTCCCGGCCGCCTTGGGGGCGCGCTTCTCCCAGCCCTCGGCCCACAGGTCGAACCGGGCCTGCTGCTGGGGGAACTCGGCCGCCGCGTCCGTGTCGAGCTCGACGCCGAGGCCAGGCTCGTGCGACACCTCGAAGTAGCCGTCGACCACCTGGGGCGCGCCCTTGACCACCTTCTTGATCTCCGCGTCCGCGAAGTCGTTGAAATGCTCCAGGATCTTGAAGTTGGGCGTGCAGGCGGCCAGTTGCAGCGAGGCCGCGGTGAGCACCGAGCCGCCGACGTTGTGCGGCGCGATCAGCGTGTAGTGCGTCTCCGCCGTCGCGGCCAGCTTGCGGGTCTCCAGGATGCCGCCGATGTGGCCGAGGTCCGGCTGGATGATGTCCGCGGCCTGGGACTCGAAGAGTTCGCGGAACTCGATCCGGTCGTGGATGCGCTCGCCGGTGGCGATCGGCATGTCCACCTTGGCGGCGACCTTCTCAAGCGCCTTGAGGTTCTCCGGCGGCACCGGCTCCTCCAGCCAGGCCGGCTTGAACGGCGCCATCTCGCGCGCCAGGCGCACCGCGGTGGAGGGGCTGAACCGGCCGTGCATCTCCAGCATCAGCTCGGCGTCGGGGCCGATGGCGTCCCGCACCGCCTCGATCAGCGAGACCGCGTACGAGGTCCCCGCCTGGTCGAGCTCGAAGTGCCCGGTCCCGAACGGGTCGATCTTCAGGGCGCGGTAGCCGCGCTCGACCACGGCGCGGGCGGCCTTGTGATAGGCCTCCGGGGTGCGCTCGGTGGTGTACCAGCCGTTCGCGTACGCCTTGACCCGGTCGGTCACCTTGCCGCCGAGCAGCTGCCAGACCGGCACGCCCAGGGCCTTGCCCTTGATGTCCCAGCAGGCCATCTCCACACAGGCGATGCCCGACATGACGATCTCGCCGGCCCGGCCGTAGTCGCCGTACTTCATCTTCCGCACGAGATCCTCGACCGCGAACGGGTCGGACCCCACGATGTGGTTGGCCGCCGCCTCGCGGAGGTAGCCGATGAGCGCGTCCGTGCGCCCGAGCATGCGGGTCTCGCCGACTCCGGTGAGACCTTCGTCGGTGTGGACCTGGACGTAGGTGAGATTGCGCCACGGCGTCCCCACCACGTGCGTGCTGATTCCCGTAATACGCAAGGCAGTTGCCCCTTGGTTGTTCGGTATTTCGTCACACGTTCGAAATGTTGGCGTGACCGTATTCACGCAGGCGGCAGGGTGTCAATGGGTTGTGCGAAACGGTCTTGGACTCCCGGGGTGCCCCCGGGCCGTTGCGCGTCGAACGCCGCTGTGTCTAGCCTGTGTTCGTCATATCGATCGTTGACCGAAGTTTCGGACGCATCCGCGGGCCTGCCGTGGGTGCAATTTCGGACGCACGGGGTGGGAGGCCGACCATGGGACGACTGGTGCCAGCGGTGACCAGGGCGCTGGACATACTGGAGCTGTTCCTGGAGGGCGACGGCACGCTGTCCGCCCCCGAGGTCACCCGCAGACTCCAGCTGCCGCGCACCACCGTGCACGAGCTCCTCACCACCCTCGCCGCCCGGTCCTACCTTGTCCAGATCCCGGACCAGACGGGCCGCTACCGCCTCGGCGTACGCGCCTACCAGCTCGGCAGCCGGTATGCCGAGCAGCTCGACCTGGCCGCCGAGGGGCAGCAGGTGGCGCGCGAGGTCGCCGAGACCTGCGACGAGACCGTGCATGTGGCGGTCCTGGAGGACACGGACGTCATCTACATCGCCAAGGTGGACTCCACGCACGCGGTCCGGATGGTCTCCGCCGCCGGCCGCAAACTGCCCGCCCACTGCACGTCGGTCGGCAAGATGCTGCTCGCCTCGCTGCCCCCCGCCGAGCTCGAAACCCGGCTGTCCGGAAGGGAGTTGGTGGCGATGACGCAGAACAGCATCACGGAGCCGGACGCGCTGCTCGCCGCGCTCGCCGGCATCCGGGAGCGCGGGGTCGCGGCCGAACACCGCGAGTCCAACCCCGACGTCAGCTGCGTGGCCGCCCCGGTCCGCGACAGTGCCGGGAACGTCGTCGCGGCGCTGTCCATCTCCGTGCCGATGATCCGCTGGAGCGAGCAGCGTGAGCAGGAACTGGCCGAGCTGGCCGCCAAGGGCGCGGGTGACCTCTCGGAGCGGCTGGGCCACCGGGGTCGCTAGTGGACGCTAGTGCGTCGACTCCAGGTCGAGCAGCCGCTGCTTGGCCTCCAGGCCGCCCGCGTACCCGGTCAGCGAGCCGTCGGCCCCGATCACCCGGTGGCAGGGGCGGACGACGAGCAGGGGGTTGCGCCCGATCGCCGTGCCCAGGGCGCGGACCGCGGCACGCGAGATGCCGAGCTGTTCGGCGAGCTTCCCGTACGTGGTGGTCGTGCCGTACGGGAGGGTGTCGAGGGCGTGCCAGACCCGCTCCTGGAAGTCGGTCCCGACGCCGCTCACGTACTCGATGTCGAAGTGCGTGAGCGTCCCGTCGAAGTATGAGCGGAGCTGCCCGGCGATCACGGCGAAGGCCTCGTCGTCGCGCACCCACCCGTCCTGGACGACGGCGCCGCCCTTCTGCCCCGGCAGGGACAGCGCGGCCAGTGCGGTGCCGCCGTTCGCGGTGGCCGACTCCTCACCGACCAGCAGCAGCTCGCCCAGCGGGCTGTCGACGGTCGTGTAGACGGCCTTGGCCATGACCTTGGTCATCAGTTGCTCCCTCTTTCCCAGTGACACCCACAAGTCTGCGGGCTCCGCGGGCACGCGGCTGGCGGGATTCGGACGTGGCGCTCCCGAGGGCGTCAGGCTCACGTCGGCGTCACGGCCAGGAGGGCGCCGTTCGTGCGGTCGGAGGAGGGGCCGGTCTCCAGCAGGAGCTCACCCGGCTCCACGGCGTACTCCAGAGCACGGTCGAGCGAGGCCAGGGTATCCGCCTCGACGACGAAGGCGACCTCGGCGTGTTCGCCGGGGGCCAGGTCGACGCGGGCGAAGCCGCGCAGCTCACGCACGCGCGGCCAGGAAGTGGACCCCGCGACCCGGCGCACGTAGAGCTGCACGGTCTCCCGCACGGCCCGCGCACCCGTGTTCGTCACGCCGACCGTGCAGGTGAGGGCCGGATCGCTGACCGGAACCCGGGTGCGGGAGAGCCGCGGCTCCCCGTACTCGACGGTCGTGTACGAGAGGCCGTGGCCGAAGGCGTACAGCGCGTCGGCGGGCTGGTCCACGTAGCCCCGGTAGCCGTGATCCTTGGCGTTGTAGAACACCGGGAGCTGGGCGGCCGAACGCGGCACGGAGACGGGGAGCCGCCCCACGGGCTCCGCGTGCCCGAAGAGCACGTCGGCCACGGCCCGCCCTCCCCACGGCCCCGGATACCACGCCGACAGCACGGCGCGGGCCCGCCCGGACAGCTCCGAGACGGCATGCGGCCGCCCCTGGACGAGGACCACGACGACGGGCGTGCCGGTGGCGGCAACGGCATCAAGCAGCGTCAACTGCCCGTCTGGCAGGCGTAGTTCGGCTAGGTCGACGCCCTCGCCGCATGTCATGCCCACCGGGGCGCCGGGGCCGACGACCGCGGCCCCGTTGCTGTCGAAGCGTGTGTCGGCCTCCCGTGCGCTGGACCCGCCGAGCACGAGTACGGCCGTATCGGCAGCGGCGGCCACCGTCACCGCGTCCGCGATCCCGCCGCTGTCGTCGCCGACCAGCTCGCAGCCGCGTGCGTACGTCACCTCGACGCCCGGCGGCGCGACCGCCGTGATCCCGTCGAGGACGGTGAGCCCCGTGCCGGGGCGCTGCGGCGCGGTGTAGTCGCCGAGCTGCTGGGGGAGCGAGTCCGCGTTGGGGCCGATGACGGCGACGCGGGACGGGTTCCCCGAGGGGAGCATGGGAAGCAAGGGGAGAGTTACTCCGTCATGGCTCAGCAGGACGACGGACTCACGGGCCAGACGCTCACTCACCTCGGCCAGTGCGGGGGAGTGCGCACGCCCCTCGCCGACGTAGGGCCGCTCGAAGAGACCCAGGCGGAACTTCAGCGTCAGGACGCGGGCCACCGCCGCGTCCAGGGCCTGCTCGGAGACCAGGCCGCGCTCCACCGCCTCCGCGAGCCGCGGGAAGCAGCCGTCCCACAGGCTCAGATCCGTGCCCGCGTCCAGGGCCAGCGCGCCCGCCGCCACCGGGTCACCGGCGAGGTGTACGAGACGGTCGAGCGCGCATCCGTCGGCCATGACCAGACCGGTGAACCCCCAGCGCCCGCGCAACAGGCCGGTGAGCAGTTCACGGTTGGCCGCGCACGGCAGGCCGTCGTACTCGTTGTACGCGGCCATCACGCCCGCCGCCCCGGCGCGGATCCCCGCCCGCGCCGCGACCAGGTGGATCTCGTGGAGTTCGCGCGGGCCGAGCTCCGTGGCCGCGCTGTTGCGGCCACCGAGCGTCGCGCCCTGCCCGGCGAAGTGCTTGAGCACGACCGCCGCCCGGTCCGGGGCGTACGAGGGGCCGCTGCCCTGCATGCCCCGCACCAGCGCCCCGGTGAAGCGCGCCGCCAGATACGGGTCCTCGCCGAAGCACTCCTCCGCCCGGCCCCAGCGAGGATCCCGGACCAGGTCGAGCGCCGAGACGAGGGCGACATGACCGCCCCGGGCGCGCAGCTCGGCGGCGGCGCCCGCCGCGGCGGCCTCGTAGAGATCCGGGTCCCAGGTCGCGCCCACCGCGAGATTCACCGGCAGGACCGTGCCCTCCAGGGCCTGGTGGCCGTGCGGGACCTCCTCGACGAGGAGGACCGGGATGCCGAGCCGGGTGTTCTCCATGACGTGCCGCTGCACCGAGTCGGCGACCCGCGCCGCGTCCGCCGCGGAGATGCCGTCCGCGAACGTCACCCCCGACCACGGGTCGGCGCGCTGGAGTCCGTACAGCGCGCCCATCCCGTCGAACGCGGCGACCTCGGTGCGGAACGCGTCCGTCAGGCGGTGGCCGTCGGGCGTCCGCTCGTACGCCTGCCAGCCGTACATCCGCTGGTTGACCTGACCCACCTTCTCGGCCAGCGTCATCCGCGAGAGGAGGTCGCGCACCCGGTCGGCGGCCGGGGCAGCCGCCTCCCGGTACAGCGGCGCGCTCATCGCTGTTCGAGGACGCGCACGCCGAACGGGGCGAGCCGCACCTCCGCCACCGCCGCACCCGTCTCCAGGTCGTGCAGCGAACCGGCCACCGCCGGGTGCACCGCCAGCTCCTCGTCCGACTGGCTGACCAGCCACACGAACCGCCGCCCGTCCTCGTGCACCAGGACGTCCGCCGACACGTAGGGGCTGTCGACGGTCACCGGACGCTCCACGCCCGCGAGTCGGGCCAGTGCCGCGTACAGCCGGTGCGTCTGCTCCGGGTTGACGCGGGCCGTGCGCGCGGCCATGTGCTCCAAGGGGTACGTCGCCAGGACCGTACGGCCCTGGCCCGTCTCGTTGACCAGGAGCGCGGGGCGGCCGTGCGTGTCCTTCGCCACGACCCGCGCCCCTGTCGGGACGACCGGCAGATAGGCGCGGCTGTCCTCGTTGCCCGCGACAGGGAAGCGCAGTGTCTCGCCCGCCACGATGCCGCCGAAGTCTTCCGTGAACGTCAGCTCCAGGACGTCGTCCTCGATGGGCTCGGCCACCCCGTAGGAGAGCTGGAGCTCGACGCCGAAGAGCCCGTCCAGGTCGTCGAACCACGGCCCGCGCGTCCCGGGGTGCTCGCCGGAGCAGAACGACAGGTACACGGTGGCGCCCTCGCGGGCCCGCCGCTCCAGCTCGCGCCGGGTGCGGGTCGTCAACTGCCGGGTGGACGGCAGGAGATAGAGGGACGCGTCACCGGGAAGCCCGTCCGCCTCCCGCGTGAGGCCCACCGGGAGGTCGGCCCCGCGCGCGGCGACGTACCCCTGGTGGAGGGAGGTGAAGATCAGCGGACGGTCGGCGGGGCGGCTGTAGGGGTAGCCGCGCTCCAGGAACGCGGGCACCACGAGCGCCGCGTCCGCGTCCGCGCGGCGGCAGTGCGCGAAGTCGACCTGCTCCAATACCCGGGAGAACGAGGCGAGTTCGATGAGCGGAGTCTTCGGGGCGCCGGTGCTGTCCGTGATGCCGAAGTGCATCTCGAAGGGGTGGTGGTCGTACGGCGACTGGTCCCACAGGTCGTCGTAGTCGGTGTTGTTCCAGGCTATCCAGCCGGTCGCGCCGCCGAGGAGGGAGTTGTGGAGGGTCTGGCGGTAGTAGATGCCCGCGTTCTCCGCCGACACGGTGTCCGTCGAGAGGCCGAACTCTTCGAGGACCACCGGCTGTTCGGTGACCGCGGCCAGCTCGCACTCGAAGGCGGCGCGGTAGTGCTGCCGTACGCGGTCCGTGTCGGAGCGGTAGACGTGCGGGCCCACGAAGTCGACGTACTCGGCCGTGTCCCGCAGCGAGAAGCCGTTGTCGCGGCCCGTCACCTCGATGCCCCACGCGCCGTCCCCGAGCGACACCGGCTGGGTGCCGCCCGCCGCGCGCACCGCGTCGCACATGAACTGCGCCCACGCGGTGACGACATCACTCGACGGCGGATCCACCTGGTAGATGCGGCCGTAGCCCGGCATCTCATTGGTGATGAGCCACCCCGTGACCGCCGCGTGGTCCTTGAAGCGGCGCGTCATCTGCGACACGAACCACGCCTGGCGGCCGACCAGCCACACGTCCTCGTAGAGGTCCCGGTCCCCGCGCCACACCGGGTCCCAGTTCTCGCCGGACATGTGCCCGACGATGAAGGTGGGCACCGTGCCCATGCCCAGCTCGGTGTGCGCGTCGAGGAAGTCGCGGAAGCGCTCGCACAACTCCTCGTCGATGCGGTGCGGTTCGGGGTGGAAGTCCGGCCAGTAGAAGAACGAGCGGGTCATCGTCATGCCGTGCTCACGCAGCACGGCGAGTTCCTCGCGGACCGTCTTCGGGTCGTAGTTCCGCCACATCAGCGGACCGCCGGTGCGGGACCAGAAGTTGGCGCCGATCCAGGGCAGGACGGCGGAGTCATGGGTGAGCTGGGCGCTGTGGCGTCGCATGGTGGTACTCAGGTCTTTCCGTACGAGGGTGAAAAGGTGATCGGCGGTCAGGCGGGCCCCGTCGACTCCCGGATGACAAGACGCGGGCGATCGTCCAGGGCGACGGGCGGCACGTCTTCGCCGCACTGCGCGAGCAGCGCACGCGCGGCTGCCGCGCCGACCCGCTGCACCTGCTGGTCGACGGTCGTCAGGCGCGGATGCAGCCAGCGGCCGATCGGGAGGTTGTCGTAGCCGACGACGGACAGGTCGTCCGGGACGCGCAGCCCGGCGCGCTGGGCCGCGCCGATGCCGCAGACCGCCATGGAGTCGTTGGCGTACATGACGGCGGTGGGACGCTCCGCCATGGAGAGCAGCTCCTCGGTGGCGGCGACGGCTGCGGCCTCGGAGAAGTCGGTGCTCAGCAGCGCGGCGGGCTCAAGCCCCCGGAGGGCCAAGGTCTCTTCGAAGACCGCCCGGCGCAGCCCCGTGTGCCGCAGCTCGCCGGGCCCCGCCACATAGGCGATGCGCCGGTGGCCGAGTTCCATGAGGTGGTCGACGGCTTCGTGTATGCCGGCGCCCTGGTTGCCCAGGCCCACGGTGGGCACGGGCGCGTCCGGGTGGGGCGCGCCGAGCAGCACGGCGGGCAGACCCAGGCCGCGCAGGAGCGGCGGGCGCGGATCGTCGGTGCGGGCGTCGGTCAGGACGGCGCCGTCGACGCGGCCCTCGGCGGCGAGACGTTCGTACAGCGCGCTCTCCTCGGCCACGTCCGTGACCAGGTGGAGCA
Organism: Streptomyces sp. NBC_01283; assembly: GCF_041435335.1. Classification (NCBI taxonomy): domain Bacteria; kingdom Bacillati; phylum Actinomycetota; class Actinomycetes; order Kitasatosporales; family Streptomycetaceae; genus Streptomyces; species Streptomyces sp. NBC_01283. The sequence goes on from NZ_CP108430.1 coordinate 8,169,015, forward strand.
GCAAGCCGTAGCCGCGCGGCGCCAGCTCGCCCTCCAAGCCGGTGATCAGCTCGCTGAAGTGCGGGTCCGCGCCGAGCACGTCCGTGGGGCGGCGCACGACGAGGGCGAGCGTGCGGGTCCGCGCGCTGCGCAGCGCCGTGGCCGTCGCACTGGGCGACCAGCCGAGGTTGGCCGCGGCGTCCAGGATGCGGCGCCGGGTGGGCTCCGAGAGGCGGCCCTTGGCGTTGAAGGCCTGCGAGACGGCGGCCGTGGAGACCCCCGCCGCTGCGGCGACCGCCTTGATCGTGGGACGCCCGCCGCTGTCCCTGCCCGATGTCTTCGACCCGTTCACATCTTCACCGCCCCACTGACGAGGGCCTGCTGCATCCGCTTCTGCAGCACCGTGTAGACGGCCCATACCGGTACGAGAGTCAGTACCGTACCGGCGGTCAGTACCCCGTAATCCGTCCCCGTCAGGGACTTGAGGGTGGGCAGGGCGACCTGCACGGTGCGCTGGGACGGGTCGGGGCCGATGATGACGAGCGAGTACAGGTACTCGTTCCAGAACGTCAGGAAGTTCAGGAGCAGCACCGTCGCGATGCCGGGCAGACACATCGGCGTGTACACGTGCCGCAGCACCGCGAACGTCGACGCGCCGTCCATTCGCGCCGCCTCCTCCATCTCCCTGGGGATGGTCCGCATGAACTGCACCAGGATGACGACGGACAGCGGCATCGCGGTGGCGGGCAGGAAGAGCACCATGAACAGGCGGGTGTGGAAGAGCCCCGTGGCCGCCGCGAGCAGGAAGGTCGGGAAGAGCGCGGCGAACGTCGGGATGAGGAAGCCCAGCGAGAAGACCTTCTCGACGAACGCGCCGAGCGGCCCGGTCGCGCGGGCGATGGCGAACGCCGCCGGAATGGCGAGTGCCAGCGTCAGAGCGAGCGAAAAGGCCGTCACCAGCGCCGAGTTGAAGACCGCGAGCCCCAGATCGGCGCTCTCGAAAGCCGTACGGAAATTGCCGAAGGACAGCGAGGTGGGAAGGGAGAAGGGGCTCGCGAAGATCTGGTCGTTCGTCTTGAAGGCCGAGGCGAGCAGATAGTAGAGGGGGACGACGAGCAGCGCCGCGTACGCCCACGCCAGGATGTGCGCGGGCAGCCAGGACTTTCCGTGCTTCAAGGTGACCGGCTCCAATCGGGGGTCCATCGGGGGCGTGCGGCGTCAGTAGTTCTGGCGGAACGCGCGGCGGATGCTGAGCAGACCGACGAGGCCGACCAGGAAGAGGATCACGCCGACGGTCTGGCTGTAGCCGAGGTCGGCCGCGATGAACGCCTTCTGGTAGACGAGGAAGGAAAGAGTGGTCGACGAACTGCCGGGCCCGCCCTGCGTGAGCAGCAGGACATGTTGCGCCGACCCGAAGAACGTCCACAGGAACTGGAGCATCGTCACCACGCCCACGTACTCGCGGATGACCGGGAAGTGCACGCCCCACATCGTCCGCCAGTGCCCGGCGCCGTCCAGCTGCGCCGCCTCGCCGATCTCCTCGGGCACACTGCCGAGCCGCGCCGCGAACAGGACGGCCGTGAAGCCGATGCCGCCCCAGATGTCGAGCATGATGAGACAGGCGAGCGCCGTCGAGGGCGAGGCCAGCCAGGCGTCGGTCACCGAACCGAGGCCCACCGACTTCAGCGCGCCGTTGACCAGACCGTCGGGGGAGAGGGCCGCGTAGAACACCATCGCCTTGGCCGGGGTGGAGATGAGGCCGGGGATGAAGAGGAGGTAACGCAGGGCGCGGTGGCCCGGCGGCTTCTGCGCCACGTAGTAGCCCAGCATGTACGCGCACACGATCATGACCGGCAGGGCGACGGCGAGCTGGACCGCCGTATTGCGCACGGCGTCCCAGAACACCGGGTCGCCGAAGACCGTACGGACGTTGTCGAACCCGGCGAACGACACCGGCTGGAGCATGCCCGGCCAGTGCAGGGCCGCGATCACGAAGATCGCGATCATCGGGCCGACCATGAAGACCAGGTACCAGACCAGGGCGGGGACGGCGAGGATCGTGCCGCCTTCCTGGCGGCGCTTGCGGACGGGGGGCTTCGACGGTGCGGGGCGGACCTCGGTCCCGCCCGGCGGCACGTTCGTCGACATCGTCGGCGTCGTCATCTCGGGTGACTCCCAGAAGGCTCGGGCGGCTCGGACGGCTCGGGTGGGCGGCTCATGCGGTGCGGTACGCGGCTTCGAGCACGGAGCGCACCTTGGCGGGGCTCGTGCCACGGGTGAACGCCGTGCTGGTCGCGGTGATCAGGGGCTGCGTCGCGGCCGGCGGCACGTACAGATCGGGCAGCAGGGCCTGGCTGACGTCGGTGCCGAGCCGCTGCGCCGCGGCGACCAGCGGGAAGTCCGTGCTGAGGGTGTCGGAGCGCAGCGCCATGTCCCGGCCGCTCTCCCTGATGAAGCGCGCGACGGTGTCCGGGCGGTACATGAAGCGCAGGAACTTCTCGACGGCGTCCAGCTTCTTCGTGCCGTTCGGGCTGATCCAGAAACCGATGAGGGTGTACGTCCGCAGGATGGTCGGCTTGGCGTGCGCGGCGTCCGGCGCGAGAGGCCAGCCGCCGACCTCGGTGTGCCGCGCGACCTTCTCCGGGACCTTGGCGAGCGCGGAGGACATCGCGGACTCGATGGCGGCGGCCTGAGTGTTGAACTGCGTCGTCATCGTGTCCGAGGTCAGGCCTTGCGCCTTGTCGGCGAAGACACCCGCGTCCCGCAGGGCGGCGAAGTACTCGATGCCCTCGCGGGCGCCCCGGCTGCCGCTGAAGTCGCCGCTCGTGAAGACTTTCCGCGCCTCGTCGGGGGAGAGGAAGGTCTGGATGATCTGGGCGAGGAGCTTCTGCCCCGTCCAGTCGTTGCCGCCGACGGTCACCGGCGCGATGCCCCTGGCGCGGAGCTTGCGGGCGGCGGCGATCAGCTGGTCGCCGGTGGTGGGGATCGCGTCGACCCCGGCCTTGTCGAGCAGCGCGGTGTTGTAGGCGACCGGCCAGTTGGTGGCGAAGTACGGGAAGGCGCGAAGGCGGCCCCTGCCGTCGGTCCAGGCGTCGAGGGCGACGGGCAGAACGCGCTTTCGCAGCCCCCAGTCGTCCATGTACCCCTTGACGTCGACGGTGGCCCCGACGTCGGTCCAGGCCAGCGTCTTGTCGTAGAGGTTCACCATGACGACGTCCGGCTCCTTGCGGGCAAGCCGTGAGGTCTCGTAGACCTGCGCGAGGTCGTCGCCGTTGACCAGGTTCTTCACCTTCAGGCCCGGGTTCTCGTCCCGGAAGGTGTTCAGGGCGGACAGGTACGTGGGCGAGCCCGGGGCGGTGGTGCCGAGCTGGCTGTGCACCACGAGCGTGTCGGGATCGGAATCCGCCGATGCCAGCGTGGAACAGCCGGCGAGGGCGGGCAGGGCGGTGGCGGCGGCCAGGCCGGAACCTGCGGCGAGGAAGCCGCGCCGACTCATCGTTGAGCGCACAGCGGGATGTCTCCAACCAGGGCGATGACGACCAGAGGTTAATCGATATACCTGCGGGGGTGAGGGGAGCGTAGGAGTGCTTCGTTGAATGGTCAATCCCCTGTTGCGCACCGTGAATCTTCCGGCGAAAGCGGCATAGCGGGCGCAGAGGCGTCACGTGGCCTGCCTCTCACTCTTTATGCAACTAGTTGCACAAGGTGTGGCGCGTCGTCTACAACAGTCCTGACGACCATCGCGTACGGAGGGCCCGCATGAGCCGCTACCCGAACCTGCTGAACCCGCTCGACCTGGGCTTCACCACCCTGCCCAACCGGGTCCTCATGGGATCCATGCACGTGGGCCTGGAAGAGGCGCCGAACGGTTTCGAGCGGATGGCGGAGTTCTACGCGACCCGCGCGCGCGGCGGTGTCGGCCTCATCGTCACGGGCGGCATCGCCCCGAACGAGCTCGGCCGCCCCTGGGACGGCGGCGCCAAGCTGACCACCGAGGCGGAGGCCGAGAAGCACGCCGGGGTCACCGCGGCCGTGCATGCCGCGGGCGGCAAGATCGCCATGCAGATCCTGCACTTCGGGCGGTACGCCTACCACGAGGGCCTCGTCGCGCCGAGCGCCATCAAGGCGCCGATCAGCCCCTTCGTGCCCCGCGCCCTCACGGACGACGAGGTCGAGCAGACCATCGAGGACTTCGTGCGTGCCGCCGAGCTGGCCAAGCTCGCGGGCTACGACGGCGTCGAAGTCATGGGCTCCGAGGGCTACTTGATCAATGAGTTCATCGCGGCCCCCACCAACCAGCGCGAGGACCGCTGGGGCGGCGCCTACGAGAACCGCATCCGCTTCCCCGTCGAGATCGTCCGCCGCATCCGCGAGCGGGTCGGCGCCGACTTCATCCTCATCTACCGCCTCTCCATGCTGGACCTCGTCCCCGGCGGCTCGACCCTCGAAGAGGTCGTCCACCTCGCCAAGGAGATCGAGGCCGCGGGCGCCACGATCATCAACACCGGCATCGGCTGGCACGAGGCGCGCATCCCCACCATCGCGACGTCGGTGCCGCGCGGCGCGTACACCTTCGTCACGAAGAAGGTGATGGGCGAGGTCTCTGTCCCGCTCGTCACCACCAACCGCATCAACACCCCGGAGATCGCCGAGCAGTTGCTCGCCGACGGCGCCGCCGACATGGTGTCCCTGGCCCGTCCGCTCCTCGCCGACCCGGACTTCGTCGCCAAGGCGCGGGCCGAGCAGTCCGACGCCATCAACACCTGCATCGGCTGCAACCAGGCCTGCCTGGACCACACCTTCAACTTGCAGATCACCTCTTGCCTGGTGAACCCGCGCGCCTGCCACGAGACCGAGCTCGTCCTCGCGCCGACCCGCACCAAGAAGCGCGTCGCCGTCGTCGGCGCGGGCCCGGCCGGGCTCGCCTTCGCGGTGTCGGCGGCCGAGCGCGGCCACGACGTCACGCTCATCGACGCGGCGTCCGAGATCGGCGGCCAGCTCAATGTCGCCCGCAAGGTGCCCGGCAAGGAAGAGTTCGACGAGACCCTGCGCTACTTCCGCACCCAGCTCGAACTGCACGGCGTGGATGTCCGGTTGAACACCCGGGCCACGGCGCAAGAGCTCGCGAAGGCCGCATACGACGAGGTGGTCGTCGCCACCGGAGTCAGCCCTCGCATTCCCGAGATCCCCGGCATCGACCACCCCAGCGTGGTCGGCTACCTCGACGTGCTGCGCGACAGCGCGCCGGTGGGGGAGCGGGTCGCGATCATCGGCGCGGGCGGCATCGGCTTCGACGTCGCCGAGTACCTCACCGACAGCGGCGACAAGGCGAGCCTGGACCCGGCGACGTACTTCCGTCAGTGGGGCGTCGACATGGACTACAAGGACCGCGGCGGCCTGACCACGCCCGACCGCCCCACCCCGCCGCGCTCCGTGCACCTCCTGCAGCGCAAGACGTCCAAGGTCGGCCAGGGCCTCGGCAAGACCACAGGCTGGATCCACCGCACCGAGCTGCGCCACCGCGGCGTCACGATGGTCCCCGGCGCGAGCTACGACCTCATCGACGACGCGGGCCTGCACATCACGGTCGACGGACAGTCCACGGTCATCCCCGTCGACACGGTCGTCCTCTGCTCGGGCCAGGACCCGCGCCGCGACCTGTACGAGGAGCTGCTGGCCGGCGGGCACAGCGCGCACCTCATCGGGGGCGCGGACGTGGCGGCCGAGCTGGATGCCAAGCGGGCCATCAAGCAGGGCACGGAGCTGGCCGCCGCACTGTGACACCGGGCGCCCGCTCCGGACGCCGTACCTAGGATGGCCGCCATGTCACTCCCGCACGCGATCCTCACCGCTCTGCTAGAGAAGCCCTCGTCGGGGCTCGAGCTGACCCGCAGGTTCGACAAGTCGATCGGCTACTTCTGGTCGGCCACGCACCAGCAGATCTACCGCGAGCTGGGGAAACTGGAGCGGGACGGCGCCATCCGCGCCCTGGAGCAGCAGCAGGTGACCCGCGGGCAGAAGAAGGAGTACGAGGTCCTGCCCGCGGGCCGCGCCGAGCTGGCCCGCTGGACGGCCGCCAGCCAGGACCCCAAGCCGCTGCGGGACACGCTCCTGCTGCGCCTGCGGGCCGCGGCGGTCGTCGGCACGGACGGCATCGAGGCGGACCTGCGCCGCCATCTCACCCTGCACCGGCAGCAGTTGGCCGAGTACGAGGAGATCGAGAAGCGGGACTTCCCGCCGGGCAAGGATGCGGTGGAGGACCGGCTGAGGCATGTGGTGCTGCGGGCCGGGATCGACCTGGAGACGTTCTGGACGCAGTGGCTCGAGCAGACGCTGGAGGAGCTCGGAGCCCCGGAGACCTGACACGGCCACCGGGGCGAACGACGGCTGCCGCCGGCCCGACGTGAGGCCGGCGGCAGCCGCTTCAGCGGCCCCGGATCAGAGCCGTTGCCGCACGCCGCGGCGACGCAGGTACCAGGCGCCGCCACCGCCCGCGGCCAGGGCCACGAGGGCCCCGCCCGCGACGAGGGTGGTCGTGCCGTAGTCCTCGCTGCCGCCGCCGAGACCGCCTCTGACGCCGCGCGCCGGCGACCTCGTGGACGAGGTGGTCGGCGACGCCCCGACGGTGACCGACTGCGAGCCGGCCGTCGTGCCGTCCTCGCAGATCACGGCCACCGTATGGACGCCGGTGCTGACGTTCTGCCAGGAGGCGCTGCCGCCTGTCAGTTCCATTTGCCTGCCCTGGGCGAAGTCCGCCTCGCCGTTGCTCAACAGCGAGGCGTTGCCTCCGTCGGGGCAGGCGGCCGTGGTCACCGTGACCGTCGATCCCGTGGCGGTCACCGTGATCCCTCCGGCGGCGGCGAACGCCGACGGAGCGGTCAGTGCCAGCGGAAGCGCAGCCGCGGCGGCGATGGTCAGGCCGGTGCGGACGAATATCTGGGTGGTGCGCATGAGTCTGCCCTCCGGTGGCACGGGAGGCGGTACGTCCCGTGCGCCGCCGAGGGTAGGGAAGCGCCCGTGCTACCTGACGACGAGCCAACGTGCCGTTCGCCGATGCCGCATGCGGACAGCCACCGGGCAGGTGACGGAATCCTTCGTACGGCCGACAGCTGACCCGGTGTCAAGGTCATCGGCCGGTGGTGACCGTCCGCTCGGGGGAGTAGCCGCCCCACGTCCCGTCGGGGAGCTTGGCCCGGAGCTTCACGCGGTGGGTGTCGCCCGGTTTCTTGCCGACGTAGAAGCTGTGTGTGGCCTTCTTGCGGGGCGCCGTGCCGCCGAACACCAGCGAGGTGGCGCTCTTCCCGTCGAGGTGGATCTGATACTCCGCCACCGCGCCGCCGGTGTCCGGCGGCGTCCACGCCAGGTCGATGTAGTACGCCCCGTCGGCGCGGCGGGTCGTCGCGCGGAAGTCCGTCGGCGCCGTGCCCCGCCCGTCGTCCCGGCCCGCCGCGGTGGTCAGGCGGACGGAGCGGCTCGCGGGGGAGGCATTGTCGGCCGCGTCGAGCGCCTTGACGGTGAAGCGGTAGTCGGTGCCCGGCCGCAGCCCCGTGACAAGGGTCCGGTGCTCGCTCCCGGTCACGCTGTGGATCTTCGACGTGCCCTGATAGATCTCGTACGAGGCGACGCCCTGGTCGTCCTTCGACGCTCCCCAGGACAGCGTCACCGCCCGGCTCCCCTCGACCGTGCCGCGCGGTGAGCCGGGCCGGGAGGGCGGCTTGCGGTCGGCGGTGGCCGCGGCGGGCGTGGTGACGGTCAGCTTCGTGCCGGCCGGACCGATGTTCCCCTCGGCGTCGCGGGCGCGGACCGTGAAGGTGTAGGTGGTGGACGGCTTCAGGCCGACGACGTCCACCATGTGCTTGTCGCCCGGCACGCGCTTGACGCGGGTGGCGCCCCGGTACACGTCGTATCCGGTGACTCCGGTGTCGTCCGTGGCCCGGTTCCACATGACGTGGGCGGTGGTGGCGCTGCCCGCCTGGACCGTGAGGCCTCTGGGGGCGGCCGGGGGCCGCACGTCCTTCGCGTCCTGGCCGCCGCCCCACGCGCAGGCGGTGAGGGTGCAGGCGGTGACGGCCAGGAGGGCAGACAGGTGGGGGGTCCGTCGCACGGGCGTGCCTTCCGTTCGGGCGGCATTGGTCCGGACCTATTTGACACAGGTGTCGGGTGCACATCAAGAGGTACGCGTGCGGATCGCGGGGTGCGGCGTGCGTTCGTCGGGATCTTGGGCGATGTCGAGGTGTAGGACCCGGGACGGCTTGGGATGTCTGGTCACGTGCTTCAGGCCGTCGGCCGCCACTCGGCCGACCGGCCGTCAGTTGCCCCTGAGGGAAGGTATTTTTCTCGTGCGCACCAGAACCGTGGCGCTCGCCGTCGCCACCGGAGCCGCCCTGCTCGCCCCCGTGTGCCTGCCCGCCACGGCATACCCGCAGGAGAGCGAACCAGGCAGGAAGCCGTCCCGGATCAACGGGAGTTCAGCTGCTCCGGCCGTCCACGAGGGGTCCGTGTCCGCTGCCGCACTCCTCGCCAAGACCGGATCCTGCAAACAGGTCTCGCGCGGCAAGTACCGTACGGACGACGGAGCCCGCGCGAACATCCCCGTCTGCGGCAAGCGGGGCGCGGTGTTCTGGAAGGCCGACATGGACATCGACTGCGACGGCCGGCCGGGCAGGGCCTGCAACCGGCGCACGGACCCGCTGTTCCTCGACGCCACCGCGTTCCAGGAGTCCAACGGCCGCCAGCTCAGCGCGGAGCGCCTGCCGTACGTCGTCGTGCCGGGCCCGAGCCGCCGCTGGAGCCACGCGAAGCACGGCATCACGGGCGGCTCGGTGGCCGCCGTGATCTACCGGGGCAAGGTCCTGTACGCCGTCGTCGGCGACACCGGGCCCACCGAACTCATCGGCGAGGCGTCCTACGCGGCGGCGAAGTCGCTCGGCATCAGCCCCGACCCCAGGTCGGGCGGCACCGCCGCGGGCGTCACCTACATCGTCTTCAACGGCCCCAAGGCGTCCCCCATCGAGAACCACCGGGCCGCGGTCACCCGAGGTGACGCGCTGGCCCGGCAGTTCCTCCGGCAGAACTGACCGCTCACACCTTCCGGTAGGAGTACGCCTCCGCCGCCGCGGCCTCCACCGCCGCGAGGTCGGCGCCCGCCGACGCGGCCACCACCGCCGCGACCGCGCCCTCCACGAAGGGCGCGTCCACCAGGCGGGCGCCCTCCGGGAGCTCGTCGCCCTCGGCGATCAGGGCCTTCACGGTCAGGACCGCGCTGCCCAGGTCGGTGAGGATCGCGATGCCCGCACCGCCGTCCACCTTCGCGGCGGCCGCGGCGACGAGCTCCGAGCTGGTGCCCAGGCCGCCGTCCTCGGTGCCGCCCGCGGCGGCCACGGGCGCGGTCGTCCCGCCGCCCGCGAGCCCCACCGCGAGGGCGGCGACGGATTCGGCGACGGGGCCGCTGTGCGAAACGAGGACGATGCCGACCAGCTTCTCTTCAGCCACGGCGGGCCTCCGCGGTCTGCGCGAGCGCGTCGAAGAGGAGCGCCGACGAGGTCGCCCCGGGGTCCTGGTGACCGATGCTGCGCTCGCCCAGATAACTGGCCCGCCCCTTGCGAGCCTGCAGCGGCGTCGTGGCCAGGGCGCCCTCGCCGGCGGCGGCGCGTGCCGCGTCGAACGACTCCGCGAGCGCGTCGACCGCGGGCACGAGGGCGTCCAGCATGGTCTTGTCGCCGGGCGCCGCACCACCGAGCGCGCTGACGGCGTCGACGCCGGTGCGCAGCGCGTCGGCGAACTCCTGCTCGCTGACCTCGGCGGCGCCACCGAGAGCCTTGCCGGTACGCCGGAGCAATGTCCCGTAGAGCGGCCCGGAGGCGCCCCCCACGGTGGAGATGAGCTGCCGCCCAGCCAGGGTGAGCACGGCCCCCGGCGTGGCAGGACCGTCCTTCTCCAGCGTGGTCACCACGGCGGCGAACCCGCGCTGCAGATTGCTGCCGTGGTCGGCGTCCCCGATCGGCGAGTCCAGCTCGGTGAGCCGCTGCGCCTCCTGGTCGACGAGTGCGGCGGCCGAGGTCAGCCACTGACGGAAGAATGCGGCATCGAGCACGGAAACTCCTTGCGCGGTAGAACAGTTGGAAAGGTGACGCGAGTGATACGTGGTGACGGCGGGGGACCTGATGAAGATCAGATACCCCAGCGGAGCCCCGCTGTACGCACCGGGGCGTTCCAGAGCCGCAGCAGCTCCTCGTCGACCTGACACAGGGTGACGGAGGCCCCCGCCATGTCCAGCGAGGTCACGTAGTTGCCGACCAGCGTGTGCGCCACGACGACGCCGCGCTCGGCGAGAACACGCTGGACCTCGGCATTGAAGCCGTACAGCTCGAGGAGGGGAGTGGCCCCCATGCCGTTGACGAGCACGAGCACGGGGTTCCGGGGGCGGAGGTCTTCGAGCACCACGTCCACGGCGTACTCCGCGATCTCGCTCGACGTCATCATCGGGCGCCGCTCACGTCCGGGCTCCCCATGGATGCCGACGCCCAACTCCAGCTCGCCGGACGGCAGATCGAAGGTGGGGCTGCCCTTGGCGGGCGTGGAGCAGGCGCTCAGGGCGACCCCGAAACTCCGCGCGTTCTCGTTCACCTGCCGTGCGATCGCCTCGACCCGCTCCAACGGCATGCCCTCGTCGGCCGCGGCCCCGGCGATCTTCTCCACATGGAGCGTCGCGCCGGTGCCGCGCCGTCCCGCCGTGTACAGGCTGTCGGTGACGGCCACATCGTCGTTGACGAGGACCTTGGCGACCTGGATGCCCTCGTCCTCGGCGAGCTCGGCGGCCATGTCGAAGTTGAGGACGTCCCCCGTGTAGTTCTTCACGACGAACAGCACCCCCGCACCGCTGTCCACGGCGGCCGCGGCACGCACCATCTGGTCCGGCACGGGGGAAGTGAATACCTCACCGGGGCAGGCCGCCGACAACATGCCGGGTCCCACGAATCCGCCGTGCAGCGGCTCATGGCCGGATCCCCCGCCGGACACGAGGGCGACCTTCCCGTCGACCGGGGCGTCCCTGCGTACGATCACGCGGTTCTCGACGTCGACCGTCAGCTCGGGATGTGCGGCCGCCATGCCCCGCAGCGCGTCCGCTACGACCGTCTCCGCGACGTTGATCAGCATCTTCACGGGTACCTCCTGGTGACATCGGCAAGGCTGGGCGCCGCTGGGATCCGCGGTCCCGAGGCCAGTATCAAGGCAGGGGCGTCAGGATGCGCGAACCTCGCACGAAGGTGCCCGTCGGCCGAGTGGATCACACACCGGAGCGGCCGGGCCGGGGCATGTGCCAGTGGCCTCTTTCGGCCGTTGTTGCGTGTCGTACTTCCATGGGTCTCCGGATTCGGAAACGGCTTGTTGGAGAGGGTCCCGGCTCCCTCCGCGGCCACGTGCGCGGTCCGTGTGCCCTAGGGGTGCCGGGGTTTGGGGCGTGTCATTCGGGTGAGCGGGGGCGAGGCGTGCGGGCGTCTTATTGCGATCGGTTAGCAATTACTTTCCGATGGCCAGAAGGCGACCGGGTGGCCTTTGCGTCACCTGGGGGCAGGGGTGATCGTGTGGGAAGCGGAGTGGCCCCCTCTCCTGCAGGGTTCGCTCCACCAGAGCCTGCCCGCAGCCTGACCGTGGTCCTCGCGAGGACCCGCCCGATCCTGCCGCTGCCGACCGCCGCAGCGCGGCTCGAATGCACCTTCATCCCGACGTGACTTCCCTCCCCGCAGTCACCCGACCGGGGCCACACCCCGGCCCCAGCAAGGGAGTTGGACAGAACGATGCATGGTGTACGTCCCCCGTCACCGCGAGACGCCCGGAAGAAACCCGTCCCCGCCCCGGGCACACCCGTCGCGACCGCCGGACCCGAACGGGCCACCGTCGCCGTCGCGGGCTCCGAGTTCGGCTGGGGAAGCTCGGGCAAGCTGAGCGCCGTCCTCGCCGCGTTGCGCGAACGCTCCCCTCGCCCGCTGAGGTTCGTCGGTCTCGCGTCCGGCCTCGGACGGCCGCTGCTGGACCAGCACGCGATCGACCGCTGGTACGACCTGCCTGCCGGGGCTCCCGCGAAGGAGAGCGCCGACGCCGTGGCGAAGGTCGTGGAGGCGGAGCGGATCGACGCGGCCGTCGTCGTGCTCGACGGCCCGGCGGCCGTGGCCCTGGAGACGGCGGGTGTGCCGACCGTGTTCGTGGACAGCCTGCCGTTCCTGTGGACCGAGGGTGACCTGCCCGAACTCCCGCTGGAGGTCTCCGTCTACTGCGCGCAGCAGTGCGTCGAGTTACCGGAGGAGTGCCTCGGCGTACTCGGCTCCGTACGCGAACTGCGCTGGGTCGAAGCCGTGATCGCCGCCCCGCCCGTGTCACCGGCCGGCCCTCCGGAGCCCCGGCGGAGCCGTCCGGAGCCGTTCCGGCGCGCGCTGGTGAACCTGGGCGGCCTGCGCGCCCCCGACCTGGCCGACTGGACGCGCTATCCGGAGATCGTCGTGCCCGCGGTGCTCGAAGCCCTCGATACGTACGGGGTCCGTGAGGTGCACGTGGCGGGCAACCTGCCCGCGGAGCTGGCCGCGCGGCTCTGTGCGGCCAGCGACGCCGCCCTCCGCATCACGGCGGGACCGCTGTCGCACGGCGAGTTCCTCCAGCGGCTCGACACCTGCGATCTGCTGCTCACCTCGCCGGGGCTGACCACCCTGCTCGAAGCGGGCAGCCTCTCGGTGCCTACGGTCTGCCTGCCGCCACAGAACCTCAGCCAGATCTTCAACGGCCGTTTCCACAGCAGGGCCGTGCTGGCCGACGTCAGAGTCGTCTGGCCGTCGACGGTCTTCGCCGAGGACGAGGCCCTGGCCCGCCGGTCGCAGGGCGAGGAGGCGGCCCTTCAGGTCATCTACGGGGGGATCACCGCCGCTGCCCTGGAGCGCAACCTGCCGCACTCGGTGGCCGCCGTACGCGACGGCGTGTTCCAGGCGCTGCGGCGCGCGTCGGCCGGCGCCGAATGGGGCGGCCTCGCCACCCGGGTCGGCACCGGCGGCGCCGCACAGGTGGCCGGGATCCTGCTCGACGTACTCGACGGGGAGCCGCTGCCCGGCCCCGCCGGGGACCGGGCTCCGCGTACCTTCCAGGAAGGCATCGACGTACATGACTGAGCGTCAGCGCTATCTCTTCATCAGGATCCTGGAAGCCTGCAACGCGGACTGCTTCATGTGCGAGTTCGCGCTCTCCCGTGACACGTTCCGCTTCTCGCTCGACGACTTCAACGAGCTGCTGCCCAAGGCCCGTGACGCCGGAGTGGCCTACGTACGGTTCACCGGCGGCGAACCGCTCATGCACAAGGACGTCGTCGAACTGGTGCGTGCGGGCACGGACGCAGGCATGAAGATGTCCATGATCACCAACGGAATGATGCTGCCGAAGAAGGCCGCGCGCCTCGCCGAGGCGGGGCTCGCCCAGGTGATCGTCAGCCTCGACGGCGGATCCGCCGCCACGCACGACGTCTACCGGCGTTCCCCCGGCATGTTCGACAACGGCCTGCAGGGGCTGCGCGACGCCGCGGCCCTCGGTGTCCTGCCCCGCGTCAACACCGTGGTCGGACCGCACAACTACACCGAGATGCCCGACCTGCAGAAGGTCCTCACCGAGGCGGGCGTCAAGCAGTGGGAGCTCTCCGCCCTGAAGCTGGAGCGCTCCATCACCTACCCCGACCCCGACCATGTGCGCGCGGTCTGCGACCCGATCTACGACGCCGATCCCGGCACCCTCCTCGTGCCGCTCGGCAAGCGCTTCTACGGGGACACCCGCGAGGAGCAGGAGCGCTACTTCTCGGAGTCACTGACCCCGAGGGCCTCGGCACCCCTGTGCCACGTCGTGGACGACGTCATCTACATCGACGGCAAGTACGGGCGCATGTACGCCTGCAGCTGTCTCCCGCACCGGGAAGGCGAGGACCTGGGCGGCGCCCCGCTGCGCGAAGGCGGCGCCATCCACCTGGACACGCCCGTCTTCCGGACCCACGCTGACTTCTTCCGCGAGCGGGGACCCGACATGTGCGGCGGCTGCTCCACCACGGCAGCCGGCTACAGCGACGACGTCGCCCGGCTCGGGACGGCGGCACCATGGCAGTACTGAGCCGCAGAGTGCTCCTGGTGTCGCGGGACGAGGAACTCGACTCGCTGCTCGCCGGGCGGCGCATCGCCGCGCACCTGGCCGAACTCGCGCAGTGCGAGGGCGAGGGCGGGCCCGGTGACGACGGGCCGCCGCCGGACGTGGCACTGGTCTGCGACGACGAAGCCGCCACCCGCCGCCTCCTCGGCCTGGGGGTGCCGCTCGTGCGGCTGTCCTCGGGACACCGGGCCTCCGTCGACCCCGTGGCCGACGGGGCACTGCACCGAGTGCACCGCCCCGGCTGGCTCCCGGGACCGTGGCCCGCGACACCCGGCGGCGCGCGCACCACCGGGCTGCTCGCGCCCGCACGGACGGCCCGCGGGCGTAGACGCGGCGGCAGCCTGCTCCTGATCTCCTTCTGGGACGCCCCGGCAGGGGAGGCGGATGCCTTCGTCTCCGGGCCGCTCCGGCAGCTCGCCGCCGAGGCGGTGCGCCGCACACAGCGCTGCGAGGTGGTCTGCGACACCCGCGTCGAGAGCGTGCGCGACACGCTCGAAGCGCTGGAGGGCGTACGCGTCCGACGCGCCGCCGACACCGACATCGACGCCCTGCACGCAGGCACCGAACTGCTCCTTGCCACCCCCACCCTGGGCGCGGTGGCGCTCGCCCAGGCCCGGGGCGCGCCGCTCGCCTTCCTGCCACCGCTCGGGGACGGGCAGCGTGACCTGGCCGACCGGGTCACCCAGGTGGTGCCGGTCCCGGTGGCCACCGATCCGCGCGATCCGGCCCTCTGGGCCGCGGGGCAGGCGGGCGCACCGGACCCGTGGTCCGCGCTCGACCCCGCCGCGGACGACCTGCGCGGCGCACAGCGCGTCGCTCGCACCCTGCGCCAGCTCTCCCTCGCACCCCTGTGACAGGTCACCCACCCCCCGCTGAACCTGGAGACACCATGTCCCGCACTCCTGGAGCCACAGACGCGGACCGCCACCCCGTTCCGGACCGGCCGGAGATCACCGAAGCGGAGTGGAACGACTGGCGCTGGCACATGCGCAAGCGTGTCACCAACGTCGACAAGGCACGGCAGTGGATCAACCTCACCCCCGACGAGGAACGGGCCATCGACAAATCGGCGGGCAAGTACCGCTGGAGTGTCACCCCCTACTACGCGTCCCTGATGGACCCGGACGACCCCACCTGCCCGATCCGGCAGCAGGCCGTCCCCGCACTCGGTGAACTCGCCGAGTTCAGCGGCGCCGAGGTCGACCCCGTCGGCGACATGTTCTACCGCAGGACCAACCGGGTGGTGCACAAGTACCCGGACCGCGTGATCATGCTGATCACCGAGGCCTGCCCGGTCTACTGCCGCCACTGCACCCGCAAGTTCCACACCACCGACGTCGACGGCAGCTACTTCCGGGACGACGAGGGCGAGTCCTTCGACGAGGACCTGCGCTACATCGCCGAACACCCCGAGATCCGGGACGTGCTGCTCACCGGCGGCGACCCGCTCTCGTACCGCGACGGCAAACTGGAAGAGATCATCTCCGGTCTGCGGGCGATCCCCAGCGTGGAGATCATCCGTATCGGCAGCCGCTTCCCGGTCCTGCTGCCCCAGCGCGTCACGGACGAGTTCTGCGAGATGCTCTCGCGCTATCACCCGGTCTGGCTGAACACGCACTTCAACCATCCGAAGGAAATCACCCCCGAGTCCGCCGCCGCGGTCGACCGCCTGCTGCGCCACGGCATCCCGGTGGGGAACCAGACCGTCCTGCTCCGCGGGGTCAACGACGACGTCACGACGATGCGCACGCTGATGACCGAGCTGCTGCGCATCAGGGTCAGGCCCTACTACCTCTACCACTGCGACAACGTCACCGGCGTGTCCCACTTCATGACCTCCATCGAGAAGGGCTGGGAAATCATGGAGGGCCTGCAGGGACACATCACCGGCTTCGGCGTACCGCAGTACGTACTGACGACGAAGATCGGCAAGATCCCCATCGCCCAGCCCTACTTCACCCCCACCCCCGAAGGCCTGCTGCTCCGCAACTACCGAGGCCAGGAGATGGTGGTCGACTCCTCGGTGCACCCGATCACGGAGGCTGACGCGACATGACCCTCGACAAAAGGCTCGGATTACGGTTCCTCCCGTACGGCGCCAACTACCTCGACTGGCCGGACATGCACGAGCTGCGTGCCGCGATCGAGCACGGGGTCCTCTTCCGCTACCAGACGGAGACCGAGAGCGTCGCCTCACGTCTCGAACAGCGGGTCGGGGAACGGCTCGGCGCGGGCCACGTGCTCGCGGTGCACAACTGCACCGAGGCGCTGCGGCTCGCCCTGGTGTCCACCCGCCCGAGCGTCGGTGACGTCGTCCACATACCCGCGGTCACGTTCATCGCCGTGGCGGGCGCCGTCCTGTCCAGCGGACTCATCCCGGTCCTGGTGGACGTCGACGAATCGCTCTCCATGGACACCTCGCTGATCCCGGACGGTGCCCAACGGGCCATCGTCGCCCACATGGAGGGCACCGTCGCGCCCCTGCCGGAGGGCGTCCCGTACGTCATCGAGGACAGCGCGCAGGCGCTCGGCGCCACCTTCCCCGACGGGCGGCACACCGGCACCCGTGGCTACGCGGGCACCTTCAGCTTCCACCACAACAAGGTGCTGACCTCGGGCGAGGGCGGCCTCCTCGTCACCAACGACCCGGCCGCGTACGAAACCATGCGCTGCTACCACGACCACGGCTCCGCGCGGGTGCCCGGCCGCTACCCCACCTGGAACGAGGACGCCTACTACGGCGAGAACCTGGTCACCAGCGAAGAGGTCGCGGCGATCCAGTACCAGCAGTTCCGCCACCTCGACGAGGTGCTCTCCGGCCTGGAACGCCACCACGCCATCGCCATGGAGGGACTGCCCGACCGCGCCGGCCTCGACATCCTGCCCCGGGCGGCGGGCGACGTGAAGATCAGCCTCCGCTTCCGCTGCGAGAGCCGGGAGCTGCGCGACGCCGCCGTGACCGCCCTCACCGAGCGGGGCATCGCCAACTGGACGCTCAACAAATACCTGTTGCCCGACCACCCCGTGGTCGCCGGGCGGCGCTCGCTCTACGCCGACGGCTTCCCCTGGAACCTCGCCCCCGACCAGCCGCTCGCGCTCAGCCGCGACGGATTCACCCGCACCCGGGACCTCCTCGACCGCACCCTGTGCGTGCCCCTCTCACCGGAGCTCTCCGAAGCCGAACAGGTCCTCGCGGTCAAGTCGGTCCGGCAGGCATTGGAGACCGCGTGAACGCGCGGCCGCCGGTGCTCCTGATGGCGGACGACCGCGCCTCCACCTTCACCCGGTACGCGGTGGACGCCCTGCCCGGCCGCCTCGTCCTGCTGCGGTTCGCCTCCGCACGCCAGGACCTCACCGACGCGTACCTGCGGCAGACCGCGCACCTGCCCGCGTTCTGGGTGAACGAACGGCTGCCCCTGGCGGACGAGGCGGCCCGCTACCGCGCCTGGGCCGCGGAACTGCCCGCGCCGCCCTCGCGGTTCTGCAACCCCTCCGAGCCGCGCCAGGACATCGCCCAGCGCTTCGCCTCCCTGGTGGGTCTGCCACACCTCAGGCAGACCCAGGTGCGGTGGGTGCGCGACAAGGCGGCCATGAAGGACAGGTTCCGCGAGCTGGGCCTGCGCACCGCCCGGTACGCGCGGGTCTCCACGGCGGACGAGATCGAGCAGTTCGCCGCGGGGTGCGGCTGGCCCGTCGTACTGAAGCCGGTGGACTCCTTCGCCTGCGTCGACACCTTCCGGCTCACCGGCCCCGAGCAACTGGCCGACGTGGCTCTCGAAAGCCGGTCCTGGCTGGTCGAGGAGCATCTGGGCGGCACGGAGTGGGAGGTGTGCGCGCTCATCCACGGGGGCGAGGTCCTCGACGCGTGGCCGAGCGCAATGCCGTGCCGCCCGCTGGACATCGTCGACGGCGCGATGAACGCCAACATCAGCGTCGCCACCGACGAGGGGCCGCCGGTCGACCTGCGCGGCATGCTCCAGCGGATCGCCACCGGCATGGGCATCGACCACGGATACGTGCACATGGAGTTCTTCCTCGTCGGCGACGAGGTGTACGCGGGCGAGATCGGGGTCCGCCTCGCGGGCTGCGAGATAACCGCCAACCACGGGTACGCCTACGGCTTCGACGTGTTCGGCGCCACGCTGGACGTCTACCTCGGCCGCCGCCCCGCCCTCGAATACTCCGGGCGCCGCTGCGCGGGCGACCTGCTGCTGCCGCTGCCGGGCTCGGGGACGGTGCAGCGCATCACGCCCGAGGAGGAACTCCTGCGCCTGCCCGGGGTGGTCAAGAGCGTCCTCAGATACCGCGAAGGGGACCTCGTGGAAGCACGCCGTGCCTCGCACAACGCGTCCGGATACGTCCACGTCACCGGAGGCTCGATCGCCGAGGTGGAAAAGCGCATGCGCGGCGTGCTCGACGCCTTCACGATTGAAGTGATCACCCAGGCGCAGGCGGCCAGAACGCTCCAGCACTGAGCCGCACCCTCACCGGCCCGCCCCGCTCCGGCGCACCGCGCGCGCCGGCACCCGCACGCCCGCAACGGGCCACCACGGAACAGGAACCATGGAAGTGAAGCCGAACGGTCTTGCCCGCCGTCTCGCCGCCCTGCTCACCCGCCGGCAGGTCGCGGGACCCGCCTGGTGGAGCGTGGTCTCCAGGCTGCCGGTCTACCTCATGTCCCTCGCCATGGTGCTCGTGGTGCGTGAACAGGGCGGCAGCTACGCCCAGGCCGGTCTGGTCTCCGCGCTCTACACCGTCGGCATGGCGCTCGGCAGCCCGCTCATCGCCCGCCGGATCGACCGGCGGGGCCGCAGGACCGTCCTGGTGCTGACCGGCGTCATCTACCCGGCGGCGCTCGCCGCGCTAGTGTGGACGACAGAGCCGGGCGACTGGGCGCAGCCGGCCCTGGCGGTGCTCGCCGGCATCGCCCTGCCTCCGGCGAACGCCTGCATGCGGTCGCTGTGGGCGCGCCTCCCGCTGCGCGACGACGAACGCGAGACCGCCTACCTGTGGGAGGCGCTGCTCACCGAAGTCCTGGTCATCGGGGCGCCGTTGATGCTCGCCGCGCTGATGCTGACGGGATCCGCCGGGACCGCCCTGACGGCGGTCTCGGTGATCGGCGGCGTCGGAGCGATCGGCCTCGCCTTCACGCGGGTGCCCGAAGGCACCGAAGGCGCGGCGCGGGCGGCGGGCAAGGAGCCGGGGAAGGAGACCGGCCGCGGCAGCTTCCTCGGCCCCCTGCGGTCGTCGCCGATGCTCGCGCTGACCGCCGTCATGGCGCTCAGCAGCGTGCCCGTCGGTCTGATGACGCTGGCCATCCCCGCCTTCGTCGACGACCACGGCTCACAGGGAAGCACCGGCCTGGTGTACGCCTGCTGGGGCATCGGCAGCGCCCTGGGAGCCGTATGGCTGGGACGCTCCCAGTCCGAGGTCGCGGTACACCTGCGCTTCCCGCGCCTGGTGCTCGCCTTCGCCGTCGGCACCGGACTCCCGCTGCTCGCCACGGACCAGCTGACCCTCGCCCTCGCGCTCGCCGTCGGCAGCGTTCCCATCGCGCTCGTCTCCGCCGGCGAGATGACCCTCGTCAGCCTGCTGGCGGACGGCAGTTCACTCACGGAGGCCTTCACCTGGGCCTCCCTGGCCACGGTGGTGGGGGACGCCCTGGGCCAGCAGGCGGGCGGGCTCCTCATGGAACCGGCAGGCCCGCGGGGCGTGTTCGCCGCGGCCTTCGGCATGTCACTGCTCGCCGCCTGCGTGGCCTTCGCCTGCCGGGGCCTTATGGGCCGCGCGGCCACCGCCCCCGAACCCGCCGACGCGAGTGGCCGGTGAGCGGGCAGGGGGCGGCCCGCCCGCCACCACCGCCCTCGCCCGGCCAGCAGTCCCCGAACCGTCATCCGCCCGACACGTCACTCCTCGCAGGGCCAGCGTAAGAACACGAGGTAACGCTTCATGAAGTCAGCCGTCTCCCGACAGAGCCACGAGCCGCCGTACCCCCGACCGGACACCGCGCTGTTCAGTCCGGTCGAGTACGGCGATCTCGCCCCGGCAGTAAGGGAGTTCCTTGACGCACCCGACCGGACGCCGATCCCCGTCCCGGTCGACGGCAGGGACGATCTCGTCCACAGTGTGGCACTGGCATCGCGCCTCTACTCCGGTGTGCGCCGGCCGGCCCCCCTGGACTTCGGCGTCGTGCTCGGTCGGCCGGAACTGGCCGACGGTGTCGTGGACCTGGCCCGGCCGCTCGCACGCGAGTGGCTCACCGAGGACGACCTCGACACCTTCCACGACCGGCCCCCGGGGACACTCCTGCTGGTGGGCACCTACGCCCGGCTCAACCTCGCCCCGGTGCGCCCGCTGCTCCTGGCCACCTACCGGGACGCCCGTCGCGGCCTCTCCCTGCTGAGCGGCCGCGACGGGGCATCGGTGGCCTGGAACATCGCCAAGCAGTACGCGCAACTGCCCGAGGACCTCGACGCGCTGGGCCTGTTCACGGACACCGACCGGCCGCCCCGGCTCCCCGGTGTCAAGGTCTTCGACGACCGCGACTTCGAACGCCACGACATCCAGGCCGAGATCCTCGGCACCCAGTGGCGCCGCGTGGTCTTCCAGGGCCACGGCAAGGACGACAGCATCAACCTCGGCGAGTTCACCATCTGCGGCCTCAACGAGTCCGCGACCGCCCTGCCGGGCGTCCTCGCCCCCCGGTGCGCCTACGGACTGCCCTGCTACAAACCCGAGGACAAACTCGTCCCCCTCAACAAGGTCGAGGCGACGGAGCTGGTCCTCAGCGCCTGCAACAGCGGCCCGCTCGCCGACCTGGCGCTCTACGACCCCAAGTACCAACTCCTGCTCAACGCCCTCGACAGCCCCGCCCGCACCATCGTGTCGGCCGTCTCCGTGCACGACTCCGACCGGCCCGAGAACGTCGCCTGGATGCTCGCCGCCGCCACCGGCGCGGACTCCGTGGACACCCTCAACGCCAGCCTGGCGGGCTCGCACCCGTACCCCGCGTTCATGCGCTTCGGGCTGCCCGGACAGCCGGAGGACACCCCGGCGCCCCCGCCCCCCTCCGACCACGCGCCCGACCCGCTCGTCCTCACGGTCGGCCGCCGGCTCTCCGCGCTGCTCACCTCGGAGCTGCTGCCGCACAACCACCCCCTGCGGCCCCGCCTCGGCAAACTCGCCCGCAAGGTGGACCTCCTGGTGGCCCGGCCCACCCACCTCGCCGACCAGTCGCCCGAGGAGATCCGCTCGTCCCTCTCGGCGGACCTCCAGTCCCTCGACCATGTGATCGCCGGACAGGTCTCGGAGAACCCCGAGAACGAGATCATGAACTACCCCGCCCACTTCGGTGACCGCAGTTCACTGGACCCCGACGTCCGCGAAGTGGTCTGCCACTGCGGCCGCCCCGCCCAGGAGTTCGTGCGCCGAGGACTGCTCCCGCACATCCTCGACACGCTCTGCGTGGTGTGCATGCGCTGCGGCGACGTGACCTTCCGTGTCCCCGAAGCGCCCCAGCTGCTCGCCTACGCCGCCGACGAGGTGGCACAGGGCGGGGTGCTCGAAGTGCGCGCCTCCCTCACCGCGGCGCGCCCCGGACCCGTACGGCTCGGTCTGTTCCTGCCGAGCTATCTGCGCGACGACACCACGGTGGAACCGGCACGGGTCAAGGTCCGTGCCTCGGACGACCGGGCCAGGGACGTCGTGTTCACGGTGCGGTTCGCGCCCGACACCGCACCGCAGGCCTACTACTTCACGGTTTTCGCCGTGCAGGACCTCGCTGTCTCGACCGCACGGCGGCACTTCGGAGTCGTCCCCGGCCATGACTGAGACAGCGCCGCCATCACCCCGGCACCCACACCCGCCCACCCGACCCCCATTACCGGACGGAACACCGGCCGGACGAAGGACGGATGTCATGGAGAAGACCCCCGCACCGGAGATCGAGCTCATCGACCGCGACGGCGAGGTGACACTGAGCATCGGCGGCGAACAGGCCATGCAGGCCTGGGAGCGCGACCTGATGTGGGCCAGCGCCGACATGCTCTGCCGCCACGGCAAGGACTTCTACGAGGTGGGGCTCGGCCTCGGCCTCTCCGCCCTGCGCATCGCCGAGAACCCCGCCACCCGCAGCCACCGGGTCCTCGAACTCTTCGGAGAGGTCGAGGACCTCTTCCGCCAGAGCCACCCGAAGCTGCCCGGCACGCTCTCCATCGAGCGGGGGAACTTCTTCGAGCGCGTCTTCGAGCTGGAGTCGGAGAGCATCGACGGGATGTTCTTCGACCCCGCCCTCGACATGGAGGTGTGGAAGGACGAGGAGCTGTGGCGCAGGGCCATGCCCGAGGTCGTCCGCGCGCTGCGCCCCGGCGGGGTGTTCATCCCCTTCTTCAGCACCAAGCCCGAGCTGCGCTGGCAGTACGTCCAGCACTTCCGCACCATCCACGTGGAGCGCCACCCGTACACCGCGTACGACACCACCGAGTACACCTACGGCACCACGGGTGACGCGTACATCCAGTGCTTCTACAAGGACTGACGGGGGGCCATGTGCACAGCACCTATGAAACCGTCGAGGACGCCTACCTGACGGAGCTGCGGAGCACCTATCTCTCCGCCGAGTTCCGCAACTCCCCGCGCGGCTTCCCGTCCCGTGAGCGACTGGGCGCCGGATTCCAGGTCCGGCACCCCGTCCAGCGGCACGTCGCGCTGCCGGGGCGCAGATCCAACCTGGTCTTCAACTTCGCCGAAGCCCTCTGGTACCTGTCCGGTTCGGCCGGCCTCGACCTCGTCGCGCACTACGCGCCGAGCATCCGCAGGTATTCGTCCGACGGCGTCACCCTGACCGGCACCGCCTACGGACCCCGCATATTCGACTACCGGGGGACGGGCCTCGACCAGTGGCGCAGCGTCATCGACGTCCTGGCCGACGACCCCGACAGCAAACGCGCGGTCGTGCAGATCTTCCACCCGGGCGAGCTGCGCGAACCTGACAACATCGACGTCGCGTGCACCCTCGCCCTGCAGTTCATGCTCCGTGAGGGGCAGTTGCACGCCGTCGGCTACATGCGCGCCAACGACGCCTACCGCGGCATGGTGAGCGACGTCTTCTCCTTCACCTTCCTCCTGGAGATGCTCGCCAGGCAGCTGGGTGCCGAGGTCGGGAGCTACGTCCACCAGGTGGGCTCCCTGCATGTGTACGACAGCGACGCCCCGCTCGTGGAACGCGTCCTGCGGGAGGGCGCGGACGACACCGGCCCGGAGCCTTTCCCCACGATGCCCGCGGGGGACAACTGGCCGCACGTGCGCGACGTGCTGCGGATCGAGGCACAACTGCGCGCGAACCGGCTCCGGCTCGGCCCCGCCGCGCTGCGCGCCCTGGACCTGCCCCGCTACTGGCAGGACGTGACCGGGCTCTTCGAGCTGCACCGTCAACTGACCTTCGAGGCCGGTACGGACCGTGAGCTGCTCGACGAACTCCCGCCCCTGTACCGCCGGATGATGCTGTGCCGATGGCCCCGTTCCACTGCCGACCAGGAGGTCTCCGCATGACCATGACTCCCGCCCGTGAGCTCGCAGGTGAGCTCGGCGTCAACACCCTGTTCCTCGCCGGGCCCTTCCTCCAGCTGCTCGATCCGGCCACCGGCGAGATGCCGTCGGGAACGCGGGCACCCTTCGCCTCCTTGATCGAGCATTTCGAGGGGCACGGGTTCAGCGTCCACAACGCACACCGCCGTGAGGCGTGGGGCGCCGAACTGATGGCGCCCGCCGAGTGCACCCCGCTCGACCAGGAGGAGATCCGGAAGGCCGACGTGTTCGTGGGCTTCCCCGGACTCCCCGCCTCTCCCGGCACGCACATCGAGATGGGCTGGGCCAGCGCCTTCGACAAACCGATCGTGCTGTTGCTGGAGGAGGGCCAGGAGTACGCGTTCCTCGTCCGCGGACTGCACGCGGTGGCAACGGTCGAGTACGTGGTCTTCAGCGACCTGGAGACGGCGCTCCCCGACATCGACGAGGCGGTACGGCGCGCGGTCTCGCGCCGGCGGGAGGCGGCGGACCGGAGCCACTGAGCCAGGGAGCCCCCGTCAGCGAACTGACGGGGGCCTCTGTCAGGGGTGAGCGGCGCGGGACGCGGAGCGCCGTGATCCGAGGGCGGCGCGGACGAGCGCCGCGGCGGTCACGCCCGGCTTCTCGTCGCCCGCGAGCCGCAGCAGCGCGGACGTGTCCCGGGGCAGCCCCAGGCGCTCGGCGCCCTGGAGCACCTTGGCGTCGAAGCAGGGCGCGTACTCGGTCCATACGTCCTGCACCTCGCGCAGGAAGATGTCCGCGCCGGTCGGGCCGAGGCCCGGCATCCGGCGCAGCAGCCGCTTCAGGGCCGCCGCGTCGCCGTCGGCCTGCTCGCGCACCCTGCGCAGGTCTCCGCCCCACTCGTCGAGGACCAGCCGGGCGCCGTCGCCGAGCTGGGTCGCCGTCCGTTCGTCGTAGCGCCGGTAGCCGCCGCGCCCCAGTGCGTCGACCCGCTGCTGCCAGGACGCGTCGGCCATCTGCCGGGGACCCCGCATCCCGGCCTCGTACAGCGCGCGGGTGCTCGCCACCGCTACGGATGCCCGGATCCGGGCGCTGAGCAGGCAGGACAGGACGAGCGTGCGGTACAGCGGCTGGGGAGTGTCGGCCAGCCGGATGCCCGCCTCGGCCGCGTACGTCTGTCCGGAGGATGCGAGCAGTTCCCGCATCACAGCCTGCCGGCCGGTCATGTCTGCCCCTCCCGTGTCAGTGGCGCCGTCCCGTGTGGTCCCGGTGGCGGTGGTGCAGGGCCGAGTGCACGGCCAGGGCCAGGAGGGCCAGGATCGCGAAGAGGATCGCGAGGCCCGCCAGCGCCCAGGGGCTGGGCGGGTCGCCGCTGACGGACTGGGTCGCCCACACCCCGAAGAGCACGGCCAGGGCCAGGAAGAGCGGTGTGTAGACGTAGGTGAGCAGGTGGCGCAGGCGATGGGCGCGGTGCGTGGGCGACGGGGGCTCGCCCGGCTGACGCTCGGCGCGCGGTCCGGGGCGTTCGCCTTCCATGGCCACCTCCAGCAGCGGAGGGCACAGGCTGCCGTTGGTCCTTGTCACGCTCCAGGATAGTCCTGCCGCCCCGCCCCGCCCGGATCATGCCGGGTGGCCCGGGGTGAGGTCGGTGACGTCGCTCAGGCGGATCAGTTCCTCGTACGGCGGCGGGTCCGCGCCCGCCTCCACCGGGGTGAGGAGGAAGCCCACATGATCCCCCCAGTCGGCGTGCCGCTCGATCCTGCCGACCCACCAGGCGCAGGAGTCGGTGAGCACGGGGGCCCCGCCCGTGCGCGGCTCCCACCGGACGTCGGCGAACTTGTCGACACGGTCACCGCACTCGCCGCCGAACAGCCGGGCGAGCTGGTGCTGATCGCGCCGGAGAAGATGCACGCCGAGGTACGCGGCGTTCCGGGCCACCAGATACGTGTGGTTCGCCTTGGAGAGCCACACCACGAAGCGAGGCGGATCCAGCGCACACTGCGAGCCGAATCCGACCAGGCAGCCGGCGGGCACGCCGTCGGCAGCCGCTGTCACCACGTACATCGGGTAGTCGAGCCGGTCGGTGAAGACGTCCATGTCCACCAGGTCCACCAAAGCGACGCCCTTTCCTAGGCCGGGGTACCCGGATCGTCCGGGGAATCGGGGGTCTCGCGCGGTTCCAGGGGACGCGTGGCGGGGCCGTGCAGGACCGAGCCGTCCGTCCCGAAGCGCGAGCCGTGACAGGGGCACTCCCAGGCCCGCTCCGCGTCGTTGAACTGCACCAGACATCCCAGATGGGTGCAGCGCGCGGAGAGCGCGGTGGCGTGCCCGCTCTCGTCGCGGTAGACCGCGCACCGCTTCCCGTCCAGGCGTACGACGGCTCCGCTGCCGGGCGGGATGTCGGTCAGCGCGTCGACGTGGCTGGTGTGCAGCCGGTCGCCGACGAAGTGCTTCGCCGCGGACGCCTGGTAGGAGGCGACCTGGCCCGCGTCGCGGATCGGTGGCAGCCGCCGCGGGTCGTACAGATCGGTCCAGGCCGGTCGCGGTCCGCCCGCGATATGGGCGGTGAGCAGGTGCCCCGCCATCACGCCGTTGCTCATGCCCCAGCCGCCGAAGCCGGTGGCGACGAAGAGGTGCTGGGTGCCGGGGTGGGCATGGCCGACGTAGGGCAGCTGGTCGGCGGAGTCGTTGTCCTGCGCCGCCCACCGGTAGGTCTCGCCCTTCTCGGCGAAGTGCGGCAGGTGTTCGCGTGCCCAGGCTTCGAGCCGGTCGTACCGTCCGCGCACGCCGCCCGCGCCCGGTTCGAACGATTCCCCGGTGACGATGAGCAGCCGCCGCCCGTCGTCGTAGGGGGCGCTGCGCAGCGAACGGGTGCCGCCCTCCGGGGTGATGTACATGCCCGCGGGCGCCGCGTCCGACGGCACGGGCGCCGCGATCACCAGCTCACGCCGGGGCTTGATCCGGGTGAAGAGCAGGGTGCGGTCGAAGACCGGATAGTGCGTGGCGATGACCGCGTCGCGTGCCTCGACCGTGCTGCCGGACTCCGTGGTCAGCCGGCAGCGGGCGCCGTCGTGCAGCCCGGTGACCCGGGCACGTTCGAAGATGCGTCCGCCTGCCCGGGTGATGTGCTCGGCCAGGGCAAGCAGGAACTTCCGTGGATGGAACTGCAGTTGGCCCTCGACGCGTACCGCGCCCGCGATGTCGAAGGGGAGCTCCGTCTCGGTCGTGAAGGACGCGTCGAGTCCGGCCCGCCGTGCGGCGGCTGCCTCCTGCCGCAGCTCGTCGACGCGTGCGGGGTCCTGTACGTAGGTGAAGGCGGGGGCGTGCTCCAGCTCGGCGTCGATGTCCAGCTCGGCGCAGAGGGCCGCGGTCCGCTCGACCGCCTCCTGCTGCGAGAGCGCGTACAGCCGCGCGTCGTCGGCGCCGTGCTTCGCCTCGAGAGCGGCGTAGCGGATGCCGTGCGCGGCGGTCAGTTTGGCAGTCGTGTATCCGCTCACGCCCGCGGCGATCCGGTCCGCCTCCAGGACGACGACGTCGAGACCGGCGCGGACCAGGTCCCAGGCGGTGCACAGCCCGGCGATGCCGCCGCCGATGACCGCGACGTCCGCCGTCAGATCCGTGTCGGGAGTCGGGTACCCGGTGTCGGGCGTGGTCGCGATCCAGTACGACTCGTCAACTGTCCGGCGTTGCGTGGTCATGTCTTCTCCTGGGACCGGTCCGTGGTCATTGCGGCGCTGACACGGACGGGTACCCCGGTCGAGGAGTCTCATCTCGGTGTTCGGATGTCCGCGTCTCACGTACTGCCGAGGGGCGCACCCAAGCGCTTGGGTGCGCCCCTCGGGGCATGCGCGGTCCGTGTGTCAGACCAGGTCGTCGTCCATGCCCTGCCGCTGCTGGGTGCGCGCGTCGCCCTGCTCGCGCTCCTGCTCGCGGCGCCGACCCGGCTGCGCCGGGTCCTGCTCGCGACGGCCCCGCTGCGGGGGCTCCTGCCGGGCGGGGGCCTGGCGGGACGGATCGACGGACCGCTTTTGCTTGCCCATGAGTTCACTCCTCGTGAGGGCCGAATTGGTTTTCTCAGCGTGGCACGAGCAGTCACCCTGCGCATATCGAACAGTTGCGGTGCGTCATAAGACCTGGTGAGAGGTGGTTCCGGGGTCAGGTCACGTCGGTCACCCGCCAGCGCTGGTTGGCGCCGGAGTTCGGTGTCCACGCCGTGACGGCCGCCCCGTCGTGCGTGGCCTGGCCGCCGACCTCCAGGAGCCGGCCGGTGCCGGCGTTGACGAGGGTCCATGTGCCGTCACCGGTCGTGGACATGATCCACTGGGCGGCCTTGCCACGAGGGCCGGTGTCGGCCTCGACCACGGGGACGCCGTCACGGACGGCCAGCCGCTTTCCTTCCGCGGGGCTGGTGAACACGTACCGCCGCTTGTTGCCGGTGTCACCGCTGATCTGCCGCAGCCGCCACCGCTGACCCGCGGTGTCCGAGGCCGACTTGATGACGAGGCCGGTGCCGTCGTCGGCGACGGTGAGTTCCTTGCCGCTCTGGACGCCGGTCAGTTCGTACGTGTGGTCCTTCCTCAGCAGGGCGGCGTCCTTCGCGACACCGGAGACCCCCTTGACGAGGAAGGACGTCACCGACTGTGCGGGTACCTCGAAGGTGGCCGTCCCGCCGCGTACGTTGATGGCCTCGTGCCGTTCGAGCTCGCCGTCGGCGCTGGTCACCACGGGCGTGACCGTGGCCTTCCCGCTCACGTGACCGAACTTGGAGAGGTCGACCGTGACCGTACGCCCGGCGGTCGTGCCGTTGACGTGGACGACCGTCGCCCCGTCGCCCGCGCGGGACACGGCGGCGGCGCTTGAGGTGTCGTCGACCTTGACGAGCCGGTCGCCGGGCCTGATGAAGTGGGTGAAGTTGCGGGCCGTGTCGAACTTGGTGTTCGTACGGATGGGGCAGGTCTCCAGCGTGTCCTCGGAGGTGCAGCTGAACGGCAGCTGGATACTGCCCCAGTTGCCGCCCTTGGCGGACTCGCCGCCCGGCTTCATGTTGTCGTAGTCCTCGACCGGCTGCCAGAACACCCAGGCCTTCGGCTCCAGTTCACGCAGGCCGTCGACCATCCGCTGGGCCAGGCCGAGGCCGGGCCGCATGTCGTCGAAGTCCTGCCCGTCGCCCCAGTCGCCCTCGACCTCGCTCATCCACAGCGGCTTGTCCGCCGCCTTGGCGAGGTCACGCACGCTGGTGCGGCCGTCCGTTCCGTAGGTGTGGACGTTCATCTGGCCGACGGCGTCCCTGACCTCCTGCGGGTAGGAGTTCCAGTTCCGCGTGAAGGTGGTGGGGTTGGTCTCGTCCATCGCGGAGATCTTCGCGCCGCTCCGGGACTTCCTGAGCGCCGGATCGAGCGCGGCGATCACCTTCTGCTGGAGCTCGGGGCCGATGTGGGCTCCCTCCTGACGGCCGCCGACCGGCTCGCCGTCCGCTCCCAGGCGGGTGCCCCAGTAGTCGGTGTTGGGTTCGTTGAACGGGTCGAGGGTGTCGACCTTGATGCCGTGCGCCTTCTCCAGACGTTCGGTCGCGCCCGCCAGATAGGCGGCGAAATCGTCCACGGACCCGGTCTTGAGCTGGTCCTCGCTCGCGTTGAAGCCGCCCGAGACATACCCGCTCTTCGTCATGAACCAGGGTGGTGAATTGCTGAACGTCTCCCAGTGGTCGACGTCGCCCTTGATCCGGTCGACCCACCAGCGCTGGGTGGCGTCCGCCTTCGGGTTCCAGTCGGCCGGGTCCGTGGCGCTCCACCAGTCGGTGGACTCGCGCGTGGTGCCCGCGGGGGCCTTCCACCAGCCGTCGACCGCGCCCCCGGGGCGCAGATAGTCCTTGACGTCGGGGGCGTTGCCGCCGCCGATGTTGTAGCGGGCGATGTTCAGGCCGAGACCGTCGTCGCCGAAGAGCAGCTCGGCGAGCTTCTCGCGTATCTCCTTGGGGTAGTCGCCGGTGGCATTGGCGAACCAGACCAGGCTCGTGCCCCAGCCCTCGAACTTCTCGTGCCCGTAGGAGGGGTCGGGCCGGACGGTGACGGCGGCGGACGCGGCGGCGGCCTGCTGCGCAGGGGCGGTGAGCAGGGCGGCCCCGGTGGCCAGGGCGGTGCTGCCGACCAGGCCGATGAGCCGTCGCGTGCGCGTTCGCGTGCCGCTTCCCGTGCGGCTTCTCGTGCGGGTTCGAGGTGCCAACGTGTGCTCCCAACGTAGGTGCGCTTCGGGCGCGTGCCGTCCCGCATCAGGGCAGGACGGCACGCCCCGCGGACGGGGTGGCGCTGTACAGGAGGGGGGTGTCAGGGGGTGGGCTGTCGCAGGACGGCGACGTCCCTGGGGTGCAGGACGAGACCGCCGCCGGCGGCATCCGGGGCGCCGCCGACGAGGACCTCTCCGGTCAGTCCGGGCAACGGCACGGTGTCGTCCGTCCGGTTGACCAGGAACAGATAGCGGCTGTCCGCGTCGCGGCGCACGGCGAGCTCGACGCGTCCCCGCGCGGGGGCGGGCAGTTCGCTGCTGACCCCGGCTGGGGCGAGGAGCTGCGGCAGCAGGACGGTGAGGCCGTCCGTGCCGAGCCGGGTGGAGACGTACGCCGCCGAACCGCGGCCCGCGGCACGGCGCGTGACGGCGGGGCGCTCGGCGTACGCACCGGTGCGGTAGCGGGCGAGCACCTCCACCTCCGGCCCCGTGACGGTGATCCGGTCGGTCCAGACCGTGCCCGTGGTGGCGTTGTCCAGCGCCACCGTGTCGTCGGCGAGCAGCGGCCCGAACTCCTCGACGCGGATGCCGAGCAGCTCACGCAGTGCCCCTGGATGGCCGCCGAGCCACACGTGGTCGTTCTCGTCGACGATGCCGGAGAAGTAGGTCGTGACCAGGTGGCCGCCGCCCTCGACGTACCGCGTGAGGTCCTTGGCGAGCGCCTCGGGCACCACGTGCAGCACGGGCGCGATCAGGACGTCGTACGGGGCGAGTTCGGTCCGCTTGGTCACGACGTCGGCGCGGATGCCGAGGGCGAGGAGCGCGGAGTACCAGTCGAGGGCTTCCTGGTGGTAGTCGAGAAGGGAGGTGGGGTGGGAGTCCTGCTCGCTCGCCCACCACGAGTCCCAGTCGAAGAGGACGGCCACGCGGGCCGGTTCGCGCCCGGTCCCCGCGACGGGCGCGAGCGCCTTCAGGGTCCGCCCCAGGCCGGTCACCGCACGGAACACCTCGCTGTCGGCCCCGGCGTGCGGCACCATCGCCGAGTGGTACTTCTCGGCACCGGCCGCCGACTGGCGCCACTGGAAGAAGCACACGGCGTCGGCGCCGTGCGCGACGTGCAGCAGGGAGTCGCGGGCGAGGTCGCCCTCGCGCTTGGCCAGGTTGACCGGCTGCCAGTTGACGGCGCTGGTGGAGTGCTCCATCAGGAACCACGGGCGGTGGCCCGCGACGGAGCTGGTGAGGCTGGCGGAGAAGGACAGCTCGTCCCTGGCCTGCGGACCGGGCACGACGTAGTGGTCGTTCGAGACGAAGTCGATCTCGCCCGCCCAGTCGGCGTAGTCCATGCCCTTGGTGCCGCCCATCACCATGAAGTTCGTGGTGACGGGCACCTCCGGGGTGAGCTCGCGCAGGACGTCGCGCTCCGCGCGCAGATACTCCTTGAGCGCGTCCGACGAGAACCGCTTGAAGTCCAGTTGCTGGGTGGGGTTCGGGTGCGACGCCGCGAGCCGCGGCGGCAGGATCTGCTCCCAGTCGCTGTAGCGCTGCGACCAGAATGCCGTTCCCCAGGCGTGGTTGAGGCCGTCGAGGGTGGTGTGGCGGGCGCGCAGCCAGTCGCGGAAGGCGCGGGCGGCGTCGTCGGAGTAGTCGTAGATGTTGTGGCAGCCCAGCTCGTTGGAGACGTGCCAGGCCACGAGGGCCGGATGGCCGGCATAGCGCAGGGCCATTTCCCGCACCAGGCGCAGCGCGTGCTCCCGGAAGACGGGCGAGGTCGGCCGCCAGTGCTGCCGCGCCCCCGGCCACACCGTCTCACCGGCGGCGGTCACCGGAAGGATCTCCGGGTGGGCCGCGGTGAGCCAGGGCGGCGGGGACGCGGTCGCGGTGGCCAGGTCGACCGCGATGCCGCCCGCGTGCAGCAGGTCCATGATCTCGTCGAGCCAGCTGAAGTCCCAGGCGTGCCGGGCCGGTTGGATGCGCGCCCAGGAGAAGATCCCCAGCGAGACGATGTTGACGCCTGCCTCGCGCATCAGCCGGACGTCCTCCTCCCAGACCGTGCGCGGCCACTGCTCGGGGTTGTAGTCGGCGCCGTACACGAGCCCAGGGGTCACGGCACCGTCCGGTCCGCGCAGCAGCCGGGACGGGAGGGTGGGGGGCATGGTGGTCCTTCCGGTGTGGTGCTCGGGATGTAGGGAGGCAGGGTCGCGCCGCGTCACTTCCGGACGCTGAAGCCCTGCTCGGAGCCGTACTTGACGGAGGCGTCCTGCCAGGACTTCAGGCCCTTGGACAGGGGAGTGCCGGAGACGTAGGCCTTGCCCGCGGTGTCGTTGAAGATCGAGTTGGCGTACACCTGGTAGGGCAGGTACTTCCAGTCGTCGGCGACGTTCGCCGCGGACTCGGCGAAGACCTTGTTGGCCTTCTGGCCGCCGAAGTACGGGAACTCGGTGTTCTGGAACGCCTTGGACTCGAGGTCTTTGGTGGTGGCCGGGAAGGCGCCGTCCTTGATGCGGGTCTGCACGCCCTTGCCGGAGTTGGCGTACTCGACGAAGGCGTAGGCGAGTTCCTTGTTCTTGCCGAGCTCCGGCAGGGCGAGCGAGCTGCCGCCGTTCTCGGCGCTCGCCTTGTCGCCCGCGGTCCACTGCGGCAGCGGAGCCGCGCGCCAGTCGCCCGCGGCCTCCTTCACGCCGGAGGCGAAGTTGGCGGGCATCCAGGCGCCGGTGGGCAGGGTCGCGATGGTGCCGTCACCGAAGGCCTTGTACCACTCGTCGGTCCAGGGGTTGACCGGTGCGACCAGCTTCTCGTCGATGAGCTTCTGCCAGGTCCCGGTGTAGGCGCGGGCACCCTTGTCGGAGAAGTCGATGCCGACCTTGGTGCCGTCGACCTTGTACGGGCGCGAACCGGCCTGCCACAGCAGGCTGGTGGTGAGGCCCGCGTCGCCCGTGTCGCTGGTGATGTAGGCCTTGGGGTCGGCCTTGTGCAGCTTGCGGGCCGCCTGGAGGTACTCGTCCCAGGTCGTCGGCACCTTGATCCTGTGCTTGTCGAAGACCTTCTTGTTGTAGAAGAGCGCCATGGGTCCTGAGTCCATCGGCAGGGCGTAGACACCTTCACCGGACTTCACCGCGTTCCAAGGGCCCGGCGAATAGGAGCCCTTGAGCTTGTCCGCGCCGAACGGGGTCAGGTCGGTGATGGACTTGGTCAGGGCGTACTGACTCAGTGCGTAGTACTCGACCTGCGCGACGTCCGGGACGCCCTTCTTCGCCGAGATGGCGTTCTGCAGGGCCGTGTACTGGTCCTTGTTGGTGCCGGCGTTCACCAACTCGACGTCGACCTTGGGGTGTTCCCTCTCGAAGTCGGTGACGACCTTCTTGAGGGTGGGCTCCCACGCCCACACCTTGACCTTGCCGCCCTTCTTCAGGGCCGCTTCGATGTCCGCGGACGAGACCTGCTTCTGACCGGAGCCTTCGTCGTCGGAGCCGCCGCAGGCGGTCGCCCCCAGGGTGAGGGCGCAGACGAGACCTATGCCGCGCAGCAGGCGGCGGGTGTTCTGGGGCATGGCGACGCTTCCACTTCTTCGTGGTCGACAAGGGGGCAACTGGCAGGCAGGTATTACTCTTTGACGCTTCCGGCGGCGAGTCCGGACTGCCAGTACTTCTGGAGCAGCAGGAACGCGGCGATCAGCGGCAGGACGGTGATCAGCGAACCGGTGATCACGAGATGGAAGACGGGATCGCCGCCCGCCGTCGCGGCCTGGGCGTTCCAGCTGTCCAGGCCCAGCGTCAGCGGATACCAGTCCGGGTCCTTGAGCATGATCAGCGGCAGGAAGTAGTTGTTCCAGGTCGCGACCATCGTGAACAGCAGGACGGTCACGGTGCCGGGCGCGAGCAGCGGGAGCGCGACCTGGAAGAAGGTGCGCAGCTCGCTCGCCCCGTCGATGCGGGCGGCCTCCATCAGCTCGGCCGGGATGGCCTCGGTGGCGAACACCCACATCAGATAGAGGCCGAAGGGCGAGATGAGCGAGGGGATCAGGACGGCCCACGGGGTGTCGGTCAGGCCCATCTTGCTGAACATCAGGAAGGTGGGCACCGCAAGGGCCGTGCCGGGCACGGCGACGGCGCCGATGACGACGGCGAAGACGGCGCGCTTGCCGGGGAAGTCGAACTTCGCGAGGGCGTAGCCGCCGAGGACCGCCAGGAAGGTGGCACCCCCGGCCCCGACCACGACGTACAGCAGGGTGTTCAGGAACCAGCGGGTGAAGACGCCGTCGTCGTACGTGAAGGTCGCGCTGATGTTGTCCCACAGGGCGAAGTCCCCGTCGAACCACAGGCCGAACGAACCGGCGAGCCCCTGCTGGGTCTTGGTGGCGCTGATGACCAGCCACACCAGCGGTATCAGGCTGTAGAGCAGGACGAGGCCGGTGAGCACGGTGAGCGCGACGCTGCGCCGGGGGCGGCCCGCGGTGTGCCGGCGGGACGTGCGGACGCGCGGTGTCCGCAGCCGGGGTGCGGAGCCCGTGGCGCGGGCCGGTGCGGGGACGGTCGGGGGAGCGGTGGTGACGGGGCTGCTCGGTCCGGTCATCGGGTCACGCTCCCTTGCGCATGCCGCGCAGCTGGACGACGTAGGCGATGACCATCGTGATCAGGCCCATGACGATGGCGACCGTCGCGGAGTAGTTCTGCTGCTGGCCCGAGAAGGACAGCGAGTACGTGTAGAGGTTCGGGGTGTAGTCGGTGGTGATGGCGTTGGGCGCGAGGTTCTGCAGGATGCTCGGCTCGTTGAAGAGCTGGAAGCTGCCGATGATCGAGAAGATCGTCGCGATGACCAGCGCGCCGCGGATCGCGGGGAGTTTGATGGCCGTGATGACGCGCAGCTGACCGGCGCCGTCGATCTCCGCGGCCTCGTACAGGGAGTGCGGGATGACGCGGAGCGCCGAGTAGAAGATCAGCATGTTGTAGCCCACGAACTCCCAGGTGACGATGTTGCCGATCGAGGCGAGGACCAGGCCGGGTGAGAGCGGGTCGGGCAGCGAGACGCCCAGCGCGTCGTTGATGTCACCCACCAGCCCGAAGCGGGTGCCGTACATGAAGCCCCACATCAGCGAGGCCACCACGGCGGGCACGGCATAGGGCAGGAAGACGGAGATCCGGAAGAAGTCCTTGCCGTACAGGCGGCCGCTGTCCAGGGCGAGGGCCACGAGCAGGGCGATGCCCAGCATGATCGGGACCTGGACCGCGAGGAACAGCGAGACGCGCCCGAGCGAGGCCCAGAACTGGGCGTCCGTCAGGGCCTGTTGGTAGTTGTCGAGGCCCACGAACGTGGTCCCGCCGATGAGTTGGTCGCGGAAGAGGCTGAGGTAGACCGAGTAGGCGAGGGGAGCGAGGAAGACCAGGGCGAAGACCGCCACGAAGGGGCCGATGAATCCCCAGCCCGTCCAGGAACGGCGGTTCCCCGGTGCCGGGGGCCGGGCGGGACGCCGCTTCGCGACCCCCTGCAGGTGAAGCGTCGTCATGTCGTTCCTCGCTCGTCCATCTCGGAGCCGGCGTCACGTGGCGCGATGTTTGCGTAAACATCGCGGTGTGACAAGGGCCTTGGCCGAGTGCCGCAGGGTGTTATGTTTACGTAAACATTCAGTGGCGGAATGTCTACACTGCCCCGATGGCGACGGTCAAGGGTCGTCGGAGAAGACTGATGCGGACGCGGCGAGGGAGACAGTGGAAGCACGAGCGGGAGCACCAGGGAATACGTCGGCGAGCGGCACCCGCGGGGAACGGGAGCGGGTCCAGGGCGAACGGGAAGGGGCCGCGCGCCGCGGCCAGAGCGCGTCCATGGCC
This sequence comes from Streptomyces sp. NBC_01283, assembly GCF_041435335.1. Classification (NCBI taxonomy): domain Bacteria; kingdom Bacillati; phylum Actinomycetota; class Actinomycetes; order Kitasatosporales; family Streptomycetaceae; genus Streptomyces; species Streptomyces sp. NBC_01283. The sequence goes on from NZ_CP108430.1 coordinate 8,204,732, forward strand.
GACGTGGCCCGCCTCGCCGGCGTCTCCTCGCAGACCGTCTCCCGTGTCTCCAACGGGTTTCCGGGCGTCAACGAAGAGACCCGGCAGCAGGTCCTCGCCGCCATGAAGGAACTCGGCTACCGGCCCAACAGCGCGGCCCGCGCCCTCAAGCGCGGTGAGTTCCGCACGATCGGCCTGATCACCTTCACCCTCTCCACCACCGGCAACGTACGCACCATCGACGCGATCGCCACCTCCGCGGCACAGGAGGGGTACGCCGTCACCCTGCTCCCCGTCGCAGTCCCCACCCAGGACGAGGTGCGGGGCGCGTTCTCCCGGCTCGGGGAACTCGCCGTCGACGCGGTCATCGTCATCATGGAGAAGCACCTCCTCGACGCGGCGGCCCTCTCCCTGCCGCCCCACGTCCAGGTCGTCGTGGCCGACTCGGACGCGGGGGACCGCTACACCGTGGTCGACACCGATCAGGCGGGCGGCACGCGCGACGCCGTCCGGCATCTCCTCGACCTCGGCCACCGGACCGTCTGGCACCTCGCGGGGCCCGAGGACTCCTATGCCGCGCAACGCCGCGCCGACGCCTGGCGGGCGACGCTCGAAGAGGCCGGGTGCGCCCCGCCGCCCCTCGTGCGCGGCGACTGGTCGGCGGAGTCGGGATACCGGGCGGGGCTCGGCATCGCCGACCGCGAGGACTGCACGGCGGTGTTCGCGGCCAACGACCAGATGGCCCTCGGCCTGCTGCGCGCCCTGCACGAGCGTGGCCGCAAGGTGCCGCAGGACGTCAGCGTCATCGGCTTCGACGACATCCCCGAGTCCGGCTCGTTCCTGCCGCCCCTGACCACCGTCCACCAGGACTTCGCCGAAGTGGGACGCCGCTGCGTCGAGGGCGTCCTGCGCCAGATGCGGCAGAGCACGCCCGAGCGCGGCACCACGCTCGTGCCCACGCGGCTCGTCCTGCGCCAGAGCACCGCACGCCCTCCCGCCGGTTCCCGCTGAGTCCGCTGATCGCGCGCTACCGGCCACAACCGGGGGAAGGTGGACAGGGCAAGGACATCGTGCGAGGCCGGAGGTTCCCATGAACGGCGGCGACAACGGCGACGGCGGCAGCAGCGACAGCGGCGAAGGCGCGCGGCGGCTGCGCTGCCTGGTGACCGGGGCGACCGGATACATCGGGGGGCGGCTCGTCCCCGAGCTGCTCGACGCGGGGCACCAGGTGCGGTGCCTCGCCCGCTCGCCCGAGAAGCTGCGCGACTACCCCTGGGCCGGGCGGGCCGAGGTGGTGCGCGGCGACGCGTCCGACGCCGGGTCCGTCGGCGCGGCCATGCGGGACATCGACGTCGCGTACTACCTCATCCACGCGCTCGGCACCGGATCGGGCTTCGAGGAGACGGACCGCAAGACGGCCCGGATCTTCGCCGAGCAGGCCCGCGCCGCCGGTGTGCGGCGCATCGTGTACCTGGGCGGACTCACTCCCGACGACGTCCCGGAGGAGGAGCTCTCGCCACACCTGCGGTCACGGGCCGAGGTGGGCCGGATCCTCATCGAGTCCGGCGTGCCGACCACCATGCTCCGCGCCGCCGTCATCATCGGCTCCGGCTCCGCGTCCTTCGAGATGCTGCGCTACCTCACCGAGCGCCTGCCGGTCATGGTCACGCCGAGCTGGGTGAGCACCAGGATCCAGCCGATCGCCGTGCGCGACGTCCTGCGCTACCTGGTCGGCAGCGCCACCATGCCCGACGAGGTCAACCGTGCCTTCGACATCGGCGGCCCCGACGTCGTCACCTACCGCGAGATGATGAGCCGGTACGCGGCCGTGGCGAAGCTGCCCCACCGCCTCATCCTGCCGGTGCCCATGCTGACCCCGCGTCTCTCCAGCCACTGGGTGGGCCTGATCACCCCCGTACCGGCCTCGATCGCCCGGCCGCTCGCGGAATCGCTGCGCTACGAAGTCATCTGCCACGAACACGACATCGCCCGGTACGTGCCCGACGCACCCGGCGTCCCGATCGCCTTCGACCGTGCGCTCGCCCTGGCCCTCGAACGCGTGAAGGACGCCCAGGTCAGCACCCGGTGGTCGTCCGCGTCGGTGCCCGGCGCCCCCAGCGATCCGCTGCCCACCGACCCCGACTGGGCGGGCGGCAGCCTCTACAGCGACCAGCGGGAACAGACCGTGGACGCCTCGCCGCAGGCCCTGTGGCGCGTCGTGGAAGGCGTGGGCGGCGACAACGGCTGGTACTCCTTCCCGCTCGCCTGGGCGGTGCGCGGCTGGCTCGACCGGTTCGTCGGCGGGGTCGGCCTGAGACGGGGACGCCGTGACGCCCAGCGGCTGCGGGTGGGGGACCCGCTGGACTTCTGGCGGGTCGAGGAGATCGAACCGGGACGGCTGCTGCGGCTGCGGGCCGAGATGCGGCTGCCGGGTCTGGCCTGGCTGGAGATGTACGCGGAAGAGGACGACAAGGGCCGCACCCGCTACCGGCAGCGGGCGCTCTTCCATCCGCACGGCCTGCTTGGCCACGCGTACTGGTGGAGCGTCTCGCCGTTCCACGCGCTCGTCTTCGGCGGCATGGCGCGCAACATCACACGGACGGCCGAACAGCGCACCGCCAAAACCTCCGGGAAATCGTGACCCACGGGCAATCCGGCGACGCACCGGCTCCGAATCACCTCTGAAGGCGACCAGCGTCCAGGAGGATCACCGGGTGAATGAAGTGGTGCACATCAGCGGGGCTCCCTCCGCGGGACCCGATCCGGCCGAGTTGTTGAGCCGGGTGGCCCGCGGCGATCAGGAGGCCTTCACCTCGCTGTACGACGTCGTCTGCTCTCCCGTCCTGGGACTTGTGCGCACGGTGCTGCGCGACCCGGCCCAGTCCGAGGAGGTCGCTCAGGAAGTGCTGGTGGAGGTGTGGCGCAGCGCCGCCCGCTACCGGCCGGAGCGGGGGAGCGTCATGAACTGGGTGCTCACGATGGCCCACCGCAGGGCGGTGGACCGGGTGCGGTCCGTGCAGGCGTCGGCCGAGCGCGACCACAAGGCGGCGCTGCTCGAACGCACGCCGGCCTTCGACGAGGTGAGCGAGCAGGTCGAGACACGCCTGGAGCGCGAGCAGGTGCGCCGCTGTCTGCGCACCCTGACCGAACTCCAGCGGCAGTCGGTGACCCTGGCCTACTACCGGGGGCTGACCTACCGTGAGGTCGGCGAGCTCCTCTCCGTGCCGCTCGGGACGGTCAAGACCCGGCTGCGCGACGGTCTCATCCGGCTGCGCGACTGCCTGGGGGTGAGCGCATGAGCTCCGCCGATCTGCACACCCTGACGGGTGCGTACGTCCTGCACGCCCTCTCGGACGAGGAGCGCGCGGACTTCGAGCGGCACCTGCGGGAGTGCGAGGCCTGCGCCCAGGAGGTGCGTGAACTGGCCGCCACGGCAGGGCGTCTCGCCCGCGCCGTCTCGGTCACCCCGCCGGCGACCATGAAGACCGAGGTGCTGCGGAGCATCGCCACGGTCCGCCAACTGCCGCCGCACACGCCCACGCAGGGGAAGGCAACCGGCGGCAGCGGCCGTGGACGGCGTCTTTCCCGCTTCGCCCTCGCCGCGTGCCTGGCGGCCGCCGCGGGGTTCGGTGGAATCGCCGTATGGCAGCACGAGCGGGCCGACGAGGCGGGCGAACGCGCACAGGAGGCACAGCGGCAGAGCGAACAGCTGGCCCAGGTGCTCGCCGCGCCGGACGCCAAGGCCGCGACCGCGCGGCTCACCGACGGCGCCACCGGCACGGTCGTGGTCGCCAAGAGCCGCAACCAAGCGGCCTTCGTGGCGGCCAAGATGCCCGAGCCGCCGTCGGGCAAGGTCTATCAGCTCTGGTTCAACGACGACGGATCGATGCGTTCGGCCGGTCTGATGGATCCGGCCCGCAGCACCGAGGCCGTGCTCCTGGACGGCCCGGTGGACCAGGCGTCCGGCATCGGCATCACCGTGGAGCCGACCGGCGGCTCGAAGGAGCCGACGTCCGACCCGGTGGCCCTGATGAACTTCCCCACGGCATGAGGAGCCGCAGCAAGTGACCGTATCGATCGTCCTGTTCACGTCCGATCTGCGCCTGCACGACAACCCCGCGCTGCGGGCCGCGCTGAACGAAGCCGACCGGATCGTCCCGCTGTTCGTGTACGACGACGGGCTGCGGGCCACGGGCTTCGCCGTCCCGAACCGGCGTGCCTTTCTCGCCGACTGCCTGGAGGATCTCGACTCGGGGCTGCGCAAGCGCGGCGGCCACCTCGTGGTCCGCAGCGGTGATGTCGTCGACGAGGTCCGCCGGGTGGTGAAGGAGACCGGGGCCGAGCGGTTGCATGTCGCGGCCGGGGTGAGCCGGTTCGCGGCGCGGCGCGAGGAGCGGCTGCGGGCCGCGCTGGACGACACCGACTGCGAACTGGCCGTGCACGACGCGGTGGTCACGGCGGTCGCTCCGGGGGAGGTGCTCCCCGCGGGCAAGGACCACTACGCGGTGTTCACCCCGTACTACCGGCGCTGGGCGGCGGAAGGCGTACGGGATCTCCTGACCGCTCCCCGCAAGGTGCGGGTCGCGGACGTGAAGTCGGAGCCGGTGCTCAAGCGTGCGGAGATCACCGGCGTCTCACCGGGACTCGACGCCGGCGGCGAGAGCGTCGGACGGCGGCGGCTGCGGGCCTGGCTGAACGGTGGCGTCGAGGGGTACGAGGACGGCCAGGACGACGTCGCGGGCGATGCCACGTCCCGCCTCTCGCCCCACCTCCACTTCGGCACCCTGTCGGCGGCCGAAGTCATCCACGGGGCGAACCGCGAGGGCTCCCCGGGGGCGCAGGCATTCGTCCGGCAACTGGCCTGGCGGGACTTCCACCACCAGGTCCTCGCGGCCCGCCCGGACGCGGCGGCCCACGACTACCGCTCGCACGGTGACCGGTGGCGCACGAACGAGAAGGAGATCACCGCCTGGACCGAGGGGCGCACCGGCTACCCCTTCGTGGACGCGGCGATGCGACAACTGCGCCATGAGGGCTGGATGCACAACCGGGGGCGCCTGGTGGTGGCGAGCTTCCTCACCAAGACCCTGTACGTCGACTGGCGCGTGGGTGCCCGGCACTTCCTGAGTCTCCTGGTGGACGGCGACGTCGCCAACAACCAGATGAACTGGCAGTGGGCGGCGGGCACCGGCACCGACACCCGGCCCAACCGGGTCCTCAACCCCGTCGTCCAGGGCAAGCGCTTCGACCGGTACGGCCGTTACGTACGCCGCTGGCTGCCCGAACTCGCCGATGTACCGGACCGGTACGTCCACGAGCCGTGGAAACTCCCGGACGACGACCGGGCGGACGTCGACTACCCCGAACCGGTCGTCGAACTGGCCGAGGCCCGCGCCCGCTTCGAGCAGGCCCGCGGCGCCTGACGGGCCGAGGGGCGCCCGGCAACCGGAGGGGCTTGAGTGCCCGACCGGGTGAATGTGCACCTGTGACCAATCCGCGGCACGCCGGGTGACGAATTCCCTGTGTGAGCGAAGAACGGAAGACGAGGGGGCGGAGCGCACGGCCGCCCAGCCCGGAGCCCGGTGCCGACGGCGCGGGGACCGCTTCCGACGGCGCCACTGGGCGGTACCGGGTGGTGGCTCCCGTGCCCTGATGCCGTCCGCTCCCAGCCACCCCCAACGCATGTCATGCAACGACGCAAGGAGAACCCCATGTCCATGTACTCCACCCGAATCCGCCGTGCCGCGGTCGCCGTCGCCGCCGCGGCCGTGCTGCCGATCGCGCTGACGGCGTGCTCGGACAGCGGCGACAAGGACACCAAGGCCGCGGACTCCACGCCCAGCGCGAAGGCGAGCACGTCGGACGACGCCATGAAGGCGAACGAGCCGTTCGGACCCGCTTGTTCGTCCGTCCCGAAGAGCGGCGCGGGCTCCTTCGACGGGATGGCGAAGGACCCGGTCGCCACCGCCGCGTCGAACAACCCGGACCTGTCCACCCTGGTCACCGCGGTCAAGAAGGCCGGTCTTGTCGACACCCTGAACAACGCGAAGAACCTCACGGTGTTCGCGCCGACCAATGACGCCTTCGCCAAGATTCCCCAGGCCGACCTGGACAAGGTGCTCAACGACAAGGCGCAGCTGACCAAGATCCTCACGTACCACGTGGTGGGTCAGAAGCTGAAGCCGCAGCAGCTGGAGAACGGCTCCTTCGAGACGCTGGAGAAGAGCAAGCTCACCACCGCGGGCTCCGGCACCGAGTACAAGGTCAACGACACGTCGAACGTCGTCTGCGGCAACGTCCCGACGGCCAACGCCACGGTCTACATCGTCGACACGGTCCTGATGCCGAAGAGCTGACGGACACCGCCGAATGCCTGTGCCGCATCCGTCCGGGTGCGGCACAGGCATTCGGCGGTCAGGCCAGGGAAAGGAACAGCTTCTCCAGGCGGGCCCGCATCTGATCGCGGTCGCCGGTGGACCGCTCGCCCTCGGCCATGCAGTGCTGGAGTCCCGTCGCGATGATCGCGAACCCGGCCCGGTCCAGTGCGCGGGAGACCGCGGCCAGCTGCGTGATCACGTCCTCGCAGTCCCTGCCGTCCTCGATCATCTTGATGATCCCGGCGATCTGGCCCTGTGCCCGACGCAGCCGGTTCAGCACGGACTTCAGCTCGTCTGCCGCCATCTCCAGCTGCACGCCACCCACCTCCGTAAATACCCTTGGGGGTATTGTAGCCTGCTGGAGTGAGAGCCTTGGATCAACGAAAGGACACCTCCACATGACTCCCCCCACCGATCTGGCGCCCGCCGAGGCTGCCGCCCGTCTCGACCGCTACACCGTCGTCGACGTACGCACCCCCGGCGAGTACGCCTCCGGTCACCTTCCCGGGGCCCTCAACATCCCCGTCGACCATCTGCACATGGCGTTGCCGGAGCTCAAGGCCGCCGCCGCCCGCGGTGCACTCCTGATGGTCTGCGCCTCCGGAAATCGCTCGGCCTCCGCGTGCGACGAGCTGGCCGCCGCCGACATCCCCGCCGCCACCCTCGCCGGCGGCACCACCGCCTGGGCCGAACAGGGCCACCCCCTGCACCCCTCGGAGGGCGCACCGACGGCCTGGCCGATGGAGCGCCAGGTGCGGCTCGCCGCCGGGTCCCTGGTGGTCATCGGCCTCGCGGCCGGTACCCGCTTCCGGGCCGCGCGCTGGCTGGCCGCGGGCGTCGGGGCGGGCCTCGTCTACTCCGCCGTCACCGACACCTGCGGCATGGCCGCCGTCCTCGGCAGGCTGCCTCACAACCGCCCTCGCGCCGCCGACCTGCGCACCACGCTGGAAGCCCTGTAGCCGCGGGCCGGCCGCCGGGGTGGGGGGGCGCCGCTCAGTGGATGCGGCGCGCCCGGTGCCGCCGGGTGGTGAGGTGCACGTCCGCCTCCAGGACGCGGGGCGCTGCCGCCGCCCGCGCCTCGGCGACGGTGTCCCGGGCGAGCTCGCGCAGCACCGCTTCCGGGGAGCCGTCGGGGTCCAGGACCAGCGTGATGCGGGCGCGCAGCCGCCGGGGGTGTCCGAGCAGTCGTACGTGGGCGCGGGCCACGCCGTCGACACCCCGGGCGCGCTCGGCCATCGCGGAGGCCAGCGCCCTGGCGGAGAGAGTGACGCCGGGCTGCCCGAGCGGGAGCTCGCGCAGCCGGCCGCCGCGGAACTGGGCGGCGGCCCAGCACAGGAACAGGACGGCGCCGAGGGCCAGCGCGGCGATCACGACGGGCGGCCACCAGCCGTGATCACGCCACCGGCCGAGCAGCTCCTCGTCCAGCCACACCCGGTCGGCGTCGACACGGGGCACGGTCGACGGCAGCCGTTCGCGGACGGGCGTGGCCGCGGAAGCCAGTACGGCTCCCGCGAACAGGAGAACTGCCGCCGCGCAGAACAGAGTTGAGCGGTTCGTGCCGCTACGGAGTCGGCTCATCAGGGGTGCTCCTCTCCATCGCGGCAGGCTTGCTCCCGGTATCCGGCCGGGAGCCGGAGTCCGTCGGGGCGCGCCAGCCGGGTTCCGTGTTCAGCCGTACGCGCAGCCGCAGCGGCCCGGCGAGACCGAGCCCGGCGGTCGCCGCCTCGGCAGCCTCTTCCGCAGCCCGCCGCGCACCCTCCAGACCGCCGAACTCGAGCCCGGCCCGCACCCGTGCCGTACGGCGGCCGACCCTGACCCGGACCTCGCCGATGCCCGGCACGTCGGTCACGGCATCCCGCAGGAGGGCCGCCGCCGCCCGGCGGTCCAGGACCGCGCGCACACCCGGCAGCGGCGGCCTCATCGGGAGAACATCGCGACGGCCCGGCGTGACGGCGAGGACCAGCAGCCACACACCGAGCAGGAACACTCCGGCCGCCGCGAGGACGCCCATGGCCGTCCCGCTGTCCGGGCCGTGCGTGGACAGCCACTCCATCACCTCGGCCCGCCACCGCGCGGGAGCGTGCCCGGCGGCGTGCACGGACACCACGTCGTACAGCAGTAGCCCGCAGACCGCGGCGCCGAGCAGGGTCAACACCGCGACGGGCAGGCGGCGTTGGGCCCACGGCCGGTGAGCGCGCGGCCCGGCCGCCTCGGTGGCGGCCACCGGTGGTGCGAGCCGCTGCCCACCGGACAGACCGTGGCGTGACAGGCCCCGGACGCGGATCCGCGCCGAGGGCACCGTGAGGCCGGTGAGCCGGGCGGTGCGCTCGGCGACGTGCGAGCGCACGCTCTCGCCCGCCTCGTCGAGCTTGGCGGGGTAGGGCAGGGTCACGGTGACACCGACCCGGGCCCGGCGGCCGCGCACGGCCGCCGATCCGCCGCCGACCTCCACCGCGCCGGGCGCCAGTGCCTCCGTCGCGGCGCGCTCCGCGATGCGGCGCACCGCGCGGTCCGCGACGGTCGTCCTGCCGCGCTCGGCCGCGGGCGTGGTCATCGCCGCTCCCGGTCACGCCCGCCGAGGAAGGCGCGGAGGTCCGTGCCCTCGTCGGCGAGGCGTCCCAGGACGAAGCCGACCGCGCCGAGCGCGGCGACCAGCAGGAACGCGCCGAATCCGCCGAACCACCCGGCGAATCCCAGGGCCATGCCCGTCATCAGGCCGACCAGAGCTGTGCTCACCACTCACCTCACACCACAGAAGGGGACGTCACGGCTGAGCCCGCGTGGGGCGGGAGTGTTACTCGACGCGCGTCTCGCCGCCGGAGTCCGCGGTGTCGTCGTCGGGCAGGTGGACGTCGTTGACGGCGACGTTCACCTCGACCACCTCGAGGCCGGTGATGCGCTCCACCGCCGAGATGACGTTCTCGCGCACGTCGTGGGCGACGTCCGTGATGGGCACGCCGTACTCGACGACGATGTCGAGGTCGATGGCCGTCTGCCGCTCGCCGACCTCGACCTTCACCCCGCGGCCGACGTTCGGGCGCCCGCCGGGAACGCGGTCGCGCACGGCGCCGATGGTGCGGGACAGGCCGCCGCCCATGTCGAACACGCCGGGGATCTCGCGGGCCGCCATGCCGGAGATCTTCACCACCACGACATCCGCGATGGACGTCTTGCCCCGCGTCGCCGCCGGCTGGGCCGCGCCGGTGGCTCCGCTGACGGTGATGGCTCCCGGGGTGCTCCTGCGGGCCTCGCCGGTGAGGTGCTTCTCGGTGCTGCCGGTCGCGGCAGCGTTCGAAGTGAGGTCAGGTGTCGTCATGGTGGCATCTCCTCGTCGTCGGGGGTTTCTCGGTGGCTGTCCCTTCTCTTGCTCGGACCCGGGTACCCCGGGTCCGTTACGCGCCTCGCGGGAATTTTCCCGCCCGGCGTGTAGCGTTCCCTGGCCGCGTAACGCGGCGGTCCCTTCGTGTGTCGTAGGAGCATCACCGAAGTGAGAGGAGCCGCGTGTGCCGGGCGACCGGGGCGGAACAGCCGATGAAGCGGACGCGTCGTCGAGACGTGACGACGGACTGCTCGCGGTGCGGGCGGCGGAGGGTGACGAGGAGGCCTTCGAAACCCTCGTGCACCGCCACGCGCCCATGGCGCTGCGTCTTGCCACGCGTCTGCTCGGGAGCCGCCCGGAGGCGGAGGACGCCGTGCAGGATTCCTTCGTCAGCGCCTGGCGCAAGCTGCCGGAGTTCCGCAGGGACGCACAGTTCGGCACGTGGATCTATCGCATCGTCACCAATCGCTGCCTGAACCTGCTGCGTGCGCGGCGGCCGGTCGTGGCCCTGGACGGGCTGCCCGAGCCGGCCGCGCCGGAGCACGAGGTGTCGCCCGCGCGGGTGGCCGAGGGGCATGCCGCCGTGGCGGACCTGGCGCGGGCGATGGAGGGGCTCTCGCCGGAGCAGCGGGTGTGCTGGGTGCTGCGCGAGCTGGACGGCGCGCCGTACGAGTCCATCGCCGAGACGGTCGGCATCAGTCCGGAGGCGGTCCGCGGCCGTGTCTTCCGGGCGCGGCGCTATCTGACGGAGGCGATGGCCGCATGGCGTTGAACGGAGAGTCCGTACCGGACGACGAGCGGGAGGCGGGCTTCGGAGTGCTGCCTGAGGACGAACTGCTGCCCTGCGGGCGCGAGTTGTCGTATGTGTGGGAACAGCGGGAGGCGGGCGCGCCCGATCCCCACGCCGACGGCTGCCCGCACTGCGCGCAGGCCCTGGACGCCCTGCGGCTCCTGGAGGGCGTGGTCACGGAGGCGCGCGACACGGCGCCGCCGGAGCGGGAGCAGGACACCTCCGCGCTCGCCGCCCGTGTCATGGACGTGGTGCGTCTGGAGCTGCGGCCGGGCCGGACGCTGCCCCTGGGCGACGAGGACGAGGACGCGTGGATCGTGGAGGCCGCCGCGGCCAGAACGGTCCGGGCCGCGGCCGAATCGCTGCCGGGCGTGCGTGCGGGCAGCTGCCGCATCGGCCCGCTGGAGGAGCCCGAGTCTCCCGCACCCTCGGGGCGGCTCCCGCGCGGGCCGGTCAGGATCCGCGTCGAGGTGCAGGTCCCGTTCACGTGGAACCTGCCGGAGGTCGCGGACCGGGTGCGTCACCGGGTCATCGAGGCGGTGGACGACGAGCTGGGCATGCCGGTCGCGGTCGTCGACGTGACGATCAGCGACCTCATCGACGACGGCGATGGCGACGATCAAGCGGACGAGAGCACGGAAGGGCGGCAGCGGTGAGCGATCGAGACGTTTCGCGCGTGCTGGCGGATGCCGTCATAGAGGCGGTTCTGGCCACGCCCGGGGTCGCCTTCCTGCGGCCGGGCCTGGTGGACCTCCTGCGGTCGTCGGCCGTGCTGCGACGGGGGCTCCCCGGTACCCCCACGGGCTCCGCCGGTGTACGGGTGCGGCGCGAGAAGGGCAGCAGGGACTGGAGCGTGGACGTGTACGTCGTCGTCCACCGGGGACGGCGGACCCTGGACGTGACGCGAGAGGTGCGCTCGGCCGCGGCGAAGGCCGTCGAGCTGGTGACCGGGGAGCCGGCCGCGCCCGGGATCGCGGTCACGGTCACCGGACTCGTCTGAGCCCTCGCATCAGCCCCCGCACTCCGCCGAAGGGCGTGGTGCGGGGGCTGACTTTCGAGCTACTGATGAGTAAGGTCGCGGGTCGAGGAACGGAGTTGTCATGACCCGCACGTTCACAGTGTCACGAAGCATCCTGGTCCAGGCGCCCCCGCAGTCGGTGTACGAGCAGGTCAGCCAGCCCGCTCTGATGGGGCGCTGGAGCCCCGAGAACCTCGGGGCGACCGTGCCGGGAGGTGACGTTCCCGCAAGTGTCGGCCTGGTCTTCGAGGGCCACAACAAGCGCGGCCCGTTCCGCTGGACCACCCGCTGCACGGTGACCAAGGCCGAGCCGGGGCAGCGCTTCGCCTTCCGCGTGCACGCGATCGGGGTGAAGCGCCCCCGGCTGCGCGCGCCCATCGCCAGCTGGGAGTACCGGTTCGAGGACAGCGGCGGTGCGACCAAGGTGACCGAGACCTGGACGGACGACCGGCGTTCCTGGCCCACCTTCGTGGCCAACGCCTTCGACCGGCTCGCCACGGGCGGGCGCACCTTCGCGGTCTTCCAGGTCGGCAACATCGACCGGACGCTGAAGAACCTCAAGCGGGAGCTCGAAACGGCACGCTGACCGGGACGCCTGCGCCTGCGCCTATGCCTACCTCGCCGCCGTCGCGGAGGCGTCTTCCCGGGCGCCGCCCGGCGGCCCGGTGATCGGGGCGATCGGGGTGTCCGCCGCGCGCACCCAGCGCGGCCCCTCGGGCCCGTACACCCCGCGCGGCTCCGGGAACGCCGCGAGCAGGCCGAAGTAGACGACGGCGGCGACGGCCGCTCCCAGCGGGAGGCTGATGTCGGCGCCGTTCGCGAGGTCGCCGAGCGGCCCGACGAACTGTCCGGGAATGTTGGTGAACAGCACGCCGGTCACCGCACCGGTCCACCAGGCCGCCATGCCGCGCCAGTTCCAGCCGCGGGCGAACCAGTAGCGGCCGCCGTGCTGCCGGCGCGTGAAGACCTGCAGCGCCTCGGGGTCGTACCAGCCGCGCCGGGTGACGTAGCCAAGCATCATGACGATCATCCACGGCACGGTGCAGGTGATGATCATCGTGGCGAAGGTGGAGATCGCCTGGACCAGGTTGAAGCCGAAGCGGCCCACGAAGATGAACGTGATGGACAGGACGCCGATCAGGACGGTGGCCCGCACGCGGCTGAGCCGGGGGAACACCGAGGAGAAGTCCAGGCCGGTGCCGTACAGCGCGGTGGTCCCGGTCGACATGCCGCCGATCAGCGCGATCAGGCAGACCGGCAGGAAGTACCAGCCGGGCGCGATCGCCAGCAGCCCGCCGACGAAGTTGGGGGCGTCCGGGTCCATGTACCGGGGCGCCCGCTCGGCGATGATCGACGCCGTCGCCAGGCCGAAGCCGAACGGCAGCACCGTGGCAAGCTGCGAGAGGAAGGCCGCTCCCATCACCTTGCGGCGCGGCGTGGAGGCCGGAATGTAGCGCGCCCAGTCACCCAGGAAGGCGCCGAAGGAGACCGGGTTGGACAGCACGATCAGCGCGGCGCCGATGAAGGACGGCCAGAAGAGGTCCTGCGTCGCCCGGTCGGCGTCCGCCGTGAAGACACCGGCGTACGAGGGATCGAAGTCCCCCGCGAAGGCGGCGAGGCCGAGGACGAACAGCAGGGTCGCCGCCACCACCGCGATCTTGTTGACGAGCAGCATGAAGCGGAAGCCGTAGACGCACACGGCGAGCACCAGAGCGGCGAAGACCGCGTACGCGCAGCCATAGGCGACATCGCTCTCCGGCACACCGAGCAGCCGGTGCGCCCCGCCGATGAGCGCGTCGCCCGAGCTCCACACCGACAGGGAGAAGAACGCGACGGCGGTGAGCAGCGAGAGGAAGGAACCGACGATCCTGCCGTGCACGCCCAGATGCGCCGACGACGATACGGCGTTGTTCGTGCCGTTGCGCGGCCCGAACACCGCCATCGGGGCGAGCAGCAGCGAACCGACGAGCAGCCCGGCGAGCATCGCCGCGAGCCCCTGGAGGAAGGAGAGTCCGAACAGGATCGGGAACGCTCCGAGCACACAGGTGGCGAAGGTGTTGGCGCCGCCGAACGACAGCCGGAACAGATCGAGCGGCCCCGCCGTGCGGTCCGCGTCCGGGATGCGTTCGACTCCGTGCGTCTCGACCTCGATGACGGACGGAGATGGCTCCTTGGGCACAGGCGGCTCCCTGGGTGACAGCACCACGGGGTACGTGTTGCTGTGGCGGAAATGCAGGGACCGTAAACGCCGTGCGCCCCACCGCACCAGTGCCCGATTCGCACTGCGCACGCCGGGGCGATGGATGAATCGCACAGCCACCCGCGGCTCGTCCTCGTCCTCAGAGCGCGTCGAGTTCGCGGACCACTGTCATGTCGTCGAAGGGGATGAGCTGTTCGCCGACGATCTGGTGCGGCTCGCTTCCCTTGCCCGCGACGAGAACGATGTCACCCCGCCGCGCGGCGGACAGCGCACGCGAGATCGCGTCGCGGCGGTCGGCCACCCGCTCGAAGGGGGTCCCGGTGGACGTCAGACCGGGAACGATCTGGTCCAGGATGGCCTCGGGGTCCTCGTCACGGGGATTGTCCGACGTGAGGACGCACCGGTCGGAGTGGCGTCCCGCGATCTCGCCCATCAGGGCCCGCTTGGTGATGTCACGGTCGCCGCCGCAGCCGAAGACGGTGATCACCGATCCGGTCGCGAAGCCGCGGATCGTGGCGAGGACCTTCTCCAGCGAGTCCGGCGAGTGCGCGTAGTCGACGATCACGCAGACGCCCTGCGCGGTGGTGAACTGTTCGAGCCGGCCGGGCGTGGGCGGCATCCGGTCCAAGGCCTCGACGAGGGAGGGCAGTTCGTGCCCCAGCAGATGGCAGGTGGCGAGGGTGGCCAGCGCGTTGGACACGGAGAAGCGGCCCGGTATGGGGATCGCGGCGGGGTACTTGCGGCCGTCGTGGTGAAGCGTGAAGCGGGTGCCGGCCGCGTCCACCACCAGGTCGCTCGCCCGGTAGTCGGCCGGTGCGTCCAGGCCGTACGTCGTGACCGCGCCCGGCATCAGGGCCATGATCTCGGCGCCGACGGGGTCGTCGGCGTTGACCACGGCCCGGTCGCACAGCCCCGCGAAGAGCCGCAGCTTGGCGTTCTTGTAGTGCTCCATCGTCCCGTGGTCGTCCAGGTGGTCCTGGGTGAGATTGGTGAAGACACCGATGCCCACGGGCACGTGGTCGAGGCGGCGCTGCAGCAGGCCCATGGACGTGGCTTCCAGGACCACACTGCTCGTGCCCCGGTCGCGCATGTGGCCCAGGAGGTAGTGCAGGTCGGGTGACTCGGGGGTGCTCAGGACCGACCGCGGCATCGGGATCCGCTCCGTGCCGATCCGGCTTCCCGAGGTGCCGATCACCCCGACCTTCGCGCCCGTGGCCAGTCTGAGTGCCGACTCGACCATGTACGAGACGGAGGTCTTGCCGTTCGTCCCCGTGATCGCGACGACGTCCATCGCACGGCCGGCCTCGCCGTAGTACCGGGAGGCGATGAGCGAGGCGGCCGCCCTGGCGTCCGTCACCCGCACCACGCACACCTGCCCGGCGGGTTCCGTGCCGGGCGGTGCGCCGCCTTCGGTGAGGACCGCCACCGCCCCTCGTTCCAGGGCCAGGCCGATGCCCCCGGGGCCGCCCTCCTCATGGCCGGGAACGGCGACGTACAGCGATCCGAGTGTCACATTTCGGGTATCGAAGGTTATGCCCGCGGTGACGGGGGCTCTCGGGTCGCCGTGCAGAATCTCGTGGTCGTGCCCGTCGAGCAGTGCGCTGAGCTTCACAACAGTCCCCTCGAAGGCGGTCCACGGCACACCGCGCACGCCCGGCCCCAGGGGGGGGCAGGGCGACGGCGAGCCGGAATCCGCGGTGATACGCGTAAGGCGAGCGGGCCCCACAGGGGGATATCTGCGTACGGGCCGAAGGGCCAAGACGGCCGAGGAACGCTACCTGTGCGCCGCACGGCGACCGGTCGCCGAGAACCGGATCCGGGTCGTGGAGGGCTGAGCACAGATGGCCGGGCGGAGCAGGGACCTGCCCGACACCGCTTCAGTGTACGTCGGCGCCGGCTCGCCGCTGACGTGCCGGAACGCGCCCGGCGGTCCCCGGCCCCAACTCCCGCCCCACTGCGGCGGGTCGATGAGGTATTGACGTGGACGTGTCACTCGGTATGGTCTAGTCCAACGGTAGGAGCCATTCCGGGTGGCTGCAGCTCCCGGTGCGCCGGTGTGATCACTGGTGGGTCCTGTCGCGTCTCTTCGCGCCTCCCACCCCCCGTGCGCTCAAGAGACGGTCCCCACTTCTTCCCCCCCCCACCACGTGACGGGTGGCCGTGCTCGCGCATGCGCCGACCCGTCGAGGAGTGATCCCCCATGCGTCTTCGTGTCCTTGCCGCGCTGACCGCGACCGCGTCCGCCGCCACGCTCACCCTCCTGACCCTCGCCCCCAACGCCTCTGCCGATAAGGCGGACACGGGGGAGCGGGCGGCGGCCGAATTCATCGTCAGCGAGGCCCAGTTCAACGAGATGTTCCCGAACCGGAACTCCTTCTACACCTACAGCGGCCTCACGGAGGCGCTCAGCGCCTACCCCGAGTTCACCGGGACCGGCAGCGACACCGTGCGCAAGCAGGAGGCCGCGGCCTTCCTGGCGAACGTCAGCCACGAGACGGGCGGCCTGGTCCACGTCGTCGAGCAGAACACCGCGAACTACCCGCACTACTGCGACACGTCCCAGCCCTACGGATGTCCGGCGGGCAACGACAAGTACTACGGCCGCGGCCCGATCCAGCTCAGCTGGAACTTCAACTACAAGGCCGCGGGCGACGCCCTGAACATCGACCTCCTGAACAACCCCGACCTCGTGCAGAACGATCCGGCCGTGGCCTGGAAGACCGGCCTCTGGTACTGGAACACGCAGAACGGCCCGGGGACCATGACGCCGCACAACGCCATGGTCAACAGCGCGGGATTCGGCGAGACGATCCGCAGCATCAACGGGAGCCTGGAGTGCGACGGGAAGAACCCCGAGCAGGTGCAGAGCCGGATCAACAACTACACCCGGTTCACCGGGATCCTCGACGTCGCCACGGGCGACAAGCTCAGCTGCTGACCGTCCCCCGGCAGCCGGGCATCCGTGTCCCTCGCCCCGCCGGTTTCGACCCGGCGGGGCAAGGGGTGATTTTCGGCCAACATTAGTGCAACGCTCAACCGTCGGCCGGGAGGGGCTGGTTGGCTCCGTAAGTGATCAATAGCCTGGTGCGGTTGCCTGTTTCCGACCTAGGAGCCACATGTCCACCGCGCAGCAGGTCCCCGACATCCTCTCGCCCGAGTTCGCCGAGAACCCGTACCCGGCCTATCGAGTGATGCGGGAGAGCGCGCCGCTGTTCTGGCACGAGGCGACGCGGAGCTGGATCATCTCCCGGTACACGGATGTCGAGCGCGTATTCAAGGACAAGGGCTCGCAGTTCACCACCGACAACTACGACTGGCAGATCGAGCCCGTCCACGGCAAGACGATCCTCCAGCTCAGCGGCAGGGAACACTCCGTGCGGCGCGCGCTCGTCGCACCCGCGTTCCGCGGCAGCGACCTGCAGGAGAAGTTCCTGCCCGTCATAGAACGCAACTCCCGCGAACTCATCGACACCTTCCGGCACACCGGCAGCGTGGACCTGGTGGAGGGCTACGCCACCCGCTTCCCGGTCAACGTGATCGCCGACATGCTCGGCCTGGACAAGTCCGACCACGCGCGCTTCCACGGCTGGTACACCACCGTCATCGCCTTCCTCGGCAACCTCGCGGGCGACGCCGAGGTCGCGGCGGCCGGTGAGCGCACCCGGGTGGAGTTCGCCGAGTACATGATCCCGATCATCCGGGAGCGCCGCGACAACCTCGGGGACGACCTGCTCTCCACGCTGTGCGCCGCCGAGGTGGACGGCGTCCGCATGAGTGACGAGGACATCAAGGCCTTCTGCAGCCTGCTGCTCGCGGCGGGCGGCGAGACCACCGACAAGGCCATCGCCAGCATCTTCGCCAACCTCCTGATGCACCCCGAGCAGCTCGAGGCCGTCCGGCAGGACCGCACCCTGATCGCCCGCGCCTTCGCCGAGACACTGCGGTACACGCCGCCCGTGCACATGATCATGCGGCAGTCGGCGACCGACGTGGAGGTCAGCGGCGGCACCATCCCCGCCGGGGCCACCGTCACCTGCCTCATCGGCTCGGCCAACCGTGACGAGGAGCGCTACCGCGAGCCGGACCGCTTCGACATCTTCCGGGACGACCTGACCACGACGACGGCGTTCTCCGCCGCCGCCGACCACCTCTCCTTCGCCCTCGGCAGGCACTTCTGCGTGGGCGCGCTGCTTGCCAAGGCCGAGGTGGAGATCGGCGTCAGCCAACTCCTCGACGCGATGCCGGACGTACGGCTCGCCGAGGGCTTCGACCCCGTCGAGCAAGGCGTGTTCACCCGCGGACCGCAGTCGCTGCCGGTGGTCTTCACCCCTGCCACCGCCTGACACCCCACCGCCTGGACCCACCGGGGCGCCGCCCGAAAGCGGCGCCCCGGCAGCGTTTCAGTGCGCCACGGGCGTGAACTGCACCGGCAGCGAGGCCAGACCGCGCATCCAGATGGACGGGCGCCAGGTCAGCTCGTGCGGCTCCACCGCGAGGACGAGGTCGGGCAGCCGCTCCAGGAGCGTCTCGACCGCCGTCCTCGCGATGACATCGGCGAGCAGCGGAGCCGGGTAGGGGCAGCGGTGCTCGCCGTGGCTGAAGGAGAGATGCGCGGAGTTCTCCGGGCCGACGTGCGACTCGGGCCAGATCTGCGGGTCGGTGTTGGCCGCCGCGAGGCCGAGCACCAGGCAGTCGCCCGCCCGGATCTGCCGACCGCCGAGCTGGGTGTCGCGCACCGCCCAGCGGCCGATGAAGTTCTGGGTCGGGGTGTCGAGCCACAGCACCTCGTTGAGCGCCTCGCCCACGCTCAGCCGCCCGCCGGACACGTTCAGGGCGAACCGCTCGTCGGTCAGCATCAACCGCAGCGTGTTGCAGATCCAGTTGGCCGTCGGCTGCTGCGCCGCCGCGATGATGGAGATCAGGTCCTGGACGATCTCCTCGTCGGTGAGACCCGCCGGGTGCCGCAGCATCCGCGAGGTGACGTCCGCGCCGGGCTTCTCCCGCTTCTCCTTGACCAGGAGCTGGATGCGCTCACCGACGCGCGTGTACGCCGCCACGGGGTCGTCGCCCTCGTGCGCGTCGAGCGAGATCCGCAGGTCGTCCACGAGCTGCTGCGTGTCCGTGCTCGCGTCCGGCATGCCGCACATCTGCACCGCGGCGCGCATGGGCAGCGCATGGGCGTACGAGTCCATCAGCTCGGCCTGGCCGCTGCCGGCGAACTCGGCGATCAGCCGGTCCGCGATCCGGCCGCTGTCCCGGGCGAGCTCGAACTGGTCGACCCCCTCAAGCGCTTCGGTGATCACACCGGCCCGCCGCTGGTGCTCCGCGCCCTCGGTGAACAGGACCGACGGCTGGTAGCCGACGAACGGCATCAGCGGCCAGTCGGCGGGAATGTTCTCCCACTGGTTCCAGCGGCGCGAGTCACGGGCGAACAGCTCGTCGTGGCCGGTCACATAGCTGACCTCGGAGTAGCCGAGCACCAGCCACGCGGGCACGTCACCGTCGAGGAGCACCGGAGCGACCGCGCCGTGCTCCCGGCGCAGGCTGCGGTAGAGCTGCGAAGGCGACTGCTGGTACTCCAGACCGCCCAGGCGCACCGCGCCCGTACCCGCGTGGGCCGGGCACCCGGGCGGCGGGCTCTGCTCGAAGGGGGAGGGCTCGGTCACGGTGTCATCTCCTGGGCCATGGCCAGTGCGTAGAGGTGGTCCACGAGGGTGATCAGGACGTCCTTGCCCGACGACCTCACCCGTGCGTCGCAGTCGATCAGCGGCACATGGCCGGGCAGGGCGAGGGCCTGGCGGATCTCCTCCAGGGAGTGCGTGGCGGTGTCGTCGTCGAACCGGTTGACGGCCACCACGAACGGCGTCTTGTGGTGCTCCAGACGGTCGATGGCGTACCAGGAATCGTCCATGCGCCGCGTGTCGACCAGGACGACCGCGCCGAGCGTGCCGGAGAAGAGCCGGTCCCACAGGAACCAGAAGCGCTCCTGCCCGGGAGCGCCGAACAGATACAGCACCACGCGTTCGTTGAGGCTGATCCGGCCGAAGTCGAACGCTACCGTCGTCGTGGTCTTGGCGGCCACGTCGGACGTCTCGTCGACGCCTATGCCGGCCTGCGTCATCACCTCTTCGGTGTTCAGCGGACGGATCTCGCTGACCGACCGGACGAGCGTGGTCTTGCCGACGCCGAAGCCGCCCACGACGACGATCTTCAGGCCGGTCTCGGCCGTGTCGGACAGGGGCGTACGGGAGGGCAGCTCAGATGTTGCGGAGCCCATGGAGCACCTCCTTGAGAAGGGCGGAATCGGGGATCGCGGCGGCCGAGCCGGCCGCGCGGGGATGGCGGGCGGTGATCCGGCCCATCGCGAGCAGGTCACCGAGCAGGATCCGCACCACCGTGATCGGCAGCTTCATCTCCGCGGCGATCTCCACCACGGCCGTCGGATGCCGGCACAGTTCGAGGATCCGTACGTGCTCCGACTGCATCCCGGCAGTGGGCTCGCACTCGCTCACCACCAGAGTCACCAGGTCGAACGAATCGTCGTCGGCGCGGCTGCGGCCACCGGTGACCGTGTACAGCCGGTCCGGATCACCGATGTCCACGGGCCTGCGCGGCGTCACGAGGAGCCGCTGCCTTCGGTCTGGGCGCGCGGTTCGGCGCGCAGGTGCTCCCCGATCTGCTCGACCAGTTCCGTCATCTGATGGCCCACCACCCCGGGATCGGCGTTCTCCTCGGCCACGACCGCGAGGTGCGCCCCGAGTCCGGCCTCGACGATGAAGAGCAGCCCGCCGTGGAACTCGGTCATGGAGTGCCGGACGCCACCGGTACCGTCGCCGAACTCCATGGAAGCGCCCTGGGCGAGCGCCTGGATGCCGGAGCAGATCGCCGCCAGCTGGTCAGCCTGGTCGAGCGTCAGATGCTCGCTCCAGCACAGCTTCAGGCCGTCCCGGGAGAGCACCAGGGCGTGCCGTGTACCGGGGGTGCGCTTCAGGAGGCTCTGCAGGAGCCAGGTCAGGCTGTTGTCAGTGGTCTGCATGGTAGGCGGGGCGAGATGCGCGGGTCGTCCGGTCACCTGCCCGTCCCTCCAATCTCACGATTTCGAGCGGGGAAGGGGGCGCCAGAGCCCGGGCGCCGTGCGGGTGGCTTCGTCTACTCGGCGGGCGGCGGCCCGGAATCGGCGGGGGACTCGGGTGCCGCGGGGGAGCCGGGCACCTCGCCCGCACCCCGCCGCCCCCGGTGGAAGGCTCCGAAACGCGAACCGGCGTCACGCGGCGGCAGCCCCGCGTCACCGGAGAGCGCACCGGACCCGGCCGCGGCGTCGGACGCCGCCCTGCGCTGCTCGCGCTCACGCTCCGCCTCGGCCATGGTGCGGCCGGGGGCGCGCACGGGCAGGCCGTTCGTCGTGGACGCCGCGGGGCGGGCGTGCTCGGGGCGGGGCTGCTCCTGTGCGGCGGCCGGGGGCAGCACGGGGGCGACAGGGTGCTCCCGAGCGGCGGGGATCTCCGTGGGTGCCGGCGCCGGTGCGGGCACCGCCGGAGCGGGCGCGGGCGCCGGTTCGACACTGCGGGGGGCGAGCTGCTGGGGAGCGGGGTCCCGCTGCTGGGCCAGGAGCTGCGGGGGCAGCAGCACCACGACGCCCGTGCCGCCGCGTGAGGAAGGACGGAAGTTGACGCTCATGCCGTACTTGGCGGCGAGGCGCCCGACCACCGCGAGACCGAGGCGCGTGCCCTGCAGCGAGGCCAGGTCCGTGACGTGCCCGGAGACCGACTCCTCCGCACGGCGCATCGCCGCGTCGGCCATCTTCAGACCGCTGTCCTCGATCGTCACGACGATCCCGGCGCTGCGCTCCTCCACATAGACGTGCACCTCGTCGATGGGCGGGGAGAAGTTCGCCGCGTTGTCCATGAGTTCGGCGAGGACGTGCATGACGCCCTCCGCGGCGAACCCGGCGATCGCCACGGTCGAAGAGCAGTGCAGCCGCACCCGCTGATACGCGGAGATCCGGCCCACCGCACCCCGCAGGATGCTCTCCATGACGATCGGCTTGTTCCATGCGCGGCTGGAACGGCCGCCCATCAGCAGGGCGAGGCGGTCGGTCATGAGACCCAGCTGGGAGGTGCCGTGGTCGAGGCGCAGCAGATCGCCGAAGACCTCGACGCCGTGCCGCTCCTGCATGTCCCGCAGATCGGCGAGCATGCTCACCGACTTGGCCTGCACGCGGCTCAGGGCCTTCGCGGAGGCCGCCTGCGCCGCCGCGGCACGCCGCTCGCTGTAGGCGAGCTCCCGTACGAACGACTCGGCGGGAACCCGCAGCAGGGGGTTGCGCGGCCAATCGAGTCCGGCGAGGACCGTGTCCGCGGAGGAGCCCTCGCGCAGCCGCTCGATCGCGGTGGGCAGGGTCACCGCCGTCAGGTGGTCCAACTCCTCGGCGGCCTGGGCGAGTTGCCCCTGGGCGTGGTCGCGGCGCGCCTCGATGTCGGCCGCGTGCCGCACGGTCTCCTCCACCACGGTGGCGAACACCTGGACGACCTGACGCAGTTGCGGATCCGACGGCGGAGCCGTCTGCGCCAAGGTCTCACTGGCGCTCGCCCCGTCGCGCAATCGTTTCACCACGGTCGGCAGCGTGACGTTCACCAGGTGCGCGGACTCGGCACCCTGGCGCGCGAGCTGAGCCTTGAGGGAGCCGGCCTCGGCATGGTCCGCGGCGGCGGCCCCGCGGACCCGCTTGACGAGCAGGGAACTGCTCACGAGCGCGATCGCCAGACACAGCCAGCCGGCCAGGACCGAAGCCACCGTCCAGACCCGGGCGTTGTCCGGTGCCATGACGCCCGCGACGGCACCGACCGCGGCGGTCACCACCAGCACGACCACGGGCAGGGCCGAAGCGGGCCGACGCGCCTTCGCTATTCGGTGCGGGCTGGGAGGAGCAGGCACGGGCATTCAGCGGTCCCTCGGTCCTTGATTGCAGGTGAGCAACGAGCCGACCGATGCACGCATCGGTCGCGGGCCCGGTGGGAACGCCAAAGGGGACGGCGATCTTCCGGGCCATATATGGCGCCATGCTAGTCATCCCGCGAGGCCTGTAGGACACGGAGTCTGAACAGGTCTCCTCGGCGGGGCTTTCGTCGTGATCTGACTCCTCGAACACGGTGCCGTGATAGTGGAGTTCGACTCCATGCGGTCGTCTCCACGCGGACGACTCGACGCATTCGACTCCACGCCGACGATGACGCCGTGGGTCAGTCGACCGCCGAGGTCTCGGCGATCTCGTACGCCTCCAGGCCCGGAGCCGCGAGGAGATCCGCGACGCAGGCCGCCGTACCGCCGACGTACGTGCTCACCAGATCGACGTCACCGGCCACGCACCAGGCACGGTCCTCGGGCCACCACAGGTCCGGAAGCTCGGGCACCCCCTCATCGGGACTCCGCTCGGGTGACGCGGGTGAGTCGGCGTCGTCCAGCGGTCCGGAGAGCAGGATCTCGTCGCGGCCCGGCGTGTGGAACACGGGATACCCGTCCCAGTTGTACTGGCCGTACCCCTCCCAGAGTCCGTACCAGCAGCGGTCGGGGGTGCGGGTGTGCCGGGACAGCACGGAGATCAGGGCGCGGGCGACACCTGCGGGGGTCGGGCCCTCGTCGGGGTGCTCGTCCCAGACGCCGGGGACGGCCGGGGTGTCGTCGTTGCGGTAGAGAAGGCGGTCGCCGAGGCCGATCAGCTCGTGCCAGCGCGTTTCCGCCGCCACCGACCGGCCGTAGACGGCGGCCACTTGGTCCCACCGCACCGGTTCATCGCCGAGCCAGGCCGGGTGGAGGATTCGCGCGTACGCCTCGAAGCCGGGCGCGCAGACACCGGCGACCGTGCCGAATCCGTCGTCGTGGGGCGGGCGTTCTTCCAGCCAGCGGGCGGGCGTCAGGTCGCTCCGCTCGACGCGTAGACGGCCGTAGACGGAAGGGGGCGGGTACTGGTGGACGAGGTGCATGACCCCAGTGTCGCCTGCGAAGGGGCGCCCGTGCGCCCTCGGGCGGACGCCGATTGAGGCGGTCCTGGCGGGGCACTCGGTCCGTCGCGGGACGGCCGGCTGAGGCGGCTGCCCGTCCCTATGCCGACGGAAGCGACAGAAGAGGGACCCCATGGGTGTGAAGAAGACCGCCGTCCTCGTCCTGGACTGTGCGAAACCGGAGGAGCTCGCGGAGTTCTACGCGGGACTGCTCGGAGGCACGTCCCGCATGGGCAACGACCCCGACTTCGTCGAGGTGTCCGACGGGGAGGGCATCTGCGTGGCCATCCACCGCGACTACGGCTACGCGCCGCCGAGCTGGCCGCGCCCCGATGACTCGCAGCAGGCGCACCTCAGGATCCTGGTGGACCGCGGCGACATGGACGAGGCGGAGCGCGAGGCCATCGGCCTGGGCGCCCGGCCCGTGGACACCAAGGACAACTCCGGGCCCCGGGACACCCGGACCTACAGCGACCCGGCAGGCCACTCGTTCATCCTCGCCGTGTCCGCCGAGCCGAGGGCAGCCCGCTGAGCGTGCGGACTCCGGCTCAGTCGGCTGGCTCGTCCGGCACCGGCTGGTCCGGGCGTACGCCACCGGAGTGCGGTGCGCCGCGCCTGCCGGTGCCCGCCTCGTCCGTGTCCGGTACGTCGTCGTCGGCGTCCGGGGCGTTGCCCGTGGTGGCCGAATCGTCGTCCAACTCCCAGTGGTCCTCCTCGTCCGACGCCTGCTGATCGGGCAGATCCCTCGGTACGGGCGTCTCGTCCTCGCCCCGGGTCTCGGGCAGCTCCTCGCTCACGGTGATCCCTCCAGTTCTCGTTCCGTCGTACCGCGCGCTCTCGCGGCGGTTTCCGGTGCGGAGGCGCAGCTACCCGTCGTGCTCGCGGCAACACCTCGTACACCTCCTACGGCTTCACGGTGGACCGCCGCGGCCGGGTCGGCCACACGGGCGGGGCCGGTTGCCCGGCCGCACCCGGGCCGAGACGGCCAGCGCGACGGCGGTCATCGCCGACAGGAGCCCCCAGACCGGTACGAAGCTGCCGGTGAGGTCCTTGAGCAGGCCGAGCACCGGCGGCATCACCACGATGGCGATCTGGTTGACGGACATGGCCAGGCCCAGGGCGAAGCCCGTCCGGTCCGGCGGAGCCGATTCGCTCACGTGGGCGACCCAGGGGCCGTACCAGCCGAAGCCGAAGAAGCCGAGCCAGACGAGCGTGCAGCAGGCGACCGCGGGCGACCGGCCCGGCGGGGTCATCAGGACGGCCATCCCCGCGAGCACGGCGGCCATGCAGAGGACGAGCGATCCGTACCGCCCGGAACCGCCGCGGTCGCTCCAGGCCGCCAGGGCGACACGGCCGACGACGCCCGCGCCCTGCACCGCCACCAGGACAAGCGCCGCGGGACCGGCTCCGACGGACGCCCTCTCGTGCAGGTGAAGGACCGTCAGGATGCCCACGCCGCACTGCACCGAGATCAGGCTCGACCCGGAGAGCATGATCCGCACCATGGCCGGTTCGCGGAGCATCCGCAGACGTGCGCCGAGCTCCGCCCTGAGCGAGGCCCGAGGCCGGTGGCCCCGGGGCGCGGCGGGGACGGGCGGCCTGCGGTAGAAGCCCATGAAGACTCCGGCCCCCAGCAGCGCGACGACTCCGCCCGTCACCAGCGTGGCCCGCCAGCCGAAGGCCCCGGCGACGAACGGCAGCGCCGCCGAGGCCAGCGCGGCGCCCAGCGGCAGCCCCGCCTGACGGATGCCCATGGCCAGACCCCGCTGGGAGGCGTCGAACCACGACGCGACGGATTTGCTGCCGCCGGGCTGAACGGTGCTGTACCCCGCGCCGACGAGCAGCAGTACGAGGAGCAGGGACCCATATCCCGGTGCGGCGCTTCCCGCGAGCAGCGCCGCGCCGACCACCGCGGCGCCCGCTCCGACGACCCAGCGCTCGTCGCACCGGTCGAGCAGCTCCCCGGCCACCAGCAGCCCGACCAGCGGAACCAGCTGCGCCGCCGAGACCAGCAGACCCAACTGGGCCGTGCTCAGGTGCAGGTCACGTTGCAGATGGATGCCCAGCGCCCCGATGCCCTGCACGAAGAACCCGGCCGCGGCCTGGGTGAAGGTGGCGATGCCGAGGACGGCCCACCGGTACCGCCACGCGCTGTGCGCCACCCCGGCGACGGCCGTCACGGGCGCCAGTACAGGGCGGGGTCCGGGTGGTTCACGAAGCCGAGGTCGCGGTAGAGGGGTTCGCCTTCGTGGGAGGCGTACAGGTCCACGCGGGCCACCCCGCGCTCCCGGAACCAGTCGAGCAGGCCCCGCATGAGCGCGCGGCTGTGCCCGCGCCGCCGGTGCGCCGGGTCGGTGACCAC
The DNA here is from genome assembly GCF_041435335.1 of Streptomyces sp. NBC_01283. NCBI lineage: Bacteria > Bacillati > Actinomycetota > Actinomycetes > Kitasatosporales > Streptomycetaceae > Streptomyces > Streptomyces sp. NBC_01283. Next base: position 8,230,775 of record NZ_CP108430.1, read on the forward strand.
GCCGATCACCAGACCGACCCGGCCGTTGCGCAGGTGCGGGCCCGGCAGCCGCTGTTCGACCGTGCCGATGGCGCACGCGGCCAGGCTCCCGTCGTCGCCGTCCACGACGAGGATCCGCATGGCTCCCGAGGCCAACTGGCCCTTCAGGACCAGTGCCAGGGCGTCCTGCCAGCCGGTGTCTCCCGATGCCGGGTTGAAGTAGTCGCCGCCGAGGTGCTCGAAGAGCAGCGCCCGCAGGCGTACGAGCTCCGCGACGTCGTCCCGCGCCGCAGGACGTACGGCTCCTGTCGCCGGGCGTACGGCGGTGATGTGGTCTCCGGTGCGTTGTGACATGCCGATCAGACTGATGTAATGGTCTTATGCATCTCAACCCTTACGGTGAGGAGGTCGTGAATCTGGCCGCCGACCTCGCCAACCGGCGCCCGGAGACCGCCGTTGAACTCGCGGACCGCTGCCGTGCCGCCGGACTCGTCCTGGAACGCCCCGTCACGCCGGAGGACCTCGACCGCACCCAGGGTGCGTTGGACGACTGGGAGAAGGTCGTCGACGCCACGGACGAGGAGGAGCGCGCCGAGCTGCTCAACGGAATGCTCGCGGCATCCGCCGCCCATCCGCGGCTCACCGACCACGCTGGTTCGGGCTGGCATCTGCACTACCGCGACGACCGGCAGCCGCTCGGCGCCCTGCTCTTCCAGCTGATCTCCGTCGGCACGGCGCTGCACCTGGCCGGGCGCGGCATGCACCGGCTCCGGCGGTGCGCCGTGACGGAGTGCGCCACGATCTTCGCCGATACCTCGCGCACCGGGCGGCAGCGCTACTGCTCCCAGCGGTGCGCCAACCGTGACGCGGTCCGCAGGCACCGGGCGCGCTCCACGGGCCGGGACGGCTGAATCCACCCCCGCAGACGGGGTCAGGGGCCTGTTTTCCGGCCGGACTTCTGATATTCACTCCTGGGATCGACCGGCGTCCGCGCGCTCGCGTTCGCTGCGTGTCGACGCGTGTCCTGAGCGCTCCGTACCCGTGCGCGCGGGTGCGTCCAGGTGCCCGCAGGTGTCCCTACGCGATCCAGGAGTCCTCGTGGTCCTTGCCCGCCGCCCCGTCCGCCGTCCCGCCCGCCGACCGTTCGGAGCCGCCGCGAGGGCGACGGTGGTCACCGTCGCCGCTGCGGGTCTGCTCGCCCCCGGTGTCGTCGTCGACCGCTACGGGGACACCGCGGCAGCCGCGTCAACTGCCGCTGTCCCCGGGCCGATCGCCGGCTGGCAGCATGAGCGGCTCGCCGCCGGGGCCGATCTGTACCAGGGGAGCATCTCGGGCCGTCCCGGCGCCGACCACTGGACGGTCACGGTGCGCGCGAACGGCGCTCACCTCTCCACCGGGCCGGACGCGCGGGCGCTGGCCGAGCGGGTGCGCGGGGCCGGGTTCGGCGCGCGTGCCGAGGCGGTCGCGTGGCCGCGGGGTTCCGACCGGCAGGGCGTGGTCGGGGTGCGCGTACGGGTGGGGGAGTACGGCACGCGGGCCGAGGCCGACACCCGGCGGAAGGCCCTGGCCGCCGCCGGGTTCGACGCGGTGAGTGAGTGGACCGGCGCCGACGGCGTGCCCGGCACCGGAGTCGCCCGGGTCAAGGTGGCGATCGTCGACCCGAAGCGCTACGGCGGTGCGATGAAGGGCACGTACGGAACGGGTGTCGCGGGACGCGAGACGGTGAGCGGCATGGCCTCGGCCGACGGCGCCCTGCTCGGTGTCAACGCGGGCTTCTTCGTCATGGAGGGCAAGGACGGCGTGCCCGGCGCGGCGGCCGGAATCGCCGCGTACGACGGGGAGTTGCAGAGCGCGGCGACCAACGGACGGATCGCGGCGGTGCTGCGCGGCGACGGCCTGCACCCGGAGTTCAAGAAGCTCAGGACGGACCTGCGGGTCCGCGCGGGCGCGGCGTCGGCGGTCGTGGACGGCATCAACCGCGTGCCGGGCCTGATCCGCAACTGCGGCGGTGTCGGCGGCGACTCCCCGACCGAGCGCCCGCAGCACGATGTGACCTGCACCGACCCCGACGAGATCGTGCGGTTCACCGACGAACTCGGCGCGCACACCCCGGCGGGGGAGGGGGCGGAGGCGGTGCTCGACGCGAGCGGGCGCGTACGGGAGGTGCGGGCGCGCGGCGGCGTGGTCCCGGACGGCGGCAGCGTCCTCGCGGGCATCGGCGCGGGCGCCACCTGGCTGCGTACGCACGCGACGCCGGGCAGCGCCCTGAAGGTGAGCCAGAGGATCCTCGACGAACGGGGCAAGGAGCTCGGGCTCGGCCCACAGGACGACATCGTCAACGGCGGCCCCGAGCTGGTGCGCGGCGGCAAGGTCGCGGTGAACTACGGCGCGGACGGCATCGAGCGCGCCGGTGACCGTTCCTTCGCGTACACCTGGGGCATCAAGCGCAATCCGCGCATGCTCCTGGGCGTGGACCGGCAGGGCCGCATGCTCCTGGTCGCCGCGGACGGACGGCAGCCCGGTGTCAGCGACGGGTTCGGCCTGGGCGAGGGCGCGGAGCTGATGAAGTCGCTCGGCGCGGTGCGGGCCATGGCCCTGGACGGCGGCGGCTCCGTCGCCATGGCGGTGAACGGCAAGGTGATCAACTCGCCGTCGGACGGTACCGAGCGTGCGGTGGGCGACGCACTGCTGCTCACCCGCTGAGTGTTCGGCCTGCTGAACGAATATCACGCTCCGTGACGGCCGCTACGTTCCGTGGCGGCCGGGAAGCGGGGCCGCTTCGTGGCAGGAGGCGATCACGAGATATCTTGATGTCGAGCAATGTTGCAGACGTGGAGCGGAGCACCCGGTGACTGACTCGACCATCATCTACACCCAGACAGACGAGGCCCCGGCCCTCGCGACGTATTCGTTCTTGCCGGTGGTCAGGGCCTACGCCTCGACGGCCGGGGTCGCCGTGGAGAGCCGTGACATCTCCCTGGCGGGGCGCATCATCGCTCTCTTCCCCGAGTTCCTCGAGGAGAGCCAGCGCATCGACGACGCACTCGCCGAGCTCGGCGAGCTGGCCAAGACGCCCGGCGCGAACATCATCAAGCTGCCGAACATCTCGGCCTCGATCCCGCAGCTGAAGGCGGCCGTCGCCGAGCTCCAGTCGCAGGGCTACGCGCTGCCGAACTACCCGGACGACCCGAAGACCGACGCGGAGAAGGACATCCGCGCCCGTTACGACAAGGTCAAGGGCAGCGCCGTCAACCCGGTCCTGCGCGAGGGCAACTCCGACCGCCGCGCCCCCGCCTCGGTGAAGAACTACGCCAAGGCGCACCCGCACCGCATGGGTGCCTGGACGGCCGACTCGAAGACGAACGTCGCCACCATGGGCGTCGACGACTTCCGCTCCACGGAGAAGTCCACCGTCATCACCGAGGCCGACACGCTGCGCATCGAGTTCACCGGCGAGGACGGCAGCACCACCGTGCTGCGCGAGTCCGTACCGGTCCTCGAGGGCGAGGTCGTCGACGCCTCCGTCCTGCGTGTGGGTCCGCTGCGTGAGTTCCTCACCGCGCAGATCGCCAAGGCCAAGGCCGACGGCGTGCTGTTCTCCGTGCACCTGAAGGCCACGATGATGAAGGTCTCCGACCCGATCATCTTCGGCCACGTCGTGCGCGCCTTCTTCCCGAAGACGTTCGCCGCGTACGGTGCGGCGCTCGCCGGTGCGGGCCTGAGCCCGAACGACGGTCTCGGCGGCATCCTCAACGGCCTCGGCGCGCTGCCCGAGGGCGAGCAGATCAAGGCGTCCTTCGAGGCCGAGCTCGCCGAGGGCCCGGAGCTCGCGATGGTCGACTCCGACAAGGGCATCACGAACCTGCACGTCCCGTCGGACGTCATCGTCGACGCCTCCATGCCCGCGATGATCCGCACCTCCGGCCACATGTGGGGCCCGGACGGCGGCGAGCACGACACCCTCGCGGTCCTGCCGGACTCCAGCTACTCCGGCGTGTACCAGGTCGTCATCGACGACTGCCGCGCCAACGGCGCCTTCGACCCGGCGACGATGGGCTCGGTGCCCAACGTCGGCCTCATGGCGCAGAAGGCCGAGGAGTACGGCAGCCACGACAAGACCTTCGAGATCGCCGCGCCCGGCACGGTGCGCGTGCTCGACAAGGCCGGCAACGCCGTCCTGGAGCAGGCCGTCTCCACCGGCGACATCTTCCGCATGTGCCAGGCCAAGGACGCCCCGATCCGCGACTGGGTCAAGCTGGCCGTCAACCGCGCCCGCGCGACCGGCTCGCCGGCTGTGTTCTGGCTCGACGAGACCCGCGCGCACGACGCGCAGCTCATCGAGAAGGTCAAGGCGTACCTGCCCGAGCACGACACCGACGGCCTGCAGATCGAGATCATGTCGCCGGTCGACGCGACCGCGTTCTCCCTGGAGCGCATCCGCCGTGGCGAGGACACCATCTCGGTCACCGGCAACGTGCTCCGTGACTACCTCACGGACCTGTTCCCGATCCTGGAGCTCGGCACCAGCGCCAAGATGCTCTCCATCGTTCCGCTCATGAACGGCGGCGGCCTCTTCGAGACGGGCGCGGGCGGCTCCGCCCCCAAGCACGTCCAGCAGCTGGTCCGCGAGAACTACCTGCGCTGGGACAGCCTGGGTGAGTTCCTCGCCCTGGCCTCCAGCTTCGAGCACCTCGCGCAGACCACGGACAACGCGAGCGCCCAGGTGCTCGCCGACACCCTGGACCGCGCGACGGCCACCTTCCTGGAGAAGGACAAGTCGCCGACCCGCCGTGTCGGCGGCATCGACAACCGCGGCAGCCACTTCTACCTGGCCATGTACTGGGCCCAGGAGCTGGCCAAGCAGACCGCCGACGCCCAGCTCGCCGAGGCGTTCGCCCCGCTCGCCAAGACCCTGGTCGAGCAGGAGCAGACGATCGTCGACGAGCTGAACGCGGTCCAGGGCTCGCCCGCCGACATCGGCGGCTACTACCGGCCCGACGATGCCAAGGCCGGCGCCGTCATGCGCCCGTCCGCCACGCTGAACAAGGCTCTCGCCCTCCTCGGCTGAGACAGCCTTCCCGGCCGAGGTGACTCGGCCGGCACAGATCCGCCCCGGCAGCGCATTCGGCTGCCGGGGCGGATCTGTTCAGGAGCATCGGCATGCGTCACCGCCATTCCCTATTTCTGAAACGCGTTCTACTGTGTGCGCCGTCAAGCCCGAGCCCGGGAGCCAGCGGAAGCAGGAGGCGCCGTGCACCTCGAATACACGCCTGAGCAGCGGCAGTTGCGCACCGAGCTGCGCACGTACTTCGCCGAGCTGGTGCCCGACAACGCGTACGCCCGCTATGCCGACCCCGCCGCGCAGAAGCGGTTCTACCGGGAGACCATCCGGCGCCTCGGCTCCGACGGCTGGCTCGGCGTCGGCTGGCCCAAGGAGTACGGCGGCCGGGGGCTCTCCCCGATGGAGCAGTTCATCTTCTTCGACGAGGCCGCACAGGCCAACGTCCCGCTGCCCCTGATGGCCCTGAACACCGTCGGCCCGACCCTGATGCAGTTCGGCACCGACGAGCAGAAGGCGTACTTCCTGCCGAAGATCCTCTCCGGCGAACTCGACTTCGCGATCGGCTACAGCGAGCCGGACGCGGGCACCGACCTCGCCGCCCTGAAGACCAAGGCGGTCCGGGAGGGCGACGAGGAGACCGGCCACTACACGGTCAACGGCCAGAAGATCTGGACCACCAACGGCGACACCGCCGACTGGGTCTGGCTCGCCGTGCGCACCGACCCGGACGCCCCGCCCCACAAGGGCATCACCATGCTCCTCGTGCCGACGAGCGACCCCGGCTACTCCTGCACCATCATCAACACCCTGGCCTCGCACGACACCACGGCGAGCTACTACGAGAACATCCGCGTCCCCGCATCGCGCCGCGTCGGCCAGGAGAACAAGGGCTGGCGGCTCATCACCAACCAGCTCAACCACGAGCGCGTCACGCTCGCCGCCCACGGCACCATGGCCATCCGCGCCTTCCACAACGTGCAGCGCTGGGCCGCCGACACCAAGCTCGCCGACGGCCGCCGCGTCATCGACCTCGGCTGGGTCCGCCAGCGCCTGGCCAGGACGCACACCAAGCTGGACGCGATGAAGCTCCTCAACTGGCAGATGGTGAACGCCGTCCAGGAGGGCACCCTCACCCCCCAGGACGCCTCCGCCGTGAAGGTCTACGGCTCCGAGGCGCGCAGGGACGCGTACGCCTGGCTCATGGAAGTGGTCGGCTCGGCGGGCTCACTCAAGGAGGGCTCCGCGGGCGCGGTCCTCCACGGAGAGCTGGAACGCGGCTACCGCAGCGCCGTCATCTTCACCTTCGGCGGCGGCAACAACGAGATCCAGCGCGAGATCATCTCCTGGATCGGCCTCGGGATGCCGCGCGTGCGGCGCTGACGGCATCCGTTCGTCCGCACCTTCCCGAAAACAAGCGGCGTGCCGCCCGGCCCGCCGCTTCTCGCTGTCTCCGCCGGATGTATTGACACGGCCCCGGGCGCGGGCCAGCATCTCTCGCAAGTTAATTAACTACCTAGTGCGTTAACAGCATCGTCACCCTCGCAGCCGCCCAGCCAGAGGCTGCTGTTCTCCCCGAGGAGTTCACGTGTCCGCTCACCCGCAGGCCGACAGGACGTCGGCCGGGCCGCCCCAGGGCAGGCCACGCAAGGCCGCTTTCGCCGCCTGGATCGGCAGCGCGCTGGAGTACTACGACTTCTTCATCTACGGCAGTGCCGCCGCCCTGGTCTTCCCCAAGGTCTTCTTCGACCCGGACGACCCGGCCACCGCCACCCTGATCTCGCTCGCGACCTTCGGCGTCGCCTATGCCGCCCGCCCCCTGGGGGCCCTCGTCCTCGGCCACTTCGGCGACCGGCTCGGCCGCCGGAAGATCATGGTCTGGACACTGGTCCTGATGGGGCTCTCCACCTTCCTCATCGGCTGTCTGCCCACGTACGCGCAGGTCGGCACCCTCGCTCCGGTACTGCTCGTGCTGATGCGGGTGTTCCAGGGCCTGTCCGCGGCTGGTGAGCAGGCCAGCGCCAACGCGATGACGCTGGAGCACGCCCCGGAACACCGGCGCGGCTACTACACGAGCTTCACCCTCAACGGGACCCAGGCCGGTCAGCTCCTCGCGACCCTGGTGTTCCTGCCGGTCGCCGCGCTGCCGGACGAGCAGCTCTACAGCTGGGGCTGGCGCATTCCGTTCCTGCTGAGCGCTGCCGTCGCGGTCGCCGGGTACGTCATCCGCCGCACCCTTGAGGAGACCCCCGTCTTCAGGCAGGCCACGGCCGAGCGGGCGGTGGCCACGATGCCGCTGGCCGAACTGCTCAGGAACCACTGGGCCGACGTGCTGCGGGTGGTCGCCGCTGCGCTCATCGCGACGGTCAGCACGATCTTCTCCGTCTGGGCCCTCTCGTACGCCACGAGCGACGCGGTCGGCCTCGACAAGACGGGCATGCTCTGGGTCGCGGGCAGCGCCAACGCGGTGGCTCTGCTCGCCATCCCGCTCTGGGCCAGGCTCTCGGACCGGATCGGCCGCAAGCCCGTCTTTCTCGTCGGAGCGCTGGGCAGCGGAGTGATGATCTTCGTCTATCTGTGGGCGATCTCCACCGGCAGCTACCCGCTGGTCTTCGTGACCGGAGTGCTGCTCTTCGGCGTCGTCTACAGCGCGGCCAACGGCATCTGGCCCTCGTTCTACGGCGAGATGTTCCCCGCCAGGGTCCGGCTGTCCGGCATGGCCATCGGCACCCAGATCGGCTTTGCCGTCGCCGGGTTCGCGGTGACCTTCGCGGCCCAGATCGACGGCCCCGACGGCGATCGCTGGGTCGGCGTCGCGATCTTCACCGCCGCCTTCTGCGCGATCTGCGCCATCGCCGTGGCCACGGGCCGCGAGACCCACCGCGTGCCCACCGCCGAGCTGGGCCTGCGTGCCGGGGAGGCGAAGGCGCCGACGGTGACGACGTCCGAGGCCGCCGCCCTCTGAACGGGCCCCGCCCGCCGCGGCCTTGTGACCGACCCCGCCCAGCCGACCCACAGGAACCTTCGATGACCTCGTACCTCACCGGCCTCATCGGCGCCGGTATCGGCCCCTCCCTGAGCCCCGCCCTGCACGAACGCGAGGCGGACCGGCACGGTGTGCGCCTCGTCTACCGCACCCTCGACATCGACGCGCTGGGTGTCGCGCCCGAGGCCGTGGGTGAACTGGTGCACGCCGCCCGCCGCCTCGGCTTCGACGGGCTGAACATCACCCACCCCTGCAAGCAGCTGGTCATCGAGCACTTGGACGAACTCGCCCCCGACGCGGCCGAGCTCGGAGCCGTGAACACCGTCGTCTTCAGGGACGGCCGCGCCATCGGGCACAACACCGATGCCACCGGCTTCGCCCAGTCCTTCGCCCGCGGCCTGGCCGACGCGCCGACCGGCGACGTCGTGCAGCTCGGCGCGGGCGGGGCGGGCGCCGCGGTGGCGCACGCCCTGCTGAACCTCGGTGTCGACCGGGTCACCCTCGTCGACACCGACCCGGCCCGCGCCGCCGGTCTCGCCGCCGCACTGGTCTCGCGCTTCGGGCCCGGCCGTGCGGTGTCCGCGCCCACCGGGGCGGTCGCCGAGCGCCTCGCCGCAGCGGACGGGCTCGTCCACGCCACACCGACCGGCATGGTCGCGCACCCGGGTCTGCCGCTGCCGGTCGGGCTGCTCAGGCCCGGACTCTGGGTGGCCGAAGTCGTCTACCGGCCGCTGGAGACCGAGTTGTTGCGCGAGGCCCGCGCCATCGGCTGCCGCACCCTCGACGGCGGCGGCATGGCCGTCTTCCAGGCGGCCGACGCCTTCCGGCTCTTCACCGGGCTCGAACCGCACACCGGGCCGATGCTCGCCGACCTCGGCGATCTGGCCGCCTTCCCGGCTTGAACAGCGGTCCGACGCCGGGCTGCCACCAGCCCCGAACAGCGGGCCGAGCAGCGGCCTGACACCGGCTCGACAGGAGAAACACCATGCGCAAATCGATCGCCACCGTCTCGCTCAGCGGCCCGCTGTCCGAGAAGCTCACCGCTGTCGCCACCGCCGGATTCGACGGTGTGGAGATCTTCGAGAACGACCTGCTCGGCGGCCCGCTCAGCCCCGAGGAGGTGCGGCTGCGCTGTGCGGACCTGGGTCTTGGCATCGACCTCTACCAGCCGTTCCGCGACTTCGAGGCCGTCCCCGCCGACGTACTCGCCCGCAATCTGCGGCGCGCGGAACGCAAGTTCGCCGTGATGGAGCGCCTGGGCGCCGACCTGCTCCTCGTCTGCTCCAGCGTCGCCCCCGAGTCGGTCGACGACGACGGGCTCGCCGCCGAGCAACTGCGGCTGCTCGCCGACCGGGCGGCGGCCCACGGCATCCGCATCGCCTACGAGGCCTTGGCCTGGGGCCGGCACGTCAGCACGTACGACCATGCCTGGCGGATCGTCGAGCAGGCGGATCATCCGGCCCTCGGCACCTGCCTCGACAGCTTCCACATCCTCTCCCGCGGCTCGGACCCCAAGGGCATCGCGGACATCCCCGGCGAGAAGATCTTCTTCCTTCAACTGGCGGACGCACCTTTGATGGCGATGGACGTCCTGCAATGGAGCAGGCACTACCGCTGCTTCCCCGGCCAGGGCGGCTTCGACCTCGCCCCTCTGGTGGCCGCCACGGTACGAGCCGGATACCAAGGACCGCTGTCGCTCGAAGTGTTCAACGACGTCTTCCGGCAGGCGGGCGCGGCCTCCACCGCCGTCGACGCGCTCCGTTCCCTGCTGCTCCTCGAAGAGTCGGCCGGACTGTCCACGCTCCCCGCCGCGGCCGTGCCCTCCGGTTTCGCCTTCGCCGAGCTGACCGCGGCCGACACCGAACCGCTGCGCGGAGTCCTCGAGTCCCTCGGCTTCGCGCACACCGCACGGCACCACTGGAAGCCGGTCGAACTGTGGACCCAGGGGGACGCCCGCATCCTGCTCAACACCGGTGTCAGCGGCCCTCGTCAGGGCCCCGCGCTGACCGCCATCGGCGTGGAGACACCCGACCCGGAGCGGGCCGCACGGCGTGCCGAGGAGGTCCTCGCCCCCGTGGTGCCGAGGCGACGGGCCCGGCAGGACGCACCGCTCGACGCGGTCGCCGCACCCGACGGCACGGAGTTCTTCTTCTGCCGCACGGAACGGTCCGACCACCCCAGCTGGACCGGTGACTTCACCGAGGTGCCCTCGCGCGCTCTGCCGGGGGAGCGGTCCGGCGAACAGACCGCGCCAGCCGTTCGCCGCATCGACCACATCGCCCTCACCCAGCCCTGGCACCAGTTCGACGAGGCATCGCTGTTCCACCGGGGCGTGCTGGGCCTGGAGGCGGACGACAGCCTGGACCTGGCCGACCCTTACGGCCTCGTGCGCAGCCGGGCCGTAGCGTCCCCCGACGGCGGTGTGCGCCTCGTCCTCAACATCGCGCCCGCGCCGGACGCCCGGGGCAGCCGCCTCCAGCACATCGCGCTGGCCACCGACGACATCATCGCCGCCGCCCGGCGCGTCCGCGAGCGGGGCGCGGGCCTCCTCCCGATCCCCGCCAACTACTACGACGACCTCGACGCCCGCCACGAGCTCGAGCCGGAGCACCTGGCCACCCTGGCGGACCTCGGCATCCTCTACGACCGGGACGAGAACGGGGAGTTCCTGCACTGCTACACCGCCACTGTCGGGCGCGTCTTCTTCGAACTGGTGCAGCGCACGGGCGGCTACCGGGGGTACGGGGCGCGCAACGCGGCCGTACGGCTCGCCGCCCAGCACGGTCACCAGCAGGGGGTGTGAAGCAGGGGTGCGGCCCCCTCGTTCAGCCACAAAAGCCCCAGGGCGGCCCGAGGTTAGACTGACCGGCGCCGAAGAGTCCGCCCTGAGGAGCCGCATGGCCGCCGAGGTCCCCACGCCGTCCCCGCCCGTAAAGCGCACCCGGGACGCGGCCCGTACGCAGGGGGAGATCCTCGATGTGGCCACCGAGGAGTTCGCCCGCATGGGCTATGCGGGGGCCAGGGTGGACGAGATCGCCGCCCGCATGCGGACCACGAAGCGGATGATCTACTACTACTTCGGCAGCAAGGACCAGTTGTTCACGGCGGTCCTCGAGCGGGCGTACAAGGTCATCCGGCACGAGGAGCAGCAGCTCGACGTCGGGCATCTGGACCCGGTGTCCGCGATCCGCCGCCTTGCGGAGCTCACCTTCGACCACCACGAGGCGCACCCGGACTTCATCCGCCTCGTCAGCATCGAGAACATCCACGAGGCGCAGCACATCGGTGCCTCACCGAGTCTCGCCTCCCTCAGCTCTCCGGCGATCGACGTCATCGCCTCGATCCTTCAGACCGGGCGCGAGCAGGGGGTGTTCACGGCCGAGGTGGACGCCGTCGACCTGCACGCGATGATCAGCTCGTTCTGCTTCTTCCGGGTCTCCAACCGGCACACCTTCCGCGCGCTCTTCGGCCGCGACCTCACCGAGGAGCCTCGCCGTGAGCACTACCGGAAGATGCTGGGGGACATGGTCATCTCCTACCTGACCTCGGATCTCCCCGGCACTGACCGGAGCTGACGCCTCACTGATCGCGGGTCGCTACCACCATCACCTCGGTGCCGCCCGCGCGCACCGGCGGCGTAGCCTGCGCCCAGGAGGTGGTTGTATGCGCGAGGCATCCTCATCGGGGCAGCCGGTGGCGGCAGACCCGGGGCTCTTCGGCCCCTCGTCCGTGACCTGGCAGATGCACGGCGACCCGATGATGTGGGTCGCCGGGATCCGGGCCCTCTACCTGCAGGCCCTGCACCCCCGCGCGGTACGCGGCGTCATGCAGAACTCGGATTTCCGCAAGGACGCCTGGGGCCGTCTCATGCGGACCGCGAACTTCGTGGGCACCACCACGTACGGCACCACCGAGGTCGCCGAGCACGCGGGCGCGCGGGTGCGGAAGATCCACACGATGATCAAGGTCACCGACCCCGACACGGGGGAGCGGTACGGCGTCGACGAACCCGAGCTGCTGATGTGGGTGCACTGCGCCGAGATCGACTCCTATCTGCACGTCGCACGCCGGTCGGGGTTCCGCCTCACCGACGAGCTCGCCGACCGCTATGTCGCCGAACACCGGGAGAGCGGCCGGCTCGTCGGTCTCGATCCCGCCCGCATACCGGCGTCGACCGCCGAACTCGCCGCCTACTTCGAGCGGGTGCGCCCCGAACTGGCCGCCGGTCCCGAGGCGCGCGACGTCGACGACTTCCTCCAGCGCCCGCCGACGCACTTCCTCCTGGTTCCGGCGCGCGCCCTGCTGTGGCGGCGCGTGGCGAATCTGGCGTACGCCTCCCTGCCGACGTACGCCCACGAGCTGTACGGCAGGTCGGCCCCGCCACCGGCCACCGTGACCCGGCGGCTCGTCACCACCGGCACCATCCTGCGCACCGTTCCCGCACGTCTACGCTGGCAACTTCCCCCGAAGCACATTCTGCGGGCCATGGCCAGGCTCGGGCCCGGCGCACGGCCTGCCCCGTACAAACTCGACAGGCGGCCAGCCATACTGGACGGGCCGGGGAGGGCGCAGCGATTCAACGGGGGCGACGGCGGGAGATGGCGGACACCAGGCTGATCCAGGGCCGGTACCGGCTACTGGACCTGATCGGACGCGGCGGCATGGGCGAGGTGTGGCGTGCCCGCGACGAGTCCCTCGGTCGCAGGGTCGCCGTGAAGTGCCTCAAGCCCATGGGGCCACAACACGACCAGTCCTTCACCCGCGTGCTGCGCGAGCGCTTCCGGCGCGAGGCGCGCGTCGCGGCAGCGCTGCAGCACCGCGGCGTCACCGTCGTCCATGACTTCGGCGAGCACGACGGTGTCCTGTACCTGGTCATGGAGCTGCTCGAAGGACGCAACCTCAGCCAGCTCCTTGAGGACAACAAACAGCATCCGCTGCCCGTCCCGGACGTCGTGGAGATCGCCGACCAGGTTTCCGCCGCGCTCGCGTACACCCATGAACAGGGCATCGTGCACCGGGACCTGAAGCCCGCGAACATCATGCGGCTCACGGACGGCACGGTGAAGATCTGCGACTTCGGGATCGCGCGGCTCGGCCACGACATCGGCTTCACCTCGCGCCTGACCGGCACCGGCATCGCGATGGGCACGCCGCACTACATGTCGCCCGAGCAGATCAGCGGCGCCCAGGTCGACCAGCGCAGCGACCTCTATTCCTTGGGGTGCGTGCTGTACGAGATCGCCACCGGGGCGCCGCCGTTCGACCTGGAGGACGCCTGGGCGGTGCTCGTCGGCCACCGCGACACGGCGCCCGAGCCGCCGCGCAGGCACCGCGACGAGCTGCCCGAGTACTTCGAGAGGATCGTCCTCGACCTGCTCGCCAAGGAACCGGACGAGCGGCCCAGCGACGCGCGCGAACTGGGGCGCCGCATCGTCACCGGCCGCGCGGTCCCCTCGTACGTCCCGACCGTCGTCACCCCGCCCGTGCACCGTCCGGAGCAGCCGCCCTCGCGCGAGCCGCGGCTGCCCTCGTGGACCCGGGGCATGACGACCGGGCACAAGGCGAACGGCGCCTCCGAGCTGCGCACGACGCCGCCGGACGCGGCGGCGGGCCTGACCGGCGAGTGGATCCCGCGCACCGACGCACGCCGGGCCGCGACCCCGCGCCGCCCCGAACGGCCCACGCCGTCCCCCGAGGTGGTCGCCACCCTCGTCAGCCGGCACAACGCGGGCCTGAGCCTGGGACGTCTGGGCCGCTGGGCCGAGGCGGGCGAGGTGCACCGCGCGGTGGTCGCCGAGCGGGAGCACGCTCTCGGCCCCGACCACCCGGACACGCTCGCGAGCCGTTACGAGGTGGGCTTCACGCTCAGCCGCACCGGCCGGGCGGCCGACGCCCTGCGCGAGTACGGGCGCGTGGCCCAGGGCAGGGAACGCACGCTCGGCCCCGACCACCCGGACACGCTGGCCGCACGGCAGGAAATGGCATACGTCATGGGGCAGTTGGGGCGGCACTTCGAGGCCCACCAGATGTACACGTCGGTCCTTGCCGTCCGGGAGCGGACCGCCGGCGCCGACCACCCCGACACCCTGCGCTGCCGGCACAACCTCGCGTACAACCTCTCCAGGCTGGGCCGCCTGGAGGACTCCTACCGACTGGCCCGCGACGTGGCGACGGCCCGCGCGCGCGTCCTCGGTGCCACGCACCCCGACACCCTCGTGACGCGCTACGAAGTCGCTTACGCGCTCGGCCAGTTGGGCCGCTGGCCCGAGGCGCTCCAGACGTACCGCGAGGTCGCCGACGCGCGCACGCGGGCGCTCGGCGCCGACCACCCCGACACCCTAGCCGCCCGCTACGAGGTGGGCATCAGCCTCGGCAGGCTCGGCCGCAGCGGCGAAGCCCTGGAGCTGTACCGCGACCTGATCGACGACCGCACCCGCGTGAACGGCCCAGCCGACCCGGAGACCCTGCGCGCCCGGCACGGCCTCGGCGTGAACCTCGGCCGTCAGGGCCGCTGGGAGGAAGCCCTGGCCGAGGCCCGTGACGTCTGCGCGATCCGCGCACGGGTCCTCGGCGGCGACCACCCGGACACCCTGGTCAGCCGCCGCGAGGTGGCCGTGGGCCTGGGCTGGCTCGGCCGCTGGGCCGACGCCCTCACCGAGTACCGCCGCGTCGCCGCCGCCCGCGAACAGGTCCTGGGCGCCGATCACCCCGACGCCCTGGCCAGCCGCAACGACGAGGCGCACTGCCTGGAACAGCTGGGCCGCGGCACCGAGGCGGTCGAGCTCTACCGCCGGGTGGCGGCCCTGCGCCAGCAGCGGGCGTCCGGCGGGCACTGACGCGCGGGGACGCGGTGTGCCGCCGGGCCGCGCTGACTCACGGGGCGCCCGCGTGTTACCAAGGGCTATGCCTCCTCGCGATCGATACGACGCCGTCATCGTCGGCGGTGGTCACAACGGACTCGTGGCCGCCGCCTACCTCGCCCGCGCCGGACGCTCCGTCCTGGTCCTGGAGCGGCTGGCGGGCACCGGCGGGGCCGCTGTGTCGAGCCGCCCCTTCGCGGGCGTCGACGCCCGGCTCTCGCGCTACTCGTACCTGGTCAGCCTCCTGCCGCGGAAGATCGTCAGGGACCTCGACCTGGACTTCCGGGTGCGCACCCGCACCGTCTCCTCCTACACGCCGACCGAGCGCGACGGGAGCCCGGCGGGACTGCTCGTCGGCGGGGGCGAGGCGCGCACCAGGGACGCCTTCGCGCGGCTCACCGGCGGTCCGCGCGAGTACGAGGCCTGGCGGGAGTTCTACGCCATGACGGGCCACGTCGCCGAGCAGGTGTTCCCCACGCTCACCGAGCCGCTGCCCACGCGTGACGCCCTGCGCGAGCGGATCGGTGACGAGACGGCCTGGCGCACGCTCTTCGAGGAGCCCATCGGCGCCGCCATCGAGGAGCGGTTCGCCGACGACCTGGTACGCGGGGTGGTGCTCACCGACGCCCTCATCGGAACGTTCGCCGCCGCCCACGACCCGTCCCTGCGGCAGAACCGCTGCTTCCTCTACCACGTCATCGGCGGCGGCACCGGCGACTGGAACGTCCCGGTCGGCGGCATGGGCGCGCTCACCGGAGCCCTCGCGGCCTCCGCCCGCGCGGCGGGCGCCGAGCTCGCCACCGGCCACGAGGTCACCCGTGTCGACTCGGACGGACGGACCGCCGAGGTCACCTACCGGACGCCCGAGCGCGAAGCCACCGTCGCCGCGCGGCACGTCCTGGTCAACGCCTCACCGCAGGAACTCGCCGCCCTCGTCGGGGATGCCCCGCCCACCCCGGCCGAGGGCGCCCAGCTCAAGGTCAACATGCTGCTCGAACGGCTGCCGAGGCTGCGCGACACGTCGGTCGACCCGCACGAGGCCTTCGCCGGGACCTTCCACATCGGGGAGGGGTACGGCGAGCTGGCGACGGCCTACGCCCAGGCTGCCGCCGGTGAGCTGCCAGCCGCGCCGCCCTCGGAGATCTACTGCCACTCCCTCACCGATCCCAGCATCCTCGCCCCCGAACTCGTGGAGCGCGGCTGCCAGACCCTCACCCTCTTCGGCCTGCACACGCCGGCCCGCCTCTTCGCCCACGACAACGACGCCGTACGGGCCGAGCTGTTGAAGTCGACCCTGGCGCAGCTGGACGCGCACCTGGCCGAGCCGATCGCCGACTGCCTGGCCACCGACGCCGAAGGACGCCCCTGCATCGAGGCCAAGACCCCGCTCGACCTGGAACACGACCTGCGCCTGCCCGGCGGCAACATCTTCCACCGCGACCTCGCCTTCCCCTACGCACAGGAGGACACCGGCCGCTGGGGCGTGGAGACACGGCACGCGAACGTCCTGCTGTGCGGGGCGGGTGCCGTGCGCGGCGGCGGGGTCAGCGGCATCCCTGGGCACAACGCGGCCATGGCGGCTCTGGGCGAGTGACGGGGGCAGGGGGGACACCGCCCGGCCCCGCCCGGCGCGGCGTCCTCAGTCCGTCGAGGTGGTCCAGCCCACCGCCTCGATCCGCGCCGCGTCGGCGGGCCGCGCCTCGTCGAAGACCGTACGGCGGCCGTCCTCGACCCGCAGTCCGTCGGCGTACGCGCCACGTCCCACATAGAGCTGGTCCGTCGCGTACCGCCAGCGCAGGCGCACTTGTTCGCCCCGCCACCGCGCGAGGTCCGCGGTCAGCCGGTGCCAGACGCGGCCCGACCAGCCGGACGCGGTGCCGTCGGGGTGCTGCCTGGGGTCCGACCCCCTGTGCTCCGTGGTGAAGGGCACCGGCTGCCAGGTCGTGCCGTCGTCGCGGGACGCCTCCAGGCGCAGTTGGTCCGAGCCGGGCTCGGTGTCCCACCACAGGGAGCACCGCAGCTCTCCCCGGTCCGTGGTGAGGGTGAGCGGTGGCAGGGTCAGGGTGGCCGATGCCGAGTTCGCCATGCCGGAGAACCACGCGTTGCGTCCGTGGGCCGGACGTACGGGGACGGCGCGTGCCATGCGGTTGGCCGTCGCCACCCGGGGCGCCGATCCGGAGCGCCAACTGCGCACCGGGTGAACGGAGTTGCCGAGGACGACGAGGAAGGAGTCGGTGGTCGGGTCCAGGACGAGCGAGGTGCCGGTGAACCCCGTGTGGCCCGCGGTGCGCGGGGTGGCCATCGCGCCCATGTACCAGTGCTGGTAGAGCTCGAAGCCGAGGCCGTGCTCGTCGCCGGGGAAGGCGGTGTTGAAGTCGGTGAACATCAGCTTCACGGATTCGGTGGAGAGGACGCGGGAGCGGCCGTAGATGCCGCCGTTGAGGAGCGTACGGCCGAGGATCGCGAGGTCCCAGGCGCAGGAGAACACCCCCGCGTGTCCCGCGACCCCGCCGAGGCCGAAGGCGTTCTCGTCGTGCACCTCCCCCCACACCATGCCGCGGTCCAGGCCCGACCAGGGCAGCCGGGCGTCCTCGGTGGCGGCGGTCTTCGGCCGCCAGGACGCGGGCGGGTTGTAGCGGGTGCGGTGCATTCCGAGGGGAGCGGTGATCTCGTCGCGGAGCAGTGCGTCCAGGGGGCGGCCCGTTATCTCCTCCAGGACCAGCTGGAGCGAGATCAGGTTCAGGTCCGAGTAGAGGTACTTGGTGCCCGGCGGGCTGAGCGGTGCCTCGTTCCAGATCAGACGCAACTGCCCCTCGCGCGTGGGCTCCTTGTAGAGGGGGATCCAGGCGCGGAAACCCGAGGTGTGGGTGAGGAGCTGGCGGACGGTGATGTCCTGCTTGCCCGCGCCCCCGAAGTCGGGGAGGTACGAGGCGACCTTCGCCTCCAGCCCCAGCTTGCCCCGCTCGATCTGCTGCACCGCCAGCAGAGAGGTGAAGAGCTTGGAGACGGAGGCGAGGTCGAAGACCGTGTCCTTGGCCATCGGGATCTGCCGGTCGGCAGGCAGCTCGATGCCGGTGTCGGTCTTCTCGTCGTACGCCGAGTAGCGCACCGCCTTGCCGATGGGGTGGTGCAGCGCGACCGTGCCGCCGCGGCCCGCGAGCAGGACGGCGCCCGCGTACCAGGGGTGCTTGGGCGATGGGCCCAGGAACTGCTCGGCGTCGGCGACCAGTTGCCGCAGGTGCCCGGCGAGCAGCCCGGCGCGCTCGGGGGTGCCGGGCCGCAGTGTCGGATGCCGGTCGCCGGTCGTGGATTCCGCCGCCGCGGCGGGCCCCGCGGGGAACGGCACCAGCGCTAGCGCCCCGCCCAACGCCACGACCCGCGCGCCCAGTTGGCGTCGGCTCAGCCCGCCACCCGATCTGTCCGACGCCGCCCCGCTGCCTTCGGCCATGACTGTTCCCCTCCTGAAACTGTCCTGGGCTGAAATTATCTTTCGGGATCACAAGAGACTGCTGAAACTTTCATGTCAGTGCCCGGCTCTGTCAACCACGGGCGCCCGGCAAAGATCTGACACTGCATCAGAAAATCTCTTCCGTCGTCCGGGCGGCTGCGGCATCCTGCGCCCATGCAGACAGAGCTGAGCAGGAAACTGGGGATCGAGCACGCCATCTTCGGCTTCACGCCCTTCCCCGCGGTGGCGGCCGCCATCAGTAGGGCGGGCGGATTCGGTGTGCTCGGCGCGGTCCGCTACACGGCACCCGACGAGCTGGCCCGGGATCTCGACTGGATGCAGGAGCACGTCGGCGACAAGCCGTACGGCCTCGACGTCGTGATGCCCGCGAAGAAGGTCGAGGGGGTGAGCGAGGCCGACGTCGAGGCGATGATCCCCGAGGGCCACCGGCAGTTCGTCAAGGACACCCTCGGCAAGTACGGCGTGCCCGAACTCGCCGAAGGAGAGGCGTCCGGCTGGCGCATCACCGGGTGGATGGAACAGGTCGCCCGCAACCAGCTCGACGTGGCCTTCGACTACCCGATCAAGTTGCTCGCCAACGCCCTGGGCTCGCCGCCCGCCGACGTCATCCAGCGCGCCCACGACCACGATGTACTCGTCGCTGCCCTCGCGGGCAGCGCCCGGCACGCGCGCAAGCACGCCGAAGCGGGCATCGACATCGTCGTCGCGCAGGGCTACGAGGCGGGCGGCCACACCGGCGAGATCGCCTCCATGGTGCTGACGCCGGAGGCCGTCGAGGCCGTCGCGCCACTGCCGGTGCTCGCGGCGGGCGGCATCGGCAGCGGGGACCAGATCGCCGCCGCGTTCGCGCTCGGCGCGCAGGGCGTGTGGCTCGGCTCCCTCTGGCTCACCACGACCGAGGCCGACATGCACTCGCGGGCGCTCACCGAGAAGCTCCTGGCGGCGGGGTCGGGCGACACCGTCCGCTCGCGCGCCCTGACGGGCAAACCCGCACGCCAGCTGCGCACCGAATGGACCGACGCCTGGGACGACCCGGACGGGCCGGGCACGCTGCCCATGCCGCTGCAGGGGCTCCTGGTCGCCGAGGCGGTCTCACGGATCCAGAAGTACGAGGTCCAGGCGCTGCTCGGCACGCCCGTCGGGCAGATCGTCGGCCGCATGAACAGCGAACGCAGCGTCCAGGCGGTCTTCGACGACCTGACCCGTAGTTTCGAGCGGGCCATCGACCGGGTGAACCGCATCGCCGGACGCGACTGACGAGACGACGGAGGAGAGGTCCTTATGAGCAGCATGCCGGGCAGCACGCCCCCCAACGGCTTCTGGGCACAGGCCGAAGCGGACCCGGACCGCGTGGTCCTGACCGCGCCCGACGGCGAGGAGTGGACCGCGCGGCGCCTGCACGCGGCGACCAATCAGCTCGTCCACGGGCTGCGCGCGGCGGGCCTGGAGCGCGGCGACGCGTTCGCCGTCGTGCTGCCCAACGGCGTGGAGTTCCTCACCGCGTACCTGGCGGCTTCACAGGCCGGCTTCTATCTGGTCCCGGTCAACCATCACCTGGTCGGCCCCGAGATCGCCTGGATCGTCTCCGACTCCGGCGCGAAGGTACTGATCGCGCACGAGCGGTTCGCGCAGGCCGCGACCCACGCCGCCGACGAGGCGAAGCTCCCGGCCACGCACCGCTACTCCGTGGGCGAGGTTCCCGGCTTCCGCCCGTACGCCGAACTCCTCGCGGGGCAGCCGGAGTCGCCCCCCGCCGACCGCACGCTCGGCTGGGTCATGAACTACACCTCGGGCACGACGGGACGCCCGCGCGGCATTCGCCGCCCCCTGTCCGGCAAGCTCCCCGAGGAGTCGTACCTCGGCGGCTTCCTCGGCATCTTCGGCATCAAGCCCTTCGACGGCAATGTGCACCTCGTCTGCTCGCCGCTCTACCACACGGCGGTCCTCCAGTTCGCGGGCGCGGCCCTGCACATCGGCCACCCGCTGGTCCTGATGGACAAGTGGACGCCCGAGGAGATGCTGCGCCTCATCGACACCTACAAGTGCACGCACACCCACATGGTGCCGACCCAGTTCCACCGCCTCCTCGCACTGCCGGACGCGACGAAGGCGGCGTACGACGTCTCGTCGATGCGGCACGCCATCCACGGCGCCGCGCCCTGCCCCGACCACGTCAAACGGGCGATGATCGAGTGGTGGGGCGAATGTGTCGAGGAGTACTACGCGGCCAGCGAGGGCGGCGGTGCCTTCGCCACCGCGCAGGACTGGCTGAAGCGGCCGGGCACCGTCGGCAAGGCCTGGCCCATCAGCGAACTGGCCGTCTTCGACGACGACGGCAACCCGCTCCCACCGGGTGAACTCGGCACCGTCTACATGAAGATGAGCACCGGCGGTTTCTCGTACCACAAGGACGAGTCCAAGACGAAGAAGAACCGCATCGGCGACTTCTTCACCGTCGGCGACCTCGGCGTCCTCGACGAGGACGGCTACCTCTACCTCCGCGACCGCAAGATCGACATGATCATCTCGGGCGGGGTCAACATCTACCCCGCCGAGATCGAGTCCGCGCTGCTCACCCACCCCGCCGTCGCGGACGCCGCCGCGTTCGGCATCCCGCATGACGAGTGGGGCGAGCAGGTCAAGGCGGTCGTGGAGGTGGCGGAGGGCCACACGGGGGACGACGCCCTCGCCGCCGAGATCCTCGACCACTGCGAACGCCAGCTCGCGGGCTACAAAAGGCCGAAGAGCGTCGACTTCATCGAGGTCATGCCACGGGACCCGAATGGCAAGCTCTACAAGCGACGGCTGCGGGAGCCGTACTGGGAGGGCCGGGAGCGCGCGCTCTAACCGCTCACCGCTCACCGCCCGCCGGCGCCGCGGATCGGCGCCGGCGGAGGCGTCGCGTCAGGACGCGTCGAGCGGGCCGAGGAGCCAGGATCCGGCCGAATGCGGGTCGTCGTCGAAGTAGAACTCCCTGATGGCTTCGAGGAGTTCGGTTCGTCCGACCGCGCCGTCCGCATGCGTGTCCAGGCGGCCGAAGACCTCGCGCGCGTCCGCTTCCGGCAGGTTCATCAGGGCCCCGGACCAGCGCACCTGCTCGTCCCGGGTCAGTTTGCCGTCGCCGTCCGTGTCGGCGATGTCCATGATCGCGTCGAGGAACGGCAGGTACCCCTCGTCGAAGGACTCCGGCGTCTCCAGGAGCCCGGCCGCGAAGGCGGTCTTGTACTCGGCCTCGCTGATGCGGCCGTCCCCGTCCACGTCGGCGACCCGCGCGAGGTGCTCCCACAGCTCCAGGGACAGCTCCCGCAGCCGTGCCACCGCCTTGGAGTCCTGCCCGTGGCCGAAGGCCTCGCCGAGCCGGGCCACGGACGTCTCGAAGTCCGTGCGCTCGATGAACCCGTCGCCGTCGTCGTCGTACGTCGCGAACCGCCGGGACAGCTTGCGGTCCAGGAACGCGGATGGCTTCACCATGGATCCTCCCCTGAGAGACGGTCCCACCTGAGACACGTCCCCATCTTTCTAACGGAACCGGCCGGGGCCGCCCAGGGAGCACGGGGCTCCTTCCAGGACGTTCCCGGCCGGTTTCGGGTGGGGCGGTGGGCGAGGGCTCAGCGGCGCTCGCGCACCTTCACCACCTTCAGATGGGGGTCGCGCATGATGTCCTTCTCGCAGAACCGTGACGTCACCCAGCGCTCACCGGAGTACAGCCGCGTCTGATCGCTGTAGTGCGGCGAGTTCGGGTTCGACGACTGCGAGTAGGTCAGGAGCGTGCGTGCCTTCGGGCAGCCGCCCTTGTCCCAGCCGACCGCCTGGATGTGGCTCGAACCGTGCGCGACCTCGGTGTAGCCGCCGCCCTTCGCGTCCCAGACCGGCTCGACCTTGTTCCACACGCCGATCGACTCCGTGCCGCCGTGGACCGGCAGCCGCTCCGGGCCCCGTACGACGAACTGGTTCTTACCCAGCGGCGCGTCCAGCGCTATGCCCGCCCCACTCAGCTCCGTCACCGCGTCGGCGAGCGCGGTCGCGAAGCCCGGCGCGTCCGTGTTGAGGGTGTTCGGGGTGCGCACCGGGTCGGCGGCGGAGAACGGCACCTTCCACAGCTGGGCGTTCGGCACGGCGACGACCAGCTTGCGCCAGAACCGGTCGAAGAGCAGGGCGCCCCTGCTGTCCGTGTTCATGGTCCGGTCCCAGCCCTTGAGTGCGGCGCAGGCCTCGCGCATGTCAACCGCCTTGCCATCGCTGCCTGTTGCGGTGCCGCCGGGCAGCGCGGCACACGCGCGTGCCGCGTCGGCGGCGACGAGGTCGCCCGCGGGGGCACGGTTCGCGAACTGGTGCTTCTGCAGGTCCTCGACCGTCAGGCCGCCCTTGTCCGCCATCGCCGCGACATCCTCGATGGCACCGCGCGTCCGCATGGAGCGCTGCGTGCCGATCGTTCCGAACACCCGCTCGTAGCCCGTGATCGGCCGGTCGGCATTGGTGAGCCAGGCGCTGTCGTTGGAGTTCTCCGCGTACGGGGCGTCCTTGAGGGTGGGCATCTTCGACGGGCCGAAGATGCCGGGCTGGAGGGCGTCCTTGTCGGAGCCGAGCGCGCAGTCACCGCGCGAACCGTCGAGCACGGCCACACCCGACGCCGGATACGTCACCTTGCCCAGATCCGTGGAGCAGCGCGCGGCCAGGTCGTCCGTGATGCGGGGCAGCACCTGCGACTGGCTGAGGAGCGAGTGGCCCCCGCGGTCCGCGGCGACGGTGTTGACCCACGGCAGGCCCTGCGTGTCGTGCAATGCCTTCAGCACACCGTCCGTGGAGCGGGCCTTGCCGAAGCCGAGGTCGGTGTCGCTGCCGCGCATGTTCGTGGCGTTGGGGTCGTTCAGGGCGTACGCCGTCTTCGCCGACCACGGGAGCGGGAGCTGCGCCCCGAGGCCGGTGGTGACCGGTCCGTACCGGGTCCACCACTGGGTGCGCGTCACCGGAGGACCGCCCCTCACCGGCACCTCGACCGTCCGCTTCGTCATCTTCTCCGGCTTGCCGTCCACCAGATAGGCGGTCGGATCGGCCGGATCCAGCGTGAGCTGGTGCAGATTGAGGGTCACGCCGGTCGCCACGGTGTGGCTCCACGCCACATCGCCGTTGAAGCCGATGTTCACCACGCTCGTGCCGAGCAGCGAACCGCCCGAGACGTTCAGCTCGCCGGGGATGGTCTGCTGCGACTGCCAGAAGCGACGGCCGCCCTGCCAGGGGTAGTGCGGGTTGCCGAGCAGCAGACCCCTGCCGTTCGCGGTGGTCTTCCCGCTGAACGCGACGGCATTGGAGCCCATGACGGCCTCGTCGGCCGAGAAGAGCTCGCGTGCCTCCTTCGCGGTGCGCTCGGGGTCAGGAGCGCGGTCCGGGGCGCTCGCGGCCGGTGGCTGCGCGGCGGTGATGCCGTCTATGCCGCGCCCCTGACCGCCCAGGACCTGGACGGCGAAGCCCTGCCTTGCCACGTCCAGGGAGGTGATCGGGCGCAGCCACTTGGCGCCCCTGCAGGCGGGGTCGGTGACGTGGTTCTGATTCAGCCAGGCGTTGTAGCCCGCCGCGAAGCCGCGCATCAGCTTCTTGGACGTGGCGCTCGGCCCCGCCGGTGGGGGCTGCCTGAGGAGCTTCTCCACCGTGTGCGTGTCGCGGACGCCGCCGAAGTAGAGGTCGCTGGAGAGGTTCGTCGTCGCCGAGGACAGCGAGCCGTCGGGCTTGCCGTCAGGGCCGAAGTACCGTGACCGCTCCCCGCGCACGGTCACATATCCCTCGGCGAGGGTGCACACCTGGTCGGCGGCCTGCGCCCAGCCCGTGCCGAAGCCGAGGTTCTCGTAGTCCTTGGCGAGGATGTGCGGAATGCCGTACTGGGTGTAGCGGACGGTCGCGGACAGGCCGTGGCCCGACGGGCGGGCGTCGCGGGCCTCGGCCGCACCGGCGGTGGCGGCGGACGACGGCAGGAAAGCCGCGGCGGTCAGCAGGCTGATGCCGAGGGCCGTCAGGCGTCTGATGCGGGTACGCATGGAGCCTCCCAACTGCTCTGAGGAAGAGGGCGGTTGAGCGTACCAACCGGTATGTCAGTTGATCGAGTACCGCGACCGGCCGGGTTCGTGCCCCGTACGGAGCCTTGACCGCCGCGACACGCGCGGCACAGGATCACGCCATGACGGGTGTACGCAGCAATACGGTCGACGACGTCCTGACGCGCAGTGCGCGGCGCGTGCCGGGGCGGGTGGCCCTGCGCTACGGCGAGCGGGCCTGGACGTACGCGGAGTTGGATGCGGCTGTCTCGTGTGCCGCTCAGGTGCTGCGCGAGGAGGGGCTCGGCCCCGGCGACCGCGTCGGCGCCTACGCCCACAACTCGGACGCGTATCTGATCGGCTTCCTGGCCTGCTCGCGGGCGGGTCTGGTCCATGTCCCGGTCAACCAGAACCTCGTCGGCGACGATCTGGCGTACATCGTGGGCCAGTCGGGCAGCTCCCTGGTACTGGCCGACCCGGACCTCGCCCCGCGACTGCCCGGCGACGTACGCGTCCTGACCCTGCGCGACGCGGACGACTCCCTGCTCGCGCGCCTCGCCGGAACACAGGCGTACGACGGGGAGGGGCCGGGAGCGGAGGATCTGGCCCAGCTGCTCTACACCTCCGGCACGACCGCCCTCCCCAAGGGCGCGATGATGACGCACCGCGCCCTGGTCCACGAGTACGTCAGCGCCATCACCGCCCTGGACCTCAAGGAGACGGACAAGCCCGTCCACGCGCTGCCGCTCTACCACTCGGCGCAGATGCACGTCTTCCTGCTGCCGTACCTGGCGGTCGGCGCCGAGAACACGGTCATCGACGCGCCCGCCGCCGAGCGGATCTTCGAGCTGGTCGAGGCGGGCCGCGCCGACAGCCTCTTCGCGCCGCCCACCGTGTGGATCGGCCTCTCGAACCACCCCGGGTTCGCCACCCGCGACCTCGGGGGCCTGCGCAAGGCCTACTACGGGGCGTCGATCATGCCGGTGCCCGTCCTGGAGCGCCTGCGCGCACGCCTGCCCGCGCTCGCCTTCTACAACTGCTTCGGGCAGAGCGAGATCGGCCCGCTCGCCACCGTCCTCGGACCCGACGAGCACGAGGGGCGGATGGACTCCTGCGGGCGGCCCGTCCTCTTCGTGGAGGCGCGGGTCGTGGACGAGCGCGGCCGCGAGGTGCCCGACAGCACACAGGGCGAAGTCGTCTACCACTCGCCGCAGTTGTGCGAGGGCTACTGGGAAAGGCCCGAGGAGACCGAAGAGGCCTTCCGCGACGGCTGGTTCCACTCCGGGGACCTCGCCGTGCGGGACAAGGAGGGCTACTTCACGGTCGTCGACCGGGTGAAGGACGTCATCAACTCCGGTGGCGTCCTGGTCGCCTCGCGCCAGGTCGAGGACGCGCTCTACACCCATGCGAGGGTCGCGGAGACAGCCGTGATCGGGCTGCCGGACGAGCGATGGATCGAGGCGGTCACCGCCGTCGTCGTACGCAACGGAGACGTCACCGAAGCCGAACTCATCGACCACGCGCGCGAGAAGCTCGCCCACTTCAAGGCACCCAAGCGGGTCCTCTTCGTGGACGAGCTGCCGCGCAACGCGAGCGGGAAGATCCTCAAGCGGGAGCTGCGGGACCGCTTCAGCGCGTAGGCGCCCATTGCCTGGGCACTACTTGTCGCGCAGGTCCACGATCCGCTTGAACTTGCCCACCGACCGCTCGATCGTCTCCGGATCGACGATCTCGACCGCCACCGAGACGCCGATGCCGTCCTTCACCGCCGACGCGATCTCCCGTGCCGCCGCCTCGCGCCGCTCGGGAGTCGTGTCCGCGCGGGACTCGGCCCGCACCGTCAGCGCGTCCATGCGGCCCTCGCGGGTCAGGCGCAGCTGGAAGTACGGGGCGACGCCCGGTGTCCGCAGGACGATCTCCTCCACCTGTGTGGGGAAGAGGTTCACGCCGCGCAGGATCACCATGTCGTCCGACCGGCCCGTGATCTTCTCCATCCGGCGGAAGACGCGTGCGGTGCCGGGCAGGAGCCGGGTCAGGTCGCGGGTGCGGTAGCGGATGACAGGCATGGCCTCCTTGGTGAGCGACGTGAAGACCAGCTCGCCGCGCTCGCCGTCCGGAAGCACCTCGCCGGTGATCGGATCCACCACCTCCGGATAGAAGTGGTCCTCCCAGATGTGCAGGCCGTCCTTGGTCTCCACGCACTCCTGGGCGACACCGGGGCCGATCACCTCGGAGAGCCCGTATATGTCGACCGCGTCGATCGCGAACCGCTCCTCGATCTCGCGGCGCATCTCCTCCGTCCACGGCTCCGCGCCGAAGATGCCGACCTTGAGGGACGTCGTGCGCGGGTCGACGCCCTGCCGCTCGAACTCCTCCAGGAGCGTGAGCATGTACGAGGGGGTGACCATGATGATCTCGGGGCGGAAGTCCTGGATCAGCTGGACCTGGCGCGCCGTCATGCCGCCGGACGCGGGGATCACCGTGCAGCCGAGCCGCTCCGCGCCGTAGTGCGCGCCGAGGCCGCCGGTGAACAGGCCGTAGCCGTACGCCACATGGACCTTGTGTCCGGGACGGCCGCCCGCCGCGCGGATCGAGCGGGCGACGACGTCCGCCCACATCGACAGGTCCTGCTCGGTGTAGCCGACGACCGTGGGCCGCCCCGTGGTGCCGCTGGACGCGTGCAGGCGCCGCACCTCGGACTGTTCGACCGCGAACATCCCGAAGGGGTAGTTGTCCCGCAGGTCGGACTTGGCCGTCAGCGGGAAGCGGGCCAGATCGGAGAGTGCGCGGCAGTCGTCGGGGTGCAGGCCCGCCTTGTCGAAGGCCGCCCGGTAGAAGGGCACGTTCTCGTACGCGTGCAGCAAGGTGTCCTGGAGGCGCTCCAGTTGCAGGGCCTCGAGCTCCTCGCGTCCGAGGCGTTCCGCCGCGTCAAGCATGGCCGTCATATGCCGTTCTCCCGTCCCAAACGGGCGACCGATCATTCGGTCGTCGATCTTCCGTCAAGGTCAGTAATCCAGCCCCGGGGGCGGCCGTCAAGAGATCGCACAGTGCCGCCTTGAGCTGGGGCGCTGCGGCCGAACGGCATTGTCCGGGTGCGGCGTGAGATGTGATGATCACCCCATGCCGACATTCACCGCATACGACGGGACCGAGCTCGCTTACCACGAGAAGGGGGACGGCGAGCCGCTGCTCTGTGTGCCGGGCGGTCCCATGCGCGCGTCCGCCTACTTCGGCGATCTCGGCGGCCTGACGGCGCACCGCCGCCTGGTCCTGCTCGACCTGCGCGGTACGGGCGATTCCGCGGTGCCGGCCGACCCGGCGACGTACCGCTGCGACCGGCTCGTGGAGGATGTCGAGGCGCTGCGCGAGCACCTGGGTCTCGACCAGGTGGACCTGCTCGGCCATTCGGCGGCCGGCAATATCGCCACGCTGTACGCGGCGCGCCACCCGAAGCGGATCCGCCGCCTCGTCCTGGTCACCCCGGCCACCCAGTCGCTCGGCCTCACCCTGGGCGCCCGGGACCACCTCGACGCCGCGTCGGCGCACCGGGGAGAGCCCTGGTACCCGGCGGCCGAGGCCGCGCTGAAGGAGATCGCGGCCGGACGTAACCCCGCCGAGGTGTGGGACGCGATCGTCCCCCTCGCCTACGGGCGCTGGGACGCCGCGGCGCGGGCGCACCAGGCGGCGAGCGCGCGGGAGAAGAACGCCGAGGCTGCCGCCCTGTTCTACGGCGACGGCGCCTTCGACCCGCCCGTCACGCGCGCGGCACTGGCCGAGCTGACCGCGCCGGTGCTCGTCCTCGCGGGGGAGTACGACGGTGCCCCCAACCCCGCTCACGCGGCGGAGTTCGCCGGGTTCTTCCCGCGCGGTGTACGTCAAGTGCAGCCCGGCGGCGGGCACTTCCCGTGGCTGGACGACCCGGAGTGGTTCGCGCGGCGGGTGGCGGGGTTCCTCGCGCAGGACTAGGGCGTGGCCGACGGGTGATCGTACGATGGCCCGCGGCGCTTCGCTGTCGCCGCCCGAGCAGCCGACCACCAGGGGAATCGCCGTGCGTCTTGCCTCGTCCTCCGCGGGCCGTCTGCTCGCCGCCGGTGCCGTGACGGCGGCTCTGCTGGCCGGGAGCGGGGTGGCCGGGAGCGGGGTGGCCGCCGCCGCCCCGGCCCGGCAGCCGGTCGCCGCCTCGTCGGTCGCCCACGCGGGGGCGTACGCGCGGCTCCACACCCTGGCCGATCTCGCTGCCCGGCGCCTGGCCACCGCCGATCTCGTCGCCGCCGCGAAGTACGGCACGGACAGCCCCATCGACGACCCGGCCCGCGAGAAGCAGGTGCTCGACGACGTCGCGCGGCAGGCGCGGGAGCTGGGTGCCGATCCCGAGGCGACCGTGCGGATCTTCCGGGACCAGATCGAGGCCAACAAGGTGGTCCAGCGGGAGTTGCACCGGCGCTGGGACGCGGACCCTTCGCAGGCGCCGTCGGAGCGGCCCGATCTCGCGGAGGTCCGCAAGGAGATCAACCGGGTGAACGGGGAGCTGGTGCGGGGGATCGCCGCCTCGCCGTCGGCGCGGTCCATGCCGTCTTGCCGTGGGTTCGTGGTTCTGGCGGGCGTACGGGTGCGTGGTGAGCGGCAGCTTGACGTGCTGCACACGGTGGCCCTGGGACGGGCGCTTCGGTCGGTCTGCGCGGACTGACGGCCTCTCTGCCCCGCCGCTTCGCGACGAATCCTTTCCCACCCACCCGATTGCCCCGTAGCGCTAGCCGCCCGCCGCCACCGCCTTCGCCCACCGGTAGTCCGCCTTGCCGCTCGGGGAGCGCTGGATCTGGGGTGTGAAGACCACCGCGCGGGGGATCTTGTAGCCGGCCAGGCGGGTGCGGCAGTGGGTCTGGACCGCCTCCAGGTCCAACGGGTCAGCCCCGTCGCGGAGTTGGACGACGGCGGCGACGCGGTTGCCCCAGCGTTCGTCGGGGACTCCGGCGACCAGCGCGTCGTACACGTCCGGATGGGACTTCAGTGCCTGCTCGACCTCCTCCGGATACACCTTTTCGCCCCCGGTGTTGATGCACTGCGAGCCCCGGCCGAGGACGGTGACGATGCCCTCTTCGTCGACGGTGGCCATGTCGCCGAGCAGGACCCAGCGCTCCTCGCCCTTCTGGAAGAAGGTCTCGGCGGTCTTCGCCGGGTCGTTGTAGTAGCCGAGCGGCACATGGCCGCGCTGGGCCAGGCGGCCCGGCTCGCCCACCGGGACCGGCTCGTGCGTGACCAGGTCCACCACCTGGGTGCGCTCGTTGACCTCCAGGCGGAAACCCTTCTCCGGGCCAGAGTCGTCCGTCGCCTTGCCGTTGGAACCGGACTCGGACGAGCCGAAGTTGTTCAGGAGCAGGACGTTCGGGGCCAGTTCCTGGAACTGGGCGCGCACCGTCTCCGACATGATCGCCCCGGACGAGGAGACGCTGAACAGCGACGACAGGTCGGTGCCCTTGAGCGGTCCGTGCAGGGCGTCGATGAGCGGCCTGAGCATCGCGTCGCCCACCAGCGACACGCTGGAGACCTTCTCGCGCTCTATCGTGCGCAGCAGTTCCTCGGGAACGTACTTGCGGTGGATGGCCACCCGCTGGCCGTAGTTGAAGGCGATGAACGACGTCAGCGTCGACGTGCCGTGCATCAGCGGGGGAGCGGGGAAGAACGTGAGGCCGGGGCCGCCCGCAGCGACGCGCTCCGCCAGCTCCTCGGGCCGCTTCACCGGCTCACCCGCGGGCTCACCGCCGAAGAGCCCGGCGAAGAACAGGTCCTCCTGGCGCCACATCACCCCCTTGGGCATGCCGGTGGTGCCGCCGGTGTAGATGATGAACAGGTCGTCGGCCGAACGCGCCGCGAACCCGCGCTCGGGCGAACCCGCCGCCTCGGCGTCGGCGAAGGCCACCACGTCGAGCGCGGGCGCGTCGGCAGGCGGGGTCCCCACCCGCACCAGATGCCGCAGCTTCTCCGTGCGCGGCAGCGCCGCCGCGACCCGCTCGGTGAACTCCGCGTCGAAGACGAGCGCGGCGAGATCCGCGTCGCGGTAGAGGTAGACCAACTCCTCCTCCACGTAGCGGTAGTTGACGTTGACCGGCACGAGGCGTGCCTTGAGGCAGGCAAGGACGGTCTGGAGGTACTCGACGCCGTTGTAGAGATGGAGCCCCAGATGCTCGCCGGGCTTCAGACCGCTGTCGATCAGGTGGTGCGCGAGGCGGTTGGCGGCCCGGTCGAGCTCGGCGTACGTCAGCCTGCGTTCCGCCCCGGTGCCCGGGTGATCGATGTACACGAGCGCCTCGCGGTCGGGGACCACGTCGACGACCGACTCGAACAGGTCGGCAAGGTTGTACTCCACCGCTCCTCCTGACCCCGGCGTCATCTCTTCTGGCGGTCATCAGAGCAGAGGCACCCACAAGTGGGAAGGGCCCTCGTTCAAGAAATCTGACTGACTGTCAGAAAACTATTGAACTGGCTCCCCGCCTACTGCAACCTGTTCCAGGTCCGAAGCCGACGGCAAGAAGGAGGACGGCCATGGGTGGGACGGAACATCTCGCTGTGCAGCGCGAAGGCGCCACACTGATACTCACGCTCAACCGGCCGGAGGCGAAGAACGCGCTGTCGCTGCCGATGCTGGTGGGCCTCTACGACGGATGGGTCGCCGCCGACGCGGACGACGAGATCCGTTCCGTCGTGCTCACCGGAGCGGGCGGAGCGTTCTGCGCGGGCATGGACCTCAAGGCCCTCGCGGGCAAGGGCATGGACGGCGATCAGTACCGGGACCGGATGAAGGCCGACCCCGATCTGCACTGGAAGGCGATGCTGCGCCACCACCGCCCCCGCAAACCCGTCATCGCCGCCGTCGAGGGGTACTGCGTCGCGGGCGGCACGGAGATCCTCCAGGGCACGGACATCCGCGTCGCGGGCGAGTCCGCGACGTTCGGCCTCTTCGAGGTAAAGCGCGGCCTGTTCCCCATCGGCGGCTCGACCGTGCGCCTCCCGCGCCAGATTCCCCGTACACACGCCCTGGAGATGCTGCTCACCGGGCGCCCCTACTCGGCACGGGAGGCCGCGGACGTGGGCCTCATCGGCCATGTCGTGCCGGACGGCACTGCCCTGGAGAAGGCCCTCGCCATCGCCGGGCAGATCAACGCGTGCGGGCCGCTCGCCGTCGAGGCGGTCAAGGCATCCGTGTACGAGGCCGCCGAGATGTCCGAGACGGACGGCCTGGCGGCGGAGTTGAAGAGGGGGTGGCCGATCTTTGACACCGCTGACGCGAAGGAGGGCTCCAGAGCCTTTGCGGAGAAACGGCCCCCGGTGTTCCGGCGCGCATAGGTCTCCTCTTTTGCCTGCGGGGCCGTTGTGGCTGGTCGCGCCCGCGCGGCGGAGCCGCACATCGATACAGCCCCGCGCCCCTTCGGGGCGCTCCAATCGCCTAGAAACGGAGTTCTGCTCATGGCATCCGCCCCCTCACCCGAAGTGCTGCGTGCGCCTCTCGTGGTCGAGTTTCCGTTCACCCGGTCCCTCGGGCCCGTGCAGAGCGCCTTTCTGACCGGGCTGCGCGAGCGCACCGTGCTCGGGGTCAGGACCACCGACGGACGCACGCTCGTCCCGCCCGTCGAGTACGACCCCGTGACCGCCGACGAGATACGTGACCTGGTCGAGGTCTCCGCCACCGGCACCGTCGCCACCTGGGCCTGGAACCATGAACCCCGCAGGGGGCAGCCCCTGGACCGGCCCTTCGCCTGGGTCCTGGTGAAGCTCGACGGCGCCGACACCGCCCTGCTGCACGCCCTGGACGCGCCGGGCCCCGAAGAGGTCAGGACCGGCATGCGGGTCCGCATCCGCTGGGCCGCCGAGCGCACCGGCGCCATCACCGACATCGCCTGCTTCGAGGCGTACGAAGGGCCGGAAGGCGGCGAAGCCGCCCCGCACGAGGGGGAGTTCAGTGACCCCGTCACCGGCATCGTCGCCCCCGCGCGCCTCGACTACACCTACGCGCCCGGCCGCGCGCAGACCGCCTACATCAATGCCCTCTCCGAGCAGCGGACCGTCGGCGAGCGCTGCCCCTCCTGCCACAAGGTCTACGTCCCGCCCCGCGGCGCCTGCCCCACCTGCGGCGTCGCCACGACCGACCGGGTCGAAGTCGGCCCCCGCGGCACCGTCACCACGTACTGCATCGTCAACATCAAGGCGAAGAACCTCGACATCGAAGTGCCCTACGTGTACGCGCACATCGCCCTCGACGGCGCCGACCTCGCCCTGCACGCCCGCATCGCGGGCATCCCCTACGACCAGGTGCGGATGGGTCTTCGCGTCGAGCCGGTGTGGACCGAGGGTGCCCGCTTCCCCGACCACTACCGGCCCACGGGTGAGCCGGACGCCGACTACGACACGTACAAGGAGCTGGTGTAGATGCCGCCCGCGAAGACGTCCGCGAAGCCGTCGGTGATGCGGTCCGTCCGGGACATCGCCATCGTGGCCTTCGGGCAGACCGACCATCTGCGCTCCACCGACGAGCTCTCCGAGGTGGAGATGCTCATGCCGGTCCTGCACCAGGTCCTCGCCTCGACCGGCCTGAAGACCAGCGACATCGGCTTCACGTGCTCGGGCTCGTCGGACTATCTCGCGGGCCGCGCCTTCTCCTTCACCATGGCGCTGGACGGGGTGGGAGCCTGGCCGCCGATCTCCGAGTCGCACGTCGAGATGGACGGGGCCTGGGCGCTGTACGAGGCGTGGACCAAGCTCCTCACCGGCGACGCCGACACCGCGCTCGTGTACTCCTACGGCAAGTCGTCCCCGGGATCGGTGCGTGACGTACTGACCCGGCAGCTCGACCCGTACTACGTGGCGCCCCTCTGGCCGGACTCGGTCGCCCTCGCCGCCCTCCAGGCGCAGGCCCTCATCGACGCCGGGGACGCCGATGAGCCCGCACTCGCCGGGGTCGCCGCACGCAGCCGCGGGGACGCCGCCGCCAACTCCCATGCCCAGCTGAGCGGTTCGGTGCCGCAGGGTGACTACGTCGTACGCCCCCTGCGCGCCGGCGACTGCCCGCCCATCGGGGACGGTGCCGCCGCCGTCATCCTCGCGGCGGGGGACCGGGCCCGTGAGCTGTGCGAGCGGCCCGCGTGGATCCGGGGCATCGACCACCGCATCGAGGCACACAGCCTCGGCGTGCGCGACCTCACCGACTCGCCCTCCAGCCGCCTGGCCGCCGAACGGGCCGGTGCCTTCGAACGGCCCGTGGACACCGCCGAGCTGCACGCGCCGTTCACCTCCCAGGAGATCGTCCTGCGCAAGGCACTGAAGCTGGGTGACGACGTCTCCGTGAACCCGTCCGGGGGCGCCCTTGCCGCGAACCCCGTCATGGCCGCCGGTCTGATCCGGCTCGGCGAGGCCGCGGCCCGCATCCACCGGGGCGAGTCGGACCGCGCCCTCGCGCACGCCACATCCGGCCCCTGCCTCCAGCAGAACCTGGTCGCCGTCCTCGAAGGAGAGTCGTGATGAGTGGGGTGAGCGGTGGGGTGAACAAGGAGCCCGTGGCCGTCGTCGGAATCGGCCAGACCAAGCACGTCGCCGCCCGGCAGGACGTTTCGATCGCGGGGCTCGTCCGGGAGGCGGCCCAACAGGCTCTCACGGACGCCGAGTTGACGTGGGCCGACATCGACGCCGTGGTCATCGGCAAGGCGCCGGACTTCTTCGAGGGCGTCATGATGCCCGAGCTGTACCTCGCCGACGCGCTCGGCGCCGTGGGCAAGCCGATGCTGCGCGTCCACACGGCGGGCTCCGTCGGCGGCTCCACGGCGCTGGTCGCCGCGAATCTGATCGCGGGCCGCGTCCACGGCACCGTACTGACCCTCGCCTTCGAAAAGCAGTCGGAATCCAACGCGATGTGGGGGCTCTCCCTGCCCGTCCCCTTCCAGCAGCCTCTCCTCGCGGGCGCGGGCGGCTTCTTCGCCCCGCACGTGCGCGCCTACATGCGGCGCACCGGCGCCCCCGACACGGTCGGCTCGCTCGTCGCCTACAAGGACCGCCGCAACGCCCTGAAGAACCCCTACGCGCACCTGCACGAGCACGACATCACCCTGGAGAAGGTCCAGGCATCGCCGATGCTCTGGGACCCGATCCGCTACTCCGAGACCTGCCCGTCATCCGACGGGGCCTGCGCGATGATCCTCACCGACCGTGCGGGCGCGGCCCGTTCGCCCCGGCCGCCCGCCTGGATGCACGGCGGCGCGATGCGCAGCGAGCCGACCCTGCACGCGGGCAAGGACTTCGTCTCGCCGCAGGCGGGCAAGGACTGCGCGGCCGACGTCTACCGGCAGGCGGGGGTCACGGACCCGCGGCGCGAGATCGACGCCGTGGAGATGTACGTGCCGTTCTCCTGGTACGAGCCGATGTGGCTGGAGAACCTGGGCTTCGCCGAGGAGGGCGAGGGCTGGAAGCTCACCGAGTCGGGCGTGACGGAGCTGGACGGCGATCTGCCCGTCAACATGTCGGGCGGTGTCCTGTCCACCAATCCCATCGGCGCCTCGGGCATGATCCGCTTCGCCGAAGCGGCACTTCAGGTGCGCGGCCAGGCCGGCGAGCACCAGATCGACGGGGCCCGCAGGGCGCTCGGACACGCCTACGGAGGCGGCTCGCAGTTCTTCTCCATGTGGCTGGTCGGCGCGGAGCAGCCCACGACGTGACGGGCGTGCCGGGCCGGACGGGCGGTCGTCCTCCTTCCGCGGCCTGTCCGGCACCGGAACCGAAAGCTAGGCTGGCGGGCGGACGACGCATCGGGAGGAGCACGGACGTGGCCGAAAGCACCATTCAGCAGCATCCGCTCGCAGGTCAGCAGCGCCCGCTCGCGGGCTGGGACAAGCCGGAGCTCGACCTCAGCACAGCGGACTGGCAATCGAGCAGCGACGGGCGGGGTGATGTGGAGATCGCCTTTGTCGAGGGTTTCATCGCGATGCGCAACGCGGGCCGTCCCGAGAGTCCGTCCCTCATCTTCACTCCGGCGGAGTGGGGCGCGTTCGTGCACGGCGCGCGTGCGGGGGAGTTCGATCTGACGTAGGCCGTCCGACGTAGGCCGTGCGGGGCGTTGTGGACCCCGCCTCCGGCTGTCGCGGCCGCTCGCGGCTTCCGCCGTGCTGACCTGGTGACTTTGGACTCTGCCCCCGGCCCGCCTCCTGGACGAGGCCGGGACCGGGAGCGGAGCCGGTCGACCTTGGCCCAGTGCCGGAGACGAGGAAGCCATGAGTGACGAAGCGCCCGTTGAAGCCGTTGCCGCCGTCGATGGACCTGTTGTCGTGGCCGTCGACGGGTCGGCAGGCAGCGACCACGCCCTGGAATGGGCACTGACCGCCGCGCGGCTGCGGAACGCGCCGCTGCGCGTCGTGCACGTGCGGCAGTACGCGATGCCGCTGGCCGACGGTCCGTACATGCCGACCATCGATCACCGATCGGACGCCGACCCGGTCGTCGACCGGGTGCGGGCTGCCCTGGAGGGACGGACGGACCTGCCGCCACTGACCGTCGAGGTCGTGGAGGGCACCGCCGGGAGGGACATCCCGCGGCTCGGCGACGGGGCGCGGTTGCTGGTACTCGGATCGCGCGGGCGCGGCGGATTCACCAGTCTGCTGCTCGGCTCGAACGGCCTTGCGTGCGCGCGGGACGCGGCGTGCCCCGTAGTCGTGGTGCGGCCGGACGAAGGGCTCACGCCGGGGGCCGGGCCGCGCGTGGTGCTCGGGCTCGACGCGCTCTCCCCGCACGACGACACGATCGGCTTCGCCTTCGCGGAAGCGGCGCTGCGGG
This sequence comes from Streptomyces sp. NBC_01283, assembly GCF_041435335.1. NCBI lineage: Bacteria > Bacillati > Actinomycetota > Actinomycetes > Kitasatosporales > Streptomycetaceae > Streptomyces > Streptomyces sp. NBC_01283. Next base: position 8,266,962 of record NZ_CP108430.1, read on the forward strand.
GCGCGGCGCTCCGGGTCGTCTGCGCCTATCCCGGGCCCGTCCTCGTCTACACGGCCACCGGTGACTTCGTGACTTCGGCGGAGGCGGACGCGGCGACCGCGGCGCAGTACACGGAGCTGGCGGGCGAGCAGCTCGCGCCCTTCCAGGAGCGGTATCCGAAGGTGCGCGTCGAGAGGGAGGTCCTGCCGGGGGACGCGGCGGGGATCCTGGTGGAGGCGTCGCGGGAGGCGGAGCTCGTGGTGGTGGGGAGGCACCAGCACCGGAAGCCGCTGGGGAGGCTGATGGGATCGGTGACCAACGCCGTGCTGCTGCACGCGCAGGGCGCGGTGGCCGTGGTGCCGCCGGAGCCCCGGTAGAGAAACCGCCGAGCACACAGGTCTGTCCGGCCGCCCTGCACGCGCCGGCCCGGCAACCCCGCACGTACCGCCCGGCCGCCCTGCCTCACCGCAGCACCACACACCCCCGCCCCTCCAGCCTCCGCAGCAGCTCATCCGGCACGGCGACCTCGTTCCAGCGCAGGTCGAGCTTCTCCAGCGCGGGCAGGTCGCCGATCCACGGCGGGAGCTCCCGCAGGCGGTTCGCCCGCAGATCGAGTCTCCGCAGGCGGGGCAGGCCACGCAGGGCCTCCGGCACCGTCGCGAACTCGTTCTCGCGCAGCTCCAGTTCGCGCAGGTCGGCGAGGCCGTGGAGCGAGGTGGGGAGCGAGGTGAGGCGGTTCCCGCGCAGCCACAGTTCGCGCAGCGCGGTCAGGGCGCCGAGCGAGGAAGGGAGCGAGGTCAGGTGGTTGCGCTGGGCGCGCAGTTCCACCAGGGCGTCGAGTGAGCCCAGGGTGTCCGGAAGCGCCGTCAGCCGGTTCTCGCCCACATTGAGGTACGCCAGCCGCTTCAGGTTGCCCAGGGAGTCCGGCAGCGACGTGAGGCGGTTGTCGTGGACGTAGAGGAAGCGGCTCAGGGACGTCAGGTCCCCGAGCTCCGGCGGGAGCTCCGTCAGGTGGTTGTGGCCCAGGTCCAGCGTGTGCAGCGAGGCCAGGGTGCCGATCCGCGCGGGGAGCCGCGTGAGCGCGTTGTCGGGCAGGAGCAGGACCTCCAGGGACGGGTGGTGCCACACCGCGTCGGGAACCTCGCTCAGGCCGCCGTGCCAGTAGTTGAGTACGTTCTCGGTACCGACCGTCACGTGAGGTCCCTTCGTCCGGAGCGGGTGGCCGTGGGATGACCATGCCCCCTTTTTTCACCGCTGTTGCCGAATCGGCTCCGGGCGGGCCCCGCGGGCGTAATCTGAAGTGCCTGAAGGCCAAGACACGCGCCGCGGGAGGCGCCCGGCGCATCACCGTGGCGGAGGGTGTCCCATGGTGCATCACGTCACCCACGGAAGGCGGATCCTCTTCGAGCGAGAGAGCGAACTCGCGTCGGTCGAGGAGGCGTTGACCGAGCTGTGCGGTCTGTCGCAAGACGGGTCGGAGCCCCCGGACCGGTCCCGGGGCGCGCTCATCGCCTTCGCGGGCCGTGCGGGTCTCGGCAAGACCTCCCTGCTCGCCGAGGCGCGGCGCCGCGCCGTCGCCAAGGGCTGCACCGTGGCGCCGGCCCGCGGCGGCGACCAGGAGCAGCGGGTCGCCTTCCACGTCGCCCGGCAGCTGGTGCAGCCGCTGCTCGCCTCCGTCCCCGACGCGGAGCTGCGGGACGTCCTCGGCAGCTGGTACGCCATCGTCGGCCCCGCCCTCGGGCTCTGCGCGGCGCCGGACGACGCGCCCCCAGACCCGCAGGGGCTGCGGGACGGGCTCGACTGGGTGCTCACCCATCTCGCCGTGCAGCGCGCTCCGTTGGTGGTCATGGTCGACGACGCGCACTGGGCCGACGCCGAATCACTGAGCTGGCTCACCGCCTTCGCGCCCCGCGCGGAATCCCTCCCGCTGCTGCTCGTCGTCGCCTACCGGCCCGAGGAACTTCCCGCCCATGCCGAGGAGTTCAGAGGCCTGCCCGGACGTGCCGGGCAGCGGCCCATCGGACTCGAACCGCTCAGCGCCACCGCGGTCGCCCGTCTCGTACGGGACACGCTCGGCGCCCGCGCCGACGACGCGTTCTGCCGCGAATGCTGGGCGGTCACCGCGGGCAACCCGTTCGAGGCCGTGGAACTGACCGCGAAGGTGCGCGACCGCGGGCTGACCCCCGACGAGGCCGGTGCGCATCTGCTGCGCGATCTCGCCGCCGCCGTGAAGGGCAACGGCCTCGTCGCCCGCCTGGAGCGGCTCGGCACCTCCACCGTCCGGTTCGCCTGGGCCTGCGCCGTCCTGGGCACCTCGATCTCCCCGGGCCTCGCCGCGGCCGTCGCGGGCATCGGCGAGCGGGAGTCCGCCGACTGCGCCGACCGCCTGCGCCGCGCCCGGGTCCTGACCGGCGCCGACACCCTGGAGTTCGTGCACCCGCTGATCGCCACCGCCGTCTACCGCGCCATCCCCGGCGGCGTGCGCGTCGCCCTGCACGGGCAGGCCGCATGGTCCGTGATCAACGCGGGGCTCGGCGCTTCCGCCGCCGCACGCCACCTCCTCGAGGTCCACCCCGACGGCGACACCTGGGTCGTGCAGCAGCTGCGCGCCGCCGCCCGCGAGACCGTCCGCGCGGGCGCCCCCGACGCGGCCCGCCGCTATCTCGCCCGCGCCCTGCGCGAACCCCCGCCCTGGGAGGACCGCGCCGCGGTCCTCTACGAACTCGGCTGCGCGTCCCTCCTGACCGAACCGGCCACGACCGTCAACCACCTGCGCGCCGCGCTCGAAGAGCCCATCACCGACCCCGTCCTGCGGCACGGCATCGTCTACCGCCTCTCCCAGGTCCTCGCCCACACCGACCGGCTCGAAGAGGCCTCCGACGCCCTCGCCCGCGAGATCCGCCTCACCAGCGATCCGCGGGTGCGCATCCGGATGCACGCCGAGCAGTTCATGTGGGACGCCTTCCGCGCCGACGAACCCGACTCGCCCGCCCGTTCCCGGCGCCTGGCCCGCCTCGCCGACCGGCTGCCCGGCCGCGATCTCACCGAGCGGTACATCATCGGGCTCCGCGCCTGGGACGCGACGCTGCGCGCCGAACCCGCCCAGACCGCCGTCCGCAACGCCGAGCGCGCCCTGGTCGGCGGGCTCGGCTGGGCCGAGGAGGGGCGGGGCTTCGAGGTCCCCGTCCTGGTCGCGCTCACCTTCCTGTACGCCGACCGGCCGGGGCGGGCCGAGGAACTCTTCGCGGCCGGGATCGCCGACTTCGAGCGGCAGGGCTGGCGCGGCGCCCACCTGTCGTTCGCGTACACGCTTCTCGGGTACGTACGCTTCCGCCGCGGGCGCCTCGCCGAAGCCGAGGACTTCGTGCGCGCGGGGCTGCGGATCGCCGAGCGGGTGGGCTCGGGAACGCCTGCCCACTGGTACGCCGTCGGCATCCTCATCGAGATCCTGCTGGCCCGTGGCCGCGTCGCCGAGGCCACCCGGACCGCCGAGGAGTACGGCTTCGGGGAGCCCTTCCCGGCGGCCGTCGTCTTCCCCGACGCCCAGGCCGTGCACGGCGAACTGCTCCTCGCCCGCGGCCTCACCCGGGACGCGGCTGCCGAACTCGCCGCTGCGGGCCGCCGCCTCGACCCGCGCGGCATGCGCAACCCCGCCTGGTGCCCCTGGCAGCTCCACCTCGCGCTCGCCGAGGCCGACGACGCCCCCGGGCGCGCGCTCGCCACCGCGTACGAAGCGGTCCGCCGGGCCCGCAGGTTCGCCACCGCGTCGGCGGTCGGGCAGGCGCTGAGGATCACCGCCGACGTCGCATCGGGCTCCGCGCGCATCAAGCTCCTGGAGGAATCCGTCAGCCACCTGGAGCGATCGCCCGCGGCGTACGAACTCGCCTGCGCGCTGGTCCGTCTTGGCGCCGAACTGCGCCGCTCCGGCCGCCCCAAGGACGCCGCCGACCCGCTCTACCGCGGGCTGGAGGCGGCCGTCCAGTGCGGAGCCGACGGCCTGGTGGAGCAGGCCCGTGACGAGCTGGCGGCGGCCGGCCTGCGCCCCCGGCTGCTGCACGGCACCGAGACGGACACGCTCACCGCGCGCGAGCGCACCGCCGCGACGCTCTCCGTCCGCGGCGCGTCCGCCGCCCGCATCGCCGAGGAGATGCACACCGACGAGCCGGCCGTCGTCCGGCTGCTCTCCGCCGTCTACCGGAAAGTGGGAACGGACCACTCCGGTCTTGCCGCCGCGCTCGCGCTCCACCACCCCCGCTGACCTCGCCCTGAACACCCGTCCACCCGTCGGCCGCCCCGCGCGGACCGGCGCCGCCCCCGCGCCGACAAGCACCGCGGGACACGTACCATTGGCGCATGTCCTTCCTCCGCCGCCGCAGCGCCGCCACTCCCGCCGGCCCGGACTTCGATGTCCTTGCCATGGACCCGGGTGACTGGCCCGGCAACCTCGGCGCGGGCCTGCTCCCCGCCCCCGACGGCAGCTGCCAGGGCGTCTTCCTGCGCTACGACCTGTTCGGCGGGCGCGGCCCCGCGATGATCATCGGCAATCTGCCCGAGGGTTCCCCGGCGCGCGAGACGGCTGACGACGAGGTGCCCTTCGAGGTGGCCCAGCTGCTGCAGGCGCTGGAGAACGACGAGGAGGTCACCGTCGTCAGCACCGAGGACATGCCGGTGATGCAGGGCGACAACCTCCTCATCGTGCGCCGCCTCAAGCTCTCCGAAACCCGCATCTCCTGCGTGCAGTTCGACCGCAGCGACGGCGTCCTCGTCACCATCGCCGCCTGGGACCGGCCGATCACCGACGATCTGTACGCCCTTCTGAAGCCGCTGCCCGCGGAGCTCTTCCAGCAGGGCTGACACACCCGGCACCACCGCAGGCCACGCATCCACCCCTTCTGCCGGACCATCTGCTGAAGGGGTGGGTTTTGTCATGCGCCTTGCCAGGCCAGTCATCGGACTTTTAACGTGACCGGTCATGACTCCCGGGATCTCGCGAAGAACCACGATGAAGTCCGCCGTAGGCGGAGCGGCCGTCCTGGCATCGGGTGGAGGCGTGCTCGCCGGCACCGCGTCCGCAGTCGACGGAGGGGATGGCGGAGGACATAAGCGACGTGACACCTCCGATGAATCGCTGCTCTGGTATGCGAAGCCCGCCGCGGACTGGGAGCGCGAGGCCCTCCCCATCGGCAATGGGGCCCTCGGCGCCATGATCTTCGGCACCCTCGCCTCGGAGCGGCTCCAGTTCAACGAGAAGACCCTGTGGACCGGCGGCCCCGGCTCCCGCGAGGGCTACGACTTCGGCAACTGGCGCGAGCCCCGCCCCGACGCCCTCGACGCGGTGCGCAAGGAGCTGGACGAGAAGGGCGCCCTCACCCCCGACGCGGTCGCGGCCGGCCTCGGCCAGTCCCGCCGCGGCTACGGCGCCCACCAGACCTTCGGCGATCTGCACCTCGACATCCCGGGCGCCCCGGCCGCGCCCGACGCCACGTACCGCCGTGCCCTCGATCTCCGCACGGGCCTCGCGACCGTGACGTACACCCACCAAAAGGTGCGCCACGAGCGGGAGTTCTTCGCCTCCCACCCCGACGGCGTGCTCGTCGGGCGGCTCGGCGCCGACCGCCCCGCGAGTGTCACCTGCACCGTGCGCCACACCTCACCCCGCGCCGACTTCACCGTGAAGGCCGACGGCGACCGGATCGCCGTACGCGGTGAACTCGCCGACAACGGCCTCACGTTCGAGGCCCAGCTGCGCGTGGCCCACCAAGGCGGCACGCGCACGGCGAACGCGGACGGCAGCATCACCGTCACCGGAGCCGACCACGTCTGGTTCGCGCTCGCCGCGGGAACCGACTACGCCGACACCTACCCCGACTACCGCGGCGACGACCCGCACGCACGCGTCACCCGCACCGTCGACCAGGCCGTCGCCCGCGGACACGCCGCGCTGCGCGCACGCCATCTGCGCGACCACGGCGACCTGTTCGAGCGCGTCGCCCTCGACCTCGGCCAGACCACCCCGGCCGACGTCCCCACCGACGAGCTGCTCAAGGGATACGGGGCAGGGGCGAGCCCGGCCGACCGCGCCCTCGAAGCCCTCTTCTTCCAGTACGGGCGCTACCTCCTCATCGCCTCGTCCCGGCCCGGCTCGCTGCCCGCGAACCTCCAGGGAGTGTGGAACAACAGCACGACCCCGCCCTGGTCGGCCGACTACCACACCAACATCAACCTCCAGATGAACTACTGGCTCGCCGAGGCCGCCAACCTCGCCGAGACCACCGCCCCCTACGACCGCTTCGTCGAGGCACTGCGCGCGCCGGGGCGGCGTACGGCGAAGGAGATGTTCGGCTCACGGGGCTGGGTCGTGCACAACGAGACCAACCCCTACGGCTTCACCGGTGTCCACGACTGGTCCACTGCCTTCTGGTTCCCCGAGGCCGCCGCGTGGCTCACCGCGCAGCTCTACGAGCACTACCGCTTCGGCGGCTCCACGGAGTACCTCCGCACCACCGCCTATCCCGCGATGAAGGAGGCCGCCGAGTTCTGGCTCGACAACCTCCGCACCGACCCTCGCGACGGCACCCTCGTCGTCACCCCCAGCTACTCGCCCGAGCACGGCGACTTCACCGCGGGCGACTCCATGGCCCAGCAGATCGTCCACGACCTGCTCACCAACACCCTGGAAGCCGCCCGCGTGCTCGGTGACTCGGCGGCCTTCCGCGCCGAGCTGGAGAAGACCCTCGGCAAGCTCGACCCGGGCCTGCGCGTCGGCTCCTGGGGACAGCTCCAGGAGTGGAAGGCCGACCTGGACTCCAGGACCGACGACCACCGGCACGTCTCCCACCTCTACGCCCTGCACCCCGGACGCCAGATCCGGCCGGGCAGCGAGTGGGCCGACGCGGCGAAGGTCTCCCTCACCGCGCGCGGCGACGGCGGCACGGGCTGGTCCAAGGCGTGGAAGGTCAACTTCTGGGCACGCCTGCGAGACGGCGACCACGCGCACAAGATGCTCGGCGAGCAGCTCAAGTCCTCGACGCTGCCGAACCTCTGGGACACCCACCCGCCGTTCCAGATCGACGGCAACTTCGGCGCGACGTCGGGCATCGTGGAGATGCTCCTGCAGAGCCAGTTCGACGTCATCGAGGTACTGCCCGCACTGCCCGCGAGCTGGCCCGAGGGCTCGGTGCGCGGCCTGCGCGCACGCGGCGGCGCCCGCCTCGACGTCGAGTGGTCGGGCGGACGGGCCACGCGCATCGTGCTCACCGCCACGCGCACCCGCGAACTCACCGTGCGCAGCAGCCTGTTGAAGGGCGGCGAGAAGACCTTCAAGGCGCGGGCAGGACAGCGGTACGTCTTCGACTGAGCCGACGCCCTCCTACGTCGGGGCCGGGCCCGCCCTCACGCGGACCCGGCCCCGACCGACCTCGACTGCTCTAGGAACCCGAGCGCGCCACCTGCACGTCGGCCGCCCGTACGTACGCCACGCGGTGCCCGAACTGGACCTCGTAGTACACGTCCTTGCCGCGCACCACCTTGTGCGGTGCCGTGTCGAACGTCGGCGCGTAGAAGTACTCGCCCGGCACCTTGTCGCCGACCGCGTACTTCTGCCCCGCGAGCAGCTTGTACGGCAGCGGCGTGACCGCCTGCACCGGGACGCCCGCCGGGTACGCCTCCTTCTCCGGGTAGGCGCGTCCGTACACCGGGACCTCCGTGGCGTCGCCCTTCGGCGTCACCACGAGCCCCTTCGCGTCGACGGCGGTCGGCTGCTCCTTCGGGTTCTTGAACCAGGCCTTCTGGCCCAGGTACCAGACGGCGGTCCAGTCGCCCTGCCGGTCGGCGACCGCGTACTGCTGGCCGGTGGACAGGCGCGCGCCGGTGTCGTTCACGCCGGTCGTCGAGTCGCCGCCGCCGGGGCGCAGCCCGATGTCCTTGATGAGCGGCGCGTCGTCACGCGGCTCGGTGTGGACGCGTACGGCCGCGGAACCGTGCGACGGGCACGTGTCGCCCGCCTTGACGCAACCCGTGTACACCGGCCGGTTCTTGGCGTAGTCGGGCGCCACCGTCACCAGACCGCCGCTCGGACCCGCCGTGCGCTTGAACGGCTTGCCCATCAGCGTGAAGTAGTGCTGCCAGTCCCAGTACGGGCCGGGGTCGGTGTGCATGCCCGCGATCGTCGAGGGCAGCGTGCCCGGGACGTTGTCGTGGCCGATGATGTGCTGGCGGTCCAGCGGGATGCCGTACTTCTTGGCCAGGTACTTCACCAGACGCGCCGACGAGCGGTACATCGCCTCCGTGTACCAGGTGTCCGGCGCCGTCAGGAAGCCCTCGTGCTCCAGGCCGATCGACTTGGAGTTCACGTACCAGTTGCCCGCGTGCCAGGCGACGTCCTTGGCCTTCACGTGCTGGGCGATGTGCCCGTCGGTGGAGCGCAGGGTGTACTGCCAGGAGACGTACGTCGGGTCCTGCACCAGGTTCAGGACGCCTTCCCAGCGGCCCTCGGTGTCATGGATGACGATCGTGTCGATGCTCTGGCTCTTGGGCCGGTTCCCCAGGTCGTGGTTGCCGTAGTCGTCGTTGCCGTTCGGGTCCTTGAACTCCTCGTACGGCGCCGGGATCCACTCGCACGACACGGTCGAGGGGCACTCCGTCTCGCCCTTCGGCGCCTTACGCAGCCCCATGCCCCGCACCTGCGCGGCATCCGGTTTCAGTCCGCCGACCGCCGGGAGCGTCACGTGCTGCCCGGAGTCCGTGGTGCGCTCCTGCCCGTCGTGGATGACGGCGAAGACGTCATTGGCGTACGTCGCCGCGGTGGCCTGGTCGTCGGCTCCGGAGAAGCGGGCGATCGCGCCGTACCAGTCGGCAGGGTCGTCGCTCAGCGGCTTGCCGAGCTTCTTCTGCGCGGCGGCGAGCAGAGCCGCGCCGCCGCGTACGTTCGCGGCCGGGTCCGTGCGCAGCCGCTCGGCGGACTGCCCGCTGAGCTCGGCGGCGCGGGGCAACGTCTTGAGCCGGGCAGGCAGTTGGGAGTTCTCGGGCACCTTGGCCGTGAACTCCTTCGGCTTGAGGACGCCCCGCGAGTCGTCGCCGCGCGGATCCTCCGCGCCCTCGCTGTGGTGCGGGGCGCCGGCGACGGCGGTGCGCGCGTCGGTGAGGTGCATCGGGCCGTACCCGCCGGTCACGCTCGGCGCGCCGCCGTGCGCGTCCCAGCGGGACTGCAGATAGGACACTCCGAGCAGCACGCTCTGCGGTACGCGGTATTCGGCGGCCGCGGCGGCGAAGGCGCCCTGCAGCGAGTCCGACGACGCCCGGGCGGGAGCACCCTGCGACGAGGCGGACGGGGCGGCACCGAGCAGCGGAAGCAGCAGACCGGCGGAGACAAGTGCGCCCGCGGTCCTGACGGCGCGTCTGTGCGCGGCAGGGGTGCGGGCGGTGGCGGATCCTCGCAATGCAGCCTCCTGGGACGGTGAAGCGTGATGGGGCGTGCGGGGCCGGGCGTGCGTCAGTGGTACCGGCTCTCCGACGATCCGTCAATCATGCCCAGGGGACGGGATTTCCCATGTCAGCACCGGTCCCGGCGGGTTTCGCCGCAGGAGGCCGCACGGCCTGCGGTGCGTCAGTGGATTGGACCAATGAGCAGCACGAACACCGCGGCCACCGCCGCGGGCCGGTGGGCGGACCACTCCGGCCGTCAGAGGTCCGGTCCACCTGTTCGGGGGATGGGCGCGGTGGTGCGAGCGGTGCTCAGACGAACCGGTGCACGAAGGCCAGGGCCGTGTCGGCCACCTCCTGCCAGCGGCTGTCGATCGTCAGGGCGTGATCCCGGCCCGCCATTTCCGTGATCTCGGTGACGCCGGAGTTCTCCCGCTGCTTCTTGTACGCGCCGTTGGCGAGCACCCAGGGCACGGCGTTGTCCTTCTCGCCGGAGATGATCAGCAGGGGGCCGCGCCGGGGATTGCGGCAGTCGACGTTCATCTCCGACCGGGGGTTGAGGTTGGCTGTGGCCGCCTGGAAGAGGGGTGCGCAGGGGGCCGGAACGGCGTACTTCTCGTAGAGTTCCCTGGCCTCTCGCTCGCTGACGGCATTGGCGTAGGCATAGCGGAACTGCGCGAAGGTCAGCGGCAGCGCGCGCTTCCGGTTGGCCGGGTTGGAGATCACCGGGCGCAGCGTGCGTACGGTCGACACCGGCACCGCCAGAATGCCGCGGAACGGCACGGGGTCGATCGCCACCGAGACGGCGGAAAGACCGCGCCCGGCGAGGATCTGCGTGAGCAGCCCCCCGACGGAATGCCCGACGATGGCCGGTTTGCGCTCCAGCCCGTCGATCAGCCCCGCCAGGTGATCGGCGATCCGCCCGACGGTCTTGCCCGCGAGGGCGTCAGGGCGCTGCCTGGCCTCGGTGACCGTGTCCGCGTCGTCGGGCCAGGACAGGGCGACGGGCACGTACCCGGCGGCCTCGAAGTGGTCCATCCAGAGGTCCCAGCTGCTGGGCAGCATCCACAGACCGTGCACGAACACGACCGGAACGCGCTCGGGGGCGGCGTTGGCGCGGTCGATCTGCTGTGTGTCATTGAGGGACATAGCCTGAAGTTACGGTCGCAAGTGCCCTGCGGTACAGGGCAGTTCGCGCTATGGCCGGTGTTGCACGGTGCTTGTCCGGTCTCCGTGGACCGGGGGTGCGGGCGGGGGGCGTGCGTGCCGAGGGGCCGGCGGTGCTTCAGCGGACCGCGCCCGCCAGAACCCGGTCCACCTGGCGCGGCGACAGTGCGTGTTCCAGCAGGGCGACCCAGCAGTGCGAGGCGCCCAGGTCGACTCCTGCGACCGAGTGTTCGCGGGTGCGCAGGCGAAGGCGCCGTGGGGGTCGCCCGTCCGTCGAGCCGCCGTCCGGCTCCTCGGTGAGGAAGCCGTGCGCGATGAGCGCGTCCACTCGCTGCGACTCCGTCGAGCGCGCAAGCCCCGTCACACGGGCGATGTCGGCGCGGGTCTCCGCCGCTCCCGTACGGAGCAGGGCAAGGACTTCGCCGGGTGAGGCCGGTACGGAAACGGGGTGATCCGGCGCTCCAGACATGGCAGCAATGCAAGGGACGAGTTTGGCTGCTCACAAGGCTGATGCTGTTCGGTGATCAACCTAAGGCACCATTCAACTCCCATGTGCAGGAGGCTGCTTGGGACCGCGACAGACCAAAGCTGCCTCATCGCATTGCTCTGTACTCCTATGACGTAGACGCGGTGCAGTTCACCACGTCATAGTCACCCGGAAGTAGCCGGGGGCATAGACAAGGCCGCAGTGCGCCGCTGTCCAAGACGCACTGCGGACCTCGTCCCCCGTCAGCGGGTGCCGACCGCCGCTCGCACGGCCCTGCGGGCCAGCTGGCAGTCGTCGTGCAGCCGCCTCAGCAGCAGCCGCTGTTCCTCACCGGACGGCGCGGCGCCCGAGTGGGCCGGTCCCGGTGCCGCCGGTGCCGCATCGTGCATCGACCGCTGCACGGCCATCTCGTACGTACGGATCTCGCGGGTCAGCACCAGCATCAGGTTCACCAGGAACGCGTCACGCGCGGCCGGCCCCTGCTCCTGCGCCAGCTGACTGATCTCGCGCCGCGCGACCGGTGCGTCACCGAGCACCGACCACAGCGTCGCCAGGTCGTAGCCGGGGAGATACCAGCCGGCGTGCTCCCAGTCCACGAACACCGGGCCCGCGGGGGACAGCAGGATGTTCGACAGCAGGGCGTCACCGTGGCAGAACTGCCACGTGCCGTGCTGCCCGGCCGAGTGCGCGATGCCGTGCAGCAGCTTCTGCAGGTCGCCCATGTCGCGGTCGGTGAGTAGCCCCAGCTCATGGAAGCGGTTGATCCGCTTGCCGTAGTCCATGGGCCTGCCGAACAGTTCCTGCGGTGGACGCCACCGGTTGAGGTGGCGGATGGCGTTGAGCGCCAGTCGCACGTCCGCTCGCGGCGGCGGCTCCACGGGGTGGCGGGACAGCGCGGCGACGCGTCCCTGCATCCGCTCGATCACCAGCGTGCAGTCCTCGGGGTCCGCGGCGATGAGCCGCGGGGCCCGGACCGGAGGGCGGTGCCGTACGAACGAGCGGTATGCCGCTATCTCGTGCCGGATCCGCTCGGCCCACACGGGCGAGTGGTCCAGTAAACATTTGGCGATCGCGGTGCTGCGCCCTGTCGTTCCCACCAGCAGTACGGTGCGTCCGCTGCGGCGGAGCACCTGTACCGGATTGAACTCCGGACAGATGCGGTGCACCGAGGCGATCGCGGTGCGCAGTTGCGCCCCCTGGGGGCCTGACAAGTCGAGTCTCCCGCTGAGCGGTTGCGTGCCGGGCCCCGGAACGCGTCGCGTTCGGCCGGCGCCGAGCGACCCGGCCGCGGGGCGCGCGGGCTCCAGATACGGGCCGCTGCCGGGCTGGCGGCTGTGCAGTGGCCGGGGCGGGGCGGACACGGAGGACGATGCTGTGTACATGGGCGATACAGATCCCTTCGTGTGCCTGCGAATTGCTGCGCCTCCCGCCCCGGCCCCGCGGGGAGCACCCTGGGGAATGTCCCCCGGCGAGCCGGGTCGGGGTGGCGCATTCCTACCTGACACCCGGCGTCCCCTGGCACACCATGTGGCGCACCCTGGCGAACCCTGGCGAATAGTCGCCCAGCAACTGACAGAGGGTTACTGTCAACTCAGCCGAGAACCTGGGGGCTTGACGTGAACGGACAACCCAACACCCGACTGTCGGACCTTTTCGGCCTGACAGGCTGGTCCAAGGGGGAGCTCGCGAGACTGGTGAACCGGCAGGCGGCGGCCATGGGCCATCCGCAACTGGCCACCGACACCTCGCGGGTACGGCGTTGGATCGACATGGGGGAAATCCCCCGCGATCCCGTTCCCCGGGTATTGGCGGCTCTGTTCACCGAGCGTCTCGGCCGTGTCGTGACCATTGAGGATCTTGGTCTGGTCCGGCACGGGCGCGTGGGGAAACGGCGGGCCGACGGGAGTGTGGAGCACCCCGACGGCGTGCCGTGGGCGCCCGAACGGACAGCCGCGGTCCTCACCGAATTCACGGGAATGGACCTCATGCTCAACCGACGCGGCTTGGTGGGCGCGGGTGCCGCGCTCGCCGCCGGCTCCGCACTCAGCAGCGCCATGCACGACTGGCTGCACACCGATCCGGCCCTCGCTGCCGACGCTCCCCGAACCAACCATCCCCTGCACGCCGACCCCGCTGGGTTCGACCGCTATGAGGCCGCCCCCATCGGGTCGCAGGAGATCGAGGAACTGGAGACCTCTGTCGAGGTGTTCCGGGCCTGGGACGCGGCCCGCGGCGGCGGGCTGCAGCGCAAGGCTGTGGTGGGCCAGCTCAACGAAGTGGGCGGCATGCTCGCCTACCGACACCCCGACCATCTCCAGCGCCGCCTCTGGGGCGTCGCTGCCAATCTCGCCGTTCTCGCGGGCTGGATGTCGCACGACGTCGGCCTGGAGCCCACGGCACAGAAGTACTTCGTGATCGCCGCGCACGCGGCCCGCGAGGGCGGCGACCGGCCGCGCGCCGGCGAGGCCCTGTCCCGGGCCGCGCGGCAGATGGTGCATCTCGGGCGTCCCGACGACGCCCTGGACCTGATGAAGCTCGCCCAGTCGGGCTCGGGCGAGGAGATGCTGCCGCGCACGCAGGCCATGCTCTACACCATCGAGGCCTGGGCACAGGCGTCTATGGGCAAGGGGCAGGCGATGCGCCGCACCCTCGGCATCGCGGAGGATCTGTTCGTGTCCGACAAGGGGGACGTGCCCCCGCCGAGCTGGATGCAGATGTTCGACGAGGCGGACATGCACGGCATGCAGGCCCTGGCCTTCCGCACCCTCGCCGATCACGACGCGTCCGCCGCCAACACCGCCCAGCGCCATGCCAGGGAGGCGATCGACCTGCGGTCCAAGGGCCGCGACCGCTCGCAGATCTTCGATTACATCTCGCTGGCATCGGCCTGCTTCATCGCCGACGACCCCGAACAGGCCGACCGGTACGCACGGCTGGCGCTGGTGTCGATGGGATCGAACTCATCGCACCGCACCTGGGACCGGCTGCGCGAGATGTACCGCCTGACCGCTCAGTACTCGGGCTACCCGAAGATCCAGGACCTGCGTGAGGAGATCAAGCTGGCCCTGCCCAAGGCGGCGGCCAAGACCGGAGGTGGCAGCCGGGCCCGGGCATAGGGACCGGCAGAGCGGGGGCACGGGTCAGTCGGATTCATCGGATTCAGGAGCTGATCCGCTTCAGGAGTTGATCTCAGGAGTTGATCCGCGCGATCAACAGGCAGGCGTCGTCCTCACGCGGGGCCACGCCGAACTCCTCGATGACCGTCCGCACGCAGTCCTGCGCACCCCGCGTGTCCGTGAAGCGCGGCGCGAGCGCGAGCAGCCGGCTCGTGGCCGCGTCCCTGGTACGCCGGGGGACCAGTCCATCGGTGTGCAGCAACAGCAGGTCACCGGGTTCGAGGTGCTCTTCGGCCTGTCCGTACGTGGCTCCGGAGGTCGCCCCGAGGATCACTCCAGCCGGTGGCGTCAGCGCGCGCCCTGTCCCTGCGCGGAACAGCAGTGGGACGGGGTGCCCCGCCTGCGCCCAGCTGAGGGTGCGGGTGGCGGGGGTGTACTGGCAGCAGACCGCGCTGCCGAGGGCCGGTTGTGCGGTGTTGTCCAGTAACTGGTTGAGCCAGCCCATCAGTTGGGCGGGGCGCACTCCGGCGACCGCCATGCCGCGGACGGCGCCGAGCAGCATCGCCATGCCCGACGTGACGGTGACGCCATGTCCCGTGAGGTCGCCGACGCTGAGGAGGAACTGCCCGTCGGGCAGCTCCATCGCGTCGTACCAGTCGCCGCCGATCAGTGAGCTCGTCGAGGAAGGGAGGTAGTGCGCGGCGAGGTCGAGCGCCGCGGGTCCGCCGTGCGGGAACCGCAGGGAGCCGCGCCACGGCGGCAGCACAGCCTCCTGCAGTTCGACCGCGAGCCGGTGCTCCGTCTGCGCGATGTGCCGCTGGCGCTGCAGCGAGTCACGGGTCTCGCGCACCGCCCGCTGGCTGCGGCGCAGCTCGCTGACGTCCCGCAGAACCGCCCACATCGAGGCGGTGCTGCCGTCAGCGGCGAGCACGGGCTCGCCCATCATGTGCACCTGTCGCACGCCCTCGTCGGGGCGCACGATGCGGAACTCGCCGTCGATCGGCTTTCCGTCGACCAGGCAGTCCGTGACCATGGCCGTCAGCATCGGCTGGTCGTCGACGTGCACCAGGGAGGGCAGTTCGTCGAGGGAGAGCGGGGGAGCGTCCGGGTCCCGCCCGAGGATCTGATACAGCTCGCCCGACCAGCTCGCCTCGTCGTTCAGGAGGTTCCACTCCGCGCTGCCCACCCGGCTGAGCAGCGAGCCGCGCTGCGGTTCGAGCGGCGGGGGCACGGCCGGAGCGGTGGGCTCGACGGCCGACGGCACGGGTCCGTCCCGTAACTGCGCGAGGTGTTCGTCCAGGTCGTTGAGCTGATGGACCGCCAGGTCGCAGAGGGCGCGCTGCCAGCGCCCCTGGGGGTCACTCTGGTCGGGCTCGGCATCACGGCGCACCGCGTCGACCTCGCCGCGGAGCCGGCGCGTCTGCGTGATCAGCGCTTCGACCGAGCCGCGCTCGGGCGGCTGGGCGGAAGGGCGGTCCGCGAAGACATGGGACGGCATGAGGTGCTCCGTTGAGGATGCGGTGCGACCAAACGGGCGGGAAGGACCGCTAATGACTTTCGCACAGCGGGGGGTGGCTCGTAAGGGATTTGGCAACACACGACGCGTGGGTGCTTCTGGCATATGTCTATGTCCTTCGGAACGATATGTTCCGACGGCTCGGTCCCGATCACCCGCGCAAGTACCGAATAACAGCCAGAACGCGGCGGTTGTGGTCATGTGACGCGGGCAGTCCGAGCTTGTCGAAGACGGCGGCCACGTGCTTCTCGACGGTGCCCGCCGACACGACGAGGCTCTGTGCGATCGCCGCGTTGGACCGGCCCTCGGCCATCAGCGAGAGGACCTCGCGCTCCCGGTCGGTGAGGGGTGCGAGCTCCTCCGCGCGGCGACCGGCCCCGGCCAGCTGTGTGACGACCTCGGGGTCCAGTGCGGTGCCGCCCGCGGCCACCCGCTCCAGGGCGTCGGTGAACTCCGCGATGTTCGCGACGCGGTCCTTGAGCAGATAACCGACGCCCGCCGAACCCGCGGCGAGCAGCCGCGTGGCGTACTTCGTCTCCACGTACTGGGAGAAGAGCAGCACTCCCGTGCCAGGGTGGTCGCGGCGGATGTCGATGGCCGCGCGGAGCCCTTCGTCCGTGTGTGTCGGCGGCATCCGGATGTCGGTCACCGTGACGTCCGGACGGTGCTCGGCGACGGCGGCCCGCAGCGCGTCCGCGTCGCTCACGGACGCACAGATCTCGTGCCCCCGCTCCACGAGCATCTGGCCCAACAACTCCCGCAGCACCGCGGCATCCTCAGCGATCACGACACGCATGGCGGCATGCTCTCACGCGTGCAGCGGCAGCTCGACGGTGACCGCCGTCGGCCCTCCTTCGGGACTTCTGACATCCATCCGCCCATCGACCGTACGTACGCGTTGCACGAGTCCCGTCAGGCCGCTCCCCGCACCGGTGTCCGCGCCTCCATGCCCGTCGTCACCGACCTGGAGGAGCAGCCGCCCGTCCAGCTGGGCCACCGTGATCGAGGCCCGCCGGGCCCCGCTGTGCTTGATGACGTTCGCGAGCAGCTCGGCGGCACAGAAATACGCGATGGTCTCGATGGCCGGGGTCGGGCGTTCGGGTATGTCCGTCACCAGGTCGACGGGGATGCTGCTGCGCGCGGTGAGCGTGGCGAGGGCGTCCGGCAGACCGTCGTCGAGGACCGGGGGATGCAGGCCGCGGGCCAGATCGCGCAGTTCGGTGAGAGCCTCGGTGGCGTTGTGGTGCGCTCCGTCGACGAGTTGACGCAGACGAGCGACATCCAGTGCTCCGCCACTCGGCCCGCCACCGTCGCCGGTGCTCCCGCTCTCGCTCGCGTTGAGCCGCTGCCTGATCATGTCGAGGCTCATCGCCACCGCGACGAGACGGACCTGCGCCCCGTCGTGCAGATCGCGCTCGATGCGGCGGAGCAGCGCCACCGAGTCGTCGACGGCCAGGGCTCGCGTCTCCTCCAAGTCGCGCACGCGATCGGCCAGTTGACCCGGGCCGAGCAGGGCGCCGATGAGCCACCGATCGGCGTCGGTCACCAGGCGCGTCACCCAGGGCGCACCCAGCAGGGTGGCCACACCGATGGCCACCGCGAGGAACGTACCGGCGAAGGTGTCCGCGTCCAGGCCACCGAAGGGAACCGGCGTGAGCACCGGCATGCCTTCCGGGGACCCGGGCTCGGGCTGCTGCCCGAACGCCGCCCACCGCAGCGGAGCCGTGAGGTCGATGAGCCCCGTGAGCCACCACAGGACGGCATACGCCCCCAGACAGCCGACCGGCAGCTTCGCCAGCACATAGGCCGCCGACCGCCAGCCGGTCCCGTCCCACAGCCGGGCGTCGAGGCGGCTGACCAACCGCCCCTCCGGACGCAGCGGCGGCGGCGCGGTCGTCCGATCCCCCAGGAACACTGCCGCGAGGCGACGATGGACGCCGCCCAGCGCCCTGGCCAGCTGAAGCCCAGTGATGAACAGGAGCGCGCCGAGCACGGCAAAGACCACCGACACGGTGAACCCCGCGCCCAGCGCCAGCGCCACCGCGAGAAGCACCCCGCCCGCGAGCCCCAGCGGGAACCCGATCAGGCAGTACGCGGCCTCGCCCCACGCCCGCCGGGTGAGGGGGGCGCGCCCCACAGCGCGTGCGAGGGCGCGCGCCCCTGGTGCGGCGGGCGGCGTCCCGGGGTGCTCCGGCGCACCTGAGGTGGTGGCGCCGGCAGCGGCGGCGGTGACCCGCGGGCGTGTGACGTGCATGGAGACCAGTGTCCTGTCAGCCATCACGGCGGGCCAGCGTGCGCCACCCGCGACCGGCGACCAGGGAGCGCGCGACGCCGCCCGCGGCGGCCAACGCCGCCAGAGGGGAGGCCTCGGTGCGTCCCGGATGGAACGTACGGGCCTCGAGCAGTGCCCCTACTTCGCGCGGGGTCAGCGCGGCGACGGCGACGGTGGGTCCATACCGCTTGGTGAGACCTTGAGCCTCGATCATCACAACTCCTGCTGCAGACCTGGTGGGGCCGGACACCCTCACGTTAGGCCTCGGCGAGGACCCGCCGGAACGCGGTTTTCCTCCGTCTGGCCTGGGGGTTTTCCCCCAGGCCAGACGGAGCGGTCAGGCGAACGTCACCCGCGCCACGGGCTCGAGGCGCCCCTCGTCCAGCAGTGCGCGGCAGCGGAAGCGCTGGATCTTTCCGCTGGGGGTCTTCGGGAGCACGCCGCGCGCCAGGAACAGGCACTCCGCGAGCGCGACGCCGGCCTTCTCCAGGGCCAGCGAGGCGGCCTCCTCGGCGATCGGGCGGAAGTCCTTCGGGTTGCCCTGGGGTTCCACCATCAGCACGAGCCGGGACATGCCCGAGGCGCCCGCGTCGACGACGGCCGCGCAGCCCTTGCGGACGTTCTTCAAGGAGTCGACCGCCGACTCGATCTCGGAGGCGTAGATCTTCCGGCCGCCCACCGAGAGCATGTCGTCGGCCCGGCCGAGGACGTACAACTCGTCGTCGCGCACGAAGCCGAGGTCGCCGGTGCGCAGCCAGCCCTCCTGGAAGCGGTCGGCCGTGCGGTCGGGGTCCGCGTAGTAGCCCTTGGCCAGGCTCGGTGACGACACCAGGATCTCCGAGATTCCGCCGCCGCCCCCCGCCCGGACCGAAACACCGGGAAGCGTCAGGCCGTTGGAGACGAGGCGGGCCGCCTTCGGATGGTCGGGTGCCACCTCGATCACCGAGCCCTCGACGAGCGCAGGACCGTCGAAGGCGAGTGCCTTGGGCACCTGGGCCCACGGCTTGCCGGACACCGCGAGTGTCGCCTCGGCCATTCCGTAGGCGGGCTGGAACGCGGTGTCGGACAGACCGAACGGCCGGAACTTCTCCGTCGCCGCCGCCAGCGTGTCCCAGTCGACGCGCTCCGCCCCGATCACGGCCGCCCGCAGCTTCAGTTCCTTGGGCAGGCTCCCTCGGCCCTGCGCACGGGCCGAGAGGTACACGGCGGTGCTCGTGCCCGCCGTCATCGTCGCCCCGTACTCCGACATGTCCCGGAACCACGTGCGCGGGGCCATCCCGAACCGCTCCGGCGACGACAGCACGAAGTCGAAGTCGTACGCCCACGAGTACAGCAGGCAGCCGAACATGCCCATGTCGTGGGAGAGGGGCAGCCAGGAGGCGACGGTGTCGGCGCCGGGGCGACCGCCGGTCAGATGCAGGATGATCTGCAACTGCTGTTCGATGGCGCGGGTGGTCAGCGCACAGCCCTTGGGCGTGCTGGTGGATCCGGACGAGTACTGGATGAAGGCCACGTCGTCCCGGCCCGGCGGGCTCGGTTCGATGCGTCCCCCGCCACGCAGCGTCGACCAGCCGTGGGCCGGAAGCTCCTTGCTGAGCTCCGTGGGAACCATGGCGGTCAGCCAGTCGTCGACCAGGAGCAGCGTCGGGTCGAGTCGCGCCGAGAGCGCCACCAGCTGCTCGCCGTAAGCCTCATGGCTCTGGCCGCGGGTCGGCAGGGGCAGCGATGCCACCGCGCCGCCGGCCAGCCAGACGGCCAGCAGACCGCGCACCGTGTCGGGCGTGTTGGTGAGGATGGCGGCGACCCGGGTCCCCGGCCCGACGCCGAGGGCGCGGAGCTCGGCGGCCATTCCGTGGGCGTCCCTGACGACGTCGCGCCAGGGGGTGTGCTCGAACTCCTCGCCCGTCCACTCGTGCAGCACGCCGTGCGAAGCCCCGTTGGTCAGGGCGTTGAAGAACTCCATGTATGTGATCCCCGTCTGTTCGTCCGCTCGGCCGACGTCCGCGCTATTCCACGTCCACGAGCGAGGCGTCGGCCTCACGGGTCTCGCGGCGGCGTTCCGCCATGGGCGCGATGTTCTGCTGGGTCTCCAGGAGCTCCTTCTTGTCCACCGAGCCCGCGTTGACGCGACTGACGCCCGCTTCGCGCATCTCCATGCGCTCGGGGTCGATGCGCACGACCTTCCAGGCGAGGTGGGTCTTCTCCAGGCTCCAGATGAGGATCGCGGAGAGGTCGATCTCGTACCACTTCATGCCGTGCCGTGCGGAGCGCGGGAACGCGTGGTGGTTGTTGTGCCAGGCCTCGCCGAAGGAGGGGATCGAGAGCCAGGCGACGTTCCGCGACTGGTCGGTGGTCTCGAAGCGGCGGCGGCCGAAGACGTGGCCGACGGAGTTGACCGCGTAGGTCATGTGGTTGATCAGGAAGATGCGGACCAGGCCGCCCCAGAGCATGCCGGTCAGGCCGGCCTGCCAGTCGCCGCCGGTGATGGCGTAGGCGATGAGACCGGGCAGCACGACGCTGGAGGCAGTGACGAGGAGGAGGTTCTCGCTGAGCCAGCGCAGCGGCTTCTCGCGGACCAGGTCCGGGCAGTAGCGCATCGGGTCGGAGGTGAGGCTGACGTCGAACAGCCACCCCAGGTGGGCGTGCCAGAGACCGGCCATCGTCCCCTTGAAGCCCGGCTCGAAGTCCAGGTGGGGGCTGTGCGGGTCGCCTGCCTTGTCGGCGACGCGGTGGTGCTTGCGGTGGTGGGCCGCCCAGATCAGCGGCGGACCCTGACCGGCCATCACACCGGCCGTGGCAAGGGCGACGCGGATGGGCTTGTACGTCTCGAACGAGCGGTGGGTGAGCATCCGGTGGTAGCCGGCCGAGATACCGAAGCCGGACACCGCGTACATGATGACCAGGACCACCACGTCCGACCAGCCGAAGATCTCGTTCCACAGCAGGGTCATGGCGCCGAACACCGCGACCAGCGGTATCAACGACGCCCCGAGTATGAACCAACGGTGCTTTCTGCCGTCCATGTACCTGTGCCTCTCACTTGCGGAAGGTGGGACTGCCGACTGACGGGTGGGGACGAGAGCTGGTCCGCGCGCTGCGGAAGACGGGCAGCACGGCCGCCCGCAGCACGGGAAAGAGCAGGGGACGCGGCGTGTGGCGCCCTGCGAGGTACTGGGCCTTGGCGACGGGCCCGGGGACCACCACACGGCGCCCCTGCGCCAGGCCGCGCAGGCCCGCCTCGGCGACCCGCTCGGGCGTCAGCCAGGCGAGGAACGCGCGGTCCTGGAGCCGTGACATGCCGCCCACGGCGTAGAAGTTGGTGCGCACGGGCCCGGGGGCGAGCAGGGTGCAGCTCACTCCGGTGCCGCGCAGTTCGACGTGCAGCGACTCGGCGAAGGTGTTCGCGAACGCCTTGCTGGCCGAGTAGGTGGCCGCCGTCGGCACGGGCTGGCAGCCCGCGGTCGAGCCGGTGACCAGGATCCCGCCGTTCTGCCGCTCCAGCATGCCCGGCAGCACCGCCTGCGTCAGAGCGTGCAGCGAGACGACGTTGACCTGGACCTCGGCACTCTCCTGGGCGGGGTCGTTCTCGCTGAACGGCCCGCAGGTGGGAAAGCCCGCGTTGGCGCAGAGCACGGAGACCGGCTGCCCGGCCAGCTCCTGTTCGAGCTCCTGCCGGGCGACGGAGTCCGCGAGATCGCAGGTGCGCACGTGCACCGGTACGTCGTGACGGTCGCGCAGTTCCTTGGCGAGCAGTTCGAGGGCGTGGGTGGAACGGGCGACGAGCCACAGCCCGTACCCGCGGGCTGCCAGGCCCCGGGCGAGGTGCTCGCCGATGCCGGACGAGGCTCCGGTGACCACCGCCCAGTCGGCCGGGCCGCTCACGCCGCCGCCGACGGCGAGATGAGGTGCGTGGCGATCCTGCCGGCAGCGGCACGGCCCGTCCGGGCGCACGCCTCGATGGAGACGCCCTGGATGTAGTCGCCCGCCAGTTCCAGTCCTGCTACGCCCGCGACGCTCTCCCGCACCTCGGCGAGGAAGTCGGCGTGGTGCGGAAGGTAGCCGCTGTATGCCGCCTTCCAGTGCTTGACCAGGAGGTTGACGCGCTCGGCGCGCGGCGCCCCCAGGTACTTCACCAGGCGTTCCTCGGTCTCACCGGTCAGCCGGTCGATGTTCTCCGGGCTGAGGTCGGTCAGGCGGCCCTCACGCCCGCTGTAGGTGTAGCGGACGATGTGCCGTTCCTCCATGCCGTACGAACCGGCGTTGCTGCACGGCCCGTCGTCCATGGTGAGCGCGCGTACGTCGTGGCCGAAGACGGGCCGGTCGTACTCGACCAGCACCACGGTGGAGGGGAAGTAGGTCACGTCCGAGAGCCGCCGGGCGAGGGCGGGCCGCGCGGAGCGGACGATCTCGGCGGTCGCGTAGGCCGGGGTGGCCAGCACCACGCCGTCGTAGTCGCTGGTTCGCGCGGGTGCCCCGTCCTCCGATATACGCAGTCCGGTGACCTTGCCGTCGCGGACCTCCAGGCCCTCCACCGTGGCGCCGAGCCGCACCGGGACACGCTTGGCGAAGGCGTCCAGGACCGGCTGGATGCCACCGGACAATTGGTCGTAATGGTCCATCAGCATCGACAGGTTGGTGCCGAAGGTGCCGGGGTAGACCTCGTCGGGCTCGGCCCCGTTGTTGCGGATGACCATGGGCCGCACCAGCATGTCCGTCATCTCACGCCCGAAGAACGAGCTGAGCGGGGCGTGGTCGTGGCGGGCCGACACGCCGCTGAAGTAGCGCGAGCCCAGGAAGCGGTTGCGGTCGTCGGCGCGGATGCGTGCCGCCATCGCCGCCATCCGCGCGAAGTCGCGGGCCGATCCCATCCGGCGGATGTTCTTCAGGGTCTGGCCCCGCCGCTCGCTGTCGATGGTCAGGACCTCGCCGTCCTTGATGCGGGACGCGTTGTAACCGAAGGACTCGTACGCGTCCGCGCCGAGCTCCGAGGTGAACCAGCGGAACGTGTGGTACCGGCGGCCGATGTTCTTTCCGCCCGTCATGACCTGCCGGTCGCCGAGCTTGTCGAGGCCGAAGCGGCCGCCGAGGGTCCGCTCCGCCTCGACGATTTCGACGTCGTAGCCGAGGAGGTCGAGGCGGAGCGCCGCGGTGAGGCCGGAGATGCCGGACCCCACCACCGCCACGCGCCGCCGCCGGCTTGAGTAATCACCTGTGTGTGCCATAGCCATGGATCAGACTCCGTGAGCTCGCGCGGTCGATTGGGGACGCGGGGCCGCGTCGGGAAGCAGGTCGATGCGGCCTTCGACGACCGGCTTGCCGAACTGCCGCAGGACCACGGCCACCGGGATGCGGCCGTCCGCGCCGGGGGCGCCGACCTCCGCCTCGTGCACCAGGTCGCCCTCGAACTCGGCGAAGTCCAGGAAGGCGGCCTCGCAGCCGACGGCGAGGGCGTGCGGGGTGGCCATCGCCCCGGCCCGGCAGGCCGCGGCGACAGCGGCCTGCCGCATGCCCTCGACCATCAGGGGACCCGGCACGTGGTCGTACTCGTGGTCGAAGAAGGCGGGGTGGTGGGGGTCGGCCGCCAGGAGGAAGCTGAATGCGCTGTCGAGTGTCCGTGCCTCGCGTTCGGGCAGGCCGATGACGACGTTGCGCGGGTTCTCGCGCCCCACTGTGGGGGCTTCGAGCCGGCGTACGGGTGTCAGCCGGGCGTCGGCCACCGGCTTCTGAGCCCGCTGGAAGGCCCGGAAGATGTCGTAGTCGTCCTGCGACATGAAGGCGAGCACCGCGCTCAGGGTCATCGCCGGGCGTCCGCCGATCTCCATGACTCCTTCGAGGACCATGCTCACCACGTCGGAGCCCTTCCCCTGACGTTCGGCGACCCGGTAGTGCAGGTAACCCTGGAGCGCGGAGGTCCCGTCGGTGGCGTACGCCTGCGGATCCGTCACCCGCAGCGTGATCCGCTGGAGGCTGAAGGGCAGGCCGACCGGCACCCCGACATGGCGGTGCAGCAGCACGAAGATGGACTGGCGCGCGGCCTCCGCGGACGCCAACGGGTCGTGGAAACCCGACCGTTGGTCCGACCAGAGGCTGTGGGCGCGGGGGATCTGGAAGGAGAGGTGGAAGTCGTCGTCGGACCCCTGGGCGGAGTCGGTGACGAACACCTCGCCGACCTGCCGGCGGTGGGCGAGGGAGCGGGGTACCGTCTGCTCGAAGGCCAGCTCGACGCCCGGGGGCGGCAGTTGGCCGCGCGCGGCGGTGTGCGGGATCGTGCTGGTCATCGGCTCAGCTCCGGTTCGGGCGTGTCTTGTTGTACGGGGCGCGGCACCGGGCCGCTCTGGAAGACGGGCTTGCGCATCGCGCCGCGGCGGCGGATCTCGGTGGTCGCAAGGCGACCCAACTCGCCCAGGGTGGCGCGACGTTGGCCTGGGGCGCGCAGCAGGTGCCCGCCCGTGGCGCCGAGCACCCGGGCGGGGGTGAGGACCTCCAGGACGGAGGCACGGTGGCTCAGCAGGTTGAGGACTCCGTCGACCTTGCCGTGCGCGTGCAGCCCGCGCACGACCCGCGGGACGAGGCCCGCGATGGGTCCCGCCACACCGAGGTCCGCCGCCAGGCCGTAGTACTCGGCGTACGTGCTGTCCCGCCAGCGGCCGAACTCCGCGACGGCGCGGTCGAGCCGGACGCCCGATCCGATGGCGTCACCGACCGCGTCGGCGAGCCGTTGCGCCTGGTGGAAGGCGTCACCGATGCCGCGCCCGCCCGCCGGGTCCTTGAAGTGCCCGGCGTCGCCGAGCAGTACCCAGCCGGCGCCCGCCGCTTCACGGAAGTAGCCGAAGAAGCGCCGGATGCCGTAGATCTTGCTAGCCCTGGTGGCTCCCGAGACGGCCTCGGCGATCGGCGCGCAGCGCATCGCGTGGGCCCGCAGGGAGCCGTCCAGGTCGGCGCGGAAGCTCTCCCGTTCGTGCTGCTGCGGGGAGACCCCCACGATGTAGAGGCCGTTGTCGGCGGGGCCGCCCAGCATGTGCCGATCGCCCCAGCGGTGGAAGACGAACGTCGGGCGGGGGCCGGTGGCCGCCTCCTTGAAGTACGTCCAGTAGTAGCTGCGTTCGCCGGGGCTCACGTGGTACATGCGCGCGCCGCACGCCTCGGCGACCTTCGAGTTCCGGCCGTCCGCGCCGACCACCAGGCGGGCTCTCAGAGGTGTCTCGACGCCCCCCGACACGGCCCGGACCCCCGTCACCCGGCCGCCCTCACGGATCACCCCGACCACCCGGGTGCCCAGCCGTACCTCGGCACCGGATGCGCGGGCCGCGTCCACCAGGACCGGGTCGAGGACCTCGCGGCGAATGCACGCCGCGCCGCCCGCGTCGCCGGGCTCCTGCGGGAACGCGGCGACGCAGCGGAACTCCTCCAGGCGCATGTCGACGTGGCTCATGGTGGTGACCCCGGCCGCACGCAGCTGCCCCATCACGCCGAGGCGGTCGAGGAACGCCAGGGAGTCGGCCTGGAGGATGTTCGAGGAGAGGGTCGAGCGGATCTCGGTGGCCTGGTCGAGCACGGCGACTCGCAGACCGCGGCGCGCGAGGAGCGCGCCGAGTGTGGCTCCCGCGCAGCGCGCGCCGACGATGATCACGTCGAACTCCGCGCTTCCGCTGGGGCGTTGAACGTGGGCGAACGTCTCCCTGGCGTCGGACGGCTTGCTCTCGCCGGGCTGCCCGGCCCGCTCGGAGTGCCGGCTCATGACGCACCGTTCCAGCGCACGGCCGCGGCAGCCGCGAAGTCCCCGGCGTGCGCGAACCCTGACATCACCACGAGGTCGCCCTCGCGCAGTGTTCCCGCGCGGGCCGCCCGGTCGAGGGTGACGGGCACGGCGGCGCCGTACAGGTTTCCGTAGCGGTCGAAGGTGTCCAGGTGCCGTGACGCGTCCAGCTTCAGGGCCTGGCGCCAGTTCTTCAGGAAGATCCGGTTGGGCTGGTTCGTGACGAGTACGTCGATGTCGGACGGCTGCTCCCCGAGATCGGAGCAGAGCTTTCCGACGAGTTCGGGCACCAGGGTGTTGCCGCGCTGGAGAATCTCCGCCGCCTTGCCGGCGTCGAAGCCGATGTCCATCTGGCCCTCGCCCGGCTCCCAGTACTTGCGCCCGTCCGGGGTCTTGATGCCGAGGTCCACGGAGTACGCCGGGATGCTGCGGGTCCGCACGCCAAGGATCGGCGAGCCCGCGCCGGCCTCCAGGTAGGCCACTCCGCAGCCGTCTCCGGGAATCGGTGCGTGCGACAGCTTGCGCACCTCGGACTGGGCGAACATCTGGCCCGCGGTGTTCTGCACGTTGGCGACCAGCGCGGTGCGTGCTCCTCCGTCAGCCATGATCTTCTGGGCGAGCGAGAGCATGTACGGGAACGAGGCGCAGCCGCCGTTGTGCAGGTCCACGATCCACTCGGGATCGATGCCGAGGGCGTGCGCGGCCTGGGCGCCGACGCCCATGAACGGCTCGTCCGGCAGCAGCACGTTCGTCAGCAGGACGTCGACCTGGCCCGCGGGCTCCTTGCCGAGGCGCTCGAAGACCGGCCGGGCCGCTTTCGCGATCATGTCGGCGGCCCGCTCGCCGGGGGCGACGTGGTGCCGGGTCGGGGGCACGCGGAACAAGGGGGTGTTGGCGAGTGGGTCAACCGGGGCGTTCTCGTTCAGGAAGAACTCTGGCCCCACCACGTTCTCGGGCAGATGGCTCCCGAAGTCGACTATGCCGACGGGCTGCATGAAAGTTCCTTTCGAAGCCAGTCCTCGACGGTGCGTGCCGTGTGGGCGGCGTGCTCCTCGAGGAGCGAGAAGTGGTCGCCGCTGACGGGCATGACGGTGTTCGCGGACTGCCAGAACCGCCAGGCGGCGCTGTCGGGAGCGTCGGGCCCTTGCTCTGCGGTCAGGAGCAGCACGGGAGCCGTCAGCCGGTCGGCCGTCCAGTCGTCGAAGAGCCGCAGATAGCCGCCCATGGCCAGCACGCCGTCGTCGCCGAGTTCGGCGGGCGCGCCGTCCCGGTCGAGAATGCGGCCCATCGCCCAGGCGAACACCGCTTGCTGCTGGGCGGGTTCGGGCTCGTACGTGTCGATCAGCACGACCCCCTCGACCCGGTGTCCCGCGCGTTCCAGCGACGCGGCGGCGGCGTGCGCCAGGGCGCCGCCGATGGAGTGCCCGACGAGGACGAGAGGGGCGCCGTCCGCCGTGTGCAGGGCGGTGGTGGCCAGGCTGTCGACCGCCGCCCGCCACGAGCCGGGCAGCAGCGGCGATGCGCCGAGGCCGGGCAGGGTGAGCGCCGACATCCGCGGACGGCGGGCGAACCCGGCGGCGAACCGCGCGAACTGGTGGGGGCCCGATCCGGCCAGGAAGGACGGCACGCAGACCACCATGGGCGCGGCCGGGCCGTGGGCCACCAGCACCGAATCCTGCGGGCTCCCGGGCCGTTCGGCCCTGCTGAAGGCGAGGCGGTCCGCGGCGGCCGCCTGGAGCAGCGGCACCGCGTCCGTGAGCCGTCCTCGCTGATGCAGATCCCTGAGCAGGTCGGCGGGACCGCTCGTGTCGGCGGGACCGCTCGTGCCGCTCGTTCCGCTCGTGTCGCTCGGAGCGAGCAGCGGCCGCAGATGCTCCGCGAGGGCCCCCGTGGTGGGGTGGTCGACCAGGAGGGTGGCAGGAAGGTCGAGGCCGGTGACCGAAGCCAGCCGCCGCTGGAAGCGGACGGCTCCGAGCGAGTCGATGCCGAGCTCCAGCAGCGTCAGGTCCGGGTCGATGCACCCGCCGTCCTCGTAGCCGAGGACGAGGGCCGCCTGGGTGCGGACCAGGTCGAGGACGTCTTGCTCCTGGTGCGCCGGCGTATCGGGGTACGGCTGCTCCTGTGCGGGCGGCGCCGAGGGCACCTGGTCCGTCGAGGGGCCGGGATCCGTGTTCCGTACGGTCTGCGGCACGTCGATCCAGTGGCGGCGCGGCTGGAAGGCGTACGTGGGAAGGGGCACTTGGCGGGCCGCGGACCGGGAGAGGAGGGCCCGCAGGTCGCAGGCGCCGTGCGTGTGCAGTTCGGCGAGCGCCGTCATGAGCGCGGCGGGTTCGGGCGCGTGCCCGTCGAGAGCGGGAGCGAGCACCGCGGCGGCCGGGTCGTGCAGGGCGTGCCGGGTCATCGAGGTCAGTACGCCGCTCGGCCCGAGCTCCAGGAACGCCGTCACCCCCGCGGCCTCCAGGCGGCGCACCCCGTCGTGGAAGCGGACGGGGCGCTCGGCGTGACGCACCCAGTAGCCGGGTGTGGCCAGAGCGGACGCGTCGGCGAGGTCGCCCGTCACGTTCGAGACGATCGGCAGGGTCGGCGCGTGGTAGCTCAAGTCGCTTGCCACGGCGGCCAGTTCGTCCAGCACGGGCCGCATCAAGGGGGAGTGGAAGGCGTGACTCACGTGGAGCCGGCGGGTGCGGCGGCCTTGCTCCTGCCATGGTCGCAACCAGTCCGCGAGGGGACGGGCGGCGCCGGACACGACGACCGAGCGGGGCCCGTTCACGGCGGCGACGGCCAGGTGGTCGTGGCCGCGCAGGTGTTCCAGTACCTCGTCCTCCGTCGCCTCCAGGGCGACCATCGCACCGCCCTCGGGCAGGGCCTGCATGAGCCGGCCGCGCGCGGCGACCAGGGTGCTCGCGTCGGACAGGGACAGGACCCCGGCCACATGCGCGGCGGACAGCTCGCCGACCGAGTGGCCCATCAGGAAGTCCGGGGTGTAACCCCACGACTCCAGGAGGCGGTAGAGCGCCACCTCCAGGGCGAACAGGGCCGGCTGCGTCCAGCCCGTGCGGTGCAGCAACTCCGCCTCGGGGGTGCCGTCGGGGGCCGACATCACCTGGCGCAGGGGCAGCTCCAGATGCCGGTCGAGCTCGGCGAGGACCCCGTCCAGGGCATCGGCGAACACCGGGTGGGCAGTGGCGAGTTCGCTGCCCATGCCGACCTGCTGGGACCCCTGCCCGGAGAACAGGAAGGCGGTCTTGCGCGCTCGCGCCGCTGTCCCCAGGACGGCGTTGCCCGGCAGGTGTCCCGCGCCGAACGCCGCGAGCCCGGCGAGGAGTTCGGCGCGGGTGGTGCCGGTGAGGGCGGCGCGGTGGTCGAAGTGTGTGCGGGTGTGGGCGAGGGCGGCGGCTACCTGGGCGGGGGTGGCCTCCGGCTGTGCGGTGGTGAGGTGGGTGTGCAGGCGGCGGGCCTGGGCGTGCAGGGCGGCCGGCGTCTTGGCGGACAGCACCCACGGCACCACGGGGAGGGTCTCCGGTTCGGGGCCCGTCCCGGCATCGAGGGATCCGTCGAGTGGTGCCTCCTCCACCACGATGTGCGCGTTGCTGCCGCTGATGCCGAACGAGGACACCCCCGCCCGGCGGACCCGCTCGCCGCGCGGCCATGCGGTGGCCTCGGTCAGCAGGGAGATGGCGCCGCCGGACCAGTCGGCCTTGGGCGTGGGCCGGTCGACGTGCAGGGTCCGGGGCAGTACTTCGTGCCGCAGCGCCTGCACCATCTTGATCAGGCCGCCGACGCCCGCGGCGGCCTGGCTGTGCCCGATGTTGGACTTGAGGGAGCCCAGTCGCAGCGGGTCGGCGGTTCGCTCGCGTCCGTACACCGCCGCGAGGGCGTCGATCTCGATGGGGTCGCCGAGGGTGGTGCCGGTGCCGTGCCCCTCGACCGCGTCGATGTCGTCGGGACGCAGCCGTGCCGCGGCGAGGGCTTGCGTGATGACGCGCTGCTGGGAGCCGCCGTTCGGGGCGGTCAGGCCGTTGCTGGCGCCGTCCTGGTTGACCGCGGAGCCCGCGATGACCGCCAGGACACGGTGGTTGTTGCGGCGGGCCTCGCTGAGGCGTTCGAGCAGGACGATGCCGACCCCCTCGCCCCACCCGGTGCCGTCGGCGGCCTCCGCGTACGAACGGCACCTGCCGTCCGGCGAGAGGGCGCGCTGCCTGCTGAACTCGGTGAAGACGCCCGGCGTGGACATCACCGTCACGCCGCCCGCCAGAGCCAATGAGCACTCGTCGTGGCGCAGCGCCTGGATCGCCAGGTGCACGCCCACCAGTGACGACGAACAGGCCGTGTCCACGGTGAGGGCCGGTCCCTCGAACCCCAGGACGTACGAGACACGGCCGGAGAGCACGCTGCCCGCCGAGCCGATGCCCCAGTAGCCCTCCAGCTCGTCCGGCCCCGTACGCGCCAGTTGCGCGTAGTCCTGGCCCGTCGTCCCCACGAACACACCCGTCCGCGAGCCGCGCAGGTCTCCCGGGCCGATGCCCGCGTCCTCCAGGGACTCCCAGGCGGTCTGCAGGAGCAGCCGCTGCTGCGGGTCCATGGCCAGGGCCTCGGTGCGTCCGATGCCGAAGAACTCCGCGTCGAACTCCGTCGCCCCCTCCAGGAATCCGCCGGCCCTGGCGTACGTCGTGCCAGGGTGATCCGGGTCTTCGTGGAAGAGCCGCTCCAGGTCCCAGCCACGGTCCCCGGGGAAGTCCGCGACCACGTCGCGCCCGGCCGCGACCAGGTCCCACAGGGCGTCGGGAGAGTTCACGCCGCCGGGATAGCGGCAGGCCATGCCGACCACGGCGACCGGCTCGTACGCGCGCTGCTCGGCCTGCCGCAACCGCGCACGGGTGTCCTGCAGTTCGGCGGTGACACGCCTGAGGTACCGCAGTGTCTTGTCATCGTCGGACATGGCTCACCCCACCCCCAAGTCGTTGTCGATCAGGTCGAACAGGTCGTCGGCGGATGCCGCGTCGATGCGATCCCTGCGAGGGCCGCCGCTGTCGTCGCCGTACTCGCCGTACTCGCCGCCCTGGTCGTCGAGCGTCGCGAGCAGGGACCGCAGCCGGGTGCGGACGGCCGACACCTCGGCCTGGGCGACCGAAGGGAGCAGCTCGGCGAGGCGGTCCAGATCCGCGTGCACACCGGACGCCCCCTCCGCCTGGTCCCCGGCGGCCCGTTCGTCGAGCAGTGCGGCCAGGTGCGCGGCGAGAGCGGGAACCGTCGGGTGGCCGAAGACCAGGGTGGACGGCAGGGTGAGGCCGGTGACCTGGCTCAGCCGGTTGCGCAGCCGCACCGCGCCCAGGGAGTCCAGGCCCAGTTCCTTGAAAGGGCGTTCCGGGTCGACGGCGCCGGAGCCCTCGTACCCGAGGACCACGGCGACCTCCGTGGCGACTGCCGCGAGCACCAGCGCGCCCCGCTCTTCGGGCACGGCGGCCGCGAGACGCGCGACCAGCTCCCCGCCCGGCCGGACGGCGGGTCCCTGCGCGGCCGGTACCAGGGCTCGCAGAACAGCGGGCAGCGAGCCTTCGCGGGACTGGGCACGCAGGGCGCCCAGGTCGAGCCGGGCGGGCAGCAGCAACGCGTCTTCCGTGCCGTGCACCGCGTCGAACAGGCGCAGCCCTTCGGCGGTGCCGAGCGGCGCGAGCCCCGACCTGCTCAACTGGGCCACCTCGGCGTCCCCGAGGTGCTTGGTCATGTCGCTCGCTTCCGCCCACAGGCCCCACGCCAGCGAGAGCGCGGGCAGCCCCTGGGCGCGCCGCCACTGCGCGAAGGTGTCCAGGAACGTGTTGGCCGCCGCGTAGTTGCCCTGTCCCGAGCCGCCGATGGTTCCGGCGACCGAGGAGAACAGCACGAACGCCGTGAGGGGCAGGGACTTGGTCAGCTCGTGCAGGTGCAGGGCGGCATCCACCTTGGGCCGCAGCACGTGATCCAGGCGCTCGGGCGTCAACGCCTCCAGGAGACCATCGTCCAGCGTGCCCGCGGAGTGGATGACGGCGGTCAGCGGATGTGCGGCGTCGATCGATGCGAGGAGCGCCGCTGTCGCCGACCGGTCCGTGATGTCGCAGGCCGCGACGGCGACCTGGGCGCCGAGACCGGCCAGTTCCGCCGTCAGCTCCGGCACGCCATCGGCGTCCGGGCCGCGGCGGCTGGCCAGGAGCAGATGCCGGACGCCCTGTTCGGCGGCGAGGTGCCGGGCCAGCTGGGCGCCGAGTCCGCTGGTGCCTCCGGTGATCAGTACCGTGCCGTCCGGGGCGAAGGGGAGCGCTTCGCCAAGGGCGCCGCGGACCCGGACGGCACGGGGTACATGGGGCGCGCCGCCGCGCAGGGCGACCTGGGGCTCCTCGACGGCGAGCGCGAGGGGCAGGACGCGTGCCGGATCGCCGGAGGCGTCGTCGAGATCGACGAGCATGAAACGGCCGGGGTGCTCCGACTGCGCGGTGCGCACCAGTCCCCACAGGGGCGCGAGGTCGGGGGCGACGGCCGCGCCGGGAGCGGTGGCCACGGCGTTCCGAGTGACCAGCACCAGGCGCGCGTCGGCGAACCGCTGGTCGGCCAGCCAGCCGCGCAACAGCGCCAGGGTGTGGTGGGCACGGGAGCGAGCCGCCTCCGCGGTGGGTGTGCCGTGCGCCGCGGGCACGAACGCGACGACGGTGTCCGGCACGGCTCCGCCTGCGTCCACCGCATCGGCCAGGTGAGACAGGGAGAGGTAGGTGGCAAGCCGCGGGGCAGGAACTCCCGGACCGCTCACGTCATCCGGGCGCGCCATGGTCGCCCCGTCCTCGGCCAGGACTGCCCAATTCCCGGACGTGACGGCCGGGCCGGGGGCTGGTGCCGCCTGCCAGTCCACTCGGTAGAGGCAGTCGGCGGGGCCGCGCGTACCGGCCAGGCGGGACGGATCCACCGGGCGGGCCACGACCGAGTCGACGGTGACCACGGTGCGGCCCGCGGCGTCGACCGCGGACATGCGTACGGTGCCTTCGCCGAGCGGGGTGAGGGACACCCGCAGGTGTGTGGCGCCCGGCCGCAGGACGCGCACACCGGACCAGGTGAACGGCAGCCAGGCCTGCCCGGACGCCCCGTCGGCACCGGCCAGTTCCGTCAGCTGGGCGTGGAACGCGGCATCGAGCAGGGCGGGGTGCACCCCATGCCCCTCGGCATCCGCGCTGCCCCCGGCATCCGTACGTCCCCCGGCATCCGCGCTGCCCCCGGCCGCCGCGGCGTCCACCTCGGCGAGGAGGACACCGTCGTGCCGCCAGGCCGCACGCAGTCCGCGGAATACGGGGCCGTATCCGAAGCCCCGGTCGGCGAGCCGGTCGTAGAGGCCGTCGACGTCCAGCGGCTCGGCGCCCTTCGGTGGCCAGGAGACGGGGCCGGGAGAGCTGTCGCCCTGAGCCGGTGCGGGCGCGAGGAAGCCGCCGGCATGGCGCGTCCATGCCTCGTCGCCCGTCGCGTCGGCCGGCCGGGAGTGGACCGCCACCGCCCGCCGCCCCTGGGCGTCCGGAGCACCGACCGATGCCTGGAGGTCGACGGCGCCCTGATCGGGCAGCACCAGCGGCTCCTCCAGCGTCAGCTCCTCGACCACGTCGCACCCGGCGTACGAGGCGGCCAGGACGGCCATGTCCACGAAGGCGGTGCCCGGCAGCAGGACCGTGCCGTAAACCGCGTGGTCGTCAAGCCAGCCATGTGTGTCCCGTGAGACGCGCCCGGTGAACACCCACCCGCTGCCGTCGGCGAGTTCGGCTCCGGCGGCCAGGAGCCGGTGCCCGGTGGGGTGCAGCCCCGCTTCCCCGATGCCGCCCGTGGCTGGCCGGGGCGCCGCCCAGTACCGCGTGGACTCGAAGGCATACGTGGGGAGTTCGATGTCGCGCGCGGTGGCCGGGTCGAACACCGCATCCCAGTCCACGGGCACCCCGTGGGCGTGCGAGGCGGCGAGCGAGGCGGTGAACTGCGCCTGTTCCTGCTCGCGCCGGGCCGAGCCGAGGACGACCGCACCGCCCCGGCCGGGACCGCTCTCCCTTCCGCCTGCCTCCACCAAGGTCTGTTCCACCGTCTGTTCCACGGCGAAGGTGAGGATCGGGTGCGGACTGATCTCGATGAACGTGGTGTGCCCCTGGTCGAGCAGCGCGCGGACGACCTCCTCGAACCGCACGGTCCGGCGCAGGTTCCGGTACCAGTAGTCGGCGTCGAGGCCGCTGGTGTCGAACTCGTCGGCGGTGACCGTGGAGAGGAAGCGCACCTCGCCGGAGCGCGGCGATATCGGTGCCAGAACGTCCGCCAGACGCTCCTTCAGCGATTCGACCTGGGGGGAGTGCGAGGCGTAGTCGACGGGGACGCGGCGGGCCCAGATGTCCTCGGCGGCGCAGCGGGCGAGCAGCGCGTCCAGCGCGTCGGACTCCCCCGAAACCGTCAGGGACGACGGGCCGTTGACGGCGGCGACGGATATGAGTCCGTCCCAGTCCCGCAGGAGCGGCAGCAGCCGCTCGGGCGACGCCGTCACCGACGCCATGCCACCGCGCCCTTCCATCTCGGCGATGGCCTTGCTGCGCAGCGCCACGACGCGGGCGGCGTCCTGGAGCGAGAGACCCCCGGCGACGTACGCGGCGGCTATCTCGCCCTGCGAGTGCCCGACCACGGCGTCGGGGTGGACGCCATGCCGGCGCCAGAGCGCGGAGAGCGCCGCCATCACCGCGAAGAGCGCGGGCTGCACGACCTCCACCCGCTCCAGCGAAGGAGCGCCCGCCGCCCCGCTCAGGACATCGCCGAGCGAGAAGTCGGTGTAGGGCGCGAGCGCGTCGGCGCATGCGCTGAGCTCGTCGGCGAACACCGGGTGGGCGGCGGCGAGTTCACGGCTCATGCCGATCCACTGGGAGCCTTGGCCGGGGAAGACGAAGACGGTCTTTCCGGTACGGGCGCGGGCCCGGGTCACCTGGTCCGCCTCATCGCCCCGGGACACCGCGGCGACCGCGGCGAGGAGTTCGGCGCGGGTGGTGCCGGTGAGGGCGGCGCGGTGGTCGAAATGGGCGCGGGTGTGGACGAGGGCGGCGCCGACCTGGGTGGGGGTGGCCTCCGGCTGTGCGGTGGTGAGGTGGGCGTGCAGGCGTCCGGCCTGGGCGCGCAGAGCGGCCGGTGTCTTGGCGGACAGCACCCACGGCACCACGGGAGATGTCGCGAAGGCGGGGGAGGGGGAGGGGAGTTCAGATGATGAGGTCCGGCTCTCGGGCGCGGGCGTATCTGTCTGTATGGCAGGCGTCTCCGCCTGTGCGGCGGGCGACTCCTCCACGAGAACGTGAGCGTTCGTCCCGCCCACCCCGAAGGCTGACACCCCGGCCCGGCGGACCCGCTCGCCGCGCGGCCACGGGGCGGCCTCGGTCAGCAGGGACACCGAACCGTCGGACCAGTCGGCCTTGGGTGTGGGCCGGTCGACGTGCAGGGTCCGGGGGAGTACCTCGTGACGGAGCGCCTGCACCATCTTGATCAGGCCGCCGACGCCCGCGGCGGCCTGGCTGTGCCCGATGTTGGACTTGAGGGAGCCGAGCCGCAGCGGCTGCCCGGCGGGACGGTCCTGGCCGAAGACGGCCGCGAGGGCGTCGATCTCGACGGGGTCGCCGAGGGTGGTGCCGGTGCCGTGCCCCTCGACCGCGTCGACCTCGCGGGGGCGCAGCCCGGCGTCGGCGAGCGCCTGGGTGATGACGCGCTGCTGGGAGCCGCCGTTCGGGGCGGTCAGGCCGTTGCTTGCGCCGTCCTGGTTGACCGCCGTGCCCGGGATGAGGGCGAGGACGCGGTGGTTGTTGCGGCGGGCCTCGCTGAGGCGTTCGAGCAGGACGACGCCGATGCCCTCGGCCCACCCGGTGCCGTCGGCGGCCTCCGCGTACGAACGGCACCTGCCGTCCGGCGAGAGGGCGCGCTGCCTGCTGAACTCGGTGAAGACCTTCGGCGTGGCCATGACGGTGGCGCCACCCGCCACCGCGAGCGTGCACTCGCCCCGGCGCAGTGCCTGCACGGCAAGGTGCACGCCCACCAGGGACGACGAGCAGGCGGTGTCGACGGTGAGAGCCGGGCCCTCGAAGCCGAAGGCGTAGGCGACCCGGCCGGACAGGACGCTCCCCGCGGAGCCGATGCCCCAGTAGCCCTCCAGTTCGCCGGGGCCGGAGCGCGCCACGTTCTCGTAGTCCTGGCCGCTGCTGCCCACGTACACGCCGGTCCGCGACTTCTTCAGGCGGCCGGGGTCGATGCCCGCGTTCTCCAGGGACTCCCAGACGGTCTGCAGGAGCAGCCGCTGCTGGGGGTCCATCGCGAGTGCCTCGCGGCGCGCGATGCCGAAGAACTCCGCGTCGAAGTCGGCCACCGGGTCCAGGAATCCGCCGGTGCGGGCGTAGCTGGTGCCGGGCTGCTCGGGGTCGGTGGAGAAGAGACCGCCGAGGTCCCATCCCCGGTCGCGCGGAAACTCCGATACGGCGTCGCGCCCGGCGGCCACCACGTCCCACAGGTCGGCGGGGGACGTCACGCCGCCCGGGTAGCGGCACGCCATGCCCACGACGGCGATCGGGTCGTTGTCGGGGCCCGGCTCCGCGCCGGCGTCCGCTGCTTCCGTCTTGGGCGCGTCGCCCTCGGCGTGGGCGAAGCCGAACAGGTCGAGCAGGTGCTCCGCCACGGCGGCCGCGGTCGGGTGGTCGAAGAGCAGGGTGAGGGGCAGTTCGAGGCCGGTGGCCTGGCTCAGCCGGCTGGTCAGCTCCACGGCCGCGAGAGAGTTGTACCCGTAGTCGCGGTAGGCCAGCTCCGGGTCGACGTCCAGCGGGTCGGTCCCCGCCAGGCCCGCGGTCTCCTCGCGGACCAGGTCGAGAAGGGCCGCCGGGCGGCGGCCGGGCGGCAGCCCGGCCAGGCGCTCCGCGAAGCCTCCCGCAGAACCGGACTCCCCGGCCTGCACCTCTTCGGCCCGCACCTTTTCGGCCCGCGTCTCTTCGGCCGGTGCTGCTCGCCGGGTCTTGCCGTCCATCGGGTCAGCCATGCCGTCCTCCACGTCGTCTCCCTGCGCCCCCACGCCTCGCCGCCGCTCCCGGGCAGTGGGATGCGGCCACAGAGTTCCGTCGTCCGCCCTGGTGGGATGCCGTCCTCCTGCTGGGAGGCACTCCTCCAGGGGCTCCTCCTACGAGGAGGCGGCTGTGCCCGTCAGGAGGAAGGAGCGGATGTGTGCGCTGAGCTTTTCGGGCTGGTCCTCGGGAATGAGGGTGTAACTGTCTTCGATCTCGACGTGCTGGCCCTTGGGCAGCAGCGCGGCGAGCCTGCGCCCGTGCTCGGGCGGCATGACCTTGTCCTCGGCGGCCCACACCACGAGCGCGGGCCGGTCGAAGTCGCGCAACTTGTCGGCCCAGCCGAGCAGTTCACTCTTCGGCGGTACCCCGAGCACGTACTTGCGCAGGTCGCGGCGGATCTCCTTGGACGTCCACAGCGGCTCGAACCAGGCGTTCATCACCTCGTGGGGGACCGGGCGCTTGCTCATCCAGCCCCAGGTCATGGGCAGTCGGCGCATCGGCTTCCACTTCAGCGACTTGAAGGCGAAGTTGATGCCGCCCGGCAGCTTCGCCGAGGTGTGGAGGTTGCTTCCGGGCACGCCCGGCGGGAAGTTGTCGAACGCCTCGCACGAGGTGATGACGAGGCGCCCGATCCGCTCGTCCCTGCCCTCCGCGACCAGGGCCTGCGCGCCGCCCCAGTCGCTCATGACCAGCGTGACGTCGCGCAGGTCGAGCCGGTCGAGGAATTCCGCCACCAGCCGGGCCACGCCCGCGATCGACAGGTCCGCGTCGGGCTTCATCGGCCGACGGTGACCGCCCAGGGGCAACGTCGGTACCACACAACGGAATTCGGACCGCAGAGGCGCCACCACGTTCCGCCACAGGGAACCGTCCATCGCGACGCCGTGCAGCAGGACCACGACCGGCCCTTCGCCGCCGGTGTCCTGATACTCCACCGTGCCAGCCGAAAGGTCTACCTCAGCCATTTCACATCTCCTCGGAACTCTACAGATTCGGGGGGTCGCGAAGGGACGCTCGTACCGGACGCAACTCTGGTTGCCCAGTTGGGCGGTGTGGCAGCCGCTCGGGTGGGTGAGCCGGGGTAAGCAAAACATCTCAGACCCTTTTTCGCCAGCAACAACTCGACCCAGAATGATCATTGCCCTTTAGGGCAATGGCCGTCCGGCGGCTCCGTGGGTACCTTGGCAACTCCCGTGCCGGAGCCGTCCGCCGCAAGGTGAAGGACGAGTGCATGGGCGAGGTGAGCCGTGCGTATTCAGATCGCACCTCGGAGGCTGTCACCTCGAAATCGCGCTCTCGATCCCCTGGCCCGGCGGCCGGATCGCGGGCTCACTCGACCTCGGTCATCTCATCACCGCGCATCGGAAAGGCTGCCCCGTGATCACTGCTGAAGAAGTATGTGTCCGCATTGCCAAGAAGCTCGGCAGCAAGGCGAATTCGTACACGCTGAACGAGGACACCGCGTTTGACTCCGTGGGCCTGTCGAGCCTGCAGATAGCCGACATCGTCTACACGATCGAGGACGACCTCGAGATCGAATTCGACGAGAGCAGGGCCGCGAGCGTGAAGACGGTCGCGGACCTGGTGAAGCTCGCCGAGGAGACCAAGCAGGGCAGCGCAGCCGCGTGACGGTCCTTGATTACCAGGGCGCCACCGCGGATTCCATCAAGCACCATTACGACGTCTCCAACGACTT
Organism: Streptomyces sp. NBC_01283; assembly: GCF_041435335.1. Taxonomy (NCBI): domain Bacteria; kingdom Bacillati; phylum Actinomycetota; class Actinomycetes; order Kitasatosporales; family Streptomycetaceae; genus Streptomyces; species Streptomyces sp. NBC_01283. Next base: position 8,305,431 of record NZ_CP108430.1, read on the forward strand.
CTTCGCGCTGTGGCTGGACAAGGACCTCACGTACACCTGCGCGCTGTGGGACGAGGGCGACACGCTTGAGAGCGCCCAGAAGCGCAAGCTGGACCACCTCATCGAGGGCGCGCGGGCGGCCGGCGCGCGCCGTGTCCTCGACGTCGGCTGCGGATGGGGCAGCCTCCTCGAACGGCTGGTCCGTACGTACGGCGTGGAGCAGGCCGTAGGCCTCACCCTCAGCGACAGCCAAGCGGACCACCTGCGGGAACTCGCACTGGAGCGCACCGAGGTGCGGGTGGAGAACTGGCTCGACCACGAGCCCGCCGAGCAGTACGACGCGATCATCTCGATCGGCGCCTTCGAGCATTTCGCGCGCACCGGCCTGTCCCGGGCCGAGCGAGTCGCCGCGTACCGCGAGTTCTTCGAGCGCTGCCGCGCCTGGCTGCCCAAGGGCGGCAGGCTCGCGCTCCAGACGAACATCAAGGGAAACAACGTCCAGATGGACAAGCAGACCGTGCGGGACCTGCTTTTCATCATGGACATCATCTTCCCGGAGTCTGAAATTCCGGCGCTCTCCGAGGTACTCGAATCGAGCGAGAAGCGCTTTGACGTCGTCCATCTGCGCAACGACCCGGATCACTACAGCCGCACCTGCCAGGAATGGTTCGACCGGCTGCGGGCCAACCGCGACCAGGCCGTGAAGGTGGCCGGCGAGGAAACCGTCGCCCACTACGAGCGGTATCTGAGCTCCACGGTCGGCCACTTCAGGAACCGTCATCTGGGCCTGTCGAGGATCATCCTCGAAGCCGTGTGACCGAAAGCTCCACCGGCGGGTCCTCTCGAGGAGCACTCATTTGAACGCGTACAAGCACGTCGTCTATTGGCACGACACCGAAAAGGTCAGCGTCGAGGCCCCCCTCCGGGAACGAGCCGACTGCGATGTCTGCATCGTCGGCGGCGGGTTCACGGGACTCTGGACCGCCTATTTCCTCAAAGAGGCCGAGCCCGCACTCGACATCCGCATAGTCGAGGCGAATTACTCCGGCTACGGCGCCTCGGGTCGCGCCGATGGTTTCGTCACGCCGACCATCGGCAAAGACATCCAGGCCCTGGTGGAGCAATTCGGTCTCCAGCGCGCGCTCGAGGCGTCGCAGGCGGTCGGCCGGTCCATTCTGGAGATCGGCAGGTTCGCTCGCAAGAACCGCGTCGACGCGGAGTACGAGGCCAACGACTACCTCATGGTGGCCACCGACACCGCCCAGCTCAAACGGCTTGAGCACGACCGCGCTCTCGCCGAACGCATGGGCGCCGCACAGGCCGAGATCCTCCCGCGCGAGGAGTCCCGTGCCGTCATCGGATCGCCCGCGGTTCTCGGCAGCATGCGGACCGGCGGTGCGCTTGTGAACCCCTTCAAGCTCTCCCGCGGCATTGCCCGTGTGGTGCGCGAGAAGGGCGTGACGATCTACGACAACTCCCCCTGCCTGCGGGTGGAACCGGGTGTGCGGCCGACCGTCGTGACCGCCGGCGGACAGATCACGGCCGACAAGGTCGTCCTGGCCACCAACGTCCACATGGACGCCTTCCCGCCGTTCCGCAGGAAGGTCATCCCCATCTGGACGTACGCGATGGTGAGCGAGCCGCTCACCGAAGCGCAGCTGGGACGTGTGAACTGGGAGGGGCGCGAGGGCCTGGTCGAGGCCAAGTCGCTGCTCACCTGCGCCCGTTTCACCCACGACAACCGCATCATGTTCGCCGGCGGCCCGGCCCCGTACTACTACGGCAGGGACAAGCGGCAGCGGAACATGAACCGGCCCGAGGTCTACCGGGAGATCCACCGCGAGTTCATGCGGTTCTTCCCGATGTGGGGCGACGTGGAGTTCAGCTACGCCTATGGCGGGACCGCCGATGTCGTGCGTGACTTCGCCCCGCATTTCGGCAGGCTCGGCGGCGGCAACATCCTGTACGGGTACGGCTATTGCGGCAACGGCATCGCGGCCACCCACACCGGCGGCAAGGTCCTGCGTGACCTCACGCTCGGCAAGGACACGGATCACTCGCGGCTCCTGTTCGTCGACGACGAGCGGCGCAAGCCGCCCGCCTCCTTCCCGCCCGACCCCGTCCTGTACGCCGGAGCCCGTGCCGTGGCACGGCTGATGGACTGGAAGGATTCGCGCGCATGAGCCGAACCCCTAGCGGGGGGAGCGGCGCCGACCGCCCCACCGTCCTGCTGACCGGCGCGTCCGGAGTGGTCGGACGCTCACTCCTGCGGGAGCCGAACGGCCCGCGGTTCGTCGTCGCCACCCACAGCACGCCGGTGCCGGAGGCGGGTGACGGGCGATCGGTGCGCCTGGACATGTCGGCGGAACGCTTCGGTCTCGACGAGGACAGCTACGCGGCGCTCGCCGCCGAGGTCGATGTCGTCATCCACTCCGCGGGCCTGACCGAGTGGGGCCTGCCTGCCGAGGCGTACCTCCCGATCAACATCGAGGGCACCCGGCGGGTCGCGGAGTTCGCCGAACGGGCGGACGCCACCGTCCACTTCATGAGCACGGCGTTCGTCGCCGCCCTCGCGGACGGCGCGCCCGTACCGCTCGGCGCGGACAACGTCTGCCGCAACTACATCAGCTCCAAGCGGCGGGCGGAGCAGATCCTGCGGGACAGCGGGGTGCGGCACACGGTATTCCGCCCCACCAACCTCATCGGCGACTCCACCACGGGCTGGACCTCGCAGGGTCAGATCGTCCAGCTGATGTCGGACTGGCTGGGCCGCGGCAAGGCGCCCTTCATCCCCGCCCACCCGGGCATCCGGATGGACTTCGTCCCCCAGGACCTGCTGTCCAAGTCGGTGCTGCGCGCCATCGAACTGGGCGACGACGCGGGCGAGTTCTGGGTGACGTACGGCCCGGAGGCCATGGACATCGACGCCTGTCTGCGGGTGCTGGCCAAGCACGCCGCTGGGCGGGGGCGCGCACTGACGCTGCCGCCGGTGGTGAACGCCGACGAGCTCGCCCCGGGCACCATCGAGAACACGGCTCCGCGCACCCGCTCCTTCCTGGCCGTCCTGCGGGATGTCAGTGAGGTCACCCGGTGCAGCGGCGGTGTGCTGCCCACCTCCATGCCCGAGCTGCGTGAGCGCTACGGCATTCCACAAGTCGACGACACCACGGCGTACTTGACGAGCCTGGAGTACGCGGCGGAGCACCTCGGCTAGGACGAACGGAAGGACAGTGCTGTGAACGAGGAATGGAACTCGCCGGATCTGGGCGGCAAGGTGGCCGTGGTCACGGGCGCCAGCCGTGGCGTGGGCCGCGGCATCGCGCTCGCGCTCGGCGCCGCCGGGGCCACCGTGTACGTCACGGGCCGCAGCACTCGGGACGGCGCGCGCACCGAAGGACTGCCCGGCACGGTGGACGACACCGCCGAAGAGGTCACCCGGCGCGGCGGCAAGGGCATCGCCGTGCGCTGCGACCACGGATCGGCCGCGGACAACGAGACGCTCGCCGCCCGCGTCCAGTCCGACCACGGCAAGCTGGACCTGCTGGTCAACAACGCCTGGGGAGGCTACGAACGCTCCTCCGAGGTCCGTTTCGACGCGCCCTTCTGGGACCAGCCGATGTGGCGGTACGACCTGTTCGAGACGTCGCTGCGCGCGCAGTACGACGTCACCCGCAGGCTCGTCCCGCTGATGCTGCCGCAGCAGAGCGGCCTGGTCGTCGGCATCAGCTTCTCCGACGGCGACATCTACCTCGGCCAGGTCGGCTACGACGTGTTCAAGTCGGGCTCCGACCGCATGTGCCGGGGTTTCGCCGCCGACCTGCGCAAGAAGGGCGTCGCGGCGCTCTCCCTGCACCCGGGCTTCGTGCGCACGGAACGGGTGGAGGCGGCCTGGGAGGCCATGGGCGACGGCCCCGCGTCGGTGGTGCACTCCCCGGAGTACGTGGGAAGGGCGATCGCGGCCCTGCTCGCGGACCCGGAGGTGATGGAGCGCACGGGCAAGGTGCTCAGCACGGGCGACCTGGCTGTCGAGTACGGCTTTGCCGACGTGGACGGACGGCAGCCGCCGGCTTTCCGCCTGGAGGGCCGGATGAGCTTGGCGACCCGGATGCACCGGCTGAACAAAGTGGTCAAGTCGGCGGCGGAGCAGTAGGTCCACCGGCTCGACGGGCCGCGGCAGATCCGCGGCCCTCGTCTGTCGTCCAGTCACTCCAGCAGCAGTCGGGAGGCACGCATGGTGGGGAGCCGACTCCGTCCGGCGGGGCCCTGGAGACGCAGGGCGACAGCCGCGTGGTGGCCGACGGGCGCGGGCACGTCGAAGAGCGCCCAGCCGGCGGGCACCGGCGGTGCCCAGGGCGGGGCCACTGCCTCGGCGAGGCCGACGTGATGAGCGCCGATCCCGGCGGGAAGCCCGGTGCCGATGCCTTTCAGGAAGGCCTCCTTGCGCACCCAGCAGCCGAGCAGAGCTTCCTGCCGCGCCGTGGCGGGCAGGGTGTCGAGGGCCTGCGTCTCGTCGGGATGCAGGCGCCGGGCCATCCGTTCGAGACCGGCACCGGCAACGTCCACGGAGTCGATGTCGGCCCCGACCGGCGATGCGGCCAGCGCGTACAACGCGAAGTCGCCGGAGTGCGAGAGAGAGAAGTGCACCCCGTGGCGACCGGCGACGGCGGGACGCCCGTGCGGCTTCTCGCAGTCGGCCATTCCGCACCGCTCGCGCATCAGGACGATGTCCTGCGGCGCGGTCCCGAGACGAGCGCCGAGCAGCACGCGCAGCCCCACGTGAGACGTGACGAAGCGCGTACGAGCCGCCGGGTCCTGGAACCCGGCGGCACGCTCCGTCTCTTCGGCGTCGAGGATCCCGGCGCGGGCGGCGGCAGCCGCCGCCTGGTCCGGTATCCGCAGCGTCCACACGTCGACGAGGTCGGTCTTGTCCGCCGCGTCGAGCGGATCGCCCGTGGCACCGGCATGAGGACCGGGCGGCCCGTCCGCCGCCCCCACCGGAAGGGAATCAGTCATTAAGGGTGTCACTACGGTTTGTCGAGGCCCTTCGGACCGGCCCGGAGTTCGTCGGACCACTCCGCCGAGAGAAGTGCGGCCTCCACCCGGGACCGCAGCCCCAGCTTCCTCGTGATGCTGGTCAGATGTGCCTTGACCGTCCGCTCCGCGATGCCGAGCCGACGGGCGAGCTCCCGGTTCCCCTCGCCGTCCGGCAGCACGCCGAACACTTCGAGCTCCCTCGGCGTCAGCACCCGCAGAGCGGACCGCTCCATCGATGCCAGGCGGCCGCCCCCGACCCCTATTGGTCTCTCGACGCCTCCGCCGACCTGAATGTCCCCGTGCATGCGCTCTCCAACTCCTTGAGCCAGTCGTCACCGTGGGAGGAATCGGATCGATTTATTTGATGCAACCGCCAATCCCCCGTTGACTCGACAGTAAATAAGGCAGCGTCCGAACTGGCCGGTCGCCGTTGGAACGTGCCTGTCCCGCACTCTACTCCCACAGTGGGGCCGCTTGTCGGAACCGCATTCAACGCGCATGTACGTCAGTACGCCCAGGGGTGGGAATGGCGTGACGGTAGCCCGTTCACGCTATTGACGGCAGCTCCAGTGATCGCGATCGTAACTAGTTGATCGCTCAACGCCCTGTCTTGACAAGGGCGTTCGTGGCGAGGAGGGGAGCTGTCCGGCCCGGTCTCGCGGTGGTGGTCGCCGAGGTGCGGGCATGCGTGTTTCCGTGCTTGCGCGGAATCCTTTGCAGGGATGGCGAAATGCAACCGCAGTGCGATCCTTCTATTCGCTCACCCTTCTCGATTCGCGTCCGTGTATCGAGTCGGCCGGAGGCGAGGGAAAATCTTCACCAAGTGGAATTGACGACTCCGTGTAAAAGGACCGCCCCTCATTCAGGGATCCGGAGGGCTGAATTCTCGGTGCCCACCGGTTCCTCCGCCGCCGACAGCTCGAGGTGACCGTATGTTGACCGATTCATCTGCTCTGGCCGGAGTCGGCGCCGCAACCGGAGTCGGCGCCGCAACCGGATCCAGGATCGCGGCCGTCGCCGGCGTGCGCCCGGAACGGGTCGTGAGCAACACGGAGTTGGGCGAGGGCCTCGGCGTCACGGCTGAGTGGATCGAGCGGCGGGTGGGTGTCCGCGAGCGGCGGTTCGCCGGACCGGAGGAGACCGTCACGGGGATGGGGGCGGGCGCGGCGGCGAAGGCGCTCTCGGCGGCGGGTCTCGTCCCCGCCGACGTCGACCTGCTGGTCCTTGCCACCTGCTCCATGCCGTCGCCCATGCCGAGCGGCGCGGCGTCCGTCGCGGCTCTCCTCGGCGTCCCGCACATCGCCGCTTTCGACGTCAACGCGGCCTGTGCCGGCTTCTGTTACGCCCTCGGCGTCGCCGACGGCCTCATCCGCGCCCGCACCAGCCGCTGCGCCCTGGTCATCGGGGCCGAGCGGATGACCGACTGGGTGGACCAGCAGGACGTGGACACCGCCACCGTCTTCGCCGACGGAGCCGGTGCCGCGGTGGTCGTCGCCGCGGAGCGGGCGGGAATCCACCCGGTGGAGTGGGGCGGGGACGGTGACAAGGCCGGTCTCGTCGCCATCCCCGACCGGCGCGGCAGCGTGACCATGCAGGGCCAGGCGGTCTACCGCTGGGTGACCTCGGAGCTGGCCGCGGTGGCGGCGGCGGCCTGTGCGCGCGCCGGGATCGCACCGGCCGACCTCAAGGGCTTCGTGGCGCACCAGGCGAACCTGCGGATGATCGAGCGCCTGGCAACGAGCCTCGGTGCCACCAACGCCGCAGTGGCACGGGACATCGTGGAGACCGGCAACACCTCGGCCGCGTCGGTGCCCTTGGCGCTGTCGCGGTTGATCGACCTCGGCCAGGTGCGGCCCGGGGACCCGATCCTGTTGATGGGGTTCGGCGCGGGGCTCAGCTATGCGGCACAGGTGATTTCCTGTCCGTGAGGGGGCGGCGGGGGAGGTATGTACGCGGGCGGGCGTGGACAGATGGGGAGGTGCAACTCCCGCTAGCGGGCGGCCTGGTCGTCGTGGGGAAACCTCAGCGGCCCATGGGTATCGACGGGCCCGGCCCTCATGAGAAGCGGGTGAAAGCGGGCTCCCGTGAAGCCGGACGCTTGTCACGTGCCGCCACGACCGATGCGATCCAGGCTTCGACCCGATCAGCGGCAGCCAGCCGGATCGCCCTCGGCCATCGCGAGGTCGTGCGGAACCAGTACGCCGCCACGAGACGGGACGGCTTGCTGTCACCCCCGGGGCAGCAGCTCGGCCAGCAGCCCCCGGATCCGGCCCTCGATCTCGTCACGGATGGGGCGAACGGCTTCGACACCCTGACCAGCAGGGTCCTCCAGACGCCAGTCCAGATACCGTTTGCCGGGGAAGACCGGGCAGGCATCTCCACACCCCATGGTGATCACCACGTCGGAGGCTTGCACAGCCTCCGGGGTCAGGACCTTGGGCACTTGGGCGGACAGGTCGATGCCGACCTCGGCCATCGCCGCGACAACAGCCTGGTTCACGCCGGCGGCCGGGGCCGAGCCCGCCGAGCGGACCTCGATACGCCCTTGGCCGTGATGGGTGAGGAAGGCTGCGGCCATCTGCGAGCGTCCGGCGTTGTGCACGCACACGAACAGTACGGACGGCTTGGGAGCGTCAGACACGGGTGGCATCCTCCTGGGCGGTGGTCGACTCGGCCTGGGGGTTGTCGGCCTGCCGACTGGGGGAGTGGGCAAAGAAGCGGCGGGACCAGAGTGCGACATGGACCAGGGCGATCAGCACCGGCACCTCGATGAGCGGTCCGACGACGCCGGCCAGCGCCTGCCCCGAGGTCGCGCCGAACGTCGCGATGGCCACCGCGATGGCGAGCTCGAAGTTGTTGCCCGCCGCGGTGAACGCCAGCGTGGTCGCCCGCGGATGGTTGAGCCCGACCGCTCTGCCCAGGGCCATGGAACCGGCCCACATCACGGCGAAATAGACAAGCAGCGGCAGCGCGATCCGCACCACGTCCAGGGGCTGCGAGGTGATCGCCTCGCCCTGCAGGGCGAACAGCACCACGATCGTGAACAGCAGCCCGTACAGCGCGAACGGGCCGATCCGCGGGATCAGCTCCGACTCGTACCAAGCGCGTCCCTTGGCTCTCTCGCCGAGCTTGCGGGTCGCGAACCCAGCAGCCAGCGGGATCCCCAGGAAGATCAACACCGATCGGGCGATCTCCCACACACTCACGTCCAGGCCGGTGGTCGCAAGGCCGAGCCAGCCGGGCAGGACGGACAGATAGAACCAGCCGAGCAGGCCGAACGCCAGGACCTGGAAGACGGAGTTGAGGGCGACGAGGACGGCGGCGGCCTCGCGGTCGCCGCAGGCCAAGTCGTTCCAGATGATGACCATCGCGATGCACCGGGCGAGCCCGACGATGATCAGGCCGGTCCGGTACTCCGGCAGGTCCGGCAGGAGGATCCAGGCGAGGGCGAACATCAGGGCCGGACCCAGCACCCAGTTCAGGACCAGCGAGGGAATCAGCAGGCGGCGATCGCGCGTGACGGATTCGAGACGGTCGTAGCGGACCTTGGCCAGGACCGGATACATCATCACCAGCAGGCCCAGCGCGATCGGCAGGGAGACACCGGTGACGGTGACCTTCGCCAGTGCGTCCCCCAGGCCGGGGACCAGCCGGCCGAGTCCGAGGCCGGCGGCCATGGCGATCAGGATCCACACCGCCAGGTAGCGGTCCACCAGTGACAGCCGTCCGGTCACCGACCCCGACGGGGAAGCCGATCCCTCGCTCACGTTGCGGCCCCGACCGACTCGTCACGGGACGGGGAGGACTGGGTGTCCGGGCGCGTCAGGATCGCGGCCAGCCGGTCCGTCTTCTCCGGCAGCAACCGGTAATACACCCACGTCCCCCGACGCTCGGAGGCGATCAGACCGGCCTGCTTCAGCAGCTTGAGGTGATGAGAGATCGTCGGCTGCGACAGGTCGAAGGCCGGGGTCAGGTCGCACACGCAGATCTCACCGCCATCGCGCGAGGCGATCATCGACAGCAGCCGTAGCCGCACCGGGTCGCCCAGGGCCTTGAAGACCGGCGCCAGCTCGGCGGCCTGGTCCTCGTCCAGCGGGGCGCCGAGCAGCGTCGGGCAGCACCCCTCGGCGTCCTGCCCGAGCACCACGAGCTCTTGTTTTGACATTCTTCTATATTGACATCATTCGATTCAGGGCGCAAGGTTGCATCGAAGAACATCAATGTAGCAGCGTCAGGGCCGGGACCGCCGACCCAGTCACCGAGGAGTCAACGTCATGAGCGAACAGGACACCGACCTGCGTGAGACCGTCCGCCGGCGTTATGCCGCGGCCGCCGTCCAGGTCACCGAGGGCGGCACCGCCTGCTGCGGGCCGCAGGCCATCGAGGTCGACGAGAACTTCGGCTCCACCCTCTACGCCGCCGACGAACGCGCCGCCCTGCCGGCCGAAGCCGTCGCCGCCTCGCTCGGCTGCGGCAACCCCATCGCGGTCGCCGAACTGAACGAAGGCGACCGGGTCCTGGACCTCGGCTCCGGCGGTGGCATCGACGTCCTGCTGTCCGCCCGCCGCGTCGGCCCCACCGGCAAGGCCTACGGACTGGACATGACCGAGGAGATGCTCGCCCTCGCCCTTGAGAACCAGCGCAAGGCGGGCGCCACCAACGTCGAGTTCCTCAAGGGCACCATCGAGGCGATCCCGCTGCCCGCCGACACCATCGATGTCGTCATCTCCAACTGCGTCATCAACCTGTCCACCGACAAGTCCGCCGTCTTCGCCGAGACCTTCCGCATCCTCACGCCCGGCGGCCGCGTCGGCGTCTCCGACGTCGTCGCCGACGACGAGCTGCCCCCCGCGCAGCGCGCCGAGCGCGGCGACTACGTCGGCTGCATCGCAGGCGCCCTCTCCTTCGCCGAATACCGCGCGGGCCTGGAGGCCGCGGGGTTCACCGACATCGACATCACCCCCACCCACGCGGTCGCCGACGGCATGCACTCCGCCATCGTCCGCGCCACCAAACCCACCACCGCCACCCGGCAAGATGCCGGGCGGACCGACGCGCCCGCCGAGGCCTGCTGTGGAGTCACCGCCTGTTGCACCCCCGCGGAACAGACCACCACCCCAGGGATCACGGCCAGCGAGGCCAAGACGGCTTCCGGCTGCGCCTGCACGAACTGAGCCCTGCCATCGGCTGCTGGAGACTCGGCCCGGCCCGCCCTGGCCGACCGCCGGGAGACCAGGCGTACGGTTCCGAGGCGAAGTACCGGCCTTGCGCTGGAGTCACGCGGAGGCCATAGGGGCAGCAGCGTCAGTCGCCAGCAGCCAGGGGTGTGGGCTTCTTCGGCAGCCACTGCCCTACTGTCCGCCGTGGGTGCCGCACGACGACGCGTCCGGGCCGGTCATCGAGACGGCTGAGTCGTCGGACGAGACGAGCCTCAACTACACGCTGTCGATGGTCAGTGCAGCATCGTCGGGCCCTCAGCCACCTCCCTGGCTGAGGGCTCCTCGTGCGGGGTGGGGGCGGCGTGCGTCAGGCGCAGTGTTCGGACTTCTCCTGCTCCGTCATGGGGCGGGTGTGCTGTGTCTTGGTGCTCGGTGCGTCCGGCTTGGGGCCGGTCGCGTCGAAGGGGGCGTACCAGATGTAGTGCCCGTGGAACTTGTCCTCGAAGTGCAGCTCGTAGGTGCCCTTGACGCGCTGCAACTGCGACTCACGTGTGACCCAGCCGACCTCACCGGGGCGGACGTCGACGTTGGTCGTGTCGGTCTCGGTGTGCGAGCTTTCCCAGGTGTGCCCGTACGAGGTCTCGATGCTCACCTTGAAGACCTCGGCGAAGCCGTACTCCGCGCTGAGCGAGACTCCGACGCTGTTGGACTCGCCGGTCGTGTCGGCCCAGGAGATGCTCGAACGCTGGAGGTCCTGCGTGCAGTTGTAGGCGCTGTCACCCACCTGGTGCGCCTCGCCCATCGAATCGGTGCCGGGGCCGTCGGGGTGGAAGACGCACGAGTCGGTGCCGTTGTCGCACTTGTCGAGCAGTTCGCGGATGGTGGGGGGCTCTTCGTCGGCCTGCGCGGCGGGCGCGAGGGCGAGGCCGCCCGCGGTGGCCATCGCCGCCATCAGGACGGTCAGACGGGTACGGGTGATCATGTGTGATCTCCAGTGGGGGGAAGGTGTAGCTGGTGGGGGGTACGGCGGGCGCTGGACCGCGGAAACGGTCTAGCTGAAGCCGATCGACTGCGTGCGGTCGTTCATCATCTGGCCGACATCGGCGGTGTTCTCGTCGAACGGCCCGTCGCGGTCGCCGCCGAGATCGGGCTCCGGGTAGAGCCAGATCGCGCAGTTGCCCCAGGGCTGGACTGAGGAGATGCGGTTCTTCCAGTCGTCGCCGAGGTCGTACTGCCAGTTGACCCAGCCGTCCTTCTCGCACAGCGAGGGACCGCTGATGGTGAGCGTGTCACCCGAGAAGCCGGGATCGCTGAAGAACGTTCCCTGGATGACGTCCCCGGCTTTGGCCTCGGCCTCGGTCTCCGCTCGGAACGCGGACGAGGTGGCGGCGGCCCGTGGGGTGGCCGGTGCGTCGGTAACGCGTCCGTCGGTGGCCCGGTCCATCGCTTCGGTGAACGTGCCGAAGCAGGCCCGCTCACCGGTGGACGCGTCCAGAACGCAGTGCCGCGCTGCGGGTCCAGCGTCGGACGGTTCGTCGGCCCCGGCCGACTGCGCCGAGACGGTGCAGACCAGGCCCGTGGTGAGGGCCAGCACGGCCCCCGTCAAACGGTTGCGGTGCTTGTTCCGTATCGCCATACGGATACCTCCATTTCTGGCGTGGGCACATCACCTTCCTGTGTAGTGGCTCCGGTCCATACCCGTGGATGGAATCTCGAATTCCATTGCGGGTACGGGGAGTTGAGGAGACTCGGGCACCGCGAAAGCCCTCTTCGGACACGGCGAGGGGGGAAACGGGCAGGAGCGGGCAACCGTTCGCCGGGCGGTCAGCACTGCGCGAAGACGTACCCCTTCGTTCCCTCGGGGCTGACGTCGCGGTCGCGCAGGGTGATCGAGAGGCGATCGGCCCAGGCGTCGCAGGCGTTGCGGTAGTCCTTGCGCGTGTACTCGACGGCGAAGACCTTGTCGTCGTAGGCGTCGGCGAAGTCGCCGCACTCCTTGTACGCCGCGCACTCCTCGACGACGGCGAAGTCGAAGCCGATGCGGCCGCGATCAGGAAGGAGGTCGGTGGTGTTCTTCTGGGCGATGGCCAGGCCGCGGCTGTGGGCCCGCTCGGCCAGCAACTTGGCGAAGGCGGCGGCATGCTTGGGCGTGAGCAGGTCGTCGGAGCGCTCGTACGAGTCCAGGTTGTCCGGCTCGACGGCGTCGTAGCCCGACTTCGCGCAGCCGTCGATCCACGGGCCGACGATGTTCATCAGCTCGCGGCGCTTGCCAGGTGCAGAGATGTCCAGGAGCGGCTCCTCCCAGTCGTCGTCGATCACCAGGGAGCCGCCGTCGTCCTTCAGGAGCAGGTCGGGGTGCTTCTTCTTCCACCAGGCGATGGCGTCGCCTGGCTGGGCCTGGAAGGCGTTGACGTAGCACACGTTGTACAGGCCCTTGGCGGGCTTGGCGGAGCGGTCGCGGGAGACCGCCTCTACGGCGTCGGCGGGCGAGTAGGGGCCGCCGAGCTGGTAGTCGAAGACGGCGTCGGCCTCCGGTGCGCGCACGGTGTCCGACCGGTCCGTGGCCGGGGCATCCTTGCCGTCGTCGGTGGAGCAGGCGGTGGCCAGGAGAAGGGCGGCGGCACAGGCGGCCAGCCGGCCCGGGCGCGAGCGGAACAGGTGGTACGGGCGGTACGGGCGGTGCATCGGAGGCTTTCGTTCGGGGCGATGGCCGGCGAAGGACTCCGCCGACCAAGGACGGGCCCGGGAGCAGCCCGTCCTTGTGTCGAAGTATCGAAGTGTCGAAGTATCGAAATGTGACGCGATGTCGATCTTACGTACGTCGGCCGAGCCCCCGGAATCCAGGCGCCAGGCCGAGTGAGGGCGACGGTCAGGCCAGGACGACCGAGCGGGTCAGATGCGCCGGCCGGTCCGGGTCGCGCCCCGCGTCCTCGGCGAGCCGCACGGCCAGCCGCTGGGCGAGTACCAGTTCCGCGAGAGGGTCGAGCACCGGGCTCCGGAGGTACGCGCCGGTGGCCTCGATCTGGGCGGCGAGCTCCGTCGGCAGCGGGGACAGGCTCCAGACCGCACGTCCGGGGCCGGCCACCGCGATGGGACCATGGCGGTACTCCATCGCCGAGTAGGACTCGGTCCAATGGGCCGCCGCCTCCCGCACCTTGAGCGCCGCCTCGTGCGCGAGCCCGGTATGCCAGCCCTCCCCGAGGAAGGTGATCTGCTCGGCCGCGATCAGCTGCGGATCCAGCGGTGCGCTCAGCGCCGTGGACACGTCGGTCAGCGCCCGGTCGAGGTCGTGGCCCAAGTGGGCCAGCATCAGCGCCAGTTGCGTGGTCGGATAGCGCGTCTGCACCACGGACTGCTCGTCGGCGTGGTCGAGGATGATCACGTCGTCGGCGGCGGCCGCGGCGGGCGACCGCGGCACCGCCGTGAGGGTGGTGATCCGTGTGGTGGGGAGGGCCGTCCCGAGGGCGGTGAGGATCTCGGTGGTGGTGCCGGAGCGGGTCAGGGCAAGGACGCGGTCGTACGGGCGGTGCAGCCGGGCCGCGGAGGCGGGGAACGCGTCGGTGGGTCCGTGCCCCAGGTCCTCGCGCAGGTGGGCGTAGGCCTGGGCCATGAACAGCGACGTACCGCAGCCGATCACGGCGACCCGCTCACCCTTGGCGGGCAACGCCTGTGCGTACTCGGGGAGTTGCTTCAGCGCGTACTCCCAGCACTGCGGCTGAGTGTCGATTTCCTGGCGTGTGAGCGACATGGAGGGTGCTTTCTCTGTTCGGGGGAGCCGGATCGATTCGGGGGAGCCGGATCGGTTGGTCGGAGAACCGGTCAGTGGATCGTTCGGTCGCCCAGCAGGCGCCGCAGGGACGGCTGCAGACGGGCCGAGTGGGCGGCGACCATGTCGTCGCACAGCCGCCAGATCTGCTCGACGGTCAGGGCCGCCGCGGTGGCCGGATCGGTCATCGCCGCGTGCCGGATGTGGCGGGGCTCGTCGTCGAGGGCGGCGCGGACCACCAGGTCGTTCATGCTGAGGTAGGTGCGGTTGAGTGCCGCCAGCTGCGGGGGCAGGGAGCCCGCGCGGGTGGGCTGGATGCCGGAGGCGTCGACGAGGCAGGGCACCTCGACCACCCCGTGGTCGGGGAGGTTGTCGATCAGGCCGTGGTTGGGGACGTTGCCGTAGACGGTCCGCGGGGTGCCGGTCACGATGCTGTGGATGATCTGCGGGGCGTACTCCATGGTGCCCTCGACGGTGAGCGGTTCACCGGCGGCCAGGGCGTCACGGGTGTGGTGGTAGGCGGCCACGTTCTCGTCGACGATGCCGAGGTAGGCGCCGACCGGCAGGCGCAGGCGCTCGATCTCGCTGTCGTGGTGCAGGTACCAGGGGACGTACTCGGAGGAGTGCTCGCTGGTCTCGGTGGGGTAGTAGCCGAGCCGCCGGTACATGTCGACGCGGACACGGCGCCTCAACTGCGCGTCCTGAGCGATCAGTTCGTCGAGCCGGGGGTAGAGGTCACGGCCCTGGTGCTCGAACCGCAGCACCCACGCCTGGTGGTTGACGCCCGCCGCCCGGTAGGTGATTTCCTCGTACGGGACGTCCACGAGTTCGGCCAGGTCCCGCATGGTCCAGTACACCGAGTGGCACAGGCCCACCACTTTGGTCAGGCCGGTCGCCCGGGTCAGGTACTGGATGTTCATGGCCATGGGGTTGGTGTAGTTCAGGAGCCAGGCGTCGGGGCACAGCTCCGCGATGTCCTCGCCGAGTGCCTTCAGGAGCGGGAAGGTACGCAGCGCACGGAAGATGCCGCCGACGCCGAGGGTGTCGCCGATGGTCTGGCGCAGGCCGTGGCGGGCCGGGATCTCGAAGTCGGTGCGGGTGGCCTCGCCCATGCCGACCTGCACGATGTTGATGACGAAGTCCGCGCCCGCCAGGGCCTCGCGCCGGTCGGCGTGGCTGGTGACGGTGGCGTGCGCGCCGAGGTGTCCGGAGATGTAGTCGGCCGCGGCCTGTGCCGTGGTCAGGCGTTCGGCGTCG
Source organism: Streptomyces sp. NBC_01283 (assembly GCF_041435335.1). NCBI lineage: Bacteria > Bacillati > Actinomycetota > Actinomycetes > Kitasatosporales > Streptomycetaceae > Streptomyces > Streptomyces sp. NBC_01283. The sequence continues at coordinate 8,320,626 of NZ_CP108430.1, forward strand.
ATGTCGTGCAGGGCTATGTGGGCGCCCTTCAGCTCGGGGAAGGCGAAGAGGTCGGCCAGCAGGCCTTGGGTGAAGACGACGCTGCCGGCGCCGATGAAGGCGATCTTGGGGTGGGTCATGAGGCGTGCGCTCCGCTCGGGGTGGTGTGGGCGAGGACTTCGTCCCGCGTGGGCTGGGCCGGGGTGCCGCCGCGCGCGCGGGTGGACAGCGACCCGCAGGCGACGGCGAACAGCAGTGCCTCGTACGGGGGCCGTTCATCGAGGAGAGCGGCGATGAACCCGGCGTCGAAGCTGTCTCCGGCGCCTACGGTGTCGACGGGGGCCGAGGGAAGGCCCGGAGCGGTCAGGAGCGTGTGGCCGTTGTGGCACAGGGCGCCATCGGCGCCGTTCTTGACGGCCACCAACGGGACGCGAGCGGCGAGGAGTTCGGCCGCTCGCTGCGGGGTGCCGGCCGGCAGTCCGGCCAGGTGCAGGGCCTCCTGGGCGTTGGGCAGCAGGATGTCGGTCTCGCCGAGGACGGCGTCGAGGGCTGCCGGGTCCCATCGCCCCGAGGGGTCGTCCTGGGTGTCGAGCGACGTGCTCGCGCCGTGCCAGCGGGCGGTGCGCAGCAGCCGGGGCAGGTCGGCGGCAAGCCGGGGCTGCAGGAAGTACGAGGCGGCGTGGACGTGCCGGGTGTCGGCGAGGAGCTCCGCGGGGACATCGTCGCCGCTGACGGCGGTCAGGGTGCCCGGAGAGGTGAGGATGGCGCGGTCGTCGCCCTGGGTGAGCACGACGGTGAGCGGGGTCGGCCGGGAGGCGTCCACCCGCAGGGCCTGGGTGTCGACGCCGCGGGCGTTGAGCGCGTCGCGCATGTAGCGCCCGGCCTCGTCGTCGCCGACACGGCCGGCGAAGGCCACCTTCAGGCCCAGGCGCGCGGCCCCGCACGCCATGATCGCGGCCGAGCCGCCGAGGGTGAGTGACCCCGCGTCGACGAGCTGTTCGCGCTGGCCGAAAGCGAGCGGTCCGGTCAGCGGGCCCACGATCACATCGGGATTGGCGTCCCCGATGACGAGTAGGTCGTACGAGGGTGGCATCGAGTTCCTTCGGGTCGTACTGGAGACAGGAGGGAGGAGAGGGGAGGGGAGGGGAGGGGAGGGGAGGAGCGAGGAAAGCGGGGAGGGTCAGCCCTTCAGGCCGCTGGAGGTGACCGAGCGGATGAAGGCCTTCTGCGCGAAGAGGAACGCGACCAGCACCGGAAGGACGGTGAGCACGTTGCCCGCCATCACCGCGGACCAGCGCGTGTGGTGCTGCCCCTGGAAGGTGGTGAGACCCAGCTGCAGCGTGTACTGGGTGTCGTGGTTGATCGCGATCAGCGGCCAGGTCAGGTCGTTCCACGTGGTGAGAAAGGTCAGTACCGCCACCGTGGCCAGCGCGGGCCGCGCCAGCGGAAGCACGATCGACCAGAGGACCCGCAGCCTCGAACAGCCGTCGATCCAGGCGGCCTCCTCCAGCTCCCTGGGCAGGGAGAGGAAGAACTGCCGCAGCAGGAACACCGCGAACGGCGTGACGAGGGAGGGCACGATCAGCGCGCCCAGGGTGTCGATGAGGCCCAGCTTCTTCATGACCAGGAAGGTGGGGATCATCGTCAGCTGGAACGGAACCGCCATCGTGGCCAGCATCAGCACGAGCAGCGCCCGTGAGCCGCGAAAGCGCATCCGCGCGAACGCGTAGCCGCCGAGCGCGCCGAAGACGAGGTTGGAGGCGACGGCGACGGCGGAGACGATCGCCGAGTTCAGCAGCCAGCGAGGGAACATGGCGTTGCCCAGCACATAGCGGTAGCCGCCCAGATCGATGCCGGAAGGCCACAGCGCGGGCGGGAAACGGTTGATCTCCGCGTTGGTCATCACCGAGCTGAGCAGCAGCCAGATCAACGGCACGGCGAAGAGCAGCGCCAGCGGGGCGAGGAGCACGTGCCAGGCGCTGAAGGCCAGCCGGAAGCGGCGCCGGCGCAGAGCGGCGGGCTCGGTGGCCCGGCGTGCGGTGGCCTTGGGTACGGTGGTGGTCGCGGTCATCAGGCGGCTGCTTTCGTACGAAGGGTGCGCTCACGGCCACGGACCACGCGCAGCACGACGGCCACGACGAACAGGGCGAGCGCCAGGACGTAGGCGGCCGCGGCGCCGTACCCGGCGGTGAAGTTCTTGAACGCCTGCTCCCAGATGAAGTAGACGATCACCGTGGTCGAGCCGAGTGGTCCGCCCTTGGTCGTCACATAGACCAGGTCGAAGACCTGAAGGGCCTGGATGGTCTGCCACAGCAGCAGAAACACGCTGACCGGGGAGAGCGCGGGCAGCGTCACGTGCCGCAGCAGGTGCCGTCGCCCCGCGCCGTCCAGGCGGGCCGCCTCGATCAGTGACTGATCGACGTCCTGCAACGCGGCCAGGTAGATGACGGTGCACAGCCCGGTGCCGCTCCACAGCGTGATGGCGACCAGCACGAACAGCGCCTGCGACGAGTCGGTGAGGAAGCCCTGCGGCGAGATCCCCAGATGGTGGAGGACGGAGTTGGCCGCCCCGAACTCGGGGTCGAGGATGAACGAGAACAGCACGCCCTGGGCGGTCGCCGAGATGACGAACGGCACGAAGAACAAGGTGCGGTACAGGCCGACGAAGCGAATCCGCCGGTTCAGCGCCAGGGCGAGTGCGAGTCCGATGACGATGCTCAAGGGCACGTACAGGACGGTGTAGAGCAGGGTGTTGCGCACGGCCTGGCTGAAATGCGGGTCCTGGGACAGCGCCCGGTAGTTGTCGAGGCCGACCCAACGGCTGGGCGTGACGAGGTCGTTGGCCTGGAATGACAGCAGCAGCGACCAGACGACCGGCAGGACGCTCAGGCCGAGGATGACAAGCACCGCGGGGGAGATGAAGGCCCAGGCGGTGACGGTCTCGCTGCGGCGCCGGCGGCGCAGGGCGCGTTGGCCGGAGGCGTCCGGGGACAGGGTCAGGGGGCGGGGAAGTGGCGGCATGTCGGTCCTCAACGCGGTATCAGCAGGGCGGCGTTGGCTTCTTCGGCGCACGTGCGCACCGCGTCGGCGGGGCTCTTGCGGCCGAGCAGGACGGAGACGACCGCCTGCCCGAGGGACTGGGAGACGCGGGGGTAGGCGGCGTGCACGGGGCGCACCCGCGCCGAGGTGACCGCGTCGGTGAACACCGGCAGGCCGGGCATGTCGGCGGCGTGCTCGCGCCAGGCCGGGCGGTCCTGGCTGCGGCGGCTCAGCGGCAGGCTGCCCGCCTCGACGGCCCACCGGCTGTCCGGCCCCGGCTGGTTGAGCCAGGTGACGAAGGTGCGGGCGGCCCTCTTCCGGGCCGTGCCGTTGTCGAACACCGTCCAGGTGTCGGGTCCGGAGATGGTCACGGGGCGGCGGCTGAAGCTGGGCAGGGGCACCACGTGGTAATCGACCTTGGCCTGGGTGATGTCCGGAAGCTGCCAGGGGCCGGTGGGCACCATGCCCATCCGCCCGGAAAGGAAGACCTGGTACATCTGCTCGCTGCCGGGCTTGGGGTCGACGTAGACGCTCTTGTCGCGCACCAGGTCCCGTACGACCTCCAGTGCGCGTACGCCCTCCTTCGCGAAGCCGATGCCGTGCCCGTCGTCGGCGATCACGTCGCCGCCCAGGTCCCACACCATCGGCCACATCCGCCACACGGTGTCCTCGTCGCCGGTGCCGGGCCAGCCGGTGCCGAAGCGCCCCTTGCCGGCATCGGTCAGGCGGCGCGCCGTGTCGGTGAACTCGTCCCAGGTCCAGCCCGGTTCGGGCAGATCGAGTCCGGCCTCGGCGAACAGCTTCTTGTTGCAGACCACGGCGAGGCAGTCCAGGAGCGCGGGCATCGCACGGACCCGGCCGTTGATGGTGACGGCCTGCCGGGCCGGGGCCCAGAAGTTGCGCCACGGTGTCGGCCCCTCGCGCACGTGGTCGGTCAGGTCGACCACCTCGGGGCTCCGGGCGACGCTGGCCAGGTCGGAGCCGAAGACGTAGGCGATATCGGGGTACGAGCCCGCGGCGAGCGCGGCGGTGATCTTCTGCAGCATGGCGTCGGCGAGCACGCCGCCGCCCATGTCGACGCGGATGTCCGGATGGGCGGCCTGGAAGCGGGCGACCAGCCCCTTGATGACCTTCGCGGCGGTGTCCGTCTGGCCGTGCCACAGCTGGATGGTCACCCGGCCGTCGGGGCCGACCCCGTCGGCGGGCCCCGTGCCGCAGCCCGCCAGCGTGCCACCGCCCGCCACGATCGCCGCCGCGCCGCCCGCGCGCAGCACGCCGCGCCGCGAGGGGCCTCCCGGCGCTCGGGGTCCTGCGGTCATCACTGCCTCCAGGGAATCGGGTGCGCCTGCGGCGCGGAAGGTCCATGGGACGGAACGTCCATGGCAGGGAGGTGAAGCGGTAGGCCCGACTCCGGGCGAACCCCGCGCGGGGGAACCCCGCGCGGAGCGGAGGCCGGGAAGGGCCTCGGATCAGCAGGTACGGCGGACGTATCCGTCGCCGCCCGCGGGCGACACACCGACGTCGCGGCGCACGATGCTCAGCCGGTCGCCGAAGCCCGCGCAGGCCTTGCGCAGACCGTCGTCCGTGTACTCGATGACCAGGACGTCGTCGCCGAACGCGGCGGTGTAGTCGCCGCACTCGTCGTACGCGCCGCACTCCTCGGCGACGGCGAAGTCGAGCCCGGTCCGTTCGCGCTCACCGGCCAGCTGGGGAGTGTTCTTCTGCGCGGCGGCCAGGCCCTGTCGGTGGGCGTGTGCGGAGAGCAGCGAGACGTAGGACATGGCCTGGTCGGCCGTCAGCAGGTCCGGGAAGCGGGTGAAGGTGTCGTAGTTGTCCGGCTCGACCGCCTGGAAGCCCTTGTCGGCACAGCCGTCGATCCAGCCGCCGACCTTGGCGGCGATCCGCTCGCGCTTGCCGGCGGTGCGGATGTCCAGGACGGCCTCGCCCCAGTCGCCGTCGTACACGACCTCGCCGTCGGCGTCCCGCAGCAGCAGGTCGGGGTCCCAGTCCCCCTCGGCCCCCGGCTGGACCTGGAAGGCGTTGAGGTAGCAGATGTTGTACAGGCCGGGTGCGGGGTCTGCCGTCCGGTCCCGGCTGACGGTCCCGACCCCGGCGGGCGGCGTGTACGAGCCGCCGATCTGGTAGTCGAACCCGGCGTGAGCCGGTGGCAGCTCGGCGGCGGTCGCGCCGGATGCCGTGGACGGGACGAGCAGGCAGGCGGCCACGGTGGCCGTGAGCGCCGCGGACGCGGCGACACCCCTGCGCAGAACACGATTGAGGCTCATCTCAGAGCTCCAGATGTCTGAGGGCACGTCCCCGCCTCGGACACGGAAGGGTCCTGGCGACTCAGTCCGGGCTCATGGCCAAGGCCAACTACCGGCTAGGCGTACCTCTGCGCCGAGTGCTCGGCATCGGCGTGCCAGGGAGTTAAGCGAGCAGTTTCGGTCATGTCAAGGGAAAGGGACTGAGGAGCACTTGGCGCAGTCGCGCAGAAACGCGCAGTATTTCTGCGGGAGTCTGCTCGTAACGGTGTACGGGGGCTATGCTCGCCCCGTGCTGAGAAGCGACCGCCATGCGCGGATACTTGAGCATGTCGCCGCCCAGGGCAGCGCGGACGTCACGCAGTTGTCCCGGCTGCTCGGGGTGTCGCAGGCCACCGTGCGCCGCGACCTGCGCCAGTTGAGCGACCAGCGGCTGCTCGAGCGCACGCACGGCGGCGCGGTCCTCGGCGGTCTGAGCATCGAGGTGCCGCTCCAGCACCGGATCGATCAGCGCTCCCCGCAGAAGCAGGCCATCGCGCAGGCAGCCGCCGGACTGGTGCCCGCCGGTGCGGTGGTGGGTCTCACCGGCGGCAGCACCACCACGGAGGTGGCCCGGCTGCTCGCCGACCGCGGCCCCGTCACGATCGTCACCAACGCCGTGAACATCGCGGCGGCCCTCGTCCTGCGCCCGACCGTCACGCTGATCGTGGTCGGCGGCACCGCCCGCAGCGAGAGCTACGAACTGGTGGGCCCCATCGCGGAGAAGACCCTCGCCGACCACCACACGGACATCGCGTTCCTCGGCGTGGACGGCATCAGCGCCGTCCACGGGTGCACCACGCACGATCAGCTGGAGGCCGCCACCGACCGTGCCTTCGCGGGCCACAGCAGTCGCACCGTCGTGGTCGCCGACCACACGAAGATCGGCAGGGCGACGTTCGCCAGGATCTGCCCGACGGCCGGCGTGCACACCCTCGTCACCGACGGCGGGGCGCCCGGGGGTGAGCTCGACGCCATCGCCGCCGACGGCGTGCGGGTCACGGTCGTCTGATCACGGCCGTCTGATCATGGTCGGCCGAGCGGGGTCAGTGCGCGATGGAGTCGATCAGCTCGCGCGCGCCCTGACGAAGGAGCGTGACCGCAACGGACGTGCCGAGCGTCGCCGGGTCGAGCGGCCCGGCCCACTCGTGGGCGTTGAGGACCGTCTTGCCGTCCGGGGTGAACACCCGGGCGCGCAGCGAGAGGTCGCCGCCCCGCTCGCAGCGGGCGTACCCGGCGATGGGGGAGTTGCAGTGCCCCTGCAGGACGTGCAGGAACATGCGCTCGGCGGTGGCCTCCCGCCAGGCCTCGGGGTCCCCGAGGCCCGACACGGCGTCGATGGTCTCCGTGTCCTCCTCGCGGCACTGCAGGGCCAGGATCCCCGCGCCGATCGGCGGGCACATCGTCTCCACCGAAAGGACCTCGGTGACCACGTCCATCCGGTCGATGCGCTCGAGCCCCGACACCGCGAGCAGCAGCGCGTCCGCGTCGCCCGCGGCCAGCTTCTCCATCCGGCGCCCGGCGTTGCCGCGCATCGGCACGCATTCCAACTCCGGGTGGGACGCCGCCAGTTGCGCGATGCGGCGCACCGAGGACGTGCCGATGCGGGTGCCCGCGGGCAGCTCGTCCAGTGTGCGCCCGCCGGGGTGGATGAGCGCGTCGCGGATGTCGTCCCGCTTGAGGAACGCGGCGAAGGTGGTGCCCGCCGGGAGCGGCCGGTCCGCAGGCACGTCCTTGACGCAGTGCACCGCGAGATCCGCCTCACCGGCGAGCAGCGCCGCGTCTACCTCCTTGGTGAAGGCACCCTTGCCGCCGAGCTTCGCGAGGTCCCCCATCCACTTGTCACCCGAGGTCGTGACCGGCACGACCTCGGTGCGGATCCCGGGGTGCAGCGCGGCGAGTTCGGCGCGGACTCGCTCCACCTGGGCCAGCGCCATGGGGGAGGAACGGGAGACGATGCGGATCAGCTCAGGAGCGGACATGCGCACCACGATAGGCGGTCGCAACAGCAGTCCGCCAAAAGGCTCCTCGGGTTCGGCAAGGGACTCGGCGGCGGCCGCCCCTTGCGTACGTTCTGACGTTCGCCCCGGCCGCGTCCCGGCGTGAGTCCTGGCGTGCGCGACGCCCCGGCCCCTCATAGCGTGAGAAGCAGCCGGTCACCGTCCCGCACCCGCGCAGGTCCCGGCGTCCGCCACCCGGGAGGTCCCATGTCAGCCGCAGCCGCCCACCAGCGGTCCCCGATCGCCCTCGAACGGATGGCTGCCACCCATCTGGCCGACGTCCTCGCCCTGGGGCGTGAGCTGTACGACACCTCGGTGAAGCCGTACACGTCCTGGTCGCTCTCGGCGATCGCCCGGCACCTGGACGCCGATGCCTCCTCGTGCTGGGTGGCGCTCGACGGCGACGCCCTCGCCGGTTTCGTCCTCGGCTCGATGGGGTTCGACCAGCGTACGGACTGGGGGAACCTGGAGTGGATCGCCATCGCCCCCGCCTATCAGGGGCAGGGCGTCGCCAGCCATCTGGTGCAGGCCTGCTGCGCGACGCTGACCGCCGCCGGTGCCACCGCCGTGGTGACCGATGTCGAGTCGCGCAACACCGCGTCCGCCGCGCTGATGCGGCGCAACGGCTTCGAGGAGAGCGTGTCGGTCACGCTGTTCGTACGCGACGCACCCGACGCGCTGGCCTGAGGGCCACAGCCACCCTCACCCTGCCCTCGTCCTCATCCCGCGCAGTCCTTGCCCGGCTCCAACGGCGGTGCGTTGACGCCCAGATGGGACTTGCAGCGCGGCTTGTTCCCCGCGTCCTCGTGCCAGGAAGCGGGCCGCGGGCGGATGAAGACCGCCGCCGCTGCCGCCGCCAGGACGAACAGACCCGCGCAGCCCACGGCAGCCTTCCCGAACGCCGTGTTCAGCGGGTCCGGATCCGCGTACGCCGTACCGGACAGGCCCACGGCTAGGGGCAGTGCGGCGACGACGAGCATCTGGGCCACCCGCGCCGCGGTGTTGTTGACGCCGCTCGCAAGACCCGCGCGCCCCGCGTCCACCGAGGCAAGGACCGTCGCCGTCAGCGGGGCCACGAACAGGCTCATCCCCAGGCCGAGCACCACCACCGCGGGCAGGACCTCCGTGGCGTACGCGGCGCCGGGCTCGATCCGCAGCATCAGGAGCGCCCCGGCGGCCGCGATCAACGGGCCCGCGACCAGCGGCACCGTGGGGCCGATCCGCCGCGACAGATCGCCCGCCGACGCCGAGAGCAGCAGCATCATGACCGTGATCGGCAGCGTCGCCGTGCCCGCCTGCAGCGCGTCGTAGCCCAGCGTCGTCTGCAACTGCACCGGCAGCATGAACAAGAGCCCGCCGATGGCCGCGTACAGGCACAGCGTCATGACGTTGGCCGCGCTGAACAGGCGGGAGCGGAAGAGGGAGAGCGGCAGCATCGGGTTGCGGCGGCGGCGCTCCACCATGACGAAGGCGAGACCCGCCGCGAGCCCGCCGAGCCCCGGCAGGACCGCGGCCGCCCTCGACGAGTCCCCCGCGGCGCCGATCAGCGCGAAGCTGATGCCCGCCAGGAACAGCGCCGCCAGGCACGCCCCCGTCACGTCGAACGGCTTGTCCGCGGCGCCTTCGGCCCGGCTCTCCGGCACATGGCGGACCGCGAAGAGCACGAGCGCCGCCAGCGGCACATTGATCAGGAAGATCCACCGCCAGCCGGGCCCGTCGATCAGCCAGCCGCCCAGGAACGGCCCCACCGCGCCCGCGACCCCGCCGAGCCCCGACCAGGCGCCCACCGCACGTGCCTGGTCCTGCGGCCGGAACGACGTGCGCACCAGGGCGAGCGAGCCCGGCGTCAGGAGCGCGCCGCCGATGCCCTGCAACGCCCGCGCCGCGATGAGCATCCCCGCGTCCTGTGCGAGCCCGCACAGGGCCGAGGCGACGGCGAACCACACGACGCCGATGACCAGGGTGCGCCGTCGTCCGATGCGGTCGCCGAGCGCCCCGCCGAGCAGCAGCAGCGAGGAGAGCGTGAGCATGTAGGAGTTGACGACCCACTGCAGGGACGCGATCGACGTGTCCAGGTCGCGGCCGAGAGTGGGCAGGGCGACGTTCACCACCGTGCCGTCCAGCATCGCCATGCCGGACGCGAGGACGGCGCAGGCGAGCACCCAGCGGCCCCGCGCCGACGCCAGCGCGACGCCGCCGTCCGCGTCCTTTGTCGGTGAAGCCTCGGATGCCGTTGCCATCGCCCCTCCCGTCCTACATGTGTACCGCGCCGCCGTCCGCCTCGGAGTGGACCGGGGCTCCCCTGCGGTACAGCACGACCGTAACGATCAGCCCGACCGCGAAGAAGATGGCCGACCATGTATAGGCGGTCGAATAACTCTCCATCGCGGACTGGGCCTTCACCTGGGGCGTCGGCTGCTTGCCCACGAGGTAATTGGCCGCGGCGCTCGTGGCGAGGGAGTTGAGGAGGGCTGTGCCGATCGAACCGCCCACCTGCTGGCTGGTGTTGACCATCGCCGACGCCACGCCCGCGTCATGCGCGGCGACGCCCGCGGTCGCCATGCTCATCGCCGGCGCGAAGACCAGGCCGAGACCGAGACCGGCGACGAGCAGCGGCGGCAGCACGTGTGCCGCGTAACCGCTGTGCACGTCGAGGGCGGTGAGCCAGGCCATCGCGGCCGCAGCGAGCCCCATGCCGAGCGGCACGATCGGCATGGGGCCGAACCGCGGTACGAGCACGTTGGTCGTGACGACGGAGATCACCACCATCACGGCGACCATCGGCAGGAACGCGAGCCCGGTCTTGACCGGTGTGTAGCCGAGGATCTGCTGGAGGTAGTACGTCAGGAACAGGAAGACACCGAACATGCCCGCGCCGGAGATGAACATCGCGAGGAACGACGCCCCGCGGTCCCGGTCGAGCACGACCCGCAGCGGGAGCAGTGGATGCGCGGCCCGCGTCTGCCACCAGGCGAAGGCCGCCACCAGGACGGCGCCGACGACCAGGAAGCCCCAGGTCCGGACGTCGCCCCAGGCGTGCGTCTCGGCGTTCGAGAAGCCGTAGACGATGCAGAACAGGCCCGCGGAGACCAGCAAGGTGCCGGGGACGTCCAGTTTCGGCCGGTCCACGGGCCTGCCGCCGTGCAGCAGCCGGGCGCCGCCCAGCATGGCGAACACCGCGAAGATCAGGTTCACGTACAGGCACCAGCGCCAGTCCAGATACTCGGTCAGGACGCCGCCCAGGAGCAGTCCGACCGCGCCGCCCGCGCCCGCGATGGCGCCGTAGATGCCGAACGCCTTCGCGCGTTCCTTGGGGTCGGTGAACGTCGTGGTGAGCAGGGACAGCGCGGCGGGCGCGAGGAGCGCGCCGAACACGCCCTGCAGGGCGCGCGCGACCACCAGCATGGTGAAGCTGGTCGCCGCGCCGCCGAGGGCCGAGGCGAGCGCGAAACCGGCGAGCCCGGCGAGGAAGACCAGCTTGCGGCCCACCAGGTCGGCGATGCGCCCACCGAGGAGCAGCAGGCTTCCGAAGGCGAGTGCGTACGCGGTGACGATCCACTGGCGGTTGCCGTCGCTGAACCCGAGGTCCTGCTGGGCGGAGGGCAGCGCGATGTTCACGATGGTCGCGTCGAGGACCACCATGAGCTGGGCGATGCCGACGACGCCGAGGATCAGCCAGCGGTGTTCATGGCTTCCGCCGCTCGGATGCGGGGGAGCGGAGGCGGACGATCCTGCGGTCTGCAGCGCCTCGAAGGGCTCGGGCGCGGGCGAGCGGTCCATCGGTGCCTCCAGACGTCCCCCGCCACACAAGACATCCCCGTCACACCGTAGACGTGCTGCTCAGAGCCCGCGACCGGGGCGCGGCGAGGCCTGCTGGGACCCGTCCGGCCCCGCCGCGCCGTGGGTGGCCGGTCAGCTCTGCGGCTGGCTGATGTTGACCATCCAGGGGATGCCGAAGCGGTCCGTGCACATGCCGAACACGTCGCCCCACATCTGCTTCTCCAGCGGCACGGCCACCGAGCCGCCGGCGGACAGCTTCTCCCAGTAGCCGCGGAGCTCGGCGTCGTCGTCCCCGCTGAGGCTCACCGAGAAGTTGTTGCCCGGGGTGTGGTCCATGCCCGGCGGGGTGTCGGCGCCCATCAGGGTGAAGCCGTTCGGCGCCTCCAGCATGCCGTGCATGATGTTGTCGGCGGACGGGGTGCCCTGCTGGCCGGCTTCGCCGAAGGTGTTGAGCGCGAGATCGCCGCCGAAGACCTCCTTGTAGAACTCAAGGGCCTGGCGGGCATCGCCGCCGAAGCTGAGATACGGGTTGAGGCGCGAGACCATGAAAACCTCCCGGAACGGGGTGGAACGGTCAGATGCGCGGAGACTAGCGCGGCGCACTGACAACGGCCCGGCGAGACGATCCGCTTCCGGCCCGCGGCGCGTCGTCCCCTGATGGACGGAAAGCCCGCCGATGGACGGAAAGTCCGCCGAATGTCCGCTCAATGGCGCCCCCGGCTGTTTGTCGCGCCTGGTTATTCAATCTTCATCAAATCCGGTCCGGCATCCGGACGGGCCTCTTGTGTGCGGACTGTATGCGAAATACGTTCTGCCGTATTCCTTGATCGTCCACGATCAGCCCGGAACCACCCTGGCGGAGGTACCTACCCGTGCGCCGAAAAGCGGTTGCCCTCACGGCAGTTGCCCTGGTGATGTCCCTGACGGCGGGCTGCGGCTCCTTGCAGTCCTCGGCCACCGAGGTCGGCGGTGAGCGCATGACCGACGACCGACCCGTGCGGGACGGCGGCACCCTGACCGTCGCCCTCAACGCCGACCCGGACAAGCTCGATCCGACCCTGGCGCAGACCCTCGTGGGCCGCACCGTCTTCGCCGGGATGTGCGAGAAGCTCTACGACATCGACGAGCACGGGGCCGTGATCCCGCAGCTCGCCACCGCCCTGCCCAAGACGTCGAAGGGCGGCCGCACCGTCACCTTCGGCCTGCGCAAGGGCCTGAGGTTCAGCGACGGCACCAGGCTTGACGCGGACGCCGCCGTCACCTCGCTGCTGCGCCACCGCGACCTCGCGGGCTCGGCGCGCGCCACCGAACTCGCCCCGCTCGCCGGGGCGAAGGCGACCGGACCGTACACGGTGGAGCTCACGCTCAAGCAGGCCTACGTGCCTCTCACGGCCGTCCTCGCGGACCGCTCCGGCATGGTGATGTCACCCGTCGCCCTCAAGAAGTACGGCAAGAACTTCACCAACCACCCCTCCTGCGTGGGCCCGTTCAAGTACGTGGAACGCGTCGGCGGCGACCGCATCGTGCTCGCCAAGGACTCGAACTACTACGCGGCCGACCAGGTCCACCTCGACAAGGTGATCTACAAGCCGATACCCGACGGCAACGTCCGGCTTGCCAACCTGCGTTCCGGAGACATCCAGGTCGGCGACCAGATGACCCCCGTCGACGTGCGCAGCGCGCTCACCGAGCCCGGTCTGCAGCTCTTCAACTCGCCCTCGCTCGGCTATCAGGGCATCGGCTTCAACGTAGGGAACGTGAAGGGCCTCGGCGAGAAGCCCGGCCGCGTCGACACGCCCCTCGCGCGTGAACCGCGCGTCCGCGAGGCCTTCGAGCTCGCCATCGACCGCGACCTCATCAACAAGGTCGTCTTCCAGGGCATGTACGAGCCCGCCTGCGGCCCCGTCTCGCCCGAGTCGGCCATCGCCCCGGGCGTCAAGGCGTCCCAGTGCCCCCAGCGGGACGTGGCCACGGCCAAGAAGCTCCTGCGGGAGGCCGGGGTGAAAACGCCGGTGAGCATCGAGCTGAAGGTCTCCACTACGCCTGAATCCAGCCGCCTCGGGCAGGTCGTGCAGGCCATGGCCAAGGAGGCGGGGTTCGCGGTCACGCTGCGCCCCACCGAGTACGCCACGATGCTCGAAGAGACCGACTCCGGACACTACGACGCCTTCACCAGCGGCTGGTCGGGGCGGCTCGACCCGGACGGCAACATCGCCAGCTTCCTCCAGACGCGCGGCGCGATGAACGCCTACGGGCTCTCGGACCCGGCCATCGACCGGCTCGTCGAGCGCGGGCGCGCCGAGGCCGACCCGGACGAACGAGCCAAGATATACGACGAGTTGACGCGACACGCACAGAAGCGGCGCGGGCTCATCTACCTATACCGCCAGAAGAACTACATCGTCACCGGCAAGGACGTCGCGGGAGTCCGCGTCTACGGAGACGGCCTGGTCCGCGTCACGGCTGCGGGGTACGCCCGATGACGTCCTATCTGCTCACCCGCGTCCGCCAGTCCCTCATCACGCTCGTCCTCGTCAGCATGGTCGTCTTCGCGGGCATCCGGGCGCTGCCCGGCGACCCGGCGCTCGCCCTCGCCGGTGAGGAGCGCAGCCCCGAGGCGCTCGCCGCCATCCGCGAGAGCTACGGCCTGAACGACAACATCGTCGTCCAGTACGGGCGCTTCATCGGGCACGCGATCACCGGAGACCTCGGGACCTCCTCCCGCACCGGCCTCCCCGTCTCCGACGCGATCACCGCCGCGCTGCCCATCACCCTCGAACTGGCCACCCTCTCCCTGCTGTTGGCGGTCGTCGTCGGCATCGGCGCGGGCATCGTCGCCGCCGTGCGGCGCGGAAGGCCCGAGGAGTGGCTCGCCAACGCCCTCGCCCTGCTGGGGCTCTCCGTCCCCACCTTCTGGCTCGGCATGGTCCTGGTCCTCGGCTTCGCCATCGCCGTCCCGGTCTTCTCCGCCTCCGGATACGTGCCCTTCGGCACCGATCCGCTCGACAACCTGCGCCGCATGGTGCTGCCCGCGATCGTCCTCGGCTCCGGGCTCGCGGCCGTCGTGATGCGCCAGACGCGGGCGGCGATGCTCGACTCGCTCTCCGCCGACTACGTACGCACCGCGCGGGCCAAGGGCCTCTCCCGGCGGGAGATCATCGGCGGGCACGCGTTGCGCAACTCCCTGGTCACCGTCGTGACCGTGCTCGGACTCCAGCTCGGCCACCTCATCTCGGGCGCCGTCGTCACCGAGCAGATCTTCGTCCTGCCCGGCTTCGGCAAGCTCACCATCGACGCCGTCTTCACCCGCGACTACGCGACCCTGCAAGGCGTGGTGCTGTGCACCTCCGCCGCGTACATCCTCATCAACCTGCTGGTCGACGTGGCGTATTCGGTCATCGACCCGCGCATCCGGCTCGGAGGTGCCCGGTGACGACAGCGGTGCTCAGCACACTCGGGCGGATACGTTCCGCCGGCGCGGACAGCGGCAAGCTGCGCGCCCTGCGCAAGAACCGGCTCGCCATGACCGGCGGCATCATCGCCTCCGTGTTCGTCCTCGCCGCGCTCTTCGCGCCGCTGGTCGCTCCGTACGACCCCGCACGACCCGACTTCGCCAACGCCCTTGCCGCACCCGGCTGGTCGCACTGGCTCGGCACGGACGATTTGGGCCGCGACCAGCTCTCCCGAGTCGTGTACGGGGCGCGGGCATCCATGCAGGTGGGCGTGGTGGCGGTGGTGCTCGCGTTCGTCGTCGGTGTGCCGCTCGGCCTGCTCGCGGGCTACTACGGCAAGTTCACCGACAGTGTGGTCTCGCGGCTCACCGACACGATGCTGGCTTTTCCCTTCCTGGTGCTCGCCGTCGGGCTCGCCGCGGTGCTCGGCCCCTCGCTCACCAACGCGACCATCGCGATCGGGATCTCGCAGATCCCGGCCGTCATCCGCATCACCCGCGCCGAGACACTACGGCTGCGGCACGTCGACTACGTGGCCGCCGCCGTCGCCAACGGAGGCGGCGACGCCACCGTCCTCTTCCGGCACATCCTGCCCAACGCCACCTCCGCACTGACCGTTCAGGCGACCGTCGGCATCCCCGCCGCGATCATCGGCGAGGCACTGCTCAGCTTCCTCGGCCTCGGGGTGCAGCCACCGGAGGCGTCCCTCGGCGTGATGCTCTCCGGCGCCCAGTCCTTCCTCGCGCCCGCACCGTGGATGGCGGTCTTCCCCGGACTCGCGGTCGTCGCGGCCACCCTGGCGTTCAATCTGCTCGGCGACGGCCTGCGGGACGTCCTCGACCCCCGAGGAGCCACCCGATGACCCACCCCGTACTGAGCGTGCGCGACCTGTCGGTCTCCTTCCGCTCCGACACCCGCACGGTGCACGCCGTCGACCATCTCTCGTACGACGTCTCACCGGGCGAAGTGCTGGCGGTGGTAGGCGAGTCGGGCTGCGGCAAGTCCGTGACGGCGATGGCCGTGATGGGCCTCCTGCCGCCCACCGCGCACATCGAGGGATCGATCAGGCTCGGCGGGCGCGAGATCGCCGGAGCGAGCGAGAAGGAGCTCGGGCGGGTCCGCGGCAAGGACATCGCGATGATCTTCCAGGAGCCGATGACCTCCCTCAACCCCGTCCTGACCATCGGCCGGCAGATAGGCGAGGTGCTCCGGCGCCACCAGGGCCTGTCGAAGAAGGAGGCACGCGCGCGTGCCGTCGAACTCCTCGACCTGGTGGGCATCCCCGCCCCCGCCCAGCGCGTCGACGAGTACCCCCACCAGCTCAGCGGCGGCATGCGGCAACGCGTCATGATCGCCATCGCGGTCGCCTGTGACCCGTCGGTCCTCATCGCCGACGAGCCGACCACCGCGCTCGACGTCACTGTCCAGGCGGGCATCCTCGAAGTCCTGCAGTCCCTGCGGGAACGGCTCGGCACCGCGATCGTCCTGATCACCCACGATCTGGGCGTGGTGGCCGACGCCGCCGACCGCGTTCTGGTCATGTACGCGGGCCGCCCGGTCGAACAGGCCCCGGTGCACGAGCTGTTCGCCGAGCCGCGCCACCCGTACACCCGCGGCCTGCTGGGCGCGGTCCTCCGCCCCGGCGGCGAGGGCAAGCGGCGGCTGCCCGAGATCCCCGGCCTGGTGCCGAGCCTCGACGCGCAACCCGACGCCTGCACCTTCGCCCCGCGCTGCGCGCACGCCGACGACCGGTGCACGACGGGCAGGCCCGGCTTCAAGGCGGTCTCCCGCGACGCCGGGGCCGATGCCGCCCACCGTGCGGCCTGCTGGCACCCGCAGGACGCCGCCGTGCTCACGCCCACCCCACAGGAGGCCGGACAGTGATCCCCACGCAGCCACCGCGTACGCCGGACGGCCACGCGGCCACCGTTCTTGAACTGCGCGGCCTGGAAAGGCACTTCGCCAGCCCCGGCGGCATCGTACGAGCCGCCGACGGCGTCACGCTCACCGTCGGCAAAGGCGAAGTCGTGGGCCTCGTGGGGGAGTCGGGGAGCGGCAAGTCCACGGTGGGGCGGTGCGCCGTGCGGCTCGACGAACCCACCGGTGGCACCGTCCGTATCAACGGCACCGATGTGACCCGCCTTTCGCGGCGCGCCCTGCGCCCGCTGCGCAAGGACTTCCACCTCGTCTTCCAGGACCCCTCGTCCTCGCTCGACCCGCGCATGACCGTCGGGCAGATCATCGCCGAACCCCTGCGTCTGCACGGCATCGCCAAGGGCGACGCGGCACGCGCACGTATCGCCGAACTCCTCGGCCAGGTCGGCCTGCGCCCCGAGCACGCCGACCGGCATCCGCACGAACTCTCCGGCGGACAGCGCCAGCGCATCTCCATCGCCCGCGCGCTCTCCGTCGACCCGGACCTCCTGGTGGCCGACGAACCCACATCGGCGCTCGACGTCTCCGTCCAGGCCTCGGTCCTCAATCTGCTGGCCGATCTTCAGCGCGACCGCGGCTTCGGGTGCCTGTTCATCACGCACGACCTGGCCGCAGTGGAGTTCCTCGCCGACCGCATCGCGGTCATGTATCTCGGCCAGATCGTCGAACAGGCACCGACCGCCGAGCTGTTCGCCGACCCCAAGCACCCGTACACCCAGGCGCTGCTCTCCGCCGCGCCCGTGCCCGATCCGGCACTCCAGCGCACCCGCGAGCGCATCGTCCTCAGCGGCGAACTGCCCAGCCCGCTCGCCCCGCCGCCCGGATGCCGCTTCCACACGCGCTGCCCGCTGGCCGTGGACCGCTGCCGTACCGAGGTGCCCGAGCTGCGCGAACTCCCCGGAAGCGGAGACGGCCGACGCGAGGTCTCCTGCCACCTGGTCGCGGACGACGGCACGGCTCCGGACGCTGCCGCCGCCCCGACCCTCCGTACGATCCCCAGTACCCGCACCGCACGCTAGGAGCAGCTCTCTTGTTCACCACTAGGCCGACTCTCCAGGGCACCTTCGGCATGGTCTCCTCCACCCACTGGCTCGCCTCGCAGTCCGCGATGGCCGTCCTGGAGGACGGCGGCAACGCCTACGACGCGGCGGTCGCCGCCGGTTTCGTCCTGCACCTCGTCGAGCCGCACCTCAACGGCCCGGCGGGTGAGGTGCCGATCATCGTGGCCCCCGCCGACGGAGAGGTAAGCGTCCTGTGCGGGCAGGGGGTCGCACCCGCCGGAGCGACCGTCGCGCACTACCGCTCCCTCGGCCTCGACCTGGTGCCGGGCACCGGGCCGCTCGCGGCCGCCGTGCCGGGCGCCTTCGACGCGTGGATGGTGCTTCTGCGCGACCACGGGACGAAGTCCCTCGCCGATGTTCTCAAGTACGCCATCGGATACGCCGAGGACGGCCACGCACCCGTGGAGCGCGTGGGCGAGACCGTCGAGACGGTGCGCGAACTCTTCGAGACCGAATGGCCCTCGTCGGCCGAGGTCTATCTGCCGGGCGGCCAGTCCCCCCGTCCCGGAGAGCTCCTGCGCAACCCGGCGCTCGCCGCGACCTGGCGCCGCGTGATCGAGGAGGCCGGCACCGGTTCGCGCACCGAGCAGATCGAGGCCGCGCGGAAGATCTGGAGCGAAGGGTTCATCGCCGAGGCGCTGATACGCCAGGCTGCCGTCCCCACGATGGACACCAGCGGAACCCGCCACACCGGAACGCTGACGGCCGCCGATCTCGCCGGCTGGGAGGCGACCTACGAGGCCCCCGCGACGTACGACTGGAACGGCTGGACGCTGTGCAAGGCGGGCGGCTGGAGTCAGGGCCCGGCCTTCCTCCAGCAGTTGGCCGTGCTCCCCTCGGCGCTCGCGGACCTGCCCGCGTACGGCTCGGCCGACTACGTCCACCTGCTGATCGAGGGCTGCAAGCTGGCCATGGCCGACCGCGAGGCCTGGTACGGCGACGCGGACGGCGCCGGCACGGTCCCTGTCGCCGACCTGCTGTCCGCGGCCTACAACGACGAGCGGCGGACGCTCATCGACGACAAGGCCTCGCACGACCTGCGCCCCGGAAGCCCCGGCGGGCGCACCGCGAAGCTCTCCGCCCACGCGAGCGCCGTCGCCGCGGGCGAGCCCGGCTTCGACGCGCTCGGCCTGCCCGGAGCGGGCGCCGGAGAGCCGACCGTCGCCAAGAGCGGCACCTCACCGGTGCCCGGCGAACCGGCCGTCTCGGCGGACGGCGCGACCCGCGGCGACACCTGCCACCTGGACATCGTCGACCGCTGGGGCAACATGGTCGCGGCCACGCCAAGCGGCGGCTGGCTGCAGTCCAACCCGGTCGTCCCCGAGCTGGGCTTCCCGCTCGGCACGCGCCTCCAGATGGCGTGGCTGGAGGAGGGCCTACCCAACTCCCTCACGCCGGGCCGCCGTCCGCGCACGACGCTGACACCGTCCCTCGCCCTCAGGGACGGCGTACCGGTGATGGCGTTCGGCACGCCCGGCGGGGACCAGCAGGACCAGTGGCAGGTGCACTTCTTCCTGGCGGTGGCACTGCGTGATTCCGTCCGCGGAGGCCTCGACCTCCAGGGCGCCATCGACGCCCCCAACTGGCACAACGACAGCTTCCCCGGCTCCTTCTACCCGCGCGGCATGCGCCCGGGGAACGTCACGGTCGAGTCCCGCATGGACGAGGCGGTCATCGAGGAGCTGCGGCGGCGCGGGCACGACGTGACGGTCGGCGAGCCCTGGTCGGAGGGGCGGTTGTGCGCGGTGGCGCGGGACCCGCGGACCGGGGTGCTCTCGGCGGCGGCCAACCCGCGGGGGATGCAGGGGTACGCCGTGGGGCGGTGAGACCGACGCGAAAAGGCTCCGGCCGAACACGGCCGGAGCCTCCCCGGGGTGCGTGCCCCTCAGCCCCGCGGTGCCGTCACGCCGATGCGCGAGTGGGGCGGCGCACCAGCTCGCCGCCACAGTTCGGGCAGACATGCCGCATGCTGAGGGCGCACGGCTCGCAGAACGTGCACTCGTAGGAGCAGATACGCGCCGGCGCGTCGAGGGGCAGGGCCGCCTTCTCGCATCGGTCCCGCATCTCCAACGCCATCGTTCCCCCTGGACTGGACTCTTCGGAGCTTCATCCTCGGCGGCGGTCCCGGTCTTGGAAGCAGGGCGGACGGCCAACGCCCGACAGGATCGGGCCATGGCCGTCCTCGGCGTCCACCGTGCCCGAATCAGGAACGGCCGCCCGTGCCCTGCCCGTCGAGTGAATCCTCCGTGGCCGGGACCGGCTCCCGCTGAGGCGGCACAGACACCGTCGCCGTGGCTCTGCGGCTTCGGGAGAGCCGTGCGGCCACCGGCTGTGCGAAGCGTGCGGTCAGTGGGCCGACGATCACCAGGATCAGGACGTACGCCGTGGCCAGCGGGCCGAGCGAAGGTTCGATGCCCGCGGTGACGGCAAGACCCGCGATGACGATGGAGAACTCGCCGCGCGCCACCAGCGCACCACCGGCCCGCCACCGTCCCTTGACGGAGATCTTGGCGCGGCGGGCCGCCCAGTACCCCGTGGCGATCTTCGTGCACGCCGTCACGACGGCGAGCGCGAGCGCGGGCAGCAGCACCGGCGGAATGCTCGCAGGATCCGTGTGCAGGCCGAAGAAGACGAAGAAGACGGCGGCGAACAGGTCCCGCAGCGGCGCGAGGAGGCTGTGCGCGCCCTCGGCGACCTCGCCGGACAGCGCGATGCCGACCAGGAACGCCCCGACGGCGGCGGAGACCTGGAGCTGCTGCGCGATGCCGGCGACCAGGATCGTCAGACCGAGGACGACCAGGAGCAGCTTCTCGGGGTCGTCGCTCGACACGAAGCGCGAGATGACGCGGCCGTAGCGCACGGCGAGGAAGAGGACCAGACCGGCCGCCCCGAGCGCGATGCCCAGCGTGAGACTGCCCGCGGCCCAGCCGACACCGGCCAGCAGGGCGGTGATGATGGGCAGATATACCGCCATCGCCAGGTCTTCGAGGACCAGGATGCTGAGGATGACGGGTGTCTCGCGGTTGCCGAGGCGGCCCAGGTCGTTCAGGACCTTCGCGATGACCCCGGACGACGAGATCCAGGTGACGCCCGCGAGCACGACGGCGGCGACGGGACCCCAGCCCATCAGCAGTGCGGCGATCGCGCCCGGCACGGCGTTCAGCCCCATGTCGACGAGACCGGCCGGGTACTGCGTCTTGAGATTGCTGACCAGATCGCTCGCGGTGTATTCGAGCCCCAGCATCAGCAGCAGCAGGATCACGCCGATCTCGGCGCCGATCGCGACGAACTCCTCACTGGCGCCCAGGGGAAGCAGCCCGCCCTCGCCGAACGCGAGCCCGGCGAGCAGATAGAGGGGGATCGGGGAGAAGCGGAACCGTCCGGCGAATCTGCCGAGCAGTCCGAGCGCGAGAATGATCGCACCGAATTCGATCAGGAAGACAGCGGAGTGCATCGAATCACTCCCGCCCGAGTATCGCGGCGGCGCTCTCCACACCCTCGCGGGTGCCGATCACGATGAGCGTGTCCCCGCCCGCGAGGCGGAAGTCCGGCGCGGGCGACGGAATGGCCTCGGCCCTGCGCAGCACGGCCACGATGGACGCACCGGTCTCGGTGCGCATCTGCGTCTCGCCGAGCACCCGCCCGTTCCAGTGCGAGGAGCCCGCCACCTCGATGCGCTCGGCGACGAGGCCGAGGTCGGTGGTGTGCAGGAGGTTCGGGCTGTGGTGCGAGGGCATCAGCGCGTCGATCAGCGCGTCCGCCTCGCCCGAACTCAGCCGTAGCGAGAGCGCGCACTCGTCGGGGTCGTCGGCACGGTAGGCGCTGAGGGTGCGCGCACCGTCCCGGTGCGCGACGACCGAGAGCTGGCGATGTTCTCGGGTGGTCAGGTCGTACCGGATGCCGATGCCTGGGAGTGGCGTCTGGCTGAGACGTGAAGCGGACACAGCTCTTCCCCTAGTTGCTGATTGGCTGGTGGGCGTCAATACGGCGTTAAGGTCACCCTATAGGCCCGTTCTTTGCCAGAACTTGGTGGTAGAGGTCCCGCTCCGGGGCTATGGCTCGCGCTCCGCCAACACCGTCTCGACGGAATCGGCTTCCGTGGGCGACTTGTCCTCCCGATAGCGGACGACCCGGGCGAAGCGGAGCGTCACGCCGGCCGGATAGCGGGTGGACTTCTGCAGCCCGTCGTAGGCGATCTCGACGACGAGTTCCGGGCGTACGGTCACGACGAAGCCGTCGTCGTCGACCGCGAGCTCCCGCAGCCGCTCTGTCTGCCAGGCGAGCATCGCGTCGGTCATGCCCTTGAAGGTCTTCCCGAGCATGGCGAACGTCCCGTCCGGCCGCCGGGCGCCCAGATGGAGGTTGGAGAGCTTGCCGGTCCGCCGGCCGTGCCCCCACTCGGCGGCGAGGACGACGAGGTCCAGGGTGTGCACCGGCTTGACCTTCAGCCAGCTCGCACCGCGGCGCCCCGCGATGTACGGGGCGTCGAGGGCCTTGAGCACGACGCCCTCGTGGCCGCGGCGCAGGGTGTCGGCGAAGAACTCCTCCGCGGTGGCCACCTCCGCCTCGTCGGCGGGGTCGGCGACGACGGCGCGCCGCACCCGCATCGGCTCCGGGACGAGTCGCGCCAGCTGGGCGTGCCGCTCGGCGAACGGCAGATCGAGCAGATCCTGCCCTCCCGCGTACAGGGCGTCGAAGAAGACGGGGGAGACGGGGAGTTCGGCGGCGGCGGTGGTGACGTCGACGCGGGATCCGACCCGCCCGGCGATCTCCTGGAAGGGCCGGGGTCTGCCGTCACCGTCGAACGCGATGACCTCACCGTCGAGAATGAAGGAATCCCCCGCCAACTCCATTGCGGCACGGGTGAGTTCGGGCAGCCGGTCGGTGATGTCGTCGAGGGTGCGGGTGTAGACGCGCACGTCGTCCCCGGCGCGGTGCACCTGGACGCGGATGCCGTCCAGCTTCTCCTCGACGGCGCACGGCCCGCCCAGTTTGGCGACGCCTTCGGTGACGGACGTGGCGCCGTGCGCGAGCATCGGCAGCACGGGCCGCCCGACGCTGAGCCGGAACTCGTCGAGCGCACTCGGCCCCCGCGCGAGCAGGGCCTCGGCGACGGGAGTCACCGCTCCCGCCAGCATCACCGCGCGGCGCACGGCGGCCGCCGGAGCCTCGGTCGCCCGGGCGAGCCCTTCCACGGCGATGGCGTCGAGCGCACCCTGCCTGACTTCCCCGGTGAGCAGCCCGACGAGGAACCGCTGCTCCTCTTCGGTGGCCGCACCCATCAGCTCCCGCACGAGCCGCTTGCGTTCGCCCTGGGATCCCTGCCCGGAGACGGCACCGATGGCGGTCAGGGCGCTGTCCGTGTCCTGGACGGTGAGGGTGGGCTCGACGGCGGCCGGGGGCGGCTCCTTCAGCAGGCTCCACCCGATGCCCAGCCTGCCCTGCGGCAGGCGGCCCGCGAGGTAGGGAATGACGATGGGCGCATCGGCGGGGCCGGCCGCGCGGAAGAGATCGGCGAGGAGGGCGATCTTCTGCGAGCGGGCGGAGGTGGTGGCCACGGTGGCCGAGACGTGGGCGAGGCGGGCTAGGAGCATGCGTTGTCCTTTCCCCGATCGGGCCCCTTCCTGAAACAGGCAGCCGTGACGTAAGTCACAAGTTTCGGCTCGTGTGTCGCGTAATGAACCGCCCCTCCGCGGACTCGAACAGATACGGAAGAAGGCAGCGCGAGCAGCGTCAGCTGCGCCAGAACAGGAGTCCGATCATGGCCGTCACCCTTGAGCAGCCCGCCCGCGCCTGCCTGGTCACTCCCGAAGGGCGCGAGCGTGTGCTGCCCGTGACCTTGCGCTATGCGGCGGCCGACCCGCTGGCCGTCCAGATCGTCTTCCCGCCGGAGGCCTCCCTCGACGGGGCGGAAGTCACCTGGATCTTCGGCCGTCAGCTCCTGGAGGAGGGGCTCCGCGCCCCGGCGGGCGGCGGCGACGTGCACATCTGGCCGTGCGGCCGGGCGCGCACGGTGCTCGAGTTCCACGCGCCGCGGGGGCTGGCCCTCGTGCAGTTCGACAGGGTCGCGCTGCGGCGGTTCCTGCTCCGTACGTACGCCGTGGTGGGGGCGGGGCGCGAGGCCGCGCGGCTCGATCTGGACCAGGATCTCGCCCGGCTGCTCGGCGGGGTCTGAGCGCACGGACGGCGGCATGCTCGCGCTGACCGGCGTGCACCCCACGATGCGGGGGCGCCTGTGGTTCGACCGGGCGGACGGCCGGCACCATCAGCGCGCGTACACGCTGGTGGACCCCGATCCCGCCGCCGGGACGTTCAGCCTGGAGTTCGCCCTGCACGACGGCCGCGCGAGCGACTGGGCGCGCAAGGCCGGGCCGGGTGACAGGATCGAGGCCACCTTGCAGGGCACCGGCTTCGACGTGCCCGATCCGCTGCCCGCCCGGCTCCTGGTGATCGGGGACACGGCGGCGGTCCCTGCCGTCAACTCGCTCGTGACCGCCATGCCCCATGTGCCCGCGACCCTCTGGATGGGGACGCAGCACGTCTCGGACCACGACCTCGACCTGCGCCTCGACCCGGCCGTGCACGATCTGCACCGGGTGGAGCGGCGCGCAGCGGGCGGTCATCCGGTCGACGAGGTCAGGGCCGCGCTGCCCGCACTGATCGATGACCCCGCCGACACGTATGTGTGGATCACCTGCGACATGACGACGACCCGGGCCCTCACCTCGTACGTCCGCAAGGACCTTTCGGTCCCGAGGCACCGCGTGCACGCACTCGGCTACTGGCGCCCCGAGAAGCGGTGGGCGCGAGCCGACCGCCGCCGGATCACCACCACCGCACCCGCCACCAGAGCCGCCGAACCAGCACTGACGAGAAGGATCGCGGTCCAGTCCGAGCCGTCGCTGCCGGTCGCGTGGGCGGCGAGCTCGGCGGCGTGCGCGGGCCCCTGCGCCGTGCCCCGCTTCTCGCTCTCGGGGATCAGTGAACCCACCGGTCTGACGTGCCCCGCCGCCTTGAACCCCCAGTCGAGGAGTGACCTGGTCTCCTCGTAGACGCGGTAGCCGCCGCTCACCTGCGGGTTCATCACCGATACGACGATGGTGCGGCCGCCGCGCTGCGCCGCGCTGATGAGCGTGTTGCCCGCGTTGCTGGTGTAGCCGTTCTTGATGCCCAGCAGGCCGGGGTAACGTGCCACGCCGTCCGCTCCGGTGAGGAGCCGGTTGGTGTTCTGGATGGGGTAGGACCAGTTGCCGTTCGGGAACTTGGCGATCGACGTCGAGCAGTAGCGGGCGAACTGCGGGTCCGCGAGCCCCGCCCGGCCGAAGACCGCCAGGTCGTACGCCGATGACACCTGCCCAGCGGCGTCGTATCCATCGGGGGAGACCACATGGGTGTCCTGGGCGCCCAAGGCGCGTGCCTTGGCACGCATCTGACGGACGGTCTGCTGCCAGCCGCCGTTCAGGTTGGCCAGCACGTGCACGGCGTCGTTGCCGGAACTGAGGAACACGCCGCGCCACAGGTCGGCGACGGTGTAGCTGTGGCCCGCCTCGACCCCCACCAGGCTGCTGCCGTCCCCGACCTCGGCGAGCTCGCCCTGGGTGACCCGGTGCCGGGCGACCGCGTCCAGATGGGGCAGGGCCGTCAGGGCGAAGAGCGACTTCAGGGTGGAGGCGGGCGGCAGTTGACGGTGCGCGTCATGGGCCGCGAGCACTTCGCCCGAACGGGCGTCGGCCACCACCCAGGAGAGGGCGGAGACGTCGCTCGGCACGGCAGGGGCCCCGGCGCCCGGCCGGACCTGGACGCCCGGACGGTCGAGGAGGTCCGAGGAGTACGCGGGGCCCGGCTTGGGCGGCGTGGGCTCCTCGGTGGCCGCCGCGGCGGGTGTGGGCAGGAGGACCAGAGCGGCTGCCGCGAGGGCCGCGGTGCGGACGGATGAGGAGCGCGGAAGGTACCTGATGACCATTCAGTCACCGTACGAGCGCCGCCCGAAGCCCGCAGGTCAGCTTGGTCCGGCTGGATGTACGGGGGTGGCGGGCGGCCGGGTATGTGTGCCCTCTTCCCGAACCCGCCCACCCTTGCCCACACTGCTGTGCAAGGACGGCGGAGGGGGCTCTGATGACCGCTCGGCGGGGACGGCGCACGGCGCTGCGGAAGCGGCGCGGGAGGTCCTGGAAGCGGTGGAAGCCGTGGGTGGTGTGCGGCGCCGTCCTGCTCCTGGAGCTGATCCTGATCTGGTCGCCCCTCCGGCCCTTCGCGGCAGGGGGTTTGCTCCTCGGCATCGTCGGGGCCGTGCTGTGGTGGCTGTGGCGCACGGACCGCATGGCGCGCGACCGCGATCGCGCGTGGCGGGAGGAGGACGCGGTGCGGGCGGGGCTCCGGTCGCTCGCGCGGGCGGACGCGATGACCGGCACCGAGTTCGAGGACCTGGTCGCCGGGCTGTGCCGCAGGGACGGCTGCGCCGACGTCCGCAGGGTCGGCGGGGCGGGGGACAACGGCGTCGACGTGACCGGGCGGCTCCCGGACGGCCGGAGCATGATCATCCAGTGCAAGCGGTACGCGCCGCACCGCGCCGTCGCGGGCTGGGACCTGCGCGATCTCCTGGGCTCCCGCGTGCACTTCGGGGCCGACCTGGCGATCTGTGTGACCACCGCGCGGTTCAGCCGCCCAGCTCAGGCCTTCGCGGAGCAGAACGGCATCGCCACCCTGCACCGCGACCACGTGGGCCTGTGGAACAGCGGGGCCGCACTCGGCTCGCTGCTCGGCGTGAGCGACGCGGGCCAGGGTGATGTCCGGCACCGGGCGCGCTGGAAGAAGACGTACGGATAGTCCGGTGCGCCGGCCTCGAAGGCCCCGGACGAAGAGACCAGCGAAGAGGCCTGCGCAGGGACGCGCGAAGAGGCTTGTCCAGCAGAGGAGTTGTGAGGTCGGTCACGAATGACCCCTCTCCCCGTTACTTTCCTCTAGGTACCTACTATCCCCGCGCCGGTAGCTTCCGTGGAGTCAGCGCACAGCGACTCAGAATGACTCAGTTCGACTCAGGGAGCGAAAAGATGATCGTGGTGACCGGAGCTACGGGCAATGTCGGCAGGCCTCTCGTACGGGCCCTCGTCGCGGCAGGTGAACAGGTCACGACCGTGTCACGCGGGACAGCGGCACCTGATGCCCCGGAGGGAGTACGACATCGGCAGGCCGATGTGGGCGACCCGGTCGGCCTCGAGCCGGCACTCGAAGGGGCCGACGCACTGTTCCTGCTGACCTCCGGCGAGCTGATGCTCGGCGGCGGAAACGTGGACGGCGCCCTCGAAGCCGCGCGGTCCTGTGGTGTCCGGCGGGTCGTCCTGCTGTCCTCGCAGGGCGTCGGATCGCTGCGGCACCCTCCGCAGTTCGAGAGCGCCGTCAAGGGGTCGGGCCTGGAGTGGACGGTGCTGCGCCCGGCAGGCTTCGGTTCCAACGCCTTCCAGTGGGCCGAATCGGTCCGGGAACGGCGGGAGGTGACCGCGCCGTTCGGGGACGTCGCGCTGCCGGTCGTCGATCCGGCCGACATCGCGGAGGTCGCGGCCACCGTGCTGCGCGCCGGCGGCCACGGCGGCGCCACGTACGAATTGACCGGGCCGGTGCCCGTCTCGCCCCGGCAGCAGGCGGCGGCGATCGGGCACGTGCTGGGCGAGCCGGTGCGTTTTGTCGAGCAGAGCCCTGCGGAGGCGCGGGCCCAGATGGTGCGGTTCATGCCCGAGCAGGTCGTGGACTCCACCCTCGCTCTCCTGGGCACGCCGTACCCCGAGGAGCAGCGGGTGAGCCCCGACGTCGAGCGCGTCCTCGGGCGTCCGCCCCGCGCGTTCGCCGAGTGGGCTGCCCGGAACACGCCCGCCTTCAAGTAGGGCTCGCGACGTCGGTGACGGCCGCGACACCGGTGACGATCGGGTCGCCCGTCGCCCGTCGCCCGTCGCCCGTCGCTCAGTCGCGCGGCCTGACGTGGAGACCCAGGCCCGTCGTCCCGGGTGCCTCCACGTCGGGCAGCAGCCGCATCCCGTGGTCGTAGTCGCCGCCGACGAGCGAGCGGAACGGGATCGGATCGTCGGTGAAGAGACCGTCGAGGCGGCGCGCGTACTCCCGTTTGGCCGCGGCGAACTGATCCTCCGGCAGCTCGTTCGCCGAGTACACCGCGAAGGGTTCCAGGGGCGCCATGCCGGTGAACCAGAACAGACCGTGCTGCACGGGATACAGGACGTCCGTCAGCTGCCCGTGGATGCCCCGGTCGGAGAACGACGACTCCCGGGCGCCGAGCGTCACCGACACCAGCGCACGCCGCCCCGCCAGGATGCCCTCGCTGTAGGGCGGTGGGACCTTCGGTCCGTAGCCGAAGCCGCTGGTGAAGACGCGGTCGATCCAGCCCTTCAGGATCGCGGGCGGCGAGAACCACCACAGCGGGAACTGCAGGATCACCGCGTCCGCCCAGCGCACCTTCTCCTGCTCCGCCGCGATGTCGGGCGAGAGACGGTCGGCCAGGGTGTCCCGCTCGGATGCGGCCATCACGTGCAGACGCCGGTCCGCGGTGTGGCCGGGGAAGTCGTCGGCGTCCACCGTCGCCTTCCACTTCATCGCGTAGAGGTCGGACACCCGCACCTCGTGCCCGGCCGCGCGCAGCTCGTCGACCGCGAAGGCGGCGAGCGACGCGTTGAGCGAGCGGGGTTCCGGATGGGCGCTGACGACGAGGATCTTCTTCGGCTGCTGCGGAGCGGCTTCGTTCATGACGCCACGCTCTCCCGGCGCGGGCGGCGCAGCCAGCACCCTGTTCGACCGTCGGAACGCCGATCCTGGTACTGCCAGGGCCACGCATACTTGGTC
Organism: Streptomyces sp. NBC_01283; assembly: GCF_041435335.1. Lineage (NCBI taxonomy): Bacteria > Bacillati > Actinomycetota > Actinomycetes > Kitasatosporales > Streptomycetaceae > Streptomyces > Streptomyces sp. NBC_01283. The sequence continues at coordinate 8,349,017 of NZ_CP108430.1, forward strand.
CATGGACGGCGCGGACCAGATGACGAACAGTGACGGGATCGGCGACACCCGGAGGGCACTCGGCGGTTTTCTGCGCGCCCGCCGGGGGCGCGTCGCGCCGGAACACGTAGGCATCGCCGGTGGCCGTCGCCGCCGGGTGCGCGGACTGCGCCGCGAGGAGTTGGCCCAGCTCGCCGGGATCAGCGTGGACTACTACGTACGTCTCGAACAGGGCCGGGCCACCCAGCCGTCCCCCGAGGTGCTCGACGCGCTCGCCCGGGCGCTGGGCCTCGACGCGGCGGAGCGCGGGCACCTGACCACCCTTGCCGCCGCCCGGCGCGAGCCCGCGCCCACGGCCCGGGTCAGCCCCATGCTGGGGCGCATCATGGACTCCATGGCCGAGCTCCCGGCCTTCGCGACGGACCACCGCCTCGAGGTGGTCGCCTGGAACGGCCTCGGTTCCGAGCTGATCGGAGGCCTGGCCGAGCCGCGGCGCCGCGACCGGAACAACGCGCGGTTCCTCTTCCTCGACCCCGCCTCACGCGCCGTCCACCCCGAGTGGGAGGACAGGGCGGCGGAGGCCGTGGGCCAGCTGCGGGTGGCGGCGGGGCGTTACCCCGACGACACGGAGCTGACCGCGCTCATCACCGAGCTGGCCGCGGACAGCGCCGACTTCCGGCGCATCTGGGACAGCGGCGAGGTCGTGATGTGCGCGGCGGGCCGCAAGCGCCTGCGGCACCCGGCGGCCGGGCTGCTCACCCTGGACTTCGAGACCCTGCACGTGCCGGCCGCGCCCGGTGAGACGGGCCTGGTGGTGCATGTGTTCAGCGCCGAGAAGGGCAGTGCGGAGGCCGACGCGCTCGCGGCACTCGACCGGAAGCTTTCGGAGTGTTCCGCCTAGGAGTCGGCCAGGCCTAGGACCCGGCCAGCAGATCGTCGAGTTCGGCCGCGAAGAGCTGGGCAGGGTCGAAGCCCATTCCGCTGAAGTGGCCCGACAGTTCCAGGGACAGCACGCCGTGCATCCGGGTCCAGAAGGACACGGCCCGGTGGAGGGCCGCGGGCGGGGCGGGGTGGCCCTGCGCCCACTCCCGGTGGTCTTCCAGGTGGGCGCCGAACGGTGTCGCTGGGCTGTCCGGTACGAGCTGCGCGCAGGCGTCCAGCAGGGTGGCCATGATCTCGGACGAGATGCCGGTGATGTCCTCGGGCGCGTGATAGCCGGGGACCGGGGTGCCGTAGATGAGGAAGTACCGCTGGGGGTGTTCCAGGGCCCAGCGGCGCAGGACGTGCGCGAGGCCGGCCAGGTCGGCGCCGTCGGCCGATGCCGCCTGCACGGTGTCGGCGAGGCTTCGGTACGCGTCCCGGATCAGCTCGGTGATCAGCTCGTCGCGGCCGGCGAAGTAGCGGTAGAGCGCGGGGCCGCTCATGCCCATCTGCTTGGCGATCGCGTTGAGCGAGAGCGCGGACGCGCCCGCCGTGGCGATCTGCTCCCACGCATGTTCCTTGACCTCGGCACGCACCTGGGTGCGATAGCGCTCGCGCGGGGTGTTCGTGTCCGTCTTCGCCATGGCCCGCCACCTTCCCCGTCCATGGGCACTCATAGGGCTACACGCTCAAGATTTAGTTAGAGGCTATCACTGAACCTGTTGACCACCCGCTCCTCATTGCGTTATACCTTCTAACGAACGCAGGGGCCTCTAGCGGTCACTCAAGTCATCTCGACGAACAACCACACTCAATTCGCCCTGCCCGCACACCAATTGGCCAGGAGAACGCCATGCCCGCGATCCGCAGCACCAGTGTCCGCAGCGGCAGCGTCCGCGCCGCCCTGTTCGTCGTCCCGCTCGCCGTCGCCGGCGTCCTCGGCACCGCAGCAATACCGGCCGGGGCCGCCCCGCAGCCCGGCCACGGCAAGTCCCTCACCTGTCGGGGAGAGGGCGTCGACCCCAAGGCCGTCGTCCGCCACGGGACCGAGACCGTGATCCACGCGCCGCTGAGCACGATCTGGAAGCTGCAGACGGATGTGGAGCGCTGGCCCTCCTGGCAGAGCCCGGTCACTTCCGTGGAACGCCTGGACCATGACCCCTTCCGCAAGGGCTCGGCGTTCCGCTGGACGACGCCGATCCCGCCCAACCCGGCGACCCCCGCCACCAGCCTGGACATCACTTCCACCGTCAAGCAGCTCAAGCGCAACGCGTGCATCCGCTGGACCGGCCCGGCGATCGGTGAGGGCCTGCGCATCGAGGGCGTCCACGTGTGGACCTTCACCAAGGTCAAGGGCGGCGTCCTCGTCCGTACCGAGGAGACCCACGCCGGGGATCAGGTCGAGGCGAACATTCCCGCCGCCACCGAGATCCTTGCCCAGGGCCTCGAAGGGTGGGTGGGAGCACTGAAGACCACGGCGGAAGCCCGCGCCGGCCACCACCACTGATCCACCACCACTGCTCCACTGCCCCGGAACGACAAAGGCGCGGCACCGCGGCGGTCGCCGGGGTGCCGCGCCTAGTCTGCGCGCGCCTGGATTACTTCGGCAGGTTCGCCTCGATCGCGGCGATGACCTCGGGAGCGTCCGGCTCGGTCTGCGGCGAGAACCGGGCCACCACGTCGCCACTGGCGTTCGTCAGGAACTTCTCGAAGTTCCAGCGGATGTCACCGGTGTGCCCCTCGGCGTCCGCCGCGTCCACCAGATGCTTGTAAAGCGGGTGCCGGTCGGCGCCGTTCACGTCGACCTTCTCGGTCATCGGGAAGGTCACGCCGTACGTCGCCGAACAGAACTCGGCGATCTCGTCGGACGTACCGGGCTCCTGGCCCATGAACTGGTTGCAGGGCACCCCGAGGACCGTGAAGCCACGGGCCGCGTACTGCTCCTGCAGGCGCTCAAGGCCCGCGTACTGCGGGGTGAGCCCGCACTTGGAGGCGACATTGACGATCAGGACGGCCTTGCCCAGGTACTGGCCCAGGTCCGCCGAGCCGCCCTGTAGGGCGCCGATCTCTGCATCTTCGTAAACAGACATGATCCGGAGCCTACGCTTCACGGGGCCGCGCCGATCACCCGGACCGGGCCGATCACTCCGGCCCCGTCCGGTTCAAGTGGCCGTAGGCCACCAGCTCCACCGTCATCGCCACCGCGATCGTCTGGACCGCCATCAGGGCGAACAGGACGAACAGCTGTACCGCGCCCGCGAGGACGGGGGACGCGCCGCCCAGGAGCATGCCGACGAAAGCTCCGGGCAGGGTGACCAGGCCCACCGTGCGGGTCTGGTCGAGTCCGGGGAGCAGGGCGTCGGACGCGGAGGGGCGTATGACCTCCAGGCGGGCGTCCCTGGCAAGGAGGCCGAGGGCCAGTCCCGCCTCGAACTCGCCCCTGCGGGAGTGGAGTTCATCCAGGGCGCGGCGCCCGCCGAGCGCCGTCGCGGTCAGTGCGCCGCCGATCAGGATGCCCGTCACGGGGATCATGGCGATGCCGTCCACCGGCAGCAGACCGGCCAGGGCCAGTCCCGCCACCACCGGGACGACCGGGGCCGCGACCGGCAGCGCCGCCCACCACCAGGTGCCGTTGGCGGTGATGCGGCGCCCCGCCGTACGCGCGGCGACGGCGAACATCAGGAGCAGGAAGGCGAGAAGCGCCCCGACGTGGTGGATCACCCAGCCGATCACCAGGGACACCACGCCCAGCTGCACGGTCGCCCGCGCCCCGGCCACGAGGATCTCCCGCGCCCTGCCGTACGAGCCGTCGGGGGAGAGACGGAACACGGCCGCCGCGGCGGCCGCGGCGAGCAGCAGCACGAGGAGCGCCACGCCGAGCGTCGCGTTGACCGGAAGCAGGGCCTGAGCAGCGAGATCGCGCACCCGCCCACCCTAGGCGGCGTGGCGCCGCGTGGATCGGGGCCCGGCGGAACCGGTGATCGGGACTCGTGCGTCCGGGGTCGTCGTGAGCGGGCCCGGTCTGTGAGGATGCGGGAAGAACATGCGATGCCGGACGAGCAAGTAACGCCGGAAGAAAGAAGGGCTGACCTCATGGCGCAGCAGGTACAGGGCGTGGTCGCGCGCGCGAAGGGCGAGCCGGTACGGATCGAGACGATCGTCGTGCCGGACCCGGGGCCCGGGGAAGCCGTGGTGAAGGTGCAGGCCTGCGGGGTCTGTCATACCGACCTGCACTACCGCGAGGGCGGCATCAACGACGACTTCCCCTTCCTCCTCGGCCATGAGGCGGCGGGCATCGTGGAGTCGGTCGGCGACGGCGTCACGGAGGTCGCGCCCGGCGACTACGTGATCCTCAACTGGCGTGCGGTGTGCGGCCAGTGCCGCGCGTGCAAGCGCGGCCGCCCCCAGTACTGCTTCGACACGCACAACGCCAAGCAGAAGATGACCCTCCTGGACGGCACCGAGCTCTCGCCCGCCCTCGGTATCGGTGCCTTCGCGGAGAAGACCCTCGTCGCCGCCGGGCAGTGCACCAAGGTCGACCCGGCCGCCTCGCCCGCCGCCGCGGGTCTCCTCGGCTGCGGAGTCATGGCCGGCATCGGCGCCGCCATCAACACCGGCAACGTGGGCCGCGGCGACTCGGTCGCCGTCATCGGCTGCGGCGGCGTCGGCAACGCGGCGGTCGTGGGCGCGCGGCTCGCCGGAGCCGCGAAGATCATCGCCGTCGACATCGACGACAAGAAGCTGGCGACCGCGAAGAGCCTCGGCGCCACGCACACCGTCAACTCCCGTTCGGCGGACCCGATCGAGGCGGTCCGCGAGCTGACCGACGGCAACGGAGCCGACGTCGTCATCGAGGCGGTCGGCCGCCCGGAGACGTATGAACAGGCCTTCTACGCCCGTGACTTGGCGGGCACGGTCGTCCTGGTCGGCGTGCCGACACCGGAGATGCGCATCGATCTGCCACTGCTCGACGTCTTCGGGCGCGGCGGCGCGCTCAAGTCGAGCTGGTACGGCGACTGCCTGCCCTCCCGCGACTTCCCGATGCTGATCGACCTCTACCAGCAGGGGAGGCTCGACCTGGACGCGTTCGTCACGGAGACGATCGAGCTCGCCGACGTGGAGAAGGCGTTCGAGCGGATGCACCACGGGGATGTCCTGCGTTCGGTGGTGGTCTTCTGATGGCCGCGCGCATCGACCACCTGGTCACCTCGGGCACGTTCTCCCTCGACGGGGGCACCTGGGACGTCGACAACAACGTATGGATCGTGGGGGACGACAGCGAGGTCGTCGTCATCGACGCGGCGCACGACGCGGACGCCATCGCGGCCGTGGTCGGGGAGCGCCGGGTCGTCGCGATCGTGTGCACGCACGCGCACGACGACCACATCGACGCGGCCCCCGCGCTCGCCGCCCGCACCGGCGCGCCGATCCTGCTGCACCCCGCCGACGCGGAGCTCTGGAAGCAGACCCACCCCGACCGCACCCCCGACGGTGAGCTGTCCGACGGACAGGAACTCACCGTGGCGGGCACGGAGTTGAAGGTCCTGCACACCCCGGGCCACTGTCTGGGCGCGGTCAGCCTCTACGCCCCCGCCCTGGGCACGGTCTTCACCGGCGACACGCTCTTCGCGGGCGGTCCCGGAGCGACGGGCCGGTCGTTCAGCGACTTCCCGACGATCGTCGACTCGATCAGGGACCGGCTTCTCACGCTGCCCCCGGAGACGGAGGTGCGGACCGGCCACGGCGACAGCACCAGCGTGGGCGCGGAGGCGCCGCACCTGGCGGAGTGGATCGCCCGCGGTCACTGACCGCGCCGACGACGCCAACTGACATACGTGACCGGGGCTCTGCCCGGTGCATCCGAATGACCCCGCGTGGTTCGCCGCGCGGGGTCATTCGCGTACTGGCCCTGTTCCGCGATCTCCGATAAGTTAGGCAAGGCTTACCTAATGGAGGTTGAAGAATGGGTGTCCGTCACGCCAGCACGACTGTGCCCACTGCAGCGGCACGCGCTCGCTCCCTGCTCACCACCGCGTGGTCCTGCGCGGTGACCACGGAGATCGGCAGGGATGAACTCGTCGGCGCGCACAGCGTCACGCCGGAGGGCATCCTCCTGCTGTCGCCGCCCCCGGACAGCGCGCTGGCCACCGCGATGATCTGCGCGCCGCGCGGTGAACCGTCCACCCTGGTGGAGTTCGCCGACGTCTCCCCGGTGCCGGTCAGGGACCGGATCCGGGCGCGGTTGTGGCTCTCGGGGTCACTCGTACCCGACGGGGAGGGATTCATCTTCGCGCCGACCTGTGCCGTGCTGCACGACGCGACCGGCGGCCGCGTCGGCATCGACCTCGACGAACTCGCCCTGGCCGCCCCCGATCCGCTGGCCGAGGCCGAGGCGCGGCTGCTGACCCATCTCGCCGACGCGCACGAGGACGCCGTCGAGCAGCTCACCCGGCTCGTGTGCGCGGACAGCCTGCACGGCGTGGTCCGCGTACGCCCGCTCGCCATCGACCGCTACGCCCTCACCCTGCGCCTGGAGAAGGCCCGCAGCCAGGCGGACGTCCGGCTCGCCTTCGACGAGCCCGTCGAGGACGTCGCCCAGGTGACCGAACGCATGCACATCCTGCTCACGAAGGCCCGGCACCTGCGCCGCCCCCTACTCCGCCCCACGTCCCCCGATGCCTGAACTCGCCGGCTTCATGGACCGCAGTGCGAGCAGGAGCACCCCGATGTCATCGAGGAAGACCGGGTCCGGCAGCAGATCGGCCGGCAGGACGAGATAGGCGACCGCACCCCAGAACACCCACTGGCGCTCGACCGGAAGCCCCGCCGCGCGCAGCGTGCGGCGCGTGCGGACCAGACGTACGAGCAGCGCGATCGCGACCGCGAGCGTCGCGGCCACCAGCACCGCGGCGGCAACAAGGAGGACCGTGACTTCCGTGCTCATCAGACCCTGACCTCCGTCCTGCGACGTTCTGCGACGTTATGCAATGTTCTGCGACGACCCGCGACGTCCTGTGCGGGCACTCGGCCCAGGCTATGGGTACCCGCAGGACGCCGCGCGAACATACCGTCCCCCCTCATGCCCTCTCATGACGGACTTTCCGCCCTCCGATGAAGGACGATGGAGACCGGCACCACCGCCAGCTCCTCCAACTCCTTTCCGGAAAGGCAGAGATGAGCCAGACGAGCCAGACGCTGATCACGGCAGGGCGGGTTCTGACCGGGCCGAACGGCCGGCACGTCATGGGCGGCGCCGTGCTCACCGAGGGCCAGGACATCGTCGCTGTGGGCACCCGCGCCGAGGTCGAGCCCCTGGCGCGCGGCGTGGCGCAGCGGTATGCACTGCCCGACGCCACGGTGCTGCCCGGCCTCATCGACGCCCATGTCCACCTGGTCTTCGACGCGAGCAAGGACCCCGTCGCGGTCCTGGACGCGCACAGCGACACCACCCTCATGGCGGCCATGGAGGAGCGAGCGCTGCAGTTCCTGCGCAGCGGTGTCACCACCGTGCGCGATCTCGGTGACCGCGGCCGCCTCACCCTGCGGCTGCGCGAGGAGATCGCCGCGTCCCGGGTGCCGGGCCCACGCATCGTCGCCGCCACGACGCCGCTGACCACCAAGGGCGGCCACTGCTGGTTCCTGGGAGGTGAGGTCGAGGGCGAGGGCGAGATCCGCGCCCTGGTCCGGCGGAACGCCGAGCTCGGCGCGGACGTCATCAAGGTCATGGCCACCGGTGGCGGCCTCACCCGGGGCGGCCCCGCCACCTGGCAGAGACAGTTCGACGCCCCGGAGCTGCGCGTCATCGTCCGTGAGGCGCACCGGGCGGGACTGCCGGTCGCCGCCCACGGACACGGCACGGCGGGAATCGTGGCCGCCGTGATGGCGGGCGTCGACACCATCGAGCACTGCACCTGGATGACGCGCAAGGGCTTCGACCTGCGCGAGGACGTCCTGGACACCATCGTCGCCAAGGGCATCCGGATCTGCCCGACCATCAGCCCGAACTGGCGGATGCTGCCGATGTTCTTCGGCGAGGAACGGGCCAAGGCGATGTTCGACCAGGTCCGCACGATGGCGGAGCACGGCGCGCGGCTGATCGCCGGCACGGACGCGGGCGTCCAGCGCGCGGGCTGCGACGGCCTCGCCCAGAGCCTCGGCTTCTATCAGCACCTGGGCATCGAACCGCACCGCATTGTCGACATGGCGACCACGGAGGCCGCCGACGCCCTGGGCATCGCCGACCACGTCGGACGCCTGGCCGGCGGATACCGCGCCGACCTGATCGCGGTGCACGGCGACCCCCTCGCGGACGTCGCGGCCCTCGGGGATGTACGGCTGATCATGGCGAACGGCAAGATGGTGGACCATGAGTGAGAGTGCGTCACGCCCCATACCCCCCGTCCAGGCGCTGATCGTGGTCGACATGCAGACCGCCTTCGTCACGGGCGACACCGCCGTCCCCGAAGCGGCCCGCGTCCTCGACCGGACGACCGACCTGATCACCCGGGCCCGCGCCGCAGGTGCGCTGGTCGTCCAGCTCCAGAACGACGGTGAGCCGGGAGCCGACGACGAACCGGGCACGCCCGGCTGGGAGATCCACCTGCCGGTGGACGCCGACCGGGGCGAGGTCGTCATCCGCAAGACCGTCGACGACGGCTTCGAGGGAACCCCGCTGCGCGAACTCCTCGCCGAGGCGGGCGTGAGCGATCTCGCCATCTGCGGGGTGATGTCCGAGATGTGCGTGTCGGCGACCGCGCGTACGGCCCTCGACCTGGACTTCCGTGTGGTCCTGCCGCACGACGCGCACGCGACGCAGGACATCCCCGCCGCCGCGGGCATCAGCGACATGGTCCCGGCGGCGACGGTGTCCCGGGTGGCCGAATGGGCCCTCGGCGACGAGGTCGAGATCGTCGCGAGGGCCCAGGACGTCGACTTCACCAAGCCGTAGGCCGGCGGGTGGGGATCAGCGGGCGGTGTACGCGCCGTCCACCAGGTGGTAGCTGCCGTGGATGAACGAGGCCCGCTCCGAGAGCAGGAACACGATCAGCTCGGCGACCTCCTCGGAGTGGCCGAGGCGGCCGGCGGGGTGCAGGGAGACAAGGGCGTCGTACGCCTCCTTCTCCATGTTCTGCAGGAGCGGCGTCTCGATGAAGCCGGGGCCGACCGCGTTCACGCGGATGCCCTTCGCGGCGTACTCGGCGGCGGCCGTCTTGGTGAGGCCGACGACGCCGTGCTTGGCGGCGACATAGGCGGGGGAGCCCGCGAAGCCCACCGAACCGAGGATCGAGGCGACGTTCACGACGGCGCCCGCGCCCGCGGCCTCCAGGACCGGGAGTTCATAGCGCATCGAGTAGAAGACGCCGTCGAGGTTCGTGCGTATGACGCGGTTGTAGACATCGATGTCGTACGCGCCCGTCGGCTTGCTCTCCCCGCCGATGCCCGCATTGTTCACGGCGAGGTCGAGCCCGCCGAACGTGTCGACGGCGAACCGCACGGCGGCCTCGACCGACGCGGGCTCGGTGACGTCCACGGCGACCGCGGCGGCCTTGATGCCCTCCGCGAGGAGCTGGGCGGCGGCCTTCTCGGCGCCGTCGGCGTTGTAGTCGGCGATGACGACGTTCGCCCCGCCCGCGCCCAGACGGCGGGCGGTGGCCAGGCCGATGCCGGAGGCGGCGCCCGTGACGAACGCGGTCTTGCCCGCGAACTCGGTGGCGTAGTCGGGGACGGTGGTGACGGGGGTGGTGCTCATGGTGCTCTTCACTTTCCTCATCCGATGTGGGGAGCCGCGAGGGCGGCCTCCCTGGTCAGGACGGCGTAGGCCTGCTCCACATGTGCGGCGAGGTCTTCGTCGTGCTCATGCCCGCCGCGCGCCCAGCTGCGCAGGGCCGCGGTCAGGACTCCGGCGGCGGCGCCGACCACGACAGCCGGGCGCTGGTCCCGGGCGGGGTCGGTGCCGAGCCGGTCGGCGATGATCCGGACGGACTCGTCCTGGGCGTCGACCCGGACGCGTTCGTACGCGGCGAACAGGGCGGGCTCCGTGTCGACGAGCGCGAGCAGCGCCCGCGTCCGGGACCGACGGTGCAGGCCCGGGGACTCCGGGTCGGCGAGCCAGTCCTGCACGGCCGCGCGGTAGGCGGCGAACGGCGGCTCGTCGGCGGGCCGGACGCGCAGGGCCGCGTTGATGCGGTCGCCGTCGGCGCGGGTGAAGTCGAGCGCCGCGGCCTCCTTGCCGCCGAAGTGGCGGCTGAAGGTGCGGCGCGTGACGTCGGCGCGCTCGGCGACGGCCTCCACGGTGACGGCCGCTAGGCCCTGTTCCAGGATCAGGTCGATGGCCGCGTCGGCGAGCGCTTCCCGGGTCTGCCGGGCCTTGCGCTGCCTGCGGTCCTCGCCGCCCCGGTCCGTGGCCGGGGTTCCTGGGCCGGATTCCGTCGCCTTGTTCATGTCTCCGACTGTACACCCGTGATGTCCCAATGGGACACCTGTCCCGACGGGACGCAATCGGAGAGGCGGGGAGGCGGGGCTGGCCGCTACAGCGGCAGCGCGCACACCGCGAGCGGTGCGGCGAACGGCTTGCCCGTCAGGCGCAGCCGGCCGTCGTCCCCGACCTGGAAGACGCTCACCGAGCCCGACTTCTGGTTGGCCGCGAACAACAGTCGCTGGGACGGCGAGAAGGCGAGGTGCCGGGGGAAGTCCCCGCCGACGGGAACCGTGTCGAGCAGCCGCAGCCGGGCGCCGCCCGCTTCGATCGCGTACCGCGTGAGGCTGTTGTGCCCGCGGTTGGCGAGGAAGGCGAAGGTGCCCTCAGACGTGACGAGCAGCTGAGCCGGATAGCTGGTGACCTCGCCCGTGCCGGTGGACTGCGGATCGCCGGGAGTCAGCCGCCCGCTCCCGGGGTCGTACGCGCAGACGACCACGGTGTTGTCGACCTCGTTGGCGAGATAGGCGAAGCGGCCCGACGGGTGGAAGGTGAGGTGGCGCGGCCCGGCGCCCGGCCGCAGCGTGGCGTACGAGACCTGGGTGAGTTTCCCCTTCTTCTCGTCGAGGCGGTAGCTGTAGACGGCGTCGTTGCCCAGGTCGACGGCGAGGATGTGCCCGCCGTCCGGGCTGGTCACGATCTGGTGGGCGTGCGGGCCTTCCTGCCCCGGGCCGGGAGGCGGGCTGGAGTGGGTGGCCAGATCGGTCGACTCGCCCAGCGCGCCGGACTGTTGGACGGGGTGGACGGCCACGCTTCCGGAGCCGTAGTTCGCGCTGAGCAGCCAGCGCCCGCTCGGGTGCACCGACAGATGGCAGGGCCCCGCGCCCCCGGTGCCACGCGAGCCCAGGACCTCGGGACCCGAGGCCGAGAGCGCGATCGCGGACACGGCACCCTGCTCCCGCTCGTTGACGGCGTAGAGCGTCTTGCCCGAGGGGTGGAGGCAGAGGTAGGAGGGATCGGGCACGCCCGTCAGCGTGCCGGTGCCGGTGATCTGTCCCGTCGCCTCGTCGTACGTCGCGAGACCGACGCCGCTGCCGCCGCCGGACTGGGTGGTGTACGTGCCGAGGAAGAGCTGCCGGGTGCGGCGCGGTGGCCGTTCGCGGTGCAGGGCGGACTCGGAGGCGTGCGCGGGTGTGGCGACGGCAGCGGCGGCAGCGGTGGCGGCGACGGCTCCGATGAACCCGCGCCGGCCCCAGCCGTTCGCCTCGGGCCGGCCCTCGGACCCTCCGTCGGACCGGCCGTCGGATCCGCTGTTCGTCCCTGCCGTCATGTCCGCTCCTTGAGTGTGTCGGTAGTGACGTCTGTGGCAGACAGAGTGATGCCCAGATTCCGCACGATCAAGAGGTGCAACCCGAGTTGCGTTCTGTGCAACGAGAGGATGGTGCCGGAGAGAGGGCGCGCGCGGGGCGGACAGGCCCGCGGGCCCCCTCACGCGGATCCTGGCCGACTGATTCACGCCGTTCTTTCCCCCGGCTCTGATCCTCGGTGCGCTCTTCATCGACGCCCCGACCGCTGACCGCGCCGGTCTCGCCCCGCAGTCGCCGACGGCTTCCGCATCGTCCGCCCGAGCGGCGTGATCAGCGCGACCATCGGCAGGATCGCCGCCGTTCGCCCGCCCCTGCGAAGGCTCCGCGTCCCCGTCTTTCTCCGGCGCTGTCAGCGATCCCCTCCAGCTCACCGTCGTCCTGCGCCGGCCCCGGCACGGCGATCCGGGCCACGGACATGCTGTCGCCGAGGCCCTGGACGGAGCGGATCCGGCCCTTCTCGTCGGAGCGGGTCGTCGCGTCAGGTGTCTACGCCCCTCCGGCGCGGCGCACGACCGGTGTCGCGCACAGCGCGTGAAATACGGAGAGTAACTGCGGTAGATGGACCGTGAATATGCGCCGCGGGGTGGCCGGTGATGTCACCCGGAGGTATGAACTGGCCCTGAGCGGGCAAGATGTAGATGCCATTCGCGGTGCCGCCCCAGACCCCGGCGGCGTCGGGCGCCGGCCTCGGGGCCGCGCCGCTCGCGTTGTCGTAACTCTTCGTATGCGGGGTGTAGGGAAAATGGGGGGTGGACCATGGGCACGCCCGACCCGGGCTTTGGGCTGCACCACCGAGTGGTGGACGGATCGATCATTCTGACGTTCCGCGGCGAACTGGACGCCTGGGCGGATCAGGAACTCTCGCCGCGCATAGCGGAGTTACTGGACCGGCCGGACACAGACGTGGTGGTGGACCTGCGGCAGGTGACGTTCCTGGACGCCGGTGGCCTGCGGCTCCTTGTACGCATCAAAGGCAGAACTCTCTCGAAGCAGCGCACCCTGCGGCTGGTCCGCAGCAGTCCGCGCGTCTGGCGGGTCCTGCGCATCACGCGGCTCGACCGCAGCTTCACCGTCCTGGACGTCATGCCCGCCGCTCTGGACACGCCCGAGGGCTGTGAGGGAAACCTGAACAGACCAGCCTAGAAAGGGAGCAAGCGGCAAATCTGATTACATGATTCGCCGAAGTCGCACCCTCTCCGGTCCTGGTCCCGTCACCCTCTCGCGCCCTCGCCCCCGCGCGCTCCCACGCCCCCTGCTGGCCGCGACCGTCCTGCTGCTCGCCCTGCCCGCCGCCCCCGCAGCCGCGGCTTCCGCCCCTCCCGAGCCCCCGTGCACCGCCGGTACCGCCCCCTACCAGCGCGAGCTGGAGCGGGAGCTACGCAGACCGGTCGACGGGGTCCAGTCGCCACAGGACTGCGCGGCGATCCGGCAACTGCAGCGGCGGCTCGGCATCTCGCCCGCCGACGGCAGCGCGTCGCTGCGCACGTACCGGACGATGGTCGCCGACAAGGTGGGGCGTGACCCCGCGGCCCGCCGGGGCTGTCCGTCCCCCGCGTACCGAGTGGTCTGCGTGGATCTGACCCGGCAGATCCTCTGGGTGCAGGTGGGGCAGCGCGTCGTCTTCGCGCCGGTGCCGATGCGCAGCGGCCGGGACGGTCTGGAGACGCGGCGCGGCTGGCACCGGATCTACTGGAAGCACCGGGACCACTTCTCGACGATCTACCAGGTGCCGATGCCGTACGCCCAGTTCTTCAACGGCGGTCAGGCCCTGCACGGCACCAGCCACGACCTCTTCTCCTCCGGCTCCGGCGGCTGCGTGAACCTGACGGTGCGGGACGCGAAGAGGCTCTACGACCTGCTGCGCAAGGGCGACCGGATCTACGTCTGGGGCACGAAGCCCGGCACCGGCGGCTGAGCGACCGTCAGCCGCCCGTACGCGGGCCTCACTCGGGGCTCAGCGCCTGCGGCCCTTCTTGTCCGTGTCGTCCCGCACATTGCTCAGCCGGACGGTGACGCCCTTGGTGGCGTTGTCCTCGGTCAGCCGGTACGGGCCGGTGACAGCGGGGGAGGGCAGGCGGTAGCCGTCCGGTACGGCGGTCTCCTTGAGGTAGTAGGTGCCAAGGCGCAGGTCGCGGAAGTCGCAGTGGCCGTGGCCGTCCGTGGCGCAGCCCTGGCCCTGCCGGGTGTCCGGGTTCGCGCCTGCGGTCTGCAGGCCTGCCGTGCCGTTGGTCTCACGCCACAGCTCGAACACGGCTCCGGCGAGCGGTCGGCCGCTGGTGCGGTCCTTCTTGACGACGTGCAGGGCGCCCAGCTTCTCCGGGGCGGGCTTCTTCTGGTTCTTCGCGGTCACCTTGACGCCCTGGCGCGCATTGGCCTCGGTCACGACCAGCGGGCCGAACGTGGCCGGGGAGGGCAGGTCGTACCCCTTCGGGGCCTTGGTCTCCACCCAGTAGTACGTGCCGAGCGGCACCGCCGCGCGGCACTTGCCCTGGGCGTCCGTGGTGCACGGGGCGTCGACCTGGGTGTCGGGGTTCGCGCCGGAGGTCTGTACGCCGGAGACTCCGTTGGTCTCGCGCCAGAGCTCGAAGACCGCTCCGGACAGCGCCTTCCCGTCCGCCGCGTCCTTCTTGGCGACCTCGACCGTGCCGGTCACCGTCGGCGTGGACCCGCACTCGGGCAGGTCGCCGACGAAGGGGTAGTTGTGGAACTCCTGGCCGCCTCCGCCACTCGCCGAGCTGGTGTGCGTGATCGAACCGGTGGTGAAGAACCGGCCGTTGATGCCCGGCACGCTGACCGTCGTGTCCGACGAGTTCTGGCCGATCAGCACACTGCCCTGGAACTGCCCGGTCCCCTTGATCTCCACGTCCGTCGCGTCGGGGAAGTTCCACAGCAGGCTCTCGCGCAGCTGGTTGAGCGGGTCCGTCGCGTCGTCGATGCCGCCGCTGTACGTGTTGAGCACACGCCGCGTGCCCAGCACGTTGACCAGGACGGTCGCACCGTCCGGAATGTTCGCGAACCGGATGCCCTCCTGCCCGCCACTGGCACTGGCCAGGTCGAAGTCGACGTTGAACACCTGGAGCGCCGATGTGCCGTCCCCGGTGAACAGCGTCTCGCCGCCGCCGTGCTTGGCCGTACCGGTCGCCGTACGCGTGCCGGCTTCCCCGTGCGCGTAGCACTGGCTGGCCGCGTTGAGCTGACCGCGCAGCCCGGCGTACGGTGCCGCCGCGTCCGGGTCCTTGACCACGCGCTGGGCAAGGATCGTGCCGCTCGCCGTACCGGCGTGACGTACGACCCCCGCCTCCGCGAGAAGCCGCTCGCCCGTGGCGATCGTGACGTCGCCCCCGGTGGTGAGCCAGTCGGTGCCGACGTCAGGCGCGACCTTGGAGCCGACGCCCGCCTCGCCGATGTTGTAGATGGCGCTGGCACCGGCCGCCTTGTCCTGGTCGAAATCACCGAGGACGACGACGCGCCCCTCGGCCTCCGCGGCACTCCCGCGCACCCGGAAATCGCCGCCCGCGAAGATGTTGATCGCGTTGTCGCGGAATCTGACCGGGTCATTGGTGACGGGCGGGTACGGGCCCGGCGGGCAGGTGCCCGGTACGCAGGGGCCGAGTCCACCGGGAAGCGGCGCGGCCACGGCTTTGTCGGCAGGTCCGTTCCCGGCCGAGGCGAAAGCGTCCCCCCATGGGAACAGCGGGACGGACGCGGCGGCGAACGCACAGCTCAAGGTGGTCAGCAGGCGTCCGGCACGGTGCGTGCGGAACAGTCCGAGCATGTCGATTACCAGCTCCTCAGGCGATAGGAAAGGCTCCTCGCCCGCAGCTTGCGACACCCTCCCGCCGGGCTTGGCGCGGCACACCCGCGCGCCCCTGGGAGCCGTCGAACTTCCACTCTCACGGCGGCTCGCGGGGAACGCCGGCCCGCTCCGGACCGCCACCGGGACCCGATGGCCGGTTCTGTCTCACCGTTCCGGAAGTTGACCACTGACAGCCACCACTCGGATACGGTTCGCGGGCTGTTTGTCATTTCCCGTGGTGATACGAGGAGTTGCCGAGTGGACCGCAGTTCAGTGATCCGCATACGTACTGTTCTGGCCGCGCTGGGAGTGGCGGCCGCGATGGCGGCCGCACCCACCGCGACGGCGACGGCGGCGGAGCAGAAGCAGCACGCGACGGCGGCCGGGCCGTCCGCGTCGTCGGCGCCGCACGAGCCCTGCACCGGAGAGTTCCACAAGGACGCGCGCCTCGGCCCGAAGTGGCTCCCCAAGAAGTGGCAGCAGCCGGTCGGCCCGCTGCTCAAGGGGTGGAAGCGGACGGGTGGCCTCTCGCCGTTGTCCTTCCTGAAGAAGTACTGGGAAGGCCCGGCCGAATCGGGCGGCTGGAAGTACCCGCCGAACGACGGCTTCGAGACGGTCAACGGCCGGGTCGACAAGCACCCCGAGGTGCTGGCGGAGGGTGAGCTCCTCGACCGCTTCGGATCGGAGTTCGGCTCGTTCCTGGCCCCCGCCGGTGACTCGTACGCCGAGCGCGCGCTACCCCCGCAGAACCTCAACACCCGTGACGCCGCCGTCGCCTGCGACTACCGCGTCTACGAGGTGAGCAAGCCGTTCTCCGTCTGGCAGGGCGGTATCGCCCCCTGGTTCGCGCAGCCCGGCGGCGGCCAGCAGATCAAGCTCGACCCGGTCTTCCTCGACCCGGGCGAGGGGCAGCGTCTGAACGTGAAGTGGCTGCTCGACCACGGCTACCTCGAACCCGCTAACGGCTAGCGCGCCGATGGACATCCGTGGACTGCCCGCCGCACTGCGCGAGGCCGGTGTCGCCGACGGCTACTACTGGATCGAGGGTGTCCACGAACCGGCCCCCACGCCTCCCGACTTCGTCTACCTGCGGAGAACCGGGGACGGCGGGGCGTGGGAGACCGGAACGTACGAACGCGGAACGCATCACCCCCTCGCCCGGCACGCGGACGAGGGGGAGGCCTGCGCGCAGCTGCTGCGCCTGCTGCGGTGAGGCGGGTGGGGCCGTGCGCGCGCCGGTGGTCAGCCCTCGGGGCGCAGCAGGCCGCGCTCGTACGCCTTGGCAAGCCGCTGGGGCACCAGGTAGGCCGAGCCGTCGACGGTGACCGGCACGAGCTGCGGGGTGGTGGCCTTCCACTGGGCTCGGCGGTGGCGGGTGTTGCTGCGGGACATCTTCCGCTTTGGTACGGCCATGGTCCGGGTCCTCTCTCGACGGTGCGACACCGAGGCTATATGAAAATGGATCCCATTACTAATTAAGGCCGGTACTGCTCCGAGCCGATCCGTACCAACCGGACTCAAGGCCGTAGTTGACAGTCCGGAGCGCCCACGAAAGCATCCCGCCGATGGAGATCACCGACTTGACACCGGCGGAGCACCGCGTCTGGCAGGCGTTCACGTTCGGCGAGGGCGTCGACTTCCGCGAGGGCCCCGACGACGACCCCCGGGGCGGTGCCTCCTGGGGGCCCGAGCGGACCGTGCGCGCCGAGGTGCTGCGGGCGCTGCTGCTCAACGGGCCGACGCGGGACGGCGAGATAGCCGGCATGAAGCTGAAGGGGGCACGCATCACCGGGCGGCTCGACCTCATGTACGGAACGGTCGAGCACCCCGTACGACTGCGGTCCTGTCACTTCGAGGAGACGCCGAACCTGTACGGGGCGCAGATGCGCGCCCTGGTCCTGAGCGACTCGGTCCTGCCGGGGCTGAGGGCGGGAACCCTCCGGGTGGAGCTCGTCCTGCGGATCACCTGCTGCCGGATAACGGGCCCCGTGCGGCTCGCGGGCGCCCAGATCGCCGGGGCGTTCTTCGCCAACGGGGCGGAGCTCGGCCCCGCCCCCGACGAGCCGCCCGCCCCGGACCCCGCGGAGGCCGCCGAAGCGGTGCTGCAGCTGAACCACGCGGTGATCGGCACCGACGTATGGGCCGTCGGCCTGGTGGCCCATGGCCAGGTCCGGCTGAACGGCGCCACCGTGGGAGGACTGGTCAACCTCGATGACGCTGAACTGAGCGCCCGCACCCCCGGCGAAGCCGCCCTGCACGCCGAGACCTTGTCGGTCGGCACCGATCTGCGGGCCATGCGGTTGCGCGCCCACGGCACGCTCAACCTGAGCGGCGCCAGGATCCCGCGGCACGTCAATCTCGCCCACGCCCGCCTCTCCCACCCCGGCGGCACGGCCCTGCGCGCCAGCAGCTGCGTCGTCGGCGAGGTGTGGCTGCGGGAAGCCGCCCCGATCCAGGGCACCGTGAACCTGCGCCGCTCCCAGCTCGACCTGCTGCACGTCCCTCCGGAGGTGTGGCCGGGCCAGGTCAAGCTCGACGGCCTCGCCTACCAGCGGCTGGCCCCGCACCTGCCCGCCGAGCAGCGGCTGCCGCTCCTCGAACGCGAGGCGGGCGGCTATCTCCCGCAGGGCTACGAGCAGTTGGCCGCCGCGTACCGCACGGTGGGCGACGAGGCCGCCGCCCGCACCGTGCAGCTGGCCAAGCTCCGCCGCCACCGGCGCACCCTGCCGGCGTACGCGAGGGTGTGGGGTCACCTCCAGGACGTGACGGTGGGCTACGGGTTCCGGCCGATGCGCGCCGCCGGATGGCTGCTCGTCCTGCTGCTCGCCGGTGCGCTCGCCTTCGCTCTGCACCATCCGCGACCGCTGAAGTCCGACGAGGCCCCCGATTTCAATCCCGTCTTCTACACGCTCGACCTGCTCCTCCCGATCATCGGCTTCGGCCAGGAGCCGGCCTTCGCGCCGGACGGCTGGTACCAGTGGCTCTCGTATGTGCTGGTCGCCACGGGCTGGGTGCTCGTCACCACGGTCGCGGCCGGCATCACCCGCTCCCTCAGCCGCCAGTGACGAACATCGCCGACCTGGACACAGACGGGGCCGCGATCGATATCCTCCAGCGAAACGCTCAAACGAACACCTGTTGGGTACGTCGCGAGGGGGCCGGCAGCATGCGGGAGCCGAGGGATGTCAGGCGGCAGCGGATACTCGCCGTCTTGGAGTCGCGTGGCGAGGCGCGGCTGAGTGATCTCGCCGACGATCTCGAGGTCTCGGTGATCACCGTGCGCCGGGACGTCGAAGACCTGGCTCAGGAGGGCAAGTTGCGGCGCGGGCACGGGGTGGCGCGGTCGGTCGGTCCCGTGGAGCACCACGCCGCGCCCGCCGCACCCGTGGCGAGCGGCGGGGCCGTGGCGCTGATGGTGCCGGAGCGCCACACCTATCTGTACGAGACGATGCACGGCGCCCGTGGTGTCCTCGGCGAGGCCGGAATGCGCGTCGCCCTGCATATCGCGCCGCAGGTGGAGGGCGCCGAACGGCCGCTGGTCGAGCGGGTGTTGGCCGACGAGGTGCGGGGTCTGCTCATCGCCCCGCGCTGGCGCACCGAGGCCGAGGAGGAGGCGGACTACGCCTGGCTCGCGGCTTCGGGCGTGCCCACCGTCCTGATGGAGCGGCGGCCACGCGCGGGCAGTGCGCTGCACGCCATGGACTCGGTCTGCACCGACCACTGGTACGGCATCCACCTCGCCGTCGACCACCTCGTCCGGCTCGGTCACCGGCGGATCGTCCTGGCCGCGCGCGACGACAGCCCGACGGCCCGCGCCCTGCGGGTCGCCTTCGCCGACATCGCCGCGTCGCGGCCCGACGTCGAGGACTGGAGCATCATGCTCAGTGCCGAGGGCGCGGGCCCCGGCCGGGCGCGCGAGCCGCTGGACCTCGCGGCGCGGCTCCGTGAGCGCGGGGCGACTGCCGCCGTCCTGCACGGTGACGTCGACGCCCTGATGCTCGTCCAGCAGCTCATGGACCGCGGGGTGCGGGTGCCGCAGGACTGCTCGGTGGTGGCGTACGACGACGTGGTGGCCGCGCTCGGCAGCACTCCGCTGACCGCCGTGTCCCCGCCGAAGCACGAGGTGGGACGGACGGCGGCCGGGCTTCTGCTGCGCAGGCTCGACGAGTTGGCGGGAGCGGGCGCCGGGCCCGCCCAGCGTGTGCAGCTGCTGCCGGAGCTCAAGGTCCGCGGGTCCACCACGAACATCAGGATCGTTTGACCGCTTCAGTTTCTTTTGATCGGTCTATTGACCGGCACCGTTCACGCGATCAGGATTCCCGTGTCCCGAACAAGAACCGCGGGAGGCACCCATGCCTGGTCGACCGAGCCGCCGGTCCCTGCTCGCCGTGACAGCCGCAGTTCCCATGGCAGGTGCGCTCAGCGCCTGTTCGGACAGCACGGGCCGTACGTCGAGCAGCAAGGGCGGCACCACACGCATCACCTTCTGGTCCGCACTGCGCGGAAGCCAGGAAGTGGTCGACGCGTTCAACAAGACCCACGACCGCATCCAGGTCGAGTTCCAGCAGATCCCGTCCGGCGCCATGGGCGGATACGCCAAGCTCAGCAACGCCGCCCGGGCCGGAAACGCCCCGGACGTGGCCACCATCGAATACCCCCAGGTCCCCGGCTTCGCC
The DNA here is from genome assembly GCF_041435335.1 of Streptomyces sp. NBC_01283. Lineage (NCBI taxonomy): Bacteria > Bacillati > Actinomycetota > Actinomycetes > Kitasatosporales > Streptomycetaceae > Streptomyces > Streptomyces sp. NBC_01283. The sequence goes on from NZ_CP108430.1 coordinate 8,369,171, forward strand.
ATCGACGGCGTTCTCCGGGACATCACCTCACTCATCAGCGACCGGCTGCGCGCCAAGCTGCTGCCGCAGGCGCTCGGCCTCACCACCTTCGAGAAGCGGGTCTTCACCGTCCCGCTCGACGTGGAGCCGATGGTGCTGCACTACCGTGCCGACCTGTTCGACCGGTACGGCATCCAAGTCCCGCGCACCTGGGACGAGTTCACCGACGCCGCCCGCACCGTACGGGACAAGGCGGGCGACCGGCGCATCGCGGTCTTCCCCACCGACGGCGGCACCCAGTTCGCCGCGTGGGCGTGGCAGGCGGGCGCCCAGTGGTTCGACACCCGCGACAACGCCTGGAACGTCTCGCTGACGGACCGTCCGACCCGGAAGGTCGCGGCGTACTGGCAGCGGCTCATCGACGACGACCTCCTCTTCGTCAACGCCACCGAGAGCAGGCACTACGACTCGCAGCTCAGTGAGGGCCTGGCCCTCGCCCGGCTCAGCGGAGCCTGGGACGCGGGCTCGCAGATGAACGCGCGACCGGCCCAGAAGGGCCAGTGGGCCATCGCCCCGCTCCCGCAGTGGGACCCCGACGCCCCGGTCGTCGGCACTCACGGCGGCTCCACGTTCGCCGTCACCAAGGACAGCGAACACCCCGAGGCCGCCATGGAGTTCATCGAATGGCAGGTCTCGCACCCCGAGGCCCTGCGCGCCCGCCTCTCCAGCGGCACCAGCAGCCAGTACCCGGCCGTCCCCGACCTGGTCGCCGTGGGCCGCAGGGCCTTCGACCGCTCCTACTACTCGGGCCAGGACATCTACGGCCTCTTCGAGCAGCAGGCCGAGACGATCCGTGACGGCTGGGTCTGGGGCCCGCGGATGACCGCCACCCAGCGGGTGATGCAGGACGGCTTCGCCCGCGCCGGCGGCGGCAAGGGCTCGCTCATCGACGCCGTGCACGCCGCGCACGACGGAACGATGCCGGACCTCAAGGCTCTTGGCCTCTCCATCACCGAGCACAGCACATGATCGGCCCGGCCGCCCCGGCGCGACCGAAACACCCGTACGCCGATGAGTACCCGAGCACCAGCAGAGAGGCAGGTGACCCCCGATGACCACGACCGCGCCCCCGGCCCGCGCCACCCGCACCGCCGACGCTCCCGTCCCCGCCCGCGGCGGCCGCACGCGGGCGCGACGCCGTGAACACATGGCGTGCGGTGTCCTGATGACCCCCTTCCTGGTCCTGCTGGTGACGGTCTTCCTGATTCCCGTCGGCACCGCGGTCTGGCTGAGCTTCTTCAGCGACGACCAGCCGGGCCTCGGCTTCGGCCCGGAACGCACGGTCTTCGTGGGCCTGCGCAGCTACACGGCCGTCCTCACCGACCCGACCTTCCTCGGCAGCCTCGGCCTGGTCGCCCTCTACTGCCTGATCTACATCCCCCTGATGGTGATCGGCGCACTCTCCCTCGCCCTGCTGCTCGACTCGGGCGTCGTACGGCTGCGCGCCTGGGCCCAGTTGGGGCTCTTCCTGCCGCACGCGGTGCCCGGCATCATCGCGGCCCTCATCTGGCTGTACCTCTACACGCCGGGACTCAGCCCGGTCGTCGACGTGCTCTCCAAGGGCGACATCCACATCGACTTCCTCGGGGTGAACACCGTGCTCCCGTCGATCGTGAACATCGCCCTGTGGAGCAACCTCGGCTACAACGTGGTCATCTTCTACGCCGCCCTGCAGGCCGTGCCCCGCGAAGTGATCGAGGCAGCCGTGGTCGATGGCGCCGGAGCGGTGCGCACCGCACTCCAGGTCAAGGCACCCCTGGTGCGCTCCTCGATCGTCATGGTCGCCATGTTCACCCTGATCTGGGCGATGCAGCTGTTCACCGAACCGATGCTGCTCAGCCAGTCGTCCCCGATGATCAACTCGCGCTTCTCGCCCAGCATGTACATCTACGACGCGGCCTTCACCCGCAACAACTACGGCCTCGCCGCCGCTGCCTCGGTGATCCTGCTCCTGTGCACGGTCGCCCTGTCGTACGGCGTCACCCGCTGGACCAACCGCTCCCAGAAGGAGGCCGCACGATGAGCGCCGACACCCTCACCGCGCACCGCCCCCGCCTCCTGGGCCGCACCGTCGTCAACACCGTGGTCGGCATCGCGGTGCTCTACACCCTGCTGCCCGTCCTGTGGCTGGTGCTCGCCGCCTCCAAGAACCGCGACGCGCTGTTCAGCAGCGACTTCTTCTCGCTGGCCGACTTCTCCTTCGTGCGGAACCTGCAGGACCTGTTCACGACGGACGGCGGTCTCTACGGCCGCTGGTACACCAACAGCCTGCTCTACGCCGTCCTGGGCGCCGCGATCAGCGCACTGGTGAGTGTCGCCTGCGGCTACGCCTTCGACAAGTACCGCTTCCCGCACAAGGAGAAGGCCTTCGGCCTGGTGCTCGCGGCGGTGATGGTGCCGCAGACGGTGCTCGCGCTGCCGCTCTACCTGATGGCATCGGCCACGGGCGTCGTCGACACCTTCTGGGCGGTGTTCATCCCGGTCCTCTTCAACCCGTTCGGCGTCTATCTGGGGCGGATCTTCAGCCAGGGATACGTGCCCGACGAGGTTCTCGAAGCCGCCCGGGTGGACGGTGCGGGGGAGCTCACCACCTATGTGCGCGTCTCCCTGCGGATGCTGGGCCCCGGCCTGGTCACGGTGTTCCTCTTCCAGCTCACCGCCATCTGGAACAACTTCTTCCTGCCGATGGTGATGCTTTCGGACGAGAAGCTGTACCCGGTGAGCCTCGGCCTCTACACGTGGAACAGTTCGGCCACCGTCTCGCCCGAGTACTACCCCGTGGTGATCATGGGATCGCTCCTCGCGGTGCTGCCGCTGATCCTCGCCTTCGTGCTGCTGCAGCGCTTCTGGAAGTCGGGTCTCACGGCCGGCTCGGTCAAGTGAGCCGTGTGCACGATGTGGACCATGTGAAAGGGAATGTGTTGATGAACGGCACCCACCGTCCGCGCGCGGCGCTCGCCATGGCCCGGGACGCGGCGCGGGCCGTGCTCGGCCCCGATGCCCTGGCCGCACTCGGCCAGGTCTGCGATCTGGCGCCGGACACCGTCCTGGACGACTTCACCACCGAAGAGGCGCGCTCCGTGCTCCGCGACGTGGAGGTCCTGGTCACCGGCTGGGGCTGTCCGCCGCTGGGCGCCGCCGCGCTCGCGGCGGCGCCCCGGCTGCGGGCCGTCGTCCACACCGCGGGGTCGGTACGCGGCCACATCACCGAGGAGTGCTGGGACCGGGGCATCGAGGTGTCGTCGGCGGCGGCGGCCAACGCCCTGCCCGTCGCCGAGTACACCGTCGCCATGATCCTGCTCAGCGGGAAGCACGTCATGGAGCGGGCGCGGGAGTTCAAGGCCACCCGGCGCCGCGACGCATGGCTCGGCCTGTCGCACGGCGTGGGCAACTACGGCCGAACGGTCGGCATCCTCTCCGCCTCGATGATCGGCCGCCGCGTCATCGAACTCCTCCGCCCGTACGACTTCCAGGTCCTGCTGCACGACCCGTACGTCTCCGACGGGGAGGCCCTGGAGCTCGGGGTACGCCCGGTCGGCATCGGGGAGCTGTTCGCGGACAGCGACGTCGTCAGCGTCCACACCCCGCTGCTGCCCGCCACCCGCGGCCTGGTCGGCCGTGAGCTGATCGCCGCGATGCGCCACGAGGCGGTGCTCATCAACACGGCCCGCGGCGCGGTGCTCGACCAGGACGCCCTCACCGAAGCCGCGCTGGCCGGGCGCGTCCGCGCCGTCCTCGATGTCACCGACCCCGAAGTCCTGCCTTCCGAGCACCCGTTGTGGGAGTGCGACCACGTCATGATCACCCCCCACCTGGCGGGTTCGCAGGGCAACGAGTGGGGGCGCCTCGCCGATCTCGCCGTCACCGAGCTCGGCCGCTGGGCCGCGGGCGACGGTTTCGCCCATGCCGTACGACGCGAAAGGCTGGCCTACCTCGCATGAGCATCCCCGGACCGTCCGGAATACCCGGACTGCCTCAAGACGACCGGGAGTTGAGCCCCCATACCGGTTATACGCGCGAGCACTGGGAGGCCGTCGCCGACGGCCTTCTGAGCGCCGCCTGGAAGTGGGCGACACCCCGCGGCGCCCTGCTCGACCTGCCGGGCCGCCCCTCCGCGTCCGGCGTGCGCTCGGACGGCCTGGAGGGATACGCCCGCACCTTCCTCGCCGCCGCGTTCCGCGTGGCGGGCGCCGAGGGCAAGGACCCGCACGGCTGGCTCGACCGGTACGCGTCGGGGCTCGCCGCGGGCACCCGTACGCCCGGCCGCGACGACGCCGAGTCCTGGCCGGTGATCCTCGACCACCAGGTCCAGGGCCAGCCGATGGTCGAGTCCGCGTCCGTCGCCCTCGGCCTGCGGCTGACCCGCCCCTGGCTGTGGGACCGGCTCGACACCGACGTACAGGACCGGGCGGAGGAGTGGCTGCGCGGAGCGATACGCCATGTCCCCGCACCCAACAACTGGTACCTCTTCCCCTACACCGTGGCCGGGTTCCTGGAGTCGGTGGGGCGCGGTGACGCGGAGACGGCCAGGGTGCGCGAGCGGGCACTCGGGCTTCTGGAGACCTGGTACCGCGGCCAGGGCTGGTACGCCGACGGAGACGGCCGCGCCTTCGACCACTACAACGGCTGGGCACTGCACCTGTACCCGACGCTGGACGCCCAACTGGCCTCTGATAAAGACCAGTTGGCTACCCACGGCGCCCGCCTCCACACACACCTGGAGAGCTTCGGGCTCCTCTTCGGCGCCGACGGCGCCCCGATCCACTTCGGCCGCTCCCTGACCTACCGCTTCGCCGCGGGCGCCTCCGTGGCCCTCGGTGCGCTCACCGGCCACACGCCCCTGACACCCGGTGCCTCGCGACGGCTCCTCAGCGGCTCCCTGCGCTACTTCCTCGACCGCGGCTCCGTCGGCGCCGACGGTCTGCTGAGCCTCGGCTGGCACGGCCCGCACGACGCGACCCTCCAGTCCTACTCCGGTCCCGCCTCGCCGTACTGGGCGTCGAAGGCGTTCGTCGGCCTCCTGGCACCGGCCGGCCACCCGCTGTGGACCGCCACGGAGGAACCCGCCCCCAGCGAGGGCGGCGACACGGTCCTCGCACTGCCCGCACCCGGCCTCCTCGTACAGAGCACCCGCGCCGACGGGATCGTACGGCTGCACAACCACGGCAGTGACCACGCGCGCCCGCACGAGGCCGAGTCGGCGGCCCACGAGGATCCGCTCTACGCCCGCCACGCCTACTCCACACGGACCGGCCCCACGGCACCCGGCAATACCCCGGACAACCACTTCGCGGTGGAGGTGGCGGGAGTCCGCAGCGCCCGCACCCGCATCCAGCCGCTGGGCGCCGGGCAGGGCGACGGCTGGGGCTGGGCCGCGTCCCGGCACACCCCCGCCTTCGTGAGCGGCCCGCCCATGGTGCCGGGGCTGTCCGTGGAGAGCGTCACCGTGGTCAAGGGGCGCCACGAACTGCGCGCGCACCGCGTCGTCGGCGCACCGCCCGGCGCCCGCGTCACGCACACGGGCTGGGCGACGGGCCCCGAGGAGCCCCTGCTCTCCGCGCTCCACCCGTTGCACGGCTGGACGGGCCAGGACGAACTGCGTGCACCCCAGGGCACGGCCTTCACCCGGTGGGCCCGCCTGCCGCGCCTCACGGCCGATGCGCAGGGCACGGCCGTGTACGCGTCCCTGGCCATGCTCACCGCGGCTCCGGAACCCGAGCCGCTGGCGGACGCGGCCACAGTGGTGAACGCGACGGAGGACACCGTGCAGGTGAGGTGGGCGGACGACGGCTCCCTGACCCGGATCACCTTCGCCCCGCCGGCCGTCGAGCACGGCTGATCGTCGGGCACGGCCGATGCGGAGAGCGCGGCCGATGCGGAGGGCGCGGCTGAGCGGCGAACCCGGGTGACTTGACCCTCACGCCACGTCAGGCCGCAGGCTGTACGCGACGAAAGGCGAGGTCCATGAGTTACACGGTGGGGCAGGTCTCCGGGTTCGCGGGGGTCACCGTCCGCACGCTGCATCACTACGACCGGTCCGGGCTGCTCGTGCCCAGCGAGCGGAGCCCGGGAGGGTACCGCCTGTACGGTGAGGCCGACCTGGCCCGCCTCCAGCAGATCCTCTTCTACCGCGAACTCGGCTTCGCCCTGGAGGAGATCGCGGAGATCGTCGAGGACCCGCAGGCCAACGCGCTCGACCAGCTACGGGCCCGGCACAAGGCGCTGGTGGAGCAGATCGGCAAGCTGGGACGCCTGGTGGAAGTGGCCGAGCGGGCCATGGAGGTGCAGCAGACCGGCGTGCCGCTCGGCCCCCAGGAGCGGTTCGAGGTGTTCGGCGAGATCACCTTCGACCTGAGCTACGCCACCGAGGCCGGGCTCAAGTGGGAGAACAGCGCGGGACACCGGGAAGCGATGAGCCGCGCCGCCGCCCACTCCAAGGAGGACTGGGCCCGGATCATGGGCGAGGCGGCGGCCTGGCGGACCGACCTCATCAAGGCCTTCGCCGAGGGCGAGCCCGCCGGGGGGAAGCGGGCCATGGCCCTCGCCGAGGAACACCGCCTGCACATCAGCCGCTGGTTCACACCCTGCCCACCCGCCATGCACCTGCGCATCGCCGCCGACTACGCGGCAGACCCCCGCGCCTACGCCCTCGTCATCCCCCCTTCGGAGCAGCTCCCCGGCCTGGCCGAGTTCCTGCATGCGGCGATACGGGCCAACGCGGGGCAGGTCGCGGACGGGGTGGAGGAGCGATGAGGGTCCTTGTCGCGGCCGCCGGGTCGTACGGTGATGTCGCCCCGTACACCGGGCTCGGTGCTCGGCTGCGCGAGGCCGGGCACGATGTCACCCTGGCCACCCAGGAGTCCTTCGCGCCACTGGTGCGGGGGGCCGGGCTCGGCTTTCGTCCGTTGCCCGCCGATACCGGCGGCGCGGGCCGCGGCGGAAACCGGCAGCTGATGCGCACGGCAGCCGCGTTCGTGCGGGAGTTGGGCGCGGGGCTCCTGGAAGCCGCGGAGCCCGGCGCCGACGTGCTGCTGCTCTCGACCACCACGGCGCCCCTGGGCTGGCAGCTCGCCGAGGCGATGGACGTGCCGGCCCTGGGTGTCTATCTGCAACCCACCCACCCCACACGGGAGTTCGCCCCGGTGGTGAGCGGCGGCAGGTCGCTCGGCGGCCCCGGCAACCGAGCGCTCGGCCGCTTCGCCTCGCGCATGGCCGACCGTGTCTACGCCGACGCGGTCGCGGACCTGCGGGCACGCCTCTCGCTGCCCCGGGAGAGCGGAGGTGCCGCCCGGCGGCGACAGGAAACAGCCCGGTGGCCGGTCCTGCACGGGTTCAGCGCCGCCGTCGTGCCCCGGCCCGCGGACTGGCGCGAGGGCCTCGACGTCGTCGGCAACTGGTGGCCGCACCATGAGCCGGACACCCCGCTGCCCGCCTCCTTCGAAGACTTCCTGCGGGCCGGGCCGCCGCCCGTCTTCATCGGATTCGGCAGCATGGCCGCGGGGGACGGCGCGCGGCTGAGCGAGTTGGCCGTGTCCGCGCTGCGCAGGGCCGGGCTGCGGGGAGTCCTCCAGGAAGGACGGTCCGGGCTGATGGCGCGCGGCGACGACATCCTCACCGTGGACGAGGTGCCCCACGCGCTCCTCTTCCCGCGGATGGCCGCCGTGGTCCACCACGCGGGCGCCGGGACCACCGCCGCGGCGTTGCGGGCCGGGGTGCCCGCGATTCCCGTGCCCGTCATGGCGGACCAGCCCTTCTGGGCATCGCGCATCGCCGCTCTCGGCGCGGCCACCGCGCCCGTCCCGTTCAAGGAGCTCACGGCGGAGCGCCTCGCCGAACAGATCCGGCGTGCGGTGAGTGAGCCCACGTACCGGAAGGCCGCCGGTGCCGTCGCCCGCCGGATGGGGGCGGAGGACGGCGCCGGTCAGGTCGTCAAGGCGGTCGAGGAGCTCTGCTGAACGGCGCCCCGGCGCTACCCCACCGTCACCTCCCCGCCCACCACCACGACCTCGGCCTTCGTCTCCGGGATGTCCTCGGGATGTACGTTGCAGGGGCGCCCCGAGGCGACCGGTACGTAGCCCGAGCGGCCGAACGGGCAGGTCGTGAAGGTCATGACGGAGCCGCGGCGTGGAAGCCTGCACCCATGACCGAAAGTGCGTACCTCTATATGGCGAACCCTCGGATCACGGTCCTTGGCGTCAACCCCGGCCGACCGCCCTTCCGCATCGTGGAGCTCGACGGCGAGGTGGTCGGCGAGGCCAGGGAACTCGTCGACGTCCTGGAGGTGGCCGCTCAGGCGGGTCTCGTCGTGCACGACGTGGACGACCCGGATCTGGTGCGCTGGGTGGGCGGCGACAAGTTCACCTGGAAGCCGAAGGAAGCGACGGATCCCGCGCAAGCGACGGATCAGAAGCGATCGACGGGGCCGGAGTAGCTCCAGGACTCCAAGGAGTAGCTCCAGGACTCCAAGGAGTAGCTCCAGGACTCTGGAGTAGCTCCAGGACTCTAAGGAGTGGACGGAGCCGAACCAGCCGAGGCGGGGCACGCCCGGGGATCGGGGCGGTCGGGCTCGAGGTCGTAGATCCTGTTCAGGAGCTCGGCCTCGTTGCCCGTCAGGCCCGCGCGGCGCAGCGCTTCGTCCGCCTCCGCCATGGGCCCGGCGAGCAGCGAGGCCGCCGCGGCCGGCGAGGGACCGGACAGTGCGGCACGTGCGGTGTGCAGCAGCCGCAAGCAGGCCTGGGCGGCGGCCAGTTCCGGGGTCGGCGTGCTGGTCATGTCGAGAGCTCCTCTGCGCGGGGTCGGAAGGACCGGTGGCTGGCACCGGTGGACCCTCCACTCTTGCGCACGGGTCTGACAATCGGCCCTAGGCGGCCCTGGCGCGGCGGGTGAGCCGTAGCGTGAGGCCCTCCGGCATGAGCGTGAGGCGCTCGACGACCCGCAGCCGGTAGCCGGGGTCGGCGTGCAGGTCGTAGCGGCGCAGGAGCAGCCCGAGGACCAACGTCGCCTCGTGCAGCGCGAACTGACGGCCGATGCAGGCCCGCGCGCCCGTGCCGAACGGCTTGAAGACATGCGCGGGCCGCGCCCGTACGGCCGCGGGGGTGAACCGGTCGGGGTCGAACTCCTCGGGCCGCTCGCCCCACGCCGCCGGATCGCGGTGCAGCAGCGTGGCGAGGACGAGCGCCCAGGCACCCTCGCGCATCGGGTGCTCACCGCCGATCGTCGTGTCGTGCAGGGCCTGGCGCGAGAAGCCGGGCGCGGTCGGCCACAGCCGCAGCGACTCGTCCAGGACACGCCGCAGATAACGGAGCTTGGCGACCTGCTCGTACGCGGGCTCCTGCGCGTCACCCCAGACTTCGTCGACCTCCGCCTGGGCGCGGGCCAGGACTTCGGGGGAGCGCGCGAGGTAGTGCAGTGCGAACGACAGGGCGCCCGACGTCGTCTCGTGCCCGGCGACCAGGAAGGTGATGACCTGCCGGCGGATGTTCTCGGCGGAGAGCCGCTCGCCGGTCTCCGGGTGTGAGACCTCCAGCATCCGGTCGAGCAGATCGCCGTCGCCGGGACCCGGCGCGGCGCGGCGGGCCGCGACCACGTCGTCGACGGTGCGGTTGAGATACGCCATGTCGGCGGCGTTGCGCCGGGTGGCTCCGCGCAGCAGCAGCGGGGCGAGCCCGGGCGGCACGACGTTGCGGCGCTGGGCGTAGGAGAGAGTGCCGACCATGGCCGACACGAAGGGATGCGGCCGGGACCGCTCGAAGGAGCCGAAGTCGTGGCCGAAGCCGGTGCGGGCGATCGTCTCCAGGGTCAGCTTCGTCATGTCGCCGGGCACGTCCACGGAGCGCCCCGCGGTCTCACTCGCGTCCCAGCGGTCGGTCAGCTGCCGGGCCACGTCCAGCATCAGCGGGTGGTAGCCGGCCATCGCGTCCCGGCTGAAGCCCGGGGCGAGGATGTCGTGCGCGAGCTGCCAGTTGGGCTCGTGGTTGTACGCGGTGAACAGGCCGTCTCCGGCCACCGGCCGCAGGTTCGCGACGCCCAGGCCCACATGCTTGGCGAACCGTGATTCGTCGGCCAGTTCGGCCGCGAGCGCGGCGCCCCAGACGAAGACGATCTCCTTGCCGAACGCCTTGCGGCGGAAGATGGGCCCCAGGCTGCCGCCGATCCGCATCGAATCCTGTACGGGCGTCCGCACATGGGCGCCGAGGATGTCGCCGATCAGGGGCAGACGGCGCGGCGGATGCGGGATGAGGTCGAGGCGCGGCCAGCCGAGCTCGGCGCTGCGGAACCCCTTGGGGGGCGGGGCGCCCTCCGTCACCTGCGATGCCTGGGACACCTGCGCCATGTGTGCCATCTCCCTTGTGCCGCAGACCCGTTGAGCCTGTTGTACGTGGATTCAATAAGGGATCCCAGTCTGGTCCCGCTATTGAATCCGCGTCAAGTAAAGTGCGCTCATGGCCGCGAACCCGCAGGAACGTACGCGCCGCAGACTCAGCACGGAGGAGCGCAGGGAGCAGCTGCTCTCGGCAGGGGCGCGGCTCTTCGCCCAGAATCCGTACGACGACGTGTGGGTCGAGCGGGTGGCGGAGATCGCCGGGGTGTCGCGCGGCCTGCTGTACCACTATTTCCCGACCAAGAGCGACTTCTTCGCCGCCGTGGTGCAGCGCGAGAGCCGTCGCATGCTGCGGCTGACGGCGGCCGTCCCCGGGGTCCCGGTCCGCGACCAGATCGGTACGGGGCTCGACACGTTCCTCGCGTACGTCGAGTCGCACGCCGAAGGCTTCCGTGCCTTCCACCGGGCGGAGGAGACGGGGGACGCCACGGTCCGCAGGATCTACCGCGAAGGCCTCGCGGCCCACGAGGACCAGATCCTGGCCGCCCTCGCCGCGGACCCCGGAACGGCGACCACTCCGCACGAACTGCCCACCCTGCGGCTGGCCGTGCGCGGCTGGCTCGCCTTCATGGTGACCGTCTGCCTGGAGTGGCTGGACGAGCCGGAACTGCCGCGCGAGCAGGTGCGGGACCTGTGCGCGCGGGCATTGCTCGGTGCGATCGCCCCGGAGTAACCTACATACATGTCTGTATGTGAATCCGCCTCTGGGACCGCACGGCGATGACGGCAAGCCCGGCGCGTCCTCGCGAGAAGCAGGCGGACCGGCGGGCCCGGACCAGGAGCGCTCTGCTGGAGTCGGCGGCGCGAGGGTTCTCCACGTACGGATACGGCAACGTGGCGCTCGAACGGGTGGCGGCGGAGGCGGGCTACACCCGTGGCGCCCTCTACCACCTGTTCGCCAACAAGGAAGACCTGGCGCTCGCCGTGGTGCGGTGGGTCGAGGAGACCTGGAACGCCGAGGTCGGCGCGCCTGCGGACGAGGAGCCCGACCCCGTCGCGGCGCTCCTGGCGATGGCGCGGGGGCACGCCGTGTACTGCCGCCGTGACGTGGCCAGGGTGATGAGGGCGCTGTCCGTCGAGTTCGCCGGACAGGATCACGCGGTCGGCCATGCGCTCGCCGGAGTCATCGACCGGCTCACCACCCGGTGCGTCGACCGGATCGCCGCAGGGCGCGAGAGCGGCGCCATCCCCCCGGGACCGCCGCCGCGGGAGGTCGCGCTCGCCTACATCGGCACCCTCGAAGGCCTGGTGAGCAGTGTCGCCGGACACGCTCCCCATGACGTCGTACTCGTGGAGAGGGCGATGCGGGGCCTGTTGGGCCTGCCGCAAGGAGATCCAGGAACGAAGCCGGCTGTTCAGGAATGAAACCGGAGGTTCAGGAATGAAGCTGCCGAAGAGCGCGCACACGTCACGCCCCTGGCGTATCCATGAGATCGCCCCCGACTTCCGGGTGGAGGACGTGTGGGCGCTGCCCACACCGGGCGGCCCCGACGACTTCCCGCGGCTGGTGGAGCAGACCGTCTCGGGCGACAACTTCCCGGAGGGCGCGCCGCTTCTCGTACGCGTGGTGTGGGCGGCCCGCTGGAAGATCGGCTCGGTGTTCGGCTGGGACCGCCCGAAGTCCGGTCTGGGCACGCGGGTGGCCTCGCTCCGGGACCGGCTGTCGGACGAGATGCGCGATGCCCCGAGGGGTCCGGAGTCCGCCGGGTTCCCGCTCACCCCGGTGTATCTGCTCAAGGACGAGTGGGCGGCGGAGCTGGCCAACGGCACGGTGCACACGATCATGCACCTGGGCTGGGTACCGGACGAATCCGGCGGCTACCGCGGCCGGATGACGGTCCTGGTGAAGCCGAACGGCCGGTTCGGCGCCGTCTACATGGCCGCGATCAAGCCGTTCCGCCTGTGGCTCGTCTACCCGGCGCTGATGCGGGAGATCGAGCGCTCGTGGCGAGCGGGCGCTGCGGGGCAGCCGCCCGTGCACTCGTAGGCAGGGCGTTCGGGAGTACCGGACTCAGGCCGCCATAGCGAGCGGTCGTGACACCGCCACCACCCGTCCGTCCGGCAGGATTTCGCCGGTGTCGTCGAAGACGATGGTGCCGTTGCACAGCAGGCTCCAGCCCTGTTCGGGGTGGGCGGACAGGATCAGGGCGGCCAGGTGGTCGGCGCTGTCGGCGGGCGGGCAAGGGGGCTGGTGGGCGCACATGGTCGTACCTCCGGGTGGGGGTCGCGAACCTTGTGCGCGGCCCGGTGTGTCTCGGTTTCCCTTTGTATGAGTTCTGACCCCACCAAGGGCGCCAACTCATCGCTCGCAGAGCGTACTTGTGACCTCGTGCGAGAAGGAAACCGGCCCGGAGGCGCGCGAGCCGTGTGCTACGTGACGCGGGCGTCACTCGGCGGCGGGCCGCAGGCTCAACGCGTGCAGCGCCAGCTGCATCTCGAACTGCGCCACCGGATCGTGCAGCCGGTCGCCGAACACCTCGTCCAGCTGCCGCAGGCGGTAGCGGACCGTCTGCGGATGCACGGCGAGGCGTGTGGCGACCTCGCTCGCGTTGTGCCCGCACCGCAGCCAGCACAGCAGGGTCTCGGCGAGGCGCTCACGCTGCGGTGAGCGCACCTCCTGAAGGGGCAGCAGATGGCGCTGCGCGAGCGCGTCGATCAGTGCCTCGTCCTGGAAGAGCAGCAACGTCGCCAGGTGGTCGGCGCAGTGCAGCAGGCCCGCGCGGGGCAGGATGCCGCGCCGGGACAGGCTCAGGGCGTCCAGCGCCCAGCGCAGCGAACGCGCGCCCTCGTGCAGGGCGACCGTGGGCCCGATCACCGCACGCAGGCCCTGTAACGCGGCGGCGATCGAGCGGGCCCTGCCCGGACCCTCCGGGTCGGGCACCACGATGCAGCCGGGCTGCTCGGAGAAGCGGGCGAGGAACTCCGGCGGCACGATGGGGCTGACGGTCTCCGGGGTGAGGACGTGGTCGATGACGACGACGGCCACCTCGCGCGGGATGGGCCATTGGGCGGCCTGGGCGAGATCGGCGATGGCTTCCGCCGACGCGGGAGGATCGGCGGTCAACAGGTCGATGAGGCGCGCGCGGCGCTGCTGCAGCTCGCCCGCCGCGTGCAGCCGGGCCTCGGTGTAGCCCGCCGTTGTCGCCGCGGCCATCTCGTCCAGGTGCACGAACAGCGCCTCGCCGAAGGCGGCAAGCACGGTGTGCGGCAACAGGTCGGCGTCGACGAGGGCGTTGACCCGGCGCCAGGTGACGCGCGCGCCGAGGCGCAGTGCCGACTGGAAGGAGTCGAGGCTGCGGCCCTCGTCCGCCTCGCCCCTGCCGATGTTCTGGTAGGTGGCCTTCACCGACTCCCAGTCGGTGTCGGGGTGGGCCATGCGGGCCAGGAACCCCTCAAGGGCCTGCTCCACACCGCGGTTCACGACATGCATGTACGTGTCGTCCGTCGGCCGGGCGTACTCCGGTATCTCCGTGCGGATCGCCCGCACCACCTCCGACGTGATGTCGTCGAGGAACGGCCGCACATGGTCGTGGAGGCCCGAGGGGAAGGCCCGGAACGCGGCGTACGACTCCTCTGCCGGGGTGCCCGCGGACGCGGGGGCGCCTGCCGAGGGTATGCCGGCGGGCGGCGTCGAACCGTTCACCATGGGGTGCTCCCTCTGCGCGCGGGGGACAAAGGTTTGGTGAAGATACCGTCACGGGTCCGTGGCGGCCCACCGAGGACGGACAGACATGATGCTGCCTCCTGTCACCCGCGTGACAAGAGGCAGCGAGTGCGAAACAACTCACGGCAGCAGGCAGTTGCCGAACTCCGGTTTGCCCTCGAACCGGTCGCCGAGCCACTTGACCGTGTCGTCCTTCGCGAGTTGATCGGTCGTCAGATGCTCGCCCGGATAGACCTTCCACTGGGTGGTGATGTTCCCCTTGCAGTACGCCTTGCGCGTCGCGTCCTCCGTCTCGACCGGGATGACCTCCTCCAGCGCCCCGCGGTACTGCAGGACCGGGAAGCCGATCTCGTACGTGGCTCCGGAGCCGGGACGCCCGATGCCGACGCCGAGCTTCTGGGCGTCGACGACCTGTCCCCACGTCCTGCCGTCCGTGCCCTTGAGCGCGTAGAGCTGCTCCAGGCTGAGACCGTCCTTGGTGTTGTCCTCGATCTTCTGGCCCGCGAGGGTCGAGATCGTGCCCGCCAGACAGTGCGACCTGGCCTTCTTCAGGGTTTCCCGGCCCTGGTCGTTCATGAGCTCGTCGAACGGCATCCGGGGGTGTGCGGCCGAAAGACCGAGCACGGCGTCGACCAGGAACCCCGCGAACGGGCCGCCGTTCAGCCCCTTGGCGACCACTTTCAGATCACCGGGCACACCGCCGGACGCGTCGCCCACGACGTCGAGCTCAGGGGCGTACGAAGCCGCGAGCTGGGCCGCCCACAGGCTGGCAGCGCCGCCTTCGGAGTAGCCCCACAGGCCGACCTTCGCCCTCGGGTCGAGGCCGCTGCCCGGGATCGCGGACGCGCTGCGCGCGATGTCGAGGAGCGCGTGCCCGGCGTCGGCGCCGGAGACGTACGGATGGGTCTGGCCGTCCAGGTAGCCCGCCCCGTCCGTCGCGGCGACGGCGTACCCGGCCTTCAGGAGCGCCGCGATGTTCTCGCCCTCGTACTCGTCCTGGAAGGCGCCCGCCAACTGCTTGGAGAACGCGCACTGCGAACCGAGTCCCAGCGTCCCGGGGTTGAAGGCCACGACGGGACGGCTGCCGCGCCCCTTCCACTGGGCGTCCGGCACGGCCACGGTGCCGGAGACCGCCACCGGCGTGCCCGTGTTGTCCTTCGAGCTGTACTGGACCTTCCAGGCGTGCGTCGGGATGTTGCCCGGCACGTGGGGGAGCGCGGTCGTCCGGCAGGCGATGACGCTGCCGGGATCACTCGGGACGGAACCCGGCACCTGGTAGATCCGCTCGTCCGGGGCGTCGCACGCCGCCGAGGCGTCCGGGGCCGCGGCGGCGCCCGCCGTCAGGGTCGGCACGCCGAGACCCAAGCCCGCCAGGGCGAAGGCCGAGGTCAGCGCGAGCAGTCTCTTCTTCCGTTTCGCTCGTGGCCTGTGCACGGGGTGCTCCTTCGGTCGGTTCGAGTTCGATTCGAGTTCGCTTCTAGGGGTTCTAGGGGTTCTAGGGGTTCGAGGGGGACGGCTGCGCACGCCGTGAAGTTACGGAGCGGTGATCGGGCGTCGATAGTCAGCAGAGCCACAGCCCGCCGGGCGGGAACTGTGCGCGGGGCACAAGTGGGAACCCGCCCTCCTGCGCCACGATCAGGTCATGACCGAGCCACAGGTGACGGCCCCGGACCCACGACCGTGGCTCCGCTTCTACGCCGCCGGGGTACCTCACCGGCTGCGCGTCCCCGACGTCACGCTCCCCGGCCTGCTCGAAGCGGCGGCCCGGCGCCATGGCCGCCGGTCCGGCTTCCGGGGGCTGCACCGCGCTGCGGGCACATGCGCCGATACGTTGCGGACGCTGGGTGTCCGGCACGGTGACCGGGTGGCGTTGGTGCTGCCCAACTGTCCGTGGTTCGCGGTGGCGTGGCATGCGGTGCTGCGGATCGGGGCGGTTGCGGTGACGATCGACCCGGAGGCCTCATGGCAGACCCTGCGGCATCAACTCGCCGATTCGGGTGCCGTGTTGGTGGTCGCGGGCGAGTCGGCGGGGGAGCGGATCGACGCGGTGCGTGGTGACACGTACGTACGGGATGTCGTCACCGTTCCGGCCGGCGGGGAGTGGCCGCGTGGCGGCCGCCTGCGGAAGCCGGCCAGGCCGAAGCCGGGAGGTCGCGGGCCGGAGTCAGGCCATCGCGGGCCGGAGCCCAGCGACCTTGCCGCCCTCGCGTACGTCGCCGCCGACGGGCCCGCGGCGATGCTCACGCACACGAACCTCGTCGCGGCGGCCCAGCAACTGGCCCTGTGGCACCCCCAGTTGCGTGCCGGCCGGGAGACCGCTCTGGCCGTCACGCCCTTGTGGCGTCCGCACGGCCTGCTGTTCGGCCTGACCGCCCCGCTGCTCACCGGGATGCGGACCGTCCTCCTGCCGACCGCCGGCCCGCAGACGCTCCTGCGCACGGCGCGCCGCCGGAAAGTGACCCTCCTGTCGGCCGAGCCCGCCGACTGTCGGAGCCTTCTCCGGTGCCCGGCCCACGAGTTGGAGGCCCTCGCCACGGTGCGGACCTGGCTGACCGGGATGCTGGACGCCGCGACCGCCGACCGTGTCCGCGAGTCGGTCGACGCGGTGCTCGTCGAGGGCTACGGCCTCCCGGAGGCAGCAGGTGCCGTCCTCGCCAACCCGCGCGGTGCCAACGCCCGCCCCGGCACGTCAGGGCTGCCCCTGCCCGGTACCGAGATCCGCATCGGCCAGGAGGGCGCCCCCGGCGTGGAGCTGCCCGTGGGGCACGCCGGTGAACTCCTGGTGCGGGGGCCGCAGGTGTGCGCGGGCTACTGGGGTGACCCGGCGGAGACGGCGCGGCGGCTGCTGCCCGGTGGGTGGCTGCGTACGGGCGACATCGCGGTACTGGGCCCGGACGGCTATGTGACCGTGCTCGGCGGCACGGGCTCGTCGAGGGGGTAGCGGGGTCGTCAAGGAGGCAGAGGGGCGGATCGCACCGGCGTGGCTGGGCCCGCGGCCCTGTCTCGGGTCCACGCCGTGCCAGACGCTTCGGGGGCGACGGCATCAGTGCGTCACTGGCGCACCGGGGGACAGGTTGGTCTGACTCCGGAAGGTGTCCCTGACCGCCGGTGGCGGGCGGGGCGCCGGAGCGTTGTGGCGGTGACGGCGGCGCCCAACAGGACGCAGAGAGCTGCCAGTTGCAACCCCGTGTCGTAGCCGTCCAGGAAGGCGCTGCGGGGATCGGCGCCGTCCCGCAGCGCGGTGCGTTCCGTGCGGGTCAGCACCACGCCGACCAGGACGACCCCGAACACCCCGGAGATCTCACGGGCCGCGCTCACCAGACCCGAAGCCATGCCGGTGCGCGTCGCGGGGACATCGGCGACGGAACGTACCGTCAGGGGAGTCGTCAGGGCCGACCCGACGCCGATCACGAGCAGCCCCGGCTGCAGATCCCAGTACTGCGCGTGCAACCCCGTGCCCGACACCCACACCAGGCCGCCCGCGACCAGCACGAGCCCTCCGGCGATCGACCAGTGCGCCCCCACCGCCTTGGCCGCGCGCTCGGCGAACGGCGTCGTCACGAGCAGTGCGCCCGCCAGCGGCAGGAAAGCGAGACCGGCCTTGGTGGGGGAGAAGCCGAGCACGCGCTGGAGGTAGAGCGCGGTGAAGAAGAACACGCCGTTGACGCCGATGCCCCACAGCACCTGAGCCGCCGCGCCGCCGCTCAGCGACCGGTTGCGCAGCAGCCGCAGATCCACCAGCGGCAGGAACGTGCGCGACTCGACGACGACGAACAGGATCCCGGTGGCCGCCGAGAGCCAGAGGCAGAGCGGCACCGGCGGCGTGCTGAAACTGTGCTCGCCGCCCCTGACCAGGCCGTACGTGAGGAGGAAGAGGGAGGTCGTGGACAGTGCGACGCCGGGCAGGTCCAGGAGCGGCAGCAGGCCGCGGCGCACGGGTGTGACGGCTCGGGGCACGGCGGGTACGAGGAGCAGGGCGAGCGCGCCGAAGGGGACGTTGAGCAGGAACACCCAGCTCCAGTCCCACCGTTCGGTGACGTACCCGCCCACCACAGGGCCGAGCGCCAGCGCGACCGCCAGGGCCGCCGTCCACAGGCCGACCGCCACGGCGCGCCTGCGGGCGGGCAGATCGGCGGCGACCACCGCGAGCGAGGCCGGGATGACGAGCGCCGCCCCCACACCCTGCACGGTACGCGCCGCGATGAGCGTCCCGCCGCTGTCCGCGAGGGCGGCCGCCGGCGATGCCGCGGTGAACACGATGATGCCCGCCGCGAGCACCGTCCGACGGCCCAGCAGATCCGTGAGCCTGCCGCCGGCCGGAAGGAGCGAGCCGAAGCTCAGCACGTAGCTGGTGGCCACCCACTCCAAGTCGGTGACCGTCAGGCCGAGATCGCGCTGCACGGTCGGCAGGGCGACGTTGATGACGGTGTTGTCCAGGGTCGTGATGAAACCGGCAAGGGCGAGCATCGCCAGAAGAGCGGTCAGCCTGCCCCGGCCCACGTGCGGCTCCCCTCGATCGCGATGCGGTTCCGCTGCCGGATTCTCCGGGCCCGCGGCTGCCGTCGCTGCTGCCCGCGACGCCGAATCCGGTGTGGCGCCTTGTCAGTGAAGTGACAGAGGTTGTCAGACGATCTGTCAGCAACCCGTCTTACTCACGGGTCACACCGGGGCGGAACCTGGTGCACCGCTCGTGCAGGTCCCCGCGCCGCCCGTCCCGGTCCCCGCGCTGTCCAGTTGGAGCCGCCATGTCCGCCCCGCAGACACCTCAGCCGCCCGAAGGTCCCCTGCTGACCGACCACTTGGCGCACTGGGCCGCCGACCGGCCGTACCAACGCGCCTTCACCTACGTGGAGTTCCCCGATCCGTCGTCCCCCGGCCTGCACCACACCCTCGGCTGGCAGGGTCTCGATGTCCGCGCCCGCGCGATCGCCGGACGGCTCGCGGCGATCGCGGGCCCCGGCGAACGAGCGGCCCTGCTGCTCCCGCAGGGCCTCGACTACGCGGCTGCGTTCCTCGGCTGTCTCTACGCGGGGGTGATCGCGGTCCCGTTGTTCAGCCCCGGACTCCCCGGCCATGAGGGCCGGTTGGCGGCGGTCCTCGCCGACTGCGAGCCGTCCTGTGTGCTGGCCGACGCGGGAACGGCTCCCGGGGTCGAGCGATTCATGGCCGCACACGGACTGCCGCCGGTGCCTGTCGTTCTGGTCGACCAGCCGGGCGATACCCCGGCGTTCGCCCTTCCCGAGCGGCTCGAACCGGACGACATCGCCTACCTCCAGTACACCTCCGGCTCCACGCGCAGCCCGGCCGGCGTCGTGATCAGCCATGCCAACGTGGTGGCCAACGCCCGGCAGGCCATCGAAGCCTTCGAGGCCGAGGCGGCGGGCCACACGACGGTCGGCTGGCTGCCGCTCTTCCACGACATGGGTCTCGTCCTGAGCGTGGCCGCGCCCGTCGTCGGCGGCTTCCCCTCGGTCCTCATGGACCCGGTCGCCTTCCTCGAACACCCCGTGCGCTGGCTGCGGCTGCTCGCCGCATACCCCGGGACGATCAGCGCGGCCCCCAACTTCGCGTACGACTACTGCGCGAGCAGGGTCGACAGGGACGAGGCGGCCGAGCTGCGCCTGGGGCGGGTCAAGGTCCTCATCAACGGCAGCGAACCCGTGCGCGCCGGCACGGTCGACCGCTTCCGCGACGCGTTCGCCGACGCGGGACTCGCCGCCGCGGCGCACTGCCCGGCGTACGGCCTCGCCGAGGCCACCGTGTTCGTCACGACGGACACCTTCGACGCACCGCCCACCGTCCTGGCCTGCGATCCGTTGGCCCTGTCCGAAGGTCGCCTCGACGTAGGGGAGTTGACCGACCCGGATGTGACGCACCTGGTCGCCTGCGGCACTCCGGCAGGGCAGGAGCTGCGCATCGCCGACCCGGCCACCGGCGCCGCACGGGCTACGGGGGAGGTCGGCGAGATCCTGCTGCGCGGCCCCAACATCGGCCTCTGCTACTGGAAACGGAACGGACTCTCGGAGGAGGTGTTCGGCTTCCGACCGCCCGACGCCACCGGCGGGGACGGCGAGCCGGGATGGCTGCGCACGGGCGACCTCGGCGCGCTCCACGAAGGGCGGCTCTACGTCACCGGGCGGCTCAAGGACCTGATCATCGTGGACGGCAGGAACCACTACCCCCAGGACGTCGAGGAGACCGTGCAGTCCGCCGTCGGCCTCGTGCGCAGGGACCGGCTCGCCGCGTTCTGCGTGCCCTGGACCGGCACGGAGACCGACGTCCTGGTCGTCGTCGCGGAGCACCGGCGGGGCGCGGAGCCCACGGAACAGGACCGGCTCGCCGCCCTGCGCACCGCCACGGCAGCCGTGTCGGCCCGGCACGGACTGCGCCTCGCCGAACTCCTCCTCATCCCGCCGGGCTCGCTGCCCAGGACGAGCAGCGGCAAGGTCGCGCGGGCCGCGGGCCGGGCGCGCTACCTGCTCGGCGCGTTCGGCGACGGCGGCCGGAGCGACGACGGCCGGAGCGGCACGGAGGACGCGCGATGAGCCAGGCGGGTCAGGCGGAGATCCGGGCCGCCATCGTCGACAGCCTGAGCACCTGGTACGGCCTCGGGGCCGACGAGATCGCCGACGACCGCCCGCTGGCGGAGCTGGGTCTCACCTCACGCGACGCTGTCGTCCTCACGGCACGCCTCAGCGACCTCGCGGGCACCCGGCTGCCCGCGACGCTGCTCTGGGAGGCGTCGACGATCGGTGCGCTCACGGAGCGGGTGGCGCGCGGCGAACCGGAGCACGGCGGGTCGCCGTCGGTGCGGAGGGCCGCGGGCACACCGCCCGCGGAAGCCGACGCGCTGGTCGCGGTCATCGGCGTCGGCTGCCGGCTGCCCGGTGGCGTCACCTCGCCCGCCGCCTTCTGGCGGCTCCTGAGCGAGGGCCGCGACGCCGTGGGCACCGTCGGCGACGACCGCTGGGCACCCTTCGTGCGGGAGGGCAGGAGCCTGCCTGACGACCTCAGCAGGCACGGCGGCTTCCTCGGTGACGGGGGCATCGACGGCGTGGCGGGCTTCGACGCCGAGTTCTTCGGCATCGGCGCGGACGAGGCCACCGCCATGGACCCGCAACAGCGCATGCTCCTGGAGGTCGCCCGCGAGGCCGTCGACCACGCGGCACTCTCCGCGCCGTCCCTCGCGGGCACCCGTACCGGAGTCTTCGTGGGCATCAGCGGCAACGAATACGCCCATCTCACCACCGCGGAACCGGAGTCGATCGGCGCCTGGACCCCACCGGGCGCGGCCCTGAGCATCGCCGCGAACCGCCTCTCCTACCTCCTGGACCTGCGTGGCCCGAGCATGGCGGTCGACACGGCGTGCTCCTCCTCGCTCGTCGCCGTGCACCACGCGGTACGCAGCCTCGGCGCGGGGGAGAGCGACATGGCGCTCGCCGCCGGGGTGAACCTGCTCCTCTCCCCGGCGGTGACGCTCGGCTTCCAGCGTGCGGGGGCGCTGGCCGCCGACGGGCGCTGCAAGGCGTTCGACGTGTCGGCCGACGGCATGGTGCGCGGCGAGGGATGCGGGGTCGTCGTCCTCAAGCGCCTGGCGGACGCCGAACGCGACGGCGACCGTGTCCTCGCGGTCATCGAGGCCACCGCGGTCAACTCCGACGGGCGTTCCAACGGACTCACCGCGCCCAGCGCGGACGCCCAGCGCACACTCCTTGAGCAGTGCCATGCCACCGAGGCCGCTTCGGTGGACTACGTGGAGGCGCACGGCACGGGCACGGCGCTCGGCGACCCGATCGAGGCGTCCGCGCTCTCCGCCGCGCTCGGCGCGGCGCAGGGGCGGGCCGCCGACCAGCCGCTGCTCATCGGCTCGGTGAAGACGAACATCGGCCACCTGGAGGCCGCGGCGGGCATCGCCGGGTTCATCAAGACGGTCCTTGCCCTGCACCACGACGAGATCCCGCCCCACCTGCACTTCACCGCACCGGGCCCGCACGCCGACCTCGACGCGCTGGGTCTGCGCGTCGTCACGGGACCCGAGCCGTGGCCCCGCTACTCGGGCACGGCACGGGCGGGAGTCTCGGCGTTCGGCTTCGGAGGCACCAACGCGCACGTGGTCCTCGCCGAACACCGCGTGCCGCGCGGCCCACGCCCAGCGTTCACCGCCCCGGCCGTGGCCCTGCTCGACGGCGTCACCGAGGACCGCGTCCGCGCGTACGCGGGAGAGCTGGCCCAGTGGCTGACGGGACCGGACAGCCGCTCCGTCCGCCCGGCGGACCTGGGCCGCACCCTCTCCGGCCGCGCGGGGCGTGGCCGCCACAAGGCGGCGGTCGTCGCCCGCGACCGCGATGAGCTGACCACGGCCCTGGCCCGCCTGGCCGGACGGGAGCCCGACGGGCGGGTGGTGATGGGGGCGCCCGCGTCCGGGGGCGGGCCCGGGGCGGTGTGGGTGTTCTCCGGGTACGGGTCGCAGTGGCCCGGCATGGGAAGCGAACTCCTCGCCACGGAGCCGGAGTTCTCCGCGGCCGTCGACCGCCTCGAACCGCTGCTGCGCGAGCAGGCCGGCATCTCCCTGCGGGACTGCATGGACCTCGGGGCCGAGCTGACATCGACGGCCGTCGTCATGCCCGCCCTCTTCGGGATGCAGGTCGCCCTCGCCGAGCTGTGGAGGTCGTACGGCTTCGAGCCCGCGGCCGTGATCGGCCACTCCCTGGGGGAGATCGCCGCGGCCGTGGCCTGTGGCGCCCTCGACGTGGCCACCGGCGCGCGCGTCGTCACGATCCGTTCGCGGCTCCTCGCCGGGCTCACGGGCGGCGCCATGGCCGTGGTGGACCGCCCCGGCGAGCACATCGCGGCCCTGACCGCCGACTTCCGCACGCTGCAGGTCGCCGTGCACGCATCCCCCGCGCAGAGCGTGGTCACCGGCTCCGCGGACGACGTGCGCGGCCTCATCGACCACGTCACCAGGGAGGGCGGCTTCGCCCGCTCCCTGCGCGTCACCGGCGCCGGGCACTCGCCCGACGTCGATCCGCTGCTCGGCGAGTTCGCCCGGGAACTCGGCGCCGTGCGACACGCCCGGCCCGGCTGCCGCCGTTACTCCACCGTCCTCGCCGACCCGCGCGACCCCGCTCCCTGCGACGCCGACTACTGGCTGGCCAATCTTCGGCGCCCCGTCCGCTTCACGCAGGCCGTACGCGCAGCCGCCGAGGACGGCCACCGGCTGTTCGTCGAAGTGGCGCCGCACCCCACGCAGTTGCACCCGCTGACCGAGACACTGCGGGACGCGGGGGCCGAAGGCTCGCTGATCCTGCCGACCCTGCGCCGCGGCACCGACGACGCCCTCACCTTCCGTACGTCGCTGGCATCGCTGCTCGTACGAGGCGTCGGCGGGCCCGCGTCCCTTCAGGGCCTGCATCCAGATGCGCGCGTCGTCGACGTCCCGACGCCCCGCTGGCGGCACCGCCGCTTCTGGGCGGGGGAGGCACCCGGCCCGCAGGAGACACCACGGCACGCACCGGCCCCCGCACGCGCCACGGGCCCCCTCGACCGCCTCCGCGGCTGTGTGGCCGACGTCATGGGCTACACCCCGGACCGCATCGACGCCGACACCCCGCTCACCGACCTGGGGCTCGACTCGCTCACCGCGGCGCGCATCCGGACCGCGGTGGAGCGGGAGTTCGGGGTGGAGATGGACCCGGGGGTGCTGCTGCGGCAGGCCACGCTGAGAGAGGTCGCGGAGCTCCTGCCGGAGCGTCGTTCCGAGGGGCGGGGCCGAGCTCCCGGTTGGGTGGGGGAGGAACCCAGGACGACATCCGTCGAAGGGCCCTTCCGTGTTCTGGCGGACTCGGGCCACGGCACCCCCCTCTTCCTGGCCCACGCGGCGGGTGGCAGCTCCGAGGTGTACGCACGCCTCGCCGAACGCCTCTCCGGCTCCCGCCCCGTGTACGGCTTCGACCGGCTGACGGCCCCGGAGGACGTCGGGCCCCGCGCGGCGGACTTCGCGGAACGCATCCGCGCGAAGGTCCCCAACGGCCCGTGGCTGCTGGGTGGTTGGTCCTACGGGGGTTTGCTGGCCCACGAGGCCGCGCGGCTCCTCGCGCCCCACGGCACCGTCGGCGCCCTGGTGCTCCTCGACTCCGTACTGCCCTTGCCGGTGCCTCCAGGGTTGACCCCCGTGGCGGAAGCCCGCCGCCGCTATGCCGGCTTCGCCGCGTACATCGCCCGCACCTACCGCACCCAACTCGCCCTGCCCTACGAGGAACTGGCGCGGCTCGACGACGCCGAACAGATCGCCCTGGTCATGAAACTCCTCGAACAGGCCGTCGACCTCCCCCAGGCGGTGCTCGACCACCAGCTCACCTCGGCCCTCGACCTCCGCAGCGGCGAACGCCACAGGCCCGGCCCGTACACAGGCCGGACCCTCCTCTACCGGGCGACGGAACCGGCCCCGCACACCGTGCGCGACACCCGTTACGAACGGGACGACGAAGGCCTCGGCTGGGACGCCCACTGCACCGACCTCACGGTGACCCCGCTGCCGGGCCACCACCTCTCGCTGCTCGATCCCCCGGTCGTGGACACCCTCGCGGAACTCCTGACGCGAGACCTGCCCGACGCCTGACGGTTCACCTTGCCCGTTCCCGTGCCCGACCGCCCGCCCGAGAAGAGGACCCCCATGCCGCAGAAGCACCGCAGACCACGCAAGAAGCTCGCCGCCCTCGCCACGGCCACCGCGCTCCTCGCCACCGGCGGCGCCCTCGGCACCTCCACCGCCCTGGGAGCGCCCACCGCGGCTCCGGCGGCGGCCCGAACCGCCGAGGGTCCGCGCGTCGTCGGGGAGAAGTGGCTCGACGCCCGCACCGTCGACCTCACCGTGGACTCACCCGCCGTGGGCAAACAGCTCCCCGTACGCGTCATCCTGCCCGCCCGCTTCAAGGAACAGCCGGACCGCACCTGGCCCGTGCTCTACCTCCTCCAGGGCGCCCACGACGACTACACCTCCTGGACCCGCGAGACGGACGTCGAGGAGTTCCTCGCCGACAAGGACGTCCTCACCGTGATCCCGGCGTCGGGCCCCACCGGCATCCCCACCGACTGGTGGGACCACGGCAGCTCCACCGCCCCCGACTACGAGACCTTCCAGGTCGAGGAGTTGACGGGGCTGCTGCGCGACACCTACCGGGCGAACGGCACCCGTGCCGTCGCCGGAGTCTCCACCGGTGGCTACGGCGCCATGGCGTTCGCCGCCAGGCACCCCGGAACCTTCGGCGCGGCGGCCTCGTACAGCGGAGTCCTGGACACGACGGCCCTCGGCATGCCGACGGTGATGAACGCCATCGTCGCCCGGGAGCTCCAGTTCCCCTCCGCGCTCTGGGGCAGCCCCTTCCTACACCGGGACAACTGGAACCGCCACAATCCCGCCGCCCTCGCCAAGAGCCTGGCGGGAACCCGGCTCTACGTCTCCCAGGGCAGCGGCATCCCCAGCACCGACTTCGGCAACCTCGAAGGGGCGGTCCTGGAGGGCACGCTGTGGAGCCAGGCACACGGATTCGCGAAGCAGCTGGACCGCGCCGGAGTCCCGGCGACGGTCAACTTCTACCGTGGCGGCTCGCACGCCTGGCCCTCCTGGCAGCGTGAGTTCAAGGCTTCGTGGCCGACGCTGGCGGCGGGCCTTGGGCTTCCCTCACAGGCCCTCTGACGTCGGTGGAGAGGCGGGCGAGCCGCCGCTCGTCCGGCCACCGCACCGCACTGGCCCAGGAGGCGAGCTCGAACAGGCGGATGAGCCGGGCGCTGGAGTCGAGCTGCCCGCGCAGCACCCCGTGCCGGGCGGACGTCGGGTCGGCGTGATGGAGGTTGTGCCAGGACTCGCCGCCGGAGAGCGGCGCGAGCCACCACACATTGCCCGAGCGGTCCCGCACTCGGAAGGGGTGGGCCCCGCTGATGTGGCAGATCGAGTTGATCGACCAGGTGACGTGATGGAGCAGACCGATGCGGACGAGTCCCGCCCAGAAGAAGGCGGACCAGGCGGCGCCGGAGTCCCAGCCGCCGTCGCCCCAGAGGCCTCCCGCCACGGCGGGCGCACCGAACGAGAACAGCACGATCAGCGGCTGCCAGCGCGCCACCAGGCGCAGATCGCGGTCGGCGATGAGGTCGGGGACGTACTTCTCCTTGTTGGTCTTGTCGTTGTTGAAGGTCCAGCCGACGTGCGCCCATGCCATGCCCTTGAGCAGGGCGCGCACGGAGGTGCCGAACCGCCAGGGGGAGTGCGGGTCTCCCGGCTGGTCCGCGAACTGGTGGTGGCGGCGGTGATCGGCACACCAGGTGATCGCGTCCCCCTCGACGGCCATCGTCCCGGCCACCGCCAGCGCGATCTTGAGGGGGCGGGCGGCCTTGAACGCCTTGTGCGTGAACAGGCGGTGGTAGCCGATGGTGATGCCGTGTACGGCGACGGCGTACATCACCGCTCCGATCACCAGATCGTGCCAGGTGACCCCCCATCCCCACAGCACGATCACGGACGCGATCACCGCGACAAAGGGAATTCCGACGAACACCCCCACGACGACGCGGTCGGCTGTGCCCATGCGTTCGCCCCAAGCGGCGTTCGCGCTCTCTTCTGTCATGAAATTTCCTCACCTTCCAGTGCGGGTGAGCCGGACATTAGCGACGGAAATAGGGAGGCCTCTACTCGGAAAGTGATGACGGAGCCAGGGGTCGATTAGCGATCCTGGTGAATTGACGCCGAACGCTTGTGCGGGGCGGGTGTTCCGCCGCACTGTGCAACCCATTGGACAGCCGAAGGAGGAACCGCATGGATGTGCTCGCAGAGGCAGTCGTCGCGGGAGCCGGCGCGGACGACCTGCGCCGACTTCCCGTACCCGCCGAATTCACCGCCGCGCATCTGCGGAGGGAGGATGCGGAGAGTTTCAGGGGGGTGGCGGACAAAGATGTCCGGAAGACACTTCACGTCGGCTCCGTGCCGATGCCCGAACTCGCTCCCGACGAAGTCCTGGTGGCCGTCATGGCGAGCGGGATCAATTACAACACCGTGTGGTCGGCGATGTTCGAGCCGTTATCCACGTTCTCCTTTCTGCGGCATTTCGGTGCGAAAGGAGGATGGGCCGCGCGGCACGACCAGCCGTATCACGTGGTGGGTTCGGACGCCGCCGGAGTCGTCGTCCGTACGGGAGCCGGGGTACGCCGCTGGAACATCGGCGACGAGGTCGTGGTCACCCCCGCCCACGTCGACGACGAGGAACCGGCGACCCACGCCGACGGCATGCTCGGCGACGGCCAGCTCGCCTGGGGTTTCGAGACCAACTTCGGCGGCCTCGCCCACTACTGCGTGGCCCGCGCCAGCCAGCTCCTGCGCAAGTCGGACCGGCTGACCTGGGAGGAGGCAGCCGCCAACCCGCTCTGCGCGGGCACCGCCTACCGCATGCTGGTCAGCGACCGCGGCGCCCGGATGACCCAGGGCGACATCGTGCTGATCTGGGGCGCGGCGGGCGGCCTTGGCGCGTACGCCGCGCAGCTCGTCCGCAACGGCGGCGGCATCGCGGTGGGCGTGGTCGGCAGCGAGGAGAAGGCCGAGCGTGCCCGTGCCTTCGGCTGCCACGCGGTGATCAACCGCGCGGAGATCGGGCTGACCGGCACCGCTCCGGCCGACCCGGCGGCGGTCGGCAAACGGCTCGGCAAGCGGATCCGTGCCGAGGTGGGGGAGGACCCGCACATCGTGTTCGAGCACGTCGGCCGGGCGACCTTCGGGGTCTCCGTCTTCGTGGTCCGCCGCGGCGGCGCCGTCGTCACCTGCGGATCGAGCACCGGCTATCTCCACGAGTTCGACAACCGCTACCTCTGGATGCGTCTCAAGCGCGTCATCGGCAGCCACGGGGCCAACCTCCAGGAACAGGCCGCGGTGGCCCGCCTCCTCGACCTCGGGCACATCCGGCCCGCCCTGTCGGTGACGTACGACCTCCAGGACACCGCCGAAGCCGCCCGCCTCGTCCAGGCCAACCGCCACACGGGAAAGGTCGGCGTGCTCGCGCTCGCGCCGACGACCGGCCTCGGGAAGAGGATCGCGGCCCCGGCATGACACGAGGTGGGCCCTCCCGCTCGACGGAAGGGCCCACCTCTTGTGCGTGCGTCCGTGCTCAGCGCACCGTCACATAGACGACGGGCGAGACGGCGCCGCCGCCGACGATGCGCAGGGAGTTGCGTCCCTTCCAGCCGAGCTTGACCCGCATGTTGTACGCCCCGTTGCGCGCGGTGTACACCGACGCGGGCAGTGACACCCAGCGCTTGCCCTGCTTCTGCTGCAGCGTGACGCGTGTACCTGCCCGCATGTGGCGGGCGACTCCGTAGACGTGGAAGTCCTGCCACGCCCGCACGCTGCTCACGGTCGACTTCGCCGTCAGCGTCGGACGAGGGGCCGCGGTCTGAGCCATGCCGGGCTCGTGCGAGGTGTGCGGGCTCACTGCGCCGGCACCGGCCGCCGCGGGGCCCGTCAGAACGGCGAGGGCCGCGATGCCCGCCACCGACACGTACTTCATCGACGCGTACTTCAGCTTCAACCGGTTACCGGTCAACGTCCTGTCTCCATCTCTCTGTTGTTTCCTCGCTCGGTCGCTCTGCCGAGAAAGCTTTTCCAGCCGCCCGGGGGCCGCTCGCCGACCTCGAGCCGGCGCAGCCTGGCGAGGACCTTCGGGTCCTGGACGTCGAGCCAGTCGACGAACTGCCGGAAGGACACGAGGCGCACGTCCTTCTTGCCTGCCATTCGCCGCAGGGCCGCCTCGACGGCGTCCATATAGATGCCGCCGTTCCACTCCTCGAAGTGGTTGCCGATGAAGAAGGGGGCGCGGTTCGTCTCATAAGCTCGCCGGAAACCGGCCAGGTACGACTGGGTCGCCTGCGCGCGCCAGCCGGGATAGCGGTACGAGGGGGCCCGTGTCGCATTCTTCGACCGGTTGGCCAGGACGTTGTAGTCCATCGACAGGACCTCGAAACGGTGTCCGGGGAACGGGATCTGCTGGAGCGGCAGATCCCACACCCCGAGGCGTTTCTCCGGCCACCGCTGTGTTCCGCCGGGTGACGAGGAGTCGTAGCGCCAGCCCCGCTCGCGGGCGACGGGCAGCAGATTGTTCTGGCCGAGGAGACAGGGCGTGCGCCCGCCGACGAGTTCCTTGTCGTAGTCGAAAGGCAGCGACGCCAGATCGGTCCAGCCGGTGTTCGTGCGCCATTCCTTGACGAACGAGGTGGTCTGGTCGATCTCACTGTGCCATTGCGCGGGCGTCCAATGGGCGACGCTTCCGCTGCCGGTGCAGAAGTGTCCGTTGAAGTGCGTGCCGATCTCATGGCCATCGAGCCAGGCCTGGCGCACGTACTTCAGCGTCTCTCTGATGTGACCGTCGGTCAGATAGCCGATGTCGGAGGCACCTACGGCGTTGTTCGGCGGTTCGTAGAGCCGTTTCTTCGATTCGGGCAGGAGATAAAGACCCGACAGGAAGAACGTCATCCGTGCGTCGTGGTCCTCGGCCAGCTTGAGGAAACGCGGGAAGAGACCGTTGCCGACCTCGCCCGCACCGTCCCAGGAGAAGATCACGAACTGCGGGGGCGTCTCACCCGGCTCCAGGGGGACGGGCGTGGCGGGCTGGTTCGGCTGCTTCCCCGTGTACGCGGTCGAGCCATCGCCGATCGGCTTCGCGGGGCTCTCGTTCCGCTGCGCGCCGTGCCCGCCGCCGCCCTCTCCCTCAGGTCCGTCCCCGTGCTGATGTCCGCCCCCGTGCGTTCGTCCGGACGGAGACGCGGAGGTCGAATCCCCGGAACCCCGCTCCTTCGCACCACACCCGGCGAGACCCACGCCCGCCGTCACCGCAAGTCCCAGCCCCAGCGCGCGCCTTCGGCCGACCGAGTGCATGCCCGCTCCGTTCGCTCGCTTCCTGGTCGAACCATGTGTAGACCGCGGAAAGATGAACGAATCAGATGATTAAGGTCTTTTACGTAATTTGACCCGAGTGCCTCAAGTCCCCGGCGGGTCCCACCCGTACGGAGGGGTCCACTCGACTCCGCCGAACGCGGGGCCCTGTTCGATCGCGGTGATCAGCCGGTGGACCGAGTCGGCGCCGAGCGGACCGGCCACCGAGACGACCCCGGCGAGCGCCTTGTGCGCGCGGCGCCACGCCCGGCTGCGCCGACCGCGCAGATGCTCGACGAGGGCGTGCGCGTACTGCGTCATGGAGCGCGTCCATATGTCGTGCCGCGTCTGTGTGCCGGCCGACGCGCGGCGGACACTGTGCAGTGCGTCGGCCGGGCGGACGCGTACCTGCGCCACGGCGAGCTCGGCCCAGCTGACCGCTGCGGGCGGGCCGTGGTCGGCGTGGGTGGGGACGGTGTGGGCGGCTTCCCGCAGATGTTCGATGGCGCGCTCCGTCTCGCCGTTGCGCAGCGCGATGACGCCTTGTACGTGGGCGACCCTGCCGATGGTCGCGTCGTCCCCGGAGAGGACGGCCACGCGCCAGGCCTGACCGAGAAGTTCCTCGGCCTCCGGCGCGCCGGTGCACGCCGCGAGCCAGCCGGCCAGCCACAGGGCCTGCCCGCAGCCCAGGGTGTCCGCGCGGCCGAGCGGCAGCAGCCGCCGCAGATGCTCGCGCCCCTCGGCGGCGTGTCCGCACACCGCCCACCAGAACCACAGGTCCACGACCATGCCGAGGGCCGTCGCACTCTGGTCGGCGGTGTGCGGGCCCCGCTCCAGGGCGGCCCGCAGGTCCGGCTCCTCGTCGCGCAGCAGCAGGGTCGCCTGCTCGTGCCGCCCGGTGCTCCACAACTGGTGGGCTTTGGAGGCGACGGTGCGGTACCAGGTGAGGTGGCGGGTGGCCGCCGCTGCGGACTCGCCCGCGGATTCCAGGCGTTCGGCTCCGAAGCCGCGGGCCGCAGCGGGCAGCCGGTAGCGGGGCTGCAGCACGCCGCCGGGGTCACGCACCGGTTCGAGCACCGAAGCCAGGACGAGTCGTGCCAGGCAGGACGCCACGCGCGCGGGGTCGAGTCCGCCGCCGGCGCACACGTGGACGGCGGCGTCCTCGTCGAACTCGCCCGCGAAGACGCTGAGCCGCGCCCAGACGCTGCGCTCGTCCTGCCCGCACAGCGCGTAACTCGCGCCCACGGCGGCCCGTAAGGACCGGTGCCGCCGCAAGGGTGCCTCCGGTCTGCCGAGCCACCCCTGGGTGGGCCGCAGCATCCGCGCGAGCTGCGCGGGCGGATGCTGGGCGGTCTGCGCCGCCGCGAGCTCCACCGCGAGCGGTACGCCTTCCAACTGGGCGCAGATGTCTCTCACGGCGCGCAGTTCAGCTGCGTCCGTGCGCGTGTCCTCCCCGCGCCGGAGGCCGCGCGCCCGCTCCATGAAGAGCTGTACCGCGGGCCCTGGATCCTCCTCCGTCCCCGGAGCGTCGACGGGGAGCGGCCCGAGATGCAGCACCAACTCCTGGCCGAGGCCCAGCGGTTGCCGCCCCGTGGCGAGAATGCGCACGCCCGGCGCGTGCAGCAGCAGCAACTGCACCAGGCGTACACACTCGTCCCGTACGGGGTCGAAGTCATCGAGAACCACGAGCACGCGGCGTCCCCGAAGCCGCCGAACAAGCTCCGCCTCACCGCCACCATCCAGCTCCCCACCGCTGCCCGCACCTACGGCCAGGGGCGGCCCCTGCTCACCCCCGCCCCCTGAAAGCGCACCCAGCTCACCCCCGCCCGCCCCCACTCCCGTCTCCCCGTCCATCGCCTCGACCACCGCCCGCGCCACCGACTGCCCCCGCGCGGAACCTCCGTCCCACCACCGCACGATGACCACGCCGTCCGTCAGCTGGCTGCCCATCGCCGTCGCGGCGTGGGCCGCGAGGGTGCTCTTGCCTACGCCCGCGCCTCCCGTCACCGTCACCAGCCTGCTCTGGGCCAGCAGACGGCGGAGTCTCGACAGTTCCTCGGCCCGGCCCATCAGGCCACCCCCGCGCACACGCACTCGCCCCGTCATCCCCTTCACGCTCGGGCCCTTCCATGCCGCGAGCCCTGCCGCCCGCCCCACGCCACACTGCCGTGCAGAATCGTCACTGCACTGAATTCGACAGATCTTCTAACTCCGCGTCCCGATCTGGGTTACGGGGCGAAGGACCGGTCGGTCGGGCGGATCAGTCAGGCAGATCAGTCAGGCAGATCAGCCGTCACCGGCGTCCTGTTCGACGTGACCAAGAACGCGCCGGAGCAAGCCGCCCACGAGAGACCGACGTCAGAGAGACCGGGGCAGGAGCGGCTCTCCGCCGGCGAGACGTGGCGGGCGCTGTACCGCTACTTCCGCCCGCACCGCTGGGTCGTCGCGCTCGGCGCCCTCTGCACGCTGATCGGCGCGGCGACCGGCCTCGCCCAGCCGCTCGCCGCGAAGGCCCTGGTGGACCGGCTCGGCAGCGACGACTCGATCGCCGGGATCATCCTGCTGCTCTCCGCGCTGGTGGTGCTCGGCACCGCCATCGAGTCCGTCGGCGCGTACATCCTCGAACGCACCGCCGAATCCGTGGTGCTCACGGCCCGGCGCACCCTGATAGGGCGGCTGCTGCGGCTGCGCATACCGGAGGTGGAGCGCACCCAGCCCGGCGATCTGATGTCCCGGATCACCTCGGACACGACACTGCTGCGCGCGGTCACCACACAGTCCGTGGTGTCCGCCGTCGCGGGCGGACTCACCTTCGTCGCGACGATCGTGATGATGGGCCTGATGGACGTCGTCCTGCTCGGCGTCACCCTCGGTGTGATCGTGCTCATCGGCGGCGTCGTGGCCCTGGTGATGCCGAAGATCGCGCGGGCGACGGAGCGGGCCCAGGAGGCGGTCGGCACGATCTCGACCGCGTTGGAGCGGGCGTTCGGCGCGTTCCGCACCCTCAAGGCGTCGGGCGCCGAGGAGCGCGAGACCGCCGCGGTGCGGGCCGCCGCGCAGGAGGCCTGGCGACACGGCGTGCGGTCCGCCAAGTGGCAGGCGGTGGCCTGGAGTTCGGTCGGATTCGCGGTGCAGGTCTCGTTCCTCGCCGTCCTCGGCATCGGCGGCGCCCGCGTCGCGTCCGGCGCCATCTCCGTCTCGACGCTCGTGGCCTTCCTGCTCTTCCTCTTCTACCTGATCGACCCGGTGTCCCGCCTAGTCGAGGGCGTCTCGCAGTATCAGGTCGGCTCGGCGGCCATCGCGCGGATCGTACGGGCCGAACGCCTGGAGACGGAGGACGTCACCGACCCCGCCTCGCCCGCCGGGCGGCACGGTCCCGCCGCCGTGGTCTTCGATGACGTGACCTTCCGCTACCGGGACACCCTTCCGTACGTCCACCACGGCGTGAGCTTCGACATCCCGGGCCCCGGCATGACCGCCTTCGTCGGCCCGTCGGGCGCGGGCAAGACCACCGTCTTCGGGCTGCTGGAGCGGTTCTACGACGCCACGGGCGGCCGGGTCCTCGTCGACGGCCGCGACGTCCGCGAGTGGCCGCTCGCCGAACTGCGCTCCGTCATCGGCTATGTGGAGCAGGACGCGCCCGTCCTCGCCGGCACCCTGCGCGAGAACCTCCTCTTCGGGGCGCCCGGCGCGACCGGCGACGAGATACGGGACGTGCTCGTACGCGCCCGCCTCGACACCCTCGTCGACCGTCTCCCCGAGGGTCTGGAGACCCTGGTCGGTCACCGCGGCTCCCAGCTGTCCGGCGGCGAACGCCAACGCGTGGCGATCGCGAGGGCGCTCCTGCGCAAGCCACGCCTCCTGCTCCTGGACGAGGCGACCTCGCAGCTCGACGCGGTGAACGAACTGGCCCTGCGCGACGTGGTCGCAGAGATCGCCCGGGACGTGACGGTCCTCGTGGTGGCGCACCGCCTTTCGACGGTGACGCTGGCCGACCGGATCGTGGTGATGGACGCGGGGCGGGTCCGTGCGTCCGGCACCCATGCGGAGCTGGTGGCGGCCGACCCGCTGTACGGGGAGCTGGCGGCGACGCAGTTCCTGGCGACGTCGGCGTGATCGCCCGCCCCGCCGAAAATGGCTGGCCGCGGACATGACACGCGGGGTTGGATGGTGGACATGACCAGCGGACGCAGGCGCGCGGAACTGTTCGTGGACGAAGAGCGGGACGGCCGGCTCGCCGGGCGCACCACCGGCGACGAACGAGGCATGCTCGTCGACTTCCTCGCGGCCCAGCGCACGACGCTCGAACTGAAGTGTGCTGGCCTGGAAGCCGAGTTGGCCCTGCGGTCCGTGGCACCCTCCACGCTCTCGCTGCTCGGCCTCGTCCGGCACCTCGCCGATGTGGAGCGCCGCTGGTTCCGGCAGGTGCTTGCCGGTCAGGACGCGCCGCTCCTCTTCGGCTCCGACACGCACCCCGACCAGGACTTCGACGGCGCCGTCCCGGACCCGGCCGTCATCGCCGCCGCGTGGCAGGCCTGGCGCTCGGAGGTGGCGTTCGCCGACCGCTTCGTGGCGGACGCACCCGACCTCGACATCGAGGGCGCCGATGGGTGGCGCGGCACGGTGTCGCTGCGCTGGGTCCTCATCCACATGATCGAGGAGTACGCCCGGCACAACGGCCACGCCGACCTGCTCCGTGAGCGGATCGACGGCGCGATCGGCGTTTGATGGCGCGCGTGTCAGGCCGGTGAGGGAGGCCGTGTCATCAGCCGGGTCACGAGGTCGTGCCACGCGGCGTCCAGGCGCTCCAGCGGGATGCCGCGCTCGACGGTCAGGTGGTGCACGAGCACGCTGTCGATGGATCCGAGCAGCGTGTGCGCGAGGAGCTCGGCATCGCCCGCGACGCCCGCCTGGCGCAGCAGCATCGTCACGTGCGTGACCCGCAGCCGGTTGGCCGGGACGGCGTAGGTGCGCAGCGGATCGGTCCGCGAGGACAGGATCAGTTCATGGTGGTCGCGTTCGTGACGGACGAGCGCGGGCCCGAACGCGTGCAGGCGTTCCAGGGGCGGGGCGCCGGGTCCCAGTGGCGCCGGGCCCGAGAGGAAGGCGGCCTGGAGCTGCTGCTCGCGGTGGTCGAGCAGGGCGACGAGGAGCCCGGTGCGGTCGCCGAAGCGCCGGAAGACGGTCCCCTTGCCGACCCCGGCAGCGGTGGCCACCGCGTCCATGGTCAGATGGGCGGCTCCGCATCCCGCCATCAACTGCGAGGCGGCCTCCAGGAGCCGGGTGCGGTTGCGCGCGGCATCGGCCCTGAGCGACGGCGGTTCGCCGGCCGGGGTGAGGGTGAGCCCGCTCGCCTCGCCCGGTTTCTCGGGCGAGGGGAGGGGCTGGGGAGCGGAGCCGGTCATGAATGCAGCGTAACGCTTCGAGCAGATAAGTGGACCGCGGTCCGGATGGGTGGTACAAATTTAAACGGACCCCGGTCCGCTTGATTCGTATCCCGTATGTGAGTTCCGTCCGCACTTTTCAGGAGTCCCGCCATGTCTGTACGTATCGTCGCTCTCGTCGGCAGCCTCCGCGCCGGCTCGCACAACCGTCAGCTCGCCGAGGCCGCCGCCAAGCACGCGCCCGCGGGTGTGGACGTCGAGCTGTTCGAGGGTCTTGCGGACGTGCCCTTCTACAACGAGGACATCGACGTCGAGGGCGGCGTCCCGGCCGCCGCGGCCCGTCTGCGCGAGGTCGCCGGTGACGCCGACGCCTTCCTTCTCTTCTCGCCCGAGTACAACGGCACCATGCCCGCCGTGCTCAAGAACGCGATCGACTGGCTGTCCCGCCCATACGGCGCCGGTGCGCTCTCCGGCAAGCCGGTCGCCGTCGTCGGCACCGCCTTCGGCCAGTACGGCGGCGTGTGGGCGCAGGATGACGCCCGCAAGGCCGCGGGCATCGCCGGTGCCGTGGTCGTCGAGGACGTCAAGCTGTCCATCCCCGCCTCCCTGACGCGCTTCGCCGAGCTCCACCCGGCCGACGACACCGAAGTCGTCACGGCCCTCACCGAGGTCGTCTCCCGCCTCACCGAGCAGGCCACGCCCGCCGCTGCCTGACGCTTCCGCGAGGCCCGGACCGTCCGGGCCGGGACCGCTCCACCGGCCGGCCGCACTCCGTGCGAGCCGGCCGCCGCGGTTTCCGGCCGTCCACTTGCGCCTTCCGGGCGAGGACAGCACCGCTGTGCGGCGGCGCGTGGAGGGGGCGTCGTCCTAGATTGGTTCTCATGTACTCGACACAGGTGTCCGGGCATGTGAACGCCCCCCGCGAGGCCGTCTATCGGGCACTTCTCGACGCGGACGCGATCGCTCGATGGCGCGTCCCGGACGGCATGAGCGGTCATGTGCACGCCTTCGACGCCCGTGAAGGCGGCCGGTTCCGTGTCTCGCTCACCTACGACGGCGAGTCGGGCACCGGCAAGTCGGCCTCGCACACCGACACGTACCACGGCCACTTCGCGAAGCTCGTACCGAACGAGCAGGTGGTGGAGGTGCTCGCCTTCGAGACCGAGGATCCTGCCCTTGGCGGCACCATGAAGATGACGACCACGCTCACTGACGCGGACGGCGGAACCGATGTCCTGATCGTGCACGAAGGGCTCCCCGACAGCGTGCCCGCCGCCGACAACGAGACGGGGACGCGCATGGCCCTGGCGAACCTCGCCCGGCTGGTCGAGGACGCGGAGTAGACGGCTCAGCTCGCACGCGGAGCCGTCGCGCCGGGCAGGGCCGCCGCCAGGGTGACGGCGGTGAGCAGCACTAGCGCGGGCGCCAGCGCGGCGGAAGTGCCGTAGTGGAGCTGGAGCAGCCCGCCCGCGAGGGCCCCGGCGAACATCGCGGCGACGGACACGGACCTGCGGACGGATGCCGGGCCGAGCCAGTCGGAGGCCAGACCGGTCAGGGTGCGCGTGAGGACGGTGGTGGTCAGGTCGGGCACGGCGAGCTTGCCGACCACGGCGTTCTGCAGGCCCATGCCGAGCGCGAGCAGGACGATCAGGACGTGCCTGGCATCGACGGCGAGGTCGAGCAGCAGGGCCGCCGCCACCAGCGCGGCGTGCGCCCCGACGAGCAGCGCGAACAGCCGCAGCGGCCGCGCGACCCGTGGCGCGATCCGCCCGCCCAGCCACGCACCGGCCACGAACGCCCCGGCCGCCAGGAGCGACGCGGTCGCCGAGAGCTGGACGTCACCGGCGAGCGCGAAGCCCAGGAAGACCACATTGCCTGTCATGTTGGCGACGAAGACGCGGTCGAGGCCGAGATAGCTGACGGCGTCGACGAGCCCCGTGACGAAGGTCAGCACGACGAGCAGCGGGGGCAGCACGCCGTGGTGGCCCTCGGTGTCGGGAAAGAGGAAGGCGGCGGCCCGGTCGAGCAATGAGTTCATATCGCTTCTTCGGCAGGCGACGCCCACCGCCCGACCCGCGTCCGCCC
This sequence comes from Streptomyces sp. NBC_01283, assembly GCF_041435335.1. Lineage (NCBI taxonomy): Bacteria > Bacillati > Actinomycetota > Actinomycetes > Kitasatosporales > Streptomycetaceae > Streptomyces > Streptomyces sp. NBC_01283. Next base: position 8,406,631 of record NZ_CP108430.1, read on the forward strand.
ACGACGCCCCCGCCTACACTCACCGATCACCGCATCCAGGCCCTGCGCACGTCGCCGCGCAGGTCCTCGTGCACCGTCCAGCGACGGTCGATGACCGTGGTGACCCGGCGCCGGGTGTCGTACCGCGCCCAGCCGGGGTCACCGGTGCGGGCGAAGCGGATCCACGCGGCGTGCATGCGGGGAGCCAGGTCGGGCGGAGGGCTGCCGGGGCCGAGCAGTGCGCCGGGGCCGCGCAGCCGGGCCGGGTCGAGACCGAAGACGAAGGGGAGTTCCATCGTGTGGGTGGCGCCGAGCAGCCCGTCGAACGCGCCGGAGCGCCAGTCGAACCGATAGCTGTACGTGGCGCCGGACGACCGCTCGGCGTGAGCGTCGGCCAGCGCCCAACTCCCCTTGCCGAACAGCGCGTCGCCCATGACGGCGGAGCGCAGCTCTCCGGGGGTGGCCCCGGGGAGGGCCCCGCGGTACGTGTCGACGAGCAAGTCCGGTTCGGGGTGCGAGCGTTCGGCCGCGGCCCGGACGTCGGCTGCCGTCGAGGCGGCATGTGCGCCGGAGGGGACGAGGTAGAGGTTGCCTTCCTCGGCGTTGGTGCCGATGAGGAGATCGATGCCGGTGCCGCCGGCCCCGGCCGCGACGGCATCGGCGGGCTGGCGGTCCGCGACCACGCTGAAGGGACTGAGCCCGACCAGCGGGTCGTACGCGGTCGCGGTCCGCAGGTCGATCCCGCCGAGCCGGGCCGTGGCCTCGACCAGGCGCGCTTCGGGGACGGCCGCGAAGGCGTCGGCACGCGGCGCGGTGCCCAGGGCGTCCGCTGCCGCCTTCGTCACGCGGGCGGCCTGTTCGGGCGAGAAGGCGCCCAGGCCGCTGCCGCTCTGCACGATGGCCCGCCGTACGAGGCGCCTGCTCTCCGGCGCGGCGATGACGGCACCGGTGAGGGTCGCCCCGGCGGACTGGCCGAACAGCGTGACCAGGCCGGGGTCGCCTCCGAACGCGGCGATGTTCTCCCGTACCCAGCGCAGGGCGGCGATGACGTCGAGGAGGCCACGGTTGCGCGGCGCTCCGGGGAGGTCGAGGAAACCGCTGATCCCGAGGCGGTAGTTGACGGTCACCAGGACGACGCCGCCGCGCGCGAAGGCGGTGCCGTCGTACAGGCTCGCCCTGGTCGATCCCGCCACGAAGCCTCCGCCGTGCACGAAGACCATGACCGGCAGTGCGGCGTGACGCCCGTCGAGGTCCTGAACCCCGCTGTGGCTTGCGGGGGCGGGGCGGTCGGGCGTCCATACGTCGAGGGTGAGGTAGTCCTCCCCGGGGATCCAACCGGGGCCGAAGTAGGGCGACATGTCGATGCCGCCCAGGTTCCGCTCGGCCTGCGGCGCGGTCGGCCCGGCCGCCGTCGCATCCCGGACGCCCTGCCACGGGGCGTGCGGCTGCGGCGCGGCGAAGCGCCCGGTGCGGGCCGGGGGCGCGGCGTACGGGATGCCGCGGAAGACCGCGAAGCCCTCGTGCCGGGCGCCGGCGACGACTCCCTGGGCGGTGGTCACGGTGCGGGTTCCGGTGGGGGTGGCGGTGCGGGTTCCGGTAGGGGTGGCGGAGGAAGTTCCTGGAGGGTGCTCTGTGCTCATGCCGTCGTCACCTGTCCCTCGTGCGCCACGGGGTGCGCATGCCCCTCGTACCCCTGATGCCGCTCGTGTCCCTCCTCCGTCTCCGGCTCCGGGCGGGCGTAAGGAGTGAAGGGCGCCCACCCCTTGATGGCGAACGCGTTGCCCGAGCGCTCGACCTCGGCGGCGCCGTGGCCTCCCAGGTGAGCGGGAACGACGAGCGCGTTGTGGTCCGCGGCCCAGCCCAGGATTCGGCGGCGCGTGGCACGGGCTTCGACGGGGTCCTCGCAGAAGCAGCTGTTGTGGTCCGGATCGACGAGCTGGACGGGACTGTGCAGCAGATCGCCGACGAGGACCGCGCGGTCCGTCCCGCTGACGAGGGTGAGAACGCTCGATCCCGGGGTGTGCCCGGGGGCCGCGTCGAGGCGCAGGTTGGCGTCGATCCGGTGGCCGCCCTCCCATAGGTGCACCTGTCCCGCGCGGTGCACGGGGGCGACACTGTCCTCGAAGACGTTCTGGTTGCCGCGGCCGAGCAGCGGCTGGTGGCCGTTCTCGGGATTCCAGAAGTCGTAGTCGTCCCTGGGCATCAGATAGGTGGCGTTCGGGAAGGTGGGGACCCAACTCCTGCCGTCCAGGCGGGTGTTCCAGCCGACGTGGTCGACGTGCAGATGAGTGTTGATCACGAGGTCGACGTCCTCGGGGGCGACGCCTGCCCGTGCCAGACCGCCCAGGAAGTCGGTGCGCAGGTGGCTCCACACCGGGGAGTACGGGCGCTCCTTGTGGTTGCCGACGCCGGTGTCGACGAGGATGTTCCTCCCCTCGCTGCGCAGCAGCCAGCTCTGGACCGCGGAGTTGACGATGTTCGTTTGCGGGTCGAGGAAGTGGGGCGCGTGCCAGGCGGCGTCGTCGCGCCAGGCATCCTCCGCGACGGTGGGGAGAAACTGCTCGGGCGTCATGTCGACGGGGCCGTAGTACTCCTTGACGCGGGTGACGGTGACGTCTCCGAGTCGAACCTCCTCGATCCGCTCTGTCTGCTCTGTCTGCTCGGTCTGGTCGGTCCGCGTGAGGCCGTCCACGTGTTTCATCTGTTCCATCGGGGTGCTCCATGCCGGGGCGTAAAGGGCTTCGGATCACCACCACCGTCGCCGTGTCCGCGCAGGTCAGCCAGACCCGCCGCTGCCTACCCCGGACAGGGTCAGGCTGGCGTCCACGGGCCGGTGCAGACTGGGGGACATGAGTGAACGAGGCCGGCTCGGCGACTTCCTGTACGCGCGACGTGGCCAGCTGCGGCCCGCGGACGTCGGCCTGAAGGACTACGGCGACCGGCGCCGCGTGGCAGGCCTGCGCAGGGAAGAACTCGCGCTGCTCGCGGGGGTCAGCGCCTCCTACTACACGAGGCTGGAGCAGGGCCAGTCGGTGGGGGCGTCCCCGGAGATCCTGGATGCCGTCGCGCGGGCCCTCTGCCTCGACGAGGCGGAACGCAGGCATCTGCACGATCTCGCCGACGCCGGCAGGAGGCGTGCCCCGGCGCGTCGGCCGCGGGCCGAGCAGGCCGGCACCACCACGCTCCATCTGCTCAGCACCCTGGAGAATGTTCCGGCGCTGGTCAGCGGCCGGCGCACCGACGTTCTCGCCTGGAACCGGCTGGGCCATGCCCTGTTCGCGGCGCACGTAAGCCCCGACAGCCCGCAGCGGGCGGCCGAGCGCCCCAACCTCGCCAGGATGCTCTTCCTGGACCCCCATACCCGCGCGTTGTACGCCGACTGGACGGCGAAGGCCAAGGCCATCGTCGAGAATCTGCGGATGGTCGCGGGGCGCCACCCCGACGACACGCTGCTGACCTCGCTCATCGGCGAACTCACCGTGAAGAGCACCGAGTTCGCCGCCATGTGGACCGGCCACCGGGTCAACCCCTACGCATTCGCCCGTTACGAGATGCGCCACCCCCTCGTCGGCACGCTCACGGTCACCCAGCAGAGCCTCAGCCTCCCCCAGGCGGAGGACCAGCACCTGGTGCTCGCCGTCACCGAGCCCGGCTCATCGTCAAGGGAAGCCGTGACCCTCCTCGGCCAGGCCGCGACCGCCGCCGACCGGCCGCGTGACGCGAGCCGCGCAAGCGCCGCCCCCACCCCGCAAGCGCACCTCTAGGAAGGCTGCCGCCCCTCCAACGCGGTCTGCCACCCAGGAAGTTCGGCTTCGCGCACCTGCGCGGCGCGCCGCCCGCCCCGCGCGAAGAAGTCGGCCAGCGGCAGCGTCGCGGCGCCCACCGTCACCGCGTCCGGCCCGAGGCGCCCCAGGCCGATGGTGACCCGCCCAGCCGGGTACGATAGGGCGTAGGTGGGGATGTGGCGCTTCACCGCGGTCAGGAAGCGCTGCCCGAGCTGGAGCCCCGCCCAGCCGCCGACGAGGATCCGCTCCGGCTGGAAGAGGTTGATCAGGTCGGAGAGGCCCGCGCCCAGGTACTCGGCGGTCTCCTCGAGCACCGCGAGGGCCGTCGGATCGGCCGCGCCGCCGCCCTGAGGGTAGGCGGCGTCGAGCATGGCGGTGAGCGCGCTCTCCTCGTCGGTGTCGCCGGGGGCCCCGGGCGGGCGCCCGCCCGCCTCCCGCCACCGTTCGAGCAGCGCCTCCGCCCCCGCGTACGCCTCCAGGCACCCCAGTGACCCGCACCGGCACCGTCTGCCCTGCACCCGCACGGTGAGGTGGCCCCATTCGAGGGCCCGGCCCTGCTCCAGGTCCTCGGTGACGACGCACGCGCCGACACCCGAGCCGAACAGGACCACCACCGCGTTGCGCGTCCCGCGCCCCGCGCCGAACCACATCTCCGCCTGACCGAGCGTCTTGGCCCCGTTGTCGATGAAGTACGGTACGGACGCCGGGAGTTGGGCAAGCCCCCGACCCGTCTCCCGCAGCAGTGATTCCAGCGGGACCGCGTTCCAGCCGATGGTCTGGCCGTGCACGACGGCACCGAGTTCGCCGTCGCGCGCGACGATTCCGGGCACGCCGATCCCGACCCCGAGGAGTTCCTCCTCAGCGGCGCCCGCGGCGCCGAGCACTTCGCCGATCCCGTCGCGGATGAGCTCCGCGATGCCGCCGACGTCATGACCCTTCAGCGTCAACGGCCGCTCCGCGCGCGCGAGTTCGGACAAGGAGAGGTCGAACAGCTCGACGCGTACGCGGGTCTCGCCCACGTCCACCCCGATCAGCTGACCGCGGCCGGGCGCGACCCGCAGCAGCGTGCGAGGGCGCCCGCCGTCGGACTCCACGCTGCCCGCCTCCTCCACCCACCCCTCCGTCACCAGCTCGGCCACGACATTGCTGATGGAACCTGAACTCAGCCCGGTGGCGGGGCCGAGAGCGAAGCGGCTCATCGGTCCCTCGAAGTACAACCGCTGCAGTACGGCGGCGCGGTTCTCCCGCCGCAGGTCGTGCACCGTACGCCCGTTGCGCTGCCCAGCCATGTGGTTCCTTCCGGCCTGCTCTGCCTCGAAGTTGGTTCTGTGCGACCCCTTGACGGTATCTTCCCCGCCGGTTTAACTCACGTCCTAAATTAAGTCATGAGGTCATTCAGGAGTTGAACGCGGCGCTGTCTCCAGCCGGCGCTGAGCCATCCGACCCATGACTCCCTCCGGAAGGGATACCTGGAGCCATGCGCAGATTCCGAGCCGCCGCCGTCGGTGCCGCCACCCTCTCGCTCGCCCTCACCGCCTCCGCCTGTGGCGGCGGTTCGACGACGGGCGGTGGGGGGTCCAACGACTCGCCGAAGACGCTGACCTACTGGGCGTCGAACCAAGGCCCCAACGTCGAGGCGGACAAGAAGATCCTCAGGCCCGAACTCGACAAGTTCGAGAAGAAGACGGGCATCAAGGTGAAGCTCGAGGTCGTCCCGTGGTCGGAGCTGCTCAACAGGATCCTGACCGCGACGACGTCGGGCCAGGGACCCGACGTCCTGAACATCGGCAACACCTGGAGCGCGTCGCTCCAGGCCAGCGGAGCCCTGCTGCCCTGGGACGAGAAGAACTTCGCCAAGATCGGCGGCAAGGACCGCTTCGTGGAGTCCGCGCTCGGCTCGGCCGGGGCGGCGGACAAGGACCCGGCCGCCGTGCCGCTGTACTCCATGGCGTACGCCCTCTACTACAACAAAAAGATGTTCAAGGAGGCCGGCGTGGACAAGCCGCCCGCCACCTGGGACGAGCTGGTCGAGGACGGCAAGAAGATCTCCAAGGGCGGCAAGTGGGCCCTCGGCGCGGAGGGGGCGAACCTCTCCAACAACATCCACCAGATCTTCGCCCTCGGAAAGCAGCACGGCGCCGACTTCTTCACCGAGGACGGCAAGGCCGACTTCACCTCCGACGGCGCGGTCGCGGCCGTGAAGCAGTACGTCGACATGATGGGCAAGGACAAGATCATCGCTCCGGGCAACGCCGAGTACGCCCAGAACCAGTCCCTGAGCGACTTCGCCAAGGACAAGACGGCGATGGTGCTGTGGCAGGCCGCGGCCACCACCTTCAAGTCACAGGGCATGAGCGACGACGAGTGGGGCGTGGCGCCCGTGCCCGTCGCATCCGGTGCGCCGGGTCAGGGCAAGGCCACCAACTCGATGGTCGCCGGCATCAACATGGCCGTCTTCAAGAACACCAAGAACATCGACGGCTCGCTGAAGTTCGTGAAGTTCATGACGAGCGACGCCGAGCAGAAGATCCTCTGCGAGTCCTACGGCTCCGTGCCGCCCGTCAAGGCCGCGCAGGATGACCCGGCGTTCGACCGCCCCGAGCTGAAGGTCCTGCGCGACACCCTCGCCAAGAGCGCCGCGCCGCTGCCCCAGGTCGCCAACGAGTCGCAGTTCGAGACCGCGGTCGGCACCGCCGTCAAGAACCTCTTCGCGAACGCCGCCGCGGGCCGTGAGGTGACCACCGCGTCGGTGAAGGCCGAACTGGTCAAGGCTCAGCAGCAGATGTCCAAGCAGTGAGCGACACGTCCGTGACCACTCCCACCACACCGACCACGCCGAGCACCCCGACCACGACCACCGTGCAGGGTGGCAAGGAGCCGTCCGGGGCCGCCCGGGAACCGGGGCGCGGCCCGCGCCGCCGTCCCGGACGGCTCCGCCGCATCGGCCTCCCGTACCTCCTGCTGCTCCCCGCCCTCCTCCTCGAACTCCTCGTGCATCTGCTGCCGATCGTCGTCGGCATCTCGATGAGCTTCAAGGAGCTCACCCAGTTCTTCATCCGCGACTGGGGCGCCGCGCCCTGGTCGGGCCTGGACAACTACAAGGTGTCGGTGGACTTCGACGCGCCGGTGGGCGAGGCGCTGCTGCACTCGTTCCTCGTCACCTGCGCGTTCACGGTGCTCTCGGTCGGCCTGTGCTGGCTGATCGGGACGACCGCCGCGATCTATCTGCAGGAGGCCTTCAAGGGAAGGGGCTTCCTCCGGGCGCTCTTCCTGATCCCCTACGCACTGCCCGTGTACGCGGCGGTGATCACCTGGGGCTTCATGTTCCAGCGCGACAACGGCCTCATCAACCATGTGCTGCACGACCAGTTGGGCCTCACCGACAGCGCGCCGTTCTGGCTCATCGGCGACAACAGCTTCTTCGCGCTGCTCACCGTGTCGGTCTGGAAGGGCTGGCCGTTCGCCTTCCTCATCATGATGGCGGGGCTGCAGAACATCCCCAGGGAGATGTACGAGGCGGCGGCGCTCGACGGCGCCGGCGTGTGGCAGCAGATCCGCCGCATCACGCTGCCGTCCCTGAAGTCCGTCAACCAGGTGCTCGTGCTCGTCCTGTTCCTCTGGACGTTCAACGACTTCAACACGCCGTACGTCCTGTTCGGCAGATCGGCGCCCGAGGCAGCGGACCTGGTCTCGATCCACATCTACCAGTCCTCGTTCGTCACCTGGAACTTCGGCACCGGTTCCGCCATGTCCGTCCTGCTGCTCCTGTTCCTGCTCGCGGTGACGGGCGGCTATCTGTGGGTCACGTCGCGCGAGAGGAAGTCCGCTCATGTCTAGCGTCCGCATGGCCTCGCGGCCTCGCGGGGCCGCGAAGCCCCGGTCGCCGATGGCGGCACCCCGCTCGTTCCTCTGGTCGCGGCGGATCTTCCTCACCCTGCTCACGGGCTTCGTGCTCCTCCCGGTGTTCGTGATGGTGTCCAGCTCGCTCAAGCCCCTGGAGGACGTGTCGGGCAAGTTCCGCTGGATGCCGAGCGGGCTCACCATCCGCCCGTACATCGACATCTGGAAGACCGTCCCGCTGGCGAAGTACTTCATGAACTCGCTGGTCGTGGCGGGCGCGGCCACCGTCTGCTCGGTGGTGATCGCCGTCTTCGCGGCCTACGCGGTCAGCCGCTACCAGTTCCGCGGCAAGCGCGTCTTCACGGTGACGGTCCTGTCCACCCAGATGTTCCCCGGCATCCTGTTCCTGCTGCCGCTGTTCCTGATGTACGTCAACATCGGCAACGCCACCGGGATCGCCCTGTTCGGCTCGCGGGCCGGGCTCATCCTCACCTATCTGACCTTCTCGCTGCCCTTCTCCATCTGGATGCTGATCGGGTACTTCGACTCGGTGCCGCGCGATCTGGACGAGGCGGCGCTCGTCGACGGCTGCGGGCCCATCGGCGCGCTCTTCAGGGTCGTCGTCCCCGCCGCGATCCCCGGCATCGTCGCGGTGGCCGTCTACGCGTTCATGACCGCATGGGGAGAAGTGCTCTTCGCCTCCGTCATGACGAACGACGCCACCCGCACCCTCGCCATCGGCCTCCAGGGCTACTCCACCCAGAACGACGTCTACTGGAACCAGATCATGGCCGCCTCGCTGGTCGTGAGCGTGCCGGTGGTCGCGGGCTTCCTCCTGCTCCAGCGCTACCTGGTCGCCGGCCTCACCGCCGGAGCCGTCAAGTGACCCATCACCCCGCAACATCCCCGTCTGAGAGGACGTCCGTGTCCGAGCTCATCGACCTTGCCGCACTTCCGCGCGACTTCGCGTGGGGCACGGCCACATCGGCGTACCAGATCGAAGGGGCCGTTACGCAGGGCGGCCGTTCCCCCTCGATCTGGGACACCTTCTCGCACACCCCCGGAAAGATCGACAACGGCGATCACGGCGACGTGGCCTGCGACCACTACCACCGCTGGCGCGAGGACATCGCGCTGATGGGACAACTGGGCACCAACGCCTACCGGTTGTCCCTGGCCTGGCCGCGCGTGGTGCCGGGCGGGGACGGGCCGTCCAACGCCAAGGGCCTCGACTTCTACGACCAGTTGATCGACGGGCTGCTCGAAGCGGGCATCACGCCGTCGGTGACCCTCTACCACTGGGACCTGCCGCAGGTGCTCCAGGACCGTGGTGGCTGGCCCGAGCGGGAGACCGCCGAGCACTTCGCGGCGTACGCGTCCGTCGCCGCCGAGCGCTTCGGTGACCGCGTCACCCAGTGGGCCACTCTGAACGAACCCCTCTGCTCGGCCTGGATCGGCCACCTCGAAGGGCGGATGGCACCGGGCCTGACCGACCTGACCGCCGCCGTCCGCGCCTCGTACCACCTGCTGCTCGGGCACGGTCTCGCCACCCAGGCCATTCGCGCCGCGGCGCCCGGCGCGCAGATCGGCATCGTCAACAACCTCTCCACGGTCGAGCCCGCGAGCGACCGCCCCGAGGACGTCGCCGCCGCCCGCCGCGTGGACGGGCACACCAACCGCTGGTGGCTCGACCCGGTCCACGGCCGTGGTTTCCCCGCCGACATGCGGGAGGTCTACGGGGTCGAACTCCCGGAGCAGGCAGGCGACGTGGGCACCATGGCGCAGCCGCTGGACTGGCTGGGCCTGAACTACTACTTCCCGGCCGTCGTCTCCGACGACCCCGCGGGTCCCGCGCCCTACGCCCACGAGGTGCGCCGCGAGTCAGTGCCCCGGACCGGCATGGACTGGGAGATCGACGCGAGCGGCATCGAGACGCTCCTGCTGCGTCTGACGAACGAGTACGGGGCGCGCAAGCTGTACGTCACCGAGAACGGTTCGTCCTACCCCGACGTCGTACGCCCCGACGGAACCGTCGACGACCCGGAGCGGACCGACTACCTGATCCGCCATCTCGCCGCCTGCGCGAGCGCCGCCCGCAAGGGAGCGCCGCTGGCCGGGTACTACGCGTGGTCGCTGCTCGACAACTTCGAGTGGGCCTACGGCTACGACAAGCGGTTCGGCCTGGTGCACGTCGACTACGAGACGCAGCGCCGCACCGTCAAGGGCAGCGGTCTGCGCTATGCCGACATCATCCGCGGCCACCAGGGGCGCGTGAGCCGCGCCGCCTGACGCGACGCGGGCACGCTCGACGTGTACGCGCGATCCCTCACATCCGCACAGCCGACAGCGGCTCCCGGCTCTCCGCCGATCCGGGGGCCGCTGCGGCGTCCTTGCCCCGCCTTCCCTGGCCTTCCTTCGCCTTCTTCGCCTTCCTCGGTCAGGTCGTGTTCGGCTTTCGGCCTTCCTTCGTCGCAGCGGCGGTGCACACGAGGCCCAGCAGGAGGGTGAGGCCGCCGATGATGACGTTGGTGAGGATGACGCCCATGTCCGGGCTCGTGCCGACGATCCACGGCGACACGATCATCCAGACGCCCATGGCGCACATGGCCCAGCTCAGGCTGTACATCCTGGCCGGAGCCACGGTGAACCCGAGGCCCAGCAACCCGATCGCGATGCCCATGATGAGGTTGTGGGTCGTGAGGACGGGCTGGTTCACGGTGAAGTGGACCACCCATGGGGAGATGGCACAGAAGAGACCTGTGAGGAACACAGGACCGTCCACGAGTGCCACATCGTGTCCACCGAGTACGCGGGCGTAGCGATCCCGCATTTCGGATACGTCAGGGTGAGCGGCTATGTCTCCCCTGTGTGAGACGTCGGCCATGAGACTCGTCTCCTCTGCTTGGTGCAGGCCTGATCACCTCGCGCGGCGGGATGTCGCGCATATCCATTCTGCTCTTATTTTTTCCTTATGTGTAGTTATGGGGGATGTGGGGCTCTACCGGTCCTTCGAGAGGGCGAGCAGCTCGGCGAAAAGGCCGCCTCCGTGGGCCAGCTCCTCGTAGGGCCCCTGCTCCGTGATCCGCCCGTCGCGCATGACGACGATCCGGTCCGCCACCTTGGTGTTCTCCAGCTGGTGCGTCACGACGACCGTGATCTGGTCCGCGGCGGTGGCCTTCAGCGCGTCGAGGACGTCGCGTTCGCCCCGGACGTCCATCTGCGAGGTCGGCTCGTCCAGGATCAGCAGGGGAGGGCGCCGGTAGAGCGCCCGGGAACAGGCGAGCCGCTGCCACTGACCGCCGGAGAGCTCGCAGCCGCCGAAGAGCTCGCGGGCCAGCAGGGTGTCCAGGCCGCCGGGCAGCTCCTCGATCGCGGTGCGCATGCCGACCGTGTCGAGGGCGTCCCACACCGGTCCGTCGTCGGCCGTGCGGGGCTGGCCGAGCGTGACGTTCTCCCTGGCCCGCAGCGGCCACTGGGCGAAGTTCTGCGGGACCAGGCCCGTGCGGGCCCAGACGGTGTCCGGGTCCGCCGCGGCGAGATCGACTCCGTCCCAGGTCACCGCCCCCTTGTCGGCGAGGAAGATGCCGGTGATCAGGCGTGTGAGGGTGGACTTGCCCGAGCCGTTCTCGCCGACGACGGCCACGATCTCGCCGCGGCGCAGGGTGAGGGAGACGTGGTCGACGGCGGGTGTGTCCTTGCCGGGATAGCGATAAACCGCTTCATCGACGCGGACCTCCGCCACCTGGGCCGGAGCCGTCAACTCCCCTCGCCGGGGCGCCAGTCCGTGGGCCAGGTCGAGGAACGACCGCATGTCGGCGAGGTAGAGGCTGGTGTGGAACATCGCAGCGCCGTGGATCACCACCTGGGAGAGCGCGGCCAGCGACGTCTGCACGGCGACGACCGCCGTGGCCGCGTCGGCGAGATCCACGCGCCCCGTCACGGCGAGCCAGGCCAGGGCGGCCCAGGTGCTGACGAGGAAGACCCCGCCCAGGGCCGAACTGGCCAGGACGATGCGCAGCATCCGGGGCGCGGCGGTCAGCGTGCGCCGGTCGATACGGGCGGACAGGGTCCGGTACCAGTGCAGCAGGTACCCGGACATCCCGTTCGCGCGCACCTCGTCGCTGTACTTGGGGGTGGTCGACCACCATCGCATCACCTGCCGTACGGTGCGGTCGCCGACGTTCGCGTAGTGCGTCTCGTAGGTGACGCGTGCCGAAAGGACCGCCCCGGCCCCGGCGGGCACGACGGCGAGGACGAGCAGCGGGAACATCAGCGGATGCAGCACGGAGAGCACGCCACCCGCCGTGACCATGCGGAGCAGCGATGCCGTGAACCGCGTCGCGTCCTGCACCATCAGGTGGCTGCGGGTCACCCCCGTCTCGGCCGCCTCCTGCCGGTCGGTGAACCCCGGTTGCGCGTACGCGGACGCCTCGGCCCGGCACACCGCCTCGACCAGGGCGCTGTCGGCATCCGTCGTCAGGCGCGGGGTGATGCGCCCGTCGGCGTACGAGGAGAACGCTGTGGCGGTGCGGGTGACGGCGGCGGCGACGGCGATGACCGCGAGGGCCGGGAGCGCCGAGCGCAGGCGGCCGGCGGCCGGACCGCCGCCGAGGAGGGGCTGCATGGCCGCGGCGGTGAAGGCGAGCTGCACGGCCGCGCCCGCGCCGCCGAGGAGTTGGCAGACCAGAAGAAGGAGCACGGCCCGCCGGTCGGTGTCCCAGGCCATCCGGGCCGTCCGGGCCAGGACGGACGGCAGCCGCGAGCACATGTGCCGGAACGAGGCCTCGCCGAGCGGGTTCTTGCCGGGGTTCCCCTCGAACTTGAGCTCTGCCGGAGGGGGCGGAACGGGAGCGGGCGAGGCCGGCACGGGCCGGGGCGTCGTCCTGCGGGGTGTGGTCATGCCGACCACCCCATCTCCGTGTACGTGCGGCCCGCGGCGATGCCGGTCAGGGCGACCGCGGTGTAGTCCACGAGCGGGGACGGAAGGGCGGAGTAGGGCCACCACTCCAGGGCGGTGCAGCGGTCGGGCTCGCGGATCGCGGGGGTGCCGGTGTGGGCGAGGACGTGGAAGAGGAGCTGCATCCGAGCCCGGCCGTCGTCGCCGTCGCGGTGGTGGACGATGTGCACGAGCCGGAGATCCTGCTCATGGATGGTGACGCCGAGCTCCTCGTGCGCCTCGCGCACTGCGCACCCGGTGGCGGACTCCCGTTCGAGATGGCCGGCCGGCAGGTGCCAGGTCCCGGGGGCGTAGGCGGAGCAGGGCGAGCGCAGGCCGAGCAGTACCCTGCCCGCCCGCTCGAACACAAGGTGAACACCGACAATGTTGGCGTGCAGTTCCAATGGGGCTCCCTGGCGGCTTCGGTACGGACAGACGCTCGGGAAACCGCGCCGAGTGGTGGTACGTAACGGTGACGCGGGAGCGATGTGTCGCCCTAAAGTTCGATGCCGCGCCATGATGCCGCTGGAGACCCGTGCCGGTGGGCCGATAGGCCGTGATCTTGCGTTCGATTCACTCTGGCGGATCGAACCACCCGATCCGGGGATTGCCGCTGCGGGGCCTGCCCCGGCGCTCGTACGGGCGAATCCGCGGTGAACCGGTGGCGGACCGGCCCTACGCCCGTACGGGCCACCAGAACGCGCCGACCCCCGCCGCCGCCCGCTGGAATGGACACGTGACCGCGCCCCCGGACGACTGCCTCGCGCGCAACGAGTGGATCTGCGGTGAGTATCTGAGCACCCGCCGCCAGATCATCGTCGACGCGGTCCTCCAGCATCTGGAGCTGACCGCCGTCTCCGTCCTCATCGCGCTCGTCATCGCCGTGCCGCTCGCCGTCGTCGCCCGCCGCTGGGCCCTGGCGGCCGGCCCCGTCCTGGCGCTGACCACGGTCCTCTACACGATCCCCTCGCTCGCGATGTTCTCGCTGCTGCTCCCCGTGTACGGCCTCTCCGCGTCCCTCGTCGTCGCGGGACTCGTCCTGTACTCACTGACGCTGCTCGTCCGCAACATCCTGGCCGGGCTGCGCGCCGTCCCCGAAGACACCCGGCAGGCCGCCCGCGGCATGGGCTACGGGCCGATCCGGCTGCTGCTCACCGTCGAACTGCCGCTCGCCCTGCCCGCCGCCATGGCGGGTCTGCGCATCGCCACCGTCTCCGCGGTCTCCCTCGTCACGGTCGGCGCGATCGTCGGCTTCGGCGGCCTGGGGAACCTCATCTATGCGGGCATGAACACCTACTTCAAGGCGCAGGTCCTGACCGCCTCCGTGCTGTGTGTCGTCATCGCCGTACTGGCCGATCTGCTGCTCCTCGGCGTGCAGCGGATCCTCACTCCGTGGACGAGGGCGGTCCGCTCATGAACACCCTCAGCGATGCCTGGCAGTGGCTCACCGACTCGGCGCACTGGGCGGGTGACGACGGCATCTGGCACCGGCTCACCCAGCACCTCGTCCTCACCGTGGTGTGCCTGATCCTCAGCTGCCTGATCGCGCTGCCGGTCGCACTCGTGCTCGGCCACCTCGGCAAGGGCGGCGCCCTCGCGGTCAACATCTCCAACGTCGGCCGCGCGGTCCCCACCTTCGCGGTCCTCGTACTGCTGCTCCTGACCCCCATCGGACGGTGGGGAGAGGGCCCCACCGTCGTCGCGCTCGTCCTGTTCGCCGTGCCGCCGCTGCTCACCAACGCGTACGTCGGGATGCGCGGGGTCGACCGCAGCGTCGTACAGGCCGCGCGCGGCATGGGCATGACGGGACGGCAGATGCTGTGGCGGGTCGAACTGCCGCTCGCCATGCCGCTGGTCCTGAGCGGGGTGCGGATCGCGGCCGTACAGCTCGTGGCCACCGCCACGATCGCGGCGCTCGCGGGCGGGGGCGGCCTCGGCCGGATCATCACGGCGGGCTTCAACCTGGCGAGCACCCCGCAGGTGGTGGCGGGCGCCGTACTGGTCGCCGTGTTCGCGCTGATCGTCGAGGGGCTCTTCGAGATCGGCGAACGGCTCGCCCCCGGATGGGCGCGGGGGAGAGGAAAGACCGGATGAGGCGGCGGAGCGCGGGACGGGGTACGGCGGTCGCGGCCGGTCTCGCGCTGCTGCTGGCCGGCTGCTCATCGGGACCGTCCCTGGAGACCCGGGGCGAAGTGACGGCGCCGCCCGGGGACAGCCATCACCTGGTGGTCGGTTCCGCCGGCTTCACCGAGAGCGATCTGCTCGCCCAGATGTACTCCCTGCTCCTGGAGAAGGCCGGATACAGCGCGGAGATCCTCTCCGTGGCCAACCGCGAGCTGTACGAACCCGCCCTGGAATCCGGGCAGATCGACGTCGTCCCCGAGTACGCGGCGACGTTCGCGGACTGGCTGAACGCCAAGAAGAACGGCGCGGACGCGAAGCCGGTCGGCTCGCCCGACCTGGACGCCACGATGAAGGCCCTGCGCGGCCTCGCCGCCCCGCGCGGCCTCACCGTCCTCGATCCGGGCAGCGCCGTCGACCAGAACGCGTTCGCCGTCACCGCGTCCTACGCCCGGCAGCACCGCCTGAAGACACTGAGCGACCTCGGCAAGTCCGGCCTGAAGGTACGCCTCGCCGCGGGCGACGAATGCGTGCAACGCCCGTACTGCGAACCCGGCCTGAAGAAGGTCTACGGCATCGACATCACCTCCGTCGACCCCAAGGGCGTGGGCACGACACAGGCCAAGAAGGCTGTGCAGAGCGGGCAGGACCAGATGGTCCTGACCACGTCGACGGACGCCACGCTCGACAACTTCGGCCTCGTCCTGCTGAAGGACGACAAGAAACTCCAGAACGCCGACTACATCGTCCCGGTCGTGAACCGCTCCCGCGCGGGCAGCGAGGGCGTGTCCAAGGCACTCGGCCGCCTCAACTCCGTACTGACGACGGCGGACCTCGCCTCCATGAACGAACAGGTCGACAGCTGGCGCAGGCTGCCCCAGGACGTGGCACGGACCTACCTGGAGGAGAAGGGCCTGCTGTGATGCCCGCCGCCCCGGTTCAGGCGTCGGCCACCGAGTCGAACTCCACCTGATCCCGGGGCACGCCCTGTGCGTCCGCGTCCACCGAGCGGCGCAGGGCCTCGTGCAGCTTCGCCGGGGTCAGGACGCCGAGGAAGCGGGCCCCGTCGAGGACCGCGACCCAGCCCGCGTCGTGCTGGAGCATGACGCCGAACGCCTGCTTCAGGGGGGCGCCCACCGGGACCCACGCCTTCATGCGATGGGCCAGGTCGCCTACTCTGCCGCCCTCTCCGGCGAGGGCCACCTCGTCGATGCCGACCCAGCCGTGCAGATCTCCGCCCGTGTCCAGGACGACGCCCCAGCGGGCATCCTCCTCGCGCAGCCGGGCCGCGGCGTGTGCGGCGGGCTCGTCGAGACGGACCACCGTCGGCTGCTCCAGGTCCTCCGGCAGGATCTCGGTGACCGAGAGACGCTTCAGGCCACGGTCGGCGCCCACGAACCCGGCGACGTACGGCGTCGCCGGAGTGCCGAGCACCGCCCCGGGGGTGTCGTACTGCTCGATCCGCCCCTGCCCGTACACCGCGATCCGGTCGCCGAGCCTGACCGCCTCCTCGATGTCGTGCGTGACCAGGAGAACCGTCTTGCGGACCGTCGCCTGCATCCGCAGGAACTCGTCCTGCAACTGCTCGCGCACCACCGGGTCGACCGCCCCGAACGGCTCGTCCATGAGGAGTACGGGCGGGTCGGCGGCCAGGGCACGCGCCACGCCGACGCGCTGGCGCTGCCCGCCGGACAACTGCTCGGGGTAACGGGAGCCGTACGTCTTCGGGTCGAGGCCCACCAGGTCGAGCAGCTCGGCGGCGCGTGCCCGTGCCTTCGCCTTCTTCCAGCCGATCAGCGCGGGGACGGTCGCCGTGTTGTCGAGGATCGTCCGGTGCGGGAAGAGCCCCACCTGCTGGATGACATAGCCGATACGGCGGCGAAGGCGGACCGGGTCGACGTCCGCGATGTTCTCGCCGTTCACGAAGATGCGGCCCGCGGTCGGCTCGATGAGGCGGTTCACCATCATCATCGTGGTCGTCTTGCCGCAGCCGGACGGTCCGACGAGCGTGACCAGTTCTCCCTCGGCGACCTCGAAGGACAGCTCGTCCACGGCCATCGTGCCGTCCGGGTAGCGCTTGCTCACCTGCTCGAACCGGATCATGCACTCACGCTAACCGCGGCCTTCAGACTCCGCTCACCAGCACCACCTCCAGGGTGCGCGGGCCGTGCACGCCCTCCACCCGGTCCAGTTCGATGTCGCTGGTGGCGGACGGTCCCGAGATCCAGGTCAGCGGGCGGGCGGGATCGAGCCGTTCGAGTGCCTGCGGGACCGAGGAGACCACCTGGTCAGGGGCGCGTACGACACAGATGTGGTGATCGGGGACGAGCGTGATGCGCCGGCGGCCCTGGTCGGGGCCGCCGTCCAGGACGATCGTGCCGGTCTCGGCGACGGCGACCGCGCAGCCGGTGACGACGCTGTCGACGTCGTCGAGCTCGTGCGGGGTGCTCGTGGCGCGGTCGGGGACGCTGGTCGCGTCGGTGGCCGCGAGCCAGTGCGGCGGCAGGCCGGGCGGCGCGAGCACGGTCCGCGCGTCGCGTGCCGCGAGCAGGCGGGTGAGCAGCTCGGGCAGCTCCTCGTCCGTGCAGTGGTGCACGAGCGCGCGATAGTCGGCGAGGTTCTCCGCGAGCAGCTCGACGGTCTGCTCCGTGGTGCGGTCGCCGTGCTCGCGCAGGTAGTCGCGCGGGACGGCCCGTTCGTAGGCGTACGTCTCCTTGTCGTCCGGGATGTCCGCCAGCGCCCGTCGGACGCGGCCCAGGATCTGGTCCCTGCTGCTCACTTCTTGCCGCCCTCCTCGGCCCGTCCGCCATTCGTACGCCGCCACCAGTCACGGAACGGCTCGGCGGGCACCTTCGGCAGATCCCGCGTCGCACTCCAGGCCTGCCCCGGTCCGGGAAGCGTGCGCGGATGGAGCCGCCGGGTCCCGGACGCCAGCCGCTGTCCGGCCCGCAGCGCCCCCGGGCGGCCGAACGCCCAGCCCGCCGCGCGCATCGCCGCCCGCTCCGCGGCGTGCCCCTTCGCGGGCCGCAGCGTCGCCCTCGTGCCGTTCCGCGTCACTTCGCCGCCCTGAACCACCCGCTCCCGCAGATGGACGAGGACTTCGGGGATGTCGATGGCCACCGGGCACACCTCGTAGCAGGCGCCGCAGAGCGACGACGCGTACGGGAGCGAGGCGTCGATCTCGCTCTGGGTGCCGCGGAGTTGGGGACTGAGGATCGCCCCGATGGGGCCGGGGTAGACCGAGCCGTACGCGTGGCCCCCGGCCCGTTCGTACACGGGGCAGACGTTCAGGCAGGCCGAGCAGCGGATGCAGCGCAGGGCCTGGCGGCCCACCTCGTCGGCGAGCGTGTCGCTGCGGCCGTTGTCGAGGAGCACGAGGTGGAAGGTGCTCGGCCCGTCCTCCTCGGCCGTGCCGGTCCACATTGATGTGTACGGGTTCATCCGCTCGGCCGTCGAGGAACGGGGGAGCGTCTGGAGAAAGACCTCCAGGTCCCGCCAGGTCGGCACGATCTTCTCGATGCCGACGACCGAGATCAGCGTCTCGGGGAGCGTCAGGCACATACGGCCGTTGCCCTCCGATTCGACGACGACCAGGGTGCCCGTCTCCGCGACCATGAAGTTCGCCCCGGAGACACCGACCTTGGCGCGCAGAAACTTCTCCCGGAGGTGGAGACGGGCGGCCTCGGCAAGCTCGGCGGGCGTGTCGGTGAGGCCGTCGGGGGCGGGCCGGCCCCACTCGCTCATCTCGCGCGCGAAGATCTCGCGGATCTCACCGCGGTTGCGGTGGATGGCGGGTACCAGGATGTGCGAGGGACGGTCCTTGCCCAACTGCACGATGAGTTCTGCGAGGTCGGTCTCGTACGCGTGAATGCCCGCGGCCTCCAGCACTTCGTTCAGGCCGATCTCCTGCGTGGCCATCGACTTGACCTTGACGACCTCACTCTCGCCGGTTGCCTTGACCAGCGCGGTCACGATGCGGTTCGCCTCGTCGGCGTCCGCCGCCCAGTGCACGGTGCCGCCCGCCGCCGTGACCGACTCCTCCAACCGGACCAGATGGCGGTCGAGATGGCGCAGCGTCTCGTCCTTGATCCGCTTGCCCGCCTCGCGGAGCTGCGCCCAGTCGTCCAACTCGGCGACGGCGCGGGCCCGTTTGTCGCGGATGGTGTGCGTGGCGTGCCGCAGATTGGCGCGCAGGGTCTTGTTGCCCACCGCCTCGCGGGCCGCCGTGGGGAAGGCGGGCATGCCGACGAACGTGCCGCTCATACGAGGGGCTCCTCTTCCGTGCTCGCAAGGATCTCCGCGATGTGGACCGGGCGCAGGCCGCTCCTGAGGCGGGACATCGTGCCCCCGATGTGCATCAGACAGGAGTTGTCCGCCGCGCACAGGGCGTCGGCGCCCGTCGACTCGGCGTTGCGTACCTTGTCCGTGCCCATCGCGGCCGAGACATCGGAGTTCTTCATCGCGAAAGTGCCGCCGAAACCGCAGCACTCGTCCGCGCCCGGGAGCTCGATCAGCTCCAGGCCCTTGACCGCCTGGAGCAGCCGGGTGGGGCGGTCGCCGAGGCCGAGACTGCGCAGACCGTGACAGGTCGGGTGGTACGTCACCGCGTGCGGGTAGTACGCCCCGACGTCCGTCACACCGAGGACGTCCACCAGGAACTCGGTCAGTTCGTACGTCTTGGGCACCACGGGCGCCAACGTCGTCGCCAGGCCCTCGCCGCGGCCCTCGGCACGGGCCCGTTCTCCCATACGGGGGTACAGCTCGCGGACCATCGCACCGCACGAACCGGACGGCGTCACGACCGCGTCGTACTCCTCCGAGCCGAAAACATCG
Source organism: Streptomyces sp. NBC_01283 (assembly GCF_041435335.1). Classification (NCBI taxonomy): domain Bacteria; kingdom Bacillati; phylum Actinomycetota; class Actinomycetes; order Kitasatosporales; family Streptomycetaceae; genus Streptomyces; species Streptomyces sp. NBC_01283. Next base: position 8,426,125 of record NZ_CP108430.1, read on the forward strand.
GAGAAATGACGGGCGAGCGGCTCTGCCTGGTGCCGGTAACCCGTGTTGTAGTGCGCCTGCCCGCAGCAGGTCTGCGCCATCGGGAAGTCGACGTCAACTCCCAGCCTGGTCAGCAGTTTCACCACAGCGCGGCCCGTGTCGGGATAGAGCGTGTCGTTGACACAGGTCAGGAACAGAGCGACACGCATCGCGGGTTCCTCCTCGTCGGTCATCGGATGGTTGCAGCGTATGCGCTACGCGCGCTTTGCGGGAGTCATGCTGCCGGGACGCGTCGCGACGCCTCGTCCCACGCCGCGTGGCTCGCCGTGTCGCCGGTCGGCTCGTACCGCGTCAGCTGCTGGGTGCGGGCCAGCAGAGCGCGCATCTCGTGGCGGTCCCGCAGGAGCCCCTGCGCTCTAGCCTGCACGAGTACGTTGCCCAGCGCGGCCGCCTCCGCGGGCCCCGCCACCACGGGCAGCCCGCAGGCGTCCGCGGTCAGTTGGCACAGCAGCGCGTTGCGGGCGCCGCCGCCGACTATGTGGATCACGTCCACGGTCCGGTCCGCGAGACGCTGGGCGTCCTCGATGGCCCGGCGGTGCGCCAGGGCCAGGGAGTCGAGGATGCAGCGTGTCGTCTCCGCGGGGGTACGGGGGGCGGGCTGGCCGGTGGCCTCGCAGGCCTGGGCGATGCGGTGCGGCATGTTGTCGGGGGGCAGGAAGGCGGGGTCTGCCGCGTCGACGAGGGAGCGGAGTGCGGGGGAGCGGGCCGCTTCACGGAGGAGGGCTTCGAGGCTTCCGGTGCCGCTGGCTGTGCTGGTGGTTGAGGTGGTTTCCCAGGTGCGTTGGCATTCCTGGAGGAGCCACAGGCCCATGATGTTCCGCAGGTAGCGGACCGTGCCGTCTATGCCCAGCTCATTGGTGAAGTTGGCTTCGCGGCTCTCCTCCGTGCGGATGGGGGCGGGCAGCTCCAGGCCCGCCAGTGACCAGGTGCCGGTGCAGATGTAGGCGAAGTCGTCGGTCGTGGCGGGGACGGCGGCGACGGCTGACGCGGTGTCGTGCGAGGCGACCGTCGTCACGGGGACGGGCGAGGCGAGGCCGGTGTCGTCGAGGACCTGGGGGAGCAGGTGGCCTGCCGGGGCGCCAGGCTGCCGCAGGGGAGGGAACAGCCCCAGGTCGACGCCGAGGAGCGTCGCCACTTCGTGGGACCAGTCGCCTGTTCCGGGGTCCACCAACTGGGTGGTGGAGGCGTTGGTCAGCTCCGTGCCGAGTTCGCCTGTCAGCCAGTACGTCAGGAGGTCAGGAATCAGCAACAGGTGCCTTGCGGATGCCAGTTGGGCGGACTCCTGGGCGGCGATCAGTTGGTACAGGGTGTTGAAGGGGGCGTACTGGATGCCTGTCGTGGCGTAGAGGTCGATGGGAGGGACGGTCGCCCACGCTTTGGCGGCGATGCCTTCGGTGCGGGAGTCCCGGTAGTGCACCGGGTTGCCGAGGAGGACGCCGTCCGCGTCGAGGAGGCCGTAGTCGACTGCCCAGCCGTCGATGCCGATGGAGGTGAGGGGGGTGGCGGAGCCGGAGCCGGAGCCTGCGGCGCGGAGGCCGTCGATGATCCCGGCGTACAGCGACAGGACGTCCCAGTGCAGGGTGCCGGCGGTGCGGACGGGGCGGTTGGGGAAGCGGTGTGCCTCTTGGAGGGTGAGGGTGTCGGGTCCTGCCTCGGCCACCATGACGCGTCCGCTGGAGGCACCCAGGTCGATGGCGGCGAAGCGGTGTGGTGAGCGGGGGGTGCGGTGCTGGCCGGGTTGGGGGTTGAGGTTGAGGTTGGGCATGGGGGCTCGCAGGGGTTGAAGGTTGGTGCGGGTGCGGGTGCGGACGTAGGGGACGGGGCGGGTGCGGTTGCGTGTGCCGGTAGTCGGTGGGCGCGTCGTGGCTCGTGGGGCGGGGCCGCGCCGGTATGTCCGTCCTCGCTATCTCGGTTTGAGCGCATGGGTGCTTCGGCCCCGGAGTCCTTCTTGCCGTGCTCCGGGCAGACATACCGCCACGTCCCCTCCGGTCGGATCCGCGGCTGCGGGTTGGAGAGGCTTCCGGGATTCCCTGGGGCCGCGTCGGTCCGCAACCGCCTGTTCGGCCGGAGTCGGAGGGGCTCCCTCGGCCGCAGGGGTGGCTTAGGACCCGCGCGGCCCTCCCCGGCGGGCCCCTCGCCGGCTCCATTCCCTTCCGTCGGGTGGGTGGGTAGACGGGCGGCGGCCCGCTTGGCTGGGTCGGCCCCCTCCGGGGCGGGTGCGCTGCTGATGGCCGGAGGGGGAGGGCGGTGTTACCTGAGGAACGCCCCCGCGACGCCCGCGTCCACGGGTATGTGCAGGCCCGTCGTGTGGGTCAGGTCGCCTGCTGTGAGAGCGAAGACCGCGTTTGCCACGTGTTCGGGGAGTACCTCTCGCTTGAGCAGGGTTCGTTGGGCGTAGAACTCGCCCAGGTTCTCCTCCTCGATCCCGTACGTCGCCGCGCGCTGCGCGCCCCAGCCGCCAGCGAAGATTCCCGAGCCGCGGACCACGCCGTCCGGGTTGATGCCGTTCACGCGGATGCCGTGTTCGCCCAACTCGGCTGCGAGGAGGCGGACTTGGTGGGCCTGGTCTGCCTTGGTGGCGGAGTACGCGATGTTGTTCGGGCCCGCGAACACCGCGTTCTTGGACGTGATGTAGATGATGTCGCCGCCCAGCGCCTGGTCGCGCATGATGCGGGCCGCCTCGCGGGAGACGAGGAAGGAGCCGCGGGCCATGATGTCGTGCTGCAGGTCCCAGTCTCGGGCCGTGGTGTCGAGCAGGGGCTTGGAGATGGAGATGCCCGCGTTGTTCACCACCAGGTCGACTCCGCCGAAGGCGAGGGCCGTGGCGGCGAATGCGCTCGTGATCTGCTCCTCGGAGGTGACGTCCATGGGGATGGCCATGGCTTTGTCGGGGCCGCCCAGCTCTTCCGCGACGGCTGCGGCGCTTTCCGCGTCGAGGTCCGCCACCGCCACGCACGCGCCCTCCGCGACCAGGCGGTGCGCGATCGCCTTTCCGATGCCGCTGCCCGCGCCGGTCACGAGGGCGACGCGGGTGGCCAGGGGCTTGGGGCGAGGCAGGCGTTGAAGCTTGGCCTCCTCCAGTGGCCAGTACTCGATGCGGAATTTCTCCGACTCATCGATCGGCGCGTAGGTGGAGACGGCCTCGGCGCCGTGCATGACGTTGATCGCGTTCACATAGAACTCGCCCGCCACGCGGGCCGTCTGCTTGTCCTTGCCGAAGGAGAACATTCCTACGCCCGGGACGAGGACGATCGCAGGGTCGGCGCCGCGCATCGCGGGTGAGGCCGGGTCGGCGTGGCGGGTGTAGTACGCCGCGTACTCCTCTCGGTATGCGGTGTGCAGTTCCTTGAGGCGGGTGACGGTCTCGTGGAGGGGTGTGGTGGGCGGCAGGTCCAGGACCAGGGGCCTGATCTTCGTGCGGAGGAAGTGGTCGGGGCAGGAGGTGCCCAGGGCCGCCAGGCGCGGGTGTTCCGTGGCGGCCAGGAAGTCGAGGACCGTGTCCGTGTCGGTGAAGTGGCCGACCTGGGGGTGGTCCTGCGAGGCCAGTGAGCGGATGCGCGGGGCCAGTTCGGCCGCACGTCGGTGGCGTGCGGCGGTGGAGAGGGGGGCGTACCCGTCCAGTGCCGGGCCGAACGGGGCCGGTTTTCCCCGTTCGGCGAGGAACGCCTCCGCCGTGCGGATGATGTGCAGCGAGTTGCGCTCGCACTCGTCGGCCGTGGCACCCCAGGCCGTGATGCCGTGACCGCCCAGAACGCAGCCGACGGCTTCGGGGTTGGCCGCCTGTACGGCTGCGATGTCCAGGCCGAGCTGGAAACCGGGTCGGCGCCACGGCACCCAGGCCACCGTGGGGCCGAAGCACTCGGCCGTCAGCTTCTCGCCGTCCGCGGCGCAGGCCAGGGCGATGCCCGAGTCCGGGTGCAGATGGTCCACGTGCGGCGCGTCCACCAAGGCGTGCATCGCGGTGTCGATGGACGGCGCCGCGCCGCCCTTGCCGTGCAGGCAGTAGTCGAAGGCGCCGACCATCTCGTCCTCACGGTCCGGACCGCCGTACACCTCCTTGAGCGCGTGGAGGCGGTCCAGGCGCAGGACAGCCAGGCCCTCCTCGGTGAGGGTGCCCAGATCGCCGCCCGAGCCCTTGACCCACATCAGGTCGGTGTCCGCGCCCGTGACCGGATCGGGGGCCGTGCCCTTCGCCGACGCGTTGCCGCCCGCGTAATTCGTGTTGCGCGGGTCGGCGCCCAACCGGTGGGCGCGGTCGAGAAGTTCCCCGACCCGTGCGTGCTGTGCATGCTGCGCGTGCTGTGTCATGTCGCTCATGCCCCCCATCCGGCCTGCTCGCCGCCCACGCGGTCCTTGACGATCTGCTCCTGCCAGCCTGACTGCTGATAGGCCCTCATGGGATCAGGGTCGAGCCCCGACTCCTCCCTGACTTCTGCCAGCAGGGGCCGGACGTCGGTGTTGAACGCGTCCATCATCGCCGCGTTGGCGGCCAGCACATCGCCGGTCCGCTGGGCCTCCGCCAGGGCGTCCGCGTCGACGAGGAGGGCCTTCGCCGTGGCCTCCTGCACGTTCATCACCGAGCGGATGATCGCCGGGATCTTCGCCTCGATGTTGTGGCACTGGTCGAGCATGAACGCGATGTCCGAGTTCAGGCCGCCGCCCCGGACGACCTCGTACATGATCCGGAAGAGCTGGAAGGGGTCCGCGGCACCCGCCATCAGGTCGTCGTCCGCGTAGAAACGCGAGTTGAAGTCGAAACCGCCCAGGCGGCCCTCGCGCAGGAGGGTCGCGACGATGAACTCGATGTTGGTGCCGGGCGCGTGGTGACCCGTGTCGACGACGACCTGCGCCTTCGGCCCGAGCTTCAGGCAGTGCGCGTAGGCGGTGCCCCAGTCCGGGATGTCCGTCGCGTAGAAGGCGGGCTCGAAGAGCTTGTACTCGATGAGCATGCGCTGGTCGTCACCGAGACGGTCGTAGGTGGTCCGCAGGGCCTCCGAAAGGCGGTCCTGGCGGGCGCGGAGATCGTCCTGCCCGGGGTAGTTGGTGCCGTCGGAGAACCACAGCTTCAGGTCGCGCGAACCCGTCGCGTCCATGATGTCCACGCACTCCAGCAGGTGGTCGAGCGCCTTGCGCCGGACCGTCGGGTCCGGATTGGTGACCGAGCCGAGTTTGTAGTCGTCGTCCTGGAAGACATTGGCGTTGATCGCGCCGAGCGTCACGCCGCGCTCGGCGGCGTACTCCGCCAGGGCCGCGTAGTCGTCGACCTTGTCCCAGGGGATGTGCAGGGCCACCCGGGGCGCCACACCGGTGTGGGCGTGCACCCGGGCGGCGTCGTCCAGCTTCTCCCGGGTCGTGCGGGGGACGCCTGGCTGCGCGAAGACCTTGAAGCGCGTACCGGAGTTGCCGTACGCCCAGGAAGGGGTCTCCAGGGCCTGGGTGGTGAGTGCCGCTTTCACGGCTTCCTTGCTGGTTCCGGCGGTCATCGCGCAGCCTTCCGAAAGAGCGGTCGGGGTGGGTCAGTTGGAGAATCGGTGCGTGCCGGAGGCGGCGGCGAAGACGGCGCAGCCGTCCTCCATCCGCAGGAACTCCGCCGCGTCGTGCGTCACTTGCGTGCGTTTCTCCGCGGGAATCCACACCTCCGCCGTGGTGTTGGCGGGCAGGGTCAGGGTGAGACGGAACCCTTCGTCGTCCGTCTTCCAGTGGGTGGTGACCGGTCCGTAGAGGGCGTCGAAGCTGCCCTGGGCCTCGGTCACGCCGCCGCCGGGGCGCGGGCGGACGAGGATCTTGCGGAAACCCGGGTCGGCCGGTGCGATGCCCGCGATGTTGGCGTACATCCACTCGCCCACCGAGCCGTAGGCGTAGTGGTTGAAGGAGTTCATGCCCGCGTCCTGGAAGCTGCCGTCCGGCTTGATGGAGTCCCAGCGTTCCCACATCGTCGTGGCGCCCTTGTCGATCTGGTAGCCCCAGCCGGGGAAGGACTTCTGGACGAGGAGGCGGTAGGCGACATCCGTGTGGCCGGTGGCAGTCAGGACGGGGAGCAGCCGGGGTGTGCCCAGGAAGCCCGTCGAGAGGTGCCAGTCCTTGGACTTGATGAGCTCCACCAGGCGGGCGGCCGCCGGTGCGCGGTCGCCCTCGGCGAGCAGATCCATCGACAGGGCCAGGACGTACGCGGTCTGCGTGTCGCCCTTCACCCGCCCGCCGTCGCTCACATACGCCGCGCGGAAGGCGTCACGGACGCTGCCGAACAGCTTCTTGTACGGGGCCGGGTCCTTGCCCAGCGCCTCGGCCGCCTGCGCGACCAGGTCGGCGCTGTGCGCGAAGTAGGCGGTGCCGATGACATCCTTGGGAGTCTCGTCCTGGATGTTGAGCCAGTCTCCGTAGCCCTCGGCGGGGCGCAGATACCCCGAGCTGTGCTTCTCCAGGTAGTCGAGCCACTTCAGCATCGAGGACCAGGACTGCTCCAGGACGCGGGCGTCCCCGTACGCCTGGTACAGCGCCCAGGGCACGGTCACTCCGGCGTCGCCCCAGCCGGCCACGCCCTTGCCGACCGTGCCGACGAACGGTGCCACGTCGGTGAAGGCGCCGTCGTCGGCCTGGCCGTCGCGCAGGTCGTCGAGCCACTTGGTGAGGAAGCGCGCCGACTCCATCGTGTAGGCGGCGGTCGGCGCGAAGACATTGATGTCGCCGGTCCAGCCGAGCCGCTCGTCACGGGCGGGGGTGTCGGTCGGGACGGAGAGGAAGTTGCCGCGCTGGCCCCAGGTGATGTTGCTGTGCAGCTGGTTGAGCATGGGGACGTTCGTCTTGAAGTCCATCGTGAAGGGCGCCGACGTGTGGATCACGCGCCCCGTCACCGCGTCGAGCGGCGGCTTGCCCGGGTAGCCCGTCACCTCCACGTAGCGGAAGCCGTGGAAGGTGAAGCGCGGCTCGTACGTCTCCTTGCCGCCGCCCTTGAGCGTGTAGGTGTCCGTGGCGCGGGCGGACCGCAGATTGGTGGTGTAGACCGTGCCGTCGGGGTTCAGGACCTCCGCGTGGCGCAACTGGACCTTTGTGCCCGCCTTCCCGGAGACGGTGAGGCGGACCGCGCCGACCATGTTCTGACCGAGGTCGAAGACGAAGACGCCTGGCTTCGGCTCAGTCACCTTCCGGGCGGATATCTCGCTCTCCACGCGCGTGTGCCCGTCGATCTGGGCCACGACGGCGGCCTTGACCTTCTCGACGGCGTCCACCGCGACCCACTTCGAGTCGTCGAAGCCTGTGCGCGTCCAGCCCGCGGTCTCCAGGCGGGCGTCATAGTCCTCGCCCGACAGGAGGTCTGCGGCGGTGACCGGGCCGGTGGCGGCGCGCCAGTCGGTGCCGGACAGCACACGGTCGGTGGAGCCGTCGGTGTACGTGACCTCCAACTGGGCCAGGAACGCCGGTCGGTCGCCGTACTGATGCGGGCCGAACATGCCGACGTTGCCCGCGTACCAGCCGACCGCCACCGTCACGCCGAGCGCGTTGGCACCGGGCTTGAGCTGCTTGGTCACGTCGTACGTCTGGTACTGGACCCGCTTGTTGTAGTCGGTCCAGCCGGGTGCCAGGCGGTCGTCGCCGACGCGCTCGCCGTTCAGCCAGGCGTCGTAGAGGCCGAGGGCCGTGGAGTACAGGCGGGCCCGCGCGACGGTCCTGCCAGGCCGCAGGCGGAACTCGTGGCGCAGTTGGGCGGCGGGGCAGTGGTTGGCGGCGACCTTCCCCCAGGGGCCCGAGCCCCAGGCGGCGAGGACCTTGGCGGCAGCCCAGGAGCCGTCGTCGTACCCCGCCGACTCCCAGTCGCCCGAGGGCTCCTTGTCGGTGGTCTTCCACGTGCCGTCGGTGGTGACGGTGCGCTTGCCGTCGGCGGTCGTCAGCTCAAGGAGCCCGAGCAGACCCGCGGGCCCGGTCGTGGCGTTGGTGGCCGAGACGGCGATGACCGCGGTGCCCGCGCGAAGCTGCCCGGTCACGTCGACGACGGCGGGGCGGCGCCAGTTGTCGGCGGCGCTGTCCGCCTCGGTGTGCGCCACCTGCGTGCCGTTCACATACGCGGTGCAGCCGTCGTCGGCCGTCATGACCAGCCGCGCCCCGGTGACCCCTTCGGGGACATCGACGCGGCCACGGAACCAGCGGGTGGCGGCCGGCGCGCTGGTCGCGGGGTCCCCCTCGGGGAACCAGATCCACGAGGCGTCGTCCAGGGCGGGTGCGCCGACGAGGGAGGCGGGCGCGCCGATCCAGCGCGCCGTCCAGTCCTTCGCCGCGGAGAGCCCCGTCTCCCACCAGGAGGCCTCGCTCCACTCGGACGCGTCGCCCGCGGCGTCCCAGACGCGGACCGACCAGTAGTAGCGCGTACGGGACTTGAGGTCGGGGCCCGCGTACGGGACCAGGACGGAGTCGCCGGACGTGACCTTGCCGCTGTCCCAGACGTCGGGCTTCGTGAGGCGGTTCGCCGCGGTGGCCACACGCACCTGATAGGCGGTCTGCGCCTGGCCCTCCTTGGCGGACGCCAGGGGCCAACTCAGCCTCGGGCGCGGCACGTCGAGACCGAGCGGGTGTCTCACGTACTCCACGGTCGGTCTGGTCACGCGGAGGGCCCGGCCCCCCGCGGAGGGGGCGGCGACGGCCGCCGGAACGGCCCCGGGGGCCATCGCCGTTCCCAGGGCGGCCGTGGCGGTGGTGCTGAGCAGTCGTCTTCTGCTGATCACAATTCGGCTCCGTAACGACTCGACGATGAATCGTTTCACGAGAGGCGAAGCTAGGGAGCGCGCTGCCCGCTGTCAAGAGCCCTTGGCTGCTTCAGCCTTGGTGCACCAAGTCACGACAGGATTTTCAAGTCATGCCCATTGACGCGGCAGTTGGCGCGGGTTTAGCTTCCCTGAAAATTGATTGAAACCTTTCACCCCAGGTGTCCGGCGGGTGCCCCCGATGACGCCCGCCCGGTGATTCCCGCAGTCAGAAGCCGCATGCCCTTCGTGACCGATCGGTGCTACCCATGAGAGAGCCCCCCGTCCTTGCCGTGCAGGGCCTGAGCAAGTCCTTCGGGGCCGTACGCGCCCTGCACGACGTCTCCCTGGAGCTGTACGCCGGTGAGGCGCACGCCCTCGCGGGCGAGAACGGCGCAGGGAAATCCACCCTCATCAAGACCCTCGCCGGGGTCCACCGGCCGGACGCGGGAGAGCTGTCGCTCGACGGGTCCCCGGTCGTGTTCCACGGCCCCGGCGACGCCCGGGACGCGGGCGTCGCCGTCATCTACCAGGAGCCGACGCTCTTCCCCGACCTCTCCGTCGCGGAGAACATCTTCATGGGGCGCCAGCCACGCCGCTCCTTCGGCCGCGTCGACCACAAGGCCGTGCACGCCGCGGCCGACGCGCTCTTCAAGCGCCTGGCCGTGGACCTCGACCCCGAACAGCCCGCGCGCGGCCTGTCGATCGCCGACCAGCAGATCGTCGAGATCGCCAAGGCGCTCTCCTTCGACGCCCGGGTCCTGATCATGGACGAACCGACCGCCGCCCTCACCGGCAGCGAAGTGGCCCGGCTCTTCGGCGTCGTCCGCACCCTGCGCGAACAGGGCGCCGCCGTGCTGTTCATCTCGCACCGTCTGGAGGAGATCTTCGAGCTGTGCCAGCGCGTCACCACGCTGCGGGACGGTGGCCTGATCGCGAGCGAGCCGCTCGAAGGTCTGACCGAGGACGATCTCGTACGCCGCATGGTGGGCCGCGACCTCGACGAGCTCTACCCGAAGCAGGACACAAGGGTGGGCGACGTCGCGCTGAGCGTCCGCAGGCTGACCCGTGAGGGCGTCTTCACCGACGTCTCCTTCGACGTGCGGCGGGGCGAGATCGTCGGGCTCGCGGGACTCGTCGGGGCCGGGCGCAGCGAAGTCGCGCGGGCCGTGTTCGGCGTCGACCGGTGGGACGCCGGAACGGTCGAGGTGCAAGGCAAGGCGCTGACCAACGGAGCCCCCAGCACCGCCATGGCCGCCGGGCTCGCGCTCGTCCCCGAGGACCGGCGCGCCCAGGGCCTCGTGATGGACATGTCGATCGAACGCAACATCGGGCTCACCGGACTGCGTACGACGGTACGCGCGGGCCTCATGGACCGCGGCGCCGAACGCAGCCGCTCGCTCGACTGGGCGGTGCGACTTCAGGTGAAGTACGCGCGCATCGCCGACGCCGTCGGCACCCTGTCCGGCGGCAACCAGCAGAAAGTCGTCCTCGCCAAGTGGCTGGCCACCCGACCCCAGGTGCTGATCGTGGACGAACCGACCCGCGGCATCGACGTCGGCACCAAGGCCGAAGTGCACCGACTGCTCTCCGGACTCGCCGCCGACGGGGTCGCGGTCCTGATGATCTCCTCCGATCTGCCCGAGATCCTCGGCATGGCCGACCGGGTCCTCGTCATGCACGAAGGGCGGCTCACCGCCGAGATCCCGCGCGCGCGGGCCACCGAGGAGTCCGTGATGGCGGCCGCCACCGGGAGGACGGCATGAGCGTGACCACCCAGAGCCCGGCACCCGCCGTGGACCCCGAGAAGGCCGCGGGCACCCGTCTGGTGGACCGCGTCTTCAAGATGCGCGAACTCGCCATCCTCCTTGTCTTCCTGGTGATGATCGGCATCACCCAGGCGGGCAACAGCGAGTTCCTGTCCGAGCAGGGCATCAAGGACCTGCTCCTGAACGCGACCATCCTCGTCCTGGTCGCGACCGGCCAGGCCCTCGTCGTCATCACCCGCAACGTCGACCTGTCGGTCGGCTCCACCCTCGGGATCAGCGCCTTCGCCGCCGGCAACTACCTCCAGGGAGGCGGCAACTCCACGGTCGCGATACTCCTGGCCGTCGTGCTCGGTGTCGGCTGCGGGCTGCTCAACGGGGCGCTCGTCAGCCTCGGCCAGGTCCCCGCGCTCGTCGTGACGCTCGGCACCCTCTACATCATCCGGGGCATCGACTCCATCTGGGTCGGCTCCCGGCAGATCACCGCATCCGACCTGCCGGACGGCTTCGTCGACTTCGGGTCCGGCGGGATCTCCGCCGTGCCGTACCTGGCGCTCATCGCGCTGGCCGTCCTGGTGGTGGTCGCCCACTACCTGCGGCACTTCGGCGGCGGACGCGAGCTCTACGCGCTCGGCTCCAACCCCGAGGCCGCCCGGCTCGCCGGCATCCCCGTACGCAAGCGCATCCTCGCCGCGTACACCGCGTGCGGGGCGCTCGCCGGACTCGCCGGCGCGCTCTACCTGGCCCGCTTCGGCAACGTCGACTCCGCCACCGGCAACGGCTACGAACTCACCGTCGTCAGCGCCGTCGTGGTCGGCGGCGTCGTCTTCACCGGCGGCTCCGGGAGCGTCTACGGCGCGGCACTCGGCGCGCTGCTCCTGACCTCCATCAACAGCGTGCTTCCCGCGCTCGGCGTCAGCTCCGTGTGGGTGCTCGCCATCAACGGCGTGCTGCTCGTCCTGGCCATCGCCGTCGACCGGATCGTCGCGCTGCGCGTCGCCAAGGCCCTGAAGAAGAGGAACGCACGCCATGGCTGACTCCAACCGGCTCTCGCTCACGCGCGCCGTCCGCTGGGACACCGTTGTCGGCACTCTCCTTGTCGTCCTCCTCCTGATGTCGTTCGCCTTTGTCGACGGTTTCGGGAACGCCCTCAACCTGTCGTTCCTCATCGGCAACACGCTGCCCATCGCGCTGATCGCCCTCCCGATGACACTTCTCGTCGTCTCCGGAGAGATCGATCTGTCGGTGGCGTCGACGGCGGGACTCTCCGGATCCGTGATGGGCGCGCTCTGGAACGCGGGCATGGCCATCGAGACGATCATCCCGGTCGTGCTGCTCCTCGGAGTCGTCTGCGGCCTCGTCAACGGACTCCTGGTGACCCGTCTCGGGCTGCCCTCGCTCGCCGTGACCATCGGCACCATGGCCGCCTACCGGGGCATCGCACAGATCGTCCTCGGGTCGGACGCCGTGACCGACTTCCCCTCGCAGTACCTGGACTTCGCGGCCGGACGCATCGGCGACACCTTCCTGCCGTACGCCTTCCTGCCCTTCCTCGCGCTGCTCGCCATCGCCGTCGTCGTCCTGCACGCCACCCCCTTCGGGCGCTCGCTCTTCGCGATCGGCGCCAATGAGGAGGCCGCGCGGTTCGCGGGCGTACGCGTCAAGCGGCACAAGCTGTGGCTGTTCGTCTTCACCGGCCTCATGGCTTCGCTCACCGGCGTCTTCTGGGCCCTGCACTACGCGAGCGCCCGCTACGACAACGCCACCGGCCTCGAACTGTCCGTCGTCGCCGCCGTCCTGCTCGGCGGCATCGACTTCGACGGCGGCAAGGGAACCCTCGGCGGGGCTATCGCCGGAGTCTTCCTGCTCGGTGCGCTGCAGAACGCGATGAGCCTGCTCAACGTCTCCGCGCAGTCGCAGATCGTCGTCACCGGCGTGCTGCTCGTGGTGTCCGTGCTCGGGCCGCGCGTGGCCCGCCAGATCGCCGTCGCCCGAGCGGGCCGCCGCGCCGCCGCGGCTCCCGCCCGCTGACCCCTCGTACCTCCCGAAGTCCGCAGTCCGAAAGGGACCAACGATGCTCTCTCCCCGCCGAACCGTCCGCCGCTCCGGCCGCCGCACTGCCCTCACCCGCGCCTGCGTGACCCTGGCAGCCGTCACCTCGCTCGCCCTCACCTCCACCGCCTGCGGAGGCACCACCAAGGACTCCTCGAAGGGCGACGACGCGGCCAAGGCGTCGAACGCCAAGGCCGACCCGGGCGCGGCGATCAAGAAAGGCCTCACGGTCGCCTTCCTGCCCAAGCAGGTCAACAACCCGTACTTCACCGTCGCCGACAAGGGCGGCGAGAAGGCGCTCAAGGAGCTCGGGTCGTCGTACAAGGAGACAGGACCCAACAGCGCCACCGACACCAGCGGGCAGGTCTCCTACGTCAACACGCTCACCCAGCAGCAGGTGGACGCCATGGCCGTCTCCGCGCAGGACCCCGGCGCCCTGTGCACCGCCCTCAAGCAAGCCATGAAGAACGACATCAAGGTCGTCACGTACGACTCGGACACCAACCCCGGGTGCCGTGACGTCTTCGTCTCGCAGTCCAGCGCCGAGGCGCTCGGCCGCACCCAGGTGGAGCTGCTCGGCAAGCAGATCGGCTACAAGGGCGACATCGCGATCCTCTCCGCCGCCCAGACCGCGACGAACCAGAACACCTGGATCGGCTACATGAAGGACGAGCTGAAGAAGCCCAAGTACAAGAACATGAAGCTGGTCAAGACCGCCTACGGCAACGACGACGCCCAGCAGTCCTTCCAGCAGACCCAGGGGCTCCTCCAGGAGCACCCGAAGCTGGCCGGGATCATCTCGCCGACGACCGTCGGCATCAAGGCAGCGGCCCAGTATCTCTCGGGATCGAAGTACAAGGGCAAGGTGAAGCTCACCGGCCTCGGGACGCCCAACGACATGCGCCAGTACGTCAAGAACGGCACAGTCGAGGGCTTCGAGCTGTGGGACCCGGCCAAGCTCGGCGCACTGGCCGCGCACACCGCCGTGGCGCTGGAGTCCGGCCGGATCACCGGCAAGAAGGGCGAGAAGTTCGAGGCGGGCGACCTGGGCACCTTCACCATCGGCGACAAGGGCGTCGTCGATCTCGGTGAGCCGACCGTCTTCGACAAGAAGAACATCGACCAGTACAAATTCTGAGGGGATCGCACGCGGTGGTGCACGAGGCACCGCCCGAGCAACGGAACAAGGGGACGCATGGTCGGCATCAAAGACGTGGCGAAGCACGCCGGCGTGTCGGTGGGCACCGTGTCGAACGTGATCAACCGCCCGGACGTCGTCTCCGAAGAGACACGCCACAGGGTGCAGTCCGTGATCGACCGGCTCGGCTACGTCCGCAGCGAGTCCGCACGGCAACTGCGCGCGGGGCAGAGCCGCATCATGGCGCTGCTCGTGCTCGACATGGGCAACCCCTTCTTCGTGGACGTCGCGCGCGGTGCCGAGCGTGCCGCGCGCGACGCGGGGCTCCGCGTCATGATGTGCAACAGCGGACAGAGCCCCTCCGAAGAGGCCGAATACCTGGCGCTCTTCGCCGAGCAGCGGGTACGGGGGGTGCTGCTGACCCCGGCCGACGCGACGGGGCGCAACATCGAGGCGTTCCGCAGGCACGCCATCCCGTTCGTCCTGGTGGACCGGGTCGCCGAGGGCGCCACCGAGTGCTCCGTCTCCGTGGACGACGTCCTGGGCGGTGCGCTCGCGGTGCGCCATCTCGTCGACGCGGGGCACCGCAGCATCGCGTACGTGAGCGGCCCGCCCGGCCTCAACCAGGTCAAGGACCGCAGGCAGGGAGCGCTGCAGGCACTCGCCGAGGCCGGTCTGCCGGCGTCGGCGCTGCGGGAACTGCCCACCGAACGCCTCGACGTGGCCGCCGGACGCGACGCGGGCGCCCGCGTCCTGGGTCTCGCCGAGCGGCCGACCGCCGTCTTCTGCGCCAACGACCTGCTCGCCCTCGGGGTGCTCCAGGCGATGTACGCGGCCGGGGTGAGCGTGCCCGAGGACATCGCCATCGTCGGCTACGACGACATCGAGTTCGCAGCCGCTGCCGTCGTCCCACTCACCTCGGTGCGCCAGCCCGCCATCAAGATGGGCGCCATGGCCGCGGAACTCCTCCTGGAGGAGACCGAGTCGGACACCGACCCCGCGGCGCACGATCACCGGCGCGTGGTGCTCCAGCCGGAGCTCGTGGTGCGGCGCTCCAGCCTGGCGCCCCGCTGACCGCGTCCGCGACGGGTGTGCTGAACTGGGGCGAAGTGTCCCGTTCCGCATGCCGCCCAGGAGCTCTCTTGACCGCCACCGCCTCCTACCGCCAGCCCGGCGTCGTCCTCACCGACCACCGCTTCTCCGTGCCCCTCGACCACGACGATCCGGCGGGGGAGCGGATCGAGGTCTACGCCCGCGAGGCCGTGGCGAGCGCGCACGGGGACCACGGAGGCGACCTGCCGTGGCTGGTGTATCTGCAGGGCGGCCCGGGATTCGGGGCCAACCGGTTCGTGGGCAAGGAGGCATGGCTGGGCAGGGCCCTCCAGGACTACCGGGTGCTCCTCCTCGACCAGCGCGGAACCGGCAGCTCCACCCCGGCGACGCGCCAGACGCTCCCGCTGCGCGGCGGACCCCGTGAGCAGGCCGACTACCTCACGCACTTCCGCGCCGACTCCATCGTCCGCGACTGCGAGCTGATCCGGCGCGAGCTGACCGGCGGCGCCCCCTGGACCGTGCTCGGGCAGAGCTTCGGCGGCTTCTGCGCGACCCACTACCTCTCGGCGGCCCCCGAGGGACTGAACACCGCCATCATCACCGGCGGCCTGCCCACGCTCGACGGCCACGCGGACGACGTCTACCGCGCCGCCTACCCGCGCATGGAGCGCAAGACCGCGGCCCACTACGCCCGATACCCCCAGGACGTCGAGCGCGCCCGCCGCATCGCCGCCCACCTCGCCGAGCACGAGCCGGTGCTCAACGGCGGCTACCGGCTCACCGTCGAGGCGTTCCAGTCCCTCGGCATGCTGCTCGGCATGGGCGACGGCAGCCACCGCCTCCACTTCCTCCTTGAGGACGCCTTCGTGCGGACCCCTGCCGGACACACGCTCTCCGACGCGTTCCAGGAAGGCGTACAGGCCGCACTCTCGCACTGGGGTCACCCGCTCTTCGCCCTCCTGCACGAGACGATCTACGGCCAGGGCGATCGGTCCACCGACTGGTCGGCCCAGCGGCTGCGCGGCGAGTTCCCGCAGTTCGACCCGGGCAAGGCGCTCGCCGGGGACGCGCCGCTCCTCTTCACCGGCGAAGCCGTCCAGCGCTGGCAGTTCGACTGCGACCCCGCCCTGCGCCCGCTGCGCGAGACCGCCGACCTGCTCGCCGCACGCACCGGATGGACGCCCCTGTACGACACGGCTCGCCTCGCCGCGAACGAGGTGCCGGCCGCCGCCGCGATCTACCACGACGACCTGTACGTCGACACCGGCCACTCGCTGCGCACCGCCCGCTCCATCCGCGGTCTGCGGACCTGGGTCACCGACGAGTACGAGCACGACGGGCTGCGGGTCGGATCACCGCGCGTCCTCGACCGGCTCCTGGCTCTCGCCAGGGGGGAGGCCTGACCCCTCCGCGACGGGGTCCCGCGAAGCTAGGCTGCGGGCATGACAGAGCCGTTGAACGAGAACGACCAGCTCACGCCCATGCCCGAGGACTGGCAGCGGGCCCTCGCCGTCGTCGCCCACCCCGACGACCTGGAGTACGGCTGCTCCGCCGCGATCGCCGGCTGGACGGACGGCGGCCGCGAGGTCGCCTACCTCCTGGCCAGCCGGGGCGAGGCGGGCATCGACACCCTCGACCCCGCCACGTGCGGCCCGCTGCGCGAGCGCGAGCAGCGGGCGAGCGCGGCCGTCGTCGGTGTGTCGACCGTGGAGTTCCTCGACCACAGGGACGGTGTGATCGAGTACGGGACGGCGCTGCGCCGCGACATCGCCGCCGCGGTCCGCAGGCACCGGCCGGAGCTTGTGATCACCCTCAACCACCGCGACACCTGGGGCGGCGTCGCCTGGAACACCCCGGACCACGTGGCCGTCGGCCGCGCCACCCTCGACGCCGTCGCGGACGCGGGCAACCGGTGGATCTTCCCCGAGCTGATCGAGGAGGACGCACTTGAGCCCTGGAACGGCGTGCGCTGGGTGGCCGTCGCCGGTTCCTCGTCGCCCACGCACGCGGCGGACGCGACGGCCGGTCTCGAACGCTCCGTGCGCTCGCTCCTGGAACACCGCACGTACATCGAGGTGTTGACCCAGGAGGACCCCGAGAAGTACTGCCGTGAGTTCCTCACTGGCAACGCGCAGCGGGTGGCACCGCGCTTCGGCGGTAGGCCCGCGGTGTCGTTCGAGGTCTTCAGCCGCTGAGCCACCGCCACTACGCTGACGGTACGTCACATGCCTGACGGGCCGTCAGAAACGTAGGCAGGAGCTGGTGCTGGATGATCGACACCATCGGCACGGACATCCCGGAGGGCGAGGAGCGGCTGCGTCTCGACATCGAGGACGGCCTCGGCATCCTCACCCTCTGCCACCCGCGCAAGCTCAACGCGTGGAGCTGGGAGTCCACGCGCCAGCTCGGCATCTTCGCCGACCGGATCCGCTTCGACGATTCGATCAGGGCAGTGCTGCTGCGCGCGGAGGGGCGGGCGTTCTGCGCCGGGATCGACGTAACCGCCCAGAACGGCGGTGCGATCGGGGGCCGTTCGGGCGCCGAGCGCACGCGCAACTACTACGAGGGGCTGCGCTGGGTCCATGAGCGCTTCCGCACCTTCGCGGGCCTTCCGCAGCCCATCGTCGCAGCCGTGCAGGGGTACTGCCTCGGGTTCGGCTTCGAACTCGCGCTGATGGCGGATGTGCGGATCGCGTCCGACGACGCGGTGTTCGCGCTGCCCGAGGCGCAGATCGGCGTCGCGGTGGACGCGGGCGGCGATCTGCGCATCGCGCGTGACGCGGGCGCGGGCTGGGCCAAGCTGCTCTCGCTCACCGGCCGCCGCATCGACGCGGCCACGGCAGAGCGGCTGCGGCTCGTCCAACTCATCACTCCCGTCGCCGAGTTGACCAAGGCGGCTCGCGAGATCGCCGGCGAGATCGCGGCGAACGCGCCGCTCGCCGTGCAGGGCATCAAGCGGGGCATCGACGCGTACGCGGACGCGGGGATGGACGCTGCCCTCGACCGGGTCGCGATGAACGCGGCGATCACGCTGACGTCGGAGGACTCGCGGGCCGGGTACGCGGCGAAGGGGGAGCGCAGGGCGGCTGCGTTCAAGGGGAAGTAGGCGGAAGCAGCGGGTGGGAGGCAGGCGGTACGGCCACGGCCTGGGGTCGCGGCCGGCGCGGCCTCGGGAGTGGCGCTACCGGCCGAAGGGCCCTCGCCCCAGCTGCTCGCGCACCGTCACCATCTCCGGGCTCACCAGGCCCCGCCGCTGCCAGTTCGCGCCGTCCACCACCAGCGTGTGCCCGGTGATGAAGCGGGCGTAGGGCGAGGCGAGGAAGGTCGCGGCCCAGCCCAGTTCGCGCGGGGCGCCGACGCGCAGGGCGGGCTGGCGCGAACTCAACTCCCTTCGGCGGGAGTCTGATTCGCCGCCCTCCGCAGCCGTAGCCGCGGTCGTGGCCCGGTCGAGATTCTCGCGGATGTCCGCGGTCATGTCCTCGTGCGGCATCAGACCCGGCACCAGGCCGTTGACCTGGATCCCGTATGGCCCCCACTCCACCGCCAGGCTCTCGACGAGGCTGTGCACGCCCGCCTTGGCCGCCGCGCTGTGCGCGAAACCGGGGCCGCCCGTCCACGCGTACGACGCCCCTATGTTGATGACGGAGCCGGGTGTGCCCGCCGTGAGGTGGCGGCGGGCGAACTCCCGCGTCATGAAGAACGTCCCGGTCAGCGTGATGTCCACGACCGAGCGCCACGCGTTCGGGGACATGTCCTCGGCGGGCACGGGGAAGTTCGCCGCCGCGTTGTTGACCAGGACGTCCGGCAGGCCGTACGCGTCCTGCGCCGCGTCGAAGACCTCGGCGACGCGGTCCGGGTCCCGGATGTCGCACGGCACGGCCGCCACCCGCCCGCCGAGGCCCGCGAGCTCGTCCCGCGCCGCCTTCAGCCGCTCCTCCTTGCGGCTGGCGATCACCAGATCCGCCCCGAGCCGCGCGAACTCCGCGGCGATCGCCTTGCCGAGACCGGTGCCGCCGCCGGTCACGAGGACGACCGCCCCGTCGTACGTCCCCTCGGGCAGCGCGCTCGTGCCGTGCGGGGCGGGTGCCGGGAGCCCCGGCGGCGCGCCTGCGCTCACGTGGTCCGTCATGGCGGCATCGATACCGCGTAACGCTTCAAAGCTCCATGCTTGTACGGACTTCATGCGGACGTCCCGCCGAGACGACCGTCGCAATGTCGGTGCATTATTGACAATCGACTTTGCCGATACTGCAATGGATCCATGGCAGAGAACAAGGCAGAACGCAAGGCAGAGAACAGGTCGGCAAGCAAAGAGGCGGCGGCTGCGGCGGACAGCAGCGGCGACGACGGTGCGAACCTGGACGGGGTGCTGGCCGAGGTCGGCCCCCGCCTGCGGCGCATCCGCAAGGAGCGCGGTGCGACCCTCGCGGGCCTCGCCGCCGCCACCGGCATCTCGGTGAGCACCCTCTCCCGGCTTGAGTCCGGCCACCGCAAGCCCAGCCTCGAACTCCTGCTCCCCATCGCGCGGGCCCACCAGGTCCCCCTGGACGAGCTGGTCGGCGCCCCGCCCGTCGGCGACCCCCGGGTGCGGGCCAAGCCGATCGTCCGTAACGGACGGACGATGGTCCCGCTGACCCGCCAGCCCGGCGGCCTCCAGGCGTACAAGGTGCTCGAGCCCGTCCGCTCCGTCCAGCCCGATCCGCAGACCCACGAGGGGTACGAGTGGCTGTACGTCCTGTCGGGGCGGCTGCGGCTCGTGCTCGCCGATCATGACGTGATCCTCACGGCGGGCGAGGCCGCGGAATTCGACACGCGGCTCCCGCACTGGTTCGGGTCGACGGGGGAGGGGCCCGCGGAATTCCTCAGCCTGTTCGGGCCGCAGGGCGAGCGGATGCACGTAAGGGCGCGGCCCGCTCAGGAGAAGCGCAAAGCGGACTGACGAGACGGTTCCCCTGCCTGCAAGCGACCGCTTAGTATGCGACCGAGCTCGGTCTACGAAAGCCCCAGTGGAGGCCCCGCATGCAGGCATGGCAAGTGCACCAGAACGGCGAGCCGAGCGCGGTGATGCGCCTCGAAGACGTGGACCGGCCGGTGCCCGGCGACGGACAACTGCTCCTCAAGGTCCGTGCCGCCAACATCAACTTCCCCGACGCGCTGCTCTGCCGCGGGCAGTACCAGGTCACGCCCCCGCTGCCGTTCACGCCCGGCGTGGAGATCTGCGGCGAGACCGAGGACGGGCGGCGGGTGATCGCCAACCCGGCCCTCCCGTACGGCGGCTTCGCCGAGTACGCGCTCGCGGACGCGGCGACCGTGCTGCCCGCCCCCGACGCCCTGGACGACGCAGAGGCCGCCGCGCTGCACATCGGCTACCAGACGGGATGGTTCGGCCTGCACCGCCGCGCGCACCTCCAGGAGGGCGAGACCCTCCTGGTGCACGCTGCCGCCGGCGGTGTCGGCAGCGCGGCCGTCCAGCTCGGCAAGGCGGCGGGCGCCAAGGTCATCGGCGTCGTCGGCGGCGCCGCGAAGGCCGAGGTCGCGCGCGAGCTCGGCTGCGACCTGGTCATCGACCGGCGTACGGAGAACGTCATCGGCGCCGTCAAGGAAGCCACCGGCGGCCGTGGCGCTGATGTCATCTACGACCCCGTGGGCGGCGATGCCTACACGCAGTCCACGAAGTGTGTCGCCTTCGAGGGGCGGATCATCGTCGTCGGCTTCGCCAGCGGAGTCATCCCGACGCCCGCGCTCAACCACGCCCTGGTGAAGAACTACGCGGTCCTCGGCCTGCACTGGGGCCTCTACAACACCAAGGACCCACAGGCCGTCCTCCGCTGCCACGAGGAGCTCACCCAGCTCGCGGCCAAGGGCGCCATCAAGCCGCTCATCAGCGAGCGTGTGCCGCTGAGTGATGCCGCCGCGGCCGTCCAGCGGGTCGCCGACGGTGTCACCACGGGGCGGGTGGCCGTGCTTCCCGAGGGGGCCGGCGCATGACGGATGCCGTCGAACTGCGCAGCCGTACACAGGAGTTCCTCGCCGCGCACCCGCCGGCGGCGACCGAACGCGCCGCCTTCCTGAAGGCCCGCTTCGACGCCGGGCTCGCCTGGGTGCACTACCCGGAAGGGCTCGGCGGGCTCGGCGCCCCCCGGTCCCTGCAGGCTGTCGTGGACGCCGAGCTGGAGGCCGCGGGCGCGCCCGACAACGATCCGCGCCGCATCGGGATCGGCCTCGGCATGGCGGCCCCGACCATCCTGCGCTTCGGCACCGAGGAGCAGAAGCGGAGATTCCTGCGGCCGCTGTGGGTCGGCGACGAGGTGTGGTGCCAGCTCTTCAGCGAGCCGGGCGCCGGATCCGACCTCGCGGCGCTCGGCACCCGCGCCGTCCGCGACGATGGGGGCACCTGGGTGGTCAACGGCCAGAAGGTGTGGACGTCCGGCGCGCACGCCGCCCGCTGGGCCATCCTCATCGCCCGCACCGACCCGGAGGTGCCCAAGCACCGCGGCATCACGTACTTCGTCTGCGACATGACCGACCCGGGCGTCGAGGTGCGTCCGCTGCGGCAGATCACCGGCGAGGCCGAGTTCAACGAGGTCTTCCTCACCGACGTACGCATCCCGGACGCGCACCGGCTCGGAGAGATCGGCGACGGCTGGAAGGTCGCGCAGACCACCCTCATGAACGAGCGCGTGTCCATCGGCGGCGCCCGCATCCCGCGCGAGGGCGGCATGATCGGCCCGGTCGTCGAGGCCTGGCGCGAGCGCCCCGAACTGCGCACGCACGACCTGCATCAGAGGCTCCTCAAGCTGTGGGTCGAGGCCGAGGTCGCCAGGCTGACCGGCGAGCGGCTCCGCCAGCAGCTCGTCGCTGGACAGCCGGGCCCGGAGGGCTCGGGCATGAAGCTCGGGTTCGCCCGCCTGAACCAGGAGATCAGCGGCCTGGAGGTGGAACTCCTGGGCGAGGAGGGGCTGTTGTACGAGGACTGGACGATGCGGCGGCCCGCGAAGGTCGACTTCGTCGGCCGTGACGCGGGCTACCGCTATCTGCGGGCCAAGGGCAACAGCATCGAGGGCGGCACGAGCGAAGTGCTGCTCAACATCGTCGCCGAGCGCGTCCTCGGACTCCCCTCCGAGCCGCGCACCGACAAGGACGTCGCCTGGAAGGACCTCGCCCGATGAGTGCGCAGCCCCCGCAGATCTCGCAGCCCGCGCCGCGCGACCTGCTGTACTCCGAAGAAGAAGAGGCGCTGCGCTCGGTCGTGCGCGGCCTCCTCGCCGACCACTGCGACGCCACCGCCGTGCTCACCCGCACGGAGTCCGCCGAGCCGCACGACCACGACCTGTGGAAGGCGCTCACGGACGGCATGGGTCTCGCGGGCCTGCTCGTGCCCGAGGACTTCGGCGGCCAGGGCGCCACGCACCGCGAAGCCGCCGTCGTCCTTGAGGAGTTGGGCCGCGCGGTCGCCCCCGTGCCCTATCTGACCAGTGCGGTGATCGCGACCGAGACGCTGCTCGGCTGTGAGAGCGACGCGGCGAGGGAACTCCTCGGCGCGCTCGCCTCGGGACGCACGGTCGGCGTGCTCGCCGTGCCGCTCGGCACCGCTCCGGGCGGCGTCCTGCCCAACGTACGCACGGAGAGCGGTGCCCTGCACGGCAGCGTGTCCGGTGTCGCCGACGCGGTCGCCGCCGACGTCCTTCTCGTGCCGACGGGTGCGGGGATCTTCGCGGTGGACGCGGACGACGCCGGTGTGACCGTCACGCCGCAGACCTCGCTCGACCTCACCCGGCCACTCGCCACGGTCACCTTCGAGGGCGCACGCGCGCGTGCCGTCGGTCCGGAATCCGAAACCGCCGTACGGCGTGGTCTGCGGGCGGGGGCCGGGCTCCTGGCGTCCGAGCAACTGGGCGTCGCGGACTGGTGTTTGACCGAGACCGTGCGCTATACGAAGGAACGGCACCAGTTCAACCGGCCCGTCGGCTCCTTCCAGGCGCTCAAGCACCGCCTCGCCCAGCTCTGGCTCGAAGTGGTGAGCCTCCGTGCCGCCGCCCGCAACGCGGCCGACACCCTCGCCGCCGGAAGCGAGGACGCCGATGTCGCTGCGGCCCTCGCGCAGGCCTACGCGTCACCGGCCGTGGTGCACATCGCGGAGGAGGCGCTCCAGCTGCACGGCGGCATCGGCATGACGTGGGAGCACCCCGTCCACCTCTATCTCAAGCGGGCAAAGGCCGACTCGATCGCGCTCGGCACGGTGGGGCGCCACCGGGAGGAGCTGGCCGCGCGCGTGAGCCTGCCGGCTCCCTGACCTCGACCGTCGACCGGGCCCCCGTGATCCACTCGGTATGGACCACACGTTTTACCCACCCATTACATGAGGCATAATTGCGACCCGTTCGCAATAACGTTTGATCTTCAGTAGGGGTGTGGAGCATGAGGGCCCGATCGATACGGGGTACGGGCGCGGTGGCGGCGGCCGCCTCGCTGGCGGTCGCCGCCTCGGCCTGTTCGGCGCCGGGCGACGGCAAGAACGCGGGCGGAGCCGAGGATTCCGCGGTCGTCGGCATCGCGTACGAACCGGACACCCTGAGCCCGCTCCTCGGCTACGGCAAGGACGGCAACTCCAAGATCTTCGACGGTCTGCTCACGCACGACGCCGACATGAAGCTCAAGCCCGCGCTGGCCGCCGGGCTCCCCAAGGTCGGCGACGACGGCCGCACCTACACGTTCAAGCTGCGCAAGGGCGTCAAGTTCAGCGACGGCAAGCCCTTCACGTCCAAGGACGTCGTCTTCACGTACGAGACGATTCTCGACAAGAAGACCAACAACGCCGCCAAGACCGAGCTCGACGCCGTCAAGGACGTCGAGGCGAAGGGCGACGACACAGTCGTCTTCCACCTCAAGTACCCCTATGCGCCGTTCGCCGAGCGCACCGTCCTGCCGATCGCGCCCGAGCACATAGCCGGCAAGCAGGACGTGAACACCGGCGAGTTCACCACCAAGCCGGTCGGTACGGGCCCCTACGAGCTGGTGAAGTGGTCCAAGGGCGAGAAGCTCACCTTCAAGGCCAACCCCGGCTACTGGGGCGGCGCGCCGAAGGTCAAGAACTTCACCATGGCGATCATCAAGGACGACGACATCCGCGCCACCCGGCTCGACGCCGGCGAGCTCGACGGCGCGATCCTGCCGCCCAACCTCGCGAAGAAGTACCAGAACGACAGCAACAAGAAGTCGTACGCCGCCAAGACCTTCGACTACCGCGTGGTGACCCTGCCCACCGGCAACAAGGTCGCGGGCGACATCGGAATCCGCCGCGCGCTCGACACCGGCGTGGACCGCAAGGCGATGGTCGACTCGATCCTGGACGGCGCGGGCAAGGAGGCCTACGGGCCCGTACCGACCGACAGCCCCTGGTTCACCAAGGGCACCGAGCGGGGGCACGACCTGGCCAAGGCCAAGAAGATCCTCGACGACGCGGGCTGGAAGCCGGGCATGGACGGCATCCGCGAGAAGGACGGCGTCCAGGCGAAGTTCCCGCTCTGGTACCTCTCCGGAGACAAGCTCCGCCAGGATCACGCCCTCGCCTACGCCTCCGACGCCAAGAAGCTCGGCATCAAGGTGGAGGTGCAGGCCGGTACGTGGGAGGTCATCGAGCCGCGAATGCCGAAGGACGCGGTCCTCGCGGGCGGCGGCTCCCCGGCCGACCCGGACTTCGACCAGTACACGCTCCTGAAGTCCTCGCTCGCCGGTGACGGCTTCAACAACATGGCCCACTACGACAACCCCCAGGTCGACAAGGCGCTCGACAAGGCCCGCGAGAGCGGCGACCACGCCAAGCGGCAGGCCGCGTACGACACCATCCAGCGCGAGCTGGTGAAGGACCCGGGCTACACCTTCCTCACCCACATCGACCACCTCTACGTCGTCGACAAGCGCTTCGGCGACCTGACCACCCAGACCGAGCCGCACGACCACGGCCTCGCGTCGGGCCCGTGGTGGAACGTCGAGGACTGGCAGCCGAAGCAGTGAAATCAGCGCT
This sequence comes from Streptomyces sp. NBC_01283, assembly GCF_041435335.1. Lineage (NCBI taxonomy): Bacteria > Bacillati > Actinomycetota > Actinomycetes > Kitasatosporales > Streptomycetaceae > Streptomyces > Streptomyces sp. NBC_01283. Next base: position 8,450,929 of record NZ_CP108430.1, read on the forward strand.
CCGGAAGCTCCCCTGGGGGCCGATGGCGCGCATGACGGGACGGCGGGCCCTGTTCGCCGTCCCGGTCCTGCTCGCCGTGACCTTCGGCGTCTTCGCGATCGCCGCCGCGTCCCCCTTCGACCCCGTCAAGGCCTACGCGGGCACGGCCGGGCTCACCGCGTCGCAGGAGAACCTCGACCAGCTGCGCGCCAACCTCGGCGTCGACCAGCCGCTCGTACAGCGCTGGTGGGACTGGCTGACCTCGGCCGTGCACGGTGACCTCGGGGATTCGAGCACCCTGCGCCAGCCCGTCGCCGACGTCATCGGCGAACGCATCGGCTGGTCCGTGCTGCTCGCCGCCACCGCGTTCCTGCTCGCGATCCTCGTCGGCACCACGCTCGGCGTCCTCGCCGCGCGCCGCCCCGGCGGCTGGCTCGACCGCGCCGTGACCTCGCTCGCGTACACCCTCGAAGCCGCCCCGCCGTTCTGGATCGGGTTGCTCGCCGTCTGGCTGTTCGCCCTGAAGCTGGGCGTACTGCCCTCGGGCGGGCTCACCGACACGGCGAGTTCGGCCGTGACCGCCGGGCAGGTCGCGAGCCATCTCGTGCTGCCCGCCGCCGTCCTGGCGATCTCGCAGCTCCCGTGGTTCGTGCTCTACGTACGCCAAGGAGTCGGCGACGCACTCGGCGACGACCCCGTCCGGGGTGCACGCGCGCGTGGCCTCGCCGAACGGACCGTCCTCCTGGGGCACGCACTGCGCTCGGGCATGCTGCCGGTGCTCACGCTGATCGGCTCCCGCGTGCCCGAACTGATCACCGGGGCACTCCTGGTGGAGACCGTCTTCAGCTGGCCGGGCATCGCGGCGGCCACGGTGTCGGCGGCGACCGCCGTGGACTTCCCGCTGCTCGCCGCGCTCACCGTCCTCGCCACGGCGGCGGTGCTCCTCGGCAACCTCCTGGCCGACCTGCTGTACGGCCTCGCCGACCCGAGGGTGGGATTCGATGGCTGACGTGATGTGGCGTTCCCCCCTCGCGGACGCCTCCAAGAGCCGCTCCACGCGCGCGTGGCGGGTGCGTTCCTCAGCGGTGCTCGTCGCGGCTGTCGTCCTCGCCGTCCTGGTCGTGCCGCCGCTGGTGAACCTCGACGAACAGGCCGTGAACCTCGCGGCCAAACTTCGACCGCCGTCCCTGGCGCACCCCTTCGGCACCGACGACGTGGGGCGCGACCTCCTCCTGCGCTGCGTGTACGGGCTGCGGGTCTCGCTCCTCGTGGGCGTGGTGGCGGCCGTCGTCGCGACCGTCATCGGCACGGCTGTGGGCGCGCTCGCCGCCGCGTCGGGCGGCTGGGTCGACCGGGTCGTGATGCGGCTCGTGGACGTCTTCTCATCCGTACCGCACCTGCTGCTCGGCATCTTCATCGTGGCGATGTTCCGGCCGGGCGTATGGCCGGTGGTCGTTTCGGTGGCGCTCACGCACTGGCTGTCCACGGCCCGCATCGTGCGCGCCGAGGTCCTCTCGCTGCGGTCGCGTCCGTACATCGACGCGGCCATCTCCGGCGGTGCGTCGCGGATGCGCGTGATCGTGCGCCACCTGCTGCCCGGAGTGCTCCCGCAGGCGGGACTCGCGGCCGTCCTGATGGTGCCGCACGCCATCTGGCACGAGTCCGCGCTGTCCTTCCTCGGCCTCGGACTCCCCACCCACCAGGCGAGCCTGGGCACGCTCGTGCAGAGCGCGCGCGGCTCGCTCCTCGCCGGGGACTGGTGGCCGACCCTCTTCCCCGGCCTGTTCATCATCGTGCCCACCTTGGCGATCGCGGGCCTCGCGGGCGCCTGGCGGGAACGGATCAATCCCCGGCGCCGATCGGAGCTGATGCTGTGACCGCCGTGCACAAAGTGACTGCTGTGACCGAACCCGTCCCGCCTCCGGTGCTGTCCGTACGAGGACTCTCCGTACGGTTCCGCATGCGCGGGGGCACCTTCGTCTCCGCCGTCACCGACGCCACCTTCGACCTCGCCGCGGGGGAGTGCCTCGCCCTCGTCGGCGAGAGCGGCTGCGGCAAGTCCGTGCTCGCGTCGGCGCTGCTCGGGCTGCTTCCGCAGAACGCGGAGACGGCCGGGTCCGCGCACATCGGCGACGCGGACCTGCTCGCCGCCGACGAGCGCACCCTGGCCCGCACGGTCCGTGGACGGCGCGTCGGTCTCGTTCCGCAGAGCCCGGCCGCGCACCTGACTCCGGTACGCACGGTCCGCTCCCAGCTGGAGGAGACCCTGCGGGAGCTCGCGGACGTCCGCCGCCCGCAGCTGCGCAAGGCCGCCGAAGAGGCAGCCGAGCGTGCCGCTTTCCCTGCCGGGCACCTTGACCGCTACCCGCACGAGCTCTCCGGCGGCCTCGCCCAGCGTGCCGCCACCGCGCTCGCGCTCATCGGCGACGCACCGCTGCTGCTCGCCGACGAACCGACGACGGGCCTCGACCGCGACCTCGTCGACCGCACCGTGGACGAACTGCGCAAGCACGTCGGCGAGGACCGCGCGCTGCTCCTGATCACCCACGACCTGGCCGCCGCCGAACGCATCGCGGACCGCGTCGCCGTCATGTACGCGAGCCGCATCGTCGAACTCGCCGACGCCGAGGACTTCTTCGGCGACCCCGGGCCGCGGCATCCCTACGCGCGCGGCCTCCTGAACGCCCTCCCGGAGCGGGAGTTCACGCCGATCCCCGGCATGCCGCCAGAACTCTCCGCACTGCCGGGCGGATGCGCGTTCGCCGCGCGCTGCGCCGGCGCGGACGAGGCCTGCGGGACCGTGCCGCAGCCCGTGGCCGGGGTCGCCTGCCACCATCCCCGTACGGCGGCCGTCCTGGAGGCACCCCGTGCTTGAACTCCACTCCATCACCGCCGGATACGACCGCCGCGCCCCCGTCATGCGCGGCGTGGACCTGACGATCGCGCCCGGCGCCTCCGTCGGACTGCTCGGCCCCAGCGGCTGCGGCAAGTCGACCCTGGCCCGGGTGGCCGCCCTGCTGCACAAGCCCGACGCGGGCCGCGTCATCATCGACGGCGAGCCCGCCCGCGGCTGGCGACACCGGGCCCCCCGCGCCCAGCGCACCGCCTTCGGCGTCGTCTTCCAGCAGCCCCGCCTCTCCGCCGACCCCAGGCTGACCCTCACGAACCTGATCGCGGAGCCGCTCCGAGCCGCCGGACGCGGCGGCGAAGCCCCCGCGCGGGTGAGCGAGTTGGCGGCCACGGTCGGTCTCGGCGAGGACCTCCTGGGCCGCAGGCCGCACGAGGTCAGCGATGGCCAGCTCCAGCGCGCCTGCCTGGCCCGCGCCCTGGTGCTCCGGCCGCGCTGGCTGATCTGCGACGAGATGACGGCGATGCTCGACGCCTCGACGACTGCGGCACTCGTGCAGGCCGTGGAGGAGTACCGGCGTGAGAGCGGCGCCGGACTGCTCGCGGTCGGCCACGACCGGGTGCTCCTTGAGCGGTGGTGCGAGCGGACCGTCCACTGGAGCGAGCTGGCGGGGACCGCTCCGGCAGCCGATCGCAAGGCGGCCCCCGAGGTGGCCTGAGGCGGCCCGAGGTGCCCTGCGGGGGCGTGGGTCTGCCGGAGTTAACGCAGGGAGTCGATAGCGCCAACTCCCGTCCCGAAGGGGTTTCTTGACGCGAGCATGGCCTCATACTCACTGAGGCCCGTTCGTCGTCCCCTCGCCCTTCCCGGGAGTCTCCGTGGCACTCATCACCCGTCGTAGAGCCCTCACCCTCGGTGCCGCGCTGGCCGGCACCGCCGCCGTCCCCGCGTACGCCCAGGCGAGCGAACGCGGACACGGACCCCGCCCCCTCATACGGGCCCACGCACACAACGACTACGAACACCCCCGGCCCCTCTTCGACGCGCTCGACCACCGCTTCGGCAGCGTCGAGGCCGACATCTACCTCGTCGACGGGCAGCTCCTGGTCGCGCACGACCCGGTCGACCTCGACCCCACCCGCACCCTCGAATCGCTCTACCTGGGCCCCCTGGCCGCGCGCGTCCGTGCCAACCACGGCTCCGTGTACCGCGGTTACCACCGCACCCCCTTCCAGCTCCTGATCGACATCAAGACCGAGGGCGCGGCGACGTACCTGGAACTCGACCGGCATCTGCGCCGCTACCGGCACCTGTTCACCACGTACTCGTACGGCAAGGTGCACCGCGGTCCCGTGACGGCGGTGATCTCCGGCGACCGGGCGGCCCGCGCCCCGATGGAGGCACAGCGCACGCGCCGCGCCTTCTACGACGGCCGCTTCGCCGACCTGGGCAGCGCGGCGCCCGCCTCGCTCATCCCGCTGATCAGCGACAACTGGACGCTCAACTTCAGCTGGCAGGGCGTCGGCGCGATGCCCGCCGCCGAGCGCGACAAGCTGCGCGGCATCGTCGTCACCGCCCACAAGCGCGGGCAGCGCGTCCGCTTCTGGGCGACACCCGACCTGCCGGGCCCGGCGCGCGACGCGGTGTGGGGCGAGCTCCTCGCCGCCGGCGTCGACCACTTGAACACGGACGACCTGGCGGGCCTGGAGGCGTTCCTCGTCGCCCACGGGCAGTAGCCCCCGGCCCGGATACGGACCGGCCGAAGCAACGTCCCGGCACATAACACCCGTTCGGAGGACATGCCGGTCGCCCGGACGGTCCCTCCGCTGCGCCACACTCGGCCCAGAGCCGCGGTGTGGACGCGGCGAAGGAGGTTGTCCCCATGGCCATTTCGGTCTCTGTGGTGCTGCTGCTGGTGATCCTGGCAGTGGTCTTTCTGCGCAACGGCGCACTGAAGTTCTCGCACGCCCTGGTCTGTGCGCTGCTCGGCTTCTATCTGGCGAGTTCGAGCATGGCGCCGACCATTCACAACGGGGTCACGGCCGCCGCGGACATCGTCAGCGGCCTGCAGCCATGATCGTTGCGTGTTCATGAACAACTGTCACCTTTCCATGGACACTTCAAGGGTCTGGCCCTAGCTTCGGCCCATGCCGCGTCGCAGAACCCTCAGCACTGCCCTCGCCCTGACCGCGCTCACGGTCTCGGCGGCGTCCTTCGCGTATCCCGCCCAGGCGGACGACATACCGAAGGCGCCGGGGCACCGGCTCGTCGACCAGTACACCGGCACCCCCGCCGACGCCCGCCCGCTGCCCGGCGAACAGCCGCCCCAGCACCCGTATCTCGCCGCCAACGGCCGCAGCGGGATGCACGCGGACGCCGCGGGCAGCGGAACCTACCCCTGGAACGGACCCCTGGGGAAGAAGCCGCAGGTCGGCAGCGAGAAGATGGCGGCGCTCGGGGGTGAGTGCGCCACCGTCACCTTCGACAAGGCCGGCCGCATCGTCACCGTCTGCGGCACGTTCACCGGCTTCCTGGTCAAGCTGCTCGACCCGGACACGATGAAGACGCTCGCCGAGTACAAGCTGCCGCAGCGCCCCTCCACCGTCGAGGCCATCACGCGCCTGGACTTCTCGAAGATCTTCAAGGACACCTCGGGCGGTGCCTACTCCTACCTCGACAACGAGGACCGGCTCGTCCTCGCCGACTCCCGGCAGCACATCGTCCGGCTCGCGCACGAACAGACGGCGGACGGCAGTTGGCGCTTCGTCGTCGACAAGGACTGGGACCTGACGGCGCACGTCCCGCACGACTGCGTGACCTGGTCAAATCTCTACCCGAGTGGCGAATGTGACCCGGTCACGTCGGTGATGCCCGACTGGGAGGGCCGCATCTGGTGGGTGACCCGGCAAGGACGCGTCGGCACCGTCGACCCCAAGTCCGGCGACACCCGCTCCGTCCGGCTCGACGGCGAAGAGATCCAGAACTCGTTCTCCGTCGCCGAGGACGGCGTGTCGATCGTCTCCGACCATGCGCTCTACAGCTTCCGGGCCGACGCGGACGGCACCCCGAAGGCCGTCTGGCGCCAGACGTACGACCGGGGGACGGGCACCAAACCCGGCTCGGTGAACCAGGGTTCGGGCACCACCCCCGACCTCTTCGGCAAGGGCGACGACGACTACGTGGCCATCACCGACAACGCCGACGACCGCATGAACGTCCTCGTCTACCGCCGGGGCGAGGACATCGCCGACGACAAGCGGCTCGTCTGCAAGGTCCCCGTCTTCCGCTCCGGGGCCTCCACCACCGACAACTCGCTGATCACCTGGGGCAACAGCCTCGTCGTCGAGAACAACTACGGCTACGAGAACATCACCTCGCTCACCTTCGGGCGCAGCGTCGTCGGCGGCGTCAGCAGGATCGACGTACGCGACGACGGCAGCGGCTGCGACACGGTGTGGGAGAGCGACGTCCGCGCACCGTCGAACGTGCCCAAACTGTCCACCGCCAACGGCCTGTTGTACTTCTACACGAAGGAGCCCAACAGCCTCGGCATCGATGCCTGGTACCTGACGGCCGTCGACTTCCGCACCGGCTCGACCAAGTGGAAGCGGCTCGCCGGTACGGGCATCGCGTACGACAACAACTGGGCGCCGGTGACCCTCGGCCCGGACGGAACGGCGTACGTGGGCGTGTTCAACGGTCTGGTGGCGGTGCGGGACACCGAGTGAACACGCCCACGCGGCAGGGGCCGGGGCTCAGCCGACGCGATCGGCCGGGCCCAGCTCCAGCCAGGTGCAGCGGTCCTTCGTCCACTACGTCACGCCCTTCTCCCGTCCGGTGCTGAACCCGGCCTTCCGCGTGACCTCGACCGCCACTCCCGGGCACCCCTTGCTCCTTCATGTCACCGACCAGACGCACGCCGGGGGTGTCTCTTGAGCTTGCCGGCCTTCATGTCGTTCAGGAACCGGGCGGCCGACGCACTGGCCGCGGGCCTGCCGCCCAGGTCGAGCACCGGATACGCCCCGGCATCGGCGGCGATCACGGCCACGGCCGCGACCAACAGCCTGCGGCGGCGCGACATGACCCGCCGCGATCAGCTCGTCGGCACCGGGGGCGGGAGTCCGGCGAGCAGATCGTCCGCGGCAGCCGGGGCCCGGCGTGCGAAGTAGCCGTGGAGAACCGCCGAGTGGCGCGCCACCAGCGGTTCGAAGGCTGCCGGGTCCCGCGCGGTGCGGGCCGGCAGCTCCTCGTCGTCCAGGTCCGTGGTCACGGGACCTCCGTAGCCGTACCGTCGGTCGGCGGTCTCACCCCGTACTTGTCGGGAACCCGCACCTGCGTTCGCGCCCTGTCAGCCGCCGGAGAACACGCCGATGCCGTTCGGCACCGGACGTTCCACGCCGCCGCTGGGGTTGTTGCGTACGGTGACGGCCTCGGCGCCGGGGGCCCTCGCGACCAGGGTGGTGGACGAGGCCAGGGTGGAGGAGCCCCCGCCGTCCAGGCTGAAGCCGTCCCGCGCGCCCAGGCCCTGCAACGTGGTGGCGACTTCGGCGATGGTCAGTCCCGTACGGAATTCGGGGGAGCCGTCCAAGGAGAGGAGCAGGAGGCGCCGTCCGTCGTCGGAGATTCCGACAGCCGTCCGCACGGCGGAGGTGACGGAGTCGAGGCCGGGCAGCGGGGCGCCGCCGCGCAGGACGGGGAAGCCGCCGAGCGCGAAGCGGAAGGGGGAGTGCGACGTGGCCGCCACCAGGCGGTGCTTGACCTGGACCCGGTCGCCGATGGAGAGCTTGCGCAGCTCCTGTGCGCCGGCCTCGCGCCCGACGAGGACCGTGGTGCCGCGGGCCACCGGACCGCTGCCGGGTGTGTCGACGGACGTCACGACACGGCCGCCGCGCACCGCCACCTCATGGGTGTCCGTGCTGCAGGGAGCGCCGCGGTTGGTGTCCGTGCCGCAGGTGGAGCGCACCCGCGAGGTGCTGCCCCAGTCGCTGGTGAACGCGCCGACGGAACCCACCGGGAGGGCGTACTGGTTGAGCCCGCCGAGCGGCAGCCGGGCCTGCGGCGTCCGCACTTCACCGTCCAGGCGGAGGTTGTCCAGGCGGGCCCGGCGGTCGAAGCCCACGCCGAGCACGGCTTCCGTGGTCACGCCCGGAGGCATCGCGGGCCCGAAGCGCTGACCGTTCGGCACCGCCGCCTTGAGGGCCCGGCCGCGTGCGACCGCCGGGCCGACGGGTGCGCCGGTGGGCTCGACCCCCGGATGCTGGGTCTCGGTGATGTTGAAGAAGTCGCCGTTGATCCCGCCGACCGCTCCCGCCCCGTCCGCGAGCGCGGAGACGACGGAGCGCGCGCCCACCGCACCCGGATAGAGCAGGTCGACACCCGTGCGCGGATCGCTCAGGTCGACGTCGAGCACGTGCGCGCGGGCCGTGCCGTGGGAGGCCGGGATGTCGAACTGCCAGTACTCCACACCAGGCGCGATCCGCGACGCGGCGGCCTTTCCGTCCGCCTCCACGCCGCCGGCCGGTGCCGCTCCCATCAGAGCCGCACCGGCCAGTGTGCCGAATGCCGTCAGTACCGAGAGCGCCGCTCTCGCCGTTCTGAACCGTCCCACGATGTACGTGTGCCGTGATGCCACCCATGCCCCCTGAAGTCTTTCCGGCCGTCCGACCGCACCAGTCTGAGGGCCGGTCAGAAAGTGCACCAGAGGGCAGCGCCGGACGGGTGCAGGGTGGGTGGCTAGGTACCGACCAGACGGGAACGGATGAGGAAACGTACGCCTTCCGGGGCTTCGAGGGAGAAGCCGCTGCCCCGGCCGGGCACCACGTCCACGATCAGGCGGGTGTGGCTCCACACCTCGTACTGGCTCTTCGACATCCAGAAGGTGACCGGTTCCGCCACTCCCTCCACGGTCAGCGACTCCAGAAGCACGTCGGAGTTCCCGGTGCGGAATTCACCCGCGGGGTAGCACATGGGCGCACTGCCGTCGCAGCATCCGCCGGACTGATGGAACATCAGCGGGCCGTGGGCCTCCCGCAGCCGCCGCACCAGACCGGCGGCGTCAGGGGTCAGCTCCACGCGTGGAGTATCGGTCATGGGCTGCCGCTCCTTGGTCACCGGGCTGCCGTCGAGGGGGAGACCCAGCCAACTCCGGGCAAGGTTGCGAGGACGTTGCAGCCGGGGCCGTGACGCACCGCCCCGACTCACCGCGCCGTTGGACGGGAACCGCCCGAACGGCCCTACGCGAGCACCGCCCGGACGGCCTTGCCGTGGCGGCCGCTGCCGACGACTTCAAGGCGCGCGGCGAGGTGACGCACCATCGCCAGGCCCCGTCCGCTCTCCCGCTCGGTGCTGGGCTTGAGCGTGCGCGGGCCGACAGGACTCGCGTCGTGGACCTCGACGGTCACCTCGTCGCCGGACACCTGAAGGCGCAGGCGGCAGGGACTGCGGCCGTGCTGGGTGGCGTTGGCGACCAGTTCGGAGACGATCAGCGTGGCGTCGTCCACCCGCTCGGCGTCCACTTCCGTCAGGTGCCGGCGGGGTCGGGTCAGGAACGCGGAGGTCAGCTTCCGCGCCCGGCCGGCCGATGCGGCTTCCTGCGGCAGCACGTACTCGACACGGGCGACGCGCCGATGGACCCGCTTGGGCGCACGTACAGCGTGCTGGTGCGCACGCATGGCGACTCACTTCCCTCCCCTGGGACGTCCGGCGTGCTCGCTACAGCATTCGCTCACCGGTGCCGCGCCCTGTCTTGCGCGGCTGGTCCTGCCCCACGGTGATGCCCGCCCCCGCTGATCCCCAATCAAGCTCCTGGGAGTGGGGCTGCTCACCTTTCGGGGGGCGTGGACGGGTACCCGGCTGATACGTCAGCCGAGCAACTAGGGGATGCGTGCCACCGCCGCGTAGATCCCGCTGCCCTCCGCCTCCGGCGGCGTGGTGTCCCTGAACCACTCCGTGGCCGTCACCAGGCCCGGCTCGACGAGGTCGAGCCCGTCGAAGAAGCGGCTGACCTCGGCGCGGTTCCGGAAGCCGAGCTTGATGCCGCCCTTCGCGTACTCGGCGGTGACCTGCTCGGCCAGCTCCGGGTAGATGTCGGACGAGGCGTGCGAGAGCACCAGGTGGCTCCCGGAGGGCAAGGCGCCCACCAGCGTGTCCACGATCCCGTACGGGTCCTGCTCGTCGGACAGGAAGTGCATGAGCGCGATGAGGGAGAGGGCGATCGGACGCTCGAAGTCGAGGAGGCCGCGGGCATGCCCGAGGATCTCCAGCGGCTCGCGGACATCCGACTGGATGTAGTCGGTCATCCCCTCGGGACGGCTGACCAGCAGGGCCTCAGCATGGCGCAGCACGATCGGGTCGTTGTCGGTGTAGACGACCCGCGCGGACGGCACGATCTCCTGGACGATCTGGTGCAGGTTCGGCGCGGTGGGGATCCCGGTGCCTATGTCGAGGAACTGGTCCACGCCCTGGGTGGCCAGCCAGGCGGTCGCGCGGTTCATGAACGCGCGGTTCTGACGTGCGGCGTCCTTCGCCTCGGGCGGCAGGTTCTCGCCCACCGCCTCGTCGACGGGGTAGTTGTCCTTGCCGCCGAGCAGCCAGTCGTACACACGCGCGGGATGCGGCTTGCTGGTGTCGATCGTCGGCATGGGCGCATCTGCGGTCATGACGTACTCCGTTGCTGCGGCGGGACGCTTGGATCGCCGCAGTCTGCCACAGCAACATCACCTCGGGCATGGGGTGTTGAGAGCGGGGCACTCGGATGCGCGGAGGGCGGTGAATGAGTCACACCCCGTGTGGACGGGCCGTGCCGAATGCGCCAATAGTCCTGTCGGTTCAGCCGTCACGGGCGTTGCCCGCTGCCCCTGCCGTCCCTTTGTTCGTACCTCGGACGTCCTTCCGAAATTCCATCGGTTTCCGCACCATCGGCAATTCCGCAGGAGTTTCCCAGTGATATGGAACAGGGAAGTCCGGTCTTCGGCCAAGTGGCGCGTTCGCGACGGTTATTCGACATCATTGAGTCAAATGACGCTGGTAGTTGATTTTCAGATATGGCAGAGTCTTCAAGTAAGTGACCGGGCAAGTCGAAAGGTGAGAACCGGCTGACCGTCCGGCCGCTCCGGGATCAGCCGTCAGGCACGGGGGAGAAGTCGGCTCATGAACTTGGTGGACCGTGAGGAAGAATTCTCGATCATGGACGGCATGCTCAACGCCTGCATGGCGGGGCATGGCGGAGTGCTATTGGTAAGCGGCGCGGTGGCCAGCGGGAAAACCGCGCTGTTGCAGGCTTTCGGTGAACGGGCAACCGCTGCGGGGGCGTTGTTTCTGCAGGCCACGGCGTCGGAGGCGGAGAGCGACCTGCCTCTTGGCGTGATGGGGCAGTTGCTGCTCGGCGCGGATCTGCCGGGCGCTGACGCCAAGCGGGCGGCTCGCCTTGTGGACCTGATGGCGGTGGCCGCGCAGATTCGGCGGGCCGAGGGGGTGTTGCCCGCCGTCGTGATGAATGAGGTCCCCAAGCTCTGCGGGATTGTCCTTGAACAGGCGAGGGAAAGGCCGGTGGTGCTCAGCATCGACGACGTGCACCATGCCGACGGCCACTCCCTGGAATGTGTCCTGTACCTGGCCCGTCGGCTCGACGCCAGCCGCATTCTGGTGGTCCTGGGGGAGAACAGCGGATTTCTGGCCGGAAATACGCGATTACACGTTGACTTGCTGCGTCTGCCGGGCTGCCGCAATATCAGGCTCGGGCCACTCGAGCGGCATGGAGTGGCTGAAATGATCTCCGGATTCGGCGGCGAGGGGTGGGGGACGCGCCAGCTGGTCGCGGACCTTCACCGGACGGGCGGCGGAAGCCCGCTCCTCACCCGTGCGTTGATCGAGGACCGCCACGTGGCGGACGGCGGCGGTTGCGGCTCCGGGGCCCTCGTGCCGGGCGAAGCCTTCGCGCACGCCGTCGCCACGGGCCTGTACCGCAGCGACGCGTCGACGCGGCGCACGGCATGGGCGCTTGCGGTGGTCGGCCCGGATGTGCCGCTCGCCGAACTGGTGGAAGTCCTGGGAACCAGCCGGGAGTCGGTCCACCGCAGCCTGCGCGCCCTGAACGACGCGGGGCTGCTCGACTCCGGCTGGTTCCGCCACGAGGCGGGCAGGGCCGCGGTCCTGCGGAGCATGGAGCCCGCACACCGCGCCCGCCTCGAGGCCCGCGTCGCCCAAGTGCTGCACGAGCACGGCGAGGTGGCGACCGTGGTGGTGCGGCATCTGATCGCGGCCGAGCCGATCGACGCCCCGTGGGCGCTCAGCACGCTCCTGGAGGCCGCCGAGCACGCTCTCGCCGACGACGAGGTCGAACTGGCCCTCACCTGCCTGCGCGCCGCGCGCGACACCTGCACCGACGGACGGCAGTCCGTGGCGATCAGGGAGGCGCTGACCCGGGCCGGCTGGCGGCTCAACCCGGCGACCGCCGCCCGGCACCTGCCCGAGCTGACCGCCGACGCACTCGACGGCAAACTCGGAGACCGCCAGACCATCGAACTCGTCGGCCACCTGCTCTGGTTCGGCCAGGTCGACCCGGCCCAGGACATACTCGGCGCCGCCGAGCGCGACGGCGCAGGCACCGAGGCCCGCGGACATCCGGACGCCGAAGCCTCGCGACGGCTCGACTGCGTCCGGGCCTGGATGGCGTACGAATTTCCCGGGCTCCCCGGATCCGCGCGCGCCCGGGCCCGCCACAGCGACGACGAGCGGCGCGCGCGAACGCCCGCACGCAGCCCCCACCAGCGCGCGGCCACCCTGATGAAGGCGGTCCTCGACGGGGCGGGCGACGACGTGGTGATCCGCGCGGAACAGATCCTGCAGAGCACCCGCCTCGACGACGGCACGCTGACAGCGCTCGTCGTCGCACTGAACTCCCTCGTCCTGGCCGACCGTCTGGACACCGCGGCTCTCTGGTGCGAGACCCTCTGCAAGGAAGCCGCCGAGCGGCACGCACCCATGTGGCAGGCCCTGCTCGCCGCGACCAAGGCGCGCATCGAACTCCGGCTCGGCGGGCTCGCCGCCGCGGAGGCGTCGGCGCACCTGGCGCTCACACTCGTTCCGCCGGAGGGCTGGGGCGTGGCCGTGGCCTCGCCGATCGCCACCTCGGTGGCCACCAGGACCGCCATGGGCCGCCTCGACGAGGCGGCGGCCCAACTCAGCGTCCCCATACCGGAGACGGCGTTCCACACCCCCGACGGACTGATCTACCTCAGGGCGCGCGGTCACTACTACCTCGCCGCCGGGCGCCCCTATGCCGCGCTCGACGACTTCCACACCTGCGGCGACCTCATGACCCGCTGGGGCTTCGACCTGCCCGCGCTGGTTCCGTGGCGGACGGACGCGGCCGAGGCCCATCTGCTGCTCGGCGACGACGACCGGGCAGCGACGCTCGCCCAGGAACAACTGGCCCTCGTCGGCGGGGGACGGGCCGGACACGCCTGGACGCGTGGCGTCTCGCTGCGGGTGCTGGCCAGCGCGCAGCCCGCCGGGCGCAGGCTCGTGCTCCTGGGCGAGGCCATCGAGACCCTGCGGGAGCGCGGTCACCGCGTGGAGCTGGCCCGCGCCACGGACGAGCTGGCCCGCGCCCACCGCGAGCTCGGCAACGGCGGCCAGGCGCGGTCGCTGGCCCGCAAGGCGCAGCAGCTGGGACGGGAGTGCGGGGTTCCCGTCCCCCGGGCGTTGCCGGTCGCCGACACCGGTAACTCCCTTCCTGCCGAGCAGCCGTGGCCGTCCGGCGTCCGCCGCAAGGCCGACGAGCTCAGCGACGCGGAGCTGCGCGTGGCGACGCTCGCGGCCCGCGGCCACACCAACCGGCAGATCGCCGACAAGCTGTTCATCACGATCAGCACCGTCGAGCAGCACCTCACCCGCGCCTACCGCAAGCTCGCCGTCCAGCGTCGGGCTGACCTGGCGGCGAAACTCCGTCCCGTGCCCGTCGCGCGCTCCGGCAGGCGGGAGGGGGGCCGCCGGGAAGAGCGCTGCGAGGGGCGGAAGGACGGCGGGGCCTGGGACCGTCTGCGCGTGGTGTAGCCGGAGCCGGAGGTGCAGGTCGCCGCGCGGGCTGATGACCACGGCCTGCATCTCCTCTCCCGGACCGAGTGCGGTCGCTTCCGAATGCGCTTCCGTTTCTACGCGGCGTGCGGTCACACTGCGGTCCGCGAATCTGTGACCGGAGGATCCGCCACCGCGGCGGTACGCTTTCGACAGCAGCAGGTCGAACACGAGAGTGCGTCGACGGGGGGCCGTCGCCGGAGCTGTGACCGGTGTGTGACGTGGGATCGGGCAACGTGGTGCCGCATGATCAGCCTCTGCCGCGGCCTTCCCCGCGATCCCTCCCCGCCGATCGTGACGTGCCGAGCGAGGGGTGGGCGATGAGGGTACTGGTGGTCGAGGACCATGCGGAGCTCGCGCATTCGGTGGCGCGCGTGCTGCGCCGCGAGGGGATGGCGGTCGATGTCGTCTACGACGGCTCGGACGCCCTGGAACGCACGACGGTCGTCGACTACGACGTGGTCGTGCTCGACCGGGACCTCCCCGGAGTCCACGGGGACCAGGTCTGCGTCGCGCTGGCGGCCCAGCCGATGCACGCGCGGGTGCTGATGCTCACCGCGTCCGGCACGATCGCCCACCGGGTGGAGGGGTTCAGCCTCGGCGCGGACGACTACCTCCCCAAGCCCTTCGCGTACGCCGAACTCGTCGCCCGCATCCGCGCGCTCGCCCGGCGCTCGCAGCCGGCGCTGCCGCCGATCCTCGTCCAGGGCGACCTGCGGCTCGATCCGGCGCAGCGGATCGCCTCCCGGGACGGGGTGCGCCTGGCGCTGACCCCCAAGGAATTCGCGGTACTCGAGTACCTGCTCGCCGCCCAGGGCCGGGTCGTGTCGGCGGAGGAACTGCTGGAACGCGTGTGGGACGAGGCCGCCGACCCGTTCACCACGACGGTCAAGGCGACCATCAACAGGCTGCGCCCGAAGCTCGGCGACCCTCCCGTGATCGAGACCGTTCCTCGGGGCGGCTACCGGATTTGAGGTGCCCATGCGCCCGTTCACGCTCTTCGCCCGGTTGCCGGCGCTCGCCCGCCGACTGCTGCCACGGCGCGTACGCGTCCGTCTGACACTCCTCTACGGAGTGCTGTTCGTCGCCTCGGGCGTGGTCCTGCTCGCCATCACCAATCTGCTCGTCGCCCGCTCCCCGGCTAACCTCGTCCTCGTCAAGAACCGCGGCGGTGAACCCGTCCTCGACCCGGGCGCCGCCGGGCGCCTCTACCTCGGTTACCCCGAGTCCAACTCCTCCGTGCAGCTCAACGACATCACGCAGCAACTGCGCGACCAGGCGCTCCGACAGCACGAGATCGAGATGGACCACCTCCTCGTCCAGTCGGGCATCGCGCTGGCGATCATGGCGGTGATCGCGATCGGACTCGGCTGGGTGGTCGCCGGGCGCGTGCTGCGTCCGCTGCGCACGATGACGGGCAGCATTCATCGCATCTCGGCCCGGAACATGCACGAGCGGCTCGCCGTCGTCGGCCCCGCCGACGAGCTGAAGGACCTCGCCGACACCGTCGACGGACTCCTCGGCCGGCTGGAGACCGCCCTCGACTCCCACAAGCGTTTCGTCGCCAACGCCGCGCACGAGCTGCGGACGCCGCTGACGCTGGAGCACGCGCTCCTTGAGGAGTCCCTCATCGACCGCGACGCCACCCGCGAGTCGTTCCGGTCGAACTTCGAACGGCTCCTGGAGATCAGCAAGCAGCAGGCCCGCCTCCTGGAGTCGCTGCTCACCCTCTCCAGCAGCGAGCGCGGCCTCGACCACCGCGAGCCGCTCGACCTCGCGGTGATCGCCGAGGAGGTCGTGGAGGCCTCGCGCGGGGAGACCGGGCGGCGCGGGCTGCGCGTGGAGACCACGATCGGGCCCGCCGAGACGTCGGGTGACTCGGCGCTCGTCGAGCGCCTGGTGGCCAATCTCGTCGACAACGCGACCGGCTACAACACCCCCGGCGGGCAGGTGGAGGTCACCACTCGCACCGACGCGGGACGGGCCGTCGTCGCCGTGGCCAACACCGGGCCCGAGGTGCCGCCGGAGCAGGTGGAGCGGCTCTTCGAACCCTTCCAGCGGCTGGGCCGCACCGCGGGCGACGGCCATCACGGGCTCGGCCTCTCCATCGTCCGTGCCATCGCCACCGCCCACGATGCCGTGATCGGGGCGCACGCCCTCCCCGGCGGGGGGCTGGTGGTGGAGGTCTCCTTCCCGCCCCGCACGGAACGACCCCAACGGGCTCTGGAAATTGAGCAGTTGGACGATGACCCGGTCATACGTTGAGCGGCGGACCGCGAACTCCTAACGTTGTGGCGGCGCCTGAAGGATCCCCCCGTCCGCATGGGCAGCCGGACATGGCAGAGCTGTCCCCAGCAACGGGAGGAACCCCCATGGTCGTCGTGATGGCCCCCGAGGCCACCCAGCAGGACGTGGACGCGGTCGTCGAACTGGTGCGGGCGGCGGGCGGTGACGCGTTCGTCAGCCGTGGCGTGACCCGCACCATCGTCGGCCTGGTGGGAGACGTCGAGGCGTTCGATGCCCTCAATCTGTCCAACCGCCGCGGTGTCCTGGACGTCGTACGGATCTCGGTGCCCTACAAACTGGTCAGCCGGGAGCACCACCCCGACCGGTCCGTGATCAGGGTCGGCGGCGTGCCCATCGGACCGGACACCCTGACCGTGATCGCGGGACCGTGCGCGGTGGAGAGCCCCGAACAGACCCTGGCCGCCGCGCACATGGCCAAGGCGGCGGGTGCCGCGCTGCTGCGCGGCGGGGCGTTCAAACCGCGCACCTCCCCGTACGCCTACCAGGGTCTCGGCGAAAGGGGGCTGCGGATACTCGCCGACGTCAGGGACGAGACGGGACTCCCGGTCGTCACCGAGGTCATCGACCCGGCCAGCGTCGAACTGGTCGCCCCCTACGCGGACATGCTGCAGGTCGGCACCCGCAACATGCACAACTTCGCGCTCCTGCAGGCGGTCGGCGCGGCCGGGCGTCCCGTTCTGCTCAAGCGCGGATTCGGCGCCACGATCGAGGAGTGGCTGATGGCCGCGGAGTACATCGCGCAGCGGGGCAACCTCGACATCGTGCTCTGCGAGCGCGGCATCCGTACCTTCGAGACCGCCACCCGCAACACCCTGGACATCAGCGCCGTGCCGGTCGTCCAGCGCCTCTCACACCTGCCGGTGATCGTGGACCCCTCGCACTCGGGCGGCCGCCGGGACCTCGTCGTCCCCCTCACCCGGGCCGCCCTCGCCGTCGGCGCCGACGGCGTCATGATCGACGTACATCCCGACCCCAAGACGGCGCTCTGCGACGGGAATCAGGCCGTCACCCGGGCGGAGATCGGCGAGCTCGCGAACATCGCCCAGGTCATGTCGCCGCTGATGGGCCGCACGCTCACACAGCCGGCGGCGGCCGCCGGGGTCGGTTCCGGCGCCCGCTAGGGGTGAATAGGGGTTCCCGGCCCTAGATCCATTCTGCTAGTGAGGGGTACCAGGCCGATAAGCGCGTTGTTAGGGTGAGCGTGGTTCGGCCAGCGGGATTTCGTTCCACCTCAGGAACGGAGCGGAATCCCGACGGAGGGGAAGTGGCGCCGAGTGCGGGTGTAATTCTGCGATGCGACGAGAGATGTGCGGCTCGGGCTCATCACCGCGTGGCGGTGATGTATTTCCGCGTACCTCGTCCTTCGCCCGAACACCGGGCGAACCAGCCTTCTGAGCGCGCGTCAGCTTTCACTTCATGGTCGATCTCTCCCGAACTCTGCGCCGATCCTGACCGGCGGGTGGTCAAGTGCGCACGGGAGACATCAGATCACTAGGGGGATTTCAGTTGGCAATACCTGGGCATGCGCAGATCGACCAACTCATGGTCGTCGAAGTGGAGATCGGTTCACTGTCGACGGCCGACTCGCCGCGAATTTCCGGAATAGACCAGGAACACGTGGAGGCGCTCGCAGTGGTGCAGAGCCCACTGCCGCCCATCACCGTGCACCGCTCGACCATGCGCGTCATCGACGGACTGCACCGCGTGCGGGCCGCCGAGCTGCGAGGACAGCGCAAGATCGCGGTGAAGTTCTTCGAAGGGGACACGGCCGACGCGTTCGTGCTGGCCGTCGAGTCCAACGTCACGCACGGTCTGCCGCTGACCACGGCGGACAGGAAGAGCGCGGCCGGGCGCATCATCGCCTCGCATCCGCAGTGGTCGGACCGGATGATCGCGTCCGTCAGCGGCATCGCACCGGGGACCGTCGCGGAGATCCGCAGACGGGCCCCGGCCCAACAGGCCGGCGAAGCGAGCAGGATCGGCCACGACGGCCGGGTGCGCCCGGTCAACGGGACCGAGGGGCGCAGGGTGGCGAGCGAACTCATCGCCGAGAAGCCGCATCTGTCCCTGCGTCAGGTCGCGCGCGTCGCGTCCATCTCCCCGGAGACGGTCCGCGACGTACGCAACCGGATGATGCGGGGCGAGGACCCGCTGCCGCAGCGCGGGAAACGGGGCGGCGGCGAAGTCCTCGCGAGCGCACCGAGGCACGGCGGCGGACCCACCGCCGTGCCCGACCGCGACGCGGGACAGGACCGTGCCACGGTCCTCAAGCGCCTCAACGCGGACCCGGCGCTGCGCTTCAGCGAGACGGGCCGCACCCTGCTGCGGCTGCTCAACATCCACACGATCAGTGCGGAGGAGTGGGACGAGATCATCGACAAGACCCCGCCGCACTGCGGCCGGATCGTGGCCTACCTGGCCAACGAGTGCGCGGAGATGTGGGCGGAGGTCGCGGTGCGCGTCCAGCGCAAGGTCGCCGAGACGGCGTAGGACACCGTCGGCGTCCAACCGAGCGGATTGCCCGGTTGGACGCCGGTCCCGTGCACGAAGGAAATTCTTGATGCGAGCATCACCGTGCCCGTTCGGTGAGCTTTCACCTGTCCAAAAGCTTTTACCTGTCCAAGTCGTGAGTTCCGTGCTGCCCGTTCCGTGATTTCCGTGCTGCCCGTTCCCGGACATTGCCCTGCCCAATTGAGGGCCTGGATGGCGGGAATGCAGAAAGGTATCGTCCTCCGGGTGAGTGCATCTCATGACCTACCAGCGGGCCCCATTCCGTAATGCCGAGGCAGGAGGATTCCGTCGCGTGTTGATCACCCAAGGACCTGGTGGACCTACCGTCGGAGGGCCCCAATCAG
This sequence comes from Streptomyces sp. NBC_01283, assembly GCF_041435335.1. NCBI lineage: Bacteria > Bacillati > Actinomycetota > Actinomycetes > Kitasatosporales > Streptomycetaceae > Streptomyces > Streptomyces sp. NBC_01283. The sequence continues at coordinate 8,469,991 of NZ_CP108430.1, forward strand.
GGGCCCAGAAGCAATCGCTCCGGCCGGGATCAGTGCGCCGGGCGATGTCCTACATGAAGCCGCACAAGCTGGCGTTCGCCTTTCTGCTGATGACCACCGTGGTGGATTCCCTCATCATCGTTTCGACGCCTTTGCTGCTCAAAAAGATCATCGACGACGGAATACTCAAGGACGACTCGGGGCTCATCGTCACCGTCGCCCTCGTCGTGGCGGGACTCGCCGTCGTCGACGCGGGCGCGCAGCTCGTGCAGAGCTATTTCTCCGGGCGCATCGGGCAGGGCGTGAGCCACGATCTGCGGGTCGAGGCCTTCAAGCACGTCCAGCGGCAGCCGATGGCGTTCTTCACCCGGACCCAGACGGGGCTGCTCGCCAGCCGCCTCAACGGCGACGTCATGCTCGCCCAGCAGGCCCTCACCACGATGCTGGTCTCCGCGACCAGCGTGCTGACCGTGCTCCTGGTCCTCGCCGAGATGTTCTATCTGTCCTGGCTCATCAGCCTGATCGCCATCGCCATGCTCCCCGTCTTCATCGTGCCCGGCATCTACGTGGGGCGGCGCCTGCAGTACTACTCCAGGGCGCAGATGCAGGCCAACGGCGAGCTGGGCGGCATCATCAACGAGCGCTTCAACGTGGGCGGGGCGATGCTCGCCAAGCTCTTCGGGCGCCCGCGCGAAGAGGCGGCCGCATTCGAGGCCCGGGCGGGTGAGGTGCGCCAGGTCGGCATCGTCTGGACGGTGTACAGCAGGCTGTCCTTCGTCTTCATGGCGCTGCTCGCGTCCCTGGCGACCGCCCTCGTCTACGGCGTCGGCGGACGTCTGGTGCTCGACGACGTGTTCCGCATCGGCACGCTGGTGGCCCTGGCCGCGCTGCTCGGCCGGCTCTACGGGCCCATCACCCAGCTGTCCAGCCTGCAGTCCAACGCGCTGACCGCGATGGTCAGCTTCGACCGGATCTTCGAGGTCCTCGACCTCAAGCCCCTCATCGAGGAGAAGCCGGACCCGGCCGCCCTCAGCGCGCCGGGCGACGGACCCGCGCCGGAGATCGAGTTCGACCAGGTGTCCTTCCGGTATCCGCGCGCCAGCGACGTGTCCCTGGCCTCGCTGGAGTCCAACGCCCTCTCGGCGGTCGAGCGGGCCAAGGAGACGGCGGAGGTGCTCCACGGGATGACCTTCCGGGTGCCCGCGGGGAAACTCACGGCCCTCGTCGGCCCGTCGGGCGGCGGCAAGACCACCACCACCCATCTGGTGTCCCGGCTCTACGACCCGACGTCGGGAAGCGTCCGCATCGACGGCCACGACCTCCGCGACGTCAGCCTCGACTCGCTGCGCGACGTCGTCGGCGTGGTCAGCCAGGACGCGCACTTCTACCACGACACGATCCGCGTGAACCTGTCCTACGCACGCCCCGAGGCCACGCAGCGCGATCTGCTGCGCGCCTGTGACGCGGCCCAGATCGGCGACCTGATCCGGTCGCTGCCCAGCGGCCTCGACACGGTGGTCGGCGACCGCGGCTACCGGCTCTCCGGCGGCGAGAAACAACGCCTCGCCCTCGCCCGGCTGCTCCTGAAGGCTCCCTCCGTCGTGGTGCTCGACGAGGCCACCGCACATCTGGACTCCGAGTCCGAGGCGGCCATCCAGCGGGCGCTGACCACCGCGTTACGGGACAGGACCTCCCTGGTGATCGCCCACCGGCTGTCCACCATCCGTGAGGCGGACCAGATCCTCGTCATCGATGAGGGCGAGGTCCGCGAGAGCGGCACACACGACGAACTCCTGGCGGCGGGAGGGCTCTACGCCGAGCTCTACCACACGCAGTTCAACCGCCCCAGCACCAATGGAGCGGGCCCCGACGCCCACAAGGAGCGGGTGCTGCACGGGCCGGTCCTCGGCGGCGGCCCCGTCCTGGGCGGAAGCGGACCCGTGCTCGGTGGCAGCGGGCCGCCGCCGGCCGTCGGCGCCGATCACATCCTGCGCCTCGGTGCCGATCCGGACGAGCGCTGAGCGCCTGCCTGAAGGGGGAACCGGTGGAGTCGTCGATGGTGACGGAGCTGATCGCCGCACGGGTGGAGTCAACGCCCGGCGCGGTGGCGGTCGAAGGCGAACGGACGCTGTCGTACGGGGAGTTGTGGGCGGAGTCGGGGCAGTGGGCGGCCTATCTGGCCGCGCTCGGTGTCGGCCGCGGTGACCGTGTCGCCGTGGTGATGGAGCGGTCACCCGACTTGGTGGCGCTGCTCCTGGGCGTCTGGCGGGCGGGCGCCGCCTACCTCCCCGTGGACGCGGGCTCCCCGGCGCCGCGCGTCACCTTCGTCATCGAGGACGCGGCGCCCGCGGTGGTGCTGTGCACGCGGGAGAGCCGGAGCGTGCTCCCGCAGGGCGCCGCCGTGCAGATGGTGGACGACCCGCGGGTGCGGGCGGCGATCGCCGCGTACGACGGCCGCGACGTGCACACGCCGGTGGGCGTGCGGGACGCGGCGTACGTGATGTACACCTCGGGTTCGACCGGGGTGCCCAAGGGCGTCGCGGTGCCGCACGGGAGCGTGGCGGCGCTCGTGGGCGAGAACGGCTGGGCGGTCGGCCCGGACGACGCGGTCCTCATGCATGCCCCGCACTCCTTCGACGTGACGCTGTTCGAGGTGTGGGTGCCGCTCGCCGCCGGTGGGCGCGTGGTGATCGCCGGGCCGGGCGTGGTGGACGGCCGCCGGGTGCGCGAGCACGTGCGGAACGGTGTGACCGCCCTGCACGTGACCGCGGGTTCGTTCCGCGTCATGGCCGAGGAGTCCCCGGACTGCTTCACCGGATTGCGCGAGGTGCTGACCGGCGGGGACGTCGTGCCGCCCGGATCAGTGGCCCGTGTGCGCGAGGCCTGCCCGGACGTGACCGTCCGCCACCTCTACGGGCCGACCGAGACGACCCTGTGCGCGACCTGGCATGTGCTGGGGCCGGGCGACCAAGCGGACTCCGTGCTCCCGATCGGGCGCCCGCTGCCCCGTCGGCAGGCCTTCGTGCTCGACGCGGAGCTGCGGCCGGTGCCGGTCGGCACCGTCGGGGAGCTGTACGTGGCGGGGCCGAGCCTCGCGCAGGGCTACTGGAACCGGTACGGACCGACCGCGGAGCGCTTCGTGGCCTGCCCCCACGCGCCGGGGGAGCGGATGTACCGCACCGGCGACCTGGTGCGCGAGAGCGACGCCGGGGAGCTCCTGTTCGCAGGGCGCGCGGACAGCCAGGTCAAAGTGCGGGGATTCCGCGTCGAGTTGGGTGAGGTGGAGGCGGCGCTGGCCGCTCACCCCGCCGTGGCCCAGGCGGTCGTCGTCGCCCGCGAGGACCGGCAGGGCGAGCGCCGGCTGGTCGGCTATGTCGTCCCCGAGGACCCGCGGGCCCCGCAGGACCTGGACCCCCGCGCCGTACGCGACACCATCGCCGAGACGTTGCCCGAGTACATGGTCCCCGCCGCCGTCCTCACCCTGGACAGCCTCCCGGTGACCCGCAACGGCAAGGTCGACCGCGAGGCCCTGCCCGCACCGGACTTCGCGGCGAAGGTCACCGGGCGCGCGCCCCGAACCGAGACCGAGGCGCTCCTGTGCGACCTGATGGCGGAGCTGCTCGGCCTGGAACGCGTCGGCACCGAGGACAGCTTCTTCGAGCTGGGCGGCGACTCGATCATGTCGATGCAACTGGCCGCACGGGCCCGCCGCGTCCACCTGTTCTTCCGGGCGGAGGACGTCTTCGAGCACGCGACACCGGAGGCCCTCGCCGCGGTCGCCCGGTCCGGGCAGCAGGAGACCACCGGCCAAGTGCACAGTGCCGGGATGCTCGTGGACGACCTCACGGAGGACGAGACCGCCCGGCTGCGGGCCGCGGTGCCCGGCATGACGGACGTATGGCCGCTGTCGCCGTTGCAGGAGGGGCTGCTCTTCCACGCGACCTTCGCCGAGGACGGACCTGACGTGTACGCGAGCCAGCGGACGCTGGCCCTCGACGGCCCCCTCGACGTGGAGCGGTTACGTATCTCGTGGCGGACGCTGCTCGCCCGGCACGCGGTGCTGCGCGCGAGCTTCCACCAGCGTGACTCGGGGCAGACGGTCCAAGTCATCGCGGACGGTGTCGAGTTGCGCTGGCGGGAGGCCGACCTGTCGGAACTGCCGCAGGGCGAGGTGCCCGCCGAGGTGGCACGCCTTGCCCAGGCCGAGCGCGCCGAGAAGTTCGATCTCCGCGCGGCGCCGCTGCTGCGGCTGCTCCTCATACGCCTGGGTGCCGGCCGGCACCACCAGATCGTCACCGTCCACCACTCACTCGTGGACGGCTGGTCCACCGACGTCGTCTTCGCCGAGCTGTCCGAGGTGTACGCGGCAGGCGGCGACGGCCGGCTGCTGCCCGCCACGGCGTCGTACCAGGAGTACCTGACCTGGCTCGCCCGGCAGGACAGGGAAGCGGCCCGCGAGGCCTGGCGCGCGGCCTTCGCCGGGGCGGACGAGCCGACGCTGGTGGCGCCCGAGGATTTGGCCGGGGCGCCGGTCGCGCCGGACCCCGTGCCGTTCGAACTCTCCGCCGAACTCACTCGCGGTGTCGCGGAGTTGGCGCGCTCCCAGGGCGTGACCCTCAACACGGTCGTGCAGGGCGCGTGGGCCCAGATCCTCGCCAGGCTCGTGGGACGCACGGACGTGGTGTTCGGCACCCCGGTGGCGGGTCGGCCCGCGGACCTGCCGGGCGTCGAATCGGCGGTCGGCCTGTTCATCAACACCGTGCCTGTACGCGTGAGCCTGGCGGCGGACCAGTCGGTCGCCGGAATGCTCGCGGACCTGCGGGAGCGGCAGATCGCATTGATGGCCCGGCAGCACCTGGGCCTGCGGGAGATCCGTCAACTGGCCGGTCCGGGCTCGGTGTTCGACACGCTCGTGGTCTTCGAGAACCTCCCCAAGACGTCGGACAGCGCAGGAACCGGCACCGACCTGGCCATCCGTACCCTCGGGGAGCCCGAGGACAGGGGCCACTACCCGATGGCGCTGATCGTGGTCCCCGACGTCCGTCTGAGGGGACTCCTCGTGCACCGCCCGGACGTGGTGGCGCGCGACAGGGCTGAGGTCGTGATCACCGCGCTGCGCCGCGTCCTGGAGCAGATGGTGGCGGACCCGTCGGCGCCGGTGGGACGGCTCGACATCGTCACCGAGCCCGAAGGGGCCGATTCTGCGGCGAGGGACCGGAATGCGGCCGCGTCGGACGCGCCCCGCATGACGGCACCGGAACTCTTCGCCGAACAGGCGGCGGCCACACCCGCCGCGGTGGCGGTGGTGGACGGCGGGCGCTCGTTCACGTATCGCGATGTGGCTGTCCAAGCAAGTGGTCTGGCTCGGTACTTGACGGACAGGGGAGTGGGGTCGGAGACGCGCGTGGCCGTCCTGGCGGACCGCTCGGCGGAACTGGTGACCGCGCTCATCGCGGTGTCGGCCGCGGGTGGTGTCTACGTCCCCGTGGACCCCGGGCTCCCCGCCGCGCGGCTGCGCATGCTGCTCGACGACGTGGCCCCGCCGGTCCTGGTCTGCGTGCGCCAGACCCGCGACGTGGTGCCGGACGAGTACCCAGGGCAACTGGTGGTCCTGGACGACCCGTCGGTCGTCCGGACCGTGGCCGCATACGCGGACGGTCCGACGGAAAACGCGCAGGAGCGCGCACCGTTGACCGCGTCCCACGCGGCGTACGTGATCTACACGTCCGGATCGACCGGCACCCCCAAGGGCGCGGTCGTCCCCCATGGGGGCCTGCGCAACCTCGTGGACGACCGCATCGAGCGCTACCGCATCGGCGCGGACAGCGCGGTGCTCCAACTCGTCTCGCCCAGCTTCGACGTCTCCATGTCGGACATCTGGCCGGTCCTGTGCGCGGGCGGCCGGCTGGTCCTCGCACCGCCCGCACGGCGCCATGCGACCGGCGAGGAACTGGTCGGCCTGATGCGCGCGGAGCGGGTGACGCACGTCGCGATGACCCCGACCCTGCTGGCGCAGCTGCCGCCGGAGGAACTGCCCGCGCTGCGCGTCCTGGTCATCGGCGGCGAACCCGTCTCCGACGAACTGCGCGGCCGGTGGTCGGCGAACCGCGAGATCTACAGCGAGTACGGGGTCACCGAGGCGACGGTCGCCTCGACGGTGAGCCGCGCCCTCGGCGCACACGACGAACCGTCGATAGGCCGACCGGTCGCCAACACCTCCGCCCACGTCCTTGACGCGTTCCTGCGACCGGTGCCCGCGGGCACGGTGGGCGAGCTGTATGTGGCGGGCGCGGGTCTGGCACGCGGCTACCTGCGGCGGACGAGGCTGACGGCACGGCGCTTCGTGGCCAGCCCGTTCGCGCACGGCGAGCGCATGTACCGGACCGGGGACCTGGTGCGCAGGACCGGCGCCGGTGACCTCGTCTACGCCGGCCGGGCCGACGCACAGGTGAAGGTGCGCGGGTTCCGGGTGGAGCTGGGCGAGATCGAGGCGGCCCTCGCCGGACATCCCGCCGTCGGCCGGGCCGTGGTGATCCTCAAGAAGGACCGGCGGGGGGAGCGGCGCCTGGTCGGCTACGTGGTCGGCACCGGCACCCGGTCCGGACCCGAGGCCGATGTGGAGACGGTGCACGGACCGTCGGTACGCGAGTACGCCGCGAAGGCGCTGCCGGACTACATGGTGCCCGCGGCCGTGCTCACCCTCGACACACTGCCGGTCACCCCGAACGGCAAGATCGACGTCCCGGCCCTGCCCGCCCCCGACTTCGCCGATCACGTCAGGGGCCGGGCTCCGCAGGGCGAGGCGGAGGAGCTCCTCTGCGCCCTGTTCGCCGAGGTCCTCGGCCTGGAGCGGGTCGGCGCCGACGACAACTTCTTCCGGCTCGGCGGGGATTCGATCAGCTCGATGCAGCTGGTGAGCCGTGCCCGTCGGGAGGGGGCCTTCTTCAGCGCCCAGGACGTGTTCGAGCACGGCTCACCGGAAGGCCTCGCCCCCGTGGTCAGGCTCGGCGCCGGGCGTGTGTCGGAGCCGGACGTGGCCGAGGGCGAGGTGACCTGGACGCCCGTGATGCGCGCCCTGGGCGAGCGCGCCCTCGGCGGCGGCTTCACCCAGTGGGTCGTGATGGGCACGCCCGCGGGCCTCGGCACCGAAGTCCTCACGGCGGGCCTGGGGGCCGTACTCGACACGCACGACATGCTGCGCGCCCGCGCCGTGGCGGACGGCGACACCGGGGCACGCCTGGTGGTGGGGGAGCGGGGGTCCGTGGACGCGGCGCGCCTGATCACCCGGATCGACGCGGTGGACGCACTGACGGCCGCCCCGGGCAATCCCGACGCCCTGCACGCCTCGGGCGCCCTGGACGACGTGTACGACCTGGACGAGCTCGCGGGGCGCGCCGCGCGCGATGCGGTCCTGCGGCTCGACCCGTTCGCCGGAGTGATGGTCCAGGCCGTGTGGCTGGACGCGGGCCCGCGGCGCGTCGGCCGACTGGTCCTCGTGGTGCACCACTTGGCGGCCGACGGCGTCTCCTGGCGCATACTCGCCCCCGACCTGCGCGCCGCGTGCGAGGGGGCGGCCAGGGGGGAGAAGCCCGCGCTCGACCCGGTGGGAACATCCTTCCGGCGCTGGTCCAGGCTCCTCGTCGAGGAAGCGACCGGCGGGAACCGCGTCGCGGAACTCGGAGGCTGGACCGCCCTCCTGGGCGACCGGGCAGAACCACCGCTCGGCGAACGGGCCCTCGACCCGGCACGGGACACGGCGGCCGGCATGCGCCACCGGACCTGGACGGTGCCCGCCCACCAGGCGGCGACGCTCGCGGGACCGACACCCGCGCTCTTCCACTGCGGCGTGCACGAGGTGCTCCTCGCCACGCTGGCCGGAGCGGTCGTCCGGACCCGCCGGGGCGCCGGCGGCGCGGTCCTGATCGACGTCGAGGGACACGGGCGCAAGCCGGTCGGTGACGCGGATCTGCTGCGTACCGTCGGCTGGTTCACCAGCGTGCACCCCATCCGCCTCGACCTGTCCGGCATCGACGTGACCGGCGCGGCGGCCGGCGGCCCCGCCGTCGGCACGCTCCTGAAGGCCGTCAAGGAGCAGGCGCGGGCGGTCCCCGGCGACGGCCTCGGATACGGACTGCTGCGCCACTTGAACCCCGAGACGGGACCGGCGCTCGCCGCGTTGCCGAGCCCGCAGATCGGCTTCAACTACATGGGCCGCTTCCCCGCGGCCGCCGGGACGGACGCCGTCGGGCCCTGGCAGATGGCGGGCGAAGAGGCGATAGGGAGCTCCACCGCCGACGCCATGCCCGCGACACACACCCTGGAGGCCGGTGCGACCGTCCGCGACGCCGACGGAGGGCCCGAGCTGACCCTCTCGCTGAGCTGGCACGGCGCGGTCCTCGACGAGGCGGTCGCGGAACGCGTCGGCCACCACTGGCTCGACCTGCTCGCGGGCCTGGCCGCACACACCACGGACCCGGCGGCGGGCGGCCACACCCCGTCCGACTTCCCCCTCGTGGAGCTCGCCCAGGACGAGGTCGAGCAGTTCGAAGCGATGGCAGCAGAGCTCGAAGGAGGGCGTTCGCTGTGAAGACCCCCACCCCCGCCACGGGGCACGCGCCCGCCGCCCCTCGACCGGCGCCGCAGGCCAAGGGCTCCGCGCTCGCGGAGGTCTGGCCGCTCTCGCCCCTCCAGGAAGGGCTCCTGTTCCACGCCGACTTCACCGGCCAGGGGCCCGACGTCTACACCGTCCAGAACATCCTGGCGGTCGAAGGCCCCCTGGACGCGGACCGCTTCCGTGCCTCCTGGGAGGCGCTGCTGGCCCGGCACGCGGCGCTGCGGGCGAGCTTCCAGCGGCGCAAGACGGGCGAGGCCGTGCAGCTGATCACCCGCGAGGTCGTACTGCCGTGGAGCGAGGCCGACGTCTCGGACCTCCCCGAGGCCGCGGCGAAGGCCGAGACGGAACGCCTGGCCGAAGACGAGCGCGCGCAGCGGATCGACCCGGCGGCGGCTCCCCTGATGCGGCTGCTCCTGATCCGCTCCGGCGAGCGCAGGCACCGCCTGGTGATGACGAGCCATCACATCCTGATGGACGGCTGGTCGGCGCCGGTCCTGCTCAACGAGCTCGCCGAGATCTACGCGGCGGGCGGCGACGCCTCGGGCCTCAGGCCCGCCACGTCCTACCGGGAGTACCTGGCCTGGCTCTCCCGGCAGGACAAGGAAGCCGCGCGCGCCGCCTGGAAGGCGGAGCTGGCCGGAGCGGACGACCCGACACAGGTCGTGGGCCCCGCGAACCCGGCACGCGCCGGCACACCTCCGAAGAAACGCTCCGCCCACCTCGCCGGGGAGACGACCGAGGCGCTCGCCGCCCTGGCCCGCGCCCACGGTCTGACGATGAACACCGTCGTGCAGGGTGCGTGGGCGCTGGTGCTCGCCCGCCTGGCCGGACGCACGGACGTGGTGTTCGGCGCGACGGTGGCGGGCCGTCCCCCGGAGCTGCCGGGCGCCGATTCCATGATCGGCCTGTTCATCAACACGCTGCCGGTGCGGGTCCGTCTTGACGGCTCGCAGCCGCTGCTCGACCTGCTGCGCGAGCTGCAGGACCGCCAGTCCGCGCTGCTGGCCCACCAGCACCTCGGCCTCCCGGAGATCCAGCAGCTCGCCGGTCCCGGCGCGGGCTTCGACACCCTCCTCGTGTACGAGAACTACCCCCGCCCGCCCGCTGAGGCGCCCACACCCGACGCGATCTCCCTCGCCACGGAGTCGTCGCGCCAGGCGACCCACTACCCGCTGTCCATCGGCATCGCTCCCGGTGAGCGCCTGCGGGTGGACGTGACGTACCAACCCGACCTGGTGGACGACGTGGTGGGCGACGCTCTGGGCGGGCTGCTGATACGGGTGCTGGAACGCCTGGTGACGGATCCGTCCGTGGCGGTCGGGCGCGTCGGTGTGGCGGACGCGCTGCCCGAGCCCGGCGCGGTGTCCCCTTCGGTGGATGAGTCGGTGCCTCGGCTGATCGCGAGGCGGGTGGCGGAGTCACCGGACGCGGTGGCCGTGCAAGGCGAACAGGCAACCTCGTACAGGGAGTTGTGGAATCGCGCGGGCCGTTGGACGACGCATCTGGTGTCCCTGGGCGTGCGGCGGGGTGACCGTGTCGCGGTGGTGATGGAACGGTCGCCGGACTTGGTGGCCGTGCTCCTGGGCGTGTGGCGGGCGGGTGCCGCCTATGTGCCGGTGGACGTGGGTTCACCGGCGGAGCGGGTGGCCTTCGTGCTGGCGGACGCGGCTCCGGCGGCGGTGGTGTGCACGACGGAGAGCCGGCGCGTGCTGCCGGAGAAGACCGCCGGGAGCCTGGTGGTGGCGGACGACCCGCAGGTCACCGAGGCATTGGCCACCGCTGAGGGCGCGGAGTTCGCCGCACCGGTGGCCGCGCAGGACGTGGCGTACGTGATGTACACGTCGGGGTCGACCGGTATCCCCAAAGGCGTGGCGGTGCCGCACGGCAGCGTGGCGTCGCTGGTGGGGGAGCGGAGCTGGGCGGTGGGCGCGGCGGACGCGGTCCTGATGCACGCCCCGCACGCCTTCGACGTGTCGCTCTACGAGCTGTGGGTCCCCCTTGCCGCCGGTGGCCGCGTGGTGCTTGCGGGGCCCGGCGTCGTCGACGCCCAGCAGGTGCGCGAGCACGTGCGGGGCGGCGTCACGGCGCTGCACCTGACCGCCGGCTCGTTCCGGGTGCTCGCGGAGGAGGCCCCGGACAGCTTTGTGGGACTGCGTGAGGTCCTGACCGGCGGTGACGTGGTCCCGGCCGCATCGGTGGGGAGGGTCCGGAAGGCGTGCCCCGCGGTCACGGTCCGCCATATGTACGGGCCTACGGAGACGACGCTCTGTGCGACCTGGCACGTGCTGCGGCCGGGCGGCGCGATGGACGCCGTACTCCCGATCGGACACCCGCTGCCCCATCGCCGCACACTCGTCCTGGACGCGTTCCTCCAGCCCCTGCCCGCGGGCGTGACCGGTGAACTCTACGTGGCGGGCGCCGGGTTGGCGCAGAGCTACTGGGACAGCCCCGGTGCGACGGCCGACCGGTTCGTGGCCTGCCCGTACGCCCCCGGCGAGCGGATGTACCGCACCGGCGACCTGGTGCGCGAGAGCGAGGCCGGTGAGCTCCTGTTCGTCGGCCGCGCGGACACGCAGGTCAAGGTGCGTGGATACCGCGTCGAGCTGGGCGAGGTGGAGGCAGCCCTGGCCGCCCACTCCGCCGTGGCCCAGGCGGTCGTCGTCGCACGGGAAGACGGCCCGGGAGAGCGCCGGCTCGTCGGCTACGTCGTCCCGGACGGCCGGACGGCGGACCCCCGGACGGGAGCCCCCCGGGCAGTGGACCCCCTGCTCCTCCGCGAGGACGTCGCCCGGACGCTGCCCGACTACATGGTGCCCGCCGTCGTACTCGTCCTGGACGCCCTGCCGGTGACCCGCAACGGCAAGGTCGACCGCGCTGCCCTGCCCGCGCCCGACTTCGCCGAACGCGTCACGGGACGCGAGCCGCGGAGCGAGGCCGAGGAGACTCTGTGCGGCTTGTTCGCCGAGGTGCTCGGCCTGGAGCGGGTCGGCGTCGAGGACAGCTTCTTCGAGCTGGGCGGCGACTCGATCATGTCGATGCAGCTCGCCGCGCGGGCCCGCCGCGTGGACCTGCTCTTCAAGGCGCAGGACGTCTTCGAACACGAAACACCTGCCGGGCTCGCGGCAGTCTGCGGACTTGCGGAAGCTGCGCCCACGACGCCGGACGTGAGTGTGGGCGATGTGCCCTGGACGCCCGTGATGCGGGAGCTCGGCGCGTCGTCCGTCCGCCCGAAGTTCGCCCAGTGGGCGATCGTGGGCGCTCCCTCCGGCCTCGAACGGCACGTCCTGGCCGCCGCGTTGGGCGCGGTCGTGGACACCCATGACGTGCTCCGCGCGCGGGTGGTCCCGGACGAGGCGGGGCCGCGGCTCGTCGTGCACGAGCCGGGCTCGCTGGATGCCGGTGAGCTGATCACCCGCGTCAACGCGACCTATGCGGTGGCAGGCACCCTCGACGACATCGCGGACGAGGCGGCACAGGAAGCCGCAGAGCGTCTCGACCCGTCGGCGGGCGTCATGCTCCAGGTGGCGTGGGTGGACGCAGGGCCGGGCCGAGTCGGCCGACTGGCCTTCGTGGTGCATCATTTGGCGGTGGACGCCGTCTCCTGGCGGATCCTGGTGCCGGACCTGAAGGCCGCGTGCGAAGCGGTGACGGCCGGCCGGGAGCCTCGACTCGACCCGGTGGGCACCTCCTTCCGGCACTGGTCCAGGCTGCTGGTCCAGCGGGCGGCCGAGGAGGCCCGGGTCGCCGAACTCGCTCAGTGGCAGGCCCTGTTGGAGCCGGGGGAACCCTCTCTCGCAGAACGGGAGTTGGACGCGGACCGCGACACCGCCGCGACCATGCGCCGTCGTTCGTGGACCGTGACGGCGGAGCGGGCCGCTGTTTTGGTGGGTCGGACGCCGACGGTTTTCCACTGTGGGGTGCATGAGGTGCTGCTGTCGGCGCTGGTGGGTGCGGTGGCGCTGTGGCGGCGGGAGGCGGCTCCGGGTGTCCTGGTGGATGTGGAAGGGCATGGCCGTGTGCAGGTGGGTGAGGTGGATCTGTCGCGTACGGTCGGCTGGTTCACCAGCGTGCATCCGGTGCGTTTCGATGTCGGCGCCGTTGATGTCGGCCAGGTGGCGGCGGGTGGTCGGGCGGCCGGGGTGCTGCTGAAGGCGGTCAAGGAGCAGGCGCGGGCGATACCGGGCGACGGGCTCGGTTTCGGGCTCCTGCGCCACCTCAACCCGGACACGGCACCGCTGCTGGCAGCCTTGCCGCGCCCGCAGATCGGCTTCAACTACCTGGGCCGCTTCACCGCCGACGCGGCGGGAACCTCGATCGGCGGTTCACTCGACCCGGCCATGCCCGCCACCCACACGATCGAAGCGGGCGCGGCCGTCGTCGACACGGCCGCGGGCCCCAGGGTGACCCTCACGCTCGGCTGGGCCGCCGAGCTCCTCGACGAGGCGGCGACGGAACGCCTCGGCCGGCTCTGGCTCGACCTGCTCGGGGGTCTCGCCGCCCACACGGCCGACCCATCCGCGGGCGGACACACGTCATCCGACTTCCCGCTCCTCGACCTCGCGCAGGACGAAGTCGACGAGCTCGAAGCCGGTTTCGCCGACGGCATCCCGTAGCCGTCATGCCCGGCCCCGGTCCCACTCCCGCCCCTGAATCCGCACGCAAATCCGCACGCAGCAATGCGCTACGCAGCAACTCGCTCTGAGGAGAGAAGCGATGACCCGATCCCTTGTCGAGGACGTGTGGCCGCTGTCGCCACTGCAGGAAGGGCTGCTCTTCCACGCCGCCTTCGACAGCGAGGGTCCCGACGTCTACCAGGGGCAGCGGCTGCTCGAACTGACCGGCCCACTGGACGCGGACCGGCTGCGGGCCTCATGGCAGGCACTCCTCGCCCGGCACGCCGCCCTGCGGGCGAGCTTCCGCAGGCGCAGGACCGGCGAGGCGGTGCAGGTCATCGCGCGCGACGTCGAACTGCCGTGGCGTGCGGCCGACCTCTCCGGGCTCCCGGAAGAGGCCGCGTCGGCCGAGGCGGACCGGCTCGCGGGCCGGGAACGTGCCGAGCGGTTCGACCTGGCGAAGGCGCCCCTGCTGCGGCTCCTGCTGATCCGGATCGGCGTCGAACGGCACTGCCTGGTCGTCACGAGCCACCACGTCCTGATGGACGGCTGGTCCATGCCGGTGCTGCTCGGTGAACTCTCGGCGGCCTATGCGGCGGGCGGCGACACCTCGGGGCTCCCACCCGTGACGTCCTACCGGGAGTACCTGGGCTGGCTCGGCCGCCAGGACAAGGAGGCGGCGCGGGCCGCCTGGCGGGCGGAACTGGATGGCGCGGACGGGCCGACGCTGGTCGCGCCCGAGGATCCCGGCCGCTCGCCGCTTCCCCCGGAGAGCCTCATCGACGAGTTCCCCGCGGAACTGGCCGGGGGCCTGGTGCGGTTCGCCCGAACCCATGGGCTGACGGTGAACACCGTGGTGCAGGGCGCGTGGGCGCTGGTCCTCGCGCGGCTCGCCGGGCGCACGGACGTCGTGTTCGGCGCCACCGTGGCGGGCCGGCCGATGGAACTGCCGGGCGTCGAGTCGATGGTCGGCCTGTTCATCAACACGCTGCCGGTACGCGTCCGCCTCGACGCCGATCAGCCGGTCGCCCGGATGTTCGCCGAACTGCAGGAACGTCAGTCCTCCTTGATGGCTCATCAGCACCTCGGGCTGCCCGAGGTGCAGGGGCTCGCCGACTCCGGAGGCGCGGTCTTCGACACCCTCGTGGTGTACGAGAACTATCCGAGCCCGCCCGCCGAGCCCCCGTCCCCTGACACCTTCGGCGTGCGTGTCGCCGTCGGTCAGGAGACCGCGCACTATCCCTTCACGCTGGTGGTGGCGCCCGACGGTGAGCGGATGCTCTGCAAGCTCGACTACCGCCCCGACCTGTTCGACCGCGAGACCGCCGACGCGGTGTTCGCGTGGCTGGTGCGGGTGCTGGAACAGGTGGTGGCGGATCCGGCCGTCCTCGTGGGACGGATCGGGGTGCTCGCGGCGCCGGAGCGCGGCCTGGTCGTGGAGGGATGGGGCGGCACGGCGGGTGAGGTGCCGGGCGGCCTGGTGCCGGAGCTGGTGGCCGGACGCGTGGCAGCGGCGCCGGGCGCACCGGCCGTCGAGGGTGAACGGTCCTTCTCGTACGGGGAGTTGTGGGCGGAGTCCGGGCGCTGGGCCCGGTATCTGTCGGGCACGGGGGTGCGGCGCGGTGACCGCGTCGCGGTCGTCATGGAGCGGTCGGCCGAGCTGCTGCCCATCCTGCTGGGAGTGTGGCGGGCGGGCGCCGCCTATGTGCCGGTCGACGCGGGCTCGCCGCCGGAGCGCGTGGGCTTCGTCCTTGAGGACTCGGCCCCCGTCGTCGTGCTGTGCACGGAGAGGACCCGACCCGTCGTTCCACACGGTCCTGAGCCGGTCGTGGTCGACGACCCGCGCGTGCTGGGAGCCGTGCGCGCCGCGTCCGCTGCCGCCGATTCGCCGGTGCTCGTGGGTGCGGACGACGTGGCGTACGTGATGTACACGTCGGGTTCCACGGGTGTGCCCAAGGGTGTGGCCGTGTCGCACGGCAGTGTCGTCGCCCTGGTGGGGGAGCGCGGCTGGTCCGTGGGCGCGGACGACGCGGTCCTGATGCACGCCCCGCACGCCTTCGACGTGTCGCTCTTCGAGGTGTGGGTCCCGCTGGCCGCCGGGGGCCGTGTGGTCGTCGCCGGGCCGGGCGCGGTGGATGCCGAACAGGTGAAGGAGCACGTGGCCCGCGGGGTCACGTCCGTGCATCTGACCGCCGGTTCGTTCCGCGTACTGGCAGGGGAGTCGCCCGAGTGCTTCACCGGCCTGCGCGAGGTCCTGACGGGCGGGGACGTGGTTCCCGTCGGTGCCGTTGCCCGGGTGCGCGAGGCCTGCCCCGATGTGGTCGTACGGCATCTGTACGGGCCGACCGAGGTGACCCTGTGCGCGACCTGGCGGCTCTGGGGCCCGGACGACGCCGTCGGGTCGGTGCTGCCCATCGGCCGCCCCCTGGGCAACCGGCGGGTGTTCGTCCTCGACGCGTTCCTCCAGCCGGTCCCTTCGGGAGTGACCGGGGAGCTGTATGTGGCGGGCGAGGGCCTGGCCCAGGGGTACTGGGGCCGCGCCGAGCTGACGGCGGAACGCTTCGTGGCCTGCCCGTTCGTACCGGCCGGGCGGATGTACCGCACCGGAGACCTGGTGCGCTGGTCCGACACCGGTGAGCTGCTCTTCGTCGGCCGTGCGGACGCGCAGGTCAAGGTGCGCGGGTTCCGGGTGGAGCTCGGCGAGGTGGAGGCGGCTCTTGCCGCGCACCCTGCGGTGGCGCAAGCGGTCGTGGTCGCCCGTGAGGACGGTCCCGGCGAGCGCCGACTGGTCGGCTACGTCGTACCCGAAAGCCCTGAGGGCCTGGACCCCGAACTCGTCCGCGCCCATGTGGCCAGGACGCTCCCCGACTACATGGTTCCGGCCGCCGTGCTCCCCCTGACCGAGCTTCCCGTCACCCGCAACGGCAAGGTCGACCACAAGGCCCTGCCCGCCCCCGACTTCGCGGCACGGGCCACGGGGCGCGCACCCCGTACGGAGACCGAGGCGACCCTCTGCGGCCTGTTCGCCGAGGTGCTCGGCCTGGAACGGATCGGTGTCGAGGACAGCTTCTTCGAGCTGGGCGGCGACTCGATCATGTCGATGCAACTGGTCGCGCGAGCCCGCCGCGTCGGCCTGGTGGTGACGCCTCGGCAGGTCTTCGACGAGAAGACCCCGGAGCGGCTGGCCCTCGTCGCGGAAGCCGGGGGTGCCGCGCCGGCCGTGGAGCGGGCGCGCGACGCGGGTGTGGGTGAGGTCCCCTGGACGCCGGTGATGCGGGAGCTGGGGGAGCGTGGGCTGCGCGGCGGGTTCGCGCAGTGGATGATCGTCGGCGCCCCGGCGGATCTCGGCCGGGATGTGCTGACGGGTGGCATGAGTACCCTGCTCGATGCGCACGACATGCTGCGGGCGCGCGTGACGACCGGCGGCGACGGCCCCAAGCTGACGGTGGGGCAACGGGGTGCGGTCCCTGTCGAGGACCTGGTCGTCCGCGTCGGTGCGGAGGACGCGCCGACGGACTCGCTGGATGACGTCGCGGTACGGGCGGCGCGCGAGGCGGTGGAGAGGCTCGACCCGGGCGCGGGTGTGATGGTCCGAGCCGTGTGGGTGGACGCAGGCCCGGGGCGTGCCGGACGGCTGGTCCTCGTCGTGCATCACCTGGTCGTGGACGGCGTCTCGTGGCGGATCCTGCTGCCGGATCTACGCGCCGCGTGCGAGGCGGTGGCAGCAGGCCGGGACCCGCGACTGGACCCGACCGGTACGCCGTTCAAGGCCTGGGCGGAAGCACTGGTGGAAGAGGCGACCGGCGAACGCCGGACGGCCGAACTCACGGAGTGGACCGTGCTGCTTGGCAGCACCGCCGAACAGCCCGTGGGTGCACGGGGGTTGAGGTCGGAACAGGACACCGCCGCGACCATGCGCCGTCGTTCGTGGACCGTGACGGCTGAGCGGGCCGCTGTTTTGGTGGGTCGGACGCCGACGGTCTTTCACTGTGGGGTGCATGAGGTGCTGCTGTCGGCGCTGGTGGGTGCGGTGGCGCTGTGGCGGCGGGAGGCGGCTCCGGGTGTCCTGGTGGATGTGGAGGGGCATGGCCGTGTGCAGGTGGGTGAGGTGGATCTGTCGCGTACGGTCGGCTGGTTCACCAGCGTGCATCCGGTGCGTTTCGATGTCGGCGCCGTTGATGTCGGCCAGGTGGCGGCGGGTGGTCGGGCGGCCGGGGTGCTGCTGAAAGCGGTCAAGGAGCAGGCGCGGGCGATACCGGGCGACGGGCTCGGTTTCGGGCTCCTGCGCCACCTCAACCCGGACACGGCGCCGGTCCTTGCGGCTTTGCCGCGCCCGCAGATCGGCTTCAACTACCTGGGCCGCTTCACCGCCGACGCGGCGAAGAGCACGGTGGCCCCCTGGGAACTGGCCGGAAGTGAGGCCATCGGCGGCTCGATCGACCCCGACACACCGGCGCTGCACGCCATGGAAGCGAGCGCCGTCGTACAGGACACCCCCGAAGGCCCTGAGCTGACCGTCACCTTGAGCTGGCCCGGCGGGCTCCTCGACGATGCCGACGCGGCAGAGCTCGGCCGCGCGTGGGAACAGGTCCTCGGAGGTCTTGCCGCGCACACCGCCGATCCCACGGCCGGCGGACACACCCCGTCCGACTTCCCTCTCCTCGCCCTCACGCAGCACAACGTGACGGAACTGGAGGCAGCCGAACCGCGGTTGGCGGACGTATGGCCGCTGTCGCCGTTGCAGGAAGGGATGCTGTTCCACGCCACGTTCGACGAGGAAGGCCCGGACGTCTATCAGAGTCAGCGGCTCATGGCGCTGGACGGGCCGCTGGACGTCGACAGGCTGCGCGCCGCGTGGGAGGCGCTCCTCACCCGGCACGGGGCCCTGCGGGCGAGCTTCCACCGGCCGGAGTCGGGCGAGGCGGTGCAGGTCGTCGCCCGGCGAGTGGAACTCCCCTGGCGCGAGGCCGACGTGTCGGGTCTGCGGGAGGCCGACGCGCAGGCCGAGGCCGAGCGTCTGGCCGAGCGCGAGATGGCGGAGCGCTTCGACCTGACCAGGGCACCGCTGCTGCGCCTGCTGCTCATCCGCTTCGGCGAGAACCGGCACCGCATCGCCGTCACCAGCCACCACATCCTGGTGGACGGCTGGTCGATGCCGGTCATCCTCAACGAGGTGTCCGCGCTGTACGCGGCGAACGGCGACGCGACGCACCTGAAGCCGACCGCCTCCTACCGCGACTATCTGGCCTGGCTGGAGCAGCAGGACACGGAGGCCGCACGCGCCGCCTGGCGGGCGGAGCTGGCCGGAGCGGACGAACCGACGCTGGTGGCGCCCACGGACCCGGGCCGGCCACCCGTCGCGCCCGAAGTGAGCTCCGCGGAGCTCTCCCCGGAGCGGACCCGGGCGCTGACCGAACTGGCCCGCGCCCATGGGCTGACGGTGAACACCGTGGTGCAGGGCGCGTGGGCGCTGGTCCTGGCGCGGCTCGCCGGGCGTACGGACGTCGTGTTCGGCGGCACCGTGGCCGGGCGGCCCCCGGAGCTGCCCGACGCCGAGTCGATGATCGGGCTCTTCATCAACACCCTGCCGGTACGTGTGCGGCTCGACGCCGGTCAGCCGGTCCTGGAGATGCTCGCCGGGCTCCAGGAGCGCCAGTCCGCTCTCATCGCCCACCAGCACCTGGGCCTCTCGGAGATCCAGCAACTCGCAGGACCCGGCGCGACCTTCGACACCATGATGATGTTCGAGAACTACCCGCGGAACTCGGCCACGCTGCCCGCACCGGGCGGCGGTCCCGCGGCCGACGAGGTCACGATCACCCAGCTGAGCACCCTGGCGGGGACGCACTACCCGATGGCGCTCGGGATCGTCCCCGCCGACCGGCTCCGCGTTCTGGTGACCTACCGGCCCGACCTGATCACCAGGGAGAACTCCCTTCGGACCGCACGTCAGGTCGTGCGGATCCTTGAGCAACTCCTAGTGGAACCCTCGCTTTTGGTGGCACAGGTGTCCCCGCTGGACGCCGCCGACCGCGCATCGGTCGTGGAGGAGTGGAACGCCACGGGGGCACAGGAATCCCGCGTGGCAGCGCCCGCGACCGTGCCTGAACTGATCGCCGGGCGTGTGGCGTCGTCGTCGCCGGGTGCGGTGGCCGTCGTCGAGGGCGAACGGGCGGTCTCGTACGAGGAGTTGTGGGCGGAGTCAGGCCGATGGGCCGCGCATCTGGCCGGGCTGGGTGTGGGCCGGGGCGACCGAGTAGCGGTGGTGACGGAGCGGTCGCCGGACCTGCCGTCGCTGCTCCTGGGCATCTGGCGGGCCGGTGCCGCCTACGTGCCGGTGGACGTGGGGTGGCCGGCGGAGCGGGTCGCCTTCGTCGTGGGCGATGCGGCACCAGCGGCAGTGGTGTGCTCGTCGCAGAGCCGACGAGGGTTGCCGGACATGGCGGCTGCCCCCGTCGTGGTCCTTGACGACTCTCGGACGCGGGCGGCGCTGGCGGCGTACGGAACCGGCGGACCGATCGTTCCGGTGACCGCACACGATGTGGCGTACGTGATGTACACGTCGGGGTCCACGGGCACGCCGAAGGGCGTGGCGGTGCCGCACGGGAGCGTGGCGGCGCTGGTGGGGGAGCGCGGCTGGTCCGTGAGTGCGGACGAATCGGTCCTGATGCACGCCCCGCACGCCTTCGACGTGTCGCTCTACGAGATGTGGGTTCCCCTCGCCGCCGGTGGCCGTGTGGTCATGGCCGAGCACGGAGTGGTGGACGCCCCGCGGATGCGCGAGCACGTGAAACGCGGGGTGACGTCCGTCCATGCCACGGCAGGCCAGTTCCGGGCCCTGACGGAGGAGACACCCGACTGTTTCACCGGGCTGCGCGAGGTGCTGACCGGCGGTGACGTCGTCCCGGCGGGATCGGTGGCGCGGCTGCGGGAGGCCTGCCCGGACGTCACCGTCCGCCACATGTACGGCCCGACCGAGGTGACCCTCTGCGCGACCTGGCACGTGCTGGAGCCGGGCGACGCGATGGACTCCGTACTGCCCGTCGGGCGGCCGATGAAGGGGCGGCGGACCTACGTCCTAGACGCGTTCCTGCAGCCGGTGGCGCCGGGCGTGACCGGCGAACTGTACGTCGCGGGCGCCGGGTTGGCGCTGGGCTACCGGGATCGCCCGGGCCCGACCGCCGAACGGTTCGTGGCGTGCCCGTACGTGCCCGGCGAGCGGATGTACCGCACCGGCGACCTGGTGCGCTGGACCGAGGACGGGGAACTCGTCTTCGTCGGGCGCGCGGACGCGCAAGTCAAGATCCGTGGATACCGTGTGGAGCTCGGTGAGGTGGAGTCGGCCCTGGCCTCCCATCCCGCCGTGGCCCAGGCCGTGGTCGTCGCCCGCGAGGACCGGCAGGCGGAGCGGCGCCTCGTCGGCTACGTGGTCCCGGACGGCAGCGGCCCGCCGCCGGACCCCGAGCTCGTCCGTGCCCATGTCGCCGCGACGCTGCCCGAATACATGGTGCCCACCGCCGTGCTCACCCTGGAAACCCTCCCGGTGACCCGCAACGGCAAAGTCGACCGCGCTGCCCTGCCCGCCCCCGACTTCGCGGGCAAGGTCACCGGGCGTGAGCCGCGCACGGAGGCCGAGGCGGTCCTGTGCGCGCTGACGGCCGAGTTGCTGGGCCTGGAGCGGGTGGGGCCCGACGACAGCTTCTTCGCGCTGGGCGGCGACTCGATCATGTCGATGCAACTGGTCGCCCGTGCCCGCCGCGCGAACCTGCTCCTCAAGGCGCAGGACGTCTTCGAGCACGAGACTCCCGCGGGCCTCGCGGCCGTGGCCCGGCAGGTCGGCGCGGAGCCGGCCACCGCGGCGTCGGGCATCGGTGACGTCCCCTGGACACCCGTGATGCGGGCGCTGGGCGAGCGAGGCCTGCGCGGCAGGTTCGCGCAGTGGACGATCGTCGGCGCCCCGGCAGGTCTCGGCCGGGATGTGCTGGCCCGCGCCGTGGGAGCCGTCATCGACACGCACGACATGCTGCGGGCCCGCGCCACGGCAGGCGGTGGAGCCGACGAGCACGGCTCGGACGGACCCAGGCTGTTCGTGGGGCCACGTGGCTCCGTCGACGCCGCGTCCCTGGTCACGCGCGTCGACGCGGCGGACGCACCGGCCGAAGCACTGGACGAGCTCGCGGACGAGGCGGCCCGTGCGGCCACCGGGCGTCTCGACCCCTCGGCGGGGGTGCTGCTCCAGGCCGTCTGGCTGGACGCCGGTGAGGAGCGGACCGGCCGACTGGCTCTCGTCGTACACCACTTGGTGGTCGACGGACTGTCGTGGCGCATCCTCGTACCCGATCTGCGGACCGCCTGCGAGGCGTTGGCGGCCGGACAGCGGCCGGAGCTCGACGCGGTGGGCACGTCGTTCAAGCAGTGGACTGACGTCCTGGTCGCGGAAGCCACCAGCGAGGCCCGGACCGCCGAGCTCGCGGACTGGACCACTCTGCTCGGCTCGGCCGAACTCCCGCTCGGCAAGCGGGAACTGGAACCGGAACTCGACACCGCGGCCACCATGCGCCGCCGTTCCTGGACCGTGCCGCCGCACCTCGCGAGCACACTGGCGGGCGCCGCGCCGGCGCTGTTCCACTGCGGAGTGCACGAGGTGCTCCTGTCGACGCTCTCGGGGGCGGTCACGCAATGGCGCGGCTCGGGCGGGTCCGTGCTCCTCGACGTGGAGGGCCACGGCAGGGAGCCGCTCGCGGGCGCCGAACTCTCGCGCACGGTCGGCTGGTTCACCACCACCCACCCCGTCCGCCTGGACGCGGCCGGGATCGACCTGGCCGAGGCGCGGACCGGAGGCCCGGCGGCCGGAACGCTCCTGAAGACCGTCAAGGAACAGGCGCGGACGGTACCGGGCGGCGGGCTCGGCTTCGGACTCCTGCGCCACCTGAACCCCGACACCGCACCGGCCCTTGCGGCCCTGCCGACCCCGCAGATCGGCTTCAACTACCTCGGCCGGTTCACGGCGGAGACAGCGGCGGGCCCGGTCGCCCCCTGGCAGCTCGCAGGCGGTGAGGCGATCGGCGGCTCGGTCGACCCGGACATGCCCGCCCTGCACGCCCTGGAGGCGGGCGCCGCCGTGCAGGACACCCCCGAGGGTCCGGAGCTGACGGTCACGCTGACGTGGCCCACCGGTGTGATCGAGGAGGCGGAGGCGGAACACCTCGCCCGGCTCTGGCTCGACCTGCTCGCCGGCCTGGCCGCCCACACCACCGCCCCCGCGCCCGATGCCGCCACCGGCTCCACCGCGGGCGGACACACTCCCTCCGACTTCTCGCTCCTCGATCTCGCGCAGCACGAGGTCGACGAACTCGAAGCGGCGGTACCGGATGTGGTCGACGTATGGCCGCTCTCTCCGTTGCAGGAAGGGCTGCTGTTCCACGCGGGATTCGACGAGCAGGGGCCGGACCTCTACGAAGGGTTGCGCGTACTCGACCTGGAGGGTCCGCTGGACGTGGACCGGCTGCGGGCCTCATGGGAGGCCATCCTCACCCGGCACCCGATCCTGCGGGCCAGCTTCCACCGGCGTGCGTCGGGCCAGGCCGTGCAGGCCATCGCCAGGGAGGTGGAACTCCCCTGGCACGAGGTCGACCTGTCGGCGCTCCCGGCACCGGACGCCCGCGCCGCACTCGACCGGATCGTCGAGGACGAGCGTGCCCGCCGACTGGACGTGACGGTGGCCCCGCTGCTGCGCCTGCTGCTGATACGTCTCGGCGAGAACCGTCATGCCCAGGTGGTCATCAACCACCACATCGTCACCGACGGCTGGTCGCTGCCGGTTCTCATCGCCGAGATGTCCGAGATCTACGCGGCAGGCGGCGACGGCCGTGCCCTGCCCGCCGCGACCTCCTACCGGGAGTACCTGGCCTGGCTGGAACGCCAGGACAAGGAGGCGGCGCGCGAGGCCTGGCGCACGGAGTTCGCGGGCGCGGACGAACCGACGCTGACGGTGCCCGAGGATCCGTCCGCCGCGCCGGCCGTGCCCGAACGTGTGCCCTTCGAGTTCGGCGAGGAACTCACCCGCGGTGTCGTCGGCCTGGCGCGCGGACACGGCCTGACGGTGAACACCGTCGTGCAGGGCGCCTGGGCGCTCCTCCTGGCCCGGCTCGTCGGACGTACGGACGTGGTGTTCGGCGCGACGGCTGCCGGGCGGCCCGCCGAGCTGCCCCGCGTGGAGTCGATGGTCGGCCTGTTCATCAACACGCTCCCCGTCCGGGTCGATCTGTTGGCGGAGCAGTCGGTCGCCGAGATGCTGACCGGCCTCCAGGAGCGGCAGGTCGCGCTCATGTCCCACCAGCACATCGGCCTTTCCGAGATCCGCAGGCTCGCGGGCCCCGGCGCCGCGTTCGACACGCTCGTCGTGTACGAGAACTACCCGCGCCCGCCGCTCCGTGAGCCCTCGCCCGACACCCTGTCCATCCTCCCCGGCGGCACACCGGAAGACACGGGCCACTACCCCCTGACGCTGATCGCGGTGCCGGGCGATCGCCTGCACGGCGAATTCATCTACCGGCCCGGCGTGTTCGACCGTGCCTGGGCCGAGGAGATGGTGGCGGCACTGGGCTGCGTGCTCGAAGGGATGGCCGCCGACCCGTCGGCGCCCGTGGCCCGGGTGGGCGTCCTGGGCGGGGCGCGCCGCGAGCTCGTCGTCGGCGAGTGGAACCGCACGCGGGTCCCGGTGGCCGCGGAGACGTTGCCCGAGCTGTTCCGGCGGCAGGTGGTGCGGTCGCGTGACGCCGTCGCGCTGGTGTCGGGCGAGCGGACGCTGTCGTACGGGGAGCTGGAGGCCGAAGCGGGACGCTGGGCCCGCCGTCTGATCGCGGCGGGCGTGGGTCCTGAGCGCCGCGTGGCCGTGCTGGCACCGGGATCGTCGGCGACCGTGGTCGCCCTCCTCGCGGTGTCCATGGCGGGCGGTGTCTTCGTGCCGGTGGACCCGGGATACCCGCGCGAGCGCGTGGCGTTCGTGCTCGCGGACGCGGACCCGGCGGTGGTGCTGTGCACGCGGGAGACGCGGGCCTCGGTGCCGGACGGGTTCGCGGGTCACCTGATCGTCACCGACGACCCGGAGGTCACCACGGCAGTCGCCGCGCAGACGCCCGGACCCGTCGACGACGCGGAACGCACCGGACCACTGGGTGCGGACAACGCGGCCTACGTCATCTACACATCGGGCTCGACCGGGACGCCGAAGGGCGTGGTCGTGCCGCACGCGGGGCTCGCCAATCTGGCGCGGGCGCAGATCGAGCGGTTCGCGGTGGGGCCGGACGCGAGGGTGCTCCAGTTCGCCTCGCCGAGCTTCGACGCGGCGGTCTCCGAACTGTGCATGGCGCTGCTCTCGGGAGGCACCCTCGTGGTTCCGGGCGCGGACGCCCTGCCGCCCCACGTGCCGCTCGGACAAGCGGCCCGCACCTGGGGGGCGACCCATGTGACGGTGCCCCCGAGCGTCCTCGCGGTGGAGGAGGAACTCCCCGCGGAACTAAGGACGTTGGTGGTCGCCGGAGAGTCGTGCCCCCCGGCGCTCGTCGACCGGTGGTCCACGGGACGGCGCATGGTGAACGCGTACGGGCCCACCGAGCTGACGGTGTGCGCGGCCATGAGTGCGCCCTTGTCGGCGGACGAGGGAACGGCCCGGGACGCGGTGCCGATCGGCCGCCCGATGACCAACGTCCAGGTGTACGTCCTGGACCGCTTCCTCCAGCCCGTCCCACCGGGAACGCCGGGCGAGCTGTACGTCACGGGCGCGGGAGTGGCCCGCGGATACTGGGCGCGGCCCGGCCTGACCGCCGAGCGGTTCGTGGCGTGCCCGTACGTGCCCGGCGAGCGGATGTACCGCACCGGCGACCTGGTGCGCTGGACCGACGACGGCGAACTCGTCTTCATCGGGCGCGCGGACGCCCAGGTGAAGGTGCGGGGCCACCGGATCGAACCGGGCGAGGTCGAGGCGGTCATCGCCGCGCATCCCGGGGTCGCCCAGGCGGTGGTCGTCGCGCGCGACGACCGCGGGGCCGGCGAGCACCAGCTGGTGGCGTACGTCGTCACCGACCCCACGGAGGCGTGGCGGACCGAACAGCTCATGGCCGCCTTGCGCGACGCCGCGGCCGAACGGCTGCCCGCCTCCATGGTCCCGTCCGCGTTCGTCCCGCTGGAGCGGCTGCCCCTCACCGCGAACGGGAAGGTGGACCGGCGTGCGCTGCCCGCCCCCGACTTCGCCGGGAAGGTCTCGGGAAGGGAGCCGCGCACGGAGACCGAGGCCCTGCTGTGCGGCCTGTTCGCCGAGGTGCTCAATCTGGAACGGGTCGGTGTCACGGACAGCTTCTTCGAGCTGGGCGGCGACTCGATCTCCTCGATGCAACTGGCCTCCCGCGCCCGGCGCTCCGGCCTCGTGGTGACACCCCGGCAGATCTTCGAGGAGAAGACCCCGGAGCGCCTCGCCACCGTGGCGGAAACGGGCGATGGCTCCGGCCGCACCGCAGTCGAGGACATCGGCATCGGCGAGGTGCCCCTGACCCCGGTGATGCGGGAGCTCGGCGAGCCCGCACTCCGGCCGCGGTTCGCGCAGTGGGCGGTCATCGGCGCCCCGGCAGGCCTCGGACATGACGCACTCCTGACCGGTGTGGGCGCGGTCATCGACACCCACGACATGCTGCGCGCACGCGTGGTCACGGCGGCCGACGACGGCACAAACGGCGACGTGACCGAACCGCGGCTCGTCGTCGGCGAACAGGGATCCGTTGACCCGGAGAACGTGGTGACCCGGGTGGCCGCCGAGGACGCGGCGGACGGATCACTGGACGAGATCGCCGAACGTGCGGCGAAGGAGGCAGCCGGGCGCCTCGACCCCTCGACGGGCGTGATGTTCCAGGTCGTGTGGGTGGACGCGGGCCCGGCAAGGACCGGCCGACTGGTCCTGATGGTCCACCACCTGGCCGTGGACGGAATGTCCTGGCGGATCCTGGTGCCCGACCTGGCCCTCGCCTGCGAGGCCGCGGCGGCGGGACAGGAACCCGTGCTCGACCCCGTGGGGACCTCCTTCAGGCGCTGGGCGAACCTCCTGCCGGCACAGGCGGCGGGACCGGACCGCGTGGCGGAGCTCGACGCGTGGACAGCCCTCCTCGACGGCACCGAGCCGCTCATCGGCCGACGTGCGCTCGACCCGGCGGTGGACACCGCCGAGACGACGCGCCGCGCGTCCTGGCAGGTCCCACGGGAGGAAGCGGCCACGCTCGCGGGCCGCACCCCCGCGCTGTTCCACTGCGGGGTCCACGAGGTGCTCCTGGCGACGCTCGCGGGCGCGGTCACGCACTGGCGCGGCGAGGGCGGGGCCGCACTCCCCGGCCCCGCACTCCCCGGCCCCGTGCTCCTCGACATCGAGGGCCACGGCCGTGAACCGGTCGAAGGCGCCGAACTCTCGCGCACCATGGGCTGGTTCACCAGCACGCACCCGCTCCGCCTCGCCGTCGCCGACGTGGACCTGACGGAAGCGGCGGACGGCGGTCCGGCCGCCGGAGCACTCCTGAAGGCGGTCAAGGAACAGGCGCGGACGGTGCCCGGCGACGGACTCGGATACGGCCTGCTGCGCCACCTGAACCCCGAGACGAGCACCGTGCTCGCCGCCCTGCCCGGCCCGCAGATCGGCTTCAACTACCTGGGCCGGTTCACCGCCGGTGACCCGTCCGGCGGCCGTACGGTCGAGGCCTGGCAGATGGCCGGAGACACGGCGATCGGCGGCTCGGCCGATCCGGACATGCCGTCCATGCACGCGCTGGAAGCGGGCGCGGCCATCGTGGACACTGCTGACGGGCCCGAGCTGACCGTCTCGCTCAGCTGGGCGGGCCGCGCCGTCGACGACGCCGCGGCGGAACGCATCGGACAGCTCTGGCTGGACATGCTCGGCGGTCTCGCCGCCCACACCACCGATCCCACGGCCGGTGGACACACGCCTTCCGACTTCCCCCTCCTCGGCCTCGCGCAGAGCCAGATCGAGGAGCTCGAAGCCGGATTCAACCCGCACTGAAGTCCGCACTGAAGCCCTGAGGCTCCGAGGCAACGAAGCTCCGAGGAGAGAAGAGATGACCCGATCACCGGTCGAGGACGTGTGGCCGCTGTCGCCGCTCCAGGAAGGACTGCTCTTCCACGCCGCCTTCGACGACCAGGGCCCGGACGTGTACACCGTGCAGTCCGCACTCGACATCGACGGTCCCGTGGACGCGGGCCGGTTGCGGGCATCGTGGGAGGCGCTCCTGGCCCGGCACGCCGCACTGCGCGCCTGCTTCCGGCAGGTGAGCG
Organism: Streptomyces sp. NBC_01283; assembly: GCF_041435335.1. Classification (NCBI taxonomy): domain Bacteria; kingdom Bacillati; phylum Actinomycetota; class Actinomycetes; order Kitasatosporales; family Streptomycetaceae; genus Streptomyces; species Streptomyces sp. NBC_01283. The sequence goes on from NZ_CP108430.1 coordinate 8,497,525, forward strand.
GCGCGCAGATGGTGCAGGTCATCGCGCGGGACGTGGCGCTGCCCTGGCGTACGGAGGACGTGTCGGACCTCGGCGGGTCCGCACAGGGGGCCGCGCTGGAACGCCTCGCGGAGAGCGAGCGGGCCCAGGCCTTCGATCTGGCGGCGCCACCGCTGCTGCGCCTCCTCCTGATCCGGGTCGGCGAGCGCAGGCACCGTCTGGTCATCACCAGCCACCACATCCTGATGGACGGCTGGTCGGCGCCGATCCTCATCGGTGAACTCTCCGAGATCTACGCGGCGGGCGGCGACGCCTCCCGGCTCGGCCGTACGACCTCCTACGGCGAGTATCTGAAGTGGCTCGGCCGCCAGGACACGGCAGCCGCGCAGGACGCCTGGCAGGCGGCACTCGCGGGCACCGACGAACCGACGCTGGTGGCACCAGCCGTCCCCGACCGGCTCCCGGTCTTTCCCGAGAACGTGGGCGAAGACCTCCCCGAGAAGGCCACGCGGGGTGTGACGGAGCTGGCCCGCGCCAACGGACTGACGGTCAACACCGTGGTGCAGGGCGCGTGGGCGCTGGTCCTCGCGCGGCTGGCCGGGCGCACGGACGTCGTGTTCGGCGCGACGGTGGCGGGCCGCCCTCCCGAGCTGCCGGGCGTGGAAACGATGGTGGGACTGCTCATCAACACGCTGCCCGTGCGCGTGCAACTGCACGGTGAGCAACCGGTGGTGGAGATGTTCCACGACCTCCAGGAACAGCAGTCTGCTCTGATGCCCCATCAGCACCTGGGCCTCCCGCAGATCCAGAGGGCGGCGGGCCCGGGAGCAGGCTTCGACACGCTCCTGGTGTTCGAGAGCTTCCCGCAGCCTCCGGCCGCCGCCGCGTCGCCGGACAGCGACAGTCTGTCGCTCAGGCCGGCGGGGTTCACCCGCGAGGCCGCGCACTACCCGCTGACACTGGTCGTCGGCCCCGCCGAACGCCTGCACCTGAAGCTCGAGTACCGCCCGGACCTGTTCGACCGACGTGTCGCCGCGGCGGCGCTCGCCTCGCTGGTGCGGATCCTTGAACAAGTGGTCGCAGATCCAACGGTGGTCGTGGGACGCGTCGGGGCGATGGCCTCCGCCGAGCGCGGTGCGGTGCTTCGGTCCCCGCACGCGGTGGTGCCGGAGCTGATCGCCGGGCGTGTGGTCTCGTCGCCGCGTGCGGTGGCCGTCCAGGGCGAACGAGCACTCTCGTACGGGGAGTTGTGGGCGGAGTCCGGCCGCTGGGCCCAGTACTTGTCGGGCATGGGGGTGCGGCGCGGAGACCGCGTCGCGGTGGTGATCGAGCGGTCGCCGGACCTGCTGACCCTTCTCCTGGGAATCTGGCGGACGGGCGCCGCCTATGTGCCGGTGGACGCGGGCTGGCCGAGGGACCGGGTGGCGTTCGTCCTGGAGGACGCGGCTCCGGTGCGCGTGGTGTGCACCCGGGAGAGCCGGCACGTGGTGCCGGAGCGGGCCGCGGCGCGATCGGTGGCCCTGGACGACCCTCAGGTGCGGGCGACGCCGGCGGAGTGCGGAACCGACCAGCCGATGGTCCAGGTGGCCGCGCAGGACGTGGCGTACGTGATGTACACGTCGGGCTCGACAGGTGAGCCGAAGGGCGTGGAGGTGCCGCACGGGAGCGTGGCGGCGCTGGTGGGGGAGCGCGGCTGGTCCGTGAGCACGGACGACGCGGTCCTCATGCACGCCCCGCACGCCTTCGACGCGTCGCTCTTCGAGATCTGGGTCCCGCTGGTCGCGGCCGGCCGCGTGGTGGTCGCCGATCCCGGCGTGGTGGATGCCCAGCAGGTGCGCGAGCACGTGAAGGGCGGCGTCACGGCGCTGCATCTGACCGCGGGGTCGTTCCGGGTGCTCGCGGAGGAGTGGCCCGACTGCTTCGCGGGACTGCGCGAGGTGCTGACCGGCGGGGACGTCGTCCCGGCCGCATCGGTGGCCCGGGTGCGCGAGGTCTGCCCGGACGTCACCGTCCGCCACATGTACGGGCCGACGGAGACGACCTTGTGCGCGACCTGGCACGTGCTGAGTCCGGGCGACGCGATGGGCTCCGTACTCCCCATCGGGAGCGCGCTGCCCCACCGTCGTACCTTCGTCCTTGACGCGTTCCTCCGGCCCCTGCCGCCGGGCGTGACCGGCGAACTCTACGTGGCGGGCGCCGGGTTGGCGCACGGCTACCGGAACGGCCGGGGCCTGACCGCCGAACGGTTCGTGGCCTGCCCGTACCTGCCCGGCGAGCGGATGTACCGCACCGGCGACCTGGTGCGCGAGACCGAGGGCGGGGAGCTGCTCTTCGTCGGGCGCGCGGACGAGCAGGTGAAGATCCGTGGCTTCCGGGTGGAGCTCGGTGAGGTGGAGGCGGCCCTGGCAGCCCACCCCGCCGTGGCCCAGGCCGTGGTCGTCGCCCGTGAGGACGGTCCGGGCGAACGCCGCCTCGTCGGTTACGTCGTACCCGAGGGGACGGAGACCATCGACCCTCAACTCGTCCGCGCCCACGCGGCCGAGATCCTGCCCGACTACATGGTCCCGGCCGCCGTGCTGGCCCTGGGCGCCCTGCCCGTGACCCGCAACGGCAAGGTCGACCGCAAGGCCCTGCCCGCCCCCGACTTCGCCGAGCGCGTGTCGGGCCGCAAGCCCCGGACCGCGGTCGAGGAAACCCTGTGCCGGCTGTTCGCCGAGGTGCTCGACCTGGAGCGGGTGGGACCCGACGACAGCTTCTTCGACCTGGGCGGCGACTCGGGGCTCGCGATGCGCCTCGCGGGAAGGATCCGGGAGGAGTTCGACGCGGAGCTCGGCATCCGGCAGTTCTTCGGCTCGCCGACACCGGTGGGGGTCGCCCGGCTGCTCGCCACCAAGGCACGGCCCGTGCTGCAACCGGTCGAGAACCGCGACGAAGTCCCGGTCAGCGCAGGGCAGTTCCGCACGTGGCTGATGTCCCGGCTCGACGACGAGGCGGGAACCGACCGCATCCCGGTGGCGCTGCGGCTCAGCGGCGAGCTGGACCAGGAGGCACTGTGGGCGGCCCTCGGCGATGTCGCCGCGCGCCACGAGATCCTGCGCACCACCTTCGAGGGAGCGCGCGGTGGCGCCATGCGGCAGCGCGTCCTGGACGTCGCTGTGTCCCGCCCGGCGCCGGCCGTGGTGCGGGCGACCGAGGCGGAGCTGCCGGAGCTGTTGGCCGCCCGCGCCGGGCACGCGTTCGACCTCGGCCAGGAGACGCCGTGGACACAGACGCTCCTGCGTCTTTCGGAATCCGATCATGTGCTGCTCCTGGTGGTGCACCGGATCGCCGCCGACGAGGCGTCGCTCGACGTCCTGGTCCGTGACCTGGCCACCGCCTACGGCGCGCGCCGCGAGGGCCGCGTACCGGAACGGGCCCCGCTGCCGCTCCAGTTCGCCGACTACGCGCTCTGGGAGCGGCAACTCCTCCAGGGCGAGCAGGAACCCGAGAGCCTGGTCAACGATCAACTCGCCTACTGGAAGGACACGTTGGCGGGCATCGATGCCGAGATCGAGCTGCCCGCCGACCGACCGCGGCCCGCCGTCGCCTCGCACCGGGCGGGCACCGTCCCGCTGCGCCTCGACGCCGAGGCGCACGGACGCCTCGCCGACCTGGCCGAGGATGACGGGACGACGACGTTCATGGTGGTGCAGGCGGCCCTCGTGATGCTGCTCGCCCGGCTCGGCGCGGGCACCGACGTCACCATCGGTACGCGGGTCCCGCGCCGCGACGAATCCGGCCTCGAAACACTGGTGGGCCCCTTCGCCGGGGCGCTCGCCCTGCGCGCCGACGCGTCCGGCGACCCCACGTTCCGCGAACTGCTCGGCCGGGTGCTGACGGGCAATCAAGAGGCGCTCGAACACCGCGACGTGCCCTTCGAGCGCCTCGTGGACGCCCTGGAGCTGCCGCCCTCGCTCGCACGCCACCCGGTGTTCCAGGTGCTCCTCGAAGTCGACGACAGCGTCGCCGAGCCGTGGGACCCCTGGGAGCTGCCCGGTCTGCGCACCGCCCGCCTGGAGGTGGGCGCGGAATCCACCGAGCTCGACCTGTCCTTCAGCCTCACGGAACGGTACGAGCCGGACGGCGATCTCGGCGGCATCGACGGCCAACTCCGTTACGCCACCGAGCTGTTCGATGATTCAACCGCGCAGGCACTCGCGCGGCGGTTCATCCGCGTCCTTGAGCAGGTGACCGCCGATCCCGAGCGGAGCCTGAGCACGGTCGACGTCCTGCTCGACGCCGACGAGGCCCGCCGCCTCGTGGCGAGCGAGCACGACACCGCGGCCGGGCTTCCGGCACGCACCGTGGTGGAGATGCTGGCCGAGCAGACGGCACGTACGCCCCACGCGGTCGCCGTCACGGATCCTCAGGGCTCCCTGACGTACGAGGCGTTGGACGCCGCCGCGGGGCGGCTCGCCCGGCGGCTGACCGAGCGGGGGGCGGGCCCGGAGCGCGTCGTCGCCGTGGCGCAGCCCACCGGCAACGCCCTGGCCGTCGCGCTGCTCGGCGTACTGAAGGCCGGGGCGGCCGTCTCCTTCGCCGAGGATCCCGCGAGCACTTCGGCCGGGGGCGCTCCCGCGGCCGGCGGGATCCTGGTCTGCGACGAGGCGTCCGCCGCGGCGATGCCCGCCGACGCCACCACACGGATCGTGGTCCTCGACGAACCGGCGCGGCACGAGACCGACGGGCTGCCGGAGGAGACCCTTTCTGCCCGGCCCGCCCTTCCGGGGCACGCGGCTCTCGTCATCGAGGGCGCCGTCATGGAACACCGCACGCTCGCCTCCCACACGACGTACCGCATGCATGCCTCCCCGGCGTTGGGAGCGACACCGCTGCTGGATGCGAGGGCCCCGTTCGCGGCGCTCGTGACGCCACTGCTCGCGGCACTCTGCGCGGGAGGGAGCGTGCGGTTCGGCACACCCGGTCAGGACTTCGCGGCGGAGGAGCCCGGGATCCTGGTGGTCACCACCCCCGAGTTGCTCGAAGGCGCCCCCGAGGCCCTGGTCGTCGACCTGACGGGCGAGCCGCGGACCGTGGACCAGTTGCGGGAGCGGCGGGAGCGGCACCCCTCCGCGCCATTGGTGTGCGGCTACGGAGTGCCCGAGACGGGCGGGGTCTGGCTGGAGGACCGGACCGGCCCCGGGACGACCGGAGTGTGGGAGCCCCGCACCGGCAGCCCGGTCCTGAACACCCGCGCCCTCGTGCTCGACGAACGCCTGCGTCCGGTGCCGCCGGGTGTCGCGGGCGACCTGTACCTGGCGGGCGCCCTGTTGGCCCGCGGCTACGCGGACGGCCCGGGACGCTCGGGCGAACGGTTCGTCGCGTGCCCCTTCGGCGCCGCGGGCGAGCGCATGTTCCGTACCGGCGAACGGGCGAAGCGGACGAACGCGGGCCGCATCGCCGTACAGCCCGAAGAGCAGGCGTGGAAGCGGGACACCGGCGCGGGGCGGCGCCTCGGCAGGAGCCGCGGCGACCTGGGCGTCCTGCTGCCCCTGCGGCCGATAGGCAGCCGCCCTCCGCTGTTCTGCCTGCACACCGGCATGGGCCTGAGCTGGACCTACGCCGCTCTTCTGCCGCACCTTCCGCAGGACCAGCCGGTGTACGGCATACAGGCGCGGGGGATTGCCGGGCCCGATCAACTGCCGGGCAGCGTCGAGGAGATGGCGGCCGACTACGCGGACGAGATCCGCACCGTCCAACCCGTCGGCCCCTACCACCTCCTGGGCTGGTCCATCGGCGGGACCATCGCCCAGGCCGTCGCCGCCCGCCTGGAGGAACTGGGCGAAGAAGTGGCGCTCCTGGCGCTGCTGGACGCCTATCCCGGCAGCGGGGCCGCCAAGTCGCGGTTCCGCGGTGAGGAGGGACAGGAGTCGGAGGGCTATGGAGTGCTGCGGCAGGGAGAGGGCGGCGACGTGGCCTCCCTCTACCGGTCGTCGGGCATGAGCGAGCAGGCTCTCTCCAATCTGGAGAGGGTCGTCCGCAACATGTCGGGGTTCGCGCCGGACCACACGCCTCGCCCCTCCCGCGGCGACCTGCTGCTCTTCGTGGCGGCTGCCGACCGGACCGAGGACCGGACCGTGGCGGACGCCGTCGCGAGCTGGCGCCCCTACGTCGAGGGCGACATCGAATCGCACGAAGTACCCGTCGGCCATTACGACATGCTCAAACCAGAAGCCCTGTCGCGCGTCACGCGCGTCGTCGCCCAGAAACTCGGCGCGACGAATCCCGGCCGGCGCACATCGACCCAGCAACCGAAAAGGACTGAACGATGACCAATCCGTTCGACAACGAAGACGGCACCTTCCTGGTTCTCGTCAACGACGAGGGACAGCACTCCTTGTGGCCCGCCTTCGCCGAGATCCCCGAAGGGTGGACCTCCGCGCACGGCGAGGGCACCCGGCAGGAATGCCTCGCCTACATCGAGGAGAACTGGACGGACATGCGGCCCAAGAGCCTCGTCGCGGACATGAGCAGGCACGGGACGGCGGCGTCGTAGGTGGACACCGAATCACTGGTGACCGTGGCGATCGGCGACGTGGCCGTCATCGTCATCGTCTCCCGTCTCCTCGGAGCGCTGGCCCGCCGCTGCGGCCAGCCGGTGGTCATCGGCCAGATCGTCGCCGGTATCGCCCTGGGCCCGACGCTGCTCGGCCGCCTGCCCGGGGACCCGACCTCGAAGCTCTTCCCGCCGGAAGTGCTGCCGTTCCTGACGGTGCTCTCACAGATCGCCATCGTGATCTTCATGTTCGTGGTGGGGTACGAGATGGACTGGCGGCAGCTTCGCCAGGGAGGCAGAGCGGCGGCCACCGTGGCGCTGTGCGCGTTCCTGGTGCCCGCCGGACTGGGCGCGGGCGCGGTCGGGGTGTTCCACGGGGCGTTCGACGCGGTCCAGCCGGGGCACGCGGACGGCAGGGCGTTCTGGCTGTTCATGGCCGTGGCGGTGTCCGTCACCGCACTTCCCGTGCTCGCGGCCATCGTCCGTGAGCGGGGGCTCGCGGGCACCCCCGAGGGCACGGTGGCCACCACGGCCGCCGGGCTCATGGACGTCGTGGCGTGGCTGGTCCTGGCCGCCGCGCTCGCCGGCACCGGGCACGCCACCGGCCGGTCGTGGCAGCTGACGCTGCTCCTGATCGCCCTGTTCGTGGCCGCCTTGTTCCTGGCGGTGCGGCCGGTGCTCGGGTGGTGGCTCCGGCGCTCCAGGGCGCTGCATGCCCACCAGCTCACGATCGCGCTCGGCCTCGCCCTGGGCAGCGCCTGGGTGACCGCGGAGCTCGGCCTGCACCCCGTGTTCGGCGGGCTCCTGGCCGGGCTCACGATGCCCCGCAGGGACGGTGTGCCGGACGCGGACGTGCTGCGGCCGATGGAACAGACTTCCGACCTGCTGCTCCCGCTGTTCTTCGTGACGACGGGGCTGTCCTTCAACATCGGATCGCTGGACGGGAACGGCGGCCTCCTGCTGCTCCTGATCCTCGCCGTGGGGGTCATCGGCAAGCTCGGACCGGCGTACGCGGCGGCACGGATCAGCGGCATGGACTCCTACCGGTCGGCGACCGTGGCCACACTGGTGAACACCCGCGGCCTCACGGAACTGATCGTCCTGAACGTCGCGTTGAACGCGGGCATCATAGGCCCGCCGCTTTTCACCGTCCTCGTGCTCATGGCATTGATCACCACCTTTATGACGGGGCCTTTGTTGTCCCTGACAGGGCGCAGACACAAGCGGGAAACGCGGAACACTCCGAAAAAGAACGCCGTCCACGCGCTGACGGATGGACGGCCTTGACGCCCGGGCAGGGCGATTTCAGACTCAATTGAGCGTCAGTACCAATGGGAAAATGGGGCTCCTCGGTCGGGTGCCGTGCAATTCGGTATCCCGTCCGGGAGAAAAGGGGAGGAGGGATGACCTTGCCGGATTCCGAGGAATTCGACGTGGTGGTGGTCGGCGGAGGGCCCGCCGGGTCGACACTGGCCGCACTGGTGGCCATGCAGGGGCGGCGCGTGCTGGTCCTGGAGAAGGAGTTCTTCCCGCGCCACCAGATCGGTGAGTCGCTGCTGCCGTCCACCGTGCACGGCGTGTGCAGGCTGACCGGTGTCGCGGACGAACTGGCCAAGGCGGGTTTCCCGCGCAAGCGCGGCGGCACCTTCAGGTGGGGGGCCAACCCGGACCCCTGGACCTTCTCCTTCTCCGTCTCCCCGCGCATGAGCGGGCCGACGTCGTTCGCCTACCAGGTGGAGCGGTCCAAGTTCGACGACATCCTGCTCAAGCACGCCCGCAAGGTGGGCGCCGAGGTCCGCGAAGGCTGCGCCGTGCTCGACGTCATCGCCGACGACGAGCGGGTCAGGGGCGTCACGTACACCGACGCCGACGGCAACGAACGCCGGGCGCTCGCCACGTTTGTCGTGGACGCGTCCGGCAACAAGAGCCGCGTCTACCAGCGCGTGGGCGGCAAGCGCGAGTACTCGGAGTTCTTCCGCAGCCTCGCCCTGTTCGGCTACTTCGAGGGCGGCAAGCGGCTCCCGGAGCCCAACTCCGGCAACATCCTGTCGGTCGCGTTCCCGAGCGGCTGGTTCTGGTACATCCCCCTCAGCGACACCCTGACGAGCGTCGGCGCCGTGGTGCGGCGCGAGATGGCCGAGAAGATCCAGGGCGACCAGGAGAAGGCGCTCATGGCACTCGTCGACGAGTGCCCCCTGATCGGCGAGTACCTCGCGGACGCCACACGGGTCACCACCGGCCAGTACGGACAACTGCGCGTCCGCAAGGACTACTCGTACCACCAGACGACCTTCTCCCGCCCCGGCCTCGTCCTCATCGGCGACGCCGCCTGCTTCGTCGACCCGGTGTTCTCCTCGGGCGTCCACCTGGCGACGTACAGCGCACTGCTCGCGGCCCGCTCCATCAACAGCGTGCTGTCCGAGCGCGTCGAAGAGGAACCGGCGTTGAAGGAGTTCGAGGCCCGCTACCGGCGCGAGTACGGCGTGTTCTACGAATTCCTCCTGTCCTTCTACGACATGCACCACGACGAGGACTCGTACTTCTGGCAGGCCAAGAAGGTCACCAAAACCGCCCGGCCCGAACTCCAGTCGTTCGTCGAGCTCATCGGCGGTGTCTCCTCCGGTGAGCGCGTCCTGACCGAGGCCGAGATCCTCGCCAAGCGCTTCTCCTCGGACTCCGAGGAGTTCGCCGCCGCGGTCGACGAACTCGCCGGCAGCCAGGACGGAAGCATGGTGCCGCTGTTCAAGTCGTCGGTGGTGCGCGAGGTCATGCAGGAGGGCGGCCAGGTCCAGATGCGCGCCCTGCTGGGGGAGGACGCCGAAGCGGAGGCCCCGCTGTTCAGCGGCGGTCTGGTGCCGTCTCCCGACGGCATGTTCTGGCAGCTGCCCGTGGCCGCCCAGAGCCCACCCGAATAGAAGCCGAGCAGCAGAAGCCGAGCACAAGCAGCCGAGCAGAAGCCGAGCAGAAGGAGGTCCGCGCATGGCGCGGCCGTCAGACCTCTCCATGCACAACCGCAGGGACCGCCTCGACCCGCTTCCCGAGTTGAGCGAACTCAGCGCGCGGGCACCTCTGTCCGAGGTCGAACTCGTCGACGGGGCGAGCTCGTCGACGGGCTGGCTCGTCACGGGCCAGGACGAGGTGCGCGCGGTCCTGGGCGACGCGGAGCGGTTCAGCACGGCCCCGCCCGCGGGCGGCAACAGGCCGGTCCAGGCGGGCAACCTCATCCAGTACGACCCGCCCGACCACTCCCGGCTCCGGCTGCTGCTCACCCCGGAGTTCACCGTGCGCCGCATGCGCGGCCTGGAGCCCGCCGTCGAATCCGTCGTGGCGGACTGCCTGGACTCCATGGAGAAGGCCGGGCAGCCCGCCGACTTCATGCGGCACGTCGCCTGGCCCGTGCCCGGCCTCGTCATGTGCGAGCTGTTCGGCGTGGAGCGCGACGACCGCGCGGAGCTGGCGCGGCTGCTCAAGGTCAGCCGCCCCGCCTTCCGCGGCCGGCAGTTGCAGATGACCGCGGGCGCCGCGTATCTCGCGTATGTCGGCCAACTCGTGGCCCGCAACCGGCGCGCGCCCGGCGACGACCTGCTCGGCAGGCTGGTGCGTGCGCACGGCGACGACATCGACGACGACGAACTCGTCGGACTCACCGCGTTCGTCATGGGCTCGGGCGTCGAGAACATGGCCAGCATGCTGGGCCTCGGTATCCTGGCGCTGCTCGAAAACCCCGATCAGCTGGGTCTGTTGAGGCAGTGCCCGCACCTGATCGACCAGGCGGTGGAGGAGTTCATCCGCTACCTGTCGATCATCCCGACCGCATCGCCGCGGACCGCGCGCGAGGACGTACCCCTGGCGGGCAAGGTGATCAAGGCCGGGGACCAGGTGGCCTGTTCGCTGTTCGCGGCCAACCGTGTCCGGCCGCCCGGCACCCCGCCGGACGTCCTCGACATCACCCGTGAGGCCACCGCTCACGTGGGGCTCGGCCACGGCATCCACTACTGCATCGGGGCCTCCCTGGTGCGGATGGAACTCAAGAGCGCCTATCTGGCGGTGCTGCGCCGCTTTCCCGAGCTGCGCTCCGCCACGCCGCCGGAGGAGATCCGCTTCCGGACGCAGGCGCCGTACGGCGTGGAGACACTGCCCGTCACCTGGTAGGGGAGCGATGACATCGACGACCGAGCCCGGACTCGTCCACACCCGCCGCGAACGCTTCGGCCCGGCCGAGGAACTGCGCCGGCTGTCCGAGGGGCGTCCCGTCACCCGGATCGACGTGGGCCCCGGCACCGACGGGGTGCCCGTCTGGCTCGTCACGGGCCACGCCGAGGTGCGCCAAGTCCTCGGCGACCACCGGCGGTTCTCCACCCGGCGCCGCTTCGGACCGGCCTCGGCGCGGTCCTCGTCGGGACAGGGTGAACAGCCTCGGCCCGACGAGCTCATCGGGCAGCTCATGGACTACGACCCGCCCGAGCACACCCGGCTCCGGCAGATCCTCACGCCCGAGTTCACCCTGCGCCGGATGCGCAGGATCGAGCCGGGCGTCACCGGCATCGTCACCGAGCACCTCGACGCCATGGAGCGCACGGGCCCGCCCGCCGAACTGGTCGCGGCCTTCGCCTCCCCCGTCCCCGGCGCGGCCCTGTGCGAGCTGATCGGCGTGGAGCGCGACGACCGCGCCGACTTCCTGCGCCGCTGCCACGCCTTCCTCGCCCCCGGCCGGGGGCGCCAGCGGCGGGCGGCGGCCGGGGAACTGCTCTCGCGGTACGTCGCCGCGATGGTGGCCCGGCAGCGCAGGGATCCCGACGAGGGCTTCCTGGGCATGCTGATCCGCGACCACGGCGATGAGGTCACCGACAAGGAACTGCGGGGCGTCTGCGTCCTGTTGGTGCTCGCAGGCCTCGACAACATCTCGGGCATGCTCGGCCTCGGCACCCTGCTGCTGCTCGGCCACCCCGACCAGCTGGCCGCGGTCCGCGACGACCCCGGAGCGGTGGACCGTGCCGTCGAGGAGCTGCTGCGCCACCTGTCGGTGCCGCACGCGCCGACGCCACGGACCGCCCTGGAGGACGTCACCGTCGGCGGGCAGCTCATCAGCGCGGGGGAGCACGTCCTGTGCTCGCTGCCGATGGCCAACCGTGACCCCGTGCTGGTCGCCGAACCCGACCGTTTCGACATCACACGCGAGCCGGGGGCGCATGTCGCCTTCGGTCACGGCATTCACCACTGCCTGGGCGCGGCACTGGCCCGGATGGAACTGCGGATCGCCTATCCGGCGCTGCTGCGGCGCTTCCCCGGCCTGCGTCTCGCCGTGCCCGAGTACGAGGTGCCGTTCCGCGTGCACGCGCTCGCCCACGGGGTGGAGCGGCTGCCGGTGACCTGGTGAAGAGCCGTCCGGTGCAAGAGAACGCGGAAGGTAACGCGGAGGAGGAGCAGATGGACGTACGGGTGGACCGCCACCGATGCGCGGGTTCCGGGCTCTGCATGGCCCAGGTCCCCGCGGTCTTCGACCAGTCGGACGAGGACGGCAAGGTTCTGCTGAACGTGCCGGCCCCCGGACCCGAGGTGGCGGGGGCCGTGCGCAGGGCAGCCGCACGCTGCCCGTCCGGCGCGATCACGTTCCACGAGAGCGAGCACGGGCCCGAGCACGAATCCGAGGACGAATCCGAGCCCGGACCCGAGCACGATCGCGAACGCGCACACGACACAGCCGGTCACTGAGGCAGTCGCACCGTACGCAGCTCCCTGGCCGCCGCGACACCGGCGCAGCCCGCGAGCCCCAGCGCGTCGCGGAGCTCGGCGGCCAGCAGATCGAGGACCTGCAGGACGCCGGACTCACCGGCCGCGGCGAGCCCCCACACCGGAGGCCGCCCCACCAGGACCCCGTCCGCCCCCGACGCAAGCGCCTTGAGCACGTCCGTGCCGCCGCGCACGCCGCCGTCCACCATGACCTCGCATGCGCCGCCGACGGCATCGACGACCTCGGGAAGGGCGTCGATGCCGGGCAGCGCGCCGTCGAGCTGACGGCCGCCGTGGTTCGACACCACGACGGCGTCCACGCCGAGGCCCACGGCCCGCACCGCGTCCTCGGGGGCCAGGATGCCCTTCACGATCAGCGGGAGGCGGGTGGCCGCCCGCAGTTCCTCCACGCAGGACCACGTCACCGCGGGCGAGAACGCCTCGGCGGTGTGGGCGGCCACGGCCGAGCCTTCCGTGCCGGAGCGGTGCGCCGCCGAGGGCGCACCGCCGTCGAGATGCGCCGCCCGTACATGGCCGGGCAGCGCGAAGCCGTTGCGAACGTCCCGCAGCCGGCGGCCCATCCAGGGCACGTCGACGGTGAGCATCAGCGCCTCGCAGCCCGCGTCCTCGGCCCGGCGCGCCAGATCCAGGGACCGCTGCCGCTCACGGAGCCAGTAGAGCTGGAACCACACCGCGCCGCCGACCGCCGTGACCTCCTCGACGGGGACACTGCTCAAGGTGGCCACGGTGAACGGCACACCTGCCGTCTTCGCCGCCCGAGCGGTGGCCAACTCCCCCTCGGGATCAACCAGTCGGTGGTACGCGACCGGGGCGACCGCCACCGGCATCCGCACCGGGCGGTTCAGCAGCGTCGCGTCGGTGGTGCATCCCGAGACGTCCCTGAGCACCCGGGAGGCGACGAAGATGCGGTCGAACGCCTCCCGGTTCGCGTCGAGGGACCGCTCACGGCCGCTGCCACCCGCGATGAAGTCCCACACCTCGGGTGCCAGGGCCGCGGCCGCGGCGCGCTCGACGTCGCTCAGATCGCGCGCGGCCGCGGGATCACCGCGCCACACGCTGCCCGGTCCGTTCCAGCTCCACGGCCTCGTACAGCGCCTTGATGTTGGAACTGCCGAAGGTCTGCGCGCCCTGCCGCTCGATGACCTCGAAGAAGATCGTGCCCCGCGGGTGCGCCGACGCGGTGAAGATCTGGAAGAGCTGACCGTCGTGGTCCTCGTCGACGAGCAGGTTCGTCGCGCGCAGTTCGTTCAGGGTGTGGGACTTGAGCCCGATCCTTTCGGAGAGCAGGTCGTAGTACGTCGACGGTGTCTGGAGGAATGCGACACCGCGCGCGGACAGCGCGCGCACCGACCGGACGGCGTCCTTGCTGGAGAAAGCCAGATGCTGCACGCCCGCGCCGTGGTGGCTCTTGAGGAATTCGTCGATCTGACCGGGCTGCGCCAGCGGATCGGGCTCTATGAGCGTCAGCGTCACCGCTCCGGCCCCCGCGCTCTGCACGACCTTGGAGTCCATCGCCTGGGCGCCGACGACGATGTGCTCCTTGAAGACCTCACGGAATCCGAGGGCCTGTTGATAGAAGCGGGCCGTCGATTCGAGGTCGCCGGCGTTCAGGCACACCGCTATGTGGTCGATGTCGAGGAGCCCCGCCTCGCTGGTGCGCGCCTCGCGGGAGCCGAGCGCCGGAACGAAGCCGGGCGGGAGTCCGGGGCCTTCGCCCCCTGTCCGCTCGACCAGCGTGTGCACCACGTCGCCGAAGCCGGCGACGGCCGCGGTGACGGCGGGGCCATCGCCCACGTGCCGCGTCGGCTGCCGCACGGGACGCGCGCCGCCCGCCACCGCGGCGGCGAAGGCCGCGGACACGTCGGCGGTGCGCAGGGCGATGTCGGCCACGCCGTTGCCGTGCGTGGTCACGTACGTGGTGGCGGGATGCCGTCCCGCGGTCGCCTCGGTGAGCACCAGGGTCATCCGTCCCTGGCGCAGGGCGATGCTGCGGTGCTCGCCGGATCCGCCGGTGCCGACGACCGTGAAGGCGTACTTGTCGACCCAGGCGAAAACCGCCGCCTCCAGGCCGTCGACGTACATCTCGACATAGTCGATCGCGAGATCCGTGAGGTCACTGTTGGGGGCCGTTGCGGGTAAATCCGTCATCGGAGTCCTCGTGGGAAGAAGAATGTGGATTCCTGGCTCGCGACGCGCCGGTCGCGGAATGCCGGAACAGCATTAGGCGCGAGGCGGGAATTCTCTTTGCGGACCCGATGGTACGACCGCCTTCGCGGTTCTCGCACCTGTCAAGCCATTGCTGTGGATCTGTTGTCAGGAGACGCTGAAGTGATGGAAATCCTGCAAACCGAAATCGCCGTCGCGGAGTTGAACGCGGCCACGCTGCACGCGTCGCTCGCCGATGTGTCGATGGAGTCCATGAACCTCCTCAACCAGATCGCCGACACCTATCCGGACGCGGTCTCGTTCGCGGCCGGGCGCCCCTATGAGGGCTTCTACGACGTGACCCAGATCCACGAACACCTCCGGGTCTTCTGCGACCATCTGCGCACCCGGCTCGGCCTGAGCGAGGCGGAGACCGCACGCATGCTGTTCCAGTACGGCGCGACGAAGGGGATCATCGGCGACCTCGTGGCGCGCGGTCTCGCCGTGGACGAGGGCATCGACGCCGACCCCTCGTCCGTGGTCGTCACGGTCGGCTGCCAGGAGGCGATGTTCCTGCTGCTGCGCGCGCTGCGCGCCGACGACCGCGATGCCGTGCTCGCCCCCAGCCCCACCTATGTCGGCCTGACGGGGGCCGCGTTGCTCGCCGACATGCCCGTGCTGCCGGTGCGCACCGGTGCGCACGGCATCGACCTCGACGACCTGCTGGTCCAGCTGCACCGGGCCCGCGCCGCCGGACAGCGGGTCCGCGCCTGTTACGTGACGCCCGACTTCGCCAATCCGGTGGGCGTCAGTCTGCCGCTCGCCGACCGGCAGCGGCTCCTGGACATCGCCGCCGCCGAGGACCTGCTGCTCCTGGAGGACAACGCGTACGGAATCCTGAGCGGCGCCGCCGACCGGCCGCCCACGCTGAAGGCGCTCGACCGGCACCAACGCGTCGTCTACTTGGGCTCGTTCGCCAAGACCGTCATGCCGGGCGCCCGCGTCGGCTACGTGGTCGCCGACCAGCGGGTGACCGGCCGCGGCGGTGGTGACGTACTGCTCGCCGATGAGCTGTCGAAGCTCAAGAGCATGCTCACCGTGAACACCTCGCCGATCGCCCAGGCGGTGATCGGCGGCAAACTCCTCGCCCACGACTGCAGCCTCGTTGCCGCCAACCAGCAGGAGACGGACGTCTACCGGCGCAATCTGCGACAGGTCCTCGACGGCCTCGACCGGCGGCTCGGGAGCCGCCCCGACGTCACCTGGAACGTGCCGACGGGAGGCTTCTTCATCGTGCTCACCGTGCCGTTCACCGTCGACGACTCCCTCCTGGAGTACGCGGCGCGCCGCCACGGCGTGCTGTTCACGCCCATGCACCACTTCTACGGCGCGACGGCCGGGTTCCGCCAACTCCGGCTCGCGATCAGCACGTTGACGTACGAGCGGATCGAGCAGGGCCTCGACGGGCTCGCCGCGCTGATCCGTGAGCGCCTGGACGGGGATGGTGAGGTCGCGTGACGATCCGCACCATGGCCGTCGTCGGCACCGGCCTGATCGGCACCTCGGTGGCCCTCGCGGCCCGTCTGCGCGGCGTGAGCGTGTACCTCTCCGACCGTGACGAGTCCGCTCTCCACGCCGCCGCGGTGCTCGGCGCCGGACGGCCCGAGCCCCCGCAGGGCCCCGTGGACCTGGCCGTCCTCGCGGTGCCGCCCAGCCAGATCGCCCCCGTCCTGGCCGAACTCCAGTCGCGTGGGCTCGCGTTGAGCTACACCGACGTGGCGAGCGTCAAGGCTCTCGCCGAGCGGGAGATCCTGGACACCGCCCCCGAGCCGTCCCGCTACATCGGCGGCCACCCGTTGGCGGGCCGCGAGCGGTCGGGTCCTCTCGCCGCCCGCGCGGAGCTGTTCCGGGACCGTCCCTGGGTGCTCACCCCGACCCGCCTCACCTCCCGGGCCGCCTTCGGCCGCGCCCTGGAACTGATCGCGCTGTGCGGAGCGGTGCCCCGCGTGATGCGGGCCCGCGCCCACGACGACGCGGTGGCGCTGACCTCCCACGCACCCCACTTGGTGGCCAGCCTGATGGCGGCCCGCCTGGGTGATGGGCCCCCGGAGGCCGCACATCTCGCGGGGCAGGGGCTGCGCGACACGACCCGGATCGCCCGCGGTGACTCCCGGCTGTGGAGCGACATCGTCGAGTCCAATGCGGCGGCGGTCGCCGACATCCTCACCCGGCTCCAGGAGGATCTCTCCAGCGTCGTCGCCGCCCTGTACGACCTCGCCGACCGGGAGCGGGGGCGGGAACTGTCGGGCAAGAGCAGGCACACCCTGGTGGACCTCCTCGACCGCGGTGCCGCCGGGGTGGGGGAACTGGACGAGCCTCGACCGCCTGGACAGCCCGCCCCTTGCCCTCCGCGGTGAAGTTCCCGTCTTCGCAGGCGAGTTGGGGTGCCTTCCGCGCGGGCGGGCCGACAGCCGGGTGAGTCTGTACGGACGGCGCCGCTTGTATCCGCCGTGTGACCGGTCCCCGCGTAGAACTTGGCCCCATGTCCACCACACACAAGCGAACCGCACAGACACTGCTCGCGGCGTCGGCGCTCGTCGCCGGCGTCTTCCTCACCGGTTGCTCCGGTGACTCGTCGGCCGCGTCCTCGGACAGCCCGAAGAAGGCCGACGCCTCGCCCACCAGCCCCTTCGACCAGGCACTCGCCTTCTCCCAGTGCATGCGCAAGAACGGCGTGTCCGGCTTCCCCGACCCGCAGAAGGACGCGGGCGGCGGCATCGCGCTCACGCCGGGCGGCGACGTCGACCCCAACTCGCCGGAGTTCCAGTCCGCCACGGAGGCCTGCCGCGACAAGATGCCCCAGGGCGGCCAGCTCGGCGGGGGCGGAGGCGGCGGCAAGGCGCTGGACTCGGCCAAGGTCGCGGCCTGGGCGAAGTGCATGCGCGAGAACGGCCTGCCCAAGCTGCCCGACCCGGAGATCAACGGCGGCAACATGTCGCTCGACTTCGGCGCGAGCGGCATCGACCCCGGCAGTGACGCGTTCCAGAAGGCCAGGATCGCCTGCCAGGACAAGTGGCCCGGCGGCGGCCTCACCGGCTCCGGCGGCGGCGCCTGATGACCGCCCCGGACGAGACCCGTGAGAGGGAACGGAACGCGGAGACAGAGGAGTTCGACGAGGCCGAGGAGCCGGTCCGTGGTGCGGTCAACGGCTCCGGAGCCCTGGAACTGCACAAGACCGGAGAGGTGTCCGAGCGGCCCCCCGGCGCGGTCGGCACCGGGCGAGAAGAGAACGACCCCGAGAAGACCGCCCTCGAGAAGGCGTCCCTGGAGAAGACCGCCCCCGAGGCCGGTGGCGGGGACGGCGGCGGCGACGAAGGGACGCCGCCCCCGCCGGCGAGCGGCCGCAGGCGCCGCCCCCTGCGGATGTCGCTGATCGTCGTCGCGGCGATCGCCGTGGTCGTCGCGGCGGGCGCCGCCACCACCGGCGTCTTCGGCGACGACGGCTCCGGAACGTCGGGTGCCGCTCCCTCCGCACCGCCGAAGACCGCCGAGGTGGAGCGGACCACGCTGACGCGCACGGAGTCCGTGGACGGGAACCTCGGCTATGGCGATCCGACGGCCGTGCAGGCCCCGGCCCCCTCCAAGGCGGGCGCCGGGATCATCACCTGGGTGCCGGGCGACGGCGACACCGTCAAGCGAGGCCAGGCGGCCTACAAGGTGGAGGAGCAGAAGGTCCCGCTGCTCTACGGCTCCACCCCCTTCTACCGCCCGCTGGAGACGGGCACCGAGGGCAAGGACGTCGAGATTCTGGAGAAGAACCTCGCCGCGCTCGGCTACACCGGCTTCACCGTCGACGACACGTACGACGCCGCGACCGCCCGGGCCGTACGGGACTGGCAGGACGACCTGGGCCGCCAGGAGACCGGGACCGTGCAGCCGTCGGACGCCGTGGTCGCCCCCGGCGCCAGGCGCGTCGCCGAGGTGAAGGCCACGGTCGGAGCCCCGTCGAACGGGCCCGTCCTCACCTGGACCGGCACCGAACGCACCGTCACCGTCGACCTCGACGTGCAGTTCGAGGACATGGTCGAGAACGGCACCAAGGCGACGGTCACGCTCCCCGACGACACCTCGGTCCAGGCCGAGGTGACCGACATCGGAACCCCCACCACGCCCTCCCAGGACGGCGGCTCCGGGGGCTCGGGCGGCGGTCAGTCGGGCGGCGACGACAAGCCCACCCTGCCCGTCGAGATGAAGGTCAAGGACCAGAAGGGCCTGGGCCGCTACCAGGCCGCCGCCGTGAAGATCTCCCTGAAGGCGGAGACCCGCAAGGACGTGCTCGTCGTCCCCATCAACGCCCTGGTGGCGCAGCGCGGTGGCGGCTACGCCGTGCAGGTCGTCGAGGCGGACGGCGACGTGAAGACGCGGACGGTCAAGGTCGGCATGTTCTCCGACAGCATGGTCGAGGTGTCCGGAACCGGCATCACCGACGGCACGGTCGTGGGGGTCCCCAAGTGACCACTGCCGCCCACCCGGTGGTCGAACTGGCCGGAGTCTCCAAGAGGTACGGAGAGGTCGAGGCGCTCAAGGGCGCCGACCTCGTCATCCGGCGCGGGGAGCTGCTCGCCGTCGTCGGCCCGTCCGGCTCGGGCAAGTCCACGATGCTCAACATCATGGGCACCCTCGACCGCCCCACCACCGGAACCGTGCACATCGACGGGCACGACGTCGATCGCCTCAGCGACCGGGAGCTCTCCGCGCTGCGGGCCGGGACGATCGGTTTCGTCTTCCAGCAGTTCCATCTCGCCCCCGGCGTACCGGCGCTCGACAGCGTCGCCAACGGCCTGCTCTACAGCGGCAGGCCGCGCGGCGAGCGGCGCGGACTCGCCGAGCGGGCCCTGCGCCGGGTCGGCCTCGGCCACCGGCTGTATCACGAGCCGCACCAGCTCTCCGGCGGCGAGAAGCAGCGCGTCGCCATCGCCCGCGCGGTCCTCGGCGACCCGCCGCTGCTGCTCGCCGACGAGCCGACCGGAGCCCTCGACTCCCGTTCCGGCGCGGTGGTGATCGAGCTCCTGCACGAACTGCACCGGGCGGGGACCACGGTCGTGGTCATCACCCATGACAGGGACATAGCGGGCTCCTTGCCGCGCGAGGTCCGGATCAAGGACGGCCGCATGGAAGCCGATGCCGCCGAAGCCGCCGACGTGGCCGAGCTGCTCCCCGAGGAGGCCCTGCGATGAGCCCGACCAAGGAGTTGAGTACGACAGGGGAGCGGGGCCCGGCGCACGAGCCACCCCGCCTCGCCCCGCCGCCGCGCCCCAAGCCGGCCCGGATGGGCCCGGCCGACGTGCTGCGGGTCGGCGGGTCGGGCCTGCGCTCGCGCCCCATGCGGGTGTTCCTCTCGGCGCTCGGCATCGCCATCGGCATCGCGGCGATGGTCGGCGTGGTGGGCATCTCCACCTCCAGCAGCGAGGACCTCAACCGGCGCCTCGCCGCCCTCGGCACCAACCTCCTGACCGTCGCCCCCGGCCAGTCCTTCGCCGGTGACGCGGCCCATCTGCCCGACTCGTCCGTCGACATGATCGGCAACATCAAGGGCGTCGAGTCGGTCTCCGCCATCGGCAAGACGAGCGCCAAGGTCTACCGCAACGACCACATCAAGAAGGAGGAGACCGGCGGCCTGAACGTCTACGCGGCCCGTACGGACCTGCCGAAGACGGCGGGCGCGGAGATCGTCGAGGGCCGCTGGCTGAACGCCGCGAACCAGCGGTACCCGGCCGTCGTGCTGGGCCCCAAGGCCGCCGAACAGCTGGGCGTCTTCCGGGCCGGGCCCGGCACGAAGGTGTGGCTCGGCGGTCAGTGGTTCACCGTCGTGGGGATCCTCGCGGCCAACGAGCTCGTTCCCGACCTGGACTCGGCCGCGCTGGTCGGCTGGCCCGTCGCGGAGAAGGAACTGGACTTCGACGGCTACCCGACGACGGTCTACACCCGCGCCGAGGAATCCTCCGTGAGCGACGTCCAGTCCGTGCTCGGTGCCACCGCCAACCCGGAGAACCCCAGCGAGGCGAACGTCTCGCGGCCCTCCGACGTCCTGGAGGCCAAGGAGGCCACCGACGACACCCTCAGTGGTCTGCTGCTCGGCCTGGGCGCGGTCGCCCTCCTTGTCGGCGGGGTCGGTGTCGCCAACACCATGGTCATCTCGGTCCTGGAACGCCGCTCCGAGATAGGCCTGCGCCGCTCGCTCGGCGCCACCCGCGGCCAGATCCGTACGCAGTTCCTCTGCGAGGCCCTACTCCTCTCGGCGCTCGGCGGCCTGGGCGGGGTCCTGCTCGGCATAGCCGTCACCTCCGGCTACTCCACCTATCAGGGCTGGCCCTCCGTGGTGCCGGTCTGGGCGATGGCGGGCGGTGTCGGCGCGACCCTGGTCATCGGCGGACTCGCCGGCTTCTATCCCGCGGTCCGCGCGGCGAGGCTGCCTCCCACGGAGGCGCTGGCCACGACATGACGCCCCAAGATCCGGGACGCAGAGAGCCAGGGCCCGTAGACCTGTGACCCCACGGACGCGGTGCCTTCGTCAGCCCAAATCCCCCGCGGGCGACGAGGGCATCGCTTTTTCCTGCGGTGCTTTCCCTGGGGTTCAGCACGTTTTCGAGAAGGGACGGTTCCGCTGTCTGGACAGCCGTGGCCCGCCGTATTCTCGCCGCATGACTGAGCACTTAGGGAAAGTCGACGACAATGCCCTGCTCGAACTGCTCCAGGAGCAGCGCATCGGCACGCTCGTCACCCTCAAACGCGACGGCCGCCCGCAACTCTCCAACGTCGGTTATGCCTACGACCCCGACGAGCGCGTCATCCGCCTCATGGTCACCGACAGCCGCGCCAAGACCCGCAATCTGCGCCGTGATCCGCGCGCGAGCTTCCTCGTCACGGACGGCGCGGGGTTCTCGTACATGATTGCCGAGGGCGACGCCGAACTGACGCCGGTCGTGACCGATCCGCATGACGCGGTCGCCGACGAACTGGCCCTGGTCTTCCGGGGGTTCCAGGGCGAGCACCCCGACTGGGAGGGGTTCCGCGCCGCCATGGTGCGCGAGCGGCGCCTGGTGATACGGCTCCACGTCAAGCACGTGTACGGAGCCGCGGGGAAGCGGATCCTCGCGGGGAGCCCCCCTGCAGGACCCGGCAACGGCGGTCCGGTGGTGGCGGGACGGCCCGGTCTGCAGCTCGGCACGGACGGTCCGCCGCCTCACTTGCGGTAGAGATCGGTCAGGAGTGCCACCGCGGCGTGCGTCATCGGGTGCGGGTCGTGGCGGCGCCAGATGAGATGCACGGCGATGGGGTCGGCGTCACGCAGCGGGCGGAACACGACACCGTCCCTGCGGTACTGGTTGGCGGTGCTCTCCGGGGTGAGGCCGACGCAGCGCCCGGACGCGATGATGGCCAGCCAGTCGTCGATGTCCTGGGTGTACTCCACCGGGGGGCGAGCCTCTTCGGGCCACAGCTCGGCCGTGGTGGTGCCGGTGCGCCGGTCGATGAGGAGCGTCCGCTCCCGTATGTCGGCCAGGGGGATGGACCGTCGTCCGGCCCACGGGTCGTCGTCGGCCAGAGCGCAGAAGCGGCGTTCCTGACCGACGACGGCGCTGGCGAAACGGGTCTCGTCGAAGGCGGTACGGACGACGGCGAGGTCGCACAGGCCCTCGGCGAGTCCACCGGTCGCCGAGTTCGTCCGGATCAAGTACAGCTCGACGTCCGGGTGTTCGGCGGCCCAGCGGCGCTGGAACTCCGCGGTGTGGCGGCCCATCGCCGACCAGGCGTGGCCGATGCGCAGCCGGGTGTGTCCGGTGGTCGCCTCCCGGATGAGGTCATCGGCCTCCGCGAGCAGGTGCCGTGCCCGGGCGAGCACCTGCACTCCCGCGGTCGTCGGCGTGACGCTGCGGCTTGTGCGGTGCAGCAGCCGCACCCCGAGGACGTCCTCAAGGCCGCCGAGGGTGCGGGACACGGCCGCCTGGGAGACACCCAACTCGGCGGCGGCATCAGTGAAGCCGCCGCTGTCGACGATGGCGACGAGGCAGCGCAGATGCCGCAGTTCCAGATCCATGACCGCAGTGTAGGGATGACCGGCGTGCATGGATAACCAGAGCGTATGGATGAGCACGCGCATGCATTTTCCGTATGTACGTGGATGACGCATCCTGCGGTGCATGCGAACGTCTCAGAGCCATGCCGTGCCCGCCGTCGTCCAGGGCGTCGAGGCCGCTCCCGGTGCCCCGGCGGCCACGGGCAGTTCACGAAGTCGCCTCCCAGGCATGGCGATGATGTTCGGCAGCGGCCTGTCCAACCAGGTCGGCGCCGCCACGGGCGCCTTGGCGTTCGGCGTCATCGGTCCCGCCGGTGTGGTGGCCGTACGGCAATGGGTCGCGGGAGCCGTGCTCCTGGCGGTGGGCAGGCCCAAGGTGCGCGCCTTCACCTGGCGGCAGTGGTGGCCGCTGCTGTGCCTGGCGGCGGTCTTCGCCACCATGAACCTCTCCCTGTACACCGCGATCGACCGCGTGGGTCTCGGGCTCGCGGTGACCCTGGAGTTCCTGGGCCCGCTGTCGGTCGCGCTGGCCGCGTCCCGCCGTGCGGTGGACCTCGGCTGCGCGGTCGTGGCGGGGGCCGCGGTGGTGGCGCTGGTCCGCCCGCAGCCCAGCACGGACTACACCGGCATCGCGCTCGGGCTGCTCGCCGCGGCCTGCTGGGCCTCGTACATCCTGCTCAACCGCACGGTCGGGGCCCGGCTGCCCGGCGTCGAGGGGTCGGCAGCGGCGGCGGGAATCTCTGGGCTCCTCTATCTCCCGGTCGGCATCGTGGTGCTCGCCCACCACCCGCCGACGGCCTCCACCCTCGGCTGCGCGGCCGCCGCGGGCATCCTCTCCTCCGCGGTCCCGTTTCTCACCGATCTGCTCGCCCTGCGCCGGGTCGACGCCCGCTTCTTCGGGATCTCCATGAGCGTCAACCCGGTCCTCGCGGCGCTGGTGGGCATGGCCGTCCTGGGGCAGTCCCTGGGCTGGGTGGAGTGGCTGGCCATCGCGGCGATCGTGACGGCGAACGGGGTCAGCGTCCTGAAGTAGGCACCACGGATGTAGCTGAGCTTAATGAATGTTCAAAACTTGTTGCTTGTTCTTTCAGGTCGTCGGCGGCATCGTTCCTGACGTCGGCTGACAACGGCCCGAACAAGGAACAAGGAGAGCAACAGTGAACGGTGTCCCTGGAAGAACGTGGGCAGCGGCGAGGGTGGGTGTGCTCGCCCTCCTCTGGGGATCGACCTTCCTGTGGATCAAACTGGCGCTGGACGGCCTGTCTCCCGTCCAGGTCACACTCCTGCGCTGCACTCTCGGGGCGGCCACCCTGGCGGTCCTGCTCGTCAGCACACGCAAGCGCCTTCCCCGGGGCCGCGCGACGTGGAAGCACATCTTCGTCGCCGCGTTCTTCTGCAACACCCTGCCCTTCGGGCTGTTCAGCATCGGGCAGCAGACAGTCGACTCCGGGGTGGCGGGGGCGCTGAACGCGACGACTCCGCTGTGGTCCGTCCTGATCGGCTTCGGCATCGGCACGGAACGAGGACTGCGCCCCGTACGTCTCGCCGGGCTCCTCATCGGGTTCGCGGGTACGTCGCTGATCTTCGCCCCGTGGCAGCAGTCAGGGCTGACGAGCTGGGGCGCTCTCGCGATCGTGGGGGCGGCGGCGAGCTACGCCGTCGGCTTCGCCTACATGGGGCATCACCTCGTCGGGAAGGGCATGCCCACGCTGTCGCTCTCCGCGGCCCAGCTCATGGCGGCGACGGGCCTGACGGCGCTGGCCCTGCCGGTCGGCGGCCTGGAGACGGTCCACGTCGACCCCACGGCCCTGATCGCCGTCGTCATCCTGGGGATCTTCGCCACCGGCATCACGTTCCACCTCACCTACCGGATCATCGCGGACGAGGGCGCCACCAACGCCGCGACCGTCGGGTACCTCCTTCCGGTGGTCTCCGTCGCGCTGGGCGCCATCGTGCTCGACGAGGCCTTCAGCTTCCGGGTGGCCGCGGGGATGGCGGTCGTACTCGTCGGAGTGGGCATGACGCGGCGGCAGAAGCGGACCGGGACCCCGGGTTCATCCGAGGTACCCAAGGCGCAGGCGACCATGAACGCCGCGTCCGAATGCCGCCAGCGCCCGCAGGCGCATCCGGCGAGCATCGAGTAGGCCGGGGCAGCCCTGCCCCGGCCCGCCAAGGACCGGGAACATGAATCAGCCCAGGCCTGTTCCGCTCGACCGTGGTGTCCGCCGATGGCGTGGATGGCCAACCAATGGGCCCCGCGCCTCGGCGAGCGCACCTTCCCGCCCACGCTGGACGAGCTGAGCGCCGAGTGCGCGGCGAACGGTCAACGGCGCCCCACCCCGCTGATCCTGAACTACGGCGAGGGCGACTACGCCTGCCTGCACCAGGACATCTACGGCGACATCGTCTTCCCCCACCGGCCCGTACCCGGCCGGAACGGCTACCGCCGCCACCCCATGCGGCACGGCACGAACGCCGTGGAGTCCGGCCACCGCAACACGCTCGGCGTGATCTTCCACAACGCCCGCTGACGCCGGCGCCATGTCCGAATCCCGCCAGCATGCGTGCCTGCGACACCGCACTGTTGAGGTGCAAGGAAAGCCAGGAAAAGGAAGCAGAGGGAGGTCATGATGACCGTCCACACGACCATCACCAGCCCGCTCGGTGAACTGCTGCTCGTGGGTGAACCGACACCGGACGGCGGCGTGGCACTGACGTCACTGTCCATGCCCGGACAGAAGAACGCACCCGCCGTGCACAGCAGTTGGGCCCACGACCGCGACCGCTTCTCCGGCATCGCACGACAGCTGTCCGCCTACTTCGCCGGTGAACTCGCCTCGTTCGACATCGAGTTCACCCCGAGCGGCACGGACTTCCAGCGGCGCGTCTGGAGCGCCCTGGAGGAGATCCCGTACGGCACGTCGACCACCTACGGCGAACTCGCCGGGCGGATCGGCGTGGACCGCGGCCGGATCCAGGCCCTGGGCGCCGCGATCGGCGCGAACCCGCTGCTCCTCGTGCGCCCCTGCCACCGCGTGATCGGCGCGGACGGCTCCATGCGGGGCTACGCGGGCGGCGTGGAGCGCAAGGTCCGGCTCCTCACCCTCGAAGGCGCCCTGCAGCCCACTCTCGTCTGACCCGCACGACCACGAAGGGTCCTCATCATGATCGACACCACCGCTCACCCGGCGGCCGGCCGCGTCGGCGAACGCGTCGCGGCGGGGGACTGGGACGCGCTGGCCGCCGAGCTGGACGAGCACGGCCACGCCCTCACCGGCCGGCTCCTGACTCCCGAGGCCTGCCGCGACATCGCCGCCCTGTACGACGACACCGACCGCTTCCGCTCCACCATCGACATGGCCCGCTACCGCTTCGGCTCCGGCCAGTACCGCTACTTCACCCACGACCTCCCCGATGTCGTACGGGAGTTGCGCGAGGCGTTCTACCCCCGGCTGCTGCCCATCGCCCGCGACTGGGCCGCGCGGCTCGGCAAGCCCGCCCCCTGGCCCGACAGACTGGGGGAGTGGGTGGAGATGTGCCATGCGGCCGGGCAGGCCAAGTCCGCGCAGATCCTGCTCCGTTACGGACCCGGCGACTGGAACGCCCTGCACCGCGACGTCTTCGGTGAGATGCTCTTCCCGCTCCAGGTCGTCGTCGGACTCGACGCCCCGGGAGCCGATTTCACCGGCGGCGAGTTCATCATGACCGAGCAGCGTCCCCGCGCCCAGTCCCGCGGATCGTCCACGACCCTGCCGCAGGGGCACGGGCTGGTCTTCACGACCCGCGACCGGCCCGTCGCCTCGAAGCGCGGCTGGTCGACCGGGCCGATGCGGCACGGCGTGAGCACCGTCCGCTCCGGACGCCGGCACGCACTGGGCCTGGTCTTCCACGACGCGGCGTGAACCCCTCCCGGGCAAGCGGCGAGCCGGGCCCGCGTACGTACACCTTGTGCGGCCCGGACGGGAAGCCGTACCCCAGCGGCATACCCGGCACCCTGGGCGGGCACCGCCGAGGGCGCCTGTACGGCCGCCTCGACTGCCCCTCCGCCCTGCGGGCCGTCGCCCGCGGCCCCTACGCCACCCACCGGGTGTTCTTCCCCGACGAGGCCACCGCGATCGCGGCCGGATACCGCCCCTGTGCGGTCTGTCTGCCCGCTCAGTACGCTCGCTGGAAAGCAGACCCAGAAAGCACCGGCACACCATGAGCATCCTGAAGGAGCGGGAGTCCTCCCGCTCACCCCTCATCGGCGCCGCCGAGCTGGCCGCCCACGCGGACCTGCCCGCGCCCGCCGCCCACACCGAAGCCGAACTCGCCGCTCTCATCCGCCTGTTGACCCTCCCGAAGGCGCGGATCGAGACCGTCACCGTCGGCCACAGCCGCGACGCCGCCTCCCGGGCCGCCGCCGAAGCCTTCGCCACCGCGTGGACGGCCCGCGGCGGCACGGTCCTCGCCACGGTGAGCTGGCCCGAGACCGCCGCGTCCTGGCTGCGCCCCGCGCACCGGCTCACCGCGGAAATCCCCGACGCCTGGGTACTGGCCGCGGCCCCCCTCGGGTTCGCCCAGCTGGCCCGCCGCCTGCGCCACTCCACCGACTGGGACCCGGCCCGCAGCTACGCCTTCGCCTCCCTGCACGACTCCCGGGTCCCCGCCCTCGCCGGGGACGACGTCCTGCACGGCCTGCGCGGCGCCACCGCCTACGGCGCCACCTGGGACGTACGCCACCGCTGGGTCACCACGCGGCTGCCCGCCGAGGTGACCCCGTGAGCGCCCTGATCCCGCGGCCCACCACGGAGATCGCCCCCGGAGCGGTGCACGTGCCGCAGTGGCTCACCCTGGATCAGCAGCGCGAACTCGTCACGGCGTGCCGTGCGTGGGCCACCGGCCCCGTGCCGATCCGCCACACCGAGCTGCCGCGCGGCGGGGTGATGTCCGTGCAGACGGTGTGCGTGGGCTGGCACTGGCAGCCGTACCGCTACACGCGGACCGCCGACGACGTGAACGGCCGACGCGTCGCGGAGTTCCCGGACTGGCTGGTCGAGCTGGGCCGCCGGGCGCTCACGGCGGCGTACGGCGACGCGTCGGGCGCGGCCGACCGCACCCCGGACACCTACACCCCGGACACCTACACCCCGGACACCTACACCCCGGACACGGCGCTGATCAACTTCTATGACGGGCAGGCCAGGATGGGCATGCACCAGGACAAGGACGAGCGGTCGTCGGCCCCGGTGGTGTCCCTGTCCATCGGCGACACCTGCGTCTTCCGCGTGGGCAACACGGAGACCCGCACCAAGCCCTACACCGACATCGAACTGGCCTCGGGCGACCTGTTCGTCTTCGGCGGCCCCTCGCGCTACGTCTTCCACGGCGTGCCCAAGGTCCACGAGGGCACCGCTGACCCCGCCACCGGACTGACCTCGGGCCGCCTGAACATCACGATGCGGGTCACCGGCCTGCGGTGACCCGGAGCGGCTACTCGAACCGCGAGGTGTCGCCCGCGCCGCGGCGCACGATCTCGGCCTCGCCGTCGGAGAAGTCGATGACCGTGGTCGGGCTCGTGCCGCAGTCGCCCGAGTCGACGACGGCGTCCACGACGTGGTCGAGGCGTTCCTTGATCTCCCAGCCCTGGGTGAGCGGCTCCTCCTCGTCGGGCAGGAGCAGGGTGCTGGAGAGCAGCGGCTCACCGAGCTCGGTGAGCAGGGCCTGCGTGACGACATGGTCGGGAATCCGGACGCCGACCGTCTTCTTCTTGGGGTGCAGGAGCTGGCGCGGCACCTCCTTCGTCGCGGGCAGGATGAAGGTGTAGCTGCCCGGCGTCGCCGCCTTGATCGCACGGAACACGTCGTTGTCGACGTGCACGAACTGACCCAGCTGCGCGAAGTTCTGGCACACCAGGGTGAAGTGGTGGCGATCGTCGAGGTTCCGGATCTTGCGGATCCGGTCCAGGCCGTCACGGTTGCCCAGCTGGCATCCGAGCGCGAAACAGGAGTCCGTCGGATACGCGATCAGCGCACCGGACCGGATGCTGTCGGCCACGGTGCTGATGCTGCGCGACTGGGGGTTGTCGGGGTGCACGTCAAAATACTTCGCCATCCGGCGAGCGTACGTGATCGCATCAGGAGTCCCTGGCTTACCGGCGGCTTCTCGGCGGACCCGGCCTCACTCGTCGTCGACGACCGAGATCAGCGCGAGAGTGATGTTGTCGGGGCCGCCGGCGTCGATGGCGGCCTTCCACAGTTCGAAGACCGCCCGGCCGCTGTCGTGGGCCGTGAGCAGCTCGTTCAGCGTGTCCTCGGGCACGGGATCGGTCAGGCCGTCGGAACACACCAGGAAACGTTCACCCCCGACGAGCGGCAACGTGCTGACGTGTGGGGTGATCGCGCTGAACCGGAGCGCACCGCCCAGCGCCTGGGTGACGATCGACGTGGTGCGCCGGCCGGGCGCGGGCGGCGGGCTGTCGTCGACGCTCACCTGGCGGAGCGCGCCGTCTTCGCGGCCGAGGCTCACGTCGAGCACGCGGCTGTCGCCGACGTTGAACACGACCAGCTCTTTCCCCAGGAGGACAACACCCGCGACCGTCGTCCCCATGGTCGTCAGCTCCGGATCGCGCTCGGCAGCCGCGTACACGGCGTGATTGCAGGCGATCAGTGCGTCATGAACGGCCTGCTCGCCGTCCAGCGACGGCCCGATGGCCGCAAGCTGCCGCACGACCAGGCCGCTGGCCACCTCGCCGCCCGGCTGGCCGCCGATGCCGTCGGCGACCGCGACGACCAGGGGGTTGCCGAGCGGGAACCCCAGGGTCTGCGGGTTCTCGGTCATCGTCCCGCACAGCGTCCATGGGCCGACGGCCAGGCTGTCCTCGTTGTGATCGCGTACGAGCCCAGGGTGGCTCAGAGCGGTGACAGTGATGTACGGCATCCGTGGACCCCCTCTCCGCAACGGCAGGCGTGTTCCGCACCCCCATTGTCACGCCGGGAGCCGCTCCCGGCTCAGTGGCGGACCGTGGCCGACCTCTGCCCGCCGGTGACGGGGCGTGCCATGGTGGGGGAGCCAGCTGGTCTGGACCAGCTATCGGTCGTGGTGAGGAGCGTACGCATGCGCGGCACAACGGTCTTGCCCGGAGAGGGGAACAGCGGATTACCCGGCGAGGAAGGGATGCCGACGCACCGCCTGGAAGTGCCGATGCCCAACGCGCTGCCGTTCGCCATCGGCACCTTCGACACCATCGGGCCGATGTCGCGTGCGGCGTTCCCGCACCGGCACACCTTCCACGAGATCGTCCACGTCACGGGCGGCACCGGCAGGCACGTCGTCGACCTGGCCGGGTTCGCCCTGCGGCCGCCGAACCTCTTCTTCATCGCCCCCGGCCAGGTCCACCACTGGGAGAACGTCACCGGCCTGGAGGGAAGCGTCATCCTCTTCACCGACGACTTCCTCCTGGACCACCCCGCCGACCGCCACGCACTGCGCGGGCTCGGTCGGCGCTCCTGGCTCGAACTCCGCGACGAGACCGCCGACGGGACCTCGCGCCTCGTCGCCGAGCTGGACGGTGAGTACCGTGCCGGGGCCGACGGATTCCATAGCGTGCTGCGGGCCCTGCTGCACGTACTCGTGGTCCGCGCGGCGCGGCTGCCCGCACACCGTCCGGACGCCGTCACACCGGCCCCGCACACCCGGCCCGGCTCCGTCGCCGCCGCATTCGTGGCCCTGCTCGGCGCCCCGGAGGGCCCTCTCTGGTCCGTGCGCGAGAGCGCGCGACACCTCGGCGTCTCCGAGAGCTACCTCAGCGAGGCGGTGAAGACGTCCACCGGCCGCACGCCCGGCGAACTGATCCGGCAGGCCCGCGTGCACGAGGCCAAACGCCTTTTGCTGAGAACGGAGTTGTCGGTCCGTCAGGTCGCGGGCCGGATCGGCTTCGGTGACGCCGCCTACTTCTGCCGCTTCTTCCGCCGCGAGACCGGCGCGAGCCCCGGGGACTTCCGGCGCGGCCGCGGCGATATTCACCACGACCACCGACTTGAGTCCATCGCCCGCGCTCAGCCGTCCGCATAGCTTCGGAGCCGATCCGGAACCCACCCCACCCCCCTCAGGAGGAGCGATGGAGCGCGAGATCGGCACGACCGGAGACGGCATAGGAGACGGCGGCGGGACCGATGAGCCGAAGGGATCCCACGGCGGCGGCCCCAGCCGCAAGACCGTCCTGAGAGCGGCCGCCGCGGTGGGCATGTCCCTGCCCGTGGCCTTCATGGGCGTCCCCGCACTGGCCCGCACCGCCGGCGAGCGGGGCGTGCTGCCGGAGGCGACCCCGGCCTGCGACGACGGCGACGACCCGACACCCCCGCAGATGGAGGGGCCGTACTTCAAACCCAACTCGCCCCAGCGCACCTCGCTCCTCCAGCCCGGCACCCCGGGCGTACGGCTCACCGTCACCGGCTACGTCTTCGGGCGCGCCTGCCGGCCGGTCTCCCGGGTCCTGATGGACTTCTGGCAGGCCGACACCTACGGGACGTACGACAACACGGGGTACCGCTTCCGGGGCCACCAGTTCACCGACGCGAACGGCGCGTTCAAACTCACCACGATCGTGCCCGGCCTCTACCCGGGCCGCACGCGGCACCTGCACGTCAAGGTGCAGGCCCCGGGACGCCCGGTGCTCACGACCCAGCTGTACTTCCCCGGAGAGCCGCGCAACAACACGGACCCGATCTTCGACGCCCGGCTGCTCATGAACGTACGCACCGTCGGAAACGCGAAGGAGGCCGACTTCGACTTCGTCCTGAACGTGCCGCAGTAGGCACGGCGCTTTTCAGTCGCGTCGGACCGTGCCCTGGGGGAGGACCCCGGCCCCGGCGAACACGTAGGCCGGGAGGCTCTCGTCCTCCTCCGCCGTCCGGAGCCGCTGTTGGCCGACCCGGGTCAGTTGGTGCCGGGACCCTGGTCACCAGACCCAGGTCGGCGAGCCGGCCGCCGATCTCCGCCACCTCAGGGGACTTCCGGAGGTCGGCGCACACGGACGCCGTGCTGTGGCTGCTCGGGCACGCCATGACCAGGGCGCGCTCGACCAGCTGCTCCGGCAACTCCACGTCCACGGCGTCCACGGCGTGTATGCGTGTGGCCCTGAGCCTGACCAGTTCGCGCTCGGCAAGCGCGATCACCACGCACTCCACCACGCGCCGCGGCCCACCCGCCAGATAGGCGACCTCGTACAGGCCAAGTGCCGTTCGCTTACCCGCCGTTGTCGTCGTCGTGGCCCGCTCGAAGTGCATCCGCATGCCCCCACCCCCTCATCCGGGCACCCGTCCTTCGGCTGTGGTGCCCGACGGCGGGAGCGCACATTCCTCTCCCTCGCCGCTTCAGAGCAGAACTTGAGGGTCGCGGCACCAGCCGCCTCTCTTGACAGCAACCGCCCCACGGCGATCGCCTGGAGCCCTGCCGCGCGGCGACGCGGCGACCACGGGACCGGGCACGGGCACAGGGGGAGAGGCGGGCCATGCTGCGGGTGTACTTCACGGCCGAGGACCTGGCGCGGGTGCGGGTCGCATCGGGCCCTGACTTCCTCTGGGAGATCAGCAACAGTGTGCAGACGCTCCAACGGCGCGACGGAGCAAGGGTGTTCGGGGCCTGGCGGCAGTGGGCGAGGCCGCGCCTCTCGGACAGCTGCCGACTCCTCTCGCCCCTCCTCCCGCCGCACGGCTGCTCCCCGGACTTCCTCACGCCCACCCACGGAGCAGGCGAGACGCTCCACGCGGCGGTCGACACGCTCGTGCGCACGCCCCGGCCGCGGCTGCGCACTGATCTGACACGGGTGGCCGCATCGCGCCGGCTCCCGGGCTGGACGGAGTCGCTGGCGCAGGGCGACGCCGCCGCTCTGCGGCAGTTGGGGCAAGCCCTCCATACGTACCACCTGGAGGCGCTCGCGCCGTTCTGGCCCCGCATCCATGCCCAGATCGACGCCGACCGCATCACTCGCCTGCACAGCCTCCTCGACGGCGGGACGGACGGGCTCCTGGCGGGCCTTGGGCCTCAACTGCGCTGGAACCCGCCGGTGCTGGAGGCCGACTATCCCGTGGACCATCAGCTGCGGCTCGACGGCCGAGGGCTCACCCTGCAGCCCTCGTTCTTCTGCTGGCCCACGCCTGTCACGCTCGCCGACGGCGAACTGCCGCCCGTCCTGGTGTATCCCATCGACCACGCGATGGACTGGACCCACTCCACGCCCCACCCCGCACCCCCCGTCCGTCCGGACGACGGCGCCTTGGGGCCGCTCATCGGCCACACCCGCG
Organism: Streptomyces sp. NBC_01283; assembly: GCF_041435335.1. Classification (NCBI taxonomy): domain Bacteria; kingdom Bacillati; phylum Actinomycetota; class Actinomycetes; order Kitasatosporales; family Streptomycetaceae; genus Streptomyces; species Streptomyces sp. NBC_01283. Next base: position 8,530,292 of record NZ_CP108430.1, read on the forward strand.
CCGCGGTCCTCAGGGCGGCCCGCACCGGTTCGTCCACGGTCGAGCTCGCCCGTCTCCTCGCGGTCACCCACCCGGCCATCAGCCAGCACGTCAAGGTGCTGCGCGCGGCCGGCCTGCTGACCACCGTCCGCAGGGCGGGACGGTCGCTTCATGTCGCAACGGCGGAGGGGCGCGCACTGCTGCGCAGTTGCGGCTCGTAAGTCTGGGCTTTCATCGATTGCGCCTGGCATGGGCATGCAAGGAAGCTGGCCGGGCTGTTGCACACGCATCCCCCCACCGCGTTGCGTCCTCAACACCCCGCCCCGCGCGCGCCGTTCAACGCGCGTCCACGTGCGAACTCCCGCGCACGGCGCGATTCCTGGGGACGCATCGACGATCCGATGAAGGAGTGGCGTTGCGCACTACTCGTACTCTCACCCGCCGCGCGGCCGTGGCCGCCTCGCTCGCCGTGGCCTGCACCCTGGGTGCCGTGCCCGGCATCGCTCAGGCTTCCGAGCCCCCCACGGCTTCAGAGACTTCCGAGGTGTCCGCCGGGCACGGTCTGGAATGGTTCCAGGAGCGCCACGGCCTGCCCCGGACCGGCTCCGTCGACGGCCCGACCGCCAGAGCCCTGCAGCAGGCGCCCGACACCGAACTGCACCGGACCTTCCGTACGGCCGCCGACCTCGGGCCCGAGGAACTCGCCAACGCACGCACCGTCATCGGCGTCGGCAAGGGTGCGCAGATCCCCGAACAGGGCGTGGTCATCGCGCTGATGACCGCCATGCAGGAGTCCAAGTTCGTCAATTACCTGACGCCGGTGGACCACGACTCCCTGGGGATCTTCCAGCAGCGCCCGAGCACCGGCTGGGGCACCCCGGAGCAGATCACCGATGTCGCCACTTCATCCAAGTCCTTCTACGGAGTGGCCCCCTTCGGCAGCAACCCGGGGCTGATCCAGATCGACGGCTGGCAGACCATGCCCCCGGGCGACGTCTGCCAGGCCGTCCAGGTGTCCGCCTTTCCCGACCGCTACGCGCAGTGGGAGCAGTTCGCCCGCGACCTGCTCGCCCAAGAGGGGCCCACGGTCCCGCCGATCCCCTGACCCCCACGGGGCCCACTAGAGACACCAGGAAGCCTCGCCTCTCGCACACCCCTGAACACTTCCCTCACATCACCAGGAGCCCGTATGCGCAAGAGACTTGTCTCCACCGCGATCGCCGTGGCGGCGGTCGGTGCCCTCGTCACCCCGGCCGCCGCCCAGGCGGACCCCGCCCGCCCGCACGGCATAGCGGTGCTCGGTCACGGCTCGAAGGCCGGGACCGCCGTCGTCAGCGGACAGAACGAGCCCGGCACCAGGCTCCGCGTCGGCGGTGCGCGGACCGGGAGCGCACACACGCTCCCGGTCGACTACCAGGTCCAGGAGACCGGCTACTGGTGCGGTCCCGCTGCCACCCGTATCGCCCTGTCCGCACGGATCGCCCCGCCGAGCCAAGGCTCTCTGGCCGCGCAGCTCGGCACCACCGAGGCCGGCACGGATCACATCAGCCAGGTGACCGGCGTGCTCAACGCCAACCTCGGCACCGGCTGGTACGAGACCAAGGAGATGCCGAACGACCCGCCCACCCAGGCCCAGAAGGACCTGCTGTGGAACGACATCGTCCTGGACATCGACAACAATTACCCGCTGGTGACCAACATCGTGGCCCCGCCCGGCAACCAGCCGCCCGGCTACCCGTCGGACCAGACGATCTACCACTACTTCACGGTCATCGGCTACGACGACGCGAACCGCACCGTCCTCATCGCCGACCCCGCGTCGTTCGGCGGCAACCAGATCTACTGGCTCTCCTTCGACCAGCTCGCCACCCTGATCCCGCCGAAGGGGTACGCCGCCTGAGCGGCGAGGGGTGAGCAGGGAGCAGCGAGCGACGGCTGTGGGCGGCGCCACCGACACATGCGCCGCCCACAGCCCGTTCGGCCGCCGTCTCGGGGGTGACGGCGACAGCCTCAGCGGCACCGACTCCGCTGAGGCCGAACAGGATGCAGGGTCTGGGCGATCCTGCCGACCTCAGGCTCAACGACCTACTACCTGCTTCCGTCGTAGCCGGGTGCCTGGATGCACCGGAGCCCGAGATTTCTCAGCGGTCTTCCCCTCCGTCCTCCAGGCGGACGCGCAGACTGTGGATGCCGCGCCGGGCATGGCTCTTGACCGTGCCCAGCGGCCACCCGGTCCGCGCGGCGATCTGCGGATGGGTCAGGTCCTCGTAGAACGAAAGGCGCAGCACCGTCCGCTGGGGCACCGGCAGCCTCGCCAACTCCTCCGCCAGCAGAGTCCGGTCGACGACCGTCGAGTCCATGTCGGCCTGGGCGCGGTGATCCAGGGCGGTGTACTGCGCCTGCGCGCCCTCGACGAGCGCCGCACGCCGGGTGCGCGCGTTGAGCGCGTCCGCGATCCTGTGCCGCGTGATGCCCGTCAGCCAGCCCGCCAGACTGCCGAGTTCAGGACGGTAGCCCGCCCGGCCGCGCCACGCGGCGAGGAACACCTGCTGCGTGATGTCCTCCGCGTCACGGCTGTCGCCGAGCGCACGCTGCGCCAGGGCATGCACCAGCGGCCCCCACCTGCGGTAGACCGCGGCGAGGCTCGCTTCGTCTCCACCGGCGAGGCCCCTGGCCAGATCCGTGGCCCGCTCCCCGACCGGGGAACGCACCGGCTGTCGCACCAGTGTGCTCATCGACGCTTCGTCAGCTCCTCTGGCGATCACAATCGCCGTACGACCGAAGGGAAACGGGCAGTCGCGCCGTCGTCGTGGCCGCGATCCGGTCATCCTGGGAACAGCCGCTCACGCACGGCAACTCGCATCGGTTGTGCGTCGTATCGTGGCCGGATGAGCGAGGGGCAACACCGCGGTCAGGACAGCGAGTCGGCCCGCACCGGACTCACCACCGGTGCCCTGGCACGGCGGCTGGGGGTGTCACCGACGACGTTGCGGACCTGGGACCGCAGGTACGGCCTGGGCCCCGCCCGGCGCGATGCCGGTCACCACCGCCGCTGGTCGGAGCGGGACGTCGCCATGGTGGAGGAGATGGGCCGCCTCACCTCCTCCGGGGTGCCCCCGGCCGAGGCCGCCCGAGCGGCGCTCAAGCTGCTCGAATCCGGCAGCGGCGCCGGCCTCGCCCCGGACACCGGAGCCGAGCCCGCTCCCGTGCGGGCCGGCGTGCCGCGACAGCGACGGCCCGCACGCCCCGCCGCGACGCCGTCACCCGACACGTTCGTCCGCCGGCGGCGCGGTCTCTCGCGCGCCGCCGTACGGCTCGACGCGCCCGCCGTGCAGGACCTGTTGGACGACGCCGTGGCGAGCCACAGTCTGATCACCGCGTGGCAGGAGGTGATGGTGCCGACGCTGCACGCGGTGGGTCGCAAATGGGAAGAGGCCGGCGACCGTTACGTGGAGGTCGAGCACCTGCTGTCCTGGCACGTCTCCCGCACCCTGCACCGCTGCGCCACGGCCCCGGTCGCCGAGGCCCCGCCGAGCTCGCCCGCCGCGAACACACCCCTCGTGCTGGCCTGCGTACCGGGTGAACAGCACTCACTCCCGCTGGAGGCGCTCAGCGCGGCGCTGGGCGAACTGGGCTTCCCGCAGCGCATGTTCGGCGCGGCCGTGCCGGTCGAGGCGGTCGCGGCCGCCGTGCGCAGGACCGGCCCGCCCGTCGTCGTGCTGTGGGCACAGGCCCGCTCCACCGCGAGCGTCCCGCTGGCCCGGCACATCGCCGATACCCGGTGGGGGGTGCGCGGTGCCCGCGGCCGTCCCGTGGTCATGCTCGGCGGGCCCGGGTGGGCAGGTCCTGCGGTGCGCGGCGCGCTGCGGCCCACCAGCCTGCGGGAGGCGCTGACCCAGATCGGCAGAGTGTGCGGGGAGACCACGACCGGCCGCGGGAGGTAACCCCCGCCGTCGTCCTCCTGGGTCAGCCGACTGCCGTCAACGGAGTGCGCAGAGCGCTGCGTTCGTCGCGCCACGCGGCCAGGAGCCGTGCGCCCAGGCGGTCCTCGAGGAAGCCCGTGGCCTCGATGCCGAAGACCACGTCGGACTCCAGGCCGGGTTCGCCGGCGAGGAGGCCGCCGATCACGTCACGGCGCACCACCTGCTCATGGACCGCGTCGGCCTCCACGTGCTCGTCGTAGAACCGCTCGGCCGCCCGCCCCGCGCCGCACCTGCGCATGGCCTTGGCAAGGCGCCGTGAGCCGGGGGACGAGGTCACCTCCACGGCGGCGAAGTGCCCGACGAGCGCGCCGCGCAGCGCCCGGTGCAGGCCGAGCAGGGACATCAGATTGACCGTCGCGAGCACCTCGCCCGGGGCGGCGTCCAGGTAGTGCCCGTACGCCGTCTCCAGCGAGAGGTCCTCCATCAGGTCGGCGAAGAGCCGGGCGTGGATGTCCTCGGCGCGTCCGGCACCGAACTCGTCGAACTCGACGGCCACCATGCCCGCCTTGGCCCGGCCGTGCAGCCGGGGGATGACCCAGGCGTGCGGGTCGGCCTCCTTGAGGTGGTACAGCGAGCGTGCCGCCGCGTACTCCCGCAGCTGCCACAGTTCGCCGTCGCGCTGGAGATGGTGGCTGACACTGGCGGGGCTGTGGCCGATGGGCTCCACCAGGAGGTCGGCCAGGGCGCGTTCGGCACTGTCCGTGGAACGGCAGTTGGCGCGCAGGGCACCCAGGAAGCGCCCTTCGAGCGCGCGGCGCAGGCCCAGCAGCTCGGGATCCCATTCGAGGTCGTCACGGACGCCGTCGAAGCCCTGGTAGTGCAGCTCGTAGAGGGTGTAGAGGGCGAGCTGGAGATCGTCCCCGTAGGGGTCGGCGTCATGCGTGTCGAGGGGGAGCGGACCGGGACTCCCGCCGGAACGCAGCGTGCTGATCACGAGGCGGGACAGCGGGCCGCGGGGCTCGGGCAGGGCGGGGCTCGCCCGGCGCGACTCGCGGACACCGCCGGGGGCGGCCTGGCTCCTGGCGCTCTCGGCGTTCTCTGTGTCCTCGGCGTGCTCGGCCTTCGCGGCGCTTTCAACGGACATCGGGTGCTTCATCCCCCGTCGTGTTCTCGGCATCCTCGGTGTCGGTATGCGGGTCGGCGTGTTCGGGCGAGGTCTCGTCATCGGCCTGTACGCGGCGGCGGTGGCTGGTGTCGCACCACGGGTAGGTCCGGCTGCGGCGGCAGGTGCAGATCGCGGCGGTGAAACGTCGGGAAGCGATGACGCTGCCGTCGTCCGCGACCACCTCGACGGGGCCCTCGACGAGCAGCGGGCCCTCCGGGTCGATGGTGACGCGGCGGGGCCGCTGGTCCCGTGTGGTCGGCGCGGGGTCAAGTGCGTTCGGCGTGGGTTCAGGTGCGTTCGGCACGGATGACCACCAGTTCTTCCATGTCCTTGTCGCCCTCGATGAGCCCTTGCCGGCGCAAGAAGGCCAGCCTCGAGCGTAGGACCGGACCGAACGGAATCACGGTGCGGTCGGCGACCGAGGTCTCCAGGCCCGCCTTCGACAGGCGCCGCAACGTGTCATCGGTCCCGCACAGAGCCGAGTGGACCATGAGCAACACGCCCCCGGGGCGCAGTGCTCGTGGAGCCGCGTCACAGATCCGGTCGACCACCGCGCGGCCGTCCTGCCCGGCATCCCAGGACCGCGCCGGACCGCGCCGTGGCAGGTGGCGGGAAGGGGAGGGAACGTACGGAGGGTTGCTCGTCACCACGTCGTAGGACCGCCCGGGAACGGCGGCCGTGAGGTCGCCCCGCAGGACCGTGATGCGCTGCCGCGCCGCCAGTGCGTTGAGGCGGGCGGTCAGGACGGCACGCCAGGCGATGTCCACCGCCGTCACGTGGGCACCGAGCCGCGCCGCGTGGACGGCCAGCGCACCGCTGCCGGTGCCGAGGTCCAGTACATCCGTGCCCGGACCGATGTCCTCGCGGCACAGTGCGCGGGCGAGGAGACCCGTGTCGTCCTGCGGCGCGTAGACCCCGGGAAGGGTCAGCAGATGTCCCGGGGCCGCACCTGCGGTCGTATCGGCGATCATCACGCTCCTCCGGTCGTCTCGGGGGCCGGCCGGGCGAAATCCCTCCTTGCTCCGCCCTCCCACCACCCTCCGCTGTTCCCGCGCCCGCCACCACTCGGGTGATGACGCACAGTGACGTGCCGGACCGACTGCCTGCCTCTCTGGCCTCATGGGTTCCTTTGGTGCTCGGGGCTCGCTCCCGCGACTGTCGTCCGTCCCTGGTGCCCTGCGAACGGTGACGCACACGTGGGGCGGCCGCCGGGCGTGGGAGCGGCGCCGGGGCGCGGAGGGGCGCTGATTGCGCCACCGCGGCGTGGGTACGCGGCATGCCTGCCACACCAGCGGAACAGCTGTCGGCACCCCAACCAACGAAAGGGCGCCATGCCGTACAACATCTTCGTTCTCGGCCTCGACGAGACCAATCTGCCGACGCTGCGCGCCGTGCCGAACGCGCAGGAGTACGTCTTCCACCCCCTGCTCACCGTCGACGAACTGCAGAGCGGGGAGGTGTCGGTCCCCGGGCTGCTCGCCGAGGCCGAGCGGATCCTCGACGCGTTCGACGGCCACATCGACGCGATCGTCGGCTATTGGGACTTCCCCGTCAGCACGCTCGTGCCGATCCTCAGCGAGCGCTACGGGACGCGCAGCACCAGTCTGGACTCCGTGGTCAAGTGCGAGCACAAGTACTGGAGCCGGCTTGAGCAGCAGAGGGTCACCGACGCGCATCCGCCGTTCGGCCGCGTCGACATGGAGAGCGCCGATCCCAAGCCGCCCGAGGGCATGGACTTCCCGATGTGGCTCAAGCCGGCGCTGTCCTACTCATCGGAGCTCGCCTACGGCGTCGGGGACCAGACCGAGTTCACGGAGGCCGCCGACCGCATCCGCGAGGGGATGGGGCGCATCGGGCGGCCGTTCGAGGACATACTCGCCCGCGTCGAGCTGCCCCCGGAGATGGCCGACGTCGGCGGGCAGGTGTGCCTGGCCGAAGGCGCGCTGAACGGCATCCAGGTCGCGGTCGAGGGCTACGTCCACGAGGGCCAGGTCACCGTCTACGGCATCCTCGACTCGATCCAGTACCCCGACTCGTCGTGCTTCCTGCGCCACCAGTACCCGTCCCGGCTCCCCGAGCCCGTCCTTGAGCGGCTGCGCGACGTATCGGAGCGGGTGATGCGGCAGATCGGCATGGACGCGGCGACCTTCAGCATCGAGTACTTCTACGATCCACGGTCCGACGAGCTCAACCTGCTGGAGATCAACCCGCGCCACTCCCAGTCCCACGCGGAGATGTTCGAATACGTGGACGGTGTGCCCAACCACCACTGCATGCTGAGCCTCGCACTGGGAAGGGATCCCGCACTGCCGCACCGACAGGGCGGGTACGACACGGCGGCCAAGTGGTACTACCGCTGGTTCGCCGACGCCACCGTCCACGATGTTCCCTCCCGCAAGGACATCGAGAGCATCGAGCGCCGCATCCCCGGAGTGCGCATCGACGTGCTCGTCGAGGAGGGGCAGCGCCTGTCGGACGTGTGCGACCAGGACAGCTACAGCTACGAGTTGGCCCACATCTTCACGGGAGGGGAGAACGAGGACGACATGCGGGCCAAGTACGACCAGTGCGTGGCGGCCCTGGGCCTCACCTTCGACGAGGCCGAACCGGGCAGCCGCGACACGAAGAACGACTGAACCAAGCACCGCCGCAACACGAAGGAGCGAACCGGCTTGCGCTATGTGAGCGACCTTCCGTACGAGACAAAGGAAGAGGAGAACGTCTCCATCCCCGCGGCGGACGGAACCCGCCTCGCGGCCCGCATCTGGCGGCCGACGTCCTCCGACCAGGACCCCGTCCCCGCGATCCTGGAGTACATCCCCTACCGGCAGCGCGACCTGACCGCCGAGCGCGACTCCATCCACCACCCCTACATCGCCGGGCACGGCTACGCCTGCGTACGCGTCGACCTGCGCGGCACCGGCGACTCCGAAGGGGTGCTCAAGGACGAGTACCTGGAGCAGGAACAGACCGACGCCGAGGACATCCTCGCCTGGCTTGCCGAGCAGCCCTGGTGCGACGGCACCACCGGCATGATGGGGATCTCCTGGGGCGCCTTCGCCGCCCTCCAGGTCGCCGCGCGGCAGCCGGAGAGCCTGCGCGCCATCGTCATCGCGTCCTTCACCGACGACCGGTACGCCGACGACATGCACTACATGGGCGGCGCGCTCCTGTCGGACAACCTCGCCGAGGCGGGCACGATGTTCGCCTACGGCACCTGTCCGCCCGACCCCGCGATGGTGGGGGACCGGTGGCGCGACATGTGGCACGAGCGCATGGAGGGCACCCGCCCCTGGGTGCTCGAATGGCTCCGGCACCAGCGGCGCGACGACTACTGGCGGCACGCCTCGGTCTGCGAGGACTACCAGGCCGTACGCTGCCCCGTCCTCGCGTCGAGCGGCTGGGCGGACGGCTACTCGAACGCCGTGACGCGCCTCCTGGGCAATCTGGACGTGCCGCGCAAGGGGCTGATCGGCCCCTGGTCCCACAAGTTCCCGCATCTCGGTGAACCGGGCCCCGCCATCGGCTATCTCCAGGAAGTGGTGCGCTGGTGGGACCACTGGCTGAAGGGCGTCGACAACGGCGTCATGGAAGGACCGATGCTGCGTACGTGGATGCAGGACAGCGTGCCGCCCTCCACGTCGTACGAGGAACGTCCTGGACGCTGGGTGGGCGAGCCGTCCTGGCCCTCGCCGCACATCACTTCCGTCGTGCGGCGCCTCACCCGGCACGGTCTATCCGACCCGGTCTCCGAGACCCACACGACTCCCGAATCCGCCGAGTACACCGAATTCCCGGAAGGGCCGGAGGAAGAGGGAGCGGGTGCGGGCGAGGGGCTCTCCGTCCAGTCGCCGCTCTCCGTGGGCCAGTTCGGCGGTAAGTGGGCCTCCTACAACGCGCCCCCCGACCTGCCCTACGACCAGCGTGAGGAGGACGGCGGCTCACTGGTCTTCCAGACCGAGCCGCTGACCGAGCGCACGGAGATCCTCGGCTCGCCCTGCGTCGAACTCGACCTGAGCGTCAGCGAACCCGTCGCGATGGTCGCGGCCCGCCTGTCCGACGTGGCTCCCGACGGCAGCGCCACCCGCGTCAGCTACGGCCTGCTCAACCTCACCCGCAGCGAGACGCAGAGCGATCCGCGTCCCCTTGAACCCGGGCGCCGCTACCGCGCGGTCATCCCGCTCAACGGCGTCGCCCAGGCCTTCCCGCCGGGTCACCGCATCCGCGTGTCCCTGTCCACCTCGTACTGGCCGCTGGCCTGGCCACCGCCCAAGCCGGTGCTCCTGACCGTGTACGAGACGTCGAGCACCCTGACGCTCCCGGTCCGCCCGCTGGCGGAGCCCGACGCGCTGCCGGACCAGCCCTTCGACGAACCGGAGGGCACGCGGCCCAGGAGCCCCGTCCGGCTGGTCGCCCCCGAGGAACGCTGGCAGGTCAAGCGTGATCTGGTCGATTACGCCGCGGAGCTGGAGATCGTCAAGGACCGGGGGACGGTGCGTCTTGAGGACATCGGCCTCGACGTCGGCTGCCGGGCCTATGAGCGCTACACCTCGCTGGCCGAGGACTTCACCTCCGCCACCGGCGAGTCGGCCTGGACGATGTCCTTCCGGCGCGACGACTGGGACGTACGGGTGGAGACCCGCACGGTACTCAGCTGTGACGAGGACCAGTTCCGGGTGGACGCCACCCTGGACGGTTACGAGGGTGACCGGAGGGTTTTCTCGCGCACCTGGAATGAAACGGTGCCCCGCGACTTGCTGTGACATCAAGGTGAAGCCACGGCGGAACCGGACTTGGTGAGTCGGCCGGAAGTTTCTGTTTGGCCCCTTTCCGGCAGGGCACCCGATGCGTTGGAGGTTGATCATCTCCTCCCGCTATGCGAATCCCTGCGTTTCAGGGAAAACCAATTGAGGAGTTCTCGATGAGCAACGAAATCTGGAGCTACGCTCCCACCGCCGGGCACGGCCCGGACGCCGATCTGACGGGCTACAAGGTCGAGGCCGCGGACGGCCACATCGGCAAGGTCGACAAGCACTCGAACGAGGTCGCCAACCAGTACATCGTGGTCGACACCGGAGTGTGGATCTTCGGCAAGGAGGTGCTGCTGCCCGCGAGCACCGTCACCGCCATCGACCACGAGGCGCGGAAGATCCTGGTCTCGCGCACCAAGGACCAGATCAAGGACGCGCCCGAGTTCGACAAGGAGAAGCACCTGGGCGACCCGGCCTACCGTGACCAGCTCGGCGGCTACTACGGCGGTCTGGGCCCGGGCCACTGACCCGCGCCGGGGCGTGAATTCACCGCCCCACTGACCCCAATGGCGTCCGAGGCATCAAGTGCCTCGGACGCCATTCGGCATTTACGGGACTGTGGCATCGAATCCCTGGATCGAATACGAATCAGTGTCAGCTTTACCGTCGGCCTCATCTGTAGCCATTCAGCCTCAGCCTTTCGAGAGAGCGCTGCAGGGGCGATCAGGGGGCAGTCAGGGGTGGATTCGGGGTGATCCCTGATGGCGGGCGGGATCGGCTTCGACAGGATGATCTCCATGACATCGAATCCCCCCTCGCGCCGGTCCTTGGTCGGTGGAGCCCTGGCCGGGGCGCTTCTCGCGGCGACACCGGCCACCGTGGCCCGGGCAGCCGCGAAGCCCACCGGCTCGGTCGGCACCGTCGACGACGCCGCGCTCCCGCCGCTCGATCCGGACAGGCTGCGGGCGGCCGTCTCCGATCTCACCCGTCCACCGGCGACGTCCTCGCAGTTGTGGGTCGCCGGTTCGGAGGGCTCGTGGCACGGCTCCGCAGGCGTGGCCGACCTCGCCAGTGGCCGTGCCGTGAAGGCCTACGACAAAATCCGCGCGGGCAGCATCACCAAGGTGTTCCTCGCCTGCGTCGTCCTGCAACTGGCCGCCCGGCACCGGGTGGAGCTCGACGCCGCGATCGGGCGGTATCTTCCGGGACTGCTCCCACGGGAGTCCGCCCGCATCACCGTGGCGCAGCTCCTGAACCACACCAGCGGGCTGCCCGATCACCAGGGGCTGCCTGAGACCGACACTCCTGAGGAGGTCCTCCGGCACAGATTCGACCAGTGGACGCCGGAGGAGTTGGTGGGGACAGTCACCCAGAGTCCGCTCAAGTTCGCGCCGGGCACCAAGCAGGAGTACCGGGGCATCAACTACGTCCTGCTGGCTCTGCTCGTCGAGCGGCTGTGCGGCCGGAGCTACGGAGACGTGATCGACGAGCGCGTGCTGCGCCCACTGGGGCTCGCACGGACGGTGATACCGGGCGACGACGTACGGCTGCACGGCTCCCACGTGCGCGGATATCTGCGGATGTCCGACGGATCGCTGCGGGACGTCACCGTCTGCAATCCGTCGTCGAGTTGGGGCGAGGGCGAGCTGGTCTCGACCGTCGACGACCTGTCCCGGTTCCTGGAAGCACTGTTCCGCGGCGCGCTGTTGCCGTCACCCGCCATGGAGAAGCTGTTCACCCTGCCACCCGTCGACGTGCGCATGCTGGACGGCAGCCCGGCGCGCTACAGCCTGGGACTGCAGAAGGCCACGGTGAACGGCGTGACCTTCTGGGGGAAGACAGGCGAGTGGTACGGCTACCGCACCCGGATCTTCTCCACGCGCGATCAGCGGCGCCGCTTCGTCCTCTCGTACACCCCCACCCCGCTGAACGCCCGGGAGGACATGACCGAACGGGTCGTCGCAGCGCTTACGGGCGCATGACCGCCGCCAGGGCTTGTCGTTCAGTCGACGTGGGCGGCGATGGCCCGCGCGCACTCCAGGGATTCGGTGCGCGTCGTGTCCACTTCCATGTCGTAGAGCACGCCGCGGTGGACCATCTCGGCCTGGGAGGCGGCCATCCCTGCGATCCGGTCGCCCCGCGCCGTCTCCCGGCCCGCGGCGACCGCGCTGTCACAGCGGACGCCGACCCACAGCACCCCCAGATCACCGAGTGCCTTCTGCCACCGGGCCTGGGACGCCGCACCGCCGAGGAAGACCTCGTCGACCACGACCCGGGCTCCGGCACGGGCCATCGCCGCGATCCCCTCGATCCACGCCGCTTCCAGCGTCCGGAATTCGGGGCCGACGGTGACCTCGCCGTCCGCGGCGAACTCGATTCCCTCCGACGCGGTCCGCATGGACGCGGGCATCGCGTCGACCAGCGTGTCGCAGCCGAAGGCCAGCCACGGATCCGGCAGCACCGCCTGCAGGCACCGCACGATGCCGGACTTCCCGGAGCTGGACCCGCCGTTGAGAACGATCACTTGAGTCGTCACCGCGCCACAGTAAGAGCATCGCGGCACCGCGGGAAACGGATTTCGACGGCCCCGGTCGGGATACGTGGACGGTGTCCGGGTCAGCCCGTGGCGTCGTACGGGCTGATGCGGCGGTACGCGGCGCGCGCGTGCAGCACGCGTCCCGCCGTCGTGCCGACAAGAGCCGCGGCCAGCAGGCACGTGATCCACTGGGGATCGCGGTGCCCGGCCCAGGAGATCTCCCCGGTGGGGTGTGTGGCGAAGACATTGAGGAGCGCCCAGCACAACAGGGCCGTCCCCGGTGCCGCGACGAAACGGCCCCGCAGTCCGAGCAGCGCGGCCAGAACGGAGAGAGCCGCGAGCGCGATCCCGGTGCGGTCGAGCGCACCGAGCAGATCGAGCACGGTCACCAGGACGAAGGCGCCCGCATACGCTCCCGTCCAGATGAAGGGTGTGGCCACAGGTTCGGGAACGACCCGCACGCCTTTGGCGATGTACCGCCACTCCACCACCATGGATTCCTCCCCACCGCCGGTCCGCCGGAGCGCCGCTGCCCCGGGGACGTCCGTGACCGGCGCCTCCCGCAACGAGACCGACGCACCCGGTGATCAGGCACGGGTGTGGTCTCGGGCAGATTGTCGCACCACATCCGATGCCCGCCGCCCGGATCCGCGGACACCGCCCGGGGCGGTCTCACGGTTCGTCGTGTCCGCGTCATAATTCCCGGATGGGCCTCGTCTCGCCTCCCGAGCCCTCCGCGGCGCGACCAGAGACTTCATCGAGCAGCGGCCCCGCGCGGGCTTCACGAGGAATGGGCCGCCATTCCGTCTATCCCCAGCCCCTGTTGATGACGGACCTGGTGCGCGCCTACGCCGGCCGGGCGGGCGGCGACATCACACATCCGCGCCACCAGCTCCTCGCGCTGCGCGGGCGCCAGCTCATCGCCGCACTCAAGGTGGTCGGTGGTGCCGAGCAGATCGCGCATCTCGTCCAGCGTGAAACCGAGTGGTTTCATGCGGCGGATGACCACCAGGCGGGCCACGTCGTCCTCGGTGTAAAGACGGAAGCCGCCCTGGGAACGGGCCGAAGGGATGACCAGGCCGACGTCCTCGTAATGACGGATCGTGCGCGGCGACAGCTCGGTCCGTGCGGCGACCTCACCGGTCTGCAGGTGCTCGCTGCCCACGCGCCCGGCCTTCCCCGTCAGTCATCGGGGCCGTCGCGGCCACCCTCAATCTCTACCGTAACGTTGGGGTCCTCCCCCTTCTTTTTCCGCACGCCCCGGGTGACGCCAGGCGCTGCCCGAGCACGACAGGTACCTCTCTTGTCCACGTCCGCACTGTCCCCGGCCGCCCGGCTGCGTGGCCTGCGCCCCGACTGGCTGTCCGACCCGAAGGTCTGGCGCACCGAGGTGCTCGCCGGTCTGGTGGTCGCGCTCGCGCTGATCCCCGAGGCGATCTCCTTCTCGATCATCGCCGGGGTCGACCCCGCGATCGGCCTGTTCGCCTCCTGCACCATGGCCGTGACGATCTCGATCGTCGGCGGACGCCGCGCGATGATCTCCGCGGCGACCGGCGCCGTGGCCCTGGTCATCGCCCCGCTCAACCGCGAGCACGGCCTCGGCTATCTGGTCGCCGCCGTCATCCTGGCCGGGGTCTTCCAGATCGTCCTGGGCGCGGTCGGCGTCGCCAAGCTGATGCGCTTCGTGCCCCGCAGCGTGATGGTCGGATTCGTCAACTCCCTCGCCATCCTGATCTTCATGGCACAGGTCCCCGAGATGCACGACGTGCCCTGGCCCGTCTACCCGCTGATCGCGGGCGGGCTCGCCCTCATGGTGTTCTTCCCGAAGATCACCAAGGCGATCCCGGCGCCGCTCGCGTCCATCGTGATCCTCACGGTGATCACGGTCGCCGCCGGAATCGCGGTGCCGACCGTGGGCGACAAGGGCGAGCTGCCGTCCTCCTTGCCGGTGCCGGGCCTGCCCGATGTGCCGTTCACGATGGACACGTTGACGACCGTCGCGCCCTACGCGCTCGCCATGGCGCTGGTCGGTCTGATGGAGTCCCTGATGACCGCGAAGCTCGTCGACGACATCACCGACACCCGCTCCTCGAAGACCCGTGAGTCCATCGGCCAGGGCATCGCCAACATCGTCACCGGCTTCTTCGGCGGCATGGGCGGCTGCGCCATGATCGGCCAGACGATGATCAACGTGAAGGTGTCCGGCGCCCGTACCCGCCTGTCGACCTTCCTCGCGGGCGCGTTCCTGATGGTCCTGTGCATCGTCTTCGGACCTGTCGTCTCCGACATTCCCATGGCCGCGCTGGTCGCCGTGATGGTGATGGTCTGCTTCGCGACCTTCGACTGGCACTCCATCGCGCCGAAGACGCTGCGACGGATGCCCGCCGGCGAGATCACGGTCATGGTCGTCACGGTGGCGTGCGTGGTCGCCACGCACAACCTCGCCGTCGGCGTGGTCGCGGGCTCGGTCACCGCGATGGTCATCTTCGCCAAGCGCGTCGCCCACTTCGCCCAGGTCACCGCCGTCACTGCCCCTGACGGTGGCAGCGTGAGCTACTCCGTCACCGGCGAGCTGTTCTTCGCCTCCGCCAACGATCTCGTCGGACGGTTCGACTACGCCGGTGATCCCGACCAGGTCGTCATCGACCTGACGGCCGCGCACATCTGGGACGCCTCGTCCGTCGCCGCCCTCGACGCGATCGAGACCAAGTACGCGCAGCGCGGCAAGACGGTGGAGATCATCGGCTTGAACAGGCCGAGTGCCCAGCTCCACGAGAAGCTCAGCGGCGAACTCACCGGCGGCCATTGACCGTTGGGCCGCCGAGGCCCGAGGCCCGAGACCTGAGGTCCGTGTTTCGCAACGTATGTCACTGGTGTGTCACGCCCACGGCGAGCACCACAACTCCCTTACGGCTTCCGAGGTCGAACTGGGCGTCAGTGAGGAACGGGCACTTACCGAGTGATAGCGCCACATGCCCGGATCTTTGCGCTCATGCATGCGTCATCAGACCTTCGGGGGAGCAGGCCATGACCAGCACGTACATCGGCACCAGCATCGAGACCGGCACCAGCATCGATGCCAGCACCGACACGAGCACCAGAACCGGCACCACCTTCCGATCCCGCCGCACCAAGACGTCCGCGGCCGTCGCGGCCGCGTCCTTCCTGCTCCTGACGGGGGTCAGCATCGCCGCGGCCCCCTCGGCCCTGGCAGGCGTGCCGGGCGGCACGAGCGCCGCCGACCGCAACTCCGACTTCGACGGCGACGGTTACGACGACGTCCTGATCGGCGCGCCCGACGGCACCGTCAGCGGCAAGGAGGGCGCGGGGTACGTCACGGTCCAGTACGGCGCGGCCAACGGCATCGGCGTCAACAACAGCGTCCCCAAGGCCCGTACGGCCGTGTTCAGCCAGTCCACCGCCGGTGTGCCCGGCAGCTCGGAGACGTACGACTCCTTCGGTTCGGCCGTCGCCACGGGTGACCTCGACGGCGACGGATATGACGACGCGCTCATCGGCGCTCCCGGCGAGGACGTGGGAGAGACGGAGAACGCAGGCCGTGTGACGGTCCTGTTCGGTTCGAAGACCGGACTGCGTACCGACCGTGTGCTGAACCTCGCCGCAGCATCCCCCGAGGAGGGCGCCCGCTTCGGGATGTCCGTCACCGCGGCCCGCTTCACCGGAACCACTCCCAACGACATGGTCGCCGTGCTCGACCGGCGCGGCGCCCAGCTCTTCACCTACGAGGGGGGCACGCTGCACCACACCGACTCGGTCGACACCACGGAGCACCCCGCGGGAACCGCCATCCAGCCCGGCTATCTGACCACCGGCGACTACGACAGCGACGGCTACGCCGAGCTGGTCATCTCCGGCTACAGCCCGGACGACGGCTACAAGCAGGGCTGGTCGTCCGTCTTCGCGGGCGGCGAGAGCGCTGTCACCCACCAGCGCGACCTGAACGGCGGCCTGGGCACTGCGTCGGGCGACGTCAACAACGACGGGTACGACGACCTGGTCGTCGGTCAGTCGAAGACCTCCGCCGACCAGCCGCAGGGCGCGAACGGAGGTCTGGTGGGCGTCTATTACGGCGGCGAGGAAGGCCCCGTCGGTCAGGAGCCGGACAACGCGCCCCAGTGGTGGACGCAGGACTCCCCGGGTGTTCCGGGCACGGCCGAGGAGGGCGACGACTGGGGCGGCGAGCTGTCCGTGGACGACGTCGACGGCGACGGTTACGCGGACGTGGCCGTCGGCGCCTCCGGCGAGGACGTGGGGACGGTACGGGACGCGGGCGCCGTCTGGCTGCTGCGGGGCTCGGCCGAGGGCCTGACCGGCACAGGTGCGCAGTCCTTCGACCAGAACACCGCGTACGTTCCCGGCGTGGTGGAGGAGAGCGACGGGTGGGGCGGGCAGATCCGCCTCGCCGACACCGACCGCGACGGCCGCTCCGAGCTGATCGCTGCGGCTCCCGGCGAGAACACGCGTGACGGAGCGGTCTGGGTGCTGCCCGCGAGCACGAAGGGCCTGGTGGCGGACGGCTCCTGGTCCTATGGCGGTGCCGCCCTCGGCGCCCCGGCGACCCGCGCGGCGTTCGGCTCGGCCGTCGACGAGTGAGCGGCAAGGGCGGGGCGGCGACGAACGGTCGCCGCCCCGCCCCAGAGGCTTCAGAGGAGGCGCAGAACCGGAAACGTGTGGTCCTGCCAGATCCGGCGCGAGGCCTCTTCCGGGTACGTGGTGACACTCGGCCGGGTGTCGAAGAGCCGCACGAGACGCCGCTCGGCTTCGTAGGCGGGCCAGCCGGGGTCGCCGTTCGTGGCGAAGCCCGTCCACGCGGCACGCATACGAGCGGACAGCTCGGCCGCCTCCGGGGGCGGACCCTCGCCGATGAGCGCGGCGGGCTGGCCGCGGTCCAGGTTGCCGAAGACGAGCGGCACGTCGAGCCCGTGACAGGCGCCGAGCACACCGCCCATACCCGGGGCGGACCACGTCAGTTCGTAGACGTGGGCGCGGCCACCGGCTTCGCTCTGGGCCTGGGCCAGGTGGAGGCTCGGCATGCGGAACACCCAGTCGGACTGGACCAGTTCGTGCAGCTCGTCCGGGCCCGCGGCCGGGAAGGCGTCGCGGTAGCGACGTGCGCCGTCACCGCCGTCATCGCCGTCAAGGGCGGAGCCGCCGGGGCCGAAGACACGCAGAGCGGTCTCCGCCTGTTCCGGTGTCACCTGACCGAGCAGCCCGTCGAGTGCGGTGAGCAGCCGCTGCTCGTCGCGGGTGTGACCGACGAGGAGTTCGATGCCACGTCCCGCGCCGTCGGCCAGTGCCTGCCACGGCGTCACCGGCAGCACATCCCCCTCCACGACCGGAGAGAAGGTGATCGACCGGTGCGCCACCGGACCCCAGCGATCAGCCCACTGCTCCATCTTGGCGCCGACCGCGTCACCCGCGGCCGACAACCGGGCCGGATCCACCGTGGACATCTCCTCCACCGTGGGCCGCAGCCCCAGTTCGGCGGCGCAGGCCGTGGTGATGTCGGCGGCGAGCTCCGGCGAGAAGAACGTGCCCTGCACGCTCTGCGCCACGGCCCGGCAGAAGAGCCCGGTCGCGCGCGGCATCGCCAGGAGCGCGGCCACCGACCCGCCGCCCGCGGACTGACCGAAGACCGTGACGCGGTCCGGATCGCCGCCGAAGGCCCGGATGTTGTCACGCACCCACTCCAGGGCGGCGACCTGGTCGAGGAGTCCCCGATTGGCGGGCGCCCCCTCGATCTGCCCGAAACCCTCAAGGCCCACCCGGTAGTTGAACGTCACCACGACGACGCCGCCCTCCCGGGCGAGGCGGCCGCCGTCGTACTCGGGAAGGCCGGACATGCCGATCGTGTAGGCGCCGCCCTGGATCCACACCATCACCGGGAGCCCCGCGCCCGGACCCGGCTCCGGCGACCAGACGTTGACCGTCAGCCAGTCGTCGCCCACCACCTCCCGGGCCAGCACGTCCATGCCGAAGTGGCCGCCCTGCGGGGGCGGCGGTCCGAACGACGCCGCCGTCCGCACTCCGTCCCAGCCGCGTACGGGCCGTGGCGCGGCGAAACGCAGCCCGCCGACCGGCGGCTCGGCGAACGGGATGCCGCGGAAGACTGACACCCCCGCCTCCCGCAGTCCGCGCACCGCTCCGCCCGCCACACGGACTTCGGGCCGCGACCCGGACGGCTCCGACATGCCAGCGGTCATCACAACTCCCTCTCCCGACAGGATCCGGACACTTGGGAGCATCCCGCCGAATCCGGATGCCGCGCCAACCATTTACGTACGCCCACCGTCTACGGGTGAAG
Organism: Streptomyces sp. NBC_01283; assembly: GCF_041435335.1. Taxonomy (NCBI): domain Bacteria; kingdom Bacillati; phylum Actinomycetota; class Actinomycetes; order Kitasatosporales; family Streptomycetaceae; genus Streptomyces; species Streptomyces sp. NBC_01283. The sequence goes on from NZ_CP108430.1 coordinate 8,548,971, forward strand.
CCGTGAGGCAGACGCCACCGCGCCCTCAGGCGGGGCAAACGCGGATACGGGTGTGGCGCGTGATGGACTCGGGGCATGGTTGTGAAGGCTCTCATCGTCGTCGACATGATCAACATGTACGACCACCCCGACGCGGAAACCCTCCGCAGGTCGGTCAAGGAAGTGCTGCCGAACGTCCGCAGGCTGATCGAGCGGGCGCGGGCCGAGGACATCACGGTGATCTACGCCAATGACAATTTCGGTCTATGGCGCTCGCACCACGACGAGCTCCTCGACATGGTCCTGAGCGGCCCGCACGCCGAGCTGGTCGCTCCGATCCGCCCCGACGGCGACACGCTCTTCGTGGTGAAGGCCCGGCACTCGATCTTCTACGAGACCCCGCTGGAGTACCTGCTCCGCCAGCGCGGCATCGATTCCGTGCTCCTCTGCGGTCAGGTGACCGAGCAGTGCATCCTCTACTCGGCACTCGACGCCCACATCAGGCACCTGGATCTGGTCGTGGCCGAGGATGCCTGCGCGAGCATCCACAGCGATCTCGCCGCCGCCGCGCTGCAGATGATGGAACGGAACATGCAGGCGCGCATCGTCCGTTCCACCGACGATGCGCTGTTCGGGTCCGCGTGAACGCGCTGGACGAGCTGGACGCCCGGATCGCGGGGTGCGCCGCGTGCCCCCGCCTCGTCGCGTGGCGGGAGGAGGTGGGACGGGTCAAGCGGGCCGCCTTCATGGACTGGACGTACTGGGCCCGGCCCGTGCCAGGGTTCGGGCCGCCGGACGCCTCCCTGCTCGTCATCGGGCTCGCACCCGCGGCGCACGGCGGGAACAGGACGGGCCGGATGTTCACGGGTGACCGTTCCGGAGACGTCCTGTACAAGGCGATGTACGAGCTGGGCCTCGCTTCGAGCCCGCTGGCTGTCTCCATCGACGACGGCCTGACGCTGCGTGGGGTGCGGGTGACCTCGCCGGTGCACTGCGCACCGCCCGAGAACAAGCCGACCCCCGGTGAGCGGGACATGTGCAGGCCGTGGCTCGTGCGGGAGCTGGAGCTGCTGGGGCCGCGGCTGCGGTCGGCGGTGATTCTGGGAGCGTTCGGCTGGCAGGCCGCCCTGCCGGCGTTCGCCGCGGCGGGGTGGCGCGTGCCGAAGCCGCGGCCGCGGTTCGCGCACGGCACGCGGGTGACCCTGGAGCGTGCGGACGCGCAGGCAACCGGAGGACACTCCGAGGCGGCCGGCACACCCGGGGAATCCGGCCAGGGCCCGGTCACCCTGTACGGCTGCTTCCACGTCAGCCAACGGAACACGTTCACGGGCCGGCTGACCCCGGACATGCTCAAGGACGTCCTGCGCGCGGCAGCGGGCGAGGCGGCGATCCCGCCCTACGCACCGGCGGACGGCCGGCACTGATCGACGGGGCTCGCCACCGGCGGCCTCAGCCGCCTTCGACCCCGGTCGAGTCATGGGCGGAGCCGACCGGCTTCGACTCCGGTGAGCCGCGTTGGCGCAGATAGACGGAGAAGATGGCCATCGACCCGACGGCGAGGAGCTCGGACTGCCAGTTCTGCAGAGTGCGGTTCCAGAAGTCCGCGGCGCCCAGGTACTGGAACCAGCTGACCGGTGCCTGGAGTTCCCGCAGGTGTTCCTCGTTGTACGCGGCCACGCCGGTGACGGACTGTGCCAGCCAGGAGAACAGGAAGAACGTGCACATGAGTGTGCCGAGTGACCGGGAGTACCAGGCCTGCCGTGCGCCGCCCGCGGCTGCCCAGCGGGGGGAGTCGCGCTTCGCGTACCGGCCCACCTTCTGGTCCTCGTCCGCCTCAAGTCCCGCCTTGTCGAGCTTCTTGGACTCGGGCGACCCTCGCTGGAGCAGCCAGACCGTGCCGAAGATGTAGAGGAAGAACTGCAGGTACTCGGACTGCCAGTTCTCCGTCACGTCCACGGCGAAGTCGGAGGTGAGGAGATAGCCGCCGAAGCTCACCGGCTGTAGTTGCTCGTCGACGAGATGGTTGTTGAAGTCGGCGTGCCCGGCGATGGCCTGGCCGGCCAGGGTGAGCACGAATCCCGCGCCGAACACCAAGGTCAGCCCGTTGTCCCGCAGGAACCGCCCGAACCGTCTCATCGTTGCATCAGCCCCAGCGTGAGGCAGTAGGCGAGGCCTCCGGTCACCATCAGGACATACAGCGTGAACAATGCCCGCACCCGTCAACCGCCCTTGATCAGACACCGGTACGGCAGTTCCCGGCGCACGGTGCACCCGGCTGCCGTGATCTTCCACCCGCCGGGGAAGGACGACAGGAAGAACGTGTCGCGGTTCGTCACGACCCGGGCCTGACGCCCGTACACGTCGACGACGCGCACCTCGTCCGCCGTGTCCGCCTCGGGCAGCTCCGCATCGGACAGCGCACGTGCGCACGGCAGTTCGGTGTTCTCCTCCAGCTCTTCGCGGGTCCCGGGGGCCAGCGCCGCGCAGCCCCGCGTGGTGTCCGGCGTACGCAGGTTCTCCTGGAAGCGGGCCACCGCCGCAGAGGCGGAGTCCGCGCGCTCCTGGACACTGCCGCAGCCGCCGAGGAGGGCGAGCAGCACCACCGCGAGCGCACTCGGTCCCGCTCCGCGCATACCGCGCACCAGATCTGCTCTCCTTCGCGGGCCGCCGGTCTTCTGGCCCGCACCTGGGCGGTGATCCGCCGCGGGTACGAGCGCTGCCGACGATGCCGCACGCCCATCCGGAGGGCGGTTCTGTCGCGTCCGACACGCTGTGCCGACCGGAGCGATTCATCGTGGCGGCCTAGAGCAGGCCCGGACCACCTGCCGGGAGAGCCGTGTGGTGGGAGCCGTCCGCAACGGCCGAAGCCCCCGCACGGGAGTGGGCGGGGGCTTCGGTGAAGTCAGGTCAGGCGTCGTCGCGGCGCTTCATGGAGTCGCGCGCGTCCTCGGCCCGGTCGCGCACGTCGCCCATGGCCTTCTTGGCGTCGCCCTTCGCCTGGTCCATCTTGCCCTCGGCCTGCTTGCCGCGGTCGCCCGTGACCTTGCCGGTCATCTCCTTGGCCTTGCCCTTCATCTTGTCCATGCCGCCCTTGTCAGCCATGACCACTCCTTTGTCGGTGCAGCGCCCACCGGTGTCACAGACGGTGTGGGCCTCTGTGTTCAACGTAAGCGGGAGAAGGAGACCTCGCCCGTCCAGCCGTCACGCACCGTCACGACAGAGGGGAGGGCGGAGTGGGAGGGCGGAGTCAGTCCAGGCAGAACTCGTTGCCCTCGGGGTCGGTCATCACGATGTGACCGGCGCCCATCGGGGGAGCGGGCTCGTCACGGCGCACCCGCTTCGCCCCCAGTGCGACGAGGCGGTCGCACTCGGCCTCCAGTGCCGCCATGCGCTCCTCTCCCTGCAGTCCGGGAGCCGCACGGACGTCGAGGTGGACGCGGTTCTTCGCGATCTTGTCCTCCGGGACCTGCTGGAAGAACACGCGGGGACCGTCCCCCGCCGGGTCCTCGATGGCCGACCTCGAATTGCGCTGGTCCTCCGGTACGCCGATCCGCGCGAGGAAGTCGCCCCACGCCGCGAGCGGGTCGGCGCCATCGGGAAGGTCGACGCCGGGCGGGCCGGGGTGGACGTAACCCAACGCGTCGCGCCAGAAGGACGACAGAGCCCGCGGGTCATGGGCGTCGAAGGTGATCTGGATGTGACGGCTCATCGGCTTGCTCCGATCGCGGCGGTATTCGTGTGCGGGCAGTTCAGGTGCGGCAGGCAGTTCAAATGGGCCGGACAACTCAAGCGGGCCTCACGCTGCTCGCGCGGTGTCCGGTTCCAGTTGAGTCCGTCTGCGTTGATGGAGCCACCGTGACACCCATGGCGGACAGCATCGGTCCGCCATCCCTGGCAGTCTGGGCGCATGGACGGGGCACGCGACCACGAACTGGGCACCACGGAGCGGGTGCTCACGCTGCTCGGTCTGCTGCAGCAACGCCAGATGTGGACGGGCCCCGAGCTCGCCGCAAGGCTCGGGGTCACGGCGCGCACCGTACGGCGTGACGTCGACCGGCTGCGCACGCTCGGCTATCCGGTGCACGCGGGCCAGGGGGTGGGCGGCGGCTACCGGCTCGGCCCGGGGCGGGACCTGCCGCCGCTGCTCCTCGACGACCAGGAGGCGATCGCCACCGCGGTCTCGCTGCTCGCCGGCGCGGGAGGCGCGGTCGCCGGTGCCGGAGACGCCGCACTCCAGGCGCTGACCAAGCTCGACCAGGTGCTGCCCGCACGGCTACGGCACGAGGTACGCGCGCTCTCCGAGTCGGTGGAGTTCTTCGGCGGAGGCCGCGCGCCCGTCGACCCGGAGGTGCTCATGATGCTGGCCAGGGCGTGCCGTGACGAGGTCGAGGCCGGATTCGACTACCCCTCCAAGGATGAGGTGGGAAGGCGGCGGGTCGAGCCCTACCGCCTGGTGGCCTCCGACCGGCGCTGGTATCTCCTCGCCTTCGACCTCGACCGGGACGACTGGCGCAGCTTCCGCGTCGACCGGATGACCGACGCCTCCGCACGGACCTTCCGTTTCCGCCCGCGCGAGGCACCCGACGCGGCGGCCTACGTACAGGAGGGGGTGGCCAGCCGGGTCTATCCGCATCAGGCGCGCTTCCTCGTGCACGCGCAGGCCGACACGGTGCGTGCGCAGATTCCGGCGTCGGCCGCGGTCGTACGACCACGGGGGAGCGGGTGCTGCGAGGTGCTGAGCGGTGGCGAGCGCCTCGACGCCGTGCTCATGCACGTGCTCCTGCTGGGGCACGACTTCGAGGTGCTGGACCCGCCGGAACTCGGCGAGCGCTGCCGCGTACTGGCGGAGAGACTCCGGTCGGCCGGGTCGACGGCCCCGTAGCCTGCGGGCAGTCCGGGGGTCAGGCCAGGGACGCGGCATGGGCGGGGTCGATCGCGTGGCGGAGGGGCTGGTCCCGCAGGAAGCGCCTGAGTTCGTCGCGTACGAGGTGTCCGAGCCGTTGGCGTTCGGCCCCGAGCGCACCGCCGAGGTGGGGCGTCAGGACGGCGTTCGGGAGGGTGAACAGCGGCGAGTCCTCGGCCGGGGGCTCCGGGTGCGTGACATCGAGGACGGCGGTGAGGTCGGGCCTGGCGTGCAGGACCTCCGTCATCGCCGCCTCGTCGATGAGTGCGCCCCGGGCCGTGTTGATCAGAGTCGCCCCCGGCAGCAGGGAGTTCAGCAGGTGAGCTCCGACGGAGCCGCGGGTCTCGGGCAGGAGCGGCGCGTGGAGGCTCACGACGTGGCAGGTGGCGAAGAGCTCCTCGATGCCGACGAGCCGTACGCCCATCTCCTGTGCCGTGGCCTCGCGGGTGAGGGGATCCGTGGCGAGGAGGTCCACGTCGAAGCGGCGCAGATGGGCCGCGACGAGCCGGCCGATGTGACCGAGCCCCATCAGACCCACCCGTGACCGGTAGGCGCCGGGCACCTCGGGGTCGTGCGGGAACCGGCGGCTGGCGGCCATGTCGCGGCCGATGCGGTGGACCTGCTTCAGCCCGAGGAGGACCTGCGCGAGCGTGAACTCGGCCACCGGGACGGCGTTGGCGGCTGCCGCGGAGACGATCGGGATGCCGCGCTCCCAGAAGGCGGGCGTCGTCAAGTGCCGTACGGATCCAGCCGCGACGAGCACGGCCCGCAGCGCGGGGGCCTGCGCGAGGAAGGCGGCGTCGAGGACGGGAGCGCCCCAGCCGGTGAGCAGGATCTCGGTGTCGCGCAGCACGCCGGGGTGCTCTTCGAGCTGCTGTCGGGTGAGCGGTGGGCTCTGCCGGCCCACGAGCAGGTCGATGCCGGCGAGCACCTCGGGCGGATAGACGTCACCCCTCCGTTCCTCCTCCATGACCAGCAGTGCTGTCGGTCGGCGTGCTGTCTCGTCCATGTCGATGACGCTCCTCGGCTGCTGATCTGACGGCCCATCAGTTATATGGCTCCACGGCGCGGTGGCCGGTGGGGCGTGTGGGCCTGTGGGGAAAAGTCCGTCTGGGTGTGGGAGGTTGGCGCAGCTTGTTCGAAATTTCGAAAATTCGCCGCTCCGGGCGACGATACATCGGATGACTGTGGATGGCTGAAGTCTCTCCGGAGAAACCGAGGTTGTCTGCGCCCCGGACGGCCTGTCGGGGGAGCGTGCAGCGCGTGTACGCGCCGTGAACGCGTGGGGTCGATGCCCTGTGCAGCGAGAACCTGAAGTCGGCGGGCGGGAGTTCAAGGTCCTCACCCCTATGGCGGCGTGGTCCGCCGCGGGGTGGTGTACAGGGGGAGTGTGCGTACGGCGTTCGGTGGGTCGATCAGGAAATTTTGTATTCATCGGAGTATTGACCCGGGATTTGCCGCCCCGTTAGCGTCCCCGGCAAGCGCTTACTAGGGGCGGCTGTGACGCAGTGAAACGGGAGTTGTGATGCAGAGATCGCGGTGGATCGGTGCGGGTTTCCTCGCATCGGCACTGATCCTCACCAGCTGTACATCAGGTCCCGCGGGAGCGGACGTCGAGCAGGACTCCAAGGCGCCGCTCGAACTGTGGACCAGGACGACACCGGGCGGGCCGGGGGAGAAGGGCACGCTCGCCCTGGCCGCCGCCTTCGAGAAGTCCACCGGCCTCAAGGTCAAGGTCACGGCCATCTTCGACGACTTCGAGACCAAGCTGCAGCAGCGGGCCGCGCAGAAGGACCTCCCCGACATCGTCATGAACGACGTGACACAGCTCGGCGCCATGCACAGCCAGGGTCTGCTCCGTGAGATAGACCTGGACAAGATCAAGAGCAGCGGTGAGATCACCGCGCAAGGCCTCGACTCCGGAAAGAGCCTGGACGGCAAGCAGTTCGGCCTGCCGTACTCGGCGCAGGCCACAGGGCTGCTCATCCGCAAGGACTGGCGGGAGAAGCTGAAGCTCGAAGTCCCCCAGAACTGGGACGACTTCGCCGCGATGGCCAAGGCCTTCACGACCAAGGACCCGGACGGCGACGGAAAGAAGAACACCTACGGCCTCGCCGCCCCGCTGTCCACCAAACGCGGCTACGCCTCCTGGTACTTCTCCAACTTCCTCTGGGCCGCGGGCGGAGACTTCATCGCCGATGCCGGGGACGGGAAGTACCGGCCGGCCATGACCACGAAGAACTCGGTGCGGGCAGTGCAGTGGTTCCGCGACCTGGGCTGCGAGGGCAAGGCCATCCAGCCCGGCGCGGTCACCATGGACACCCCGCCCACGAACGAGACGTTCGAGGCGGGACGGACCGGCATGTTCGCCGTCGGCCCCTACCTCCTGCCCCGCTTCGACGAGGTGCTCGGCAAGGACAAGTACGAGGTCGTGCCGATGCCCAAGGGCCCCAGGGACGCGACCGTGCTCGCCGAGGGCGGCTCCGTCTATCTGATGGCGGGCTCCGCGAACCGGGCAGGCCAGGACTCCTTCGCCGACTTCGCCGTCTCCGCCAAGGGGCAGCGCACAGGCATGAAGGGCGAGACCGGCTTCACCGTACAACTGCCCGTCAACAAGACGGTGGACGTCTCCAAGGTCCGCCCCGATCCCCGCTGGCAGACCTACGCCGAGGTGTACCGCTCCTCGGGCCGGTACGCCCCCTCCATCCCGAACTGGACCGCCGTCCGGCAGACCACCGCGGAGACCATCAACGCCCTGATGGCCGACTGCGGCCTGAACACCGAGAAGGAGCTGCGCGACCTCGACAAGCAGCTCGCCGGCATCCTCCAGGAACAGGGAATCGCCGCGTCATGAGCCTCGACCAGGTGAAACGCGCTCCGTTCGGCGGCGGAGGGGGGACCGCCCGCACAGCGGGACCCGCGGACCGCGGCGCAGGTGCCGCGGGCTGCCGAAGGCGCAGCCGCCGAGCCGGCCGGTGGTGGACGCCGTGGCTGTTCCTGGCGCCCGCGCTCCTCCTCTTCCTGTACTTCAAGTTCATCCCCATGGCCAACGCCCTGACGATGTCCTTCCAGGAGGTCCAGCCCTACCTCGGGAACCGGTGGGTCGGCACCCAGAACTACGCCACCGTGCTCGGCTCCGACGGCTTCCGCGAGGCCGCCTGGCACACCGTCGTCCTGGCCGCCGGGCAGACGGCGGGCTCGATGCTCCTCGGCCTGGCGCTCGCGCTGTTGATGGAGGGGCAGGGCCGCCGCCTCGGCATCGTGCGCTCCGCGGCGTTCCTGCCGGTCGTGGTGCCGATCGCCGTCGTCGCCGAACTGTGGCGGATCATGTACCACCCGACCGAGGACGGCATGCTCAACTCCGTCCTCGGCCTGGTGGGGTTCGGCCCCTCCGGGTTCATCAACGACCCTGACTCGTCGCTCGTGTCGATCATGCTCACCGGCATCTGGCGCGGGGCCCCCTACGACATGATGATCTTCCTCGCCGGGCTCGCGAGCGTGGACCGCGGTCTCTACGAGGCCGCGAAGGTCGACGGCGCCTCCAGGCTGCAGCGCGTGTGGCACGTGACGGTGCCCGGCCTGCGGTCGGTGTTCTCGATCCTGTTCATCCTCGCCGCGATCCGCGGACTGCGGGTGTTCACCGAGGTCTTCCTGCTCACGAACGGCGGGCCCGACGGCTCCACCGAGGTCGTCATGACCCTGATCTACAAGCTCGGCCTCGAACAGAACCGGCTCGGCGTCGGAGCGGCGGGAGCCGTCCTGCTGTTCGTCATGACGCTGATCCTGACGATCGTCGTCCACCTCGTGCGCCGCAGGGAGAGCAAATGAACGCGCCGACCGAGACCGCACTCGGCCTGACCGAGAGCCGGAGCACCGCGGGGCGGGCCCTGAAGGCCGTCACGTACCTCCTGGTCCTGATCGTCTTCGCGGGACCGCTGCTCGCCCTCCTCGTCAGCGCCTTCAGCAAGGTCAAGGACCCCACCCAGCTGAGCGTCATCCCCTCGGGCGCCACCCTGGACAACTTCCGGATCGCCTTCGACCAGGGCGTGCTGGCGTACCTGCTGAACTCGTTCTTCGTGGTCGGCTTCGGCCTGCTGCTCCAGGTGGCCGTCTCCGTCCTGGCCGGATACGCGCTGGCCCGGAAGGTCTTCCCCGGGATGACGGTGGCCCTCGTGGCGATCCTCGCCACGCTGATGCTGCCCGAGGAGATCCTGGCCCTGCCGCTGTCCTTGATCCTCGCCGATCTGCCGGTCGTCCACTTCAACCTCATCGGCACCCTCGCGGGAATGATCGTCCCGCTGGGCGCCTGGGGATTCTCCATCCTGGTGATGACCGAGTTCATGAAGGACGTGCCCAAGGAGCTCGAAGAGGCAGCGCGTATCGACGGCGCCGGTGACCTGCGCATCTTCGCCCAGATCATTCTGCCGATGTGCAAGCCCGCGCTGGGCGTCATCGGGGTCTTCGGCTTCACGATGATCTGGGACCAGTACCTGCTGCCCCTGCTCGTCGCCACGGACTCCTCCTCCTACACGCTGCCGCTGGCGCTGCGCACCCTGCGGATCGACCCCGACGTCACGCCCGGAGTGGTCCTCGCGGCCTCGCTGCTCGCCCTGCTGCCCTCCGTGATCGTCTTCCTGTTCTTCCAGCGCTCCTTCGTGCACGGGCTGTCCTCCGGAGCCCTGAAGGGCTGAGCCACCCCGGCAACCCGTCCGCCGCAGCACCCACGACCGCAAGGAGCGACACCCCGTGAGCCCGACCGAAGCCCCCGACACCACCTGGTTCACCACCGACCGGTTCGGCATGTTCGTCCACTGGGGCCTGTACTCCCTCGCCGCCCGCCACGAGTGGGTCAAGAACCGGGAGCAGCTCTCCGACGAGCAGTACCAGGTGTACTTCGACCACTTCGACCCCGACCGCTACGACCCGGTCCGGTGGGCGCGGACCGCCAAGGCCGCAGGCATGCGGTACGTCGTGCTCACCACCAAGCACCACGACGGCTTCTGCCTGTGGGACAGCGCCCTCACCGACTACAAGGCCACCAAGACCCCGTACGGCCGCGACCTCGTCCGGCCGTTCGTCGAGGCGTGCCGCGCCGAGGGGCTCAAGGTCGGCTTCTACTACTCGCTCATCGACTGGCACCACCCGTCGTTCCCCGTGGACGGCACCCACCCCCAGCGCGACGACGAGGAGTTCAAGGCCGCCACCGCCGACCGTGACATCCGCGACTACCGGAGCTATCTGCACGGCCAGGTCCGCGAGCTGCTGACCGACTTCGGACGCGTCGACTACCTCTTCTTCGACTTCTCGTAAGCGGGCCGCCACTGGTGGGGCGGCAAGGGCCCCGACGACTGGGACGCGCCGAAGCTCCTGGAGATGATCCGCGAACTCCAGCCGCACACCCTCGTCAACGACCGGACCGGACTACCCGGCGACTTCGTCACCCCCGAGCAGTACCAGCCCGCGGGCCCGATGACCAAGGACGGGCGGCCCGTGGTCTGGGAGGCCTGCCAGACACTCAACGGCAGCTGGGGCTACGACCGCGACAACCTCGACCACAAGAGCGCCGACCTGCTGATCCGCATGCTCGTGGACGGCGTGTCCAAGGGCGGCAACCTGCTGCTCAACGTCGGCCCCACCGGCCGCGGCGACCTCGACCCGCGCGCGGTCGGCACCCTCGGCGAGCTCGGCCGCTGGACGGACCTGCACGAGCGGGCGTTCCGCGGCTGCGGCCCGTCCCCGTACACCGCACCCGCCGACTGCCGCTACACCCAGCGCGGTGACCGGCTCTACGTCCACCTGTTCTCCTGGCCCCTGCGCCATCTGCACCTGCCGGGACTCGCTGGACGGGTGCGCTACGCCCAACTCCTGAACGACGCTTCCGAGATCACCCGGATCGAGATCGCCCCCGGCGAGCCCGCCCTCAACACCGAGATGGGCGGACAGCCCGCGGGCACCCTCACCCTCCAACTCCCGGTCCAGCGCCCCGACACACCCGTGCCGGTGATCGAGCTGTATCTGGACCCCGTGGCGGCCGGCTGACGGCTCGTCGGCCGAAGCCGCCCCGGATTCCCTTCCACCCGTGAAGTCCCTGTCCACCCAGCACCCCCCACGGAGGCAACATGAAACGCCGCACCTTCCTCACCGGCACGGCCTTAGGAGCAGCGCTCACCGCCGTGCCGCTCGCCGCTCTGCGCACGGCAGGCGCAGCCGAGAGCGGGACGTCCGCCACGGTCAGTTCCCTGAGCGACCTGCAGAAGGCGATCAACAGCGCCGCACCCGGCGCCCGCATCGTCCTGGCCGACGGCACCTACACCGTCCCGTCCGGCACCTCCATCAACGTCACGGGCAAGAACGGCACCCAGGACGCCCCCATCACCATCTCCGCCGCGTCCCGCGGCGGCGCTGTGCTCCGCGGCGAGCGCGGCTTCGCCTTCAGCAACTCCAGCAACATCACCGTCAGCGGCTTCGCATTCCGCCAGAGCACCACCCTGGAGATACCGGCGAACTGCTCACGCATCAGGCTGACCCGCAACGACTTCCGGCTCGCCGACATCGAGGGCCTGCACTCGGTGATGGTGCGCGCGGACGACAGCAAGGTCGACCGCAACCACTTCCACGGCAAGACCACCCTCGGCGTCTTCCTCTGCGTGGAGGGCTCCGGCAGCACGGCCATGGCCCAGCGCGTGCACATCCTGCGCAACCACTTCTCCGACCACAGCTTCGCCGGTGCGAACGGAGGGGAGCCCATCCGCCTTGGCGTCAGCCCCCGCGCGCTCTCCGCTGCCCACGCCATCGTGGAGTACAACCTCTTCGAGCGCTGCGACGGAGACCCCGAGGCCATCTCGGTGAAGTCCTCGGACAACACCGTCCGCTACAACACGATCCGCGACAGCGCCGGTGGCATCGTCCTGCGCCACGGCAATCGCACCCGCGTGGAGAGCAACTACCTCCTCGACGGCAAGGAAGGCTTGCGTCTCTACGGCAACGACCACGTGGTCCTCAACAACTTCGTGGCGGGCCTGTCCGGGCGCGCGCTGGTGGTCGGCAGCGGCAGTACCCGCGACCACAACTCCGGTGAGACGCCCGAGGAGCGGCGCGGCAACGACGCGTGCGACCGCGCGGTGATCGTGCACAACACGCTGGTCGGCAACGCCGAAACCCTGGCGGGGGAGACCCGGGAGTACGAGCCTCAGAAGGTGGTCATCGCCGACAACCTGCTGGTGGGCGACTCGGGCAGCCTGGTCGCGATGGGGAAGACCACCGGCTTCACCTGGCAGAGCAACATCCTGTGGGGCGGTGCGGCCAACGGCAACATTCCCACGGCCGGCTTCACGCGGGTCGACCCGCTGCTGCGGAAGGAGTCCGACGGTGTGTCCCGGCTTTCGGCGGGCAGTCCGGCGATCGGCAAGGCGACGCTCGGCAGCCCGGCCGTGACCGATGACATCGACGGGCACCCGCGGGGCGGCACACGGGACATCGGTGCCGACGAGTACGCGACGACAGCCCCACTGCGCCGCCCCCTCACGGTGGCCGACGTGGGCCCGAACGCGGCATGAGCGGGGACAGCGCGGCCGTGAGCAGGCTGGGGCTCTGCTCCGTCACCTTCCGGCACCTGCCCGCCGCCGAGGTCGCGCGCCGCGCCGCGGACGCGGGGCTCGACGTCGTGGAGTGGGGTGCGGACGTACACGCGCCTCCGCGGGAGCGGGACACGGTCCGCGCTGTCCGTGATGTCTCCGATCGTTATGGGCTCGCCTGCTGCTCGTACGGTTCGTATTTCCGCGCGGGGGCGGGCGAGTTGGCCGGGTTCCCGGCGCTCGCCCGCGCCGCGGTGCTCCTCGGTGCGCCCCGGGTGCGCGTCTGGGCGGGCGGCACCGGATCGCGGGAGGTCACGGCCTCCGAGCGGCAGGGGACCGTGGCCCGGCTGCGCGAGGCGGCCGGGATCGGGGCCGACCACGGCCTCGAACTCGCCCTGGAGTTCCATGCGAAGACCCTGACCGACACCGTCGCCTCCACCCTCCGGCTGCTGGACGAAGTGGGCGCCCCCAATCTGCGCACGTACTGGCAGCCGCCGCTGGACGCTCCCGACGAGGAGGCGCTGGCCGGGCTCGCCGAACTCGGGGACCGGGTCAGCGGGGTGCACGTCTTCTCCTGGTGGCCGGGGAACCACCGACTGCCGCTGGCCGATCGCGAGGAGCTGTGGACGGCCGTCTTCGGCCACCTGAGCGAACAACACCCGCACCCCGACGCCCTCCTGGAGTTCGTGCCCGGCAGCGACCCCGCCCTGCTGAGGCGTGAGGCCGACACACTGCGACGTACGGTGGCCCGGCGCTCGGAGCGGCCGGCGAGACCGGCCGGGCGCTCGCACTGAGGAGGCAGACGCACATGCACATCACGGCAGACGACAAACTCCTGTTCATCGGCGACTCCATCACCGACGCGGGCCGCGACCGCACGGATCCCACCTCGCTCGGCAACGGATACGTCCGCGAGATCGCGCAGGCCCTGCGCGCCGAGGCGGGCGGCGAAGGAGCCGTGCCCGAGGTCATCAACAAAGGCGTCAACGGCCACCGCGTGTACGACCTCGAATCCCGCTGGACCACCGACGTCATCGCCCCGCGGCCCACCGTGGTCACGGTCAAGATCGGCATCAATGACACCTGGCGGCGCTACGACCACCAACTGCCCAGCCCGGTCCCCGAGTTCGAGGCCTGCCTGGACCGCATCCTCACGCACACCCGGCAGAAGCTGTCCGCCCGGCTCGTCGTCATCACCCCCTTCCTCCTCCCGGTCACCCCGGAGCAGGAGAGCTGGCACGAGGACCTGGCCCCCCGCACCGAAGCCGTCCTGCGCGCGGCGCGCGGCAACGACGCCCAACTGGTGCGCGCGGACCTGCTCCTGCCCCGTGCCGCCGAGGAGAGCGGTGCGGCGGCCCTGGCTCCCGACGGGGTCCATCCGAGTCCGCGCGGCCACCGGCTGATCGCCGAGGCATGGCTTGCCGAGGTCATGGCTTCCCACGGTCATCGCTGAACACAACTCCCGTCGCACCCGTATCTAGGGCCGGACATGTCACCGGCTTCGGCCGGTGACCGGATGCGGAATCCCCCACGGGACCCCCCACAGGAGGCGACGAGTTGAGGCACAAGCGAATACCCAAGCGGAAGGCCCTTCTGGCAGGGGCGGCGGCCATGGGCATGGTCGCGACGGCCGTCCTGCTGCAACAGGCCAACGCCTCGCAGTCCGGTTCGGAGACCGCCTCAGGGACCGCTGTCAAGAGGGTCAGCGCGGCATCGGCGACGAAACTGGTCGAGCCGCTGGCCTCGCAGCTCGGTGACGCGTACGCCGGGGCGTACTACGACGAGGCGAAGCAGCAGCTGGTCGTCAACGTCGTGGGCGACGACAACGCGGTGAACGTGCAGGTGAAGAGAGCTGGAGCGGTGGCGCGGAGCGTCGACAACAGCGCCGGTGAACTGGGAGCAGCCGCGAAGACACTGAGCAGCCGGGCCACCATGGCCGGAACCGCGTGGGCCACGGACCCCAAGACGAACCGGATCGTGGTCACGGCCGACCGCACCGTCACCGGCGAACGCTGGGACAAGCTGGAGTCGACCGTCGAATCCCTCGGCTCGGGGATGGCCCGCATCCAGAAGTCCGCGGGAGAGTTCAAGCCCTTCGCCGCGGGCGGTGACGCCATCTTCGGAGGCGGTGCACGCTGCTCGCTCGGCTTCAACGTGACGACCGATGACGGAGCCCCCGCCTTCCTCACCGCGGGGCACTGCGGGGTGGCCGCCGAGAGCTGGTCGGACGCCCAGGACGGCGCTGCCATCGGAACCGTCCAGGCCGCGACGTTCCCCGGGGACGGCGACTTCGCCCTGGTCACGTACGACGATGCGGCGACGGAGGCCCCGAGCACGGTCGACACTGGTGACGGTCAGACAGTGGAGATCACGCAGGCCGCCGAGGCTGCGGTCGGGCAGGAGGTGTCCCGCATGGGCAGCACCACCGGCCTCCAGGACGGTGTGGTCACCGGCCTCAACGCCACGGTGAACTATCCGGAAGGCACCGTCAGCGGCCTCATCCAGACCGACGTCTGCGCCGAACCGGGAGACAGCGGCGGCTCACTGTTCACCGCCGACGGCAGCGCGATCGGCCTCACGTCGGGCGGCAGCGGCGACTGCACCGCGGGCGGCGAGACCTTCTTCCAGCCCGTGACCACCGCACTGGACGCGGTCGGCGCGACGATCGGCACCGGCGGCAACTGACGGACTCGGCCGGTCGGCGGCGGCCGACCGGCCGAGACCCGCGGCCCCTAGTGCTCAAACGCGGCTACAGTTCCCCGACCCAGCTTCCGTGGAAGCCCAGCGGCACCCGCCCCGGCAGGTGGACGCGGGCCAGCGGGTGGGACGTGAAGTCCTGGGCCGCGAGGATCACCAGGTCGGTGGCGCCGCGGTCGGGGTCGTGCACGTAGGAGAGGAGGTAACCGTCGTCCTCGTCCCGCGCGCCCCGGCGCGGCACGAACACCGGCTCGCTCGCCGCCGCGCCCTTCGGGAAGCGCACCACCTCCTTGCTGTCGCGCAACATGTCGTGCTTCACCAGGCAGTTGCTGAACTTGTCATCCGGCGGCACCCCGTCCACCGTCTCGTACGCGCGCCACATCTCGGCCGCGCTCACCGTGTAGCCATAGCGGTGCCTGCGCGAGACCAGGGATTCGTTGACGCGAGGGAACTCCTGGGGCAGATCGTCGATGCGAGAGCAGCGGACCCGGCCCGCGCGCAGGTCGACCGTCCAGCGGTCCAGCGTCGGCGTGCCGGTCGTGAACGGGCCGCCGTTGCCCCGCCCGGCCACGTAGAACGGGGCTGGCATGCTGGTGTACTCCACCACCACCGAGTCGCCCTGGTCGTACGCGTTGAGGGTGTGCGAGTAGAAGACCGGGTCGATCTCGAACCAGCGGGTCGCGCCGCCGGCCCGCGGCACGACCCCGACGCGCATCGGGTGCCGCTCGTTCCAGACGTACGGCACCGCCGCCCCCGCCCCGGCCGCCGCCGCGTCGAACGTGACCGGGACGTCCACGATCACCACGTACTTCTGGGTGAGGGCGAAGTCGTGCATCATCGGCGCGTCCGGCACCGGGATCCTGCTGCTCCGCGCCACCCGGCCGGTCCGGTCGATCATGATGTGCCGGACGTGGTCCCAGGTCGGGTAGTACGCCACCGCGTGCAGCTCATCCGCTGCCGCGTCGTACTTGGTGTGCGCGGTGAACGCGCCCCGCAGCGTGGAGCGGAAGTCGTACGGTCGCACCGTGCCGAGCTCGCCGTCCAGCTCGTACGGCAGCGGCCCGCCCTCCTGGAGAGCCAGGATCCGTCCCTTGTACGGGATCACGTGCGTGTTGCACGCGAAGTCGTCCGGCGGGACCTCGCCCGGGTACTTCTCGCCCAGCTTCTTCGCCACCTGCGAGGAGCGCACCCACCGGTTCCGATACCACTCGGCGCGTCCGCCCCGCAGCCGTACCCCGTGCACCATGCCGTCGCCCAGCATCCAGTGATGGGCCCGCGGGTCCTCCAGCCCCAGCGCGTTCGGGCCGGTGCGCAGGAAGCGGCCGTCCAGGTCACGCGGCACGCGGCCCGTCACCTTCAGGTCGAACGCGGTCAACTCCTCGGTGACCGGCGCGAAGGCGCCCTTCAGGAAGGGGAGAGACCCTTCGCCGCTTTTGCCGTCGGCCTGACGTTGTGACGCCGCGGCCTCTTGGCCGAGCCCGTACCCGCCGACCACGCTGCCCGCTGCCGCGAGCGCCGCCCCCTGGAGAATCCTCCGCCGCGTATGACCGGTCATCATGTCTCCCCCCGTTCCCGTCGGTGACCGGCGGGGAAACCGCCGGACTGTTCGCTGGTGACGGGAGCAAGCCTGCGCCGACGAGGGCCGTGAGACAGGAGGTCTGAGGCCCGGACCTGGGGTGTCGCTGACGCCACCCCCTCGGTTGACGGGGTCTCAGTCGACGGGCTTGCCGGGCTGGTCGTGCGTCGAGCAGTGGATGCCGCCGCCACCGGAGGCGATGGTGTCGATCGGGATCTGCACGATGTCGCGCTTGGGGAAGTGCTCCTGCAGGATGCTCTTGGCGCGCTTGTCGGCCTTGTGGTCGCCGAACCTGGGCAGGAAGACGGAGTCGTTGGCGATGTAGAAGTTGGCGTAGGCCGAGACGAAGTCGTCGCCCTCGCCGGTGATCCTGTCCAGGTCGGGCTGCGGCAGGTCGATGATCTCGAAGGGGCGGCCCTTGGCGTCGGTGGCCTTGGCGAGCACGGACTTGGCCTGGTCGGCGGCGCGGGACCAGGAATCGGCGGGCATGCCGGGAAAGGCCCGGTCCAGGAGCACCACGCCGGGTGCGGTGAACCGCACGAGGCTGTCCACGTGCGCGTCGGTGATGTCCTCGCCGCGCACGCCGGCCAGCCAGATCACCTTCTTGATGCCCAGCGTCCGCTTGATCTCGGCCTCGATCTGGTCCCGGCTCTTACCCGGGTTGCGGTTGTCGTTGACGATCGAGCTCTCGGTGATGAGGAGGGTGCCCTCGCCGTCGGTCTCGAAGGAGCCGCCCTCGGCTACCAGGGGCGCCTTCCTGCGCGGGATGTCGTACGCCGAGAGGAGGGTGCGGCCGACGCGTGCGTCGTTCGTGTGCTCCTGTTTGTTGCCCCACCCGCTGAAGTTGAGGTCGACGCCGACGACGTCGCCGTCGTGCTCCACGAACACGGGCACGGTGTCGCGGGCCCACAGGTCGTCGACGGCCAGCGGGATGACCTCGACGTCGCGCCCGCAGGCCTTCTGGGCGGCTTTCTGCTGGTCGGGCCTGGCCAGCATCACGACGTACTCGTACTCCGCGATGGCGCGGGCGATGCGGGCGATGTCCTCACGCACGTAGGGCAGGTCCTCTCCCCACACCGATTCCAGGGCGGGCCAGGACATGAAGGTGCGGGCGTGGTTCTCCCACTCGGCCTCCATGCGCAGGCCCTCGGCCTCCGTGTCGCGGGCGGTGCTCGCGGCCCCCGTCAGTTCGTCACCGGGACCGCAGGCCGACGCGCCCAGGACGACGGCACCGATCCCGCCGAGCGTGCGCAGGGCCGAGCGGCGGGAGGGGACGAGGGGGGACACGGTGAACTCCGATCATCGTGATGAGGACCAAGCTATCCATCGACATGGCAGGACGCGCGCCGAGCACGGTGCGGCCACTCGACGGTTCGACGACTCTGGCACAGACTGAAAATTCAGTCAAAGGTCAACGGCCGCTCCGAGTGCGGAGCTGGACGAGTCCTCCTCCTGGAGCTGCAGGACACCCAGGTGGTCAGGGAGAACAGCACCGCCTGGGGCGAGCCGCGGGCGAGCGCCGTCTTCGGCGAGGCGCTGAGGGAGGCCCTCGTCAGGGCAACCCTGGTGTGGGTGCAGGAGGTGGCGGCCCTCCTCGGCCAGGTGCAGCCGACGGCCCCGGCGCCCGCCCTGGCCGCGGCAGGAGAGTGGCTCACCGCCGCGCCACTGAAAAATCAGTCAAAGAGCGCGGTCGGCGGGCCCGCCTCAGGCCATGCTCTGCGCGCCGTCCATGGACTCACGGATGATGTCGGCGTGGCCGGAGTGCTGGGCGGTCTCGGTGACGATGTGCATCAGCACCCGGCGGGCCGACCATTGCGCGTCGGCCTCGAACCACGGAGCCTTCGGCAGCGGCCACGTCACGTCCAAGTCGGGGAGGGTGGCCACCAGTTGGTCGGTCCTGCGGGCCACTTCCTCGTAGTCGGCCAGTACACCGGCCAGCGTCTCGCCCGGCAGCATCCGGAAGCCCTCCGCCCGGTCGGCCCAGTCGGCCTCGGTCATGGATGTGAAGTCCGGCATCGTCGCCGGTCCGTTCAGGATGAAGTCCACCCAGGACTGCTCGACCCCGGTGACGTGCTTGATCAGGCCGCCGATGCACAGTTCGCTCGCGGTGGTCCGCAGCCCGGCCTGCTCGTCCGTGAGGTCGCGGGCGGTGAAGCGCAGGAAGTGCCGGTGCTTGGCCAGGGTCTCCAGCCACTCGGCGCGCTCACCGGTGACGGCCGGGGTGTCCGTCGGCTCAGGGTTGGTGGTCAGCTCGTTCGAAGTCATGGTCTCCGCCTTCCGATGTTCCTGTCCCGCCGGTCAGGACCACATTAAGAGGCATATAGGCCAGAACAGGTCCTATATGGAAGCCGGTTCCTCGACGCCGGGCGTGAGCGAGCGAGGGTGCCGGCCGTATGTGAGTACCCCGTGAGTCGCCAACGAGCCGTCGTGTCACATCCGTTGCCTGAGCGGCCCGCGGGTTCTACGCTCACCCGGTCCAGGTGGCGAACGTTGTTCACATATCTGATCCGCTCGTCATTCGTCATTCGTAGCTCGTGACTGGAGTGTGTGATGCGCGGAAGATCCCGGGTGCGGTTCGGCGCCTTGCTCACCGCGGTGGCGGCCCTCGCCTCCGCCGTGATGCCGGTCGCGAACGCCTCCGCCCGCGAGGACGCCCCGCGAACCGCCGTTCTCGACGGTGAGCGGCTCCAGTGGACCAAGCTCCGCCTGGAGCACGGCGACCCCCAACTCAAGCGATCCGTAAGGGATTTGACTGCGCGCGCCGACGCCTGGATAGGGCAGGGACCCTGGACGGTCGTCGACAAGCCGAAGCCCGCACCTGGCGGTGACGTGCACGACTACCTGAGTCAGGCGCCCTACTGGTGGCCCACGCAGACGCCGACGGCCGACAACCCGTGGGGCTGCCCGTACGAACAGCGCGACGGGCAGCGCAACCCCGAGGTCGACACCGGGACCGACCGCCAGGACGTGGAAAAGGTCTTCGACTCGACGTACGACCTCACGCTGGCCTGGTACTACACGGGAAAGAAGCGGTACGCCGAGAAGGCGGCCTCCGTCCTGCGGACCTGGTTCCTCGATCCGGCGACGAAGATGAACCCGAACTTGGACCACGCACAGTTCATCCCCTGCAAGTACGACGGCCGGGCCATCGGCATCATCGACTTCTCGCAGTCGTACACGAGCGTCGTCGACGCGATCGCGATCCTCGGCACGGGCGCACCCGGCTGGTCCAGGAGCGACCGCTCCGCGATGACGAAGTGGAACAAGGACTTCCTCGGCTGGCTCGTCGACAGCGACTTCGGCAAGCAGGAGGACGCCGCGCAGAACAATCACGGCACGTTCTACGACATGCAGGTCGCCGCCCTCGCCTACGCCACCGGCGACACGGCGCTCGCACGCCGCACCGTCAGCGACGCCCGCACCCGCCGCATCGACCCCCAGATCGCGGGCGACGGCAGCCAGCCGCAGGAGCTTGCCCGGACGCGGAGCTGGCACTACTCGACCTTCGACCTGGTCGCCTACACACGGCTCGCCGCCATCGGCCGGCACGTGGGTGTGGACCTCTGGTCGCACCAAGGCCCCGACGGGCAGGGCTTGTTCAAGGCCGTCGGCTATCTCCTGCCCGCGGCGACGGGGGCGGCGCGGTGGCCGCACCCCGAGCTGGACTTCCACCGGTTCGCCGCCAGCGATGTCGTGCACGCGGCGGCCGACGCCGGGGACGCGGCCGCCCGCAAGGCGGTACCGAAGCTGGAGACGCCACCCGGCGGGGACCTGTGGGCGCTGCGCCCCGCGGCCGAACAGCTGGACTCGATCGCGGGCTGAGCGGCGGGGGAGAGGGAGGGGGAGGGAGATGCCGAGCGCCGGACCCGGGCGGGAGCGCCGCGAGACAGGACCGGAGTACCGGGGGATAGCCCCACCCGGGCCGGGCGGCTAGCAGGATCGTTCCGGACCGGCGCTTCCGGAAATGCTGGGACCGGCAGAAATGCCGCTGGTTTCCCATGATCCCGTAGGAGTTGGCGCGTGCGTGAGCAGGTATTGCAGAGGTCGGGTTCCTCCAGTCAGGTCCCCCGGCAGTCCCCCCGGCAGACCTCCAGGCGACAGGGCGGTCTGCGCAGGGCCGTTCCGGCCGTGGCCGCGGCGGCCGTCGGTGTCCTGACGCTGGGTGCCCTGGCGCCGCCCGCGGTGTCCGCGGCGCGGCCGGACACCGTCGACACCGTCCAACAGGGCCTGAACGGGCTTGTGCACACCGATGGCCTGCCCGCCGCGCTGGCCGGCGTCAAGGACGGCGAAGGCCGCAAGGGCCACACCCGCAACTACACCGCAGGCGTCGGCGATCTGGCCACCGGCTCCAAGGTGCCCAGGGATGGCCGGGTGCGCATCGGTAGCAACACCAAGACATTCACCGCGGTGGTCGTGCTGCAACTGGTCGCCGAAGGGAAGATCGGCCTCGACACCTCGGTCGACACCTATCTGCCGGGCCTCGTCCGCGGGGAGAACATCGACGGAGGACGCATCACCGTCCGCCACCTTCTCCAGCAGACAAGCGGACTTCCCAACTACAGCAAGTACCTTGATGAACCCCGGTACTTCACCCCGCGCGAGCTCGTCGACATCGCACTCCAGCACAAGGCCGAGTCCGATCCCGGAGAGAAGTGGGAGTACAGCAACACGAACTACGTGCTGGCCGGCCTGATCGTCGAGAAGGTCACCAGGCATTCCCTCGCCGAGGAGCTGGACCGGCGCATCATCAAGCGCATCGGGCTGCGCAACACCTACTTCCCCGACCGCCGCGACACGACCATCCGGGGACCCCATCCCCACGGGTACTACCGGGACGCGGCCGACGCGCCCCTCCAGGACATCACGGAGATCGACCCTTCCTGGGGATGGGCCGCAGGGCAGTTGATCTCCACCAACTCCGACCTCAACCGCTTCTACTCCGAGCTCCTGGGCGGCGGCCTCCTCCCCGCGGCCCAGCTCGCCCAGATGCGCGGCTCCACCCTCCCCGCGGAAGCCACCTTCGGCCCCGGTGCCCGCTACGGCCTGGGGATCGTGAGCAAGCCGCTCCCGTGTGGTGACGGCCTCTACTGGGGTCACGGCGGCAGCTTCCCGGGATACGAGACCCGGGGCGGAGCCACCGACGACGGCCGCGCCGCCAACGTCGCGGTGACCATGCAGCTGGACGACGAGGCGGGCAGGGCGCACGTCGACAAGGTCGTGGAATCGGCGCTGTGCCGCTGAGTCGCCTTATCGACCTGACACTTGTAGCACCGTGAGGGTGTGAGGTTCGGCCCATGGCCGACGGGGTGGTTTCCCTTCGGGGAGGCCACCCCGTCGGTCGTGGGGGGGGGGGTGCTCAACGCCATCAGGCGTCTGACGGGCGGAGGCCTGGATCAGGCGCCTTTTCTCATGCCCGCCCTCACCGGTCCTGTCCCCGCCGTCGTCCCCGTACCGGATCTTCGCGCTGCGCTCCCGAGCTACCCGGGTTAATTTGTCCACGTTTTTCCTACTTATGTCTTCCGTCCTGCGCCCTGCAGGCCGGAAGGGGAGCCCTGCTGCGTGTAGGGGAAGGCAGGCGATGGTCAAGACCTTGAACGCCCCGCTCGTCGGGCTGGAGAGCCGCGGTCCGACGCCGGCGGTCCGTACTCCGCGCCGCGTCGGAGGCCTGGGCGGGTTGGCTGCCGTGGCGGCGGCTTTCACACTGCTCCAACTGGTCCTCGTACGGCCCGGAATGGGTCTCGGGTGGGACGAGGCGGTGTACGTCAGCCAGGTCAGCGGTCACACTCCGGCGGCGTTCTTCAGCGCCCCCCGTTCCCGCGGGATCTCCCTGCTCGCCGCGCCGATCGCCTCGTGGTCGTCGTCCACCTCACTCCTGCGGGTCTATCTGGCCGTCCTGTCCGGCCTCGGCCTCTTCCTGGCGCTGCGCATCTGGCGGGGGCTGTTCCCCGAACGGGTGGTCGTCCTGGCGGGCGTCCTGTTCGCGACGCTCTGGGTGACGGTGTTCTACGGCCCGGAGGTCATGCCCAACTACTGGGTCGCGATCGGCGCCCTCGCCGGAGTCGGCTGCTTCCTGCGCGCCCAGGCCGACCGCCACGACCGGGCGGCGCTGTGGGGTGCGGGGGCGAGCGCCGCGCTGCTGGCGTGGATGCGGCCCACCGACGCCGTCTGGGTGGTCCTCCCGCTGTTCGTACTCCTGGTGTGCGTACGCCGGTGGCGGCGCCCGCGCCTTCTGGCGGCCCTCGTCGTGGGCCTGGGGTCGGGGGCCGTCGGCTGGGTGGCCGAGGCGTACGTCAGTTTCGGCGGCCTGGGTGCGCGGCTGGCCGATGCCTCCCGGATCCAGGGCGGCCTCGGCTGGAACATCGCCGTCCTCGACCAGTTGCGCGGCCTGGGCGGCCAGACCCTGTGCCGTCCGTGCGACAGCTCGCTCCCGGCCCCGCAGCTGATCGCGTGGTGGTTCGCCCTGCCGCTGCTCGCCGCCGTCGCTCTCGCCGTCGCGGTCAAGGGGCGGCGCACCGCGCGCACGCTCCTGCCGCTGGCCTGCGCCATGACGGCGAGCATCCCGTACCTGTTCATGATCGGATACGCCGCGCCGCGCTTCCTGCTGCCGTTCTACGCGCTCCTCGCCATCCCGGTCGCCGATGCCCTCGTTCACCTGGTCAACGCCGCGCCCCGGGCCTGGCGTCCGGCGGCGGTGACGTTGGCGGCTCTGGCGTTCGCCGGGCATCTGGCCATGCAGTACGTGGTACTGGAGGACGCCGTGGCCCGGTCCACCGCAGGGCGGCAGGAGTGGGCCCGCACGGCAGCCGAGCTGCACCGGCTCGGCGTACGGCCGCCTTGCGTCCTGAACGGATATGAGGCGCTCCCGATCGCCTTCTACGCCGGGTGCTCCTCCGCCCAGACCCAGGGGCACAACGCGAACACCACCCGGGAGGACTTCCTCCGGACCGCACGGCGGACGCCAACAGCCACGCTCGCCACGGAGGAGGAGGGGCCGCCGGGATACGCGCGTGACTGGCCGTCCCATCGGTTCGGCGACCTGCGGATTCATGTGAGTCCCGCGGCCCGGGCGGGTACCCGGGAGTGAGGTCCGGCGCGCACCGTCTGGCCGACTCCCGCAGAGGGCTTTACGCACCCTTTTTGGCATATGAACTGTTTGCGCCTCGTGAGGTCGGGTACCCCGGGATGGGGCCGGAACGCAGCGTTCCGTCCTGAGCCCGCACCGCCCTCACCCGTCGCTCTGGAGAGTTCATGTCAGATCAGCGCAAAAGTTCGTTTGCGACCGTGAGCCCGTACACGGGGGAGACCCTCGTGGAGTTCCCGGCCATCGAGGGCGAAGAAGTCGATGCGGCGGTCGAGACCGCGGGCGACGCGTTCGACGCATGGCGCAAGCGCCCGATCGCGGACCGCGCGGCCCTCGTCGGACGCGCCGCCGGCCTGATGAAGGAGCGCAAGGAAGAGTTGGCCCAGCTCATCACCCTGGAGATGGGCAAGCTCATCTCCGAGGCCCGCGGCGAGGTGGACCTCGCCGCGTCGATCCTGGAGTACTACGCGCGGCACGGGCCGGACTTCGCCGCCGCCGAGCCGCTCGACGTCGAGGAGGGGGAGGCGTACCTCGTCAGCGAGCCCCTCGGTGTCCTGCTGGGCGTCATGCCGTGGAACTTCCCGCTCTACCAGGTGGTCCGTTTCGCGGGGCCGAACCTGGTGCTCGGGAACACCGTGCTGGTCAAGCATGCCGGCATCTGCCCGCAGTCCGCCCTCGCCCTGGAGACGCTCTTCCGTGACGCGGAGGCCCCCGAGGGCGTCTACACGAACCTGTTCGTGAGCCACGAGGAGATCTCGCGCATCATCGACAGCCCGAAGGTCCGCGGAGCCTCCCTGACCGGCAGCGAGGGGGCCGGATCCAAGGTCGCCGAACGGGCCGGGCGGAACATGAAGCCCAGCCTCCTCGAGCTCGGCGGCAGCGACGTCTTCATCGTTCTCGACGGTGAGGGCCTCGAGCGCACGATCGGGGCCGCGGTGGCGGGCCGGATGGCGAACACCGGCCAGAGCTGTGTGGCCTCGAAGCGGTTCATCGTGCTGGAGGACGTGTACGACGACTTCGTCGACGGGCTGCGTCGCAAGTTCGAGGAGCTGCGCCCGGGAGACCCCGCCGACGAGGCGACCACTCTGGGCCCGCTCTCCTCCGAGCAGGCGGCATCGGACCTGGCCGACCAGATCCGCGAGACGGTGGACCAAGGGGCGGAACTGGTCACCGGCGGCCACCGGATCGACCGTCCGGGTGCCTTCGTCGAGCCGACGATCATCACCGGCGTCAAGCCGGGGATGCGTGCCTACGCCGAGGAGCTCTTCGGGCCCGCCGCGGTCATCTACCGCGTCGCCGACGAGGACGAGGCCATCGCCCTCGCCAACGACAGCCAGTACGGCCTCGGCGGCTCCGTGTTCTGCGCGGACGTGGAGCGCGGCCGACGGGTGGCGGAGCGCGTGGAGACCGGCATGGTCTGGGTCAACCACCCGACCTCGACCCAGCCCGACCTGCCGTTCGGCGGCATCAAGCGCTCGGGCTACGGGCGTGAACTCTCGAAGCTCGGCATGCAGGAGTTCGTGAACCGCAAGCTCGTCACGGTGCTGCCGCCCGACGCGGAGCTGAGCGGAATCGCAGGCTGAACGACCCGAACGCGTCCCGCCGGTCCGCTGGCGAACCCGGTCATCCGCGGCGGGACAAACACTGACCATACGTGTGTTTTGCGGCCGAGTGAGCGGAGAGGCGTATCGACATACAGCCCTCTGCACGTACGGCCTTCTGTACGTGCAGCCGTGTGCCCGTACAGGCCTCCGCACGCACAGTCGGCTGACCAAACAGACCGCTGATCGCGAAACCAGCAAGGCAAGGAGCCACCGTGACCGCAGTACCCGCCATCACCCTCAACAACGCCGTGCAGATCCCCCAGCTCGGCTTCGGCACCTTCCAGATCGAGCCGGAGGAGACCCGGGAGACGACGCTGGCCGCGCTGGAAGCCGGCTACCGCCACATCGACACGGCCGAGATGTACGGCAACGAGAAGGAGGTCGGCCAGGCAGTCCGTGACTCCGGCATCGACCGCGCCGACATCTTCGTGACCAGCAAGCTCAACAACGACGCCCATGCGCACGACGACGCACTCAAGGCGTTCGACCGCACGATGGACGACCTCGGCCTCGACTACCTCGACCTCTTCCTCATTCACTGGCCGCTGCCCGGCAAGGGCGACTTCGTCGAGACCTGGAAGGCCCTGGAGGAGATCTACCGCTCAGGGCGGTCCAAGGCCATCGGAGTCTCCAACTTCCAGCCCCACCACCTGCGTCGGCTGATGCAGGGCAGCGACGTGGTGCCCGCGGTCAACCAGATCGAGGTGCACCCCTACCTCACCCAGGACGACGTCAGGGCCTTCGGCGCCGAGCACGACATCGCCACCGAGGCCTGGTCGCCCATCGCGCAGGGCAAGGTGCTCGACGACCCGACCATCAACCGCATCGCGCAGCGGGTGGGCAAGTCGCCCGCACAGGTGACCCTGCGCTGGCACATCCAGCGCGGCGACATCGTCTTCCCCAAGTCGGTGACCCAGAAGCGCATCGAGGAGAACTTCGACCTCTTCGACTTCGAGCTCAGCGAGGGGGACATCGGTGAGATCTCGGCACTGAACC
Source organism: Streptomyces sp. NBC_01283 (assembly GCF_041435335.1). Lineage (NCBI taxonomy): Bacteria > Bacillati > Actinomycetota > Actinomycetes > Kitasatosporales > Streptomycetaceae > Streptomyces > Streptomyces sp. NBC_01283. The sequence continues at coordinate 8,575,381 of NZ_CP108430.1, forward strand.
GCGACGAGCGGACCGGCCCCGACCCGGAACGCTTCAACGGCTGAGCATTTCAACGGCTGAGCGCGCAACGGGAGAAGGCGCCTGACGGGCCAAGGCCACGTCAGGCGCCTTTCTCACCCCGGCTCGGCGGGGAAGGCCTGTTCGGTCCAGATGGTCTTGCCGGAGCGGGTGTAGCGCGTTCCCCATCTCTGGACGAGTTGCGCGACGATGAACAGCCCGCGCCCGCCTTCGTCCTCGTCGCCGCTGTGGCGCAGGTGGGGCGAGGTGTGGCCCTGGTCCGCGACCTCGCACAGCAGGGTGCGGTCACGGATGAGGCGTACCTGGATCGGTCCCTCGGCGTACCTGACCGCGTTGGTCACCAGCTCGCTGACGACGAGTTCGGTCGCGAACGACAGCTCCTCCAGACCCCAGTCGTGCAGCTGCTGGGTCGCAAGCTCCCGGGCCCGGCCCGGGGCGACGGGCTCCGGGGGCAGCTCCCACTCGGTGACCTGCGAGGTGTCGAGTTCGCGGGTGCGGACGAGCAGCAGGGCGGTGTCGTCGGCCGTCGAGCCGCTGGGCAGGAGCTGTCCAACGGCCCGGTCGCACAGCTCCTCCAGCGAGGCGTGCCGGTCGCTGAGTACGTCTGCCAGGGTGTCGAGTCCGTGGTCGATGTCGCGGTCGCGGGCCTCGACCAGGCCGTCGGTGAAGAGCGCCAGCAGGCTGCCCACCGGCAGCTCGATCTCCAACGACTCGAACGGCAGGCCGCCCAGGCCCAGCGGCGGACCGGCCGGCAGATCGGGGAAGGTCGGCGCACCGTCCGGGGTGACGACCGCGGGCGGCAGGTGACCTGCCCTGGCCATGACGCAGCGCCGTGACACCGGGTCGTAGACCGCGTAGAGGCAGGTCGCCCCGGTGGTCACATCGGCGTAGGTCCCGTCGGGTGTGCCCAGCTCGCTGCGCTGCTCCTCCGTCGACTGCGCCACCAGGTCGTCGAGGCGGGAGAGCAGCTCGACCGGGTCCATGTCCATCTGCGCGAAGGCCCGTACGGTCGTGCGCAGCCGACCCATCGTGGCGGCTGCCTGCAGGCCGTGGCCGACCACGTCGCCGACCACGAGCCCGACCCGGGTTCCGGAGAGCGGGATGACGTCGAACCAGTCGCCCCCGACCCCTGTCACATCGTCCGTGGGCAGGTAGCGGTGGGCCAGCTCGACCGCTGACTGCTCGGGCACGTGCTGGGGCAGCAGCTGGCGCTGGAGGGCGAGGGAGGCGGTGCGTTCACGGGTGAAGCGGCGGGCGTTGTCGACGGACACGGCCGTACGGGCGACCAGCTCGTCGGCCAGCGCGACTTCACCGCTGTCGAAGGTGGCCCCGCCGGAGTCGCGGATGAAGGTGACAAGGCCCAGCGTGCTGTTCCCGGCCCGCAGTGGCACGACCAGGACCGTTTCGTCGAGCACGAGCCCACCCGAGGCGAGGCTGCGATGCTGCGGCGAACCAGGTGGGTACTCCACGGAGTGGTGTTCGGCAGGGGGAGCAGGGGAGGGCTGCTGCCCGGGATTCTCCTCGGCTGCCCGGACGTCGGCTCGCTCGGCACCGGCTTCCTCGGCCGAGCAGCGGGCGACGCGCACCAGAGACGTCGCCGCCGCGCCGCTGGTGGCCGGCACCTCGCCTTCGAGGACCCCCTTCGCGAGGTCGACGGTCACCGTGGTGGCGAACTCCGGTACCGCCACCTCGGTGATCTTCTCGGCGGTGACCCGCACGTCGAGGGCGGTTCCGATTCCGCGGCCCGCCTCGACGAGCAGGGCGAGGCGCCGTTGCGCCTTGTAGCGGTCCGTGATGTCGAACGCGTCCTCGCACACGCCGATGACGCGTCCGTCGGCGTCCTGGAGCCGGTAGTAGGCGCAGGACCACAGGTGGTCCGTTTCCGGGTCGCTGGGCGGCGGGCCCTGGAAGTGCAGGTCCAGAAAGGGTTCGCCGGTCTCCAGCACATGACGCATGACCGCTTCGAGCGTGGGCGGATGTCCCTTGGTGACGAACTTTCCCCCGGCGTACAGCTGATCGGCCCGGAGGCCCCGGAACTCGGCGAACGGGCGTCCGATCTCTCGTTCGTACGCCGTGTTGCACCAGGTCAGACGCAGGTCGGTGTCGTAGATGCCCAGGCCGACGGGGGACTGGGTGGCGAGCCCCTGCAGCAGGGCCTGCCGGGATTCCCACAGCCGCAGATCCTTCAGTTCCGTCGCGACGAGGACGCGCGCCGCCGTCCCGGCGCCGGGCAGGGGACACACCGCGGTGGCGACGATCAGCTCCCGCCCGTCCCGGTGCCGGGCGACGTGCAGCTCGTGCCCGCGGAACTCGGGAGGCAGAGGGAGGAAAGAGGGCGCGGGGCCGGGTGACAGGAACGAGGCCAGGGTCCGGCCGACGATCTCCTGCGGCTGATAGCCGAGCAGCCGTTCGGCCGCGGGGCTCCACCCGATGACCGTGTCCTGGGCGTCGACGACCGCCGTGGCAGCCCTGGTGACGTCTAGGGGCCCACGAAAGTCAGCCTCCTGCTCCGCGTTCGATGCCGTCATGGCGCCACACCAGCCCCGTTCATCCCCTACAGAATCCGCCGTCCCCGGGCTCGGCACAACCGCGGTACACCCACTCAACGGAACCGTGACCCGGACGTGGCCTCCAGGGACGGGAGGAGTGTCCGAGGGGAGGCTCGTCCAGAATCCTTGGCGAAGCAGGCCGAATCCTTGGCGAAGCAGGAGCACTCACCAACTGATTCCGGCTGCCACCGGCAGATGGTCGCTGCCGGTGGCGGGCAGCACCCAGGAGCTCCTCGGCTCCACATCGCGGACCAGGATCTGGTCGATCCGTGCCACCGGGAACGTTGCCGGCCAGCTGTAGCCGAAGCCGTCCCCGGCCGTGTCCTGGGCTGACCGCAGCTGGGAGGTAAGGCCGGCGAGAGCGCGGTCGTCCGTGGTGCCGTTCAGGTCGCCGAGCAGCACCATCCGCTTGTTCGGCTCGGCGGCGACGGCCTCGGCGAGCGCCTTGGCGTTGCGGTCCCGGCCGGCCGTCCCGAAGCCGTCCCCGGGAACCACGCGTACGGACCCCAAGTGGGCCACATACACCGCCAGCGGACCCTGGTCCGTGGCGACGGTGGTACGCAGCGCCCGGCTGTCGGCCATCCTGACGTCCTCCGGCTTGGTGCCGGCCAGCGGTCCGACGTCCTGCTTGATGTCGACCGGCCGGGTGTCCGAGAGCGGCAGCTTGCTCCACAGGCCGATCGTGCCCATCACGTTGTGGTGCGGGTATGTCTTGGCCAACTCCTTCTCGTACAGCGGCTTCGCCTCCGCGGTGATCTCCTCCAGGGCCAGCACGTCCGCCTTGGAGGCGGCCAGGTCACGGGCGGTGCCGACCGGATCGGCGTTCTCGGCGCCGACGTTGTGGCTGGCCACGGTGAGGTCGCTGCCCGGGTGGGACTTGTCGGTGAGCAGACCCCCGAAGAGGCTCAGCCACACCACGACCGGCAGCAGCAGCGCGATCATCGCGGAGGCGGAACGGCGCCACAGCGCCCCGGCCAGCAGCACCGGAACGAACAGGCCGAACCACGGCAGGAAGGTCTCCACCAGGCTGCCGATGCCCCCGCGGTCCGTGATCCGCGCGTGCGTCAGCATGAGCAGGCCCAGCAGCAGCGCCAGCCCCGCAAGAACGAGCCCCCGCTTCCAGGGCCCCGGCCGGCCGGCGATGCGGAGCGCCCGGCGGATGCGCGCGCGCCAGATCCAGATCCCGTGACCAGTCTCCGGGTGGTCGGCATCGGAGTGCCCGGTATTCGAGTGCCTGGTATCAGGGCGGCCGACGCTGCCCGAGTCGGTCTCCGCCGCGTCCGCGTGCGTCATTGTCTGTCCTCGTTCACTGCCGTTCACTGGTGCATCCTCGGGTCCTGGGTGGGGTCGGCATACATCCGCGGACAGCCGTCAGTGATCGCGTCGGTGCGCAGTTCGTAGTGCCAGGGTTCGTTGCGGTAGATCCGGCACAGGCCGTATCCGGAGCCGTGTTGGGACAGCCACGCCGTCGCATCGGAGCGCCCGATGTCGACCGCGTCCCCCGACACGTGCGGAGACGTCGCTGTGGTGGCCACCCATCGGGCGGCCTCCTCCTCGGACCCGTACTTGGCGACCGCCTTGCGAAAGAGCTGCTGCTGGTACTCCGGGGAGCGCCAGCCGCTGTTGACGTAGAACTCGACTCCCTCGTCCGAGGCATCCGTGGCAGCCCGGCGGAGGGTCATGAGCAGATCCGTGTCGAGACGGGCCACAGCCGGAACCGCGTCATCGAAGACCGTCACGCCGTCGGGGACGACACCGTCGGCCGCACCGAGCCCACCACGGCCCTCACTGCCGAGGGAATGCGAGGGCGATGCGGCTGCGTGGGGCGCGGACTTCGACACCTGGTAGCCGAGAACCGCGGTGATCACTGCTATGACGGCCATCAGGACGACGACAAGGGCCCGGCGGATCAGGCGGGTCGTTGTTCGCGTTGGTCGGGCTGTTCGCGCTGCTGGCGAGGCTAAAGGCGGGGTTCGAATCATGCTGCCAGTCAAGGCAGCTTGGTGTTGTCGCCACGTATGCGGTTTTCGATACGCGGACGATATGTGCCGACTCATAACATCGGTGACATGCGTGTGCTGATCGTCGAGGACGAGCCCTATCTGGCAGAAGCGATTCGCGATGGCCTGCGCCTGGAGGCGATCGCGGCCGACATCGCGGGCGACGGCGACACCGCTCTGGAACTGCTGAGCATCAACACGTACGACATCGCGGTCCTCGACCGCGACATCCCCGGACCCTCCGGTGACGAGATCGCCGAACACATCGTCGAGGGCGGCAGCGGCATGCCGATCCTCATGCTCACCGCGGCCGACCGGCTCGACGACAAGGCCTCCGGGTTCGGACTCGGAGCGGATGACTACGTGACGAAGCCCTTCGAACTCCGGGAACTGGTGCTCCGACTCAGAGCACTCGACCGCAGACGCGCCCACAGCAGGCCGCCCGTGCGAGAGATCGCGGGGCTGCGGGTTGATCCGTTCCGCAGGGAGGTCTATCGGGACGGTCGCTATGTGGCGCTGACCAGGAAGCAGTTCGCGGTACTGGAAGTCCTCGTCGCCTCCGAGGGCGGAGTCGTCAGCGCCGAGGAACTCCTCGAACGCGCGTGGGACGAGAACGCCGACCCGTTCACCAACGCCGTACGCATCACCGTCTCGGCCCTGCGCAAGCGTCTCGGCGAACCCTGGATCATCGCCACGACGCCGGGCGTCGGGTACCGCATCGACACGCAACCGGAGTCCGGACACGAGGGAGCCGACTGTGGATAGGACGCCTGGAATGAGCGTTCGCGTCAAACTCACCCTCAGCTATGCCGGATTCGTCATGGTCGCAGGGGTCATGCTGCTCGTGGCCGCGTGGGTGTTCCTGACCCGTGTGAGACACGTCGGGCTCAGCTTCGAGCCCGACTACGGCATACCTGTCCTGCGCGCTTTCGCCCCGATCGCCGCCGTCGCGCTGACGTTCCTGCTGGTGTTCGGGCTTCTGGGAGGGTGGCTCCTCGCCGGCCGCATGCTCGCCCCCCTCACGCGCATCACGTACGCGACACGCATGGTCACGAACGGATCGCTCTCGCACCGCATCCGGCTGCCGGGCCGCAATGACGAGTTCCGCGAACTCGCCGACGCCTTCGACACGATGCTCGTACAGCTTGAGGCCCACGTCGCCGAACAGCGGCGATTCGCGGCCAACGCCTCGCACGAGTTGCGCACCCCGCTGGCGATCTCGAAGACGCTTCTGGACGTGGCCCGCACCGACCCGGACAGCGATACCGGTGAAGTGATCGAGCGCCTCCATGCCGTCAACACCCGGGCGATCGACCTCACCGAGGCGCTGCTCGTGCTCAGCCGCGCCGGTCAGCGGTCCTTCACCCGTGAACGCGTCGACCTGTCCCTCATGGCAGAGGAAGCCGCCGAACGACTCCTGCCCCTCGCGGAGAAGCACGGCGTCACGGTCCAGACCGGCGGCGACATCACCCCCACGATCGGATCACAGGCGCTCCTGCTGCAGTTGATCACGAACCTCATGCACAACGCGATCGTCCACAACCTGCCGAAGCAGGGCACCGTGTGGGTCAACACCAGCGCCCGCGGCACCCGCCCCGGCACTGTGATGCTCACTGTCGAGAACACCGGCGAGAAGCTCACCCCACAGCTGGTCTCGACACTCACCGAACCCTTCCAGCGCGGGACCGAGCGCGTACATACCGACCACGCGGGCGTCGGCCTGGGCCTGGCCATCGTCAAAACGATCACTCAGGCACACGACGGCACCCTCACCCTCACCCCGCGCTCTGCCGGCGGGGTCCGCGTCGCCGTGGAACTGCCCGCGACACCGCGCGCATCGGCAGGGGCTGGAGCGGAGAGGGACGCGCCGCCACCACAGTGAATGTCGGAAGAGGCCGTCAGAGGACGTCGTAGACCAGGTGCGTGGCGGTCGATGTCGAGGTCACGCTCCGCTGCACAAGCCCGCGCGGCGCCACGCCGGTGAACAGGGGCGTCCCGGCGCCCAGCACGACGGGTGCAAGGTGCAGCGACAGCACGTCGACCAGCCCGGCATCGAGCGCGGATCCGACGGTGGCGCCGCCGCCCATCAGGACTACGTCGAGATCCCTGCCGCTGGCCCTGGATGCCGCCTCGGCGCGCTCGCGCGCGGCGCCGACGGCGTCGCGCAGACCGGTGGTGACGAACGTCCAGTCGAGGGAGGTGAGCCGCGTCGACTCCGGCGGTGAGCTCGTCACGACGACGAACGCGGGCTTGCCGACCTCACCGGCGCCGTAGCCGGTCTTGTCGTCCCAGCCGTTCGGCCCGTCGACCACGTCGAAGAGGCGGCGGCCGAGCACGACGGCGCCCGAGCGGGCAGTCCCCTCGCGCAGCACCCGTAGGTCCTCGGGGTCGTCGGAGAATGCCCAGGTGTGCAGGGCCTCGCCTCCGGTGCCGAGACCGTTGTCGGGGCCCGGGTCAGGCCCGGTGACGAAGCCGTCGAGCGAGACCGAGATGTCAGCGATGATCCGAGTCATACAAGGGCAGACCCTCTCGGCCGTCCGAACTCATCGCTTGCCTTGCCACATGCCTAGGGCGCCCCTCGTGGCGGCCCAGCCGGCCCGCCTTTCACCGGACTCGCTTCGTCGCTCGTCCGTCGAGCCAGTCGCGGATCGCTGCCGCGGTGGTAGTGGCGTGCTCCCGCATCATCGTCAGACGGTCGCCGGTGGGGAGCGAGGCGCGGATCAGGAGCGTCGGCGTGGCGATCGGCTCGGGGTCCAGTCGACGAAGATCCGGTTGTAGGCGCCCATCGCTGCCAGAGCGGCGTCGTCGTCCCCGGTGAAGTCGGTGCGGAGACGGGCGGAGGGGTCGGTGGCGAGAACGCTTCGTCCGGGGGCGCGTGGTGGCGGGGCGGCCAGGGACAGCAGCCAGTCCGTGCCGCTGTTGGCCGGCGTGATGCGGTAGGTGTCCAGGAGCACCAGGCCCGTCGGAGCCCGGCCCGTGCTCTCCAGGTGGTGGGTCACCAAATGCGCGAGGTTCCCGCCCGCAGAACGCCCCACGATCACGAAGGGCCCGTCCCCGGTGTGCCGCAGCACGCTCTCGGCCTGCGCACCGCCAGCGCGACGCGGTCCTCCGGTACGGCCGCGCCGGTGCCGATTCCGGGATGCGGGAACTCCAGGACGTCCAGGTCACCGTGGAAAGAGCCGTGGAAGCCCGGGAGTCTCCGCCGCCCGATGCGAACGACGGGTGATACGCCGGGAAGCAGACCGCCCGGCGACGGCAGACCGCGGGACGGCGCCGGATCGCCGGCGATCCGGGCGCTCGCGCCCACGGCCGTCACACCCAGGATCGCCAGCGAGTGGCTGACGCTGTGGAACAGCGGAAGTGGCCAGAGCACGCGGTCGTCGGGCGAGAGGCCGAGGTGCGGGGCGTAGCAGGCGGCCACGGACCACAGAGCTGCCCGTTGGGTGGACAGCACGCCATTGGGCCGATGGGTGGTGCCGGAGGTGTAGAGCATCCAGGCCGGATCGTCGAGCCCGAGCAGGTCGATCTCCGCCTCCGCGGCACGCTCACTCGTGGTGGCCGCACGTTCGAACAACTGGCCACCGCCGTCAGGCGTCGGCTCGGTGCCGGTGACCAGGACGCCCAGACGGTCGTACGGCGGCCCCAGGTGCCGCAGTTGCGCGAGGTGCGTGGGGTCCGTGATGACGTAGGCGGCGCCGCTGTCCTGAAGGAAGCGGGTCAGCTCGGCGTCGGATGAGCGCGGTTGAGCGGTACGCCGACCATCCCGGCCCGTAGGACGGCGAAGCAACTCTCCACCATCTCCACACGGTTGCCCAGGCAGATCGCGACGCGATCGCCTCGACGGAGCCCCGTCCCGGTGAGGTGTGCCGCCAGCGCACGGGTGCGACGCTCCAACCCGGCGTAGGTGACGCGGCGCGAGGAGTCCGCGAAGGCGACCCGCCGTGGCGCTCGCTCGGCGTGCTCTTTCAACAGCTCCGCAACCGGCCGGATCAGCTCGTCACGCCTCACGTTCCCCCCTTTCAAGTACCTTGCGCTGCCCCGGTGTTGAGCCTACGTGCCCGGTCGCCCACCATGCGGAGGGCCGGGTGGCAGGCGCTTCGGGCAAGGGGGCGGGCGGTGTTGGGCGGGTCTGACGGGAAGCGGGAGGTCTGCGACCGCATGTGACGGCGACCGGACGTGACGGCGACCGGATCGATCGCCAGGGATCATGGACCGGTACGCTCCTGCGATGCGTCTGATACCCGACGGCCCGTTCCCTGAGATCGGCCACCCCTACACGACCGACGTGAGTGCGGACGGCCGCTGGATCGCCGTCAGCTGTCAAGCGAGCGGACGTGGCGACCTCGGTCGGATCGTCGTCTACCGGACGAGCGATCTCGCGCTGTGGGACCAGGTCGTGCTGGAGCAGGGCATCGAGGGGTTCGTCTTCCACCCCGACCTGCCCGTTCTCGCCGTGGGCACGGAGGAAGGCGACGAGTTCGAACTGCGGGGCGGGCTCCACCTGTACGAGCCGGAGACCCGGCGCCGTACCGACGTGGCCGTCGCCGGGGCCGGTGTCACCGCCCTGCACTGGCGGGACGCGCGCCGCCTGGAGGTGACGTTCGCCCGGCCGGTCGTCGACTACGAAGACCTGGGCCGAGTGACGTACACGCGATCCGTCGCCGAGAACGACGACTGGCAGCACACCACTGCCGAGGTGCTCGCGGCGCAGGTCTCCTGGCCGCAGGTGTCGGTGGAGGTCGACTGGGACAGCATCAAAGGCCCGGACATCGACCAACCTCAGCGATACCTCGCCGAGGTCGCGGCCGAGAAGGGCCGCGCATGGACCCGGCGGCCTGGGACAGCCGTGGTGGAGGTGCTGCGGGACGGCCGGATGCTCGTGGCGCACACCGGGACACTGCTGGAGTGCTGGTCCGCGGAGGGCACCCCGCGGTGGTCCGTGCCGCTGCCCGACAGCCGGCGCCAACGCAACGGCTGTCGGCTGTACGTCACTCCGGACGAGGAGAGCGCCTGGATCACCGTCCTGGAGGGCGACAGCAGCGACCGGCGCACCCTGCTGTACCGGTTCGCCCTCGCCGACGGCACTCAACTCGCCGAACTCCGCCTGGACTTTCCGGTCGCTGTCACCGCGCGCACGGATGGCGCCTGGGTGGCCCGGGACTCGCGGGAGCTGTTCCCCGGGCCGCGCTGGCCGCCGAACGAGGGTGTCGTGCTCACGCCTTCCGGGCGACAGCTGGCCACGTTGGCATTGGGGGAGAGCGACAGTTCCTACGACTTCCCGGTGCGGCGCTCCCCCCACCTGCTCTGCCTCTACGGGGTCGGAGGCGAGGACGTGCGGACGGAACTGCTGGAGAAGTGGGTCGTACGGGCCGACCCCAACGGCATCGAGCGGTTGTTCCCGCTCGCATGGAACGACACTCTCGGCCCGCATCTGCGCGGCGGTCCCGCCGTATACGTCGACGATGACGCCGGCCCAGGACTCGTTCACGCATGCACGGCGCGCGACGGAACCCACCTCGTACGACGCGCATACCCGGGCGGCGCCGTGGTCTGGGCCCACCGCTTCGACACACGGATCACCGGGGTCGACGTCCACGGCGGTCTCGTCCACGCCGTGATCGGAGCCGGAGGCGGTGCGGGGGCTTGCGAGCTGCTTACGCTGCGAGCAGCGGAGGGCACGGTAATGCGGCGGGAGACGCTCACCCTCGGCGGGCACGTCTACACCCCGACCTGCCTGAGCGCCGGTCCTGACGGAGACTTGGTGATCGGCACGGCGGAGGGGCGGCTGATCAGAGTGACCTGTCCGGCGACGAGTCACTTCGACGTCGGATAGTGGTGTGTTTGGCGCTTCTGACGAAGAGCTTTCACTCGGTCCGATTGTGTGGCACGCCGCACGCCGCACGCCGCACGCCGGAGGGCGTGAGCGTCTACTGCCGGCAACGGACGTCTCGGAGATCCCAGTAAACGAACATTCAGATCGATCTGCGTGTCCTGTGGAAGGTGCCAAACCGCGGGGGAGCGGGACGGGACGGGGCGCGCACCGGACCGCTCCGGACGCGGACCGCGCCACCGCCCGCTTCCTCTCGTGATCGGCCTGCTTGCCCAGGCCGAGCGAGATGTATCCGACGGCGGCAAACTCGCTGTAGTGACGGCTGCCACAGGCGACACAGAACGCTGGGCGCCGGGGCGGTGTGATCCACTCTCAGGACTGCTCTTCCTCGGGAGCAGTGTTGGTTCCGGCCTCTGGATCGATGATGACTTGGTCGAACTCGCGCACCCCCACCGGGATGTTTCCTGTCGAGAAGTGAGCGTTGCGCAGGTTGGCGCCTTCGAAGGTCGTCGAGATTACGTAGCTTTGCCGGAAATCCGCCTCGGGTGCCCAGGCGCCGGAAAGGTCGGTACGGCGAAGGTTGGCGGCCCGTAGGTCGGCTCCGCTCAGGCGTGCGCGCCGGAAGTTGCCGCGCTCGAAGTCGAGCCCCGTCAGGTCAGTCCGCCTCAGGTCGAGCCGCGCTGCTTCATTCCGGTTGGGGCGGCGCCCGATCACTGTGACGGCAGCTTGTACGGCTTCGCCGGGTCGCGGTATGCCAAGGCCCAGCCCCGCGTGTTGGCGAATGAAGGCCGCTAAGACGGTGACGACCGTGTCATGGTCGGCTTCGCTGTCCCGCATGATGCGTTCGAGGCTGTAGATGGCACCGAGCCGCTGCGTGTCATCCTGTGAGCTGAGCAGTTTGATCGCTTCGACGTAGCGGCTGGTCACCTGCCCTTCGCGAGTGAGCTTGGCCTGTTGTTCGTCGCGCTTCTGCGTCTCGCGAAGCGTGGTCTGGAACTGCTGCTGGCTCTCGGCGAACTGCTCTTGGGCGTGCTCGAACTGGTTGCGCTCAAGCCGGTGCCTCTCACGGGTGTAGTAGAGCCCGGCGGCGGTGAAGCCGCCGGCGGCGATGGCGATGAGCATGGTGCGGAACCCGGTGACGATGATTCCCGCGCCGGAGACCAACTCGCCTTCGCCGTCCTTCAGGTGGTGTCCTTCGATCCACCAGGGGCCCCAGACGAGGAGCGCGACAAACGTGGCGGTGCTGAGCCCGCCCCACACCCAGGCTTTGGTGGAGAGTTTCTTCGCGCCGTTGCCGTTGCCGCTGTCGCTCATGGCGGCATGATGTCCGCGCGCGGGCGGCGCCATGCCGTGAACAACCCTTATTCGGGAGGGAGGTGCGGTTGCCGATGGATCGGGTGATCGCGGGTGCGGTGGTCGCGCACCAGGGCACGGTGCTCCTCATCCGCCGCCGGGTTCCGGAGGGTGATCTGGTGTGGCAGTTCCCGGCGGGGCAGATCAAGCTCGGGGAGTCAGCCGAGCAGGCTGCGTCCCGCGAGGCGTCTCCGCTGGAGGTCGCGGGGGCTGCGTGGGTGTCGTTGATGGCGGAGCGGATTCCTGGCTTCCGCCGGTGGGGGAGTACCTCGCTGAGCCGACGCTGCCCTGACCGCCGTGCGCAGGGTGCCATCACCGGTTCTCCGACTGCCTGGCATGATCAACTGGTGCCTGCCGATCGACTGAAGCCTCTCACTCTGACCGCTGGAGAGTTCCGGCTCCGCCCTCCGAGTGTGGATGAGCACATGGAGGTTCTCGCGCTCGGCGTCGACCCGGATGTCCGGCTGTGGAATCCTCGCTGCCAGATCACCGACGCGGCGTCGGCGGTCAGGGACTGTCTCGCCGGCGCGGACTGGTCGGACGGTACTCACGCAACCTTCTCGATCATCGACAACGGCAGCGGACGCTATGCCGGCAACATCGCCCTGCATGGCATCGACCGCGCGCACGCGCGAGCCAAAGTGGGTTACCGCATCGCCCCGTGGACACGCGGGCAGGGAGTGGCCACGGCTGCCGTGCGCAGCGTCGTCAGTTGGGCCCTGAGCGATCTGGGACTCACGCGCCTCGCCCTGACTCACGGTGTGGAAAACCCTGCCTCCTGCAGAGTGGCCCAGAAGGCAGGATTCGACCTCGCGTACACGATGCCCATGGCCAAGCGGTTCGGAGACGGACAGCTCCACGACGAGCACCTCCATGTCCTCGTGGCCCCTACCGCTGCCGTCGGCAACTGACCTCCACAGACCCCCACTTCGTCCAACCTCCAACCAAGTGGGGAAAGACCTTTGCTGGTGCCGTGCTGGTGCGCCGTGCTGGTGTGTCGTGCTGGTCGAGCCACGGTTCGACCAGCTGTAGCGTTTGAAGCGCATTGTCAGCGGTGAAGAGCGGAGCGGGCCCATGCACAGCGCAGGCGATCGGATTGACACCTCGACCGCGCACTCGGCGCGGGTGTACGACTACATCCTGGGAGGCAAGGACCACTACCTTGTCGACGCAGAGGCAGGCGACGCCATGTGCCGGCACTGGCCGGCGCTGCCCGTGCACATGCTGGAGAACCGGCGGTTCATGCACCGTGCCGGGCGCTTCCTCGCCCAGGAACGCGGTGTCCGGCAGTTCCTCGACATCGGCACCGGACTGCCCACAGCCCCCAACCTGCACGAGGTGGTGCAGGAGGTGGCACCGGAGTCCCGTGTGGTCTACGTCGACAACGACCCCATCGTCCTGGCTCACGCCCGCGCCCTCCTGCAGGGCTCGTCCGAGGGGGCGACCGCCTACATCGACGCTGACATGCACGACCCGGAAGCCATCCTGGACAGTCCCGAATTCCGTGCGCTGATCGACGTGAACGAGCCGGTCGGCTTGATGGTCATCGGAATACTGCACTTCATCTTGCCGCCGGACGACCGGCGTTTGGTGCAGCGACTGCTCGAACCGCTGCCGTCGGGCAGCTTCCTGGCGATGACCATCGGTACCGCCGACTTCGCGCCCGAGGAGGTCGGCCGGGTGGCCGATGAGTACGCCCAGCAGGGCATGCCCATGGCGCTGCGCGACCTGCCGACCGCTACCTCCCTCTTTGACGGGATGTCCCTGGTCGACCCTGGCGTCACCCAGGTTCACAAGTGGCAGCCGGGCTCCGAGCAGGACAGCATCGATGACCGGGCCATCGCCATGTACGGGGCGGTGGCACGTAAGCCCTGACAGGTTGTGACATCCAGGCAGGGCCTGGTGTCGCTCGGCGAGATGCAGCAGCCCGCCGGAGGATTGGCACAACTCGCCACCGCCGCGTACGCCTTCGCGCCGCCGCTCCTCAAGGAGCCGGGGGGGACAACCCCACCTGGGTTCGGGGTTCTCCCGGAGTGTGCCGGGGTGTCCGCCCTCCTAGCGTGTGGGCATGCCAACTTCCCGACGCATCAAGGTGTTTGCAGCGTGCGTGACGTTGGTCGCCGCCGCCACCGCGACGACCGCCGCCGCCCCCGCCACCCCGGGCCCGTTCGCCCGCTTCCACGACCAGCACGTCGACTGGCACGCCTGCGCCCTCGGCGCCGACGACGAGGAGGGCCAGGAGCTGGACGCCGCCGGCGCCGACTGCGCTGACATCAACGTGCCGCTCGACTACACCGACCCCGGCGGTCGCACCATCACCGTCGCCATATCCCGCCTGAAGGCCACCGACACCGCCCACCGCATCGGCCCGCTGCTGCTCAACGACGGAGGACCGGCCGGCCCCAGCCTCCGGATGCCGGTGACCAAGTCGAAGGTGATGGGCGAGGTCGCCGACCGCTACGACCTGATCGGCATGGACCCGCGCTTCGTCGGTCGGAGCACCCCGCTGGACTGCGGCTGGGACCTCGGCTCCGCACCCCTGCGCTCCGCGGGCGCCGACCTGGCGGCATACCGCGAGGAGGTTTCCATCGCGCGCGAGCTGGCCGGGCGGTGCAAACGTACCCACGGCGACGTGCTGTCGTACGTCACCACCCGCAACACCGCCCGCGACATGGACATCATCCGCGCCGCCCTCGGCGAGAACACCCTGTCCTACCTCGGCTACTCCTACGGCAGTTACCTCGGAGAGGTCTACACACAGCTCTTCCCCGGCAGAACCGACCGCATGGTGCTCGACGGCGTCAATTCCCCGAAGCGCTACAGCCACACCCTGCTGCGCGGTTCCGAGGCGGCCAACGAAGCGGCCCTGCGCGCGTGGGCGTCGTGGGCCGCCGCACGGCACACCACCTACGGTCTTGGCGCCACGCGCGCCGAGGTCCTGGCGACGGTGAAACACATCCTCGACGCCGCCGCACGGAATCCGCTGCGGATCGGGGACGCGTACCTGCTGGACGAGCACGCGCTTCCCTTCTTCTTCATCGGCGGCCTCGCCAGCGACCTCGACGAGGAGCGCGCCGCCCTGGCCACGACCGTACGTCTCCTGGCACGCGCCGCCGACCGGGAACCGGTCGAACCGTCAGAAAGGCTGGCCGGTCAGCTGGAGTTCCTGCTGACCGGGGCAGGCTCGGCCCCCGCCAGTCAGATGACCGCGATCATCTGCGGCGACGTGGCCGAGCGGCGCGGAGTCGCCGACTACTGGCGCGCGGTCGAGAAGTCCCGTGAACAGTTCCCCCTCACCGGACCGCTGGCCAACAACATCACTCCCTGCGAGTTCTGGGACCAGCCCGCCGAAGCGCCGACCGTGCTCGACAACGACGTCCCGGCCCTGCTCATCAACGCCACCGGCGACCCCCGGACCCTCTACGCCGACGCCAAGGCCATGCGCGAGCAGTGGCCGAGCTCCCGGCTGCTCACCGTCAAGGGCGCCCGCCAGCACGGCCTGTACGGTGAGTACGGCAACACCTGCGTCAACGAGCGCGTCAACGCCTACCTGCGGACGGGACGGCTCCCCACGCGGGACCTGAGCTGCGAGAAGTAGCCCCAGCAGCGGCACCCCCCCCGGCGACGCGGGCGAAGGCCATCTGCCGGGGCGCACACCGCGACCGGCCCCGGTGACAACCACCGAGCTACCGCAGAGCCCTCATCGGCTCGACGGTGCGGGCTGCGGCGGCACGAGTGCCACCTCGCCGCGGGGCGAAGCTTGGGCCTTCCCGACCTGGGCCCGCTGGCCGACGCGCCGCACTAGCTGTCCCAGGTGCCGGCCGAAGCGGTCCGGCAGGAACACGGCGTCCGCCACGATCATCGCGCCGGAAAAGAGCGGAAGCCCCATGAGCACGGCGATACCCGGGTGCATGCCCAACAGCAGACGCAGGACCGGGTATGTGAGCCGCCCGAACAAGATGAACGGGAACGCGACCTGCAACAGAACCGTCAAGCAGCGGGCGATGGCGATCAGAAGCCTGTCTCTGCGGCCCAAGGCAACAGACCGTGGCGGATATCAGGGACGAGGGACAGCCCGGCCGGGTCGCAGCGCCGGCTCGGGTGGGTTCATACCGTGTCCGCTCATCGGGGTGCGGCTGTCCATCATCCTCGTCCCCAAGGCCACACCCAGCTGAAAGCGACTGTCGACGCCGAGGCGATCCATGATGCCCCGCAGAATGTTGGTCACTGTGCCTCCGAGGCAGACATAAGGCTGTCGTGACACGTGATGGGCGCTGAGGCCCCCGCCGGGCAGGTCCTGGCAGGGGGCCTCAGCGTTCCTGAGGTGTCCGCGAACGCCTCAAGTGCCCGCAGGGGGCGTTGCTGCCGCTGGGGCCACCCACCACGGATCCGGTCCGGGTGCCCGCACGTTGGTCCTGCGGCTGGGGTCTGCGGCCCTGACGTCCTGATGCGCTGGGCGGCAGTTCACCTGCGGGTGATGCACGTGCGCTGTGTTCATCCTGGTGCAGTGCGACGGAAGCTGCCCTTGGGCTGATGCCTTTCGGCGATGCTTGGTCCGCGCCTGGCCCGGATCGAGGCGCGCGGTCGGCGTCACACCCTGGGCCTGAGTAGGGTGATCTTCGAAGCGCCCTGTTCTGTGACGTACAGGGTGCCCTTGGCCGTGTCCTCCGTGACGTCCAGCGGCTGCTGGAATCCGGTGAACCCGGTGATGCCCGTCGTGGGCGCCGACAGCTTCCCCTGCGCGTCGACGCCGAACACCTCGATGTCCTGGCCACTGCTGTAACGGACCACGAGGAGCTTGCCCTTGAGTGCGCCCCCGAAGGCGTTGCCGCGGTATTCGACGACCCCGTCGGCGGAGGCGTGCAGCCCGGCGTCGTACATTCCTGCCGTGTCCAGGTTGCGGTCCGGCTGGGTGCCCACGGGGTAGCCGGTGACCTCGAAGGGACTGGTGCCCGAGGTGGGGTTGCCCCCGGCCAGCACCCACTCGCAGCGCGCCGGGTTCGGGTGCCCGTAGTAGCGGTTCTTCTTCACGTCGAAGACGTAGTCGGTCTCCGCCACGGGGTTGGACGTGATCCCCGGCACGGTCGGACCCGTGTAGGCCCCGGCCGTCGCCGCGTCGATCCGGCGGGAACAGGCGGCGGGCAGCGGTGTGGGCGTGGCGGGCGTGTTGCCGCCGGCCGCGGACCCGTTGGTGGGTGTGTAGAGGTGGCCGTTGGTGTGCCACACCAGGTCGTAGGCGTTGCGTACGCCCGTCGCGTAGAGGGTCAGTGGTGCGTTGGCGGCGAACGGGTCGTACGTTCCCGGGCTCTCGGTCCGCACGTCGACGGCGCCGGACGCCGGGAGCTTGGCCGGGTCGAGGCGCAGCACGGCGGCGTTGAGCAGGTGCTCGGGGCGGTTGCCCCACGTCGGGTCGGCGGCGCCCATGGCGTTGTTGGCGCCCTGCGTCACGTAGAGGGCGCCGTCAGGGCCGAAGGCCAGGGAGTTGGTCTCGTGGTCCTTCACGGACCGGGGCAGACGGCTGATCACCTCGGTGTACGTGCCGAGGCCTGGACCGCTCAGCCTGGCGATGCTGCTGGACCAGTCCGGCTCGTTCGGGGTGCCTCCGGCGTACATGGTGTTGGAGGTGATCCACAGCACGGGGCTGGCCGCCGTCGAGGAGGGATCGAACGCCATCCCGATGATGGAACGATTCGGTGCTCCCGGCAGGCCGCGGGCCGTTGCGTCCGTGCGCACGGTGGAGATCGTCTCCGCCCCGCTCAGGGTGCCGTCGGCGGCGATCGCGTACCGCATGATGTATCCGTCGAGCGTGGACGCGTACAGCTTGCCGTCGGGGCCCTTCACCACGGAGGCGAAACTCCTGCCCGTCGCTGACGTGGCCACCTTGTCGAAGGCGATGGT
Source organism: Streptomyces sp. NBC_01283 (assembly GCF_041435335.1). Classification (NCBI taxonomy): domain Bacteria; kingdom Bacillati; phylum Actinomycetota; class Actinomycetes; order Kitasatosporales; family Streptomycetaceae; genus Streptomyces; species Streptomyces sp. NBC_01283. The sequence continues at coordinate 8,593,029 of NZ_CP108430.1, forward strand.
GCCCGTGCCGGTGCCCGCCCCGGTGGTGAACACCGAGCTCCATGGCGTGAAGCTCCGCCCGTCCAGGTCCCGGGCGCCGCTGGTGACCGAGAAGCGGTAGCGGGTGTTCGCCTTGAGCCCCGTCGTCGGCGACAGGTTGATGACGTCGCCGCCGCCGCTGGTGATCACGTGGGCGGGCACGGCTGCCCCGGTCACCGACTCCTTGAGGGTGACCGTACTGGCGGTGAGGGTCGCGGCGTCGACGCCGGGACCCACCAGGCGGAGGTCCGCGACGACGCTGCCGGTCGGTGCCGCGCCGGTCGCCGTGTTCGTCGGGGTCACCGTCCTGACCTCCGGGTGCACGGCGGAGTCGGCGAGCGGGGCGACGGTCACGTACGCGATCTTCGTGTTGCTTCCCCCGAGCGGACTGATCGTCAACCGGCCGTCTGCCACGGTGGGTTGAACGGTCCTGGTCTGGTACTTGGTGGTGGACGTGGGGACGAACCCGTCGACCGCGTTCTGGTTCTCGACCTGGAGCGCGTGGGAGCTGTCCACGCTCGTGGCGTCGCCCACGGCGACCGTCACCGTGTAGGTGCCGTTGGGTACGGCGATTTCCCACCGGCCCGGGGTCTTCACGCCGGCCGACGAGGCGGGCAGCTGCATGTGCACGAGGGTGGCGAGGAGCCGGTCGGGCTCGGCGGTGCCTCTGTCCCGGCCGTTGCCCGTCAGGTCGAGCGGGGTGGTGTTGGACAGTCCCACCCAGCCGTAGGTGAGGCCGGTGCCCTGGTCGGGGCCGGTACGGGCGCCGAAAGCCTGTCCGTAGTCGAGTGCGTGGCCGCTCACCGGCACGGTGGTGGCGGTACCGAAGTCGATCTTCGCTGAGAAGGTGGTGTCCGCCCGCGCCTGCGCGGGAGACACCAGGACGACACCTATGAGGGACAGGGCCAGCAGGAAGCCTGCCGCGCGGGGCGATGGTCCGCTCCGTGAGTGACTGCGTCTTCGATGGCGTAATACGGTCACGGTCTTCTCCCGTCGAGAGCCGAGCAGGGAACACGCCCCGTGACGTGGCGACCGGTGCCGGATCCACCGTTGGGTCGGCGCCACCGTTGGGTCGGCGCCGACCGAGAATGCCCGTCACCGTGCCCGGGGCCTTGTCGTGCCCATGACTGCCCTGGGTGCGGCGGTCCAAGCGGCGGCCGTGCCGGGCCCGCGTTCGGCCGGCGGCCCGCCTGCCGCGTGGACGCCCGCGACCTGCCGGGTTCCGATGAACCTCTGCCTCCACAAGCGCATTTGGAGTGCTGTGGGCACGACACCTATGTGTGTGTCCCCTACTGATGAGATATCAGGGCACATCAGCCTGTGCGCTTCCGCGAGCATGCGCGGCGCCTCGATGGACGGCGGGCCACGACGGTGAATGCGGCGAGGGGTGCGCCCGCTCGCCGCGCGGCTGCGGAGATCAGCCGATTGGCGGGAGAACGCCCTTTACATCCCTGCACCCTATTGGCATGGTCATGCCCTCATCTGCGCGCCTGTCGCGCATCCCCGGGGGGCCTTCATGCTGACTCGTCTGTTCACATCCTTTCCGCACACCAGACTCAGATCCACCGGCCTCATAGCCTTCGCGCTCGCCGCCGTCATCGCCGGGCTGCTTCCGTTGACCGGAGGCAGCCCGGTCATCGCGGCCGCCGGATCCGGCGCCGCCGGAGTTCCCGATCCCCGGCACCCGATGGCGGCGCCGCACGAGCCCGTGGTGCCGGCCGACGCCATGGAACCCACCGCACCCGTCCTGCCCAGGGACGGCTGGACCGTGTCCGCGAGTGACGAGGAGACCGCGTCCGAGAACGGACGCGCCGTCAACGTGCTCGATGGCAGCAACGCCACCATCTGGCACAGCAAGTGGAGCGGCACCGCCGCGCCGCTTCCGCACACCCTCACCGTCGACATGCACCGGACGGCTGTCGTATCCGCACTCGTCTACCAGCCGCGCACCAACAGCGCCAACGGCAGGGTGGGTTCGTATGTCCTCCACGTGAGCGCCGACGGCACGAGTTGGGGTTCCGCCGTCGCCTCCGGCACCCTCGGCGACGACGCGACCGCCAAGACCCTGAGTTTCGCCGCGAAGGGCGCCCGCTACGTGCGGCTCACCGCGACGAGCGAGGCCGGCAACCGCGGCCCCTGGTCGGCCGCAGCCGAGATCAACCTCCTCGGCGACCCCGGCTCACCCGCCTCCGTGGTCGACCTGCCGCGGGCCGGGTGGACGGCGACGGCGAGCGACGAGGAGGTGAGCGCCTCGGCGAACCCCGCCGCCAACGTCCTCGACGGCGATCCGGACACCCTCTGGCACAGCCGGTACTCCGGTACCGCCGTGCCCCTGCCGCACAGCATCACCATCGACATGAAGAGCGCCCGCGACGTCTCGGCTCTCACCTACCAGCCGCGCAGGTCCGGAGCCAACGGCCGGATCGGCGCCTACACCGTCACGACCAGCACGGACGGCACCACGTTCGGGGCACCCGTCGCGAGCGGCACCTGGAAGGACGACGACACCGTCAAGGGGGCCACCTTCTCCCGCACCGTCAGCGCGCGGTACGTACGCCTGACGGGTACCACGGAGGCGGGCGGGCGTGGGCCGTGGTCCTCGGCGGCGGAGCTGCGTCTGAGCACTCCGGCGAACCCGGCGACCGCCGGTTCCTGGGGCCGGGTCACCGGATTCCCGCTGGTTCCCGTGGCCACCGCCCTGCTGCCGAACAACAAGCTGCTCGCCTGGTCCGCGTACGGCGTCGACCGCTTCGGGGGAAGCAACGGCTACACCCAGACCGCGATCATGGATCTCGGCACCGGAACCGTCACCCAACGACGGGTCGACAACACCCGCCACGACATGTTCTGCCCCGGCATCGCGGTCCTGAAGGACGGCCGGGTGCTGGTCACCGGCGGCAGCAACGCCGAGCGGGCCAGTATCTACGATCCGGCCACCGACGCCTGGTCGGCGACCAGCGACATGAACATCGCTCGTGGCTACCAGGCCATGACCCTGCTCTCCAACGGCGACGCCTTCGTCCTCGGCGGCTCCTGGAGCGGCGGCCAGGGCGGCAAGAACGGCGAGGTCTGGTCGCCGTCCTCCGGCACCTGGCGCAAACTGCCCGGCGTGCCGGTGACCAACACCATGACAGCCGACCCGGCGGGCCCCTACCGGGCCGACAACCACCAGTGGCTGCACGCGACGTCGGGCGGCCGGATCCTCCAGCTGGGGCCGAGCAAGCAGATGAACTGGATCTCCACCCAGGGGGACGGCTCCGTCACCGCCGCCGGAACGCGGGCCGACAGCGCGGACGCCATGAACGGCAACGCCGTCGCGTACGACATCGGCAAACTCCTCACACTGGGCGGTGCGACCGCGTACGAGAACACGACGGCCACCCGACGCGCGTACACCATCGACCTCAACGGGGGCGGAACTCCGGTGGCCGCGCGTACCGGCGACATGGACTTCGCCCGTTCCTTCAGCAACAGCGTGGTCATGCCGGACGGCAAGGTCGCCGTGTTCGGCGGGCAGTCCTACCCGGTTCCGTTCAGCGACGGGACCTCCTCGCTCACACCGGAGATCTGGGATCCGGCGACGGGGCAGTTCACCCGCATGGCGAGCATGGCCGTGCCGCGCAACTACCACAGCGTGGCCAACCTGCTGCCCGACGGGCGCATCTTCTCCGGGGGCGGCGGCCTGTGCGGCGACTGCGCCACCAACCACGCCGACGGGGCCGTCTTCACCCCGCCCTACCTGCTCAACGCCGACGGCACCGAGCGCACCCGGCCCGTCATCACCGGTACCGTGCCCGCCCGCGTGGCCAACGGGGCGACCGTCCCCGTGACCGCTGACTCGGCGGTCACCTCGTTCGTCCTGGTGCGGGCGGGCGCGGCGACCCACTCCACGGACAACGACCAGCGGCGCGTACCGCTCACCTTCACCCGCGACAGCGCGACCTCGTACACCCTCAACGTCCCCTCCGATCCGGGGGTGGCGCTGCCCGGCAGCTATCTGCTCTTCGCGCTCAACTCGGCCGGGGTGCCGAGCAAGGCCCGGATGGTCAGCGTGGGCTGACCGTGCGCACGACGAAGCCCCGCCGAGCAGACGGCGGGGCTTCGTCGTGCGCGCTGATGCGGCGGCCCGCACCGGGACGCTCGCGGTGGCCGGTGAGCTGTACGGAACGACCAGCACCGAAGACAAGGCGGGTCGCGCACGTCTGGGCCGCCGGGAACGTCGGTGCCCGCTCCGGCAGGGAGGAGCCCGGCGGCAAGACCTCCGAGAACGCCGCGGACCTCGCCCCTCTGGACGTCAGCGTCTCGGTGACCTCCAAGTCGACCTGGAGGTCGCCGACGGCACGGTCGACCCGCTGAAGCGGACCAGCAGTTCGGACCCCACGGACAAGGTCAAGGTGACCTGCACGGTCAACGCCTCGTCCGAGCCGCCAACGGCATCTGGAAGCTGAAGGTGCAGGACAGGGCCACGAGGGCTGCGCGGGGCACGGGCTACATCAAGTGTTGACATGGCTTGTCCGTAATTCTCACCCCGCACAGATGCTCCGCCTACCGAGGCGCGTCGCCGCCGCGGGTAATCAACTCTGCGGCGTGGCTGGCGTGTTGCCAAGGCCGACGATGTTCATGATCTGTTCGCATTGCGTATGTCGACCATCGTTCAACGGACTATTTCTGGCCAACATCCAGCCAAAAGACTGACATGTACCTGGTTCAAATGACACGCTCCCCCGCAACACGCTGCACGTACAGCAACACGCTGCACGCCCGCATCGCGTCTTTTTCTGCTCCGGGCGGCCCTCCATGCCTCCCGGGCCCCCACAGATGGAGCCCGCGTGATCTCTGATATATCCCGTAAGCGTTCGACACTCGCGATCGCCACCGCCGTGGCCGCCGGAGCGCTGCTCACCGCCGGACTGACCACCGGCGCCTCCGCCCAGCCGGGCAAGGAGACCGGGCCGTCCGGCTCCCCCGTCGCCCTCTCGGTGTCGGCCCGCGCGGACCTCCTCCAGGACGCGAGCGTCGAGAGATCGGCGACCGCCGGGCGGATCGGCCTCAGTGCCAAGGAGAAGCTCGTCGTCCGTGACGTCATCAAGGACGCCGACGGCACCACGCACACCCGCTACGAGCGCACCTACGAAGGCCTGCCCGTCCTCGGCGGCGACCTCGTCGTCCACACCGCCAAGAACGGCGAACTGAAGGGCGTCACCAAGGCTACCGAGGCCACCGTGAAGGTCGCCTCCACCGACGCCAAGCTGGGCAGGTCCTCCGTCGCCAAGTCCGCCGAGTCGACCGCCGCGAAGGCGAAGACCGCCAAGGCCGACGCGCAGGCCCCGCGCAAGGTGATCTGGGCCGCCTCCGGCGAGCCCGTCCTCGCGTACGAGACCGTTGTCACCGGCGTGCAGAAGGACGGCACGCCCAGCAGGCTCCACGTCATCACGGACGCCGCGAGCGGGAAGAAGCTGTACCAGTACCAGGCCATCGAGAACGGCACCGGCAACAGCCAGTACAGCGGCAAGGTCACGGTCGGCTCCAAGAAGGTCACGAGCGGCTACGAGCTGACAGACAAGGCCCGAGGCGGTCACCGCACCTTCGACCTGAAGCACGCGGAGAGCGGCGGCGGCACGCTCTTCAAGGACGCCAACGACGTCTGGGGCAACGGCAAGCCTTCGAGCGCGCAGACCGCCGCCGTCGACGCCGCCTACGGCGCCCAGCTCACCTGGGACTACTACAAGTCCGTGCACGGCCGCAAGGGCATCAATGGCGACGGCAAGGGCGCGACCTCCCGCGTCCACTACGGCAACGGCTACGTGAACGCGTTCTGGGACGACAGCTGCTTCTGCATGACGTACGGCGACGGAGAGGGCAACAAGAAGCCCCTCACCTCGATCGACGTCGCGGCCCACGAGATGACGCACGGTGTCACCTCGGCGACCGGCAACATGGAGTACAGCGGCGAGTCCGGCGGCCTCAACGAGGCCACCTCCGATATCTTCGCCGCTGCCGTGGAGTTCAAGGCCAAGAACCCCAAGGACGTCGGCGACTACCTCATCGGCGAGAAGATCGACATCAACGGCGATGGTTCCCCGCTGCGTTACATGGACAAGCCGAGCAAGGACGGTCAGTCCCTGGACAAGTGGAACGCCAACGCGGGCAATGTCGACGTCCACTACTCCTCGGGTATCGCCAACCACTTCTTCTACCTGCTGTCCGAGGGGAGCGGCAAGAAGCGGATCAATGGCGTCCAGTACAACTCGCCGACCGCCGACGGCTCCAAGGTGCTGGGCATCGGACGCGGCAAGGCCGAGAAGATCTGGTTCAAGGCCCTGACGACGTACTTCACGTCGACCACCGACTACAAGGCGGCCCGTAAGGGCACGTTGAGAGCCGCCAAGGACCTGTACGGCGCGAATTCCACCGAGTACAAGCGCGTGGCCGCTGCCTGGACCGGCGTCAACGTCAAGTAGCCCCGGGTCAGTGACGTAACGGGCGGCGTCCGAAACGGACGCCGCCCGTTGGGCGTTCATCGCGTCAGTGCTCCCGCCTGCTGTCTCGTGCCCTCGAATTCCACCGCCACCAGCCTCAACTCGGCTCCCTCGCAGAGGAGTCGGTGCGCCGGGAGGATTCGTACCGTGTACCCGAACGACCCCGTCCGGTCCAGCGCGAGCGGGCCCTCGTACATCCACCGCGCCCCCCCCCGGTCGGCCCCGCCAACAGGCTTCATCGGCACGGGTGTTGTGATCCTGCGCGTCCACTCGCCGCGCGATCGCCTGAACCTCCATTCGTCAGGGGCCGGCTCGACGAGGTGCACTCGGACGCGCAGGGCCGGCGGTACGCCAAGTCAACTCAAGGGTTGCACCTTGGTTGGTGATGCCCCCGTCAATGACGGAGGCATCACCCTGGGTCCCGGGTTCACAGGTCGGCCGACACCACCATGTGTGGAGTGCCGTGTCCTTCCGGCGGGGTTACGGTCACCGTCGTGTCGGTCGCCTCGCGCGTCACCTGGTAAGCGGCGGCAGGGCGGCCGGCGTGGTCGGGGACGGTGACCGTCACCTGGTGTGCGTCGGGGGTGACGAGCAAGGTGAGGCCGTCGAGCCAGTCCCCGTCGGGTCGCTGTGTGTCGGAGCCGAGCGGGAGGACCGCTCCCGGGCGGACGTACAGGGGCAGGCTGTCGAAGCCGTGCCTCTCGCGGCGCCAGGCCGGGCCCTGGACGTGTTCGCCGGTCAGGAGGTGGGTCCAGGTGCCCTCGGGCAGGTAGTACTCGACGACGCCGTCGGCCGAGAAGACCGGGGCGACGAGCAGGTCGGGGCCGAGCATGTACTGCCGGTCCAGGACGCGGGCGGTGGGGTCCTCGGGGAACTCGAGGAGCATGGGCCGCATCAGCGGCACGCCGGTGTGGTGTGCTTCGGCCGCGGCGCCGTACAGGTAGGGCATGAGCCTGTGCTTGAGCCGGGTGAACCGCCGTGTCACGTCGACTGCTTCGTCACCGAACTCCCACGGCACCCGGTAGGAGCTGGAGCCGTGCAGGCGGCTGTGGGAGGAGAGCAGGCCGAAGGCGAGCCAGCGCTTGAAGACGGCCGGGTCCGGGGTGCCCTCGAAGCCTCCGATGTCGTGCGACCAGAAGCCGAAGCCCGACAGCGACAGTGACAGGCCACCGCGCAGCGACTCCGCCATCGCACCGAACGACGACCAGCAGTCGCCGCCCCAGTGCACCGGATACTGCTGGCCGCCCGCCGTGGCCGAGCGGGCGAACAGGACGGCCTCGCCCGTGCCGCGTTCTTTTTCCAGGAGTTCGAAGACGGTGCGGTTGTACAGGTGCGTGTAGTAGTTGTGCATGCGCTCCGGGTCGGAGCCGTCGTGCCAGACCACGTCGGTGGGGATGCGCTCGCCGAAGTCGGTCTTGAAGCAGTCGACGCCCTGGTCGAGCAGCACCTTCAGCTTCGCCTGGAACCATGCGCAGGCCCCGGGGTTCGTGAAGTCGACGAGCGCCATGCCCGCCTGCCACAGGTCCCACTGCCAGATGTCGCCGTTCGTCCGCTTCACCAGATACCCCGCGGCGGCGGCCTCGTCGAACAGGGCGGACTTCTGCGCGATGTACGGGTTGATCCACACGGAGATCTTCAGGCCCCGTCCCTTGAGCCGGGCCAGCATGCCCTCGGGGTCGGGGAAGACGTCCGGATCCCACTCGAAGTCGGACCACTGGTACTCGCGCATCCAGAAGCAGTCGAAGTGGAACACGCTCAGCGGGATGTCCCGCTCGGCCATGCCGTCGACGAAGGACGTCACCGTCTCCTCGTCGTACTGCGTGGTGAAAGAGGTGGTGAGCCACAGTCCGAACGACCACGCCGGCGGTAGCGCCGGGCGGCCGGTGAGCGCGGTGTAGCGGCGCAGGACGTCTTTGGGCGTCGGGCCCGCGACGACGTAGTACTCCAGCGTCTGGTCCTCGACGCTGAACTGCATGTGGCCGACCGACTCCGAGCCGATCTCGTAGCTCACCTTGCCGGGGTGGTTGACGAACACGCCGTAGGCGCCGGCGGGGGAGACGTGCAGGCTGAACGGGACGTTCTTGTAGGCCTGTTCGCTGCTCGTGCCGCCGTCGGCCTGCCACATGTCCACGACCTGGCCGTTCTTGACGAACGGCGTGAAGTGTTCGCCCAGGCCGTAGACCTGTTCGCCGACGCCGAGTGCCAACCGCCCGGCCATGTGGTGGGCGCCGTCGCCGGTGGTGAAGAAGGCCGTGCCCTTGCGGCCCGCCGATGTCATCTCCCGGCCGTCCGCGTCATGGAACGACAGCGCCCAGGGCGCGGCTCGGTCCAGGCGTGCGGTGAGGGGGCCGCTGGTCAGCTCGATCATGTCGCCGTCGCGGCGCACTTGGCCGCCCCCGGTGTCGGCGCCCGGCAGGCCGAACTCCGGGCCGAGGTGGCGCTTGCCCGCCAGGTGTGTGGTGCGGACGCCGATGACGCCCTCGGCGGGGGAGAAGCAGTCGACCGTCAGCAGGGGGGAGTTGAGGGTGTCGCCGCGGCGCTCGACGCGCTTGATCGCGGCGTGGGCGGTGAAGCGGTCGGCGTCGGCTCGGACACTGCGGACCTCGGTCGCGTACGAGGCCTCGACCCCGTCGCGCATGAGCCAGAAGCCGTCGGTGAACTTCATGATCTTCCTCAGGGTGGTGCGGGGTGGAAGTTCGGATCGAAGGAGCCGTCGAAGGCAGGGGCGGCCGGTCCCAGGTCCCTGGTCGAGTCCCTGGTCGAGTCCGTGGTCGAGTCCGTGGTCGAGAGGGACGGGGCGGGCCGGGTGTTGCCGTGGAGCGGAACGCGGCGAACTCCCCCTGCCGACGACGACGTTGGGCGGTGGCGCGGAGCCCCTCGACTGGCTTGCGATCTTGAAGGCGAAGCAGCTGCCCGTGCCATTTGATCGTACAGAAAACAAAACGGCAAGGACCCTTTTCGGTGCGATCGCGGAAGCGCTTCGATTCCTGATGGCGCCAGGTATCGACGCCTTTGCAGGGTGTGAAGTTGACTCCGGGGTCTAGCGTCGAAGCGCTTCGTGGCGTATTAGTCATGTCAGAAAACAAACTCGCAGCAAAGGGCCGCACCATGTCCGACCGCTTCACCCCCACCCCCGAAGACACGTTCACGTTCGGTCTGTGGACCGTCGGTTGGCGGGGCAACGATCCCTTCGGCGATGCCACCCGCCCCGCCCTTGACCCCGTCGAATCGGTCCGCCGCCTCGCCGAACTCGGCGCGTACGGCGTGACGTTCCACGACGATGACCTGATCCCCTTCGGTTCCTCCGACGCCGAGCGCGAGGCCATCGTCAAGCGGTTTCGCGCCGTCCTGGACGAGACCGGGCTCGCGGTGCCGATGGCCACCACGAACCTGTTCACCCACCCCGTCTTCAAGGACGGTGGCTTCACCGCCAATGACCGCGACGTACGCCGCTTCGCGCTGCGCAAGACCATCCGCAACATCGACCTCGCGGTGGAGCTGGGCGCCACGACGTACGTCGCCTGGGGCGGTCGTGAGGGCGCGGAGTCCGGCGGTGCCAAGGATGTGCGCGTCGCGCTCGACCGGTTGAAGGAGGCCTTCGACCTGCTCGGCGAGTACGTCGTCGAGCAGGGCTACGACCTCAGGTTCGCGATCGAGCCAAAGCCGAACGAACCGCGCGGCGACATCCTCCTGCCGACCATCGGTCACGCTCTGGCGTTCATCGAGCGCCTGGAGCGCCCCGAACTCGTGGGCGTCAATCCGGAGGTCGGTCACGAGCAGATGGCGGGCCTGAACTTCCCGCACGGCATCGCCCAGGCCCTGTGGGCGGGCAAGCTCTTCCACATCGATCTCAACGGACAGACCGGCATCAAGTACGACCAGGACCTGCGCTTCGGCGCCGGTGACGTGCGCCAGGCGTTCTGGCTCGTCGACCTGCTTGAGAGCGCCGGCTACCAGGGGCCGCGCCACTTCGACTTCAAGCCGGCGCGCACCGACGGTGTCGACGGCGTGTGGGAGTCCGCGAAGAACTGCATGCGCAACTACCTGCTCCTCAAGGAGCGTTCGGCCGCGTTCCGGGCCGACCCCCAGGTGCGGCAGGCGCTGCGTGACTCCCGCCTCGACCAGCTCGCACAGCCCACCGCCGCCGAGGGCCTGGCCGAACTCCTGGCCGACAAGGGTGCGTACGAGGACTACGACGTGAACGCCGCCGCCGAGCGCTCCATGGCCTTCGAACGCCTCGACCAGCTCGCCATGGAGCACCTGCTCGGCGCGCGCTGACCTCCGCACCCCGCGATCGAGCCCGTACGGACTAGGCCGGAGCCGTACCGGGATCTGCGAACACCCCCGGCGGGACACGGGCGTCCCGCCGGTCGGCCACCCCTCCCAGGCAAGGGCAACCACCGTGACAGCAGCACACATACCGGAGCGCGCGCGTGTCAGGCGCCGCCGTGCCGGTCGGCGGGCGACGGTCCCGCTCACCGTTGTCTCCGCGCTCGTGGCCACCACGGCACTCGCCGGCTGCGGCCAGCAGCGTGACGACGACGTCTACACCGTCCTCAACTCGTCGACCGACGACTCGTATCACGGCTGGGACGCCGCCACCTTGTCCCGCTGCAGCAAGCGGCTCGGCATCACCATCGAGCAGCAGAGCGTGCCGGCCGCACAGGTCATGACGAAGTCGCTGCGCATGGCGTCGTCGAAGTCACTGCCGGACGTCATCCAGTTCGACGCCTCCGAGATGCCGACGTTCGCCGACGCCGGCGGACTGATCGACCTGCGCACGTTGGGCCTGTCCACCCAGGACATACCGCGGGGCATCGTCGACTTCGGCTCCTACAAGGGCACGTATTACGGGGCCGCGCGCACGGTGAACACCCTCGCCCTGTTCTACAACAAGGACACCTTGAAGAAGGCGGGTCTCGAAGTCCCCACCACCTGGGACGAGATGCGGCAGACCGCCAAGAAGCTCACCCAGGGCAAGCAGTACGGCATCGCCCTGAGCGCGGGCGGCGCGGAGGACGGCGTCTTCCAGTTCACGCCGTTCATGTGGTCCAACGGCGGTGACGAGTCGCATCTCGCGAGCAGGCAGGTCGCCCAGGCGCTGGACTACTGGAAGAGCCTCATCAAGGACGGCTCGCTGTCCAAGTCGACCGTCAACTGGACCCAGGCCGACGTCAACGACCAGTTCATGGCGGGCAACGCCGCAATGATGATCAACGGTCCGTGGCAGGTCGAGACGCTCAACACCAAGAAGAACCTGGACTGGGGCATCGCCCGGATCCCGGTGCCGAAGGCGGGGGGCGACTCCGTCGGCCCGCTCGGCGGCGCCGTGCTGACCGTGCCCAAGACCGGTGACACCGCGCGCGAGAAGACCGCCGGGAAGATCATCGACTGCATGGCCGGCGAGAAGGAGCAGATCAGCTACGCGCGCAACAGCTGGATGGTCCCCGCCAACGAGAAGGCCGCCGCCGTCTGGCGCAAGGAAGTGCCCGAACTCGACGCTCTGGCCGACCAGGTGGCCACCGCGCGCTCGCGCACGGCCAAGGTCGGCGCGCGCTGGTCGTCGGTGTCGCTCGCCCTGCAGAGCGCCTTCCAGTCCGCCCTCACCGGACAGTCCAGCGAGGCCGCGCTCCAGCGCGCCCAGCAGCGCGCCACGAGCGGGAAGTGACGTGACGAACATGTCGACCACCACAGCCTCCGCGACCGCACCCGCCGCCGATCACCCGGCGACCACCGTCAAGAAGCCCGGCCCGGCACGCGCCCGGCGCCGCCGCAGGCTCTCCCAGTGGGGCTTCATCGCGCCCGCCGTCATCTTCATGGCGCTCTTCTTCGGCTACCCGCTCGTACGAAACGTCCTGATGAGCTTCCAGGACTACTCGCCCTCCACCTTCTTCGACGGCAAGGCCCCGTTCAACGGCACCGACAACTGGAGCAAGGTCTTCCAGGACGACCTGTTCGGCAAGGCGCTGTGGCACACCGTCGTCTTCACCATCGGCTCCCTGATCGGCCAGTTCGGCATCGGCCTCGCGCTCGCTGTCTTCTTCACCAAGAGATTCCCGCTCAACGGCGTGCTGCGCTCGCTGATCCTGCTGCCCTGGCTCGTCCCGATGGTCGTCTCCGGCATCGTGTGGCGCCGCATCCTGGACCAGGACACCGGTGTCCTCAACTCCTTCCTCGACACCTTCGGCCTGGGCGGCGCCACACCCTGGCTGACCAGCCCCGGCATGGCCCTGTTCTCCGTCATCCTGGTGAACATCTGGATCGGCATCCCCTTCAACATGGTGATCCTGTACGGAGGTCTTCAGGAGGTCCCCAAGGAGCTGTACGAGGCCGCGTCCCTGGACGGCGCGTCCGCCTGGCGCACGTTCCGCTCGATCACGCTGCCGCTGCTCAAGCCGGTCATCACCGTCGTGCTGGTCCTCGGCTTCATGTCGACGGTGAAGATCCTCGACCTGATCCTCGCCCTGACCGACGGCGGCCCGGCCGACTCCACCCAGACCCTGGGCACCCTCACTTACCAGAACTCCTTCGTGCAGCTGGACTTCGGCGCGGGCGCCGTCGTCGGCAACGTTTTGATCCTGATCTCCGCTGTCTTCGCGGTGTTCTACCTGCGGGCCAACCGCTCCGAGGGGAAGTGACCGGCATGGCGACCACCACCGTCACCCAGACACCCGCCGCCCAAGCGCCTGCCACCAGGGCGAAGCGCCGCTGGGGTGCCACCGTCGTCGGCGTATTCATCCTGGGCGTGATGCTCTTCCCGCTCTACTGGATGCTCAACACGGCCCTGCAGCCCACATCCGGCCTCCTGGAGGTCTCGCCCGTCCCGCACGGGGTGGACCTGTCCGGGTTCACCTCCGCGATCCGCGAGCAGGGCGGCCACCTGCTGACCTCGCTCGCCGTCGCCTTCGGCGCCGTCACCATCTGCCTCGCGATCGCCGCCCCCGCCGCCTACGGGCTCGCCCAGTTCCGCCTCCGCGGCACCCGCACCATCGTCTTCGGCACGCTCATCACCCAGATGGTGCCGGGCATCGTCATCGCCAACGCGCTCTACAGTGCCTACGTCGATCTCGGCCTGGTCAACTCCTACTTCGGCCTCATGCTCGCCGACGCCTCGCTCGGCATCCCCTTCGCCATCGTCCTGATGCGGTCCTTCATGGTGGCCATCCCCAGGGAGGTCATCGAGGCCGCCGAAGTCGACGGCGCGGGCCGGCTGCGTACCTTCGTGCAGGTGGTGCTCCCGATGAGCCGCAACTCCCTGATCACCGCAGGCCTGTTCTCCTTCCTGTACGCGTGGAGCGACTTCATGTTCGCGCTCACTCTCAACACCACCGACGACGTCAAGCCGGTCACCCTCGGCATCTACCAGTACATCGGCGCGCACGTCGGCGACTGGGGCTCCGTCATGGCCGCATCCGTCCTGTCCGCGATCCCGGCAGCGGTGCTGCTCGTCCTCGCCCAGAAGTACATCGCCGCCGGCATCACCGGCGGATCCGTCAAGTAGGCCACGTACACCAAGTAAGGCCATTCATGAGTGACTTGCCCGTCTTCCCCTCCGGCTTCGTCTTCGGCGCGGCCACCGCCTCGTACCAGATCGAGGGTGCCGCGCACGAGGACGGCCGCGGCCCCTCCATCTGGGACACCTACTGCCACACCCCGGGCCGCGTCGACGGCGGCGACACCGGCGACGTGGCCTGCGACCACTACCACCGCTACCCCGAGGACGTGGCCCTGCTGCGCGGCCTGGGGGTCGACTCCTACCGCTTCTCCATCGCCTGGCCCCGCATCCAGCCCACCGGATCCGGTCCCGCCAACGCCAAGGGCCTGGACTTCTACTCGCGGCTCGCCGACGAACTCCTCGAAGCCGGCATCGAACCGGCCGCCACCCTCTACCACTGGGACCTGCCGCAGGCCCTGGAAGACCAAGGCGGCTGGCGCGTGCGCGAGACCGCCGAACGCTTCGGCGAGTACACGCAGATCGTCGCCGAGCACCTCGCCGACCGCGTACCCCGCTGGATCACCCTCAACGAGCCATGGTGCAGCGCGTTCCTCGGCTACTCCGTCGGCCGTCACGCCCCCGGCGCCCAGGAGGGCACCGGCGCCCTGGCCGCCGCACACCACCTGCTCGTCGGCCACGGCCTGGCGATGAAGGCGCTGCGCGCGGCCGGTGTCCGGGAGGCCGGCATCACCCTCAACCTCGACCGCAACGTGCCCGCGAACGACACGCCCGCCGACCGCGCGGCCGCCGTGCGCGCCGACACCCAGCACAACCTGGTGTGGACGGAGCCGATCCTCGCGGGCCGCTATCCGGCGATCGAGCAGGACACCTGGGGCGAGCTGATCACCCGTCAGGACTTCCGCCGCGACGGGGACCTCGATCTGATCGCCCAGCCGCTGGACTTCCTCGGCATCAACTACTACCGGCCGATCGTCGTCGCCGATGCCCCCTACCGCGAGCCCGACCCCGCCCAGCGTGTCGCCACGGACAACCGCTACCAGGAGATGGCCTACCCGGAGGTGCGGCGCACGGCCATGAACTGGCCCGTGGTGCCCGAGTCCTTCACCGACCTGCTGACCGCGCTGAAGGACACCTACGGCGAGGCCCTGCCGCCGATCCACATCACCGAGAACGGCTCGGCCGAGCACGATGTCGTGGACCAGCACGGCGGCGTCCACGACCCGGACCGCGTCGCCTATCTGCACAGCCACCTGACGGCTCTGCGCGCCGCCATGGACGCGGGCGTCGACGTACGCGGCTACTACGTCTGGTCGCTGCTCGACAACTTCGAGTGGGCCCTTGGCTATGCCAAGCGATTCGGGATCGTACGCGTCGACTACGACACCCAGCAACGCACTCCGAAGGACAGCTACCACTGGTATCGGCAGCTGATCGCGGCACACCGGGGCTGACACCCTCCCGGAGCGCGGCGGACCGACGGCGCCAGGCCTCCGACCGGCCCGAGACGTCAGTCCGCCACGCGCTCCACGTACGCCGCCGGGTCCGCCAGGACCTCGCGCACCACGCGCCCGGCCGCGCCCCGCGCCGCATCACCGGACGAGGACGAGGCACGCAGCCGCTTGCTGCCCGGCGTCCACAGGCCCGACACCACACGGGAGGTCAGCTCCTCGTCGGCGGCGGGGGCGAGCCACGGCATGAGGTCGCGGAAGACACCGCCCAGAATCACCGCGTCCGGGTCGATCAGGTTCACCGCACCCGAGAGAACCCGGCCCAGCCGGCGCCCGGCCTCCTCGATCGCATGCCGGGCCTGCGGCTCGCCCTCACGCGCCCTGCGCTCCAGCTCCGCGAGCCCGGTCAGGCCCGCGCTCTCGTCGAGATCCGCCGCCCGCAACAGCGCCGCCTGCCCCGCGTACTGCTCCAGACAGCCCCGCGCACCGCAGCGGCACTCGGGACCGTCCGGCTCCACCACCACATGCCCGATCTCGCCGGCGAACCCGTGGGCGCCCCGCAGGAGTTGACCGTTGATCACCAGGGCGCCGCCGATACCGATCTCGCCGGTCAGGTAGATGAAGCTGGTCACGCGGTCGTCGCTGTCGCCGAACCACAGCTCGGCCATGGCCGCCAGGTTCGCCTCGTTGTCGGCGCTGACCGGCAGTGCGCGGTGCGTGGGATGCAGCGCCGTCAACGCCTGCGCGAACAGCCCCTCCACGGCCACCCGGTTCCAGCCCAGGTTCGGCGCCTGCCGCACCGAACCACCGGAGACCAGGGCGGGCAGTGCCAGTTCGGCACCGACGGGGCGAAGCTTCTGCTCCGCGGCGGACTCGATGGCCCGTGATGCGAGCCGCGCCGCCCGCGCCAGGACCGCGGCGGGCGGGGCGCCCCGGTTGTCGGTGCGCTCCACCAGGCGTACGCGCTCGGTGCCGGCGAGGTCGATCACGCACACCGTCACGTAGTCGATGTTGATCTCGACCCCGAGCCCGGCGGGCCCGGTCCGCGCCACCTGCAGTGCCGTACCCGGCCGCCCCGCCTGTCCGCTGAACGTCTTGCCCCACTCGGTGAGGAACCCCTCGGTGAGGAGCTGATCCACGAGCGAGGACACCGCGGCCCGGGTCAGCCCCACCCGCGCGGCAACCCCGGCGCGCGTCGCCTCACCCGCGTCATGGACCGTGCGCAGCACCAGGCTCAGGTTGTGCCGCCGTACGGTCGCCTTGTCGGCCTTGGACGGCGCGGCGGACGGATCGTTGCTGTTCATCGTGGGTCCGACCCTATGCGAAGGGCCGCGACGACCTGCACAGCTGCGGCTCTGCCTCGGATGCCTGGGGCTGAAGCGCCGCCCCACGGCAACCACGATGTAGGGGGTGTCAGTGGGCGCGGGGGCGGCAACGCCGGAACTCGGACGCCGGCCTGCCGTCAGGCGCCTCTTCTCGTACCCCTAGAAGAACCCCAGCTTCTTCGGCGAGTACGACACCAGGAGGTTCTTCGTCTGCTGGTAGTGCTCCAGCATCATCTTGTGCGTCTCGCGGCCGATGCCGGACTGCTTGTAGCCGCCGAACGCCGCGTGTGCGGGGTAGGCGTGGTAGCAGTTCGTCCAGACCCGGCCCGCCTGGATCGCGCGGCCCGCCCGGTAGGCAGTGTTCATGTCGCGCGTCCACACCCCGGCGCCGAGGCCGTACAACGTGTCGTTGGCGGTCTTGATGGCGTCGTCGAAGTCGTTGAACGACGCGACGGAGACGACCGGGCCGAAGATCTCCTCCTGGAAGATCCGCATGCGGTTGTCACCCTCGAAGATGGTCGGCTGGACGTAGTAGCCCCCGGCCAACTCGCCCTCATACGTCACTCGCTGACCGCCCGTCAGTACCTTGGCGCCCTCCTGCTGGCCGATGTCCAGGTAGGAGAGGATCTTCTCCAACTGGTCGTTGGAGGCCTGGGCTCCGATCATCGTGTCGGTGTCCAGCGGGTGCCCCGGCACGATCTGCTCGGTGCGGGCGACCGCCGCCTCCATGAACTCGCTGTAGTGACCCTGCTGGACGAGGGCACGCGACGGACAGGTACACACCTCTCCGTTGTTGAGGGCGAACATCGTGAAGCCCTCGAGCGCCTTGTCACGGAAGTCGTCGTTGTGGTCCCACACGTCGTCGAAGAAGATGTTCGGCGACTTCCCGCCCAGCTCCAGCGTCACCGGCTTGATGTTCTCCGAGGCGTACTGCATGATCAGCCGCCCCGTCGTGGTCTCACCGGTGAAGGCGACCTTCGCGACGCGTGGGCTGGAGGCCAGGGGCTTGCCCGCCTCGACGCCGAAGCCGTTGAGGATGTTGACGACACCGGGCGGCAGCAGATCGGCGACGAGGCTCATCCAGTAGTGGATGGAAGCCGGAGTCTGCTCCGCGGGCTTGAGTACGACCGCGTTGCCCGCCGCGAGGGCGGGTGCGAGCTTCCATGCCGCCATCAGAATCGGGAAGTTCCACGGAATGATCTGCGCGACAACACCGAGCGGCTCATGGAAGTGGTACGCGACGGTGTCCTCGTCCACCTCGCTCAGCGAACCCTCCTGCGCGCGGATGGCCCCCGCGAAGTACCGGAAGTGGTCGATGGCGAGCGGGATGTCGGCGGCCAGCGTCTCGCGTACGGGCTTGCCGTTCTCCCAGCTCTCGGCCACCGCGAGCTGTTCGAGGTTCGCCTCCATGCGGTCGGCGATCTTCCGCAGGATGTCGGAGCGTTCGGTCGCTGAGGTGCGGCCCCATGCGGGTGCGGCTGCGTGCGCCGCGTCCAGGGCACGCTCCACGTCCTCGGCCGTGCCGCGGGCGATCTCGGTGAAGGGCTCGCCGTTGACCGGGCTCGGGTTCTCGAAGTACTGACCACGGGCGGGCGCGACGTACTCGCCGCCGATGAAGTGGTCGTAGCGGGCCTGGTAGGAGACAACTGCGCCATCGGTGCCGGGCGCTGCGTAACGGGTCATCTTGCTGGCCTCCCGGGGAAGGCTGCCCGCCGTTGGGCAGCTCTCGCCCCGGAGAGTAGGAGCGCGGACGTTGCAGGTACGTTGCGGAAGCTGACCGTCGGTTCGATTGCCAGGAAACCCCGCACCCACACACTGCGCCCCCGCCCCTCAGGCAGGCGTCGGACCGGCAGGCATGCGCCCGGCAGGTTCGATCCCCACCCCCTGCCTCACGTTCTTCAGCTCCGCATCCAGCTCCCTGAGCCGCGCCAGCACCGGTGGCGTCGCCCGGATCTGCGCCAGCGCTCGCCAGACCGGAAGGTCGTCCTCCCCCCACGGGGAGTGCACCCAGTCCGCCAGGAGATCCGGGTCGCGGCGTGCGATGAGGGCAGCTCGCAGCTGATCGGCGAGCCTGCGCCGCAGCCGGGCCACGGCAGGCGCCTGCGAAGCGGGCAGGAGCGGACCCGCGTACGCGGCGGCGGCCGCGGTGACCGCCCCCGAACCGAGCCGGCGCTCGACGGCGTCGACATCCGACTCGACCGGCACCGAGATCCTGTAGGGGCGTGACCTCAGCAGCTCCGGCCCCAGAAGCCGCCGTAGCCGCGCCAGCTCGGCCCGAAGCGTCACCGGCGTCACCGACTCGTCCTCGTACAGCGCGCACAGCAGCTCATCGCCGGTCAGGCCGTCCGGGTGGCGGGCGAGCAGGACGAGAATCTCGCTGTGCCTGCGGCTCAGCCGCACCTTGCGACCGCCGGTCAGCAGCAGCGCCTCGTCACGGCCGAGCGCGGTGAGACCCACGGTCTCCGTGTTCGCCATCGGCGGTGACAGCAGGGCCAGTTGAGACTCCGCCGCCCGAGCGACCGCCTGCACGAAGGCGAGGCTGTGCGGATGCGCCAGTCCGTCGCCCCCGGTGATGTCCACGGCTCCGAGGAGCCGCCCGGTCCGCGGATCGTGCACCGGGGCCGCCGCGCACGTCCACGGCTGGACGCGCCGGATGAAGTGCTCGGCCGCGAACACCTGCACCGGCCGGTCCACCGCCACCGCCGTCCCCGGAGCATTCGTCCCCATCGCGGACTCCGCCCACCGCGCACCCGGCACGAAGTTCATCCGCCCCGCCTTCTGCCGGGTCGCGGAGTGTCCCTCGACCCAGAGCAGCCTGCCTTGTGCGTCGCACACCGCTAGGAGATGCTCACCGTCCATCGCGAACGTGCCCATCAGCTCACGGAACAGCGGCATCACGCCGGCCAGGGGGTGCTCGGCCCGATACGAACCGAGATCCCCGTCGGTGAGCTCGACCGCCGCGCCGGTGTCCTCCGGGCTGACCCTCGCCCTGGCCGAGCGCCGCCACGACTCGGCCACCACGGAACGCACCGGTTGCGTGAGCGTCCCCGCCTCGGTGAACCTCTCGTGGGCGCGCCGCAGCACCCGCACCCGCTCGGCAGGATCGGCACCGGCTTCCGGCGCCACCCATGCTTCGGTCAACTCGGCCTCCCGGGACGGCGATGGGGTGCAGCCATGGTCGCCCCGCGAGCGTGTCCCGACAACCGCTGCGGCACGCGCCCTGACGCGAGCCCGACAAGCGCCTCAGCGATCGCCGCGGTTCGAGCCGGCCGAGGTCAGGCAGAGTTGACCAGGCGGATGTATCGCGTCCAGTCCCAGTGCACCCCTGGATCGGTGTGGTCGGTGCCGGGCACTTCGACGTGCCCGATGATGTGCTTGCGGTCCTTGGGGATGTCGTACGTATCGCAGATGGCCGAGGTCAGCAGCGCGGACTGCTCGTACATCGCGTCGGTGAAATACTCGGGCTGATCCACCCATCCTTCGTGTTCGATGCCGATGCTTCGGGTGTTGTAGTTCCAGTTGCCCGCGTGCCAGCCGACGTTGCGTTCGCGGACGCACTGGGCGATGTGTCCGTCCTTGGAGCGCACCACATAGTGGGATGAAACCTTCTTCGCCGAGTTCTGGAAGATGGCGAGTGTGTCGGCGTAGGTCTCCTGTGTGACGTGGACGATCACGTAGTCGATGGGGTAGGTGCTGGGGCGGTTGGCGGCCGTGTAGTTGGAGCTGCTCGCCGGAACCCACTCGGCGAGCGGATAGTCGACCGCCTGAGGCCGGGCCGTGGCGCGGGTGGCGGGGAGGAGCGCGGTGGGGACAGCGGCCAGGGCCGCTCCCTGCAACAGCCTGCGCCTGCTGGGGAAACGTCTTGCTCGATCCATGGCTGGCCTGCCTCTCGGTGGGGGGAACCGCTGGATTCTCAGTGGGGCAACAGCACGGCCGCCTCTCGCAGCCGCGCGTGCAGCCCCCGGTGAGTTTCGCGCGCGGGCGGCCACTCCTTGCGGAGCTTGGCCACGCACGTGTAGTTGGTGTCGCAGACATTGGTGAGCGGCGACTCGACGGTCTGGGTCGCGAACTGGTACGCGTCGAGCTCGCTGAAGCCGTAGTCCCGCACCAGCCACTGCAACAGGTCGGGTTGGGATATTCGGAAGGCGTCCTCGAGCGGACGTGCCGAGCCGGTGGAGATGATGTGGGTGTCGGACTCCAGGCGCGGCCAGGGTGTGGTGATCCCCTTCAGGAGTTCGACGATCACGACTGTGTTCATCGCGCACTCGACGGCGACTCCGCAGGTTTCTCCCTCGCCCTGCGGGGCGTGTCCGTCACCAAGGCTCAGGAGCGCGCCCTCCACGTTCACCCCGAGGTGGCAGGTGACGCCTGCCCGCATCTCGGGAATGTCCATGTTGCCGCCGTGAGCATCGGGAACGCGGGCCGAGCGCACCTGGAGATTGGCCGGTGCGACGCCGACCGTGCCGTGCATCGGATCCATCGGCAGCACGATCTCGAAGTCGCCGTCATGTGCGCTGAAATGTGCGGTGCGCCGGTCCCGGTCGAGTTGCCATATCCACACGGTCTCGGGCAGCGGAGGCTGGAGCGATGCGGTGGTGTGGGTGGAGGTGAGCGTCCCGAAGAGCGGGACTGTGGTGGACGCCGCCCAGTCGCGGGCCGGTTCGATCGACACGAAGTGCACGGCTACGGTGTCGCCCGGTTCCGCCCCCTCGACGTGGGAGGGGCCGGTCTGCGGATTCAGGAACGGGAACTGGCAGAACTCGGACACCAGGTCGTTCTTCGAGCGCACTTTTCCCGCGAAACAGTCCTCCGTGTACAGGTCGAGCACCGTACCCGGAGCGATTCGCGCCACGGGTGGCGCACCGCCGGACGTCCAGGCGTACTCGCCCGGCTCGGGCCGCACGGTCAGGATCCGGGGCTGGTTCATGGCTGGGCTGCTCTCCTCTGTCGTTCCGTGGGGATCTCGGGACCTCGTGCGGCCCGATGGCCCCGCGACGCAGCCAGCACGGCTTGCTCCCGCCACCTGAATCCCCCGATCCGCAGGGACGTGAAACGCCGTCAGGGCGATGGTGTCCCGCGTCAATTACGTTACGGCGACGGCCGGTTGCGTCGGAAGAGCAGCGACTGAATCTGTGTACAGCACCGTGATTGTGGATAACGCGGTCACTCTTGAGGGTGCCGCGAGGACGACAAACCCGAGGGTGCCGAGGGGATGCCCGGGCCGTACTCAGCTCAAGGCAGCCGCACCCGCAGCGGCCTGCTCCTGCGCACGGGCGCGGGCGGTCGCGGCCTGAGCCGTGTCTCCGAGCCGGTCGGCCAGCCTGGCACGTGCCCGCCAGTTGTAGGGACAGATGGGGCGCAAGTTGATCCGTTCGCTGAGCAGAGTCCGCGCCAGGTCGTGACGGCCGGAACGGATGGCCGCCTCCACGAGCGTCCGCTGGATGGCATCGCGCTGCGCGTGGCTGCCGCCGAAGGAATTGAGGTGGTAGCGGATGGGGACGAGCAACTCGACCACGCGGGCGTACTGCCGCTGCCGGTAGGCGATGAGGGCACGGCACACCGGGATGCCGATCTTGCGTGTCATCGCGTGATTCGACACCGAGGTGTCGGTCCGGGCGAGCCACTGCTCGCGGTCCTTCACCAGTCGCTCGGCATCCGAGAGCCGCCCCGCCCCCGCGTACGCCATCACGGCGTGGACGTCGTTGAAGGCGTAGTAGGCGCCGTCATCGCGCCCGGCCCAAGCCTGGGCGAGGGCAGTCCAACGGGACTCGACGTCGGTGTCGACCAGGAGCAGCCGCCACAGCAGGGCGGAGGCGTCCAGGAGTTCCATGGCGATGGCCTCCGACGCCTCGTTGTGGAGAGTGCTGTCGTAGACGCCGAGGACCCGTTCGATGCTGTCCGCCTCGAGCGCGTACAGGGCGTAGTGCCACGCGTTGTGCACGGAGAGGTAGTTGCCGTCGGCCCAGTCCTCGGCCCGCGCGTCCATGTAGCGGATCCCCTGGCCGAACAGCCCTCGCATCTCGTAGGTGTGGACGACCGCGTGGATGCCCCACACATCCCGTGGGTGACGTTCGACCGCCTGTAGTCCGATCTCCTCCGCGTGGCCGTAGTGCCCGGCCTCTTCGAGCCCGAAGGCGTACATCCCCAGCAGCGGACCGAAGTGCGGGTCATCACCGTCCCATGCGGAGAGTGCGCCACCGATCCGGTCACGCAACCGCTGCGCGTCCCCGGTGAAGAAGTCGATCTGGTGACCGACGGCCAGGGCTAGGGCGTCGTGGGGGAACTCGGTGCTGATCTCGCCGAGGATCTCCCCGGCCCGCAGCATGTCTCCCTCCAGCCACGTCTCGGCAGCGGCCGCGTGCATCTTCTCGCGAGGCGAGAGCCCGGCAGGATCGACCGCACCTCGAAAGGCGCTGAAGGAACGACGGGCATCGGCCGCTTCTTTCTCCTCGGTGCCGAGAAGCCCGAGGTAGGCGCCGAAGACGTGCGCCATCGCGGAATCCGGAGAGGCTGCCACCATTGCCTGCGCCTCGTCAGCAACCTCGCTACGGAAGAACAACAGTGCGTCCAGCGCTCGTTCGTAGTGACGCGCGGCTTCGTCGCTGGTGCCACTCAGGATGTGGGCATGCCGATCAATTTCCATCGCTGTCGCCTCTCCCGCAGATCTGCCCGGCCTCTCGGGAGCACCCGATTCCGGTTCACCCTGTCCACCCTGCCCACCCTGTCCAGTCAGTCAGTCAGTCAGTCCGGCTGGTTCGGTCAGTACAGCCAGTCCAGTCTGGCGATTTCTGCCCGTGGGACATGAGGGCGATGCTCGGTTCACCGGAACGTCATACTGCTGGGCGAGCTACGGCGGTTCGGTTTCCCGGAGCCGTCACGGTTGCCGACCACGCGTGTTCCACCCGATCGCTGCGGCGAGCAAGGCGGCCGCTGGAACCAGCAGCAGGGCGACTCGGCTTCCCTGGTCCGCCGCGATGTGTGCGAACAACGCCGCGCCCAGCGCGCCGCCGACCATGTCGAGGCTGCTCAACCAGGACATCGCCTCGGTGATGCGTTCTTCGGGGGCGAGGTCGCCGCCGGTCGTACGCAGTGCTGCGAACGTGCATCCGATCACCAGCCCGGCCAGCGGGCAGGCCAGGAGCACCGCAAGAGGCGACAAGCCTGAGGCGAACGTCAGCGCGCCGGCCCCGGCTGCGAAGACACAGAGGAGTACGGAGACTTTGCGGTCGTGGGACAGGAGAGTCGGAACGGCGCCCAGAGCGAGGCTGCCCAGCACACTGCCGATGGACAGGATCCCCAGGTACAGGCCGGTGAACCCGGCCGCGTGGTACTCCCGTGCGTAGATCGGCAGCACCACGTCCACCGCGGTCACCGCCATGACGAAGAGCGCGTCCGAAGCCAGCAGGCGCCGCAAGGGGGCGGACGTCAGGGGACCGAGCCAATGCCCGAACCGAGCGGACTGTGTGGGCGGAGCGGAACGTGAAGGCGGACCCGGCGAGTTGATCAGGAGGCCGACTGAAGCGGCGGTCAGCAGCCCCACGACTGCGAACGGGGCGACCGGTGAGACCGACAGACTGAGCCAACTGGCGAGCACAGGACCGCTGATCAGCGCGGCTCCCATCATCGACGAGTCGAGGGCCATCGCCGTCGCCAGCAACCCGGCGTTCGAGGAACTGCTCATGGAGCGGTGCCAGACCGAGCGCATCATGACGCCGACAGGAGGCGCGCTCGCCCCCATGGCTGCGGCGAGCGCGAAGATCGCGCCGACGGACCCGCCGCCGCTCACCACCAGGACCAGCAGGGCAGAGGCCATCAGGTATGCGGTCAGAAAACCCAACAGGACCGGGCACGGTGCGAGCCGGTCGACGAGACGGCCACGCAGGGGAGCGGTGACTCCTTGGCCCACTGCCAGGGCGCTCACCGCAAGACCTGCGGTTCCGTACGTGTGATCCCGGGCGACCAGGAGCAGCAGACTCAGGCCGACCATGCCGGACGGCAGTTTCGACGCCATGCCGATCGAGGCGAGTCGCCAGAAGCCGGGTACGTCCTTCAGGCGCCGGTAGGCGCCGAGGAATCGCCGGGGCGCTGGCTCGGTCTGCTCCGGCGGCACGGTGAGGGCGTCGGTGCAGACCGCGTTTTCCCGGCCCACTACTGAGGCAGTCGTGCGCGCAGGGCCGCGATGGCCCAGTCGAGCGCAGGCGCCAGACTCTCGGGCGCGGGCCACCCGTTGATGACCGCGAGCAGCGTCAAGTAGCGGTCGCGTCGGGGGTCGTCCATGGATTGCAGGCGGGACACCAGGCGCCGGCGGAGGGCGGTGTCGTCGGGGACTCCGAGGATGTGCGCGTAGTGGGCCGCGAGCGCCGAGACCATCGATGCGGCCTCGGTCGAGGCTGGATCGATGCCTGCCGCCAAGGCCGGGGCGAACTGCGCGCGTACAGCCTCGGCGAGGATGCGTGGCAGGCCGGTGCTGTCGTCCTGGGCGCGGTCGGCCGCCAGATCCCTGGCCATGCCCTGCATGGTGGAGCGGAACCCCGGATCCTGGAACAGCTCGGCAAGCTCCACCCAAGCCTCGACCTGTTCGGCCTCGGGGTTGTCCGGTAGCTCGGGCGTGAGGGAGCGGGTGACCGCCGCGAAGGCAGGGTGGTCGTGAAGGCCGTCGAATACGGTGCCCAGGAAGTCGTCGATCAGACGTTGGCGTTCGTCTTCGGAGAGCTTGGCCAGCTTGTGCATGAGATCCAACTCCTCAGGGGTGGAACCGCGCTTGGCCACCGCTGTCAGCACCGCTCGCCGTAGGCGCAGCACACGGATCTGCACCTCAAGCGCGTCCGCGTGTGCTGCGGCAACCTCGGGGAGGGAGACCTCCCGGTCCACGACCTTCCGGATGGTGGGGAGGTCAAGACCCAGGTCGCGCAGGGTGCGTACGAGGTCGAGGCGGGTGACGGCGTCGGTGCCGTACAGGCGGTAGCCGGCCGGGCTGCGGTCGGCCGGCGGCACGATCCCCGCGTCGGAGTAGAACCTGACGGTCTTGACGGTCAGGCCGGTCCGCCGTGCCAGATCACCGATCGAGTAGAGCGTGTCGCCGTTCATGACCCCACCTTCGTGTCTCCCCCTACTGGAGACTCAAGCCGCGTCAGCCATGGGGATGGAGTCCAGTACCTACTGAGCACGCGCACGCGTGGCCCCCAGGGCGTTGAGCAGGTGGCGGATCGCGGGGGACAGCGGCCCCGGTCGCACGGCAAGGCTGACGGGCGAGCGCGCGCCGAGCAGCGCCCGGAAGGCGATACGGCGGGCCGGGGGAAGATCACCCACAAGGTCGAAGACCGTCCAGGAGGCCGCCCCTCTCATCGAGCAATCTGAGTCCGTGGCGATCGCTGCCAGCGTCTCCTGCAAGGTGGTGAAGTGCGGTCCGGCCGGCATGTCGATGCCCGATGTCCGCAGCAAGCCCGTCACCAGATCGTGAAACGCCGGGTTGCGCTCCCGTGGCGCCAACCGCAGCGGCAGGCCCGCGAGATCGGCCGGTTCGAGACGGGGCATGGCTGCCAGCGGATGGTTCGCGGGCAGTGCGACGATCAGCGGATCGTCCCAGACCGTCAGCATCTCAAGGCCCGGCAGCGGTCCGCCTCCCCGGACGAGCGCAGCATCCAACTCTCCGCTCCGCAGTGCCCCGATACGCCGCTCACGGGCCTCCTGCACCAACCGGACCCGAAGGCCCGGAACATGTTCCGCCAGCACGTCGAGGGCCGGATACACGCGCTCCGCGAACGCCCTGGTGGTGCCGAGCCGCAGTATGCCCTCACCGGCGGCGAGCATCTCGGCAGCCACGTGCCCCACACGTGCAGCGGCCGCGAGCGCGGCCCGCGCCTCCGGAAGCAGCCGCTCCCCGGCCGCTGTCAGCCCCACTCGACGGGTGGTCCGGTCGAAGAGGCGCAGGCCCAACTCCCGCTCGAGACGGGCAACCTGCTGGCTCACCGAGGCCTGTACGACGTGCAGCCGCACCGCCGCCCGCCCGAAGCCGCCTTCGTCCGCGACCGCCACGAAGTACTCGAGCTGCCGAAGCTCCACAGCCGTCGTCGCCCCTCCCGTATCCGGTCCACCCGTGCGCATTCATCGGCTCAGGTGATCACTGCCTTCATGAACAGCTTCTTGGACGCGCTGTGTTCCCGCGATGGACTGGTGCTCAAGACCACCCACCGTGCCCGAGGAGTACGACGTGCCCCGCAACCCACAGCCCTTGATCGTCCACGCACAAGACGCGGAGGAAGTGCCCCTGCCCGGAGGCGGCCGGTTCCGACTGCTGGAGGACAGCCGGGCGACCTGTGGGCTCCTGGGGGCCAACCGGCTCGTGCTGCCGGCGGGCGCCGACGGCACGCGCCCGCATCACCATCGCTTGTCCACCGAGCTCTTCTATGTGCTCGACGGCACCATGGAGTTCCTGATCGACGGCGCCCTGACGGCCGTGGACAAGGGCGGCCTGATCGTGGTGCCGCCCGGCATGGTGCACGCCTTCGGAGCGGCGGCCGAGGGCCCGGCGGAGTTCTTCGCCGTGCTCACCCCAGGAATCGAACGGTTCGGGTACTTCCGGCAGCTGGGGCGCATCGCGCGAGGCGAGGCGGAGTGGGACAGCATGGATGAGCTGCATGACAGGTATGACGTGCACTTCGTCGGGGGACCGCAGTGGCGCTGACAAGGCGGCGGCAGGCAACAAGGAAACGGCAGGCAGGAGGGAAGTGGCTGTCGATCCATCCAGCGCTCTCCGAGGGGGCAGCGGCCCTTATGCCGCCGCTCCTGCCGGATCATCGAGCACAGCCCGTACGACCGAGTGCGCCGCCCCCAGCAACGGGCCATCCGGGCCCAGACCTGACACAGCGACAGCACACGCCGTGTCCGCCGTGCGGCGCCCCAACTCGACCTCCAGCGACGGCAGCAACCACGGCGCGAGCCTCGACAGGGCTCCGCCGAGCACCACCGAACGCGGGTCCAGCAGATTCACCGCACCGGTGAGCGCGATGCCCAGGGCGGCGCCCGCGCCGCGCAGTGCCCTTCGTACGTCCTCGTCGCCCCGCTCGGCGCGTTCCGCGAGAAGTCCGACGCGGTCCGCACCGGGGTCAAGGCCTGCCGCGCGCAACACCGCCTCCTCGCCCGCGTACTGCTCCAGGCAGCCACGGCCGCCACACGGACACTCCGGACCGTCCGGCCACACCGGCACGTGGCCCAGCTCGCCCGCGAAGCCGCGTGTCCCGCGCAGGAGCTGCCCGTCGACGACCAGTGCGGCGCCGATGCCGATCTCCGCGGACACGTGGAGGAAGTCCTGGGGTACCTCGTCGCCGAGCCACAGCTCTGCCAAGGCGCCGAAGTTGGCCTCGTTGTCCACCGTCAGCGGCAGACTGCCCGGCAGCAGCGCGCCGAGGTCGACGTCGTGCCAGTGGAGGTTGGGGGCACGCACCACCACCCCTGTGCCGCGGGCGACGAGGCCCGGGACCGCCACAGCCAGTCCCGCCGGGCGCAGTCCTGCCAGATGGGCTTCGTCGCTCACCTGCCGCACCAGTGCGATGAGTTCCTTCAGAACGGGTTGGGGGGCGCGCCCCCGGTTGTCTCCCTGCCGCACGGCACGCGCGCGTACCTCTCCGCGCAGGTTGACCGCGCACACCGAGAGATGGTCGACGCCCACTTCGGCTCCGATGCCGGCCGGTCCGCTTCCGCTGACCGCGAGCGCGGATCCGGGGCGCCCCACCTTGCCGGGGCGCTCTGGGCCCAGCTCGTCCAGAAGCCCGGACCGGATCAACTCGTCCACCAGGGTGGAGACGGCGGCCCGTGTCAGACCGACCCGGGTGGCCACGGCGGCACGGGAGAGCGGCCCGTGCGCCGCGACGGCGTGCATGACGCGCGAGAGGTTGCGGCGGCGCATCCCCCGCTGGGTGTCGGGCAGCGGAACTCCGGACGTGCCCCGGTGCGCGTCGTGCGGTGGTGCGGTCATACCCCCGTCAGTCCCTGTTCTTCCGTCCTCACGGCCGTACGTCCTCGTGGCCCCTGGCGTCGAGCAGCGGCGCCGCGTCGGAGACTACCCCGGCGATCCGCGCCAGCGCCGCCTCGTCCCGCTCCACAGGGGGCAGCACGGGCCCCTCGGCCGTGCCCCAGCGCCGGGCGACAGCCGCGGGATCCTCGCCCGTGAGGAGGCCCGCGGCTTGCGCGGCGGCACCGAGTGCGACCAGCTCCTTGGCCTCGGGCACCTGAACGGCCCGCCCGGAGAGCCGACGTACGGTGTCCTGCCAGGCCGTGCCACGTGCTCCGCCGCCGATGAGCAGGAGCGGATCCGAGCGGTCCGCGTCCGTGTCCAGGACCAGATCGAGGGCGCCCAGCAGAGAGTGCACAGCGCCGTCGTAGGCCGCCTGCAGCAGTTGCCCCGGAGTCGTGTCGTGCCGCAGCCCGTGCAGCAGCCCTGAGGCGTGCGGCAGGTCGGGGGTGCGCTCCCCGTCCAGGTAGGGCAGCAGGGTGACGGCGCCGCCCGCCTCCACTGCCTCACGGTCGAGGCTCAGCAGTGCGGCGACCCGGTCCACGGCCAGGGTGCAGTTGAGCGTGCAGGCCAGCGGGAGCCAGTCGCCGCGCGCGTCGGCGAAGCCGGCCACCGTGCCCGTCGGATCCGCCGGGCGCCGGGTGGAGACCGCGTACACGGTGCCCGACGTTCCCAGGCTCAGCACCGGGGTGCCGGGGCGCAGGCCGAGCCCGAGTGCCGCCGCCGCGTTGTCGCCGGTCCCCGGAGCGACCAGCGTGCCCTTGGAGAAGGGAAGTTCGCCGCTCCCGCGTACGGTGCCCGCGACCTCACCCGGGCGGACCACGCGCGGCAGGAGCTGCGGGTCCAGACCCACGAGCCCCAGGATCTCCTCGTCGTACGCCTCTGTCGCCGACGCCCACCACCCCGTACCGGAGACATCGCCCCGGTCGGTCGTGCCGCATCCCGTGAGGCGCTCGGTGAGGTAGTCGTGGGGGAGCCGCACGGCCGCGGTGGCGCGGGCGGCCTCGGGTTCGTGCTCGCTGAGCCAGGCCCACTTGGTCACCGTGAAGGAGGGGCCCGGCACGCTGCCGACGCGCTCGGCCCACGCCTTCGGGCCCCCCAGGCGGTCCACCAGCGAGCGTGCGTGCGCCGCCGAGCGCACGTCGTTCCACAGCATCGCGGGACGTACCGGCCTGGAATGCGCGTCCAGTGTGACGAGCCCGTGCTGCTGGCCGCCGACGGATACCGCGGCGGCCTCGCGCGCCGCGCCGCCGCACTGGTCCAGGGCCGCGCACAGGGCGTTCCACCACTCCTCGGGGTCGCTCTCGCGGGCGGCCCCCGAGCTGACGCTGTGCGGGGCCTGACCGCTGGCCACCACCTTGCCGGTGGCGGCGTCGACGACCAGGACCTTGGTGGACTGCGTGGAGCTGTCCACGCCGACGACGAGGGGCCCGTCGGCTGCTGGCGCTGATGACATCGGGGGTCTCCGTTCCCGCGGCTCTTTCCGGGCGCGCCCGGACTTCTTTCCGTCCGACCTTCCCAGGGATGCCTTCGGATACTAATTTGTTAAGTGCCATGACGAAATAGTCGCGGCAGCCATACATGGGCACGCAGTCGTGCCCGACTCGGCCATACAGCCGTGCACCAGTCATCCAGGGAGCCGCACATGACGTACCAGCCCACTCCTGAGGACAAGTTCACCTTCGGCCTGTGGACCGTCGGCTGGCAGGGAAGGGACCCGTTCGGCGACGCGACCAGGGCGGCCATCGACCCGGCCGACTCCGTGCGGCACCTGGCCGAACTGGGTGCCTACGGAGTGACCTTCCACGACGACGACCTGATCCCCTTCGGGGCCACGGACACCGAGCGCGAGTCGCACATCAAGCGCTTCCGGCAGGCGCTCGACGCGACGGGCCTCGTCGTGCCGATGGCGACCACGAACCTCTTCACGCACCCCGTCTTCAAGGACGGAGGATTCACCGCCAACGACCGGGACGTGCGCCGCTACGCGCTGCGCAAGACCATCCGCAACATCGACCTCGCGGTGGAGCTCGGCGCCAGCACCTATGTCGCGTGGGGCGGCAGGGAAGGCGCGGAGTCCGGTGCGGCGAAGGACGTACGCGTGGCTCTCGACCGCATGAAGGAGGCCTTCGACCTGCTCGGCGACTACGTGACGGAGCAGGGGTACGACCTGCGCTTCGCGATCGAACCCAAGCCGAACGAGCCGCGCGGCGACATCCTGCTGCCCACCGTCGGCCACGCCCTCGCCTTCATCGAGCGCCTGGAGCGTTCCGAGCTGTTCGGCGTCAACCCCGAAGTGGGCCATGAGCAGATGGCCGGCCTCAACTTCCCGCACTCCATCGCCCAGGCGCTCTGGGCGGGCAAGCTCTTCCACATCGACCTCAACGGCCAGACGGGCATCAAGTACGACCAGGACCTGCGCTTCGGCGCGGGTGATCTGCGCAGCGCCTTCTGGTTGGTCGACCTCCTGGAGAGGGGCGGTTACGAAGGGCCGCGGCACTTCGACTTCAAGCCGCCGCGCACGGAGGACTACGCGGGTGTGTGGGCGTCGGCCGCCGGCTGCATGCGCAACTACCTGATCCTTCGGGAGCGCGCTGCCGCGTTCCGCGCCGACCCGGAGGTCCGGGAGGCCCTGCGGGCATCCCGCCTGGACGAGCTGTCCCTGCCGACCGCCGAGGACGGCCTCTCCGGGCTGCTCGCCGACCGCGGTGCCTTCGAGGACTTCGACGTGACGGCAGCCGCGGACCGTGGCATGGCCTTCGAACACCTCGACCAGCTGGCCATGGACCATCTTCTTGGGGCGCGGGGCTGACCGGAGACTTCGACTCCGCCTCGACTCCGGAGGGAGCAACTTCCGCACAGGGGCCGCATTCTGACCCTTTCGAGGCGAATTTTGACGGTATGGCCATGCCGCCCGGACCGCCACCGCCTCCCCCTCCGCCGGGTGACTCGCCCCCCCTCCGGGCGACGGCGACTACGGACCGCCCGGCGGAGGGTACGGCCCGCCACCGGGCGGCGGGTGATGGCCTCCTGCGGGAGGCGGCGGTGTGCCCCCTGGCGGAGGCGGATTCCCGCCCACTCCGCCGCCAGGTGGGCCGTCAGGGCGGCGGGGCGGGCCGTTCATCCTGCTTGCGGTGCTCCTCGCGATCGGACCCGTCGTCGCTGTGGTCCTGGTGGTCACCAGCGGCGACGGCTCCGAGACAAGAAGGGCCCCTCCGAGAGCAGCAAGAGCTCGGACGGCAAGCCCACCCCGTCGCTGAGCATCCCGTCGAAGATCCCCTCCGAGCTGCCCACGGAGGTGCCCTCGAACCTGCCAAGCGGCCTGCCGTCGGACTTGCCCAGCAATCTGCCGAGTGAACTGCCGAGCGGCCTCGACTCGCTGGTCCCCTCACGCGCGGACGCTGCGGGCAATGAAGCGCCCTACTACTTCCTGAGGGCGGACGTCATCAACCCGGAGTCCTGATCGTCGCGTTGCAACGGGAGTGGGCGCGCAATCAGATGCCCTTCGGCAGCCGCACGTACGTCACCGTGGTCTCCACGCCGCTGTCCACGAGTCGGCCCTCCTTGTCGAACGCCTCCGCCCCGTCCGTCATCCCGAAGTCGTTGTCATTGATCAGAGCGAGGGTGTGACCGTTCACGCGGGCCACACCCTCGATCTTGTCGGGTACACCGTCGATGCCGCCCAGGTCGACCAGCAGGCGC
This sequence comes from Streptomyces sp. NBC_01283, assembly GCF_041435335.1. NCBI lineage: Bacteria > Bacillati > Actinomycetota > Actinomycetes > Kitasatosporales > Streptomycetaceae > Streptomyces > Streptomyces sp. NBC_01283. Next base: position 8,625,467 of record NZ_CP108430.1, read on the forward strand.
TTCTTCAGGACGGGCACTCCGGAGGCCGCCGGGTCGTCGAGCTGCTCCAAGGAAGGCTTCGTGGCCGCGTCGTCCCACTGGTCGCCGAGGATGTCTGCGCGGCGGTCCAGCTTCACCGTCTGCAGTCGCGCGGCCTTGTCGGTCCGCTCCTCGACCAGGAGCTGGTCACGCCCCACGGCGACCACGGAGGAGATCTTCAGCTCGGACGTGTCGTCCTCGTCCGGGTCGACGACGTCCACCGCGTCGAAGCGGTACGCGTACTCGGCGGTGACCGCCTGCTTCTTCGGCGAGAAGCGCAGCAGCCGCGTCGCCCGCGACGCCTCACCCGCATCCTCGTCCGGCAAGGACAGAGGGCTCTGGAGTGCCATCACCAGATCCCCGCCGGGGAGCTGGGCGAGCCCTTCGAAGCCGCGGTTCCCCTTGCGGTGCAGCAGGACGCCCGGAAGCGCCTCGACGACCGGATAGTCGGCGCCCGACAGCTTCAGGCCCTCGGGGACGTAGCGCTTGAGGACCTTCCCGCGCGCGGAGACGTGGACGAGCGAAGGGCCGTACTCGTCGACCAGCCAGAAACTGCCGTCGTGCGCCCGCACGATGCCCTCGGTGTCGAGGCCGTTCGGGTCATAGGGCAGCGCCGTCTTGGCATCGTAGGCGTACGGCGCCTCATCGCGCCCCTTCTGGTTGGGCAGTCCCGTGACGGGCTTCCCGGAGGAGGTCGTCAGCGGGAGCGCGTCGATGACCTTCACCGTGTCACCGGAGACGCGGATCTTCACGATCGCCGGGTCGAATCCGGGGACGGGGAAGGTGCGTCGCTTCTTGCCGTCCACCTTGATCTGACCGTTCGGCCCGCGGTCGGTGACCGTCCAGAACTCGCCCTTGCGGCCCGCAGGGTAGACGTCACTGCCGATACCGCCGAGATCCACAGCGCGGTCGTCGCTCACCGTGTCGGGCAGCAGGGAGTTGCTGAACGTCCCCAGGGGTATGTCGCCCAGCGTTGCCGTCGAGGTGATCCGAGGCGCCTTCTCCTTGCCGCCGCTCTGGGTGCCCATGGCGGTTCCGGTCACCGCGATCGCGGCGAGCACGGCGATCGGCACACCCGCGGCAACGGATCGGCGGACGCGACGCTTACGGGCGGCGTGCGGGGACATGGGTGCCTCCAGGGGCGCAAGTGTTCGGTGACAGCGATCAGACTTCGCCGTCGCCGCGAACACAGGGAGGCAGGAAGGTGAACGTGAGGGGGCGTGCTGACGGCGCCTCCCGCGAGGGGTGGGAGGCGCCGCCGGCACCCACGGGCCGGTCAGCGGCAGTTGGGCGCCTGGCCCTGTCGTCCCCCTTCGGCTGGATCGCGCTGACGTACTCCATCACTCCGGGACCCTGCGGGCCGGGGGATGCCAGTCGCGGTCGGATCCCCCGGAACCGGTGTGATCCACCCTCCCGGGTGTCATGCCCGCGCTCAATCGCTGGTCAGGGGGAGTGCACGCGCCGGTGTTCCCGGCGCGTGCGTGAGCGGCGTGGATACGCCGGTGACCGCCGCGCGCATTCCGGCCGCGTGGAAGGGTGCAGGGGGGCGTTCACGTGTCGGGGAGCGAGCGACTTCGGGCAGCTTGGTGAGAGGGCTGAGCCCGGGCCCGGTGCGGGCGTGTGGAACGCTCGCACCGGGCCTGTCCGCACTACTCGCCGCCGGTCACCACGGCCAGGGCCGTCGCGGGGTCGTGGGCCGCGGGGCCTGCTGGGGTCCAGCGACCGCGCTCCTTGCGGTAGGGCCACCAGCGGCCATCCGCGCTGTGCCGCAGCTGGGCATCGCCACCGACCACGGTCCAGCGATTGCGGGCAGCCCGCAGCTGCGGACGTTCCCCGTCGTCCCAGGCAGCGTCCAGCGCCGCTCGCGCGCGTGCCAGCGCGTCTGCCTCAGGCGTCCACTCCTCCTCCAGGACGGACAGTGCGGCAGGACCTCCGTACCCCCACGCCCGCACGGCCATGGCGAGGCCGTCCTTGCCGCGGCCGGCGGCGGTCGCGAGGCGGGCGGTCACCGACGCCGGAGCCGTGGCGGCGAGGCGCACGGCATCCTCATCCGGCGTCAATTCGCCTTTTATCGGCTGTTGTTCGTGCCCTGGGGAGAGCGCCTCGGCCAGCATCCGGTGCGCCTCCACGGCTGCCTGCGCCACAAGGAACTCAAGTGCCGCCACATCGAGGCCGGGCGCGGGCTCCGCCTCCGTGTCGAGTGAAGGTGGCAGGCCCGGCTCAGGCGGCAGCGGCGGCAGGTCGGGCAACGGGGGCAGGATGCTCCCCTCCGCGTACGCCTCGTCGGCGTACACGCCCTCCTGGGCCCCTTCCTGATCCTCGGCGGGCGTCTCCTCGGCCTCCGCTTGCGCCACGCTACGTACCTGCAGCTCGTCAAGGAGCCCGCGCTCCGCACGGCCACGCATCAGGAAAAGCACGAACGGATCCTGGTCGAGCAGCCGGGCCACCTGGTAGCAGAGCGCGGCGGTGTGACCGCAGTGGTCCCATGCGTCGCAGTCGCACTCCGGCTCCAGATCGCCGATGCCGGGAAGGAGTTCGACACCCGCTGCCGCCGCGTCCTCCACCAGGTGCGGCGGCATCTCACGGTCGAGCAGCGCAGCGATGTGCCCGGCCCGCTCGACGGCCATGCCCAGGAAGCGGTCCCATTCGTCCTCGCTGAGCCGCTGCAGCAGCACATCGGAGCGGTGCGCGGTGCCGTCAGGGTCCTGGACGACCGCGGTGATGCGGCCGGGGCGCACCGAGACCGCGCCCACCGCTCCCGCGCGCGCGAGCCTGCGTCCGGCCTTCAACTGCTGGAGGTCCAGCGCCGTGTCTTCAAGTGCCTTCAGCCAGGCCTGGCCCCACCAGCTCTGCGCGAACCCACGACCGTGCGTGGCCGGCAGCGCGGCGAAGGTGCGCTCGTGCTCGCCCACGCCTTCCTCGTGACGGCCGTCCCCATGGCTCTGGCCGTTCGGCTCGTCGTACAGGTCGTCGCTCATCGAGTCCCCCCTCGCAGCTCCACCAGATCGGACAGTTCGGCGTCGGTGAGTTCCGTCAGCGCCGCCTCGCCGGAACCGAGCACCGAGTCGGCCAGCTCCCGCTTGCGCAGCAGCATGTCGGCGATGCGGTCCTCGATCGTCCCCTCCGCGATCAGCCGGTGCACCTGCACCGGCTGCGTCTGCCCGATGCGGTACGCCCGGTCGGTGGCCTGTGCTTCGACGGCGGGGTTCCACCAGCGGTCGTAGTGCACGACGTGCTCGGCCCGCGTCAGATTCAGACCGGTTCCCGCCGCCTTCAACGACAGCAGGAAGACCGGGACTTCGCCGTCCTGGAAGCGCTCCACCATTGCCTCGCGCGCCGCGATGGGCGTACCGCCGTGCAGGAACTGGGTCGGGGTGCCACGGGCTGCCAGGTGCTTTTCGATGAGGCGCGCCATCTGAACGTACTGCGTGAAGATGAGCACGCTCGCGTCTTCGGAGAGGATCGTGTCGAGCAGCTCGTCGAGGAGTTCCAGCTTGCCGGAACGGCCCTCGATCCGCGGCTTGTCCTCCTTGAGGTACTGCGCGGGGTGATTGCAGATCTGCTTGAGACCGGTGAGCAGCTTGACGATCAGACCGCGTCGGGTGAAGCCATCGGCGCCGGAGATCTCGGCGAGCGTCTCCCGCACCACGGCTTCGTAGAGACCTGTCTGTTCCGTGGTGAGAGACACGGCGCGGTCGGTCTCCGTCTTGGGCGGCAGTTCGGGTGCGATGCCCGGGTCGGACTTGCGCCTGCGCAGGAGGAAGGGCCGTACGAGCTGGCCGAGCCGTTCGGCGGCTGCCGGGTCCTTGCCGCTTTCGACGGCCTGGGCATAGCGGGTGCGGAAGGTGCCGAGCTTGCCGAGCAGGCCCGGTGTCGTCCAGTCGAGGATGGCCCACAGCTCGGAGAGGTTGTTCTCCACGGGGGTACCGGTGAGCGCCACGCGCGCGCGTGCGCCGATGGTGCGCAGCTGTTTGGCCGTGGCCGAGTACGGGTTCTTCACGTGCTGGGCCTCGTCGGCGACGACCATGCCCCAAGGAGCGTGCGCCAGGCTGTCCGCGTCGAGTCGCATCGTGCCGTACGTGGTGAGCACGAATTCCCCGTCGGTAAGGTCCTCCAGACTGCGCTGAGCACCGTGGAAGCGGCGTACGGGGGTGCCGGGGGCGAACTTCTCGATCTCGCGCTGCCAGTTGCCCATGAGGGACGTGGGGCAGACGACGAGGGTGGGTCCCGCGGTCTCGCTGTCGGTCTGCCGGTGCAGGTGCAGGGAGATGAGCGTGATCGTCTTGCCGAGGCCCATGTCGTCCGCGAGGCAGCCGCCCAGGCCGAGGGAGGTCATCCGGGCCAGCCAGTTCAGGCCGCGTAGCTGGTAGTCGCGCAGGTCCGCGGCGAGCGCTTCGGGCTGGCCGACGGGCTCCATGCCCTCGGGGTCCGCGAGGCGCTCGCGCAGGGTGGCGAGCCAGCCCGTCGGCTGGACGTCCACTTGCCGCCCGGCCACTTCGGTGGTGCCCGTCAGGACGGCGCTCAGGGCGTCGATCGGCGTGACCTTGTGGTCCTGGTGGTCGCGAGCGCGCCGTGCCTCTTCTGGGTCGATGAGCACCCACTGGTCACGCAGGCGCACAACGGGACGGTTGGCTTCCGCGAGACGGTCGAGCTCTGCGCGGGACAGCTGCTGACCCCCCAGCGCGAACCGCCAGTTGAAGGTGAGCAACGCGTCGGCGGAGAGATACGACGGCGTGCCCGACGACGCCTTGTCGGGCTCCTTGGTCTCGTCGTCGGGCGGGCCGATGACCGCGCGCGCGGTGAGATTGCGCGCCAGCTCCCTGGGCCAGTGCACGTCGACACCCGCGGTGGCGAGCATGCGGGCGCCCTCGCCCAGGAGCGAGGTGACTTCTTCGTCGGCGAGCTCGATCGCATCGGGGACGGTGGCCGAGAGCAGGGGGGCGAGGGGCGGCCACGCACGCGTGGCGCGTCGCAGTGCGAGCAGGGCGTCCATCCGCGATCGTGACCCGAAGGCCGGTCCCGAGGGGCCGGCACCGGCCCACGCCTCGGCCGCGTCGGCGACGAGCGAGGGGTCGCTGACGCTGTGCATCTGCAGCACGGCACGGAACGGCAGCCGGGACCCGTCGGAGGTGTCCGACACCAGGCCGGGCACTTCGATGCGCAACGAGATCCGTACGCCGGCGTCGTGCCCGGCGGCGACATCGGTGGCCCAGGGGCGTTGCTCGGGGATGTGCTGGGGCTGGGGAGAGGCGAAGGCAGGAGCGCCCGCGGCCAGCGATGCGGCGGGGGAGCGCGGCAGCGTGTCGGCCACCGCGTCCAGGAACTGGCGCAGCAGTCGCTCGGGTTCCGGCAGCCGCAGCGGCTCGGAGCCGCCCTCCAAAGGAAGGGCGTGCGCGGCGGGGGGCATCGCGGCGGCGAGGTCGCGCAGGCGTCGCAGATCGTCGGCGCCCAGCGGACCCGAGCGCCATGCGTCGTGATCGCTCGGCGTCAGTCCGGGCAACAGCAGTCCGCGCGCGGCGAGTTGCAGCGCCAGCAGGCCCGCCGTGCCCCAGAAGGCGGCCGTCGGGTGTACGCCCGCCGACGCACGCGCGCGTGTCAGGACCGGCAGAGCCGCGCGCATCGGAAGGACCACTGCGGATACGTCGCCGAGCCGGGCGCCGTCGTCGCCGGGCAGCGCGACGGTCAGCTCCTCGACGGTGCCCGCGGAGCAGGAGGGCGGCGCGTCCCCCTCGGGGTGCCAGAAGGCGACCCGGGCGGTGCGTGCCGGGTCGGCGGATACGAACAGGACGGAGCAGCGGGACAGTTCAGAGATCTCGGAAGATGACGCGGCAGAGGGCCTGGGCACGGCGATGGCGCATTCCTCAAACTTGACTACTGGGTCTGGAGCGGCCGAGATTACAGCACGTCGCACCCAAGACGTGAGCGATCGTGGAGTGATCCACCTCACTCGACCCGGGGGGTGTAGTTAACCCCCCTTCCGGCCGGTGCTGGCCCCCTCTCAAGAGGGGTGAAGGCGCCATGGTTGCCCCAGGTCACGGGCTCATACGTTGTGCCACGTCAGCCCGATCCAGTCAGAGACCGGAGACCTCACCATGTCCCAGGCCGCCGCAGCAGTCGCGGAGCGTTCCCCAGGCACCTCCACACGGCAGACCGCCGGGAGCGACTTCGCGCCTCTCCTGCGCACCGTCAGGCAGCAGGGGCTCCTGGGCCGCCGCACCGGCTGGTACGCACGCACCATCGCGATCAACGCCATGGCACTGGCCGCCGTGGTGACGGGCATGTTCCTCGTCGGAGGCACCTGGTGGGTGCTGCTCCTCGCGCCCGTCCTGGCCGTCCTGTGCGCCCGCACGGCGTTCATAGGCCATGACGCGGGCCATTCCCAGATCACCGGCGACCGCGGCGTGAGCCGCGCCATCGGGCTCATTCACGGCAACCTCCTGCTCGGCATGAGCTCGGCCTGGTGGAACGACAAGCACAACCGCCACCACGCCAACCCCAATCACCTGGACAAGGACCCCGACGTCGCAGCGAACGTCCTCGTCTGGACCAGCAAGCAGGCCAAGGTCCGTGTGGGCTTCCAGCGCTGGCTCACCCGCAACCAGGCCTGGCTGTTCTTCCCGCTGACGCTGCTCCAGGGCATCGCCATGAAGATCTACGGCTTCCAGGACCTGCGCCGCCAGGCACCGCGCGAACGCGTCCTTGAGGGCTTCCTGCTGGTCGCGCACCTCGTCGGATACCTGACGCTCCTGCTCGTCACCATGCCGGTGGGCCACGCCCTCGCCTTCGCCGCGATCCATCAGGCGCTCTTCGGCCTGCACCTCGGACTGGCCTTCGCGCCCAACCACAAGGGCATGGAGATGCCCGACCCCGACGGGGAGCGATGGGGTCACCTCAGCCGCCAGGTCCTCACCTCGCGCAACATCCGTGGCAGCGCGCTGACCGACTGGTTCCTGGGCGGACTCAACTACCAGATCGAGCACCACCTGTTCCCGAGCATGCCCCGCCCCAGCCTGCGGCGCGCCCAGCCCCTGGTCCGCGCCCACTGCGCCGAGCTGGGCATGCCGTACACCGAGGCCGGATTCATCGACTCCTACCGCCAGGTACTGCGCCACATGTACGAGGTCGGCGAGCCGCTGAGGGTCGAGTAGCCGCACGGACGCGCCGCGTTCCTCAGGGTTACGTCAGGGTCGCCCCTCAGGGATCTATCAGGGGAGCATCTGGAACCGTGAGCGGTCCGGGCCCGTTTCTCAAGACAGAGAGCGGCAGCAGCCGCGAAGGAGGCGACACACATGTCGAAGAACGCGAAGATCGCCGCAGGAGGTGTGGCGGCCGGCCTCATCCTGTTGATCTGGCTGCCCTGGTGGGCCGCCCTCTTGATCGTGCTCGGGGTCCCGGCAGCGGCTTATCTGTCCCTCGACCCCGGACAGCGGCGCAGGCTGCGCCGCGTCTCACGCAAGGAGCTCGGCCACTGACCCGGCACCGCGCAGCGGGCACCACACCGATGAGCGGACACTCGGCACGGAGCGGCTGACGGCTTCTCCGCTCGCGGTCCTGCCATGGCGGCACCGCGAGCGGAAAACCCATTGCGCCCCAGAAGTTCGGCGGCGACCATGGCGCACATGACTTTCCGAAAGGAGGCCCGGCGATCCCACAGTGATCGCTGATGGCCGCATACGAGGCGTCGCGGACGCCGTCCCCCCAGCCGCAGCCCACTCCCGCGCCGCTGACGTCGGCCTGGCTGAAGGCCCACTTCGGCCCCCTGCCCTTCCCGGCCCGCATGAGCGCCCTCGCCTGCTACGCCCGTGCGCTCACCGAGGACGCGTACGGCACACTCCGTGCGGCTCTCGCCGTCGGCACCCCTGACGATCGGCACATCGGCCTCTTCCTGGCCGTTGCCCGGCGCGACCTGACCGCCATCGCCGAAGCCCTCGCCGATCCCCTCCTGCGCCGCCGCGCCCTCTCGGCCGCCATCCGGCTACCCGTGCCGGAAGCAGCCCTGGAACAGCTCGCGTTGAGCGACATCGGGGCGGCACGGCACGAGACCTACCGCGTCCTGCGCCTGAGTCGGCGGCACACCCTCGCCGCACGTCTGTTGCCCGAGGTCCACGAACGGTTCGGCGCACGGGACTGCCGCCCGGCTTCTGCCCGCATGCCCCGCCGAGACGGTCGGCGCATGGCTCCTCCGCCTCGATCCGCCCGTGGGCGTCCTGAGCGCGCTGACCCGCACCGCGCCGCTCGCCGTGGCCCAACTTCTCGTCACCCGCGGAGAGAGGCGTGCAGCCCGCGACCGCTCGCGTTTCACGGGCCGCGACCGTGCGCTCGCCAGCGCGGCCGCCGAACAAGACCCGGAAGCAGGGCTGCTGCTCCTGGCGCGGGCCCCGGATCTCCTGACCCCGCAAGCGGCCCGCACGCTGCTGCGTCGTCCGGCCGCGGTCCTCGAAACCCTGCGCGCGGCCCGACCCGGCCCCGATGGATCTCCTCGCGAACTACGGATCTGCGTGGGGGTGTTGCCGCCCGCCACAAGGCGGTCCCTGCGCGCACTCCCGCCCGCGGACTTGGTGGAGCTCGCCCGCCGATGCCCCGTGACGCAGCCACGCCACCGAGGGCCGGGGCGGCACGACATAGAACCCGACGGCCTCCTGGCGCTGCTGCCCGCACCGGAACGCCGTCTCCTCGTCGAAGAACGCACCGCCCGACCCCGCTCGGTGCGGAGCCTGCCCACGGCCGCACTCACGGCCCTGGAGCCGGCCGACAGGGCGGCGCTCGTCATGCCCTGGGTGGAGCGCTTCGCACGTCACGAATGGACACTGAGCCGCCTTGCCGTCGGGCTCCCGCTCGCCCTGGGCGAGCCGGTGCTGCGCGACATGGCCGGGCAACACCGCATCCACCAGCGCCAGATGGGGTGGCCCGCGCTGCTCGCCTGCGCGGAACTCGAAGGCGACCCGGCCGAGTTCGCCAGGATCGCGGGAGACTGCGAGCGGGCCTGGCACGACCAGGAGGAGGTACGCAGGGCCGCCCTCCAACAGCTCGCGGGGGCGCCCCCGCGTCTTCTCGCGGCGCTGCCCGACCGGGTCCTGCGCGACGCGGCACTGACCACCGTCCAGTCCCGCGACTCGACCAGCCACACCCTGGCCGCAGTGGAAAAGCTGCTCCGCCGTGCCGCGGAGAGCGCCGCGGCGACCGGCAGGCTGGACCGTGCGGCCTACACGACGGACCTGCTCTGCCACGTCGTGTCCGACCCGCGCTCCCGCACGACAGTCACGCCGCTGCGCATCGGCGAGGAGGCGGCACGTGCCGTCTGGTCCGCCGCGTCGTCGCCGGGCACACCGGCGCACCCCCATCTCCACACCGCCCTCGCGGAACTCCTCGCGCCGTACCTCACCGCGTTGCCGGACCTCGACGCCCTGGTGCGAGCCACGGCATGGGAGTCCGACGATCCGGAGATCGCCGCCCGCGCCGCAGCCGCCTGGGCGGGTCCCGCGGAACTGCGGGAGCGACGCAGCGCCGAACTGATCAGCCATGACGCATCGTTCGCGTTGGTGCCGGTCATCCTGCGCACCATCGTCACCCGGCGTACCGACCTGCTTGACCCGGTGCTGCTCGCCGCCAGGGAAGGGCTCAGCGGCCGGGCACGCCCCCGAGCCGTCGCCTGGGCCGCAGGGCTGCACAGCGGCATCACCGGCCGCTGGCTGCCCGAACAACGCCATGCGTGGAACGAACACCACGCGCGCGTGGCAGCGGACGAGCTGGCTCCCCTGCGTACCCGCGCCGATGCGGCAGCGCGGGTACGCGAACCCGCGCTGCTGACCAGGCTCGCGGAATCAGCGCCACAGCCCGTCGCCGCGGCGGCACTTGGCGCACTGGGCGACGTCCTCGGTGCGGCTCACGACGGCCTGCCGCCCGCCACCGAGCCACTCCTGGCCGCCCTGCTGCGGCACGCCGCGACGAGCGGCGTCCGGGGAAGGGCCGCCATGTCATCCGTCCGCCGACTCCTGGAGGCGGTGCCGGACCGGGAGGCATGCGCCCTGCTCGCGCCCGTGGCCTGTGCGGCGGATGCGCCCGTCGGCTCCCGCAAGGAAGCCGTCCGAGCCCTGGGCGTGCTCAGCGGCGCCGCGGCCTTCGACGCCCTGGTGGCTGCCTGGGACACGCCGCGGCAACACCGCGACGTACGCGCCGTCGTCGCGCGCCACCTCCTTGCCGCGATCGACCGTCCCGCCATCGCGGACCGGCTGGCTCGGGCGGCGGACGAACCCGCCGTACGGGAAGCGGTGGTCCACGCGCGCGTGGAGCCCGTGAGCGAATCCGCGCGGGAGGCCTACGCGGACTTCCTGGCCCGGCTGGTGAGGGACGGCGACGAAGAGACCGTGGTCGCCGCGTGCCGCGCCCTGCCCGCCTGGTTCACACCGGAATCAGCCGACGCCATGCGGGCCGTCGCCGATGTCGCGACGGACCCCGGGCGCCGTCGACGGGCGTGGGAGGCGGCCGCACAGCAGCTGGCCTGGTTCCCCCTCGGGCCGGTCGGAGGCCCCATCCTGAAGGACGTCATCCGGCGGCTTCAGGAACTCGCCGTCACGCCGGATCCGCGGGCGCGCGCTGACGGGCTCCGTCGGCTCTCCGGCGTCGCTGAGGCCATCCGCGTCCGTCAGGGCTCCGCCCGGACGCTCCTCATCGCCGACGCCCTGGCCCTGTCGCTGCACGCGGTGGGCCTGTACGCCGACGCGGCGGCCCTGACATGGGACACGTCGTTGGCTGCCGTGCGCCACGGCGTACATCATGCGGCGCGCTGGGAGCGGCTGTTGGATCTCATCGAGGAACGCCCCGAACGGCTGCCCCTGGGGAGCGGATTCCATCTCGATGCCCCGACGCCACGTGCGCGTGGCGCCCTGCTCGCGGCCGCTCGTCTGCTGCGCGAGCGGGGGACCCCGGCGGCCGGAGTGATGGCGCTCGCGCTGGTGCGTGTCGGTGGCCGGGCCACGTGCTGGGACGAGACCTGGCGCGACGAGCTGGCGGCACTGCGTGATCACCCGGACCACGACACGGCGATCGCCGCGTTCCTCCTCGCCTCCGAGCAGCATCCATGACGTGACCCTGGACCAGAGGGCCAGGGCCGCCAGGGGTGTCAGGAGGGGCGTACGGCCATCTTGTCGAGCGCGTCCAGGAGCCAGGGGAGTTCGGGGCCGCGGCCCACCGGCAGCACCTCGCCCGGCTCTTCGTCGAGAAGCACGAACGCGATGTCGTCGGTCCTGGCGACCATGGACCAGCCAGGGCCGTCGGCACGAAGGATGCGTGCCTCCCCCGAGGCGAAAGAGGACCGCACGCGGCCAAGAGGCGGAGGGGTGCTCACATACGCCCGCGCTTCCGCCAGCACGCGCCGTACGCCCGTGAGGGGAGCCTGAGCGGCTTCAGCGTCGCCGTCGGCATCGGCACCGGCCTTGGAGGCGTCGCCGTTCTCCGGGCCGGTGTCCTCGCTCTCCTGCGCCGCGTCCGCCCCGGCACTGTCGGCCAAGAAGTCGGCGTCGTCGATCTGCTCGCGCCACGCCGCCCACTGGAGCGCGATCTCGTCGGCGCCGAGCCGACGCTGAGCAGGGCCCCAGGTGTCGGACTGAGGAGGTGAGAGCGGCTTTTCATCCGCTTCCTCGGGCTCGGGATCGTGCGGCGCGGGCACGTTGGGCGCCGCGACGGCTACCGCGAGCGGCCAGCCGGGCAGGGCGGCGACCACCGTACGCTCGTCGGGCGACAGGTCGTACTCCATGCCGCAGTCCCAGGAGGCGATGGCGACGGCGACCAGCGACACGTCGTCGACGACGACGGTCCACCGGGCGCCCTCACCGTCCTGACCGAGCACCAGGCCGTACCCGTCGGCGAGTGGCGAGAGCCCCAGGGCCGCGCACGCCTCCGGATAGTCGTCACCGAGCACACTCGGGAACTTCGCGGGTGTCAGCAGCACCGCGGTCAGCACGTACAGCGCGTCGTCCTCGGCGGCGACTGCGTCGTCCGTTCCGGCCATGCCAGCCTCCCCATCGCTTCATCCGTCGGCGCACCCTAACCACAGGTCCGCTTGATCGTCGAGGGGTGTGTGACCAGGAAGAGCGCTTGTGCGCACCGGGAAACTCGCTCGTAGGCCCCGTAGCGGACGCCTACGCTGGCTGTCATGCCCAGAGCGAGTTCGCACTTCGTATGCCTGCCGTGCCGCGCTTCTTTCAAGAAGTCGGCCGACCACGGCCACGCGCGTGCCGACATCTGCCCGCAGTGCGGAGGCCAGTTGTTCGACGCGGGCTCAGCGCTCGCCGTGCCCAAGCGCCGCGACAAGGCGGCCTGGCGCGCCTTGAGCGCGGTCCTGCTGTCGGGACTCCGCTTCCGGCAGGGCTGCTGCGGCGACGGCCCCGGCTACCGCCCACGCACCCTGCGCGAGGTCCGGGACCGCCTCGCACACGCGGCCGATGAAGGCAGCCCCGTCCACGAGGCGCTGATCTGCCCCGATCCCACGCACACGGACGTCAGGCGGCAGGCAGGCCGAGGAGCGTACGCGCCACGTCGTTCGGCGTCTCGTCGCGCTCCCGGGCGAGGGCGATGACGGCTCGGCAGGCGAGTTCGCTGACACCGAAGGACAGGGCCTCCGGCGACACCCAGCCCGTGGCCTGGTCCATGCGGTCCTGGTCGTCCTCGGCGCACGCGGCCACGTAGACGGCAGCCGCCTCGAAGAGGTTGTGCGGGCGCTCCGCCTTGCTGCGAACCGCTTCGTCCGTGCGCCACAGCTTGCTGAGTTTGCCGAACATGTGGGCCACCTTCCCCCGGGTTGCGGTTGCCGCTGATGACCACTCACTTGCCGTACTCCAACGTAGGGTTGTAGCTCCGGCGACAGAAGGGGGGCCGTGCGGTGAAGCGCTATGACCGGCTCAAGCAAATTCGGCGTCTCAACCCCGAGAGGGACGCCCTCACGATCTACCGGCTCACCGCGACGTACGAGTTCCCCTGGGATTTCACCCGCGCACTCGAGCTCGCGCTCTACCGCACCTACGCCGTGCCCAGCATCGGCCGACTCCTCGCCGAGACGGCGGAACTGACGGACCGTACGCAGAAGCGGTACGACGACACGGCCCTGCTCCTGGACACCGTCGTGGAGCACGGCTTCGGAACGGACGAGGGTCGTACCGCGATCCGCCGCATCAACCAGATGCACCGGAGCTACGACATCAGCAACGACGACATGCGCTACGTGTTGTGCACGTTCGTGGTGATGCCCAAGCGCTGGATCGACGCCTACGGATGGCGCAAGCTCTCACGCCACGAGACGACCGCGGCCGCCGTCTACTACCGCACGTTGGGGCGGCACATGGGGATCCAGGACATCCCGGACTCCTACGAAGCCTTCGAGAAGTGTCTCGATGCCTACGAAGAGGCCTACTTCGCGTGGGACGAGGGCGCGCGACAGGTCTCCGACTCGACCCTCGACCTCATGGCCTCCTGGTACCCGCGCCCGCTGGCGCCCTTGTTGCGTGCCTCGACCCTCGCCCTGCTCGACGAGCCCCTCCTGCGGGCCTTCCGCTACGAACCGCCGAGCCCCGTCACTCGCACGCTGGTCAGGCGAGCGGTGCGGTTGCGCGGCCGTGCCGTGCGTCTGATGCCGCCCCGTGACGCACCGCATTACGCCCGGCAGAATTGGGAGATCAAGGGCTACCCGAAGGGGTACCGGGTCGGCGAGCTCGGCACCTTCCCGGTGCCCGGCGTTCGTGGCTGCCCGGTGGCGCACACGGGTGAAGCGGAGGCCACCTCAGCGGAGTGAGCTCAGCGTCGTCCGTAGCCAGGCGAGTTCCGCACGGCTCGTCGCGCGGGCGATGGTGAGGATGCCGCGGCGGAACGGGTCGTCCAGATCCTCGGCGCGCAGCGGGTGCTCGCCGTCGTAGAAGAAGCTGGCCGGCTCATCGAGGAAGGCCAGGCGGCGTTCGAGGACCGCCGCCTGGGCCGCCTTGTCGTCGACGTGGCGGAGAAAGGCGAGGACCGTGAACCAGCGGTTCTCGTCGGTGATGTCGGTCCGCTGCGGCTCCGTGAGCCTGCGGCGCAGCTCGCTCCTGCCCTCGTCGGTGAGGTTCAGGACATGGCGCGGGGCCGCCACGGCGCCGGGCTGTGTCTCACGGGCCAGCAGGTCGGCCTTCTCCAGCCGTTTGATGGCGGGGTACAGCGTGCTCTCCGCGACCGGGCGTACGTGCCCGGTCAGTGCGGTGATGCGCTTGCGCAGCTCATAGCCGTGCAGGGGCGCGTCGTAGAGGAATCCGAGGATGGCCAATTCGAGCATGCCGTGCATTCTGCCGTACCGACGCTGTACCTCATCCTCGCAATACATCGGTGTCGATGTATTCTCCTTGGCGGGCAAGCGTGGACGAGTGAGGGAGTGGCGATGCGACAGGCACGGTTCGACGCGCAGGGCAGCTGTGTCCGCTGGACGGAGAGCGAGGGATCCGACCCGGCCCGGGTGTACGTGCACGGGCTCGGCGCGGCGTCGACGGTCTATCACGCGCATATCGCGGCCCGGCCCGAGCTGGCCGGCCGCCGGTCGCTCTTCGTCGACCTGCCGGGCCACGGCATCAGCGACCGCCCGGCAGACTTCGGCTACTCCTTGGAGGAACACGCGGACGCCCTTGCTGCGGCGCTGGACGAGGCCGGGGTGACCGGAGCGGAGATCGTCGCCCACAGCATGGGCGGCTCCGTCGCCATCGTGCTCGCGCACCGCCGCGGCGACCTGGTGTCACGGCTCGTCCTCACCGAGGCCAACCTCGACCCCAACCCGGCCGTGACAGCGGGCAGCAGTGGCATCGCGGCCTACGAAGAGGAGGACTTCGTGGCGACCGGCCACGCGCGCGTGCTCGACAAGGTCGGCCCTCTGTGGGCGGCGACCATGCGGCTCGCCGACCCCTGCGCCCTGCACCGCAGCGCAAGGGGACTGGTGAGAGGAACGATGCCCACGATGCGCGCGATGCTCATGGAGCTGCATGTGGAGCGTGTCTTCCTGCAGGGCGCACGGAGCGGCGAACTCATGGGTGCAGAAGAGCTGGTGGCATCCGGGGTGCGGGTGGTGACCGTGCCCAAGGCGGGGCATAACGTCATGTTCGACAACCCGAAGGCGTTCGCCGCCGCCGTCGCCGGACGCCGGTGATCCACCAAAGATGTTCACGGCCCGACACCCCGGTGGGGTCGCGTTCGATAACACCCTTCGATGATGTCTCGGCACCTACGTCGATCGCCCGTCCGTGATGAGCCCGACCACGGAGAGAGAGGGCGCACCCACACATGCGGTGCTACCCGTCCCGCCGTCCCGGCCTAGTCCTTCCGTACCGCCAGAGCGAGGAACCGCGTGTCCTCGTCCACGTACGACGTCAGCTCCCAGCCCGCATCGGCGAGCAGCGGGCGGAGGGTCGCCTCGGCCCGCAGATCGTCCGGGGTGATCTGACGGCCCTGCCGCGCCGCGAGCGCCGCCCGGCCGATGGGGTGGAAGAGGGCGAGGAGCCCTCCGGGACGCACGACGCGCCTCAACTCCCGCAGGTTCTGCGCCGGATCGGGCAGATGGGAGATCAAGCCCGCGCCGAAGACGGCGTCAAGCGAGGCGTCACGCACCGGGAGCCGGGTCACGTCCGCGAGCAGGAGCTGCCCCGCGCGGTCCCTGCCCGCCTGTGTGGCGGCCTCCAGCATGGCAGGCGTCAGGTCGAGCCCGAGGACGACTCCGGACGCTCCTACGGCCTCCCTGAGTGCGGGCAGCGCACGCCCGGTGCCGCACCCGGCGTCGAGGACTCGGCCCCCAGGGCGCAGGCCGAGTTCGGACGCGGCAGCCCGGTAGGCGGGCCCGTCATCGGGGAACCGGCTGTCCCAGTCGGCCGCTCGGGCGGAGAAGAAGTCACGGACACGCGTGTGGTCATCGCTCATGTGGCCATGATTGCTCAACGACTCGCATGTGCGTCGGGGGCACATGTTCGGGCGTGACGCGATCGTTCAAGGCCCTCTCTCTGTCACATTCCAAAACCTTTCGAACTGCGCCCCCGTCGTGCGCCCCTGTCAGGACTAGCGTCCCGGAGCCATGGGACACCTGGACCACGCCACCTTCGGCTGGCTGACCCCCGTGCTGTCGTACGCGATGGCCTGTATCGGCGCCGCCCTGGGGCTGCGCTGCACCGTCCGTGCGCTCGGTGCCACGGGCACCTCACGCCGCAACTGGCTCATCACCGCGGCCTCCGCCATCGGCACGGGCATCTGGACGATGCACTTCGTGGCCATGCTCGGCTTCGGCGTCACCGGCACCGGGATCCACTACAACGTGCCCCTGACGATCCTGAGCCTCGTCGTCGCGATGGCCGTCGTCGGAGTCGGCGTCTTCGCCGTCGGCTACGGCCGCGCACGCGGGCGTGCGCTCGCGCTCGGCGGGCTCACCACCGGGCTCGGCGTCGCGAGCATGCATTACCTGGGCATGGCCGCGCTGCGCCTGCACGGCGACGTGCACTACGACCCTCTGCTGGTGGGCCTCTCCGTGGTCATCGCCGTCGTCGCCGCGACCGCGGCCTTGTGGGCGGCGCTCAACATCAAGTCGCCTCTCGCCGTCGCCGTCGCGTCACTTGTCATGGGCGGTGCGGTCAGCAGCATGCACTACACCGGAATGCTGGCCGTGAGCGTGCGGGTCACTGAGTCGGGTGCGGCACTGCCCGGGGCGACGACCATGCAGTTCATCTTCCCCCTCGCGGTCGGCCTCGGCTCCTATCTCTTCCTGACCTCGGCGTTCGTCGCGCTCTCCCCGACCTCGGGGGAGCGTGCGGCATCCGTTGCGGCCCAGCGACCGGTGGAGCGTGCCGCCGGATAGCGGCGCACCGGTCACGTCCGGCCGAACACGGTCCGGTGGACACACCCCGAAATCTTTCCGAGCGAGGAGGCCATGCGTACACCCCGTAGGACCCCCGACCCGGCCGACGGCATAGCGCCGCCGAAGTCCGAGGCCCCGGCACGCGGCCGACGCGCACACGCGGGTCCGC
Organism: Streptomyces sp. NBC_01283; assembly: GCF_041435335.1. Taxonomy (NCBI): domain Bacteria; kingdom Bacillati; phylum Actinomycetota; class Actinomycetes; order Kitasatosporales; family Streptomycetaceae; genus Streptomyces; species Streptomyces sp. NBC_01283. Next base: position 8,642,494 of record NZ_CP108430.1, read on the forward strand.
CCGCCGACGAACGGCACGACGCGGAAGCCCCCTTGGGGCCCGCACCACGGACGACCCCGGCATCGCGCGAGCGCTCGCGGTGGCCACGCCCACGCACCGTACGAGCCAAGATCGTGTGCCTGCTGATGGTGCCGGTCGTCTCCCTGCTCGGTCTGTGGGGGTACGCCACGGTCCGCACGGCCCAGGACGTCGCACATCTGCGGCAGTTGCAGCGCGTCGACGCGGAGGTCCGCGGCCCCGTCGAGACAGCCATCGCCGCACTGCAGGCCGAGCGTGCGACAGCCGTGCGTTACGCCACTCGGCCCGCCCCCGACGGTGGCAGCGAACTCAAGAGGCACGCGGTGCGCACGGACCGCGCGGTGGCGAAGCTGCGGCGTGGCGAGGGCCGGACGGTCGCCGATGGCGCTGACCTGCCAACGGGCGTGGCGTCCAGGCTTGAATCGTTCGTCTCCGCCGCCGAGGGCTTGAGTACGTTGCGGACCGACGTGCTCGACGGGCGCTCCGGCTGGGACGCGGCCTACGGCCAGTACACGAAGACCATCTCGGACGCCTTCGGGGTCGGCGGCGCCCTCACCGGCATTCAGGACGCCGAACTCGGCTCCGACGCGCGCGTGCTGCTCGAATTCTCCAGGGCCGCCGAAATGCTGGCGCGCGAGGACGTCGTTCTGTCCAGCGCCCGGCTCGACGGCTCCCTGAACGGCGAGAGGCTGCGGCAGTTCACCGGAGCCGTCGACACCCGGCGGACCTTGACCGACACGGCTGTGGCGGACCTGCGCGGACCCGAACGAGCAGCTTGGCAGAACCTCGCGGAGGGGAGCGCGTACGCCGACGTGCGCGCCGTCGAGGACAAGGTGCTCGTCGCACCGCCGGGCCGCAAAGCCGCTGAAGCGTCATCGACCGTGAAGTGGGACAGCGCGCACGCGGCGGTACGGGACGAGTTGCACGCGATCGACGTGGGCGCGAGCCGCAGCGCCGCGGGCCGGGCCGACCCGTTCACCCGTGGGCTGCTCACCTCGGCGGGCGCCGCCGTGCTGTTCGGCCTCCTGGCCGTCGCCGCCTCGCTCGTCATCTCCGTACGCATCGGGCGAGGCCTGGTCGTCGAGCTGGTGAGTCTGCGCAACGGTGCCCTGGAGATCGCCCGCCACAAACTCCCGCAGGCCATGCAGAGGCTGCGCGCCGGCGAGGAGCTCGACATCCACGTCGAAGCACCACCAGGACCGCCCGCGGAGGATGAGACGGGACAGGTCTACGAAGCGCTGGGCACGGTGCACCGTGCCGCCCTGCACGCCGCCATCGAGCGTGCCGAACTCGCCAGCGGCATCTCGGGCGTCTTCGTCAACCTCGCCCGGAGGAGCCAGGTCCTCGTCCACCGCCAGCTCAGCCTCCTCGACCACATGGAGCGCAGGTCGGACGATCCGAACGAACTCAGCGACCTCTTCCGGCTCGACCACCTCACCACCCGGATGAGGCGACATGCCGAGAGCCTGATCATCCTCTCCGGAGCCGCTCCGGGACGCGCATGGCGCCTGCCCGTACCCCTAACGAACGTCGTCCGTGCGGCCGTCTCCGAAGTCGAGGACTACGCGCGCGTGGAGGTACGACAACTCCCCGTCGCCGCAGTCGTCGGCACGGCCGTCGCCGACCTCACCCACCTCCTGGCCGAACTGGTCGAGAACGCAGCCCAGTTCTCGCCGCCCCACACCAAGGTGCGGGTCAACGGCGAACCGGTCGGCAACGGCTACGCCCTGGAGATCGAGGACCGTGGCCTCGGCATGGGCGCGGAGACCCTGGCCGAGGCGAACCATCGCATCGAGCAGTCCGAAGCGCTCGATCTGTTCGACAGCGACCAGCTGGGCCTCTTCGTTGTCAGCAGGCTCGCCGCGCGGCACGGGATCAAAGTGCACCTCAGCACGTCCCCTTACGGCGGCACCACAGCGGTCGTCCTTCTGCCCACCGCACTGCTGCAGAGCACCACGCCGGAGAGCCCCGGAGCCCACACCATGAAACGTGACCGTGAACAGGACGGGCACACACGCGTGCCCGATGCCGCACCGATAAACGGCAATTCCGTGCCCGCCAAGGCCGCCCGCCCCGCACTGGCCCCGTCGACCGAGACCCCGGCGGCGACGCCCCCAGGCGTCACGGCTCTCCGCCTGCACAAGCCCCCGGGCCCGGAACCCGAGAGCGCCCCGGAGCCTTCGGACGATCTCCCGCGCCGCGTGCGCCAGGCCAGCCTGGCCCCCCAGCTGCGCGAGCGCCCCCACGCCGACGAGGCCGGATCCGTGAGCGTGCGCGAAGACACCGAACGCAGTCCCGAACAGGTACGGGACCGCATGACCGCCTACCGCGACGGCTGGGCCCGCGGCGGCGGCCGACGGCCGGGCATCGTCGGCGCGCTCCCCGATATCCCGGGGTCCGCACCGGCCAGTGACAGCACCGAAGGAGATCTCGCATGATCCAGGATCAGAGCATCACCGCCGGCAGAACCGGCGAACTCGACTGGTTGCTCGATGACTTGGTGCTGCGCGTCGGTGAGGTGCGGCACGCCGTGGTGCTCTCCAACGACGGGCTCGCCGTCGGCGCCTCGACCGCCCTCACCCGGGAGGACGCCGAACACCTCGCCGCGGTCGCCTCCGGTTTCCACAGCCTCGCCAAGGGCGCGGGCCGGCACTTCGGAGCCGGGGGAGTGCGGCAGACCATGGTGGAGATGGACGACGCCTTCCTGTTCGTGGCAGCGGCGGGCGACGGCTCCTGCCTCGCCGTACTCAGCTCTGTGACCGCCGACATCGGCCTGGTCGCCTACGAGATGGCGCGCCTGGTCAAACGGGTGGGCGAGCATCTCTACACGCCACCGCGCTTCGCGGCGCAGCCGCCGACCGTCGGATGACGCAGGGCGGTCGACACAGATGACCGAGGACAGGAGCGGCGCCCCCCGCGACGCGGGCGTCCAGTGGTACGACAACGAAGCCGGACCACTGGTCCGTCCCTACGCGATGACGGGCGGGCGGACCCAACCGGGCCCCAGCGGAGTGCGCTTCGATCTGATCGCACTCGTCACGCTGGCCGAGAACGCGCCGTCATCCGGCGACGGCACCGCACTCGGCCCGGAGCACAGGTCGCTCATCGAACTGTGCCGCACCGAGACCCAGTCGGTCGCCGAACTGGCGGCAGGCGCCGATCTGCCCGTCGGCGTGGTCCGAGTACTGCTCGGCGACCTGCTGGAAATGGGCTGCGTGAAGGTGAACCGACCCGTGCCACCGGCACAGCTACCCGACGAGAAGATCCTGCGAGAGGTGATCGATGGGCTCCGAGCGCTCTGACGCCGACGACGACACGACCGCCATGGCGTTGAAGATTCTGGTCGCGGGCGGTTTCGGGGTGGGCAAGACCACCCTGGTCGGCGCGGTCAGCGAGATCCGCCCGCTGCGCACCGAGGAACTCCTCAGCGAGGCGGGCCAGTCGGTAGACGACACCGGTGGAGTCGACCGCAAGACCACGACGACCGTCGCCATGGACTTCGGCCGCATCACCATCAGGTCGGGCCTGTCGCTTTACCTCTTCGGTACGCCTGGCCAGGACCGTTTCTGGTTCCTGTGGGACGAGCTGTCCCAGGGCGCGCTCGGTGCCGTCGTCCTCGCGGACACCCGACGGCTCGAGGACTGCTTCCCCGCCGTCGACTACTTCGAGCACCGGCACATCCCGTTCGTGGTGGCCGTCAACTGCTTCGCGACCGCCCGTACGTACGGTGCACAGGAAGTGTCACGGGCCCTGGACCTCGACCGCGGCACCCCCGTGGTGCTGTGCGACGCACGGGACCGCGATTCGGGAAAGGAGGTGCTGATACGCCTGGTCGAGTATGCCGGGCGGATGCATACCGCCCGGCTGCTCGACACGGTGGGTTGAGGCCGGCCGTTCAGTCGCTGAGGCCGGCCGGTGAGTTGAGGTGTCGTCAGTCGGCGACCGAGCCGAGAGCGATCACCTTGTCGATCTTGACGCGCACGAGCAGCTCACCGGGCACGCCATTGCGCTCGCCGAACTCCTCGGCGCGCCCCTCACCCATGTAGCGGGCGCCGAGCCGACCGGCCCAGTGCCGTACCTCGTCGAGATCGTCGCTCAGTCGTGCCTGCCCTTGCAGGACCACGAACGCGAACGGAGGCTTGTCGTCGTCCACACATAGGGCGACACGCCCGTCTCGCGCCAGATTCCGCCCCTTGACGGTCTCCGCCCCGGTGTTGAACACCAGCTCGTCCCCGTCCAGCAGGAACCAGATTGGTGCGATATGGGGGCTTCCGTCCGCGCGGACGGTCGACAGCTTGCCGGTTCGGGTGCCCTGCGAGAGGAACGCCCGCCACTGGTCCTCGGTCATCTTCTGTGCCATGCCCTCATCATGCTTGCCGGGGGGCCGATGGTGGGGAAGGCTGGCAGGTCAGTTCCTCCAGGCAGGGGGAACAGAAGGCGGGGAGACGGGAACATGGTGCAGAACACGGGCCTCGGCTGGCTGCTCGACGACTTGACCAAGCGCATGGAGCCCGTACGGCACGCTCTCGTGCTGTCCAACGACGGCCTGGTGACCGGCGCGAGCTCGGAACTGAAGCGCGAGGACGCGGAACATCTGGCCGCCGTCTCATCGGGTCTGCACAGCTTGGCCAAGGGCTCGGGGCGGCACTTCCATGCGGGCAGCGTGCGTCAGACGATGATCGAGTTCGACGACGCGGTCCTGTTCGTCACGGCGGCCGGTGACGGCAGTTGCCTGTGCGTCCTCAGCTCCGCGGAGGCGGACATCGGTCAGGTCGCGTACGAGATGACACTTCTCGTCAATCGGGTCGGCGAACATCTGGGTGTGGGCGCCCGGCAGCCGGAACGGACACCAGTCGTAGACCTCTGACCAGCTGAAACATCGACGCGGCGAGAGTTATCCACAGGCTCGGCGCGGATCGCGGTGATCGCGCTACGGTTTTTCCCGAGAGCAAAGACGCCTCACGGGGGAGAACCACCATGACAGGTCACACGATCACCCAGGAATCCGCCGAAACGGCAGTGCGGACATCGGTCACGCAGGGCCACGCGGCACGAGAACTGGGGCTGAAGCGCGGCGAGTTCGAGCTCGCCGTGATGCTGGGACGCGTCCGCACCGTCAGCGACACGGTCGGTGGGCGGCGCCGCGTCACACGCGAGGAGATCGAGCGCGTCCGGGCGGGGGACACCTTTCCTGAGGGATGGCTGGACCGGATGAGAGCCGTGGGGACCAAGGAGGGCGCGGCTCTCATGGACATCTCCACGGCCCGGTTCACCCGGCTCACCCGCGCAGGCTTCATCATGCCGGTGAAGTTCTACCTCAACCGCTATCGGGCGGTGGTCTGGCTGTATCTGGCCGAGGAGCTGAAGCATTTCGCCGAGTCCGAGGTCAACGCCCGTCTGCTCACCGGCCGAGCACCCAGCACGATCCGCACTCAGCTGGAGGCGGGCATCGACCTGCGGGCACGTAACTGGCGGGGTCGCCGGGCGGGAGCGCTGCTGCAGCAGGCCGACGATCCCTGGGAGCGCGCCGCGGCCGTGGCTTCGCTGCTCGACCCGGTCCAGATCGCGGAGATCATCAAGGATCCGTACGAACGCGCCTACGTACGAAGGCTCATGCCCGAGCCCTTCGGCCAGGGCGCACCGGAGTCACCGGCGGGACGGATCATCCAGAAGATCATGACCGCGGACGATCCCAACGAGATCCGCTGGCTGCGGGCGCACCTCACCATCAGCCTCTCCCAGGCCCGAGGAGAGCGCCCAGCGCCACGGCCCGCGCCGAAGCCCCAGTCCGCCCCGACGCCCGATGCCGCCCATGGGCCTCGGGCAGAGACCGAGACCGAGACCGAGACCGAGGCCCAGGGGATCCCGCTCTTCACCCCGCAGCACGGGACACAGGCCGCCGCACTGCCCGACGAAGGGAAGACAGCGCGGCTGCCGGAGCCACGAGGTCTGCTCAAGTGGATGCGCCGCAGGGGAGCGTAGCCACGCAGCATGAGGACAGGCCCGGCTGCGGGTGCCGCTACACGGTCGCGTCGAGGTCCTTGGCGTAGTGCTCGATCGCGGGACGGTAGCCGGCGATGTCCGGGTTCTGGCTCGTGGTGGCGAGCAGGGTCAGCAGGATCTCCATGGCGTCGTGGGCCTGGCCGGTGTTGTAGAGAGCCATGGCCAGGAACGTCTTGAGGGCGGCGTCACCGGGAAACTCGGCCGCCGCGTCGCTCAAGGTGGTGACGGCCTCCGGATACCGGCCAAGGACGCGATAGGTGCTGCCAAGCCCCAGGAGTGCTCCCCGGCGGTCATCAGGAGAGAGGCCCGGTTCCTCGACCGCGCGGACGTAGTGCGGCACCGCCTCGGCTTCCAGGCCGAGCGTGTCGTGCACCCACGCGGTCTGGTACGCCACTTCCGGGTCCAAGGGGAACTGCTCGCACAGGGCGAGCAGACGCTCCCGCGCCTCCTCACGGTGCCCCGCCTCGCGGAGCCGTACGGCCTCGGCGAGCAGCCGGTCACGGTGCGCGGTCATGTCCTCGTCCCTCATCAATGCCCCATCCCTCTCTACACCTCGTTCTGCCTTACCCACCCGAAGCCCAAAGTCTGAAGTCCGAAGCGAACGGAGGCACCCCGCGCAGGCCGACTTCCTGGAGATCGCTCCAAGAAGCTGCCCCTGATCATCGCGGTGGTTGTGGCCCTGGCCTTCCTCGTCATCCTCGTCGTGTTCCGCGGTCTGTTCGTCGCGGTCAAGGCCGCAGTGCTCAACGTCCTGTCGATCGCCGCTTCGTACGGGGTCGTGGTGGCCGTCTTCCAGTGGAGGTGGGGCGGACCGGCGCTCGGCGTCTCGGGGAAGGTCCCGATCGAGAGCTACGCTCCTGGGCAAGTCCACCTGGTGGGCGCCCCGTTGGCTGGACCGGATCCTCCCGCACATCGATGCCGAGGGCGAGGGCGCCGGCACCCGCACGCAGAAAACGCAGAAGTAATTCGCCGCACTGGACCGTGGAATCACCGACCCTGGCATGTCCCGCATGGTTCCCGCCGTGGCGGGAACCATGACCAGGTCGATGCCGCCACCGCTCAACAGGAGCGCGGCGCCCAGGAGTACGACATTGGTGTCCGCCGGAGACCGGCGCCATCGCGGCCGCCGCGACGAAGATCGTCGCGGCGGCCGGCTACGCACCGACGCGCCTCAGGCCCCCGTCGACGGGCGGCCGTCCATGTGCCGCTCCCCGTAGGCGCGGAAGAGCCCCTCCTGCACGACCGAGACCAGCAGCCTGCCCTCGATGTCGTAGATACGGCCGCGCGCGAGACCGCGGCCGCCGGTCGCGATCGGGGACTCCTGGTCGTACAGGAACCACTCGTCCGCGCGGAAGGGGCGGTGGAACCACATGGCGTGGTCCAGCGAAGCCATGTCGAAGCCGCGCGGGCCCCACAGCGGTTCCACCGGGATGCGCACGGCGTCCAGGAGCGTCATGTCGCTCGCGTACGTCAGCGCGCAGGTGTGGACGAGCGGATCGTCGCCGAGCGGGCCGACCGCCCGCATCCAGACCGCGCTGCGCGGCTCGGCGTCCTTGATCTCCTCGGTGGTCCAGCGCAGCCGGTCCACGTAACGGATGTCGAAGGGCTGGCGCCTGGCCATGCGCTCCAGCTGCTCGGGCAGCTCACCCAGATGCTCGGTGATCTCCTGGGCGACCGTCGGCAGCGTCTCGGGATCGGGAGCCGTGATGCGCGGCGGCAGCTGGTGCTCGAAAGCGCCCTCCTCGGGCTGGTGGAAGGAGGCGGTGAGGTTGAAGATGGTGCGGCCCTGCTGGACCGCGGTCACCCGCCGCGTGGTGAAGGAGCGCCCGTCCCGTACCCGCTCGACCTGATACACGATCGGCACGCCCGGACGGCCGGGCCGCAGGAAGTACGCGTGCAGCGAGTGCACCGGACGCTCGCCCTCCGTGGTGCGGCCGGCGGCCACAAGCGCCTGCCCGGCGACCTGCCCGCCGAAGACCCGCTGCAGGGACTCCTGCGGGCTGCGGCCACGGAAGATGTTGAGCTCGATCTGCTCCAGATCCAGCACGTCGACCAGCCGGTCGGCGGGGTTGTTCATGGCGTCCTCGACTCCTGTCCGGGGGAAGCTCGGCGAGATGAGCGGTCAGTGGTCAGCGGTCAGAGCTGGCCGACGTCCGTGACGCGGACGACGGCGCGGCCCTCCTCGTCGGAGGCCGCGAGATCGACCTCCGCGCTGATGCCCCAGTCATGGTCGCCGTTCGGGTCGGCGAACGTCTGCCGGACGCGCCACAGACCGTGCTCCGGGTCCTCCTCGATGAGCAGCAGCTTGGGGCCGCGCGCATCGGGACCGGTGCCGAGATCTTCGTACTCGTCCCAGTACTTGTCCATGGCCGCGCCCCAGGCGTCCGCGTCCCAGCCGGAATCGGCGTCCAGCTCGCCCAGCTCCTCGACGTGGTCGAGCGCGGCGAGCTCGACGCGGCGGAAGAGCGCGTTGCGGACCAGGACGCGGAAGGCGCGGGCGTTGGCGGTGACCGGCTTGACCTGGTCGGCGCGCTCCTGGGCCTCCTCGGCGGTCATGACCTCGGGGTTGGCGAGCTGCTCCCACTCGTCGAGGAGGCTGGAGTCGACCTGGCGGACCATCTCACCGAGCCAGGCGATGAGGTCTTCCAGGTCCTCGGACTTCAGGTCGTCCGGGATGGTGTGCTCAAGTGCCTTGTACGCGCTCGCGAGGTAGCGAAGGACGATGCCCTCGGTGCGGGCGAGCTCGTAGAAGGACGTGAACTCCGTGAAGGACAGCGCCCGTTCGTACATGTCGCGGATCACGGACTTGGGGGAGAGCGGGTGGTCGCCGACCCACGGGTGGCTCGTCCTGTAGGTGTTGTACGCGTGGAAGAGGAGCTCCTCCAGGGGCTTGGGATAGGTGACGTCCTGGAGCCGCTCCATGCGGTCCTCGTACTCGACGCCGTCCGCCTTCATCAGGGCCACGGCCTCGCCGCGCGCCTTGTTCTGCTGGGCGGCGAGGATCTGACGCGGATCGTCCAGCGTGGACTCGACGACGGACACCATGTCCAGGGCGTACGAGGGGGACTCCTGGTCCAGCAGGTCGAAGGCGGCGAGCGCGAACGTCGACAGCGGCTGGTTGAGCGCGAAGTCCTGCTGCAGGTCGACCGTCAGCCGCACGATGCGGCCCGAGGCGTCCGGCTGGTCGAGCTTCTCGACCACTCCGCCGTCAAGGAGCGAACGGTAGATGGCGATGGCGCGGCGGATGTGGCGCAGCTGCTGCTTGCGCGGCTCGTGGTTGTCCTCAAGAAGGTGACGCATCGCCTCGAAGGCGTTGCCCGGACGGGCGATCACCGCGAGGAGCATCGTGTGCGTGACGCGGAAGCGGGAGGTCAGCGGCTCGGGCTCCGAGGCGATGAGCTTCTCGAAGCCGGCCTCGGTCCATCCCACGAAGCCCTCGGGGGCCTTCTTGCGCACCACCTTGCGGCGCTTCTTCGGATCGTCGCCCGCCTTGTTGAGCGCCTTCTCGTTCTCGATGACGTGCTCGGGCGCCTGCGCCACGACGAGGCCCGCCGTGTCGAAGCCCGCGCGTCCCGCGCGGCCCGCGATCTGGTGGAACTCCCGGGCGCGCAGGGTCCGTACACGCGTGCCGTCGTACTTGGTGAGGGCGGTGAAGAGGACCGTGCGGATCGGGACGTTGACGCCGACGCCGAGCGTGTCCGTGCCGCAGATGACCTTCAGCAGACCGGCCTGCGCCAGCTTCTCGACGAGCCGCCGGTACTTGGGCAGCATGCCCGCGTGGTGCACGCCGATGCCGTGGCGCACATACCGCGAGAGGTTGCGGCCGAACTTGGTGGTGAAGCGGAAGTTGCCGATCAGGTCGGCGATCTTGTCCTTCTCCTCGCGGGTGCACATGTTGATGCTCATCAGCGACTGCGCGCGCTCGACGGCCTGTGCCTGCGTGAAGTGCACGATGTAGACCGGCGCCTGCTTGGTCTCCAGGAGCTCGGTGAGCGTCTCGGTGATGGGCGTCAGACGGTATTCGTACGAGAGGGGGACCGGGCGTGTCGCCGAACGCACCACCGAGGTGGGGCGGCCCGTGCGGCGCGTCAGGTCCTTCTCGAACATCGACACGTCGCCGAGCGTCGCGGACATGAGGATGAACTGTGCCTGCGGCAGTTCGAGGATCGGGATCTGCCAGGCCCAGCCGCGGTCCCCCTCCGCGTAGAAGTGGAACTCGTCCATCACGACCTGGCCGACGTCGGCGTTCTTGCCGTCCCGCAGCGCGATCGACGCGAGGACCTCGGCCGTGCAGCAGATGACGGGGGCGTCGGAGTTGACGGACGCGTCACCGGTCAGCATGCCGACGTTCTCGGTGCCGAAGAGCTTGCACAGGTCGAAGAACTTCTCCGACACCAGCGCCTTGATCGGGGCCGTGTAGAAAGTGACCTTGTCCTGGGCCAGTGCGGTGAAGTGCGCGCCCGCCGCGACCAGGCTCTTTCCGGAGCCGGTCGGAGTGGACAAGATCACGTTGGCTCCGGAGACCACCTCGATCAGCGCCTCCTCCTGAGCCGGATAGAGAGTGATCCCCGTCTCCTCGGCCCACGAGGAGAAGGCTTCGAAGAGGGCATCGGGGTCGGCATCCGGCGGCAGCTGATCAATGAGTGTCACACCCCCATCTTGCCTTCCTTCTCACCCGATCAGGGAACCGGCGGTCCGCACGAAGATCACGAACGCTACGCTGTGTCGCCAACGGGGCGTCAGTTCAACGGAAATGGGGCGGGGAACAGCCATGATGGGTCCGGCACACTCACTGTCGGGGGCGGCGGCCTGGCTCGGCGTCGGAGCGGCCGCGGCGGCCGCGGGGCACACGATGCCCTGGCCGGTCCTCCTCGTCGGAGCCCTGATCTGCGCCGGGGCCGCGCTCGCACCCGACCTCGACCACAAGTCGGCGACCATCTCGCGGGCCTTCGGTCCCGTCTCCCGGGGCCTGTGCGAGATCGTCGACAAGCTCTCGGCCGCCGTCTACAAAGCCACCCGCAAGCAGGGCGACCCGCGCAGGGCCGGCGGACACCGCACCCTCACGCACACCTGGCTGTGGGCCGTCCTCATCGGGGCGGGCTCGTCCGCCCTCGCCATCTTCGGCGGTCGCTGGGCGGTCCTCGCGCTTCTCTTCGTCCATATGGTGCTCGCCATCGAAGGCCTGCTGTGGCGGGCCGCGCGCGGGTCGAGCAGCGATGTGCTGGTGTGGCTGCTCGCCGCGACGAGCGCCTGGATCCTCGCCGGAATCCTGGACAAGCCCGGGAACGGCGCGGACTGGCTGTTCACCGCGCCGGGCCAGGAGTACCTGTGGCTGGGCCTGCCGATCGTCCTCGGCGCCCTGGTGCACGACATCGGGGACGCGCTGACGGTCTCCGGCTGCCCGATCCTGTGGCCCATCCCCATCGGCCGCAAGCGCTGGTACCCCGTCGGACCGCCGAAGCTGATGCGCTTCCGTGCGGGCAGCTGGATCGAGCTGAAGGTGCTGATGCCGGCCTTCATGCTGCTCGGGGGAGTGGGCGGCGCGGCGGCGCTCAACTTCATCTGAGGGCGGTACTTCATCTGAGGACGGTCACCTCCCTCAGATCTCAGGCAGGCAGTCCTACCTCGGGGCAAGCACCCCTATACGTATCCCGTCAGCCCCTCCGCCAGCTCCTCCTCGTCGCCGTCGCGATACGCGGACAGCGCCTGCTGCAGGGCGAACGTGCCGCGGATCGTGGCGGCACGCGCGGCCGTCCCGTCGTCCGCCGCCGACCGGTCGCCCCGCGCGAGCACCCGGTCCAGGAGCTCCTCGCCACAGCTCGCGCCGATGGCCGCGAGGTCCTCCGCCGGGTCCCCGAGCGCGACCTCGTCCCAGTCGACCACTCCGATCAGCCGCGGCCGTCCCCCGGAGTCCTCCCACAGCACGTTCTCCCCGCCGAGGTCCCCGTGCACCACCGCCCCGGTGAGATGAGGGAGGCCGTCGAGCTCCGCGAGCTCCCGCTCGGCGCGCAGCCGCCCCGCGTCGGACATGAGGCCGTACAGCTCCGCGCGGACGTCCGCCGCGAACCGCCGCCACTCGCCCTCGGGCGCGTGCGGCAGTGCCGCCCGCACCTCGGGGTCGGCGCCCGCCGCGGCCAGGGCGGCAAGGAGCGCGGCGTACTGCGCCGCCACTGACGCGGCCGCCCCGTGCCGGTCGAGCACGCCGTCCGCGAGCGGTGCTCCGGGGACTCGGCTGAGCACCAGGAACGGTGGCTCATCCGTGCCGGGAGTGCCGCCGGCCATCAGGGGTACGGGCGTGCGGACGCCGAGGTCGAGACCGGCGAGCACGCGCAGCGTGGCCGCCCCCTCGGTCAGCCGGGCGGCTGCCGCCTCGGTGCGGGCGAGGCGCACCACCCGGTGCGAGCCGATCACGACATGGTGGAACTGCCCCTGGATCACGGGGCGCCCGGACACCGCCTCACCCGGCAACAGGCGGCTCAGCAGTGCCTGATGCGATACGCCGGGCACGAAGCAGGACGTGCTCGGGACCGCCCCGAGCGAGCCATCATCCACGTCGGACATGTCATTCATGTCGTTCACGTCAGCCATGCCAGGACCGCCAGAGCGCCGCGTACGCACCGTCCGCCCCCACCAGCTCGTCATGGCTGCCCAGCTCGCTGATCCGGCCGTTCTCCACCACCGCGATGACATCCGCGTCGTGCGCGGTGTGCAGCCGGTGGGCGATGGCGACGACCGTGCGGCCGTCCAGGACACGCGCGAGGGAGCGTTCCAAGTGGCGTGCCGCGCGCGGATCGAGGAGCGAGGTCGCCTCGTCGAGGACCAGGGTGTGCGGGTCGGCGAGCACCAGGCGGGCCAGCGCGATCTGCTGGGCCTGTGCCGGGGTGAGGGCGAAGCCGCCCGAGCCCACCTCGGTGTCCAGGCCCTCACCGAGAGCCTGTGCCCAGCCGTCAGCGTCGACCGCGCCGAGCGCCGCCCACAGCTCGGCGTCCCGCGCCCCGGTCCTTGCGAGCAGGAGGTTGTCGCGCAGGGAGCCCACGAAGACGTGATGCTCCTGGTTGACCAGCGCGACGTGGGTGCGGACGTCTTCGGCGGGCATGGCCGAAAGCTCCGCCCCGCCCAGCGTCACGCGGCCGTCACGCGGGGCGTAGATCCCGGCGAGCAGCCTGCCGAGCGTGGACTTGCCCGCGCCTGACGGGCCGACCAGGGCGACGCGCGAACCCGGCTCGACGGCGAGTGACACCTTTCGCAGGACGTCGACGCCCGCGCGGTAGCCGAAGTGCACGTCGTCCGCGAGCACGTCGCGTCCGTCGGGAGTGACGGAGCCGTCACCCGCGTCCGGTTCGATGTCCCGTACGCCGACCAGGCGGGCCAGCGAGACCTGGGCGACCTGCAGCTCGTCGTACCAGCGCAGGATGATGCCCAGCGGATCGACGAGCATCTGTGCGATCAGGGCGCCCGTGGCCAGCTGGCCGACACCGATCCAGCCCTGCAGGACGAACACGCCGCCGATCATCAGGACGGAGCACAGCACGATGGTGTGCGTGAAGGTGATGACCGGGAAGAGGACGGAGCGCAGGTACAGCGTGTGCCGTTCCCATGCCGTCCACTCCTTGATGCGACGCTCCGACAGCTGTACGCGGCGCTCCCCGAGCCGGTGCGCCTCCACGGTGCGTCCCGCGTCGATGGTCTCGGCGAGGGCGGCGGCGACGGCGGCGTACCCGGCGGCCTCCGAACGGTAGGCGGAGGGTGCCCGCTTGAAGTACCAGCGGCAGCCGACGACGAGCAGCGGCACCGCGACGAGGATGGCGGGTGCAAGCGGCGGCGCGGTCACGGCGAGGCCGCCGATCAGCAGCGCGGCCCACACGACGCCGATCGCGAGCTGCGGCACCGCTTCCCGCATGGCGTTCGCGAGCCGGTCGACGTCCGTGGTGATCCGTGACAGCAGATCCCCCGTCCCGGCCCGCTCCAGCACGCCCGGCGGCAGCCCGACCGACCGCACGAGGAAGTCCTCGCGCAGGTCGGCCAGCATCCGCTCACCGAGCATCGCGCCGCGCAGCCGCACCTGCTGGACGAAGAAGGCCTGCACGAGCAGCGCGACGGTGAACAGGCCGATGGTGCGGCCCAGATGGAGGTCACGGGCGCTGTCCGCGACGTTCTCGACCAGATCGCCCAGCAGGTAGGGACCGGCCATCGAGGCGATCACGGCACAGGTGTTGACCGTGACGAGCAGGGCGAAGGCCCGGCGGTGCCGCCTGACCAGCTCGCGTACGTAGGCTCCTACCGTCGCGGGCGCGCCCACGGGCAGGGTGTCCGCGGTGGTCGGGGCCGCCGGGTCGTACTCCGGTGGCGCCAGGCCGATCATGCCGTCTCCTCGATGTCGATGTCGATGTCGTCGATGGTGCTGATGTCGGCGTCGGTGCCGCCCGGCGGCGAGGACGGTGCTCGTTCCTCGTCCGTCTCCCGTGTCACGACCGCCCGGTAGCGCGGCTCGCTGTGCACCAGTTCGCGGTGCGCGCCCACCGCCGCGACCTCGCCCTCGTGGAGGAAGACCACGCGCTCGGCCCGGTCCAGGAGCAGTGGCGACGACGTGAGGACCACGGTCGTACGCCCCTTGCGCAGCCCCTTGATGCCGTCGGCGACCCGCGCCTCGGTGTGCGAGTCGACGGCGGACGTCGGCTCGTCCAGCACGAGGACCCCGGGGTCGGTGATCAACGAGCGTGCCAGCGCGAGCCGTTGCCGCTGGCCGCCCGACAGGGACCGTCCGCGCTCGGTGACGTGGGCGTCCAGCGGGGCCTCGCCCACCGAGGCCTGCGCCAAGGCGTCCAGGACGTCGGCGCACTGCGCGGCATCCAGGGCCTCGTCGGCACTCACCGCACCCGACGCCGGTACGTCGAGGAGTCCGCGGAGCGTGCCGGAGAGCAACACCGGGTCCTTGTCCTGGACGAGCACGGCGGTGCGGGCGGCGGAAAGCGGCGCCTCGTCGAGTGCCACGCCGCCGAGCAGCACGGACGGCAGCTTCTCCGCGTCGTCGAACGCCGCGTGCCCGCCGAGTCGTTCGGCGAGCCGTCCCGCTTCGTCCGGGTCGCCGCACACGACGGCGGTGAGACGGCCCGCGGGGGCGAGCAGCCCGGTCGCCGGGTCGTAGAGATCACCCGAGGGGATCTCGGCGTCGGCAAGCTGGGTACTTGCCGTCCGTTCGTCGCCGGCACGCGTCGTGCGCTGGAGCGAGAGCACCCGCGCGGCGCGTTTGGCCGAGGGGCGCGAGAAGCTGTACGCCATCGCGATCTCCTCGAAGTGCCGCAAGGGGTAGGTCAGCATCGTGACCGCGCTGTAGACGGTGACCAGTTCACCGATGGTGATCCGGCCGTCCCGGGCCAGGTGCACGCCGTGCCAGACGACCACGATCAGGAGCAGTCCGGGCAGCAGCACCTGGACCGCCGAGATCACCGCCCACATCCGGGCGCTGCGCACGGCGGCCGTACGCACCTCCTGCGAGGCACGGCGGTAGCGGTCGAGGAAGAGCTCCTCGCCGCCGATGCCGCGCAGCACCCGCAGCCCCGCCACGGTGTCCGAGGCCAGTTCGGTCGCCCGCCCGGCCTTCTCGCGCTGGTGGTCGGCCCGCCGGGTGGCGCGCGGCAGCAGCGGAAGCACCGCGAGCGCGAGCACCGGCACCCCCACCGCGACGACGACGCCGAGCGCGGGTTGGTACACGACCAGGCCCACGCAGACGAGGACGACGGTGAGCGCGGCGGCGGCGAACCGCGAGGCCGCCTCCACGAACCAGCCGATCTTCTCGACGTCACCGGTGGAGACCGCGACCACCTCACCGGCGGCGACGCGCCGCGTGAGCGCCGAGCCGAGCTGTGCCGTCTTGCGGGCCAGGAGCTGCTGGACGCGGGCGGCAGCGGTGATCCAGTTGGTGACCGCGGTGCGGTGCAGCATGGTGTCGCCCAGGGCGATGGTGATGCCGCACAGCGCCATCACCGCGCCCGCGACGGCGAGCCGCCCGCCGGAGCGGTCGACCACGGCCTGCACGGCGAAGCCGACCAGGTAGGGGAGTACCGCGATGGAGCCGAAGTGCAGAAGACCCCAGGCGAGCGACTTCAGCTGGCCGCCGAGCTGGTTCCGCCCCAGCCAGCGCAGGAAGTGAGGGCCCGAGCGGGCATCCGGCATGCCCGGGTCGGTGAACGGAAGATCGCGAATCTGCATGACGAGTGACGTCCCAGGGTCGGAGAGACAGACCGTCGGTTCGGCGGAGCGTGCCGGCGGGAACGGACGGTGGTGAGCGGGTGGGGGAGCGGCTCCGAAGGCGGAGGCGCCTGACATCGAGCGGCGGTAACAGGCCGTGAAAGGTTCGCCTCGGACGGTGGCGCGAAGCAAACGGTTTTCCGTCGGGGAGTAAAGATTCGGCCCCTTCTGCGCCCGCGGCCGGGCGTCGGGACGGCTTCCACGAACAGAATGCGACCATGGACGGATGCGTATAGCCGGTGCGGTGCGAACGGCGGCCGCCCTCGCGGCCTGCGGTGTTCTTCTGACGTCCTGTGGAACCTCGGACGAGGGGGCGAAGAACGACGAGGGCGCGGGCCGGGCGAAGAGAGCCGGGGCATCGGCCACGACCGACCTCAAGCGCATCCCCGATGTGGGGGACCGCCTGCAGAACAAGATCCCCAAGAACTCCCGGCAGGTCGTCGCGGTCTACGGAGAGGGCGAGGACTCGGCGAAGTCCACCGTCGTCCTGTACGAGAAGTCCGGCTCGACCTGGGACAAGACCCGTAGCTGGGCCGCGCACAACGGCAAGAAGGGCTGGACGACCGACCACCGCGAGAACGACAAGCGCAGCCCGGTCGGCGTCTTCACGCTCACCGACGCGGGCGGCGTCCTCGCCGATCCGGGTGCCGGACTCCCGTACACCCAGAGCGCGTCGATCCAGGCCCCGCGCTATTGGTCGAAGTCGCACTGGCACGACTTCGACTACGTCATCGCCATCGACTACAACCGCGCCAAGGGCACTCCGCCCAACGACCCGACCCGCCCGCAGGGCCAGTCCAAGGGTGGCAGCATCTGGCTGCACATGGACCATGGGAGCGGTACGTCGGGCTGCGTGAGCCTGTCGAAGCAGGGCATGGAGTACCTCCTCAAGAGCCTCGACCCGAAGCAGCACCCGGTGGTGCTCATGGGCGACAAGGCGAACCTGGAGGGCTAGGCCCGTGGGCCGGTCCCACGCGGGTCCGCCGGGCTTCCCGGAAGTCGTTGCGGTGATCGTCGACTGCCCGTAGAAAACCCCCATGAGAAGACGCGTCATGTCCATGCTCGTCGGGGTCACCCTCGCGGCGAGCACACTCCTCAGCGCGGGCCCGGCGGCGGCCGACACTCCACCACCGGAGTTCGGCAACGACTGGCACGACCCGGTCACGGCCGCCCCGCCCGTCCCCAAGCCACACGCCAAGTCGTGCGAAGTGACCGTGGCCGAGGCGCAGTTCAAGGACTTCACGCCGTACAAGGGCAGCTACAGCCCGCCCCGGAAGTGCGGCGCCGGTGACTGGGGCAAGGTGGTCCTGCGCCTCGACGGCAAGGTCAAGGGGCGGCAGTACGACCGCCTCGGCTATCTCCGTATCGGCGGCGTCGAAGTCTTCCGTACGTCCACCCCCGAGCCGTCCGCCGACGGCATCGCGTGGTCCGTGGAGAAGGACGTCACGCGCTACCGCGAGACCCTCGGGCGCGACCAGCAGGTCGAGATGCTCATCGGGAACGTCGTCAACGAGACGTACACGGGCATCATCGACGTCAAGGCGATCCTGACGTTCTACGCGGCCGAGAAGAGCGCACAGCGCGAGCAGGCACCCCCGGACCGCGTCCTGCCCCTCGGTGACAGCACCACCCTCACCACTCCGCGCAACAGTGAGCGCATCGTCGCCGAGGTCTACGCGACCGGCTCCGGCGGCGGCTGCGAGGAGTACTGGTACCTGACGGTCCCGGACGCGGCGCCGTACTCCTGCAAGGCCGAGGGCGGGCCCTACCGCGAGGTGCAGGTCACGGTCGACGGCCAACTCGCCGGTATCGCCGCGCCGTTCCCGACGGTGTGGACGGGCGGCTGGTCCAACCCCTTCCTCTGGTACGTGATACCCGGCCCGCGCGCCTTCGACATCAAGCCCATCGAGTACGACCTGACACCCTTCGCGGGGCTGCTCAACGACGGCCGCCCGCACCAGGTGGAGGTGTCCGTCGCGGGTCGGCCGGAGGCGACGACCGGCTGGCACACCCCGGCCAACGTCCTGGTCTGGCAGGACGAGAAGCGCGAGCACGTCACCGGCAAGCTGACCGGCCACACGGCGGGCGACCTGGCCAACAAGGCCACGTACACGCCCGGTTCGCCCGAGCGGCTGCATCGCCTCGACACCAAGGGCGGCCACCGGCTGAGCGTCTCGGGATACGTCGACACCTCCCACGGCCGCGTCGAGACGACCGTCACCCGCGCGCTCGCCAACACCTCCGTGCACCGCTGGACCGAGGGCGAGTCCACCGACGCGCTCAGGGCCACCTGGACCGACCGCGAGACGGTCACCCGGGACGGACGCGCGACCCGCACCGACCGGACGTACACGATGGACGGCACGACGACACTCGGTGCGGGCGACCGGCTGCGCACGGAGATCGCCCTCGGCGACCGCGCGGAGACGGCTGTCTCCAACGCCGGTCGGCGCACGGCCCGTTCGGTGACCGACGACCGCTACGAGGGCGACGCGACGTACACCGCCAACGTCCCGCGCGAGGACCGGCACGCGGTCGGCACCTCCCGCGAGCGCTTCCGCGTGTATGGCGACGGCGGCTGCTACGACCGCACGCTGGCCACTGAGCAAGGTGCCCTGACAGTGAACCGGCTGCGCTGCTGAGCCACCTCACAGAGCTCCGTTTGGAGCAAGATCCAAGATTTACGTCGATGTGATCTGCAGGTCTTTTGCGGAAGCGGGCACTCCGCCATAGTGGCGCCTCGCGGAAGGAAAGTTCCGTATGGCAGAAGTCAGTTGAAGTCTCACCACAGGAGTGCCCGTGCCGCAGTCCGTACCGTCCATACCGCGACGCGTAGCACGCACATTGCGAACCTCACTGTTCGCGCAGGTCGCCTGCGCGTTGGTGCTCGGAGTCCTCGTCGGACGGCTGTGGCCCGACGCGGGCACCGCCGTCCAGCCGCTCGGCGACGGCTTCGTCCGTCTCATCAAGGCGATGATCGCCCCGCTCGTCTTCTGCGTGGTCGTCGCCGGAATCACCAAGGCCGGAGACCTCAAGGCCTTCGGCCGCATCGGCATCAAGGCCCTCATCTGGTTCGAGGTCGCGACCACGGTCGCCCTCGTCGTCGGCCTGGTCGCCGGGAACCTCGTCAGCCCCGGCACCGGCATGAACGTCGACCCCGCCACACTCGACGCGTCGGCCGTCGACGCGAAGACCGGCGGCGGCGAGCTTCCCTCGACCAGCGAGTTCATCCTGCACTCGCTGCCCGACAGCGCGATCGGCGCCTTCGCCGAGAACTCGCTGCTCCAAGTCCTCGTCCTGTCCTGCCTGGTGGGCGCGGCCCTGCTGCACCTGGGCAACACGAAGGTCCCCGCGATCCTGCCCGCCATCGAGCAGGGCCAGGAGGTGGTCTTCGCGATCGTCGGCTTCATCATGAAGCTGGCACCGCTCGCCGTCTTCGGCGCGACCGCACACCTGGTGGGGGAGTACGGGCTCGGCGCCCTGTCGACGTACGGCAAGCTCATCGGCGTCTGTTACGCGGTGGCCCTGCTTTTCCTGGTCCTGCTCGGGGTCGCCCTGAAGGCGCTGACCGGCCTGAGCCTGTGGAAGTTCGTGCGCTACACGCGCGAGGAGATGCTGCTCGCGCTCGGCACCGCCTCCAGCGAGGCCGTCATGCCGCGCATGATGCAGAAGCTGCGCCAGGCCGGCTGCCGCGACGACGCGGTGGGCCTGGTCCTGCCGACGGGGTACTCCTTCAACCTCGACGGCGCCTCGATCTATCTCTCCGTCGGTACGTTGTTCATCGCGCAGGCCGTGGGCGTGGACCTGAGCCTGGGCCAGCAGCTCACGGTCGTCCTCGTCCTGATGCTGACCAGCAAGGGCATGGCGGGCGTGCCCGGTTCGGCGTTCCTCGCGCTGTCCGCGACCGCCTCCGCGCTCGGGGTCATCCCGGCGGGCGCGGTCGCCCTGCTGCTCGGCGTGGACCGCATCATGGACGCCATGCGCGTCGCCACGAACCTGCTCGGCAACTGCGTCGCCGTCTTCGTGGTCTCGCGCTGGGAAGGCGCACTGGACACGGCTCAGGCGAAGAAGGTCCTCTCCGGCGAGATCGCGTTCGTGCCGGAACAGGCGGAGCCGGTGGCGGTCGTGGCGCCGACGAAGGAGCCCGGCGGCGCGCAGGACGGCACCGCCGGGCCCAAGTCGCTCACGCCTTCGGCTTCTCCGAGTCCACTCCCGGACGGGCCTTCTTCCACAGCCCGCGAGTGAAGTCAGGGATCGCCTGCGGCGCGCCCTTCGCCTTGATCGACAGATGGCTCAGGGGGACGGGCGACGTCCAGGTCGCGGCGTCATAGACGTCGAAGTCAGGTACGAGGCCGAGCTGCATGGTCTGCATCAGACGGAAGATCATGATGTAGTCCATGCCGCCGTGCCCGCCCGGCGGGTTGGCGTGCTCCTTCCACAGCCAGTGGTCGAACTCCTCGGCGTACTTGCCGAAGTCGCCCCACTCGTCGTTCGTGTGGTCCGGCTCGATGTAGATGCGCTCGGGGTAGTCCTCGAAGACGCCCCTGGTGCCGCCGAGGCTGTTGATCCGGGAGTAGGGGTGCGGGGTGCTGACGTCGTGTTCGAGGCGGATGACCCGCCCCTTCGCCGTCTGGACGAGACTGATCGTGCGGTCGCTCTCGATGTACGTCTCCTTCCAGCTCGGGTCGCCTGCCGGCATGTGCGCCTTGCGGTACTCGGCAAGGCCGAGGGCGGGCGTGCCGAAGCTGGAGATGTGCGTGACGCGGTCGCCGCGGTTGATGTCCATGTAGTTGGAGACCGGGCCGAAGCCGTGGTTGGGGTAGAGGTCACCGCGCAGCCGCGTGTGCCACAGGCGCCGCCACGGACCCTCGTAGTAGTCCGGGTCGAACATCAGGCCGCGCAGATCGTGGTTGTAGGCACCGGCCCCGTGCAGCAGGTCGCCGAACTTGCCCGCGTGGGCCATGCGCAGGACGCGCATCTCGTTCTTGCCGTAGCAGCAGTTCTCCAGCTGCATGCAGTGTCTGCGGGTCCGCTCGGAGAGGTCGACCAGCTCCCACAGCTGATCGAGCTGGAGGGCGATCGGACACTCCACGCCGACGTGCTTGCCGTTCAGCATCGCCGTCTTGGCCATGTCGAAGTGCCAGTCCCAGGGCGTCGCCACGTACACGAAGTCGATGTCCCCGCGCTTGCACAGGTTCTCGAAGTCGTGATCGCCGTTGGTGTACGTCGCCGGGGCGGGCTGGCCCGCGGCTGTGACCTTCTTCGCGGCGGCCGCCGTCTTGTCCTTGACCGGGTCGCAGAGCGCGACGACCTTCACCCCGGGGATCGCGAGGAACAGGTCGATCATGCTGCCGCCGCGATTGCCGAGCCCCACGATGCCGACGCGCACCGTGGAACGCCGCTCGAACGGTACGCCGACCATGGTCCTGCCCTTGCGGGGCGGCGCCTCCGCGGCCGTGGCGGCGGCCGCGGACGCTCCCTGCGGGGTTTCGGCGTGGGCCGGGCCGCCAGAGAGGGCACCGAGGCCGAGCCCGGCTCCGGCGAGGCCGGCGGTGCGGAGCACGGCACGGCGGGAGGCGCCGTCGGCCGAGTCGTCAGGGGTCGCGGAGTCGTCAGGGTTCGGAATCGCGTGCTCGTCGTGCATCGGACCTCCGTGGCTGGGGTGCCTGCGCTGGAACGGATGCCACCCTGATGGCGGAACGGGCGTGGCGCAAGGGACCGAAGTGGCCAGGGAGTTGGACTTTCCTTTACCGAGGGGCCTTTACCGAAGGGCTTTTACCGAAGAGGACCGCCGGCGTTCATGGACGCGTCGCGCGCTCCAGCTCCAGGAGCACGGAGTAGTAGGCGCGGCCCGTGGCGTGGTCCATGCCGACCTCGCACATGCGGTTCGCCGAGAGGTGCGCGTCGAAGGGGCGTGCGGTGACTTCGGCCGCCTCCTTGCGGGTGGCCGACTCCGTCAGCTCCTTGTGCAGCATGCCGCGGTCACCCGCGAAGGCGCAGCAGCCCGCGTCGTCCGGGACCACCACCTCGTCCGCGCAGGCCTCGGCGAGGGCGCGGAGCTGGGCCTCGTCGCCGAGATGGCTCATCGAACAGGTGGGGTGCAGGACGGCGGAGCCGACCGTGCGGCGCACGGTCAGGTGGGGGAGCAGTTCGTCCGCCGCCCAGACGAGGGAGTCGACGACGGTCAGCTCCCGGTGCAACTGCCGGTTGTCGGCGGTGAGGTAGGGCACGACCTCGTGCGCGATGCCGAGCGTGCAGGACGAGGCGTCCACCACCAGGGGCAGCCTGCCGCCCGCCGTCCAGCCCCAGGCCGCCTCGACGATGCGGTTGGCCATCACCACGTTGCCCTCGTCGTACCCCTTGGAGTGCCAGATCGTCGCGCAGCAGGTCCCCGCGACATCGTCCGGAATCCACACGGGCTTCCCGGCGCGCGTGGAGACGGCGACGACCGCCTCCGGCACGGAGCGGTCACCCGGGCTCCCGAAGATGCGGTTGACGCACGCCGGGTAGTAGACGGCACTGGCGCCCACGCGTGCGGTGCGCGGCAGCCTGCGGGCGGCGGCACCGGGGATGTCCGGCAGCCACTCGGGCACCAGATCGGGGCGCACGGCCTTGCGCGCGGTGCGCGTCACCGTGGTCAGGAGCCGGTCGCTGATCCGGTCGGCGGCGGCCACCGCGAGCCGTGCGGCGGCCTCGACCGCCTTGAAGTTCCTGGCGGCGACGGCAGCGGCCTTCTCTTCGCGCGGCGAGTGCCGTGCGTGCCGGAAGTCCTTCATCAGGGCGCCCGTGTCGATGCCCACCGGGCAGGCCAGCTTGCAGGTCGAGTCACCGGCGCAGGTGTCCACGGCGTCGTATCCGTACGCCTCGACCAGGCCGTCCTCGACCGGGGAGCCGGGCGTCTGGCGCATCATCTCGCGGCGCAGCACGATCCGCTGGCGCGGAGTGGTCGTCAAGTCCTCGCTGGGGCAGGTCGGTTCGCAGAATCCGCACTCGATGCAGGGGTCCGCGATCAGCTCCACCTTCGGGATCGTCTTCAGACCCCGGAGATGGGCCTTGGGGTCGCGGTCGAGGACGATGCGCGGCGCGAGCACACAGTCCGGGTCGATGACCTGTTTGGTGCGCCACATCAACTCCGTGGCCTGCGGGCCCCATTCGAGCTCCAGGAACGGAGCGATGTTGCGCCCCGTCGCGTGCTCGGCCTTGAGCGAGCCGTCGAAGCGCTCGACGGTCAGCCGGCAGAACTCGTCCATGAAGGCGGCATAGCGCTCCACGTCCGACGGCAGGCCCGCGTCGAAGGCGAGCAGGAAGTGCAGATTGCCGTGCGCGGCATGTCCCGCGACGGCCGCGTCGAAGCCGTGCCGCGTCTGCAGTTCGAGCAGGGCCGCACAGGCGTCGGCCAGCTGGGACGGGGGCACCGCGAAGTCCTCGGTGATCAGCGTCGTCCCGGAGGGACGCGAGCCGCCGACCGCCGTCACGAAGGCCTTGCGGGCCTTCCAGTAGCCGCCGATCGTCTTCGGGTCGCGGGTGAAGGCGTTGGTCACCGAGTCGACCGGCGTGACGAGTTCGAGACCCTCGACGACCTTGGCGGCCGCCGCTTCGTACGCCTCCTGGCGGGCCTCGTCCGGGGCGCGGAACTCCACCAGGAGCGCGGCCGTCGACTTCGGGAGCCGCGCCCAGTCGGCCGGCACCCCCGCGACGCTGGTCGAGGCGCGCAACGTGTTGCCGTCCATCAGTTCCACGGCGAGCGCGCCCGCCTCGTTGAACAGGGGGACGGCCGCCGCCGCGGCCGGCAGGGAGGGGAAGAACAGCAGGCCCGTGGTGACCTGCCGGTCCAGCGGAAGCATGTCGAAGACGACCTCCGAGATGAACCCGAAGGTGCCCTCGGAGCCGACCATCAGGCCGCGCAGGATCTCGACGGGTGTCGTGCCGTCCAGGAACGCGTCAAGGCGGTAGCCGTTCGTGTTCTTGATCTCATACTTGGCGCGGATGCGGGCGGTGAGCTCCTGGTCCGCCTCGATCTCCCGCTTGATCGCCAACAGGCCCTCGCACAGGGCAGGTTCGGCGTGCGCCAGCTGTTCGTCCGCGTCCGGGTCCGCCGTGTCGACGACCGTGCCCGTCGGCAGGACGAAGGTGAGCGAGGCCACCGTCCGGTACGAGTTGCGGGTGGTGCCCGCCGTCATCCCCGACGCGTTGTTCGCGACGACCCCGCCGATCGTGCAGGCGATGGCGCTCGCCGGGTCCGGGCCGAGCACGCGCCCGTGCCGGGCGAGCGTGGCGTTGGCCCGCAGGATGGTCGTCCCGGGACCGATGCGGGCCCGCTCACCGTCCCCGATGACCTCGACGCCCGCCCAGTGCTTGCGCACGTCGACCAGGATGTCCTCGCCCTGGGCCTGGCCGTTGAGCGAGGTGCCCGCCGCGCGGAAGACGACCTCGCGGCTCCTGCCGTGCGCGTACGACAGGACGGCGGAGATGTCGTCGATGTCCTCGGCGACGACCACGACCTGCGGCACGAAACGGTAGGGGCTCGCATCGGAGGCGTACCGCACGAGGTCGGAGATCTTCGTCAGGACCTTGTCCTCGCCGAGCAGGGCGGACAGCTCCGAGCGCAGCGGCTCGGGGGTGCCGCTGGCCTGCCGGTCCGGCACCCGGTCGTGCGCCGGGCCCTCCGGGCGCGCGGCGGGGCGCAGGGCTTCCGGCTTGGGCTCCAGGAACGGCATGAGCTCTCCTCAGCAGCTACGGACGTCCGGCACGTCGAACAGTGCGTTCAGCAGGCCGCCCAGCTGCTCGCGCTGCGCGGCGTCCAATGGAGCCAGGATGTCCTCCGCGGCGGCCCGGCGCGCGCCGCGCAGCTCTTTCAGCGCCTTGCGTCCCGCGTCGGTGAGCTCGATGCGGATCACCCGGCGGTTGGTCGGATCGGGGACGCGGCGCACCAGATCACTGGCCTCCAGTCCGTCGACCAGGCTCGTCACGGCGCGCGGGACCACTTCGAGCCGCTGGGCGAGATCGGCCATGCGGGGCGGCGTCTCGTAGTGCACGAGAGTGCGCAGGAGGCGCGACTGGGCCGGGGTGATGCCCATCGGCACCAGATGGCGCTTCTGGATGCGGTGCAGCCTGCGGCTCAGCCGCAGCAGCTGTTCGGCGAGCAGTCCGTCGGCGTCCGGGGTGGTCATGCGGGAACATTATCAGGACCTTGTGCATTGTGAGTATAGGTAACAGTGAGCTATGCTCCCTCAGTCATCGTCGGCTGTAGTTCCGCAGTGCCGTATCCCTGCCGACTGCCCCCGCCGGCCCGCACGCCGGCCGCCGTCTCACCTCCCGTAGGAGCCCATGCCTCACGACGAACCCAAGTGGACACCGCAGCCCCTGGCCCCCGGTCAAGAGGAACAGCCGCGGCAGATCCGCCGCATCCTGCGCCTCTTCCGCCCCTACCGCGCCCGCCTCGCGATCGTCGGCCTGCTGGTCGGCGCCGCCTCCCTGGTCTCCGTCGCCACCCCCTTCCTGCTGAAGGAGATCCTCGACACCGCGATCCCGCAGGGCCGGACGGGCCTGCTGAGCCTGCTCGCCCTGGGGATGGTCCTGAGCGCGGTCGTCACCAGCGTCTTCGGCGTCCTGCAGACCCTGATCAGCACGACGGTCGGCCAGCGCGTCATGCACGACCTGCGTACCTCGGTGTACGGGCGGCTGCAGAGCATGTCGCTCGCCTTCTTCACCAGGACCCGCACCGGAGAGGTCCAGTCCCGCATCGCCAGCGACATCGGCGGCATGCAGGCGACGGTCACCTCCACCGCCACCTCCCTGGTCTCGAACCTCACCAGTGTGATCGCCACCATCGTCGCGATGCTCGCCCTCGACTGGCGGCTGACCGTCGTGTCGCTGCTCCTGCTGCCCGTCTTCGTGTGGATCAGCCGCAGGGTCGGCCGCGAGCGCAAGAAGATAGCCACCGAGCGGCAGAAGCAGATGGCCGCGATGGCGGCGACGGTCACCGAGTCGCTCTCCGTCAGCGGCATCCTGCTCGGCCGCACGATGGGCCGCGCCGACTCGCTCACCAAGTCCTTCGCCGACGAGTCCGAGCGGCTCGTCGACCTCGAGGTCCGCTCGAACATGGCGGGTCGCTGGCGCATGGCCGTCATCTCGATCGTCATGGCCGCCATGCCCGCCGTCATCTACTGGACCGCGGGCCTCGCCTTCCAGATGGGCGGCCCGACGGTCTCGATCGGCACGCTCGTCGCCTTCGTCTCGCTCCAGCAGGGCCTGTTCCGGCCCACCGTGAGCCTGCTCTCCACCGGCGTGCAGATCCAGACCTCGCTCGCGCTCTTCCAGCGCATCTTCGAGTATCTGGACCTGCCCATCGACATCACCGAGCCCGAGCACCCGGTGCGCCTGGACCGGATCAAGGGCGAAGTCCGCCTGGAGGGCGTCGAGTTCCGTTACGACGCCGACGACGGCCGCAGCGCACCGATCCTCGACGGCATCGACATCACCGTCCCGGCCGGCGACAGCCTGGCCGTCGTCGGCCCCACCGGCTCGGGAAAGTCGACCCTCAGCTACCTGGTGCCGCGGCTGTACGACGTCACGGGCGGCCGAGTCACGATCGACGGCGTCGACGTGCGGGACCTGGACTTCGACACGCTGGCCCGTGCGGTCGGCGTCGTCTCCCAGGAGACGTACCTCTTCCACGCCTCGGTCGCCGAGAACCTGCGCTTCGCGAAGCCCGACGCCACGGACGAGGAACTGATCGCGGCCGCCGGTGCCGCCCAGATCCACGACCACATCGCGTCCCTGCCCGACGGATACGACACGGTGGTCGGCGAGCGCGGCCACCGCTTCTCCGGGGGCGAGAAGCAGCGCCTCGCCATCGCCCGTACGATCCTGCGCGATCCGCCCGTGCTCATCCTGGACGAGGCGACCAGCGCCCTGGACACGCACACCGAGCATGCCGTGCAGGAAGCCATCGACGCCCTGTCCGCCGACCGGACGACGCTCACGATCGCCCACCGGCTCTCCACGGTCCGCGGCGCCGACCAGATCGTGGTCCTGGACGCTGGGCGCACCGTTGAGCGGGGCACCCACGAGGAGCTCCTGGAGAAGGACGGCCGTTACGCCGCCCTGGTCCGAAGAGACGCCCAGCTGGAGCCGGCGACATGAAGATATGCACGGAATGTCTGCATTTGCGGGATAATGTGACCGCATGCTGCAGACCAAGACTCCGCGCCGGGGCACGATTCGACTGACGCGTCGGGGCCGGATCGCCCTGATCGCGACCGGAGCCGTCGCGGCGGTCACCGCCGTGGCGGTGCCGCTGCTGCTCCCCGACGACAGTGGAGGCCCCGAATCGCTGACCGTCCCGGAGGGCTGGCGAACGAGCCAGGTGTACGGGGCCGTCGACAAAGCCCTCGGTGTGCCGGCGGGCACCACGAAGAAGGCGCTTCCCAAGGCGCACCTCAAACTCCCCGGTGACGCCCGCGGCAACCCCGAGGGTTACCTCTTCCCGGCGACGTATCCCATCAACGACAAGTCGACTCCCGAGTCCGTGCTCTCGTACATGGTGAACACGGCCGCCAAGAAGTTCAGCGGGAGCCAGGTCACGGCGGGCGCCGACCGCAACGCCGTGAACATCTACCAGACCGTCACCATCGCCAGCATGATCGAGGCCGAGGCGGGCTCCAAGGCGGACATGGGCAAGGTGGCCCGGGTCATCTACAACCGCCTCGAGCAGGGCATGCCGCTGCAGATGGACTCGACGATCAACTACGCCCTGAACCGCTCCACGCTGAACACCCGGGACCGCGACACAAAGATCAACAGCCCCTACAACACGTACACGCGCATGGGTCTGCCGCCCACCCCGATCGGCAACCCCGGCGAGGAGGCCATGCGCGCGGCGACCAGCCCGACGCAGGGCGACTGGCTCTACTTCGTGACCGTGAAGCCGGGGGACACCCGCTTCACGTCGAACTTCGAGGAACACCAGAAGCACGTGGCGGAGTTCAACAAGAACAAGAGCGAGAACAGCTAGAACAGCGGGAACAGGATCGTGCCGGCCTCGGACGCCGTGCCCCCGTGTCACGCCGTGACCGGCACGTCCTCCAGCAGCCGCTTGATGTCCCGCACCGCCGCCCGCCCCGCACGGTTCGCGCCGATCGTGCTGGCCGATGGCCCGTAGCCCACCAGGTGGATCCGGGGGTCGGCGACGGCGCGGGTGCCCTCGATGCGGATGCCGCCGCCTGCCTCGCGCAGCCGCAGCGGCGCCAAGTGCTCGATCGCCGCCCGGAATCCGGTGGCCCAGAGAATGACGTCGGCGTCCACGTGCCGCCCGTCGTCCCACTCGACGCCGCTCGGCGTGATGCGGTCGAACATGGGCAGCCGGTCGAGCACGCCGTCGGCCCGTGCCTGCCGGATGGCGTCGTTGACGGGCAGCCCGGTCACGGACACCACGCTCTGCGGCGCGAGCCCCTGCCGCACCCGCTCCTCGACCATGGCCACGGCCGAGCGCCCCCAGTTCTCGTCGAACGGCCCCTCGCGGAACACGGGCGGACGCCGGGTGACCCAGGTGGTCCCGGCGGCGTAGGGGGCGATCTCCATCAGATGCTGTGTGCCCGAGGCGCCGCCGCCCACGACGATCACCCGCTGCCCCTTGAAGGCTTCGGGCCCCGGATAGACGGCCGTGTGCAACTGCCGCCCGCGGAAGGTGTCCTGCCCCGGATAGCGCGGCCAGAACGGCCGGTCCCAGGTGCCCGTCGCGTTGATCAGCGTGCGCGTCGCCCAGGCCCCGGCCGACGTCTCGACCAGCAGCCGCCCGCCGTCGCCCTCGCGCACCTGGTGTACATCGACGGGCCGGTGCACCCGCAGGCCGAAGCGCTGCTCGTACTCCTCGAAGTACTCCCGGATGACCTCCGACGAGGGCCGCGCGGGATCGGCGCCGGTCAGCTCCATGCCGGGCAGCGCGTGCATCCCGTGCACCTTCCCGTACGTGAGCGAGGGCCAGCGGAACTGCCACGCACCGCCGGGCCGGGGCGAGTGGTCCAGGACGACGAAGTCCCGGTCCGGCTCGAAACCGGCCCTGCGCAGGTGATAGGCGCTGGACAGGCCCGCCTGCCCGGCGCCTATGACGACTGCGTCCACCTCTTGTGCCGCTTCGTGTGCGGCCGCGTCCCGTGCCCCGATGTCGTTCACGCTTCTACTAACTCCATCGGGGCCCGGGATCTTCCCGCCTCGCCGCCCTGTGCCGTTCGGGTCAGCGCCCGCCCGCCACCAGGAGCGGGGCGCCGCCCGGAGCGGACGCCGGGCGGCCGTTCGCCGCGGGCACCCCGGCCAGCTGCGATGCCGGGATCCGGGGCAGCAGGCCGCGCGCCGCCAGATCCGGGATCACGCCCTCGCCGAACCAGTACGCCTCCTCCAGATGCGGATAGCCCGACAGGACGAAGTGCTCGACGCCCAGCGCGTGGTACTCCTCGATCCGGTCGGCGACGTCCGCGTGGCTGCCGACGAGCGCGGTGCCCGCGCCGCCCCGTACGAGACCGACGCCTGCCCACAGGTTCGGCGAGATCTCCAGGTCGTCGCGGGAACCGCCGTGCAGCGCGAGCATCCGCTGCTGGCCCACGGACTCGCTGCGGCCGAGCGCCTGCTGGGCGGCGGCGATGGTGTCCGGGTCGAGGTCGTCGAGCAGCCGGTGCGCGGTGGCCCAGGCCTCGGCGGCGGAATCACGCGAGATGGTGTGCAGCCGGATGCCGAACCGGACCGTGCGCCCCTGCTCCTCGGCGAGTCCGCGAATCCAGTCGATCTTCTGCTTGACCTGCTCCGGCGGCTCGCCCCACGTCAGATATACGTCCGTGTGGCGCGCCGCGACCGGCCCGGCCGCGGCTGACGAACCACCGAAGAAGATCTCCGGCAGCGGGTCCGGCGGCAGCGCGGTCAGACCGCCCTCCACGTCGTAGTGCTCGCCGCGGAAGTCGAAGGGCTTACCGCCCCAAACCCCTCGTACGACCGACAGGAACTCATCCGTACGCTCGTAGCGGCGGTCGTGGTCGAGATGGTCGCCGAAGCGCCGCTGCTCGGTCGAGTCGCCGCCCGTCACGACGTTCAGGAGCAGGCGCCCGCGCGTGATGCGCTGATACGTGGCCGCCATCTGCGCGGCCAGGACGGGGGAGATGACGCCGGGCCGGAACGCCACCAGGAACTTCAGCCGCTCGGTGTGCTGGGCCAGCGCGACCGTCGTCAGCCAGGCGTCCTCGCACCAGGTGCCGGTCGGGGTCAGCACCGCTTCGAAGCCCAACTGCTCGGCGGCCTTGGCGATCTGGATCAGGTAGTCGATGTCGGGCGCCCGCACCCCGCTGACCGGAGTGACCCGGGAGCGCGAGATGCCGCCGTCGGTGTAGGCGTGCCGGTCCACGAGGGTGCGGCCGTCGCCGCCGGTCGGCAGGAACCAGTTGAGGTGGACGGTCATCGTCAGGACTCCTTGCGGTACGTGCGGGGCTTGCTGGTCGAGGGCGGCAGGTCGCCGTTGAAGCGGGTGTCGACGAAGTCGGCGAAGTCGACGCGGCGCGGAATGAGCTTCTGGTCGGTGAAGGTGTCCGCGATCGCCTGCTCGGACGTGATCACCTTCTTGTCCACGGCCACCGGGACCCGTGTGCCGTTGCTGCGCTTGACGGCGGCGAGTGCGGCCTCGTAGGGCAGGCCGGTGTCCTTCGCCCAGACCTTCGCCCACGCCTCCGGGTGCTCGAAGACCCAGTCCTGGGCCCTGCGCAGCCGCTTGAGGTAGTCGGCGACCGCCGCGGACTTCTTCTTGTCCTTGAGCGCGGCCGGCGCCGCCACCTGGAAGGAGAGGCCGTTCACCAGGCCGTCTCCGTCCGTCAGGACACGGCCCTTCTTGCTCTCAAGGACCTGTGAGGTGTACGGGTCCCAGACGGCCCAGGCGTCCACCTTGCCGCTGGTGAACGCGGCCAGCGCGTCGGCCGGCTGCAGATACTTGACCTTGACGTCCTTGAGGCTGAGCCCTGCCTCCTTGAGGGACGCGATGAGCTGGTAGTTCGCCGACGAACCCTGGGCCACGGCGACGGACTTGCCCTTGAGGTCCTCCGTCTTCTTCAGGGGCGAGCCGTCCTGGACGAGGATCGCCTCGCCCGACGCGGTGCCGTGGTACGCGGCCACCACGGAGATCTTCGAGTTGGCTCCGGCGGCGAAGACGGGCGGCGTGTTGCCGACGGCGCCGATGTCCACGGCCTTGGCGTTCACGGCCTCCAGGAGAGGAGGCCCGGAGGTGAAGGTGGACCAGCGGATCTTGTACTTCAGGTCGTCGAGTTCCCCGGCCGCGCGCAGCACGGCCTCCGAACCGCCCTTCTGGTCACCGACGTTGAGCGTGAGCGACCCATGGCCGTCGGTGCCGCCTCCCGAGCCGGCGGACGAGGTGCTCGCGGAGGAGGCGCCCGAGCAGGCGGCGAGCAGCAGGGCCAGGGGGAGGAGCAGGGCGGGGGCGGCGAGGTGCCGTCGCATGGTGAGTCCGTTCGGTCTGTTCGTGCTGTTCACAGGGGAGTTGGCAGGTGGGAGGTTCACGCCGCGGCGGCTTCCGCGGGGTCGGGCGCGTCGACGCCCAGGCGCTGCAACAGCTCGGCACGCAGCTCGCCGAAGCGCGGATCGGAGATGCCGCGCGGCCGGTCGAGGTCGATCTCCGTCTCGTACGCGATGACCCCGTCGTCCATGACGAGCACCCGGTCGGCGAGGAGCACGGCCTCCTCGACGTCGTGCGTGACGAGCAGGACGGCGCAGCCGCGCCGCTGCCACAGTTCGTCCACGAGACGCTGGGCCTTGATGCGGGTGAGCGCGTCGAGCGCGCCGAACGGCTCGTCGAGCAGCAGCAGATCGGGCTCGCGCACCAGGGCGCGGGCCAGCGAGGCGCGCTGGGCCTCGCCGCCGGAGAGCGTCTTGGGCCAGGCGTTCGTACGGTGCTTGAGGCCGACCTCTTCCAACGCCCGCTCGGCGACCGCGCGTTCGGGCTTGCCCTGCAGCCCGAGCAGGACGTTGCGCCACACGCGCTTCCACGGCATGAGCCGGGGTGCCTGGAACGCGACGGCCTTGCGGCGCGGCACCAGGACCGTGCCCTCGATGTCCCGGTCGAGGCCGGCGAGGATACGCAGCAGGGTCGACTTGCCGCAGCCGCTGCGCCCGAGCAGCGCCACGAACTCGCCCGGCCGCACGTCGAGGTCGAGGTGGTCGATGACGGCACGCCCGTCGAAGGAGCGGGTCAGCCCCGCGACCCGTACGGCCGATGTGGCCTGTGGTGCCTGTCCCGTGGGTGCGGTGGCCGTGGGGTCGGTCGGGGTCACCGGCCGGTGAACGTCGGTCGCCATTGCAGCAGCAGCCTTTCGAGGGTGCGGACGATGAAGTCGGCGATGAGACCGAGGAAGGCGTAGACGATCAGGCAGACGACGATCACGTCGGTCCGCAGGAAGTCACGCGCCTGGACCATCAGGAAGCCGATCCCGGAGTCCGCGTTGATCTGTTCGGCGAAGACGAGGGCGAGCCAGGCGATGCCCAGGGAGTACCGCAGGCCGGTCATCGCGCTCGGCAGCGCGCCCGGCAGGATGACGTGCCGCACGAGCCCCCACCGCGAGAGCCCGAGGGACTCGCCGGCCTCGATGAGCTGCGAGTCGACCCCGCGGATTCCCGCGTACACGTTCAGATAGAGCGGGAAGGAGACGCCCAGCGTGATGATGGCGACCTTGGGCGCCTCGCCGATGCCGAACCAGATGATGAACAGCGGGATGAGCCCGACGAAGGGCACGGTGCGCAGCATCTGCACGCTGGCGTCGACGAGATCCTCGCCGACCCGGAAGAGTCCGGAGACGAGTGCGAGCGCGGTCCCGACGACCGTGCCGAGCAGCAGCCCCACCGCGACCCGCTGCAGGGAGACCCCCATGGCGGAGGCCAGCGATCCGTCACCGAGGAGATCACGGGCGACGCCGGCGATGGTCCCCGGCGAGGCGAGTACGTCCGGGGTCAACACCCCTGTGGAGCTGAGGAGTTGCCACAGGGCGAGCAGTCCGAGGGGGCCGGAGGTGCGGCGCAGCCAGCGGGGGACGCGGGTGCGGCGGGTGGATGACGGGACGAGGGGGACGAGTTCGGGCGCGGTCGGCCGGGCGTCTTCGGCGCCTTTGGTGCCAGCGAGGTCTCTGGCGTCCCCGTCGTCCCGGGCGGGATCGTCGGACTTGGATATTCCCGAAATGTCGGATGCGGAATCCGGCGGGGCATGGCTGATGCTCATGGGTGCTCCACGGCAGGAGGGAGGGATGCCCGAAGGGCCTACGCGCGGGACGGCGAAATCAACCGCGCGACGGCAGCGGGGCAGAGAAGTGCGAAAGGAGAGAAGCGCGCTGAGGAGACGTCAGCAGCCGCGACGACACGCAGCAGAAGCCACCCGCAGCAGGTCGATGTGACCGCGCGTGGTGAGCAGAGCTGAACGCAACATGCCGCTGAACGTAGCCAGATCGTCTGCGTACGGTCAATGCCGTCTCGAAAGGCGGACGCCGCATATCAGAGAATGGGAGCGACCTGAGAGAGGATGGGCCCATGTCCGATGCTTTCACCACACGTGTCCTGAACGTCACCACCGGCTCGACCGAGCGGGTCTTCGACCTCACCGACGACATCCAGAACTTCCTGGGCGAGGCGGCGGCAGGCCGCGACGGCCTGCTCAACGTCTTCGTCCCCCATGCGACCGCCGGTGTCGCGATCCTGGAGACGGGGGCGGGCAGCGACAACGACCTGCTGGCCGCGCTGCACATCCTGCTCCCGGCCGACGACCGCTGGCAGCACCGCCACGGCAGCCCCGGCCACGGCCGTGACCACGTCCTGCCGGCGCTGGTGCCGCCGCACGCCACGCTGCCGGTGCTGGGGGGCCGCCTAGAGCTGGGGACGTGGCAGTCGGTGTGCCTGGTGGACACCAACAAGGACAATCCGCGGCGGGAGGTCCGTCTGTCGTTCCTGGGGTGATGGTGTCCGGGCGGCCTCGCCGCCCGGAGCTGCCCCGGCTCTTGACCCGGTGACACGCCTGCTGGTTGAGTGGGTGATCCACTGATCCACTCAACCAATGAGCCACCAAAGGGGCCGACGTGGAGACACTGCCGCGCGAAAGCATCGTCGACGTCCTGGAGGGCCGGTTGCGAGAGGACATCCTCAGCGGCCGCCATAAGGCGGGCACTTACCTCCCGTCGGAGCGCGAGCTGGCCGGGGGCTACGGCGTCACCCGCAACACCCTCAAGCACGCCTTCGGCCGGCTGATCCAGGCGGGACTCCTGGAGACCAGGCACGGGGTGGGAACCCGGGTGCGCGACTACGCACGCCTCGGCGGCGCCGACCTGCTGCCGATGCTGGTGCGCCACAGCCCCGACTGGATGAGCGAGGTCTTCGAGGTCCGGCGCAGCATCGGCGCCCTGATCGCCGCGCGGGCCGCGGCGAAGGCGAGCACCTCCCAGGTCGGCGAGCTGCGCGAACTCCTTGCCGCCGTGGCGGAGGCCCAGGACGGCGACGCCGCGCAACTGGCCGACGTGGAAGTGCACCGGGCCCTGGCGCGGGCCACCGGCAACCGGGTCTACGCCCTGCTGACCAACACGCTCTTCAACGCGTATCTGCCGATGCGGGCCGCACTCGTGGAACCGTTCGCCGACCCGAAGGCCGCGTACGAGCGACTGCGGCCGGTGGTCGATGCGGTCGCCGCGCACGATGCGGAGGCAGCGCATGCGGCGGCCGACGCGTATCTGACGGCAACCGAGCGGATCATGCTCGAAGGGCTCGGGGCGCACGGGGGCGGCAAGTGAGCGGCAGGGGAGCGGTCTTCGCGGAGGCGATGTCCGGCCACGTACGGCTGAAGGGCGAGAACCGGGACCGTGCGGTCCGCCTCGATCTGCGGGCCGACGCGGACCGGGGGATGCACCCCCTGCGCACGACCGGGGCACGACTCACCGGCCGGGTGCGCATAGCCGGGCGGGTCGACGACCGGGACTCCCAGGGCGAGTTGGAGATATCCCCCGTGGCCCGCCGCCGGATCCGCTACCGGCTCACCTTCACGGGGGAGGGGCGCCGGATCGAACTCGACGGATGGAAGTCGGTGTCGGCACGCCGCCCGCTGAGCTCGATGACCGTACTGCCGTTCGTGTTGTACGAGGACGGGGCGCGGGTCGGCGAGGGCACCCTGCGGTTCCGCGTGGCCACAAGCCTGGTGCCGTTCCTGGCGAGCTTCCGGTTTCCCCGCCGGGAGGACACCGCCGGACTCTCCGCGCCCCGCTGGAAGGGCGAACCGGGCCGGACCGAGGTCTGGTACTCGACGCTGACCGACCCGGACACCGGGACCGGCGTGTGGCTGCACCATGAACTCACCGCTCCGCACGACGGATCCCCGCCTTTCGCGCACGGCTGGGCGGCCGTGTTCCCCAAGGACGGCCCGGTGGAACACGTGCGCTTCGGGCCCGAGCCGTGGACCCGCCCCTCGGCCGGATTCGCCGCGCGGGGGATCGTGGCGGGCCCCGAGCGGCTGAGCGGATCGGCCGGCGCCTTCCACTGGGAGCTGACCGAGCACCCCACAGGTGAGCCGCTCTACACCTTTCCGCGCTGGTCGTGGCGTCGGGCGCTGCTGCCCGCCAGCCAGATCCTGCCCGCGGTCACGGCCACGTACGACGGTCATCTCACCTATGGAGAGCGGACATTGACGCTCCGAGGTGCGCCGGGGGCCTCCGCCCGGATCTACGGGCACGGCCATGCCCGCCGGTGGGCCTGGCTGCACGCCGACCTCGGTGGCGGGGACGCACTGGAGATCGTCGCCGCCGTGTCCATGCGGCCGGGCCTGCGCCGCCTTCCGCCGCTGGTCTTCCTGCGCCTGCGCACGGCGGGGCGGACCTGGCCCCGGCGTGCCGAGCGGACCGCGCTCGGGTGGGCGGGCGCCGGGCGCTTCACGGCACGGATCGGGCTGCCCGTCTGGACGGTGAACGGCCGTGCCGGGCTGCGCCGGATCCGCGTCCAGGTCACCCAGCCCGCCGAGCGCACCCTGTCCCTGGACTACACCGACCCGGACGGAGCGCCTTCCGTGTGCCGCAACAGCGAGGCGGCGGACGCGGTGGTGCTCGTCGAGCGGTGGTGGGGGCAGTGGCGGACGGAGGCCCGCTGGGAGCTGGACGGAACGGCGCATGCCGAGGTCGGGCAGCGCCCGGCAGCCCGCTGAACCGGCGGCCCACGGGCCCCCTTGTGTATCCGCCGATCCGGATCCCCGAAAGGACTTCCCTGTGCCGAGCTCAACCGCCCTGACCGGTCTGGTCGCCGCACTGCTCGGCGACGACGGCACCACGCCATGGACCAGGGGCGTACCCAGGCGACTCGAATCAGTACTGGCCACCATGCCCGCCCCCGCCCGCGCGGGCGTCCGTGTCGCCGCCACCGCCGTGGACGGCTACGCACTCGCCCGCACCGGGCGCCGCATCGGCGCGCTCGGTGCGGGCGAGCGCGAGTCCGTCATCACCTCGCTCGCCGCCCGCCCGGCCCTGCTTCCCCTGCTCGACGTGCTCAAGGTCCCGGTGCTGCTCGCGGCCGGGACCGAGCGGATACTGGAACAGGGCGTACGCTCCCTGCCGTTCGCCGCGCCGGACGATCCGCCGCTGGACTGCACTCCGGCCCACCACTGGCCCGCCCGGTCCACGGCCGACGCGGTGGTCATCGGCTCCGGAGCCGGCGGCGCCATGGCCGCACGCACCCTGGCACGGGCCGGACTGAGCGTGGTGGTGCTCGAAGAGGGAGAGCACCACTCGACGGCGTCGTTCGGGCGCCGGGCACCGCTTGACCGGTTCGGGGAGCTGTACCGGGACGGCGGCGCGAGCGTGGCCCTGGGACAACCTCCGCTGGTCCTGCCGGTGGGACGGGCCGTGGGCGGCACGACGGTGGTCAACTCCGGTACCTGCTACCGCACGCCGGAGCATGTCCTTGAGCACTGGCGCACCCACTTCGGCTTCGGTCTCGCCGATCGCTTCGGTCCCTGCCTGGACGAGGTCGAACGCACCCTGCGCGTGGCCACCCAGCCGCTCGATGTCCTGGGCAACAACGGTCGCCTCGCCCTGGCCGGTGCCGAGCGGCTCGGCTGGCGGGCGAGCCCGCTGCGCCGTAACGCCCCCGGCTGCAGAGGCTCATGTCAGTGCGTGGTGGGTTGCCCGACGGGTGCCAAGCAGAGCGTGCAGCTGTCGGTGCTGCCTGACGCATGCGCGGCCGGGGCGCGCATCGTCACCGGTGCGCGGGTGCTGCGGATCCTCACGGACCCGGACCGGCCCGGCAGTGTGCCGCATGCCGCCGGGGTGCGCGTCCGGCGCCCCGACGGCACCGAGCTGGAGATCCTGAGCTCCTGCGTGGTGGTCGCCGCGGGCGCCCTGCAGTCACCCCAGTTGCTGCGCAGGTCCGGGCTCGGCCGCCATCCCCGGCTCGGCCGCAACCTCTCCGTACACCCGGCCACCAGCGTGGCCGGGCGGTTCACCCAGGAGGTCACCGCCTGGGAAGGCGTGCTGCAGAGTGCCGGTGTGGAGGAGCTGCACTCTGCGGGCATCCTCATCGAGGCGACCGCCACACCGCCGGGCATGGGCAGCTTCGTGCTGCCCGGAGTGGGGCGGGAGTTGCGGGGGGAACTGGAGTTCGCGGGACATCTCGCGACGCTGGGCGCCATAATCGCCGACCGGCCGTCGGGGCGCGTCCTGGGCAGTGGCCGCACCCTGCTCCGCTACGACCTGGACCACCGCGACGCGGGCCGCCTCATGACCGCCGTACGGGCCATGGGCCGACTCCTTTTCGCGGCCGGTGCCGAGGAGGTGCTGACCGGCATCCCGACGGCGCCGCGCGCCCGCTCGCTGGCCCAACTCGACGCCCTGCTGGCGGGGGTGAGTGCCCGTCAGCTGCACCTGTCGGCGTTTCATCCCTCCGGAACCGTGGCCGCGGGCGGCGACCCGCAGCGTGCGCCCGCCGACCCGCAGGGCCGGCTGCGCGGAGTCCACGGCGTACTGATCGCCGACGGGTCACTCCTCCCGGGCTGCCCCGAAGTCAATCCGCAACTGTCCATCATGGCCGGGGCATTGGCGGTCACCGAGGCGCACGTCCGGTGAATTCCGGCCGGATCGCGTTCGGATCATGGCCGAGACATGGGCGGTCCGTTGACAGGTCTCCGGGGCCTTCGTAGATTCTCAAATCGTTGGAAACATCGATGATTTGAGAAATAGATCATTCCGATCTCGGGGGAGCGATGTCCGGACGAACGACGACGGCAGGCGGGCGAGGGTGGACCCTGGCCGTGGTGTGTGTGGCCACGTTCATGCTGCTGCTCGACCTGACCGTGGTGAATGTGGCGCTGCCCGACATCAGGGACGCCTTCGACGCGAGTTTCACCTCGCTGCAGTGGGTGCTCGACGCGTATGCCCTGGGTCTCGCCGCCGTTCTGCTGACAGCGGGATCGCTGGCCGACCGCCTGGGGCGCAAGCGGGTCTTCAACGTCGGCTTCGTCGTGTTCCTGGTGGCTTCGCTCGCCTGTGGCCTCGCGAACGACGCCGCTGTCCTGTCCGTGGCCCGGGGGATCCAAGGACTCGGGGGAGCGGTCCTGTTCGCCGTCGGGCCCGCGCTGATCGGGCAGGAGTACCAGGGCAAGGACCGGGGCAAGGCCTTCGGCGTCTTCGGCGGCGTGGTCGGTCTGTCCATCGCCTTCGGGCCGCTCATCGGGGGCGCGCTCACCGACGGGCTGAGCTGGCGCTGGATCTTCCTGGTGAACGTTCCGGTCGGGCTGCTCGCCATGGCCGTGAGCACCCTGCGGATGCGCGAGTCCCGTGCGGAGTCGGCCCCCGCCGTGGACTGGTGGGGAATGGTGCTCTTCACCGGCGCGCTGACCCTGCTCGTCCTCGGGCTGCTGCGCGGCGAGTCCGAGGGCTGGGGCAGCGCGCCCATCGTCGGCATGTTCGTGGCCTCCGTGCTGCTCCTCGGCGTGTTCGGTGTCGTGGAGAGGCAGCGAGGCGAACGGACCATGTTCCAGCTGTCGTTGTTCAGGAACCGGACGTTCAACGGGGTGTCGGTGGTGACGCTGCTGTGCGCCGCCGCGACCATGTCCGCGATCTTCCTCCTGGTGTCGTACGTGCAGAACGTGCTGGCGTACTCGCCGTGGGAGACCGGCCTGCGCTTCCTTCCGCTGACCGGGACGCTGTTCGTCGCGGCCGCGATCTCGGGATCACTGACCACCCGGGTGCCGCAGCGGCTCCTGATGGGAACGTCCCTCGCGCTCATCGCGATCGGGCTCGCCCTGGTCGCGCTCACCGGCCCGGACACTTCCTGGACCGCGCTGCTGCCGAGCATGTTCGGGATCGGCCTGGGCATGGGGCTGTTCAATCCGCCGCGCGCCTCGCTGTCCATCGCCGTCGTGGAACCGTCCAAGGCGGGCATGGCATCGGGGATCAACGAGACGTTCCAGCAGGTGGGTGTCGCCATCGGCATCGCGGGATTCGGTGCGGCCTTCCAGGGCAGGGTGAGCGACCTCTTCGCGCGGTCCGGCGCGGGGCGGCAACTGGGGTCGTCAGCCCATGAGTTCGGAGACGCCGTGGCGGCGGGCGGTGGTGCGGAAGCCGCCGGCCGTGCCCCCTCGGGGATGGGCCCGGCACTGGAAGCGGCGGCCCGCGCCGCCTTCGTGGACGGACTGACGGACGTGATGCTCGTGTGCGCGGCCGTCGCCGCCGTCGGCGCGGTCGTGGGATTCGTCTTCATCCGTACGCGCGACCTGCACGAGAGCGCACGGGGCGACACCGCGGACACCGTGGACGCAGAGACCCGGGGTGTGCTGAACAGCACTGGCGGACAAGGGCACTTGGACGACGAGAGTGCCGGTGCGCCGGTCGTGGCACAGTCCGTTCATGCCGGGGGAGATGGGTAACCCGGTCGGATACGGCCGGGCTACCCGCCCCGATCGGACGCGGCACCCTGAGTGGCACCGGCCTTGGAGGCCGGTGCCACCGCCAGTACCCTTGACGTGATCGACGATCGGCGCGGGGGATGTTCGGCTTCACCGAGAAACACCCCCTGGTCCGGTCGCTTCACCGAGATCTCAGCAGCAAAGGGGAACGGCCCGGATGACAGAGGCGACGCCCGTCCCGGCGCAACCCGCCGCACTCGACTTCCCCCTCGTCCGCAGGACCGGCTATCTGCTGAACAAGGCCGGATCGATCCTGATGGAGGACGCGGAGCGGGTGCTCATGGCGCAGGGCATGCGCCTGCGCTATTTCTACGTACTCGCCGCGCTGGAAAGTGACCTGAGCCTGTCCCAGCAGGATCTGAGCAGACTCCTCCACCTCGACCCGACCACCATGGTGGCGCTGATCGACGAGATGGAGCGGGCCGGACATGTGGAGCGGCGGCGCAACCCGTCGGACCGCAGGCGCTACATCCTGAGTCTCACCGACGGCGGCCGCGAGGCACTCGAACGCGCCGGGCACGCCGTCGACGCCGTGGAGCGGGACTTCCTCTCCGCCGTTCCCGTCGAGGACCGTGACCGGCTGCGGGCACTGCTCGGTGATCTGCTCGCCGACCGCTGGCCGCGTGTGATCGCCTGCGAGTGACGACGCCGGTTGAATTTCGGAATTGATCCGGTGCAACTGGAATTAAAGAATCCCTATTTGAGCTTTACTTTGGGTCGATCTGTGCAGGCCGTCACAGATTCCCTTGACTAATTGCTTTCCCCTTGATGTGCCGGATAGTGTTTTTTCTGTCCGGGCCGCGTGGCTCGCGACACGGGGGAAGGTGAACGGGGAATGGGAAACAAGGAATTATTATACGGATCTCTGGATAGCTGCCTCGGTCCTGGCAGTTCACGCTTTTTCGGAAGCGGGTACAAGCGCGTCACGCAAGGCCTCAGGGACATCACCACCGACGGTTCCGCCGCACCGGGTGCGCTCGTCACCGCGCGCGGCACACTCACCTATCCACGCGACTGGTCCCGCAAGTCGGGTGCCGACGAGCTGCGGCCGCACCTCAGCAGCATCGACGCGCTGGTGCTTGCCGCGAACCTGGCGGAGACGCACCTCGGCCGGGCCTTCGGACTCGGCGCCGCCGAGCGGCGCAGGATCTGGCTCCGCAGCGCCGACGTACGGGCCGGCAGCACGCCGCACGAAGACCTCGCGGACTTTCCGGTGCACGGCAGACTGATCTCCGTCGACGGCCCGACGGGCGAACACGGCACGCTGGCCAGTACGTTCGCCTGCAGGGTCGGGGGCCTGAAAGTGCGCTGTACGCTCGTGCACGAACAGGTCGGCGGGGCGGCGTCACCGGCGACGTACGCCGACGAGAAGCAGGCACTCGGGCCGGCCCGGGCCCGCCACTACGGCGTGGGCTACAAGCAGCGCGAACAGTCCGCCGAGCAAGTCCGCGTCGACCTCGACCGGCAAGAAGTCCGCGGGCTGCAGCGCGTCGTGGCCACGGACGAGGACGCGCTCACCTGCGGAGCGGAAGCGGCGTACGGACCCTCGGTCTCCCTGGTAGACGCGCTCGTGGGCGTGGCCCAGCTGGCCCAGATCCTGCTCTACGCACAGGACGGGCTGTCCCGCGGAAACACCGACACGCTCTGGATGCGGCGCTTCGTCATCAGCGCGGGCACGCCGGTGCGCCCCCTGGGGCACAGCTTCACGCCGACCGTGCGCACCGCGAATTCCCGGCTCCTCTCCATGGGTGACGCCCGCTGGCGCACCGCGGAACTGGCGGTCGAGGATTTCGCGGGGATCGACGGCCGCTGCTGGCTGGCGCACCGGCTGCCCGCCGCCGCGTAGCGAACGCCGTACCAATTCCTGCCGAGTTTCTCGCGGTCTCATATGTATTCCAAGGCGAGAATTGCATGCAAGGGACAGGCAGGAAACAG
Organism: Streptomyces sp. NBC_01283; assembly: GCF_041435335.1. NCBI lineage: Bacteria > Bacillati > Actinomycetota > Actinomycetes > Kitasatosporales > Streptomycetaceae > Streptomyces > Streptomyces sp. NBC_01283. The sequence continues at coordinate 8,684,657 of NZ_CP108430.1, forward strand.
GCAAGGAACATGCAAGAGACACACGGGGGAAATAGATCATGCGCTTTACGCCCACGCTCCGATTAGGCGACGTGCTCGTCGTACTCGAAGGGCCGGCTCGCATGCTCTGGAAAGAGCACACGTCCGGTTCCGAAACGAGGCACTGGACACCGACGGGACTATGGCCGGACGAACAACAGCGTGCCGAGGTGCGCGAGCATCTGGACGGGGAAAGGCCGCTGCTCGTCCTGCTCGACGAGGCCCGCTGCCGCGTACCGATGCTGCGCGAGGAGTGGCAGGCCGCGCCCTGCCGGCTGCTGCGCGACCAGGCGGGCGCAGGCACCGAACAGCCCGCGGACGACGAGGTCGTCGAGATCGGTCTGCCATTCCTCGACTGGCTGCCGGAGGCACACAGGGAGCGCGCCGCGCGCTTCCTCGCGGAGAGCGACGCGGAACTGGCCCATACGCCGATGGCGTTCCTGCCGCCGCTGCTGACCGAGGAACGGCGGGACGGCACGCCGCTGAGCCCGCGCTTCGCCCGGCGGCTGCTGCCGAACGCACTGACGGCTGACCGCCTCGCGACGGCCGTGGAGCATCTGTTCGCCGACGCTCCGCACCCCTGCGCGGCGGCGACCGGCTCGGCGAGGTGATCCGATGAACCGGATACGGCCCGCCGACCACGCGCCGCCGCTCGCCGCGGAGACCGGGCAGCCGCACACGGACCCCGCGGGCGGCTGCGATCCCTTCCCCAGCCTGGGGCAGATCGGCCTCCTGATCATCGCGACAGCCACCCAGAACCTGGCGCTCACCGGTCGACCGACGGCGCGGGGCCGCGATCGGCAGACTCAAGGCGCCACCGCCCCGAGGAGTCAGTGATGGGACGTTCGGTCATGGTCACCGGCGGCAACCGCGGCATCGGACTCGCCGTGGCGACCGCCCTGGCGGCGGACGGCGACCGTGTCGCCGTCACCCACCGGGCCACCGCACCACCCGATGGACTGCTCGGCGTACGCGCCGAGATGACGGACTCCCGCAGCATCGACGAAGCCTTCGGGAAAGCAGAGGCCGCTCACGGCCCGGTCGAGGTGCTCGTGGTCAACGCGGGCATCACCAGGGACACCTTGATCCTGCGCATGGACGAGCAGGACTTCACGGACGTCGTCGACGTGAACCTGCACGGCGCCTTCCGTACCGTGCGACGTGCTGTGCGCGGCATGGTGCGGGCGCGCTGGGGCCGGATCGTGCTGATCTCCTCCATGACCTTCGCGTACGGAGCGCCCGGCCAGGTCAACTACGCGGCCGCCAAGGCCGGAATGCTCGGCATGGCCCGCTCCCTCGCCTGGGAGCTCGGTCCCCGGAACATCACGATCAACATCGTCGCGCCGGGCCTGATCGACACGGACATGAGCCGTGAGATCACCGATCAGCGACGCGAACACCTGCTGTCCATCACTCCGCTCGGCCGCGTCGGAGAAACGGACGACGTCGCCGCCGCCGTGCGGTTCCTCGCCGGCGAATCGGGCCGCTTCATCACCGGAGCGGTCCTGCCGGTCAGCGGAGGCCTCGGCCTGGGCGGCTGACCACATCACCGATCACCCCACACCCGGCCCCGGCCGGGCCACCCACGACGGGAAGAGAGCACACCCCATGGGGAACACAAGCGCCCCTACACCACACCGCGGTCTGCACCTGGCGATCTCCGGTACGTACTCCAGCGGCAAGAGCACCACGACCGAGACGCTGTCGATGGCGACGGGCGTCCCCCGCACGCACGCGATGACGGCCCGGGAGATCCTCAGGGACCTCGTCCCTGGCAAGCAGGTCGAGGAACTCAGCGCGATGGAACTGACGATGCTCGGCTTACGCCGCCTAGAGGAGCGGATCCATCACGAGGCGGGCGAGGGGTCGTTCATCTCGGACGGCTCCGTGATCCACGAGTGGATCTACGGCGAGGCACGCATGCGGGTCGGCATCAACCCCGGGGCGAACGTGCTCCAGCGAGCGGTGAAGAACGTCGCCGGGCTCCCGGTGAAGCGGTTCTACCGCCAGTACATGGACGCCTACGGCGCGGTCACCAAGGCCCGCGCCAAGCGGATCTACGACGCCTATGTGCACCTGCCGGTCGAATTCGAGATGAAGGCCGACGGTCACCGGCCGGTCTCCGAGAAGTTCCGGAAGATGTCCGACGACCTGCTGATCGAGACCCTGGACGAGCTGGAGATCCCGTACCACGTGGTGGGCGGCAGCGTCCGTGAACGCGTGGAGCGGATCGTCGATATCTTCGGCCTGCCCCTGGTGATGCCGCTCGACGAAGCGATCGAACGGGCCGGCGCGAAGGTGCGCGAGGCCGCCGAGACCCTGGAACAGGACGCACGCTTCCACCAGGCCCAGCGGGAGAAGTCCCTGCGGCGGCGCGTCTCGTACGCGGTGCGCTTCTGAACGTCACGCGGTGAGTTCCCGCAGGACGGCCCGGCCCGCCGCGCGGTGTTCGGCGGCCGTGGCCGGGTCCGCCGCGTCTAGGACGATCGCGATGCCCTCGTGGGCCAGGGCCTGCTCGGTGCGGTACCCCAGGCGCGGGGCGATCTCCAGAGCTTGGCGGTGCAGGCGAAGGGCCTCGTCGGGCAGGCCCGCGAGGCGGCACGTCTCGGCGTAGCCGTTGAGGAAGTGGATCTTCCAGTGCTCCTCGAAGAGCTCGTCGAGCAGCGCGAACGCCTTGCGGTGGCTGGCCAGAGCCTCTTCGTAGCGGCCCATGCGCCGGAGGGCGACACCCAGACAGTTGAGGCACCACGCCTCGTTGTGGAGGTGCCCGTCCTCGCGGGCGAGCGCCAACGCCTGATGCAGGTGGTCCGCCGCCTCGTCGGGCTCCTCGTCGGCGATGGCCACGCCGAGGGTGATCCGAGCCGTCAGCGTGGGCGGCGACGCGGGGTCGGTGTGGGGGATGTCCAGGACCTCCCGGGCCCGCTGCGCCGCCTCCTCGCGGTGTCCGAGCTGCAGCATCGCCCAGGCCTCCGCCGCGGCGGCACTGGCCGTGCCCGACGGGCAGCCGGCCCGCTCGTACAACTTCCCGGCCAGCCTGAAGAGTTCGAGCGGCTCCTCGACGTACCCCTCGTCCCACTTGAGGTAGCCGCGCCGCAGGGTCAGTTCGGCCTCCGATCCCAGGTCGCCCGCCTGGGACAAGCGTGGCTGCGCCGCCTCGTACGAGGCGGCGGCCTCCGCCATGCGGCCCGCGTTGTAGCGCGCGAAGCCCAGATCGCTGTGGGCGTCGGCCAGTTGGAGAGGATCGCCCAGGCGCTCGGCGGCGGCCAGCGACCGTTCGAACAGGACGTTGAGGTGCGTCGTGCCGCAGCGCCGCGCGAAGTACGACCGCAGGAAGCGCGGCAGCTCGCACACGTGCGCGTCGGCCCCGACGGCGGCCGCCGTCTCGAAGGCGGCCACCATGTTCTCGTACTCCGCGACGAGCCAGGAGAACGCCGCGTTCTTGTCCGCGAACCGCGGCAGCGCGGCCGGTGGCCGTCCCGCGGAGGGCGGTCGGCCGGGCGACAGGAACGGCATCGCCGCGTCGGCGGCAGCCGCCGCGTGCACGTAGTAGTCGAGGAAGCGGCCGAGTGCGCGCTGCCGTTCGGCCGGTGAGTCCTGCTCCTCGCCCGCCCGGCGCGCGTGCTGGTGCACCAGGTCGTGCAGGCGGTAGCGGCCCGCCGTCGACTCCTGTACGAGGTGCGCGTCGACCAGGTCCTCCAGCGTCGACCGCGCGGCGTTCAGCGGCACGTCCGCCAGGGACGCCGCCAGGTACTCGTCGAAGGAACCCCCGGGCAGCAGACCGAGCAGCCGGAACAGCCGCGCCTGTGACCGGTCCAACTGCCGTACGGACATGGCGAACGCGGTGTCGAACTCGCTCGCCCCCTCCGCCATCCGCTCGACGAGGATGCCCACGGTCCAGCCGGGCCGGTGCCGCAGCCGGGCCGCGGCGAGACGCAGGGCCAGCGGCAGATGACCGCACAACCGCAGCACCTCGGCGGCGGCATCCGGGTCGCGGGCGAGGCGGCCCTCGGGGCCATTCGGTTCGCCGCTCGCGCGGGCCAGCAGCTCCGCGCTCTCCTGCGGGCTCAGCACGTCGAGCGACACCGGCGGCACCTCGTCCAGACCGAGGAGCCTGTTCCGGCTGGTGATCAGGGCGACGGACGGGCCGGCGCCCGGCAGCAAGGGGCGGACCTGGTCGGCATCGGCGGCATTGTCGATCACCACGACGACCTTCCGGTCGGCCAGCTCCGACCGCCAGCAGGCGGCCAGTTGCTCGACACCCTCCCGCGGCACCTTCTCGGAGGGGACGTCGAGCGCGCCGAGCAGCATCCGCAGCGCCGAGTCGGGGTCGAGCGGCTCCCGGCCCTCGGTGAACCCGTGCAGGTCCACGTAGAGCTGGGCGTCCGGGAAGTCGGCGGCAAGCCGGTGAGCGGCGTGCATCGCCAGACAGGTCTTGCCGACACCCGCCATGCCGTCGATCGCGACCACCCGGTGGCTCTCCACCGCGCCGAGCACGGCCGCGAGCTGGGCCTCGCGTCCGGTGAAGTCGGGCACGTCGCGCGGGAGGTCGTTGCGGGGCCTCGGCCTGCCCTGGCGGCTGGACTTCGGGGGCGCGGGGAGCGGGCTGGAGCACCGTTCCCACAGGGGACGCAGGGGGCGGGGGTCGCGCTTGACGAGGCGACAGAGCGCGATCACCGCGGGCCAGGGCGGCACGGTTTGGCCGCCGAGGTAGCGCGAAAGGGACGAGGAGCTCAGGCCCGCGTCCCGCGCGAGGGCCCGTACGCCGAGTCCGGACAGTTCCTGGATCAGGCGCAGCCGCGCCGCCAGCTCGTTCTGCGGGTCCGTCGTCCCTGTGCGGTGTGGCTCGTCCACCAGATACCCCCCGTGTCCCGTGTCGCCGGAAATCTACCGGGCCATGTCGTCGCTGCTCAAGGCTGTTTCAGCTGTCCCACGGTGTCCCACCGCCGTGGTCGTGGCGAGCGGATCCGGCTGATATGGAGTCACGCCCCGAGGGAACGGGGGCCGACCAAGCAAGACCAAGGAACACCAAGGCAGCCCCCGGAAGGAACCGGGAGCCCCCGAAATAAGGAGCACACCGAGATGCAGTCCCGTATGCAGAACCCCGCAGTCGTCCTGTCCGACGCCATGCCGGCCATCCAGAACCTCTTCAAGGCCGTGCACTCCGGCGGGGTGGAAGGGCAGACCCTGGAGCTGGTGCACCTGCGGGTCAGCCAGATCAACGGGTGCAGCGCCTGCGTCGACGGCGGCGTGAAGTCGTCCCGCAAGGCGGGCGTCAGCGACGAGCGGCTCGCCACGGTCGCCGCCTGGCGCGAGACCCCGTACTTCACCGAGCCCGAGCGGGCGGCCCTGGAACTCGCCGAGGCCGCGACGCGCCTCGCCGACCGCGCCGACGCGGTGAACGACGAGGTGTGGGACGCCGCCGCCACCCACTTCGACGAGAAGCAGCTGGCCGCGATCGTCCTCATGATCGGTGTCACCAACCTGTTCAACCGACTCAACGCCACGACCCGCCAGATCGCCGGTGCGTGGGGCTGACCTCCCGTCGCACGCCGCTTCCCCTGCCTCTCCCGAGCCACATCACACATGTGAGGAACCCCGCCATGACGACCACGCAGAAGCCCGCGAAGTTCGACGGATTCACGGACGAGGAGCGAGGCGCGATGAAGGCGCGCGCCCAGGAGCTCAAGGCGTCCGCGCGCCGCGGATCACGTGCCGAGAAGGCGGCGGCGGAGGAGACGGCCGTGCTCGCGAAGATCGCCGAGATGCGGGAGGCGGACCGCGTCATGGCCGAGCGGATCCACGCCGTGATCAAGGAGAACGTGCCGGAGCTGTCCCCGAAGCTCTGGTACGGGATGCCTTCGTACGCCAGGGACGGCAAGGTCGTCTGCTTCTTCCAGAGTGCGGAGAAGTTCGGTGCGAGGTACGCGACGTTCGGCTTCAGCGACAAGGCGAACCTCGACGAGGGCACCATGTGGGCGGCTTCGTACGCCCTGAAGGAGCTGACCCCCGAGGGCGAGGCGAGGATCGCGGAGCTGGTGAAGAAGGCGGTGAACTGAGGGGAGGCCCACGGGGGTTGTGGGGGGCCTCAGTGGCCGGGTCGGCGTGTCCTTCGCTGGAACGCGGCCCGGCCCTCGCCGTGCGTCTCGGCCGCGATGAGCCACAGGCTGCGCAGGCTGTCCACCAGGACCTGAGCGGGCCGGGAGCCGCGGGGATACACCTGGCGGGCGCTGACCCACTCCACGAGCATGCCGCCCGCGAGGCGGGCCGTCGCGGCCGACTCGATGTCGTAGTGGCGGCGCCGGCCCTCGGTTGCCATGAACCACATGGCGTCAAGCGATTCGCTCACCTGCTCGCGCAGGCCGGTCAGGTCGTCGTCCGGGACGGAGAGCAGTGTCGCGAGCCGTTCCTCCCCGCAAGTCTCCCGGCGTTCCGCCCGCTGCTGCCCGTGGCACAGGGCGGCCAGCAGCCAGGCGGCGCGGGAGCGTTCGGGCGCGGCGTCGAAGGCCATCGCGCTGCGCAGGTCCGCCATGAAGACGGCGTCGTGAGTGGGCAGTGCGGGCGCGTTGAGCCAGATCAGTACACCGCGGACCCGTTCGTCGAGTTCCGCGCGCGTGGCCGTGGCGAGGTCACGCCGCCGCTTCAGGTTCGCCCTCATCTGCCGTACGGCGTACCGGTGCCGGGCCATGTCCAGCTCGGCGGCGACCTCCGCCCAGTTGTACTCGGGCGGGTCCGCCTCGCGGTGCTGCGCCGGAACGCTGTCCAGGACAGTCTGCTCCTCGTCCCGCTGCTGGAGGTAGGACCCGAAGTAGGTCCTGGCCAGCGCGACCCGTACGGGAGGAGCCGGTACGGGGACGCCGTTGAAGAACGCGAGCAGCACCAAGTCGTCGACCGTACGGCAGCGCTTGGCACATTCCAGCAGACCCATCACGAGGGCAGCGGTCTCCAGGGGATAGACCCGGGCGCTGCCGATCCGGATCAGCGTGTCCGGTCCTGGCCGGGGGATGAGTCCGGCGGCCCGCCACCGCTCCAGCCGGGCCGCGCTCAGCTCCAGCCCCGAGGCGGCCGCGACGCGGATCAAGTGACGGTCGGCCGCGTTGGGTGTGTTCCTCACCATGGCCGTCACGTTACGGATGCCGGCCGCGCGTTCCGTGCGGGCGAGCGCGGGGAGGGCTACTCGATGGAGCACCCCTCATCGCCGCCAAACGCATCCGACCCACTGCGACAGCCCGCCGTACCGCCACAGCCCCTCAGGACTCAGTACGCAGCCGTGAACCGGGCGCGGTGGTGTTTGGGGCGTTCGGCCTCGTCGAGGAGGGCCACCGCGAAGTCCTCCATCGAGAGCGCGGAGACACCGTCGGCGTCGACGATCAGTTCGTCGGTGCCCAGCCGGAAGCGTCCGGTGCGCACGCCCGGTTCGAGGAGGGCGGGCGGGCTGGCGTAGGCCCAGTCGACGTCGTGCCCGGTGGTGCGGCAGGCGTCGAGCTGTTCGTTGCAGGCCAGCGCGATGGGGCGCAGGGACGGCGGGAAATCGGGGGCGTCGACCACCATCGTGCCGCCGGTGCCGGGGACGGTGAGACCTGCGGCGCCGCCGACGAGCAGGAGCCGTACGCCGGTTCCGTGCAGCCCGGAGAGCAACGCCCGGGTGACAGCGGCCAGTTCGGGCTCGCGGCCGGGGGCGGGGCGAGTTGCGGAGACCACCAGGTCCTGTCCCGCGGCCAGTGCCGTGACGGTGCGCGGGTCGGCGGCGTCGCCGGTGCGGATCGCGGTGACGGAGGGCAGTCCGGCCGCGCGGGCCGGGTCCCTGACGACCGCGGTGACCTCGTGCCCGCGGTGCACGGCCTCGGCGACGACGCGGCGGCCGACGTTGCCCGCGGCTCCGAAGACGGTGATGTTCATGGGGGTGCTCCTCAAGTAGGTTGAACGGCAGGTCATGTGGAGGGGCGGGTGTGGTCCCAGGCCCATACGGCGACGGCTCCGGCGGCCAGCGCGGCGCCCAGGGCGCAGGTGCCGGGCCAGCCGGCGGCCGCCCAGACGACGGAGGCGAGCGCGGACCCGAGGGCGCCGCCGAGGAAAAGGCTCGTCGCGAACGCCGAGTTGATGCGGTTGCGGGCCTCGGCGTTGAGCGCGAACAGGATGGTCTGGCTGCTGTTGAGCACCGCCTGCTGGCCGATGTTCAGGGCGACGACACCGACCGCGAGCCAGACCAGGGAACGCTCTCCCGCCAGCAGGATCAGCCAGCCGGTGAGCAGCAGGGCGGTCGCGCCGCCGGTCACCAGCTGGACATGGCCGCTGTCGCTGAGGCGTGCCGCGAGGGTCATCGACAGGATGCCCACGGCGCCGACCAGGCCGAACCCGCCGATCGCGGGAGCGGACCAGTGGAAGGGCGCCCCGGCCAACAGGAAGGTGAGCGCGGTGAGCTGGACGCTGTAGGAAGCGAAGGAGAGGGCGCCCAGCAGGGCCCGGCGGCGCAGCACGCTCTCCTCGCGCAGCAAGGACAGGGTGGAGCGAAGCAGGGCGGGGTAGCGCAGGTCGGCGGTGACCGCGAGGTAGGGCAGGCGGCGGTGGAGGACGACGGCGGCGCCCGTCATGAGGGCGGCGAGCACCCAGTACGCGGTGCGCCAGCCGCCCAGTTCGGACAGTCCGCCCGCGGCGGTGCGGGCCAGCAGCCCGCCGAGCAGGACGCCCGACATGACGGTGGCGACGGCACGGCCCCGGGTCGTGGCGGAGGCGAGAGCGGCGGCGTGGGCGACGACGACCTGGGCGCCGACCGAGGTGAGGGCCGCGAGGACGGTGCCCGCGAGGAGGACCGGGCCGCTGGGGGCGAGGGCCGAGACGCCGAGGAAGCCTGCGGTGGCCAGGAAGAGGGTCACCGCGAGGCGGCGCCGGTCGATGACGTCGCCGAGTGGGACGAGCAGCAGAAGACCGAGCGCGTACCCCGCCTGTGAGGCGGTGACGACGAGTCCCGCGAGGACGCTGCCGAGGCGGAGGTCGTGGGAGATGAGGTCGAGCAGCGGCTGGGCGATGTAGTTGCCCGCGGCGGACAGACCGGTGGCGACGGCCATGAGGAGCAGCAGGCCGCGGCGCGGGCCGTCGTGCTCCGCCGGCTCCGCGGCGCCGGAGTGGTGAAGTCCCGTCTGTGTCATGGCAGTCAGCCTGCGGCGGACCTGACTGATGAGTCCAACACATCCTTGTCATGCGAACGATCGCGCAGCACGATGGATGGCATGGAGTTGCAGCAGTTGCGCTATGTCGTCGCCGTCGCCGAGACGGGCGGGTTCACCCGGGCCGCCGAGCGGTGTCTGGTGGTGCAGTCCGCGCTCAGCCATCAGATCGGGAAGCTGGAGAAGGAGCTCGGGGCGCGGCTGTTCGAGCGGACGAGCCGACGGGTGGCGCTCACGGCGGCGGGTGAGGCGTTTCTGCCCGCGGCGCGGCAGGCGTTGGAGGCGTCGGAACGGGCGCGGGCCGAGGTGGCGGCGGCCACCGGGGAGATCCGGGGGCGCCTGGCCATCGGGGCGATCTCGACGGTGACGGCGGTCGACGTGCCGGGCCTGATGCGGGCCTACCACGCCACGTATCCGCAGGTCACGATGCGACTCATCGACGGCATGAGCGAGGCCCTGGTGCGCGGGGTGCGCGAGGGGTCCCTCGATCTGGCGTTCCTGGGGGTGCCGCCCTCCTTCCGTACGGACGACCCCGCTCTGGACAGCCGCACGCTCGTGGTCGACCGCCATGTGGCGGTGGTCGCCCCCGACCATCCGCTGTCGGCCGAGGCGACCGGCGACCCGCTGCCACTTGAGCGGTTCGCGGACGAGGTGTTCGTGGACTTCCCCGCGGGCATCGCGGCGCGGGCGCAGACCGACGAGGCGTTCCAGGCCGCGGGGCTGCGGCGCGACGTGGCGTTCGAGGCCAAGGGGCTCGACTTCTTCGCCGACCTGGTGCGCGGTGGTCTCGGCATCGCGCTGCTTCCCTCACGCCTCGTGCCGCGGCTTCCCCGCCTGACGGTGGTGCCGGTCAAGGGCGGGCCGGTCCGCGAGGAGCGGCTGGTGTGGAGCCGGACGCGGAACTCACCGGCGGCGGCCGCGTTCCTGGAGTCGATGCCGGACTGAGCGGATGCCGGACGGTGAAAGCGGTGGTGAGCCGTGTCTCACCAGGGCGGCGCGACTTGTTTATGCAACGAGTTGCATAGCAGGATCGGGGCATGGCGCTAGAGCACGCGATCCTCGTCTCGCTCCTTGAGAAGCCGGGCTCGGGCTACGAGCTCGCCCGGCGGTTCGAGCGGTCCATCGGCTACTTCTGGACCGCCACCCACCAGCAGATCTACCGCGTCCTCAAGCGCATGGAGAGCGACGGCCTGATCGACGTCCGCGAGGTGCCGCAGCAGGCGCGGCCGGACAAGAGGGAGTACTCCGTCGCCGCCCTCGGGCGGTCCGCGCTCTCCCGGTGGCTGCACGAACCGATCGAACCCGAGAGCGTGCGACACGAGCTCGCCGTGAAGATCCGCGGCGCCGCCTTCGACGATCCGGCCGCACTGATCCGCGAGGTCGAGCGGCACCGCCAGGCGCACACCGACCGGCTCGCCCGCTATCTCGCGGGGGAGTCGCGTGACTTCACCGGACCCGACGCGCCCACGCCCGACGCCGGACAGGAGCTCCAGCACGTCGTGCTGCGCGGCGGCATCGCGTACGAACGGATGACGCTCGCCTGGCTCGACGACGTACTCGCCACCCTCCACCGGCTCGCCCGCAAGGACTGACCCGGACCGGCGCCGGATCCCGCACCACCATCCCGCCCCACCACCCCTCACCTCCCGAACCGGAAAGGCGAACACCCATGGCCGACCCGCTGCTGTTCAACCCGCGCACCTACGACCCCAAGCACTTCGACCCCGAGACCCGCAGGCTGCTGCGCGCGACCGTCGACTGGTTCGAGGCCCGCGGCAAGCGCCGGCTGATCGAGGACTACCGCGACCGCGCCTGGCTGGCGGACTTCCTGGAGTTCTCCGCCAAGGAGGGGCTGTTCGCGACCTTCCTCACCCCGGAGTCCGCCGCCGACGGCAAGCAGGACGCACGCTGGGACACCGCCCGGATCGCCGCCCTGAACGAGATCTTCGGCTTCTACGGACTCGACTACTGGTACGCGTGGCAGGTCACCATCCTCGGCCTCGGCCCGGTCTGGCAGAGCGAGAACCCCGTCGCCCGTCAGCGCGCGGCCGAACTCCTCGCCCAGGGCGAGGTGTTCGCCTTCGGCCTGTCCGAGAAGACCCACGGCGCCGACATCTACAGCACCGACATGCTCCTCGAACCGGACAGTGACGGCTCGGGCGGCTTCCGTGCCAGCGGCTCCAAGTACTACATCGGCAACGGCAACGCGGCCGGACTCGTCTCCGTCTTCGGCCGCCGCACCGACGTCGAGGGCCCCGAAGGCTACGTCTTCTTCGCCGCCGACAGCCGCCACGAGGCGTACCACCTGGTCAAGAACGTCGTCGACTCCTCCAAGTACGTCAGCGAGTTCCGCCTCGAGAACTACCCGGTCGGCCCCGACGACATCCTGCACACCGGCCGTGCCGCCTTCGACGCCGCCCTCAACACCGTCAACGTCGGCAAGTTCAACCTCTGCACCGCCTCGATCGGCATCTGCGAGCACGCGATGTACGAGGCTGTCACCCACGCCACGGGACGCATCCTCTACGGCCGCCCCGTCACCGCCTTCCCGCACGTGCGCCGCGAACTGACCGACGCGTACGTCCGCCTCGTCGGGATGAAGCTGTTCAGCGACCGTGCCGTCGACTACTTCCGCTCCGCGGGCCCCGACGACCGCCGTTACCTCCTCTTCAACCCCATGACGAAGATGAAGGTGACCACGGAGGGCGAGAAGGTCATCGACCTGATGTGGGACGTCATCGCGGCCAAGGGCTTCGAGAAGGACAACTACTTCGCGCAGGCGGCCGTCGAGATCCGAGGCCTGCCCAAGCTGGAGGGCACGGTCCACGTCAACCTCGCGCTGATCCTCAAGTTCATGGGCAACCACCTCCTGAACCCGGCCGAGTACGAGCCCGTGCCGACCCGCCTGGACGCGGCCGACGACGACTTCCTCTTCCGGCAGGGACCGGCCCGTGGCCTGGGTGCCATCCGCTTCCACGACTGGCGCACCGCCTACGACGCGTACGCCGACGTGCCCAACGTCGCCCGCTTCCGTGAGCAGGCCGACGCCCTCTGCACGTTCGTCACCACCGCCGCCCCTGATGAGGAGCAGAGCCGCGACCTCGACCTCCTCCTCGCCGTCGGCCAGCTCTTCGCGCTGGTCGTGCACGGCCAGCTCATCCTGGAACAGGCACGCCTGACCGGCCTCGACGCGGACGTGCTCGACGAGCTGTTCGCCGTCCTCGTACGCGACTTCTCCGCGCACGCCGTCGAACTGCACGGCAAGGACTCCGCCACCGAGGAGCAGCAGAGCTGGGCCCTTGGCGCGGTACGCCGCCCGGTCGTCGACGACGCGCGCTCGGCACGGGTGTGGGAGCGCGTGGAGGCGCTGGCCGGGGAGTACGAGATGGCGCCGTAACCACCGGGCCGGCAGCTCCGTCACCTCGGGGGTGACGGAGCTGCCGGGTCAGGCGGCGAAGACCTGGGAGTCGTCGGCGAACGCCTTGAACTCCAGGGCGTTGCCCGCCGGGTCGAGGAGGAACATCGTCCACTGCTCGCCCTTCTCGCCCTCGAAACGGACGTACGGCTCGATGACGAAGTCGATGCCTGCCGTACGGAGCCGGTCGGCGAGCTTCTGGAACTCCGGGACCGGCAGGATCAGGCCGAAGTGCGGGACCGGTACCTCGTGGCCGTCGACGGGGTTGTGAATGTGCGGGGCCCGCTTCGGGGAGAGGTGGGTGACGAACTGGTGGCCGTGCAGGTTCCAGTCCACCCAGGTGTCCGCGCTGCGGCCCTCGTCCAGACCGAGCACCTTGCCGTAGAAGAGACGGGCCGCGGCGAGGTCGTCGACGGGCACGGCCAGGTGGAACCGGGGGAGGGGCGAATCGGGAGCGGTCATGGCACTGCCTCCTGTGGCGTGGCCCGAGCGGACCTCAGGAATCGGGGTCTCCCGTGGGGTGCGGAGCGGAGCGCTGCCTCACGCGCGAGCGCAGTCCGGGCACACCCCTCGGTACGTCACCTCGGCCTCGGACACGGTGAATCCGAAACGCTCGGAGACCGGCAGCGCGTCCAGCGGGTCGCCGCCGGGACGCACGTCACGTATGGCGCCGCAGCCCGAGCACACCAAATGCTGGTGGGGCTGGTGGGCGTTAGGGTCGTACCGCTTCGCGCGGCCGGTGGACACCTCGATCACCTCACCCAGGGAGACCAGCTCACCGAGGGTGTTGTAGACCGTGGCACGGGAGATCTCCGGCAGCCGGTCGGTGGCCCGCGCGAGCACCTCGTCCGCGGTCAGGTGGACGTGTTCACCGTCGAGTACCTCGGCGACCACCCGGCGCTGAGCGGTCATTCGCCACCCACGTCCGCGGAGCCGCCCCAGCAGATCGCTCATGCGTACCAGCCTAACTGTGCATCGTCTGACGACTGAATTCGTACGGACCCGTCTGTCGTATTGACTTGGACTTGGTCCATCGTAGGATCAGTTCCGGCCGACGGCCAAGGGACAGGGCAACAGCAGGGAACAGCACGTGACTTCAGGAGACGGGTCCGTTCGCCCCGGCATCCGGTACCCCGTTCGCGGAGAACCAGTCCGGCGAGCAGGCGGGCGTCCTCTGCCCGGACGTCCTCCGCTCGGACGTCCGCTGCCCGGAACCGATCCAGGGCCCCGCCTTGCCGAAGAAGCCCGCAAGAAACCTGCCCACCTCGACCGCGAGCGCACCGTTCGCGGGCGCACCGGCCCTTGAGCACCGTGATCCGCCCCGTCCGGAAGGATTCCCATGACTGAGAACCATGACGCGATCGTCACCGACCCCAAGCCGGAAGAGACCGGCGGCTGCCCGGTCGTACACGGTCGCGCGCCGCACCCGACCCAGGGCGGCGGAAACCGCCAGTGGTGGCCGGAGCGGCTCAACCTGAAGATCCTCGCCAAGAACCCCGCCGTGGCCAACCCGCTGGGCGAGGAGTTCGACTACGCCGAGGCGTTCAACTCCCTCGACCTGCCCACCGTGAAACGGGACATCGCCGAGGTCCTCACCACGTCGCAGGACTGGTGGCCGGCCGACTTCGGCAACTACGGCCCGCTGATGATCCGCATGGCCTGGCACAGCGCGGGCACCTACCGGATCAGCGACGGCCGCGGCGGTGCCGGTGCCGGCCAGCAGCGCTTCGCGCCCCTCAACAGCTGGCCCGACAACGCGAGCCTCGACAAGGCCCGCCGTCTGCTGTGGCCGGTCAAGAAGAAGTACGGCCAGAACCTCTCGTGGGCCGACCTGCTCGTGCTCACCGGCAACGTGGCCCTGGAGTCGATGGGCCTCAAGACCTTCGGCTTCGGCGGCGGCCGCGCGGACGTCTGGGAGCCCGACGAGGACGTCTACTGGGGCCCCGAGACCGACTGGCTCGGCGACGAGCGCTACACCGGTGACCGGGAGCTGGAGAACCCCCTCGGCGCGGTCCAGATGGGCCTCATCTACGTCAACCCCGAGGGCCCCAACGGCACCCCGGACCCGATCGCCGCGGCCCGCGACATCCGCGAGACGTTCCGCCGCATGGCGATGAACGACGAGGAGACCGTCGCCCTGATCGCGGGCGGCCACACCTTCGGCAAGACCCACGGCGCGGGCCCGGCGGACAACGTCGGCGACGACCCCGAGGCCGCCCCGATGGAGCAGCTCGGCCTGGGCTGGAAGAGCACGTACAACACGGGTGTCGGCAAGGACGCCATCACGTCCGGCCTCGAGGTCACCTGGACCGAGACGCCGACCCAGTGGAGCAACAACTTCTTCAAGAACCTCTTCGAGTACGAGTACGAGCTCGGCAAGAGCCCGGCAGGCGCCCACCAGTGGGTGGCGAAGGACGCTCCGGAGATCATCCCCGACGCCTTCGACTCGTCGAAGAAGCACCGCCCGACGATGCTGACCACGGACCTGTCGCTGCGCTTCGACCCGATCTACGAGCCGATCTCCCGGCGCTTCTACGAGAACCCGGAGGAGTTCGCGGACGCCTTCGCCCGCGCCTGGTACAAGCTGACGCACCGTGACATGGGCCCGGTCGTCCGCTACCTCGGCCCGGAGGTCCCCTCCGAGGAGCTGCTGTGGCAGGACCCGCTGCCGCAGCGCACGGGTGAGGTCATCGACGCCGCGGACATCGCAGGCCTCAAGGAGCGGATCCTCGGCTCCGACCTGACCGTTTCGCAGCTCGTCTCCGCCGCCTGGGCCTCGGCCTCCTCCTTCCGCGGCAGCGACAAGCGCGGCGGTGCCAACGGCGCCCGCATCCGCCTGGAGCCGCAGCGCAGCTGGGAGGTCAACAACCCGGACCAGCTCGCGCAGGTGCTGCGCACGCTGGAGGGCATCCAGGAGTCCTTCAACTCCGCGGGCGGCAAGCAGGTCTCGCTGGCCGACCTGATCGTGCTCGCGGGCACCGCGGCCGTCGAGCAGGCCGCCAAGGACGCGGGCTTCCCCGTCGAGGTCGCGTTCGCGCCGGGCCGCGTGGACGCCTCGCAGGAGCAGACCGACGTGGAGTCGTTCGCCGCGATCGAGCCCGCCGCCGACGGGTTCCGCAACTACGTCGGCAAGGGCAACCGCCTGCCGGCGGAGAACCTGCTGCTCGACAAGGCGAACCTGCTGACCCTGAGCGCCCCGGAGCTGACGGTCCTCGTCGGCGGCCTGCGCGTCCTGGGCGCCAACCACCGGGGTTCCAAGCACGGTGTGTTCACCACCGCGCCCGGGACGCTGACCAACGACTTCTTCGTCAACCTGCTCGACCTGGGCACGCAGTGGAAGTCGACGTCCGAGGCGCAGGACACGTTCGAGGGGCGCGACGCCGCCACGGGCGAGGTCAAGTGGAGCGGTACCCGCGCCGACCTCGTCTTCGGCTCGAACTCCGAGCTGCGTGCGGTGGCCGAGGTCTACGCGAGCGATGACGCCAAGGAGAAGTTCGTCAAGGACTTCGCCGCGGCGTGGACCAAGGTCATGAACCTCGACCGGTTCGACCTGGTCTGAGTTCTCTGATCGTGACGTCAGGGCCGGCCCGCTCGGGTCGGCCCTGACGTTTCTCAGATCTCCAACAGGCCCTGGGCACTGACCGGCAGCCCCGTGGCGAAGGAGCGGTTCGCGGCGAGGCCCGTGACCAGCGAGAGGGCTCCGTCGGCGGCGTCCGCCGCGCGGCCCAGGGAGTCCGCGTCGCCGGGGGCCCGCTCGCCGAAGAGGTCGGCCAGCATGCGCACGTCCCCGCCGCCGTGCCCGCCCTCGCCCGTGGGCACCTTCACTTCGCGGGGCTCCTCCCAGAAACGGCGCAGCAGGAGCTGGGTGCGGCCGGCCTCGTCCCCGGCCGCCGCGCCGTGCAGGACGGGGCCCGCACCCTCGGTCCGTACGCCGGGGCGCGTCCAGGTGGATTCCTCCACGAGGAGTTCGACGCGTCCCTCGCTGCCGTTGAAGGCGATCCGATAGCCCTCCCAGGGTGCGTACGCGGTGAGGTGGTACGTGAGGGTCGCGCCGGAGGAGTAGCGCACGAGGACCGCCATGTCGTCCTCGATGCTCACGCCGGGCCTTGAAGGCGACCCGGACGTCGCGGCCCGTCCGGCGCCGGGCGTCGAGGATGCGGCGGGCGCGCTCGGCGGTCGTCGTCATCGGCTTCTCGGTGACCACGTCGCAGCCCGCTTCGAGGGCCCGCACGATGTAGTGGTCGTGGAGGTGGTCGACGGTGCAGACCACGACGAGGCCGACGCGCTCACGGCGCAACATCTCCTCGAAGTCGTCCGCGGAGTACGCCGGTACGGGCGGTCGGCCGGGGTGGGCCGTCGCGATCCAGTCGTTGTGGACGGCCATGCGGTGCGCGTTGACGTCGCAGAAGCCGGCCAGGTCGATCCGGTCCGCGTAGGGGCCGGCGAGTGCCTCGGTGAAGAGCTGGGCGCGGGCGCCGAGTCCCACCACGGCACAGCGGCGACGGCGCGCGGCATCGATGGGCATGCGTGACTCCGTTCGGGGAGTGGGAGGGTGCGGTCTCTCCGGATGGGGGCGTCGTGGGGAGGCGGTGAACGTGCGGCAACGGTTGTGGGCGGTACCGGACCGGGTCTGGGCGTCCACATATTGAGTCGTTTCAGTTTTCGCCTCCGAGGTCTTGTCCTGACATTCGTGGGGTGCCTAGGGTCGGCACTTGTGCAAGCGCTTTCTAGGCTCGTTCGAGGAGACCGTATGTCCTCCACCCCCACGCGTCCACGGGCCGCCGTCGTCGGTACCGGCGCCATCGTGACCGGCAGTCATCTGCCCGCCCTGCGGGCCCACTCCGACCGGATCGAGCTGAGAGCCGCCGTCGACGTCGACCCGGACAGGCTCGCCGCCTTCCGCGCGGAGGCCGATGCGAGGGACATGGACGTCGAGGGCTACACGGACTTCGACGCCATGCTCGACGAGGTCCGCCCGGACCTGGTCCTGATCGGCACACCGCCGTCGCTGCACCGGTCGCAGACCGTGGCCGCGCTGAAGGCGGGCGCATGGGTGCTGTGCGAGAAGCCGCTCTGTCTTTCGCTCGCCGAGTACGACGAGATCGCCGCCGCCGAGGAGGCATCGGGAACATACGCCTCGGTGGTCTTCCAGCACCGCTACGGCTCGGGCGCCGTCCACGCCCGCGAGCTGATCGCGGGCGGCGAGCTCGGCGCGCCCCGGGTCGCGCACTGCCAGACCACCTGGCACCGCGACAGCGCCTACTACGCGGTGCCGTGGCGGGGCCGGTGGGAGAGCGAGGGCGGCGGCCCCACGATGGGCCACGGCATCCACCAGTTCGACCTGCTCCTGCACCTGCTCGGCGACTGGACCGAAGTGCGTGCCATGGCGGCCCGCCTGGTCCACGCGACCGAGAGCGAGGACGTCTCGACCGCCCTGGTGCGCTTCGGGAACGGCGCGCTCGCCACCGTCGTCAACAGCGTCCTGTCCCCGGACGAGGTCAGCCGCATCCGCATCGACTGCGCCGACGCGACGGTCGAACTCACCCATCTCTACGGCTACTCCAACGGCGACTGGGCCTACACCCCCGCCCCGCACGTCGACAGCGCACGCGCGGACGCCTGGCGCACCCACGCCGCCGACGTACCCAGCTCGCACGCCGCCCAGCTCGGCGTCCTCCTCGACGCGTACGAGCGGGGCGTACGGCCGCCGGGCAGCGGCTCCGACGCCCGCCGCACCCTCGAATTCGCCGCCGCGCTCTACAAGTCGGCGTTCACCGGACAGCCGGTCCTCGCGGGCGAGATCGCCGCGGGCGACCCGTACTACCAGGCCATGCACGGCAGCCACCCCGACTGGAGCCCCCAGCGATGACGATTCAGGTCACCCACACCCACGGCGAGCGGATCACGGTCAGGTCGGGCGGCGTCGAGCTGCTCAGCTACGTCTACGCCCCGGACCCGGACCCCTTCGAGGCCCGCAAGCCGTACATCCACCCCCTGCGCACCCTGGCCGGACACCAGGTCTCGGGATACCGCCCGAACGACCACCGCTGGCACAAGGGCCTCCAGATGACCGCGAGCCATCTGTCGGGCCAGAACTTCTGGGGCGGCAACTCCTATGTCCACGGCGAGGGTTATCTGCGCCTGCCGGAGCGGGTCGGGTCCATGCGCCACGACGGCTTCCCCGCCCTGGCCGTCGACGACCACCGCCTCCACCTCACCGAAGAGCTCACCTGGATCGCGCACAGCGGCCAGGAATGGGCCAGGGAGGAGCGCGACATCACCGTCCACTCGGTCGACGAGGTCGCCGGGTCCTGGGCCCTCGACTGGTCGATCCGTCTGACCAACATCCGCGAAGAACCCCTGCGCTTCGGCTCACCGACCACGGCGGGCCGCGACATGGCCGGATACACGGGCCTGCAGTGGCGCGGCCCGCGCGACTTCACCGGCGGCGCCGCCTTCGGCCCCGACGACGAGAAGGACGCCGCCGGTCTCATGGGCACCCAGGGACCCTGGCTCGCCTTCACCGCCGAGCACGACGACATCGACGCGCACTCCACGCTCGTCTTCGCGCACGCCCCCGAGAACCTCGACGGGACGAGCGCGATCAACGACTCGCACTGGTTCGTGCGCTCCGAACCCATCCCGACCGTCGCCTTCTCCTGGGCGTTCTTCGACGAGTTCGAGCTGCCGCCCGGCGCCTCCTTCGCCTACCGCTACCGCATCGTCGTCGCCGACGGGGCCTGGGACCGCGACCGCGTCGCCACGCACCTGAAGGGACTGACATGGTGAGCCTCCCGCACCCGCTGCCCGGAGCCGTCGGCCTCTCCCACCTGAGTGCCTACGAGTGGGAGGCCGCCGACGGCGTGTGCGGCGGCAGCCCGCATCTGCACCTGGTCTGCACGGAGGCGTACGTCGTCACCGGCGGGCGCGGCGCCGTCCAGACCCTCAGCCCCGACGGTTACCGCGAGGTCCCCCTGGAGGCCGGTTCGGTCGCGTGGTTCACGCCCGGCACCGTGCACCGGATGGTGCAGGGCGGCGATCTGCGGATCACCGTCCTGATGCAGAACAGCGGACTGCCCGAGGCCGGGGACGCCGTGCTCACCTTCCCGCCCGGCGTCCTCGCCGACCCCGAGCGCTACGCCGCCGCGGCGAAGCTCCCCGCCAAGACCGGCCCGGAGGCCGAGGCCGCCGCCCGCAAGCGCCGTGACCTGGCCGTCGAGGGATACCTCCCGCTGCGCGACGCGCTCAGGGCCGGGGACAACGGCCCCTACCTCGAATTCCAGCAGGCCGCGGCCCGCCTGGTGCGGGACAAGGTCCCCGCCTGGCGCGAGCTGTGGCGGGCCGGGGCGATGGCCACCGCCGAGCGCACCGGCGCCCAGCTCGACGCGCTCGCGTCCGGCAGCCCCGACTACCTCGCGGGCTCGGGCTCGTACGACAGCACGCCTTCCCGCCTCGGTGGCTACGGGATGTGCGGGCGCCGCGACGAGTACGAACTGCCGGGCACCACGCTCCCGTACCACGGCGAGTAGCCACCCGCGTCACCGCCAACACCATCAAGAAGCCAGAGAGGAGAGGTGTCATCGGCATGCCCGGAAACAGGACAACGTGGTCCTGCGCGACGGTCGCGGTGCTCACGCTCAGCGTGCTGCTCAGCGGCTGCGGCGGCTCGGACGAAGCGAGCGGCGGCGGCAAGACCGTTCTGCGCTACACCTGGTGGGGCAACCCCGACCGGGCGGCCCGTACGAAAGAAGCCGTCGCGCTGTTCGAGAAGGAGCACCCGGGGATCACGGTGCAGACCTCGTTCGCCGGCTACGAGTCGTACAAGCAGAAGCTCGCCACCCAGGCGGCGGGCGGCGACGCCCCGGACGTGATGCAGCTCGACTACCGGCAGATCGACCAGTACGCGTCCGGCGGCATCCTCCTCGACCTCGGCAAGCAGAAGAAGGCCCTGCGCACCGCCGAGATCGACCCCGGCCTGCTCGCCACCGGCGTCGTGGACGGCACCCAGTACGCGATCCCCCAGGGCCGCGGCACCGAGACGGTCGTGTACGACGCCGAGCAGTGGAAGGCGGCCGGGGTGAAGCTCCCGCGCAAGGGCTGGACCTGGGACGAATGGGCCGACACCATGCGGGAGTTGGCGGAGGAGAGCGGGAAGCCGGGCTCCGTCGACCCCGGCCAGAGCGAGGACTGCTTCGAGGTGTGGCTGCGCGGCCAGGGCAAGGCCCTCTACACGAAGGACCGCACGCTCGGCTTCACGGCCGACGACCTGACCCGCTGGTGGACGTTCACCGACAAGCTCCGGCGCGAGGGCGCGGTGTCGTCCGCCCAGCAGACCACGCAGCTCGACGGGACGGTGGAGAACCAGCCGCTGGCCCGCGGCAAGGCGATCTCCGACTTCAACTGGGACGCACCGTCCAGCGGCTACACGCCCATCCTGGGCGAAGGCCTGACGCTGGCCCCGATGCCCTCGGGCGCGGACGGCACACCCGGCCAGTACTTCAAGCCCTCGATGTTCATGGGCGCGGCCGACGGCACCGAACACCCAAAGGAATCCGCCGAGTTCATTGACTTCATGATCAATGACAAGAAGGCGGCGAAGATCCTCGGCGCCTCCCGCGGTATCCCCGTCAATGAGCCGATCCGCGAGGACATCGGCCCCGGCCTGAAGGACTTCGACAAGACAGTCGCCGACTACCAGGACTCCGTCGACGGGAAACTCGAAGCGCCACCACAGGCCCCGCCGTCGGGCGACAACGCCCTGCAGAGCACCTTCGGCCGTGACTACGACCAGGTGTCGTTCGAGCGGATGACACCCCGCGAGGCCGCGGAGGACTTCATCACCGAGGCGAAGGCGGAGCTGAGGTCATGACCACCACCGACATACCCGCGAAGACCGCCCGCGCGAAGAGCCCCGCACCTCCGGGCAAGTCCCGCGGCAGGTGTCAACGCGAGGGCGCCGCCTGGGTGTTCCTCTCGCCCTGGGTGCTGGGCGCCGTCGTCCTGACGCTGCTTCCGATGGCCGTCTCGCTGTATCTGTCCTTCACCGACTACGACCTGTTCAACGCCCCGCGCTGGGTAGGGCCGCGCAACTACGTCCAGATGTTCACCGAGGACCCGCGCTACTGGCGCTCGGTCGGATCGACCCTGATGTACGTCGTGATCGCCGTGCCGCTGCAACTGGCGCTCGCCCTCGCCCTCGCCGTCGCCCTCGCCCTGAAGTCCATGAGGCGCGGCAAGGCCTTCTACCGTTCCGCCTTCTACGCCCCTTCGCTGCTCGGCGCCTCGATGTCGATCGCCCTGGTGTGGCGGGCGGTCTTCAACGACGGCGGCACCGTCGACAACCTCCTGTCGGACATCGGCGTCCACGCCGGCGGCTGGGTCAACAAGCCGGGCTGGGCGCTCCTCGCCGTGGCCCTGCTGACCGTCTGGCAGTTCGGCGCCCCCATGGTGATCTTCCTTGCGGGTCTCCAGCAGATCCCCACCGAGCTCTACGAGGCCGCCGCGGTGGACGGGGCAAGCCGCAGGCGGCAGTTCCTCTCCATCACCCTGCCGATGCTGTCACCGGTGCTCTTCTTCAATCTGGTGCTCCAGACCATCCAGGCCTTCCAGGTCTTCACGCCCGCCTTCGCGGTCAGCGGCGGCAAGGGCGGCCCCGCCGACTCCGCCCTCTTCTACACGCTCTACCTCTACGACCGAGGCTTCGTCGCCTCCCACATGGGCTACGCCTCCGCCATGGCCTGGGTCCTGCTGATCGCCATCGGAGCCGTGACCGCGGTGCTCTTCCGCACCTCGCGCTCCTGGGTCTTCTACGCGAACGAGGGGGAGCGATGACCACCACCACTGCCACGACCGCGGGCCGGCGGCCCTTTCCCTGGCGCCGCGCCGCCCTGCACGCCGGATGTCTGGCCGCGCTCCTGGTGATGCTCTACCCGCTGGCCTGGCTCGTCGCCACGTCGCTCAAGCCCGCCGACGAGGTGATCGCGAGCCTGAACCTGCTGCCGGGCAAGCTGGAGTGGTCCAACTACTCGACCGCCCTCGACGGCGTGGACGACGTGTCCGTGGGGCGGCTGCTCACCAACTCCCTGCTGATCGCGGGCGGCGCGGTCCTCGGCAACGTACTGAGCTGCTCCCTTGCCGCCTACGCGTTCGCACGGCTGCGGTTCCGCTTCCGCGGGCCGCTCTTCGCCTTCATGATCGCGACGATCATGCTGCCGCACCACGCCGTCCTGATCCCGCAATACATCATCTTCAACCAGCTCGGCATGGTGAACACCTACTGGCCGCTGATCCTGCCGAAGTTCCTCGCCACCGAGGCGTTCTTCGTCTTCCTCATCGTTCAGTTCATGCGCGGACTGCCCCGCGAACTGGAGGAAGCCGCCAGGATCGACGGCTGCGGCCCGTTCCGGAGCTTCTTCCTGGTCGTCCTGCCGCTCACCAGGCCCGCGCTGATCACCACCGCGATCTTCACCTTCATCTGGACCTGGAACGATTTCTTCACCCAGCTGATCTATCTCTTCTCACCGGAGAAGTTCACCCTGACGCTGGCGCTGCGGTCGTTCGTGGATGCCTCCAGCCAGTCGGCGTTCGGCCCGATGTTCGCCATGTCGGTGATCGCCCTCCTGCCGATCGTGCTGTTCTTCCTCGCCTTCCAGCGGTTCCTGGTCGAGGGCATGGCCAACTCGGGGGTCAAGGGATGAGCGCGCGGGCCCGCGAGACGGGCGAGATGTTCGGGCCGCGGATGACCCTGTTCGCGGACGTCCTTGCCCTCGGTGTGGTCACGGCGATCGCCTGCCTGCCGCTGGTCACCGCCCCGGCGGCGCTCTCCACGGCCTGCGCCGTCGTGCGCGGCACCGGGGACGACCGGCCCGCCACGGCCGGGCGTTACGTGGCACTCCTGCGTGAACGGTTCCGCCCCGGTGACCTTGCCGCGGGCGCGGTCGCACTCGCCGGGGTGCTGCTGTTCGCGGCGGACCTGGTGCTGGCCGGGGTGGGGCTGCCGGGGGACCGCGTGTTCGCGGTGACGGCGGCGGCCATCGGAGCGTGCGCCGTGATCGTGGGCCTGCGCGCCTGTGCCCGCCCCGCATCGCTCACCGACTGGCGCGCCGCGGTACGCGAAGCTGCCGGGGACTCGGCGCGGGACGCGGGCGGCAGCGCACTGGTCCTCCTCGCCTTGGCCGCGTCCGTGCTGTGCGCCTGGATGATGCTGCCGCTCGCGTTCCTCGTACCGGGGCCGCTGGCCCTGGCCCTCACCGCCATCGATCTGCGCACCGTACGCATGCCCCAGGGCGGGCCGGCGGGGCTGCGGACATGACGAAACCCCGCACCTGGGCAGGCGTGGGGTGGGCGGGTGGTCGTCAGTGGAGGGGAGGCAGCGCCTTCGCCGCGTTGGTTCCGCCGCCGAAGCTGCTGTCGTTGTCGTTGTCGTTGTCGGCGTGGGCGTGGGCGTGGGCGTGGGCGTGGGCGTGGGCGTGGGCGTGGGCGGGGGCGGGGGTGGCGAGGGCAATGCTGCCGAGAGCGAGTCCGGCGAGCGCGGTGATCTTCTTCATGAGCTGAGAACGATCAACGGCTCTGGGTGCCACCGCCGGGCAGATCAGCAGTGCGGCGGCACTACTCCGGGCGGCGGGCGAGGAAGACGAGTTCCCTGCCGGGGCGGTCCGGGGCGTCGCGGATCTCGTCCACCACGTAACCGTGCGCGGTGAGCGAGGCGACCACTTCGTCGCGCTCGCGAAAGCGCAGGGTCGAGTCGGAGGTGAGTGTCTCGCCCGTCGTGGTGAGGACGACGGTGCCGCGGAACGTCACCAGCGGCAGGCTGACGCCGGTCACCTCCACCCAGGTCTCGACGTCGCCGATGCCCTCGACGGTGACCGTCTTGTGGGTCGCGGCGCGGTTCCACTCCTGCCACGCCCGCCGGGCCGGGTCTCGCGTCTCGAAGACGAGGTGGCCGCCCGGCCTCAGCGCCGCATGGGTGCCGCGCAGGGTGCCCTCCCACACCTCCGGGTCCACGATCGCCTGGGCCACGTTGGCGGTCATGAAGGCGACGTCCACCCGCATGTCGGGGAGCGCCGTCGCGTCGGCGTGGATCCACCGCACGCGCTCGCTGCCGGGCTTGGATCGTGCGACGTCGAGGGAGGCCGCGGCCGGGTCGACGCCGGTCACGCGCAGCCCGCGGTCGGCGAGGAGCAGTGCGAACGTGCCCGTGCCGCAGCCCACGTCCAGCACCTGACGTGCCTTCAGTTCCGCAGCCACGGCGGCGTACACGTCCAAGTCACCACGGTCCGCGTCGAGCGGGTCGTAGAGCGCCGCCAGCCTGGGATTCTCGTACGCCTCGTCTGCCACGCCCGGCACGCTACCAACGGGAGCGGCGGTGGTGGCACTTGATTTCCGCGCCTCCACCGCCGCTTTCGCCGTCCGGTCTACCGGTTGACGGTCAACTCCTGGATGCCCGCGGGCTTCTTCGCGTCCTTGGAGGTGAACGTCACGCGGACGTAGCGGGCCGTGCCGCCGCCCGGCTCCACGGTCTTCCAGTGCCGACCGTCGAGCGAGGTCTTCACCGAGTTCTTCGTCGGCTTCACGTCGGTCCAGTGAGGCGTGATCCGCGAGAACCGGGCTGCCTTCCCGAGGTCCGCGGTGAGGGTGGCTCGGTCGGTGTCGGGCACCCAGGCGGTGGCGGTGCTGCCGTCGAGAGCGGCGTCCGCGTACTGGCCGGGCTGCTCCGAACTCGCCTTGGCAGCTTGGCACCTGGCGAGGTTGCCGGTGGGCTCCAGGTCCGGGCGGCGGGTCTTGATATGCGCGGGCGCGCCCTCGCTGACGATCTGCTTGCCCTGCGGCGTGTCGATCTCGAAGGGCTTGCCGTGGGTGAGGCGCACGGTCGTGTCATGGGCGCCGATGGCGATGTCGTACGTACGGCCCTGCCAGCGCTGCCCGTTGAGCTTCACGCCCCGGGAAAGCTGCGGCGGCAGCATCGGGTCGAGGTGCACGCTGTTCTCGCGCATCCGCTGCCCGGTCAGGCCGTTGGTGAAGACCTGCAGGAAGCCGCCCTGGCCCGTCGTGAAGTTCTGCGCGGGAGAGCCCGACAGCGGGTCGGTGGCCCCCGCCTTGTCGCCGCGCGCCTCCGAGAACAGGTCGAACGGGCCACGCACGAAGGGGCGGATGGAGCGCGTCAGATAGGTGTACGCGGAGCAGCCGGGCTCGCCGATGGCGGCGGCGTCGATGGCGTGCACCGAGTCGGTCATCGCGGGCCCGTCGGGGTCGGTGCGGGCAGCGTAGTAGTCGAGGGTGTTCGTGGCGGCCTTCTTCGACATCGGCCACTCCAGCGGGTACATCAGGAGCACGGTGTCCGCCTGCTTGATCACCGAGCCCTTGTAGCCGTCGTACTGCTGGAAGACCTGCTTCTTCTTGTCGTAGGGGATGCGCAGCTTGTCCGCGACGGTGTTCCAGCCCGCCGGGGCGTCCTCGCCGAGGAGCTTCGCGGCGTGGGTGGCGGTGCGCAGGCTGGTGGCGGCGCCCGCGTTGGTGAAGACGCCGTCGTCGACGCCGTTGCTGTACTCGTCGGGACCGGCGACATCCTTGATGGAGTAGCTGCCGTCGGCGTTGCGCGTGGCACGGTCGGCCCAGAACTCGGCGATGCCCTTGATCACCGGCCAGCCGCGGGTGCGCAGCCAGTGGGTGTCCTTGGTCGCGAGGTAGTACTGCCAGGCGGCCAGCGCGACGTCGCTCTGGAGGTGGTTCTGGGTGCGGCAGTGCGGCGGGTCCACGCTGTGGCACTCGGACGTGAGGTCACCCTTGCTCGCACTGGTCCAGGCGTAGAAGAGGCCGGGGTGGCCGAGCTTCTTCGCGTTGGCGCGGGCGCCCGCCCGGGTGCGGTAGCGGTACTCCACCACCGACTTGGCGAGGTCGGGGTGGGCAGCGAGCAGCGCCGGATACATCCAGGTCTCCGCGTCCCAGAAGACGAGGCCCGCGTAGTTGTCGCTGCTCAGGCCGGTGGGGGAGATGCTGTTGGCCGAGCCGGTGCGGGTGCTGGACAGCAGGCCGTACTGGGAGGAGCGCACCCACGACTGCAGTTCGCCCCGGCCCGGCACCTCGATGTCACTGCGCCACAGCTTGCGCCAGGCGGCGGTGTGGCCCGCGAACAGCGCGTCCCAGCCGCGTCCGGCCGCCCGCTGCGAGGCCGCGACGGCGTCGCGGCCGGGGGAGCGGGAGGTCAGCGCGGTGTCGACGCCGACGTACTTGGTGAGCTCGTAGGTCCGGCCGGACCGGACCGGCACACCGACGGACTGATGCGCGCTCAACTTGCGGGCAGGAGCTGAGGTTTGTTCATTTCCTGTACGCACACCGTGCCCGGGGCGGAGCGTCGACGCGACCGTCCCTTCGGTCATCGTGCCGTCCGTGCGGAACCCCACGGCCATGGTCCCTCCCCCGGAGCGGACGCCGGCGCCGGTGGGGGAGACGCGCCGTGCGCCGCGTCCGTCGATGCGGTCGGTGACCTTGGCGTGGCCGTCCCAGTGCGGGGTCATGCGCAGCCGTACGGCGCCGACGTGGGGGTCGGTGCGGTCCGCGAGGACGTCGTAGGCGAGGTCGGTGGCCCGGCCGTCGGCCGCCGTCCAGGTCAGCTCGGTCCGCACGAGGCCGCGGCGCAGGTCCAGGCTCTGCCGGTAGTGCGAGATCCGGGCGGCCGGCGTCGCGGAGTCGAACGTCTCGGACCCGGACCCGCCGGTGGACACCGTGAGCGGGCTCCAGGTCGGGATGGCGGCGGCGACCTGGCGGTTCTCGGTCGTGTCCTTGTTGTGCGCGTAGAGACCGGAGACGAAGGAACCGTCGTAACGGCGGCTGAACAGCGGCCATCCGGTCTTGGCCTCGGAGGCGGCGTACCCGGCTCCGTTGGGCGCGACGCGCTGGCCGAGATAGCCGTTGCCGACGAAGGCGTGGTACGTGTCCTTCGCGTCGATACGGGTCGACGTCAGCGTCCAGTCGGCATCGTGGGAGGACGCGGGTGTCGTCGGCCGCTCTGTTCTCGGGGACGCGATGTCGGCCGCCGCTGTGGGGGGAACGGCCGCCGCCAGCACGCCCACCAGGAGGGGTGCGATGAACCGGGCCGTGCGGGGGAGGGACCTCATTGTGCTCCGTTGCGGGTCGCCGGGGAAGGTCAGGCGACCATAAAGATGTGAACGGTCCGCGTCAATGAATCGCGCGATGTGTTGAAGAATCAAACGAACCGGCGAGTAGACCGCACTCCTGCACCCCCACGTGTGCCCGCAGCTGTGTCTATGCCTCGGCGTCCCGCGCCCACAGCGAGCGCACGTGCCCGAGATGTCGGGCCATGCACTGTTCCGCGCCCTCGGCGTCGCCCGCCACCATCAGGTCCAGGAGCTCGATGTGCTCCTGCGCCGAGGGGATCAGCCGGCCGCGCTCGTCGAGCGCCGTCAGTCCATAGAGGCGGGAGCGCTTGCGCAGGTCGCCGACCGTCTCGACGAGCCGGTCGTTGCCGCCGAGCGCGAGCAGGGAGAGGTGGAACTGCCGGTCGGCCTCGAGATAGCCGATGAGGTCGTGGTCACGGGCGGCGCGCACGATCTCGTCGGCCACGGGGCGCAGCCGCTCCAGCTCCGCGCGCGACGCGGACCGGGTGATGCGGCCGATCATCGGGACCTCGATGAGGGTGCGGATCTCGGTGTACTGGTCGAGGTCGCGTTCATTGACCTCGGTGACACGGAAGCCCTTGTTGCGGACCGGTTCCACCAGGCCCTCGCGGGCCAGATCCAGCATCGCCTCGCGTACTGGCGTCGCGGAGATCCCGAAGTCCTCGGCGAGGACGGGAGCCGAATAGACCTCGCCGGGCCGCAGTTCGCCGGATATCAGCGCGGCACGCAGATGGTGGGCGACCTGATCGCGCAGCCGCTCCCGGGGAGTGACGAGGGTGCGCTGTGTGAGGTGGCCCATGGTGGTGATCCCTTCGTGGCCCCGCAGGTCGTGGCCCGCGCGCCCGCCCCGAGTGATTCACCAGAGTACAAGGTCACATTGTTCTCGCTCCGGGGTCCGTTGCTCCTTCAATTGGTGTGCGAGGAGATCTAACGGCTGCCCATCGCAAGGGAGTTGAGAGTCATCCAGTGTCTGAGGGGTTGTCAGTACCATTTCACATTACTACGTTACGCATCACATGGCGCGAGAGCCCGCTTTTCTCAAGTCCCGCTGCCCGTCGGGTAGTTCAGGCTGGAAGGGGGGTTCCCGCGTCGTGCGCACGCACTGCTTGCCCCACCTCCCACACCTCAGGAGCCTGTCGTGCACCAACCCCGAACCCTGCGCAGATCCGTGGTCGCCGCGGCGATATCCGTGGTGCTGTGCGCCACGGCCGCACCGGCCGCCGACGCACAAGCCCCCGCGCCCGACCGGCGCCAGGCCGCCGCCTCTCCCGCCGCTTCTCCCGCCGCGCCGGGACCCGCGGCGCCGAGCCCGACCGACCAGGTCGACCGCCGCGCCAAGGCCCCGAAGCCCGCCGCCCGGAAGGTCCCCGCGCCCGGCGGGCTCACCGACGGCCGCGTCCCCGGCCCCCGTACGGACAAGGCGAAGGCCACGGCCGATGTGCCCCGCGCGACCGTCGGCAAGGCAGTGGTGCCGTGCACCCTCGACGGCGTCACGGGCCTGTCACCCGCTCAGTTCGTCGAATTCCTCGCCGACCCCGCCGTCACCGCCGACGGCTGTCTGCGCGGTCTCATCTGGACCTGGGACCGGCGCCTCGCCCCCGTCATGTCGGCCGCGCACATCCAGGCCGTATCCCAGCGCGTCACCCAGCTCGCCGCATCCCACGACGGCACCAACGGCAGCCACCTGCTGGAGATGTTCACCTATCTGCACGCCGTCTCCTACCAGGGCTTCTCGCACGCCGAGGTCGACATCACCGACCCGGCGACCCTGGCCGCCATGCGCCGGGCCGTGGACGCCTTCGGCACGGCCGCCCACGCCTTCGACGTCACGCGCTCCAACGCCGAGACGCTCCGCGAGGCGCTGACCGCGGCCAGCGCGGCAGGCCTGCGCCAGCACCAACTCCCGCTCGTCAAGCGGGTCCTGGCCACGATGGACGCCGCCCACCCCGACACCGCCCCGGACACCGGCTGGGCAGGTGCGGCCCTCTCCGCGCTCACCGTGAACTACCTCGGCGTCTACCCCGGCAACCAGGACACCGCCTTCCGTGCCGCGGTGGCCGCCGACCCCGCCTACCGTGCCGCCTTCAAGGCCTTCGCCGGGTACACCCACCTCAAGGGCAAGCCCAACGCCTGGGTGGTGCGCGACGCGGTGAGCGAGTACGGCCGCATGGGGCAGATCGACGCCCTGCACACCGAGATCGTCACCGGACTCGGCCCGCTCCTGGACACCACGGCCCGCAACTTCGGTGACGGCAGCGCCCCCTGGGCGAAGGTCGTCACCTGGCTGATCGAGTTCGACGCCTGCAGGCCGTACAAGGTGTGCAGGGACGACATCGAGCGCCGTCTCTTCCCGCGGACCTACGCGTACGACGAGGGCGGCATGAAGGTCCGCACCGCTCTCGACCGCGACACCGTCGACCAGCTCTACTACGCGAGCAAGCAGGTCAAGGCCCAGTTCCACCGCGTCGTCGGCACCCAGGAGCCGCTGGGCGGCGACCCCAACACCACCCTCACGACGATCCTGTACGCCTCGCGCGCCGACTACGAGAACTTCCACCCGCTCCTGACCGGCATGGGCACCGACAACGGCGGTGTCTACATCGAGCGGGGCGCGACCTTCTACACCTATCAGCGGCGCGTGCCCCAGGACTCCTCGCTGACGCTCGAAGAGCTGTTCCGTCACGAGTACACGCACTACCTCAACGGCCGCTGGGCCGTGCCGGGCTTCTTCGGTGAGGGACCCTGGTACGAGGGCGACCGGACCACCGCGATGGACGAGGGTACGGCGGAGTTCTTCGACGGTGCCACGCGCGACAACGGCATCAAGGTCCGCAAGTCCCTGGTCCAGGGCATCATCGATGACACCGCGGGTGGCAAGCCGCGCATGACCGTGGACAAGCTCCTGCACGCCACCTATGACGGGGACGGCTTCCGTTTCTACGACTACGCGGGCACGTTCTTCGAGTTCCTGTGGAGCGAACGCCCGGCGCTGATCAAGGAGATGTACCATCACCTGCGCTCCGACAACCCGGGTGCGTTCGATGCCTGGCGCGACCGCCTCGGCCGGGACGCAGGGCTGCAGAGCGCCTATGACGCCTTCCTCGACAAGCAGATCGCGCACGTGGACGACCTGTTCGTCCCCAACACGACGTACGTGCCCGTCGGCAAGCTGCGTGACAGCACGGCGGGACAGGTCCGCTCCTCGTTCGTCGCGACGACCGGCATCACGCCCGACTGCCGCTCCACCGGCGCGCCCGGCCGCCCGCGGTTCGTGTGCACCGGCCGGATCACCGCGAACCTCAGCGACGCGGCGAGCCCCGACCTCGTCTTCAAGGACATGTCCGAGACCGTCGACGCCTTCATCCTCGACAGTGCCGCCGGCGGCGACAACAACCTCACCGACATGAACTGCGCGTTCGGCGAGGTGGAGATCTGGACCAACAGCCGCGCCGGAACGTCCGACTTCTCCTGCGAAGGACCCCTGCGCGGCTGACGTCCGCGCGAGACGGGCCCACGACACCGGTGATTTCACCGATGTCCACACCCCGTCGGCACCGCCACGGTGGGGACCGCCAACGAACACGGCGGTCTCCACCGGGGCGCACCTCCCTCTCCCGGGTGGCTCCCGCCACGAACGAGAGGACCCCTCCGTGCGCCTGCACGTCTTCTCCCGCCCTGTGGTGCGGGCCGCTCTGGCCGCCGCGGTCGCCACCGCCGGCCTCCTCGGCACGGGCCTCGCGCCCGGCGCCCAGGCCGCCGCGGACAACCCGTACGAGCGTGGCCCCGCCCCCACCGTCTCCAGCATCGAGGCCACGCGCGGCTCGTACGCCGTCTCGCAGACCAATGTCTCGTCCCTGAGCGTGTCCGGCTTCGGCGGCGGCACCGTCTACTACCCGACGTCCACCGCCGACGGCACCTTCGGCGCGGTCGTCATCTCGCCGGGCTTCACCGCGTACCAGTCGAGCATCGCCTGGCTCGGGCCGCGGCTCGCCTCCCAGGGCTTCGTGGTCTTCACCATCGACACGCTCACCACCCTCGACCAGCCCGACAGTCGCGGACGCCAACTCCTCTCCGCACTCGACTACTTGACGAAGTCGAGCTCGGTGCGGGGGCGCATCGACGCCTCGCGGCTCGGCGTGATGGGACACTCGATGGGCGGTGGCGGCACCTTGGAGGCCGCCAAGAGCCGTACGTCGCTCAAGGCGGCGATCCCGCTGACCGGCTGGAACCTCGACACCACCTGGCCCGAGGTGCGCACGCCCACCCTCGTCGTGGGCGCGGACGGTGACACCGTCGCCCCCGTGGCCACCCACTCCGAGCCGTTCTACCAGTCGCTGCCGAGCAGCCTGGACAAGGCGTACCTGGAGCTCAACGGCGCCACCCACTTCACGCCGAACTCGTCCAACACGACGATCGCGAAGTACAGCATCTCCTGGCTGAAGCGGTTCATCGACGACGACACCCGCTACGAGCAGTTCCTCTGCCCGCTGCCGAGGCCGAGCCTCACGATCGAGGAGTACCGGGGCAACTGCCCGCACACCAGCTGATCCTGATGACCCGTCATGGGGGCCCGTCGTCCGTCGCCGGTCAGCCGGCGGCGGACGACGTGTGTCGTGCGCCGGGCCCGGACTGTGCCCGTGCACACCCGGAGGCGGGTGCCGCTGGTGGCGTGCCCAGTGCGGCGGACGCGGGGCTTCCGGGCTGTGTTACGCGAAAGTAACGTGCGGGCGTGACCCTTTCGACGACCGAACCCGGTTCCACGACCGAACCCGGCGCGCTCATGGCCCCCGAGCTGTACGGCCGCCGTGCGGAAATCGCCGCCGTGGAATCCCTGGTGGGGCGCTTGCGGACCGGCCGGGGCGGGGTGCTCGCCCTGACCGCGCAGCCCGGCCTCGGCCGCACCGCGCTCGTGGAGTACGCGAGGGCGATCTGCGGCCCGGTCCCGACGGTTCAGCAGACCGCCCCCGCCGCGCTACCGCAGGAAGGCCCACTGCTGGTGTGTGTCGACGACGCGCACACCTGGCGCCCCGCGGACCGGACCGCCCTCCTGGCCGACCTCCGCCGCCTCCCCGCCGAACGGCCCGTGGCCGTCCTGCTCACCCTCGCCGAACACCACGTAAGAGTAGGCGAGTTGGGCGGTCTCGCCATCCTGCGCCTCGGGCCGCTCGACGACAGCGCGGCCGGCGCCCTGCTCGACCGGCTGACCCGTGGCGCCGCCGACCCGGACGTCGGCGCCTGGCTGACCCGCGAGGCCGCGGGCAACCCACGCCTGCTCACCGCGCTCGTCACGGCCCTCACCCCTGATCAGCTGGCCGGCCGCACCCCGCTGCCCGACACCCTGCCCGGCGGGGAAGCCGTCCTGCACGACTACGCCGCCCCCCTCGACACGCTGCCCCGTGCCACCCGCGCCCTGCTGCTGCTCGCCGCGGCGGCCGGGGAGCACGAACCCGAGGGTGCGGGCGCGGACCTCGCCCTGCTGCTGCGGGCCGGCGGCGACCCCGGGGAACTCGCGCCCGCCGAAGCCCTCGGCGTGGTCGTCGGGGCGGGCGGACGCGTCCACTTCACCCACCCCCTCCTACGCCGGGCCGTGCTGCACCGCGCCCCCCTCGCCCGTCGCAGGGCCGCCCACGCCCGCCTCGCCGAGGTCGGCCGGGACCGCCTCGCCCGCCTGGTCCAACTCGCCTGTGCCGCCGGGGACCACGACGCGCGGCTCGCCTCGGCCCTCGCCGCGGCGGCGGCCACGCCCCGCCCGCACGCCGAGCGTTCCGCCGCCCTGGCCCGCGCCGCGGCGCTCACCGCCGACACGGCACTGCGCACCGACCGGCTCGCGGACGCCGCGGAGGCGGCCCGGCAGGCAGGGGACCCCGTCCGGGCCCGCGCCCTGCTCGCCCGCACCGCCGGAGCCCCCGCCCACGGCGGCGTCCACCAGGTGCGCGGACTCCTGTCCCTCGCCGACGGACCGGCAGCCGACGCCAGGGAGGCCCTGCTCACCGCCGCCGTGCTGCTCCCGCCCGAACCCGCCCGCCACGCGCTGATCGGCGCGGCCGAGGCGGCCTGGGCGATGGGCGACGCCGCGGCCTACCGGGAGGCGATGACCCGTGTCCCCGCCTGCGCCGACGACGACTCCCTGGAGGCATACCGCGCGGGGATGTGCGCGGTCCTCTCGGGCCGCACCGCCGAGGGCCATGCCCTGCTGCGCCGCTGCCTGACCGCGATGCAGAGGACGGCCGAACCCGCCGGGCTGCTGCGCGCCGGGGCCGCAGCCCTGGTCGTCGGCGAGGTCGAGGCCGCCTGCGGGGCGGGCGCCCGCGCGCTCGCCGCCGTGCGCGCCTACGGCCCCGAGGTCCTGCTGCCGCGCGCCCTGGAGCACCTGGCCTACGGAGAACTGCGCGCGGGCCGCCACACCACGGCCCGTGCGCATGCCCTCGAAGGCCTCAGGGCCGCGCACCGCACCGGGCAGCCCAACGTCGCGGCCTGCCTGCACGCCGTCCTCGCGCTCGCCGCGTCCGTGGAGGGTGACGCGGAGGCCTGCGCCGGGCATGCGGCGGCCGCCGCCGCGGGCGCGGGACCGCACGGTCTCCAGCAGGCCGCCACGCTCGCCGTCTGGGCCGTCGCCCGAGCGGATCTCGCGGCGGGGCGCCCCGGGGACGCGGCGGCCCGCCTCGCCCCGCTGGTCGCCCCGGGGCCCCGGCGCGGGCACTTCGCCGTCAGGATGCTGGCCGTCCCCTGCTTCGTGGAGGCGGCAGTCCAGGCCGGGCGCAGGGCAGAGGCCCACAGCGCCACCGCGGAGTTCACCCGCTGGACCGCGGCCACCGCGGACCGGCTCGCCCCCGCCCAACTGGCCCGCTGCCGCGCCCTGCTCGCCCCGCCGCAGCAGACGGCAGCCGCGTACGAGAGTGCGCTCGTGCACCACGACCGCTCGCCCGGCGAGTTCGAACGCGCCCGTACGCAGCTCCTGTTCGGCCAGTGGCTGCGCCGCGGGCGCCGCACCCGCGAGGCGCGCGGCCCGCTGCGGGACGCACTGGTCGGCTTCGAGCGGTGCGGGGCGCGTGCGTGGGCGGACCGCAGCCGCGGTGAACTCCGCGCCGCGGGCGAGGCGGTGGCGGGGGAGCCGGGCCAGGGGCCGCTCGCGGCACTGACCCCGCAGCAGCAGCGCATCGCCCGCCATGTAGCGGAGGGCGCCACCAACCGGGAGGTGGCGGTGCGCCTTTCGGTGAGCCACCGCACCGTCGACCACCACCTGCGCAATGTGTTCGCCGCGCTGGGCGTACGGTCCCGCGTCGAGCTGTCCCGGCTCCTCGCCGGCGACGGAGGGTTGCCGGACCGTGATGAGGAGATTGCCGCACACCTCTAGGTACCGACTGGGCGGTATGCCATTCTTCGGGCGTCAGGAAGATCCGCCAGTGCGCACACTCCCCGTGGAGGCCCCATGCCACACGTCCTGCGGTCACGGGTCGCGCCCCTGCACGAAGTGCCCGCCATCGCCCCGCCGGCACCGGGCGCCCGCTCGCTCCTCGACGCCGAGGCCGTCGCCGTGCTGCACCGCGCGGCCCGCGCCCTGCTGAGGGATCTGGCCGGGATGACCGACCGGCTCGTCGCGGAGCTACGGGAGCAGGAACCCGCCTACCGCGCGGACATCGAGACCCGCCCCACCGAGGTGTGGCAGGAGGTGCACCGCTCGCTGCGGTACAGCGTCACCTCGCTCCTCCAGCCGGGGGAGACCAGGGAGGCCGCCCACCGCACCTCCGTCCAGATCGCCGGGGTGCGCGCCGAACGGGGCCTGCCGCTCGACGCGTTGCTGCACGCCTTCCGGCTCGGCGGGGCGATGGTGTGGCAGGGCCTGGTCGAGGAGGTCTCGCGCGGCAACCCCGACGACATGCGGCTGCTCATCCATGTCGCCACGGACGTGTGGAACTTCGTCGACGAGCACTGCGGAGTGGTCGCCGACGCCTATCGCCGCACCGAGCGCCGCATGGCCTGGCGGCACGAGAACCGCCTGCGGCTGCTGACCGCCGGCCTCCTGGACGGAAGCGCCCGCCTCACCGACCTGCCCACCGCCGCCGACGTCCTGGGGCTGCCCGAGGACGGGTGGTACGCCGTGATCGCCCTGGCGGGAGATGACGACGGCCTCACCCTGCCGCCGGGGACGCGGACGCTGCGCCACGTCGGTCCCGGGGTCCATTACGCCCTGGTGCTGCTCGGCGACGCCGAGGGCAGCCCGGCGGACGAACTGTCCGCGCTCGGCGCCGGCCTGACCCTGCCGCCCGGGGCCCGCGCCGGGATCGGCTCCCCCGTGGAGGGGCTGGCCGCCGTCCCCTACGCCCGCCGCCTCGCCGACACGGCACTGCGGGCCTGCCCCCGCAGCGGCGGCACCGTCCTCCTGGACGAACGCCTGCCCGACGCCCTCGTCGTCTCGTCGCCCGAGCTGGCGCAGGCGCTCGCCGAGCGCGTCCTCGGCCCGCTGCACTCCCTCGACCCCGCCGACCGGGACCTGCTCCTCGACACCCTCGTCGTCTGGCTGGAGACCGACGGCTCCGCGCAGCGCGCGGGCGCCCGCCTCTACTGCCACCGCAACACCGTCCTCAACCGGCTCCGCCGCGTCGAGCAGTTGACCGGCCGCAGCCTCACCCGGGTCGGCGACCTGGTGGAGATCTCACTCGCCCTCGGGGCGCGCAGGCTGCTGGGAGGGTGAGCGCGAAAAGGCGGCGAGGAGACCCCCGCGGGGGTTCCCTCGCCGCCTGATGTACCGAGTCTAGGTTCCGCATGATCGTTAGCACGGAACCCTGCGGAAACGCGTGAATCCGGATGCGCTGAGCAGTGGGGGTGTCGGCCGATAGCGAGCATTCGGCAGCTCCCTTCAGGCGGTTCGATAACAGACGGTGACGTGCGCACCTCGATTTTTCGTGACGGGTTGTCGGGCTCTCCGGCGGTCCGTTTCTGTTTGTCGGGTCGGTGACGGGTGGGCCGATGGCCCGGCTGTCGCGTCGGGTGTGCGCCGGGTTTCACGGTTCCGGTGGGCGGTTCGAGTTTGTCGGGACGGGCCGTTGCTGCTGGTCATCCAGGGTGCGGGAGTGCGTCGAGTCGCTGGATCGCGCCTGTGATCACGTCGGTCCAGGGCCAGTGGTGGGTGAATCTCAGGTGCCTGCGGCGGGCGGTGGTGACGAGCTGGGCGGCGGCGGAGAACAGCCGCTGCCGCAGGCGGCGGGGTTCCCAGAGCCTCGGTTTGCCGGTCAGGGCGAGCATGGGCAGCCAGGCCAGCAGGTCGAGGGCGAGCTGGATGAACTCCAGCCAGATCTGGTTCTGCGCGGTGTCGTGCAGGGGCAGGTTGCGCAGGCCGGTGGCGCGCGCGTTGCGTATACGGTCCTCGGCCCGCGCGCGCTGGCGGTGCCGCAGTTCCAGGGCGGTGATCGGGACGTCGGTGGTGTTGGTGGCGAACGCGGTGAGCCGCAGTCCGTCGGCGTCGGTGAAACGCAACTGGGCCCCGGGGTGCGGCCGTTCCTCGCGGGCGATCAGCCGCATCCCTCCCGGCCAGCCCTTGAGGACGTCGCCGTCGAGCTCGGCGGTCCAGGCGCCGTCGCGGATCTCGCCGCCGGGCTCGACGGCGGGCGTCCAGGCGGAGGCAGGAATCTTCAGGACGGCCTGGTGCATGGCGTCGGTGATGGTCATCCCGACCGAGTGCGACAGCCACCGGCCCCGCTTCGAGAGCCAGGCGTGGAACTCGTGGGTGCCGCCCGCGGAGTCCGTACGGATCAGTGTGGACCGGCCGCGCCGGAGACGTTTCGGGAGTTGGGCTAGGGCGAGTTGGGTGGCGGTGATGTGGTCGGTAACGGTGTTGCTGTCCGCGTTCCCGGGCCGTAGCAGCGCGGCCACCGGCTCCCCGGTGCCGCCGCATCCGTGGTCGACGAAGCCCATCAGCGGATGATGTCCGTAGGACTTCTTCCAGGTCGCGGCCGCGTCCTGTTTGTCGGAGTGGGCGGACCAGCACCCCGTCCAGGTCCACGGTCACCTGACCGCCCGCGTCCGGCGACGAGGTGCCGGCCAACTTCCAGACCCGCGTGCGTACTTCGGCCCGCGCTGAGCGGATCGCGGTCAGAGTCTTCAGCCCGCCTGTGGCGAGCTTGTCGATGAGCCGGGAGACGGTCGGGTCGGAGGCCACCGGCCCGAACACGGCCGGCTCGGCCCGCAGCATCGCGACATCCGCCAGACAGTCCCCGCCCAGCGCGACCGCCAGGGCCACGTCCAGCAGGGTCTTCCCCGGATCATGCACCGCCCGAGGCCGTCGCCACGGCGCGAGCGCCGCCGATATCGCACTGTCCAGGCCGCTCTTGCGGACCGTCTCGACCAGCAGCACCCCTCCGGCCTGGGAGACCACCGCCCTCGATGCGCACGCGCGGACAGGAACCGATAGCTTCTTCGCCTGAGGAGTGCTTCTTTCATGCGACGACCTGGACCCTAGACAAGTCCCATCTTTGCAGGTCAGGAGCACTCTTCGTTTATTTGATCAAGCACCGGACACCCGCAGTCGCGAAAGCGACCGGCTAGGCGTACAGAAGTGCGGTTCGAGGATGGCCCGTTCTGCCGTTGGCAAAGACTTCGCTACAGGGAGAACGCTTTGAGTCAGTGGGCCCACCTCGCAGACCTACTGTAGTTCCTCGAAGACCGAGAGTGATAGGGGACTGCTATGGATCCAATCGCCGCGGCTGCCGGGGCGGCTCTGGTTGGTGCTATGGCTACGGACGCGTGGGAGCACGTCCGCACGGCCGTCCTGGCATGGTGCCGGGGAGCCCCCGGCGAACAAGCAGATGGGGTGAGCGTGGAACTCGCAGAAACTCGCTCCCAGGTTCTGGCAGCGAGGGAAGCGGAGGACGCTGACACTGAGCGGGCTCTGGCAGCGGTCTGGCAACTTCGGCTACAGCAGTGCCTGCATACAAATCCCTCCCAAGCAGGTGAGTTGGAACGACTCTTGGAACAGCACCTCACTCCTGCCTTGCCCATCGATGAAGCGTCCCGTATCGGATCACTGATGCTGAAGGCGAAAGCATCCGGTAGCGGGCGGGTGTACCAAGCTGGACGCGACCTGCGCAACACCGAACAGTGAACCTCAGCGAAGAGCCTGAAGACCAGGAGCACGTTCACCTTCAGGGACAGGCCTTTGATCAAGCTCGGATTTTTCAGGCCCGCAACGACCTGTTCGTCGCGGAGCGTGACCTGCACCTTCACTACGTCTCCGGTGTCCGCAAGGTGCGCCGTGCAGAGGCTGAGGCCGAATCCCAGGAGTGCCCGTATCCCGGTTTGGCCGAATTTAGTACCGAACAGTCCCGGTGGTTCTTCGGGCGTGATGAGCTAGTTGCTGACCTGATGGTCGGCTTGAGCGCCCGGTTGCGGGACGGTGGTCCACTGGCGCTGGTAGCCCCGTCAGGTACAGGTAAGTCTTCTCTCCTCAGGGCGGGCTTGCTGCCCGCGGTTAGACGAGGCGCCCTGGGCCCTTCAGGATCGTCCCAGTGGCCATGCCTACTGCTTACCCCGACGACCAACCCACTGAAGGCGTTGGCCACACAGCTTGCGCAGGCTATCGGTGTCGGAGCCGAACGTGCAGCTGAGGCGCTCTCAGCTGAGCCGAGTGCATGGGGCGCACTAGCGCGCGAGGCTTTACGTGAGCGAGCGAGCGACATCGACGCAACGGAGCAACGCCTCCTTGTGATTGTCGATCAGTTCGAGGAGCTGTTCACCCACTGCGCGAACGAGCAAGATAGGTGCAGATTTATACGCTCACTCTCAGCACTGGCTGCACCAACTGCAGACGGTGAAGCGCCAGTCGCGCTGGTTGTGTACGGGCTGAGGTCAGACTTCTATACCCAGTGCGTCAAGTATCCCGAGCTGCGGGCGTCCCTACAGAGTGACCAGTTCCTCATCGGGCCCCTGTCGGAAGGCGGACTACGGGAGGCAGTCGAGCTCCCAGCCCAGGACGTGGGTCTGGAAGTCGAACCAGGGCTTATAGAGCTCCTGCTGCGCGACCTAGGCGCTCCTGCGCAGCGCAGCTGGTCCGAAGACTCTGCAGGCTCAGGAAGGTACGAAGCCGGACGACTCCCGCTCCTAGCACACGCGCTTCGGGCCACTTGGCAGCAGAAGCACGGCAACGTCCTCACCGTGGAGGGCTACAAGGCAACGGGTGGCATCGATCATGCCATTACTGCCTCTGCCGAGAGATGCTTCAACAAACTGGACTCTTCTGGGAAGCGCGCAGCACAAGAAATCTTCTTGCGTCTAGTCAAGATCGGTGACGGTGTCGCCGATACGAGGCGGCGAGTCTCCCATCCCGACCTGTTAAAAGCGAATGAGGATCCGGCTACGGCTGCGGCCGTTATCAAAACGTTTACCGAAGGTCGGCTATTAGTTCAGGGGCAGCATTCCGTTGAGATCACCCACGAAGCCCTCCTGCGCACCTGGCCCCGCCTATGTCAGTGGATCGACAATGATCGTGCTGGAAATATCATCCGGCAGAGGCTTGAGGAGGTCGCCGCCGAATGGGTCCTGAACAATGGTGAATCGAGCACGCTATACCGAGGTAGCAGGCTGGAGGAAGTTCGTCCCTGGACCGTTTCTCCCCAGAGGGACCGTCTCAGTACCGATGCGTCCATATTTCTAACCGCCTCACTTCAGCATCAGAAACGTGGTGTGCGGCTGCGGCGCACCGCAATAGCAGCTCTCTCTGCTCTGGCCCTGATCGCTTCAGTTACTGCCGTCGTTGCCGTACAGCAGCGCACCACAGCGCAGAGGCAACGCGACACTGCAATGTCTCAGCAAATCACGGTGGAAGCCAACAGGCTCCGCCCATTCCATACTTCTCTTGCATCACTACTTGATATAGGCGCATACCGGAAGCATCGCGATGAGAACCTCCGTACGCAACTCATCACTGACGCGAACGCCCCCCTGTCAGCACCACTGAAAGGTCATACTGAAGGTGTCCTGTCGGTTGCCTTCAGCCCAAAGGAACCCATCCTTGCCAGCTCCTCATTCGACAAAACAGTGCGATTGTGGAGCACCGCCGACCCGCACCATGCTAAGCCACTTAGCTCTCCCTTGACCGGCCACACAGACATTATTAAGTCAGTATCTTTCAGCGCTGACGGCCAGACCCTCGCCTCTGTCGGGAGCAACCAGATACGATTGTGGAACCTGGCTGATCCAATTCACCCTAAAGCACTGGCTCAAATTGTAGGCGAACAGACCGGTTATCCGAATACGGTGGCATTCAGTCCTGACGGGCACACCTTAGCCACCGGCGGTGCCGATGAAACAGTCAGGCTATGGAGCCTGGACAATCCTTCCCGTCCCAAAAAGCTCTCCTCACCCTTGACCGGGCACACCGACGCGATCAATTCTGTGGCGTTCAGCCCGGGCGGGCGCACCCTCGCCAGCGCAAGCATCGACAAGACAGTGAGGCTGTGGGACTTGACCGAACCGACCAGCCCCAAACAGCTCGCTTCGCCCTTGACCAACACGGAATCTGTCAATTCTGTGGCGTTCAGCCCAGTCGGCAGCTTCCTCGCCAGCGCCGGAGACGACAAGTTGGTGAGACTCTGGGACTTGAGTGACCTCTCCCATCCCAAACAACTCGCTCCGGCCTTAACCGGACACACCAATCCGGTAGACACGGTGGCGTTCAGCCGGGACGGAAGTGTCCTCGCCAGCTCCGGGGCAGACCAGACAATGCGACTGTGGAACATGGTCAATCCCAAGCATCCAGAGGCCTTGGGGCAGCCGGTCATTGGTCACACAGCTAAGGTCGGGGCCCTGGCGTTCAGCCCAGACGGGCGCACTCTCGCCAGCGGCGCCGGCCTCAACCGAGACGTACTCCTGTGGACCTTGCCCAGCACTGTTCTGGCCGACCATGCCGGCGACGTCTTGTCCGTCGCGTTTAGCCCCGACGGGCGCACTCTTGCCAGTGCAGGGATGGACCAGGTAGTGCGCCTTCAAAGTCTTGCCGACCACCCAGAATCAGCAAGACAAATATACGCCGCCCACCCGCAAGGTATCGGAAGGGTGAAATACAGCCCCGACGGCCGCACACTCGCGAGCATCGGCAACGACGCCTCAGTCCAATTATGGAACATCACTGACCCAGATCGTCCGACCAAGGCTGGCCCGCTCCTGACACGACATGCCAAAGGGCTTAAGGCAATCGCGCTAAGTAGGGACCTGCGGGTACTGGCAGGTGCCACAAAGGATGGATCGGTTCATCTGTGGAGCCTTGCCGACCCAGCCCATCCTCAGATGCTCGGTCAATCCGGAGCCGCCGCTGCGCCACCGCCGGGTCGCGCCTCCGTTGTCTTGCGCAAGGTAGTTTGGGGCCTGAGGTTCAGCCCCGACGGGCGGATGCTAGTGGGCATCGGTCCCGACCGGGCTATGCGGCTTTGGAATACGGCCGATCCAGCCCACCCTAAGCAGCTGGGTAAACCAATAAACCATTCCAACGGTGTGGAAACGGTGGAATTCAGCCCGGATGGGCGCACTCTTGCTAGCGTCGAAGCTACCGGCAAGCTGCGACTGTGGGACGTGCGCGACCCGGCGCACTTGAAAGTGTTGAAACAAACGCATTCTTTCCATAGTGTGCATTCAGTAGCCTTCAGCCCTGACGGGCACACCCTCGCCAGCGCAGGGATCGATAGAACCGTACGGCTTTGGGATTTGATGGGTCGCAATAGCCCAGTACAAGTCGGCCGCGCTCTACTCGGACACACAGATAGCGTATTCTCAGTGGCTTTTAGTCCGGACGGGCATACCCTTGCCAGTGCCGGGTTCGATAAGACAGTGCGCCTGTGGGGACTGGACGCTGAAAATGCCGTAGAGCACATTTGTCAAAATACGGAAGAATCACTCAATGCTGATATATGGAAGCAATATATCTCGGAAATTCCTTTTAAGGATCCCTGCTCCTGATCTTGTGCGCTCTCAATAACATTCACCTGCCCGGCCGCGTCCGGCGCCGATAGGCCGGCCGACTTCCATACGTGCTCGCGCACTTCGGCTCGGGCCGAGGCGAGGGTGTCGATGAGGCTGGAGCCCGTCGGGCCTGAGGCCACCGGCCCGAACATGGCCGACTCGGCCCGCAGCATGCCTACGTCGGCCAGGCAGTCCCCGCCGAGCACGACCGCGAGGGCCACGCCCATCAGGACCTTGCCCGGATCGTGCACCGTCCGCGGCCTACACACGCGCCAGCACAGCCCATATCGCCTGATCCAGCCCGGTCTTGCGGACGGCTTCGACCAGCAGCACGCCACCAGCCTTCGGGCACCACTCCGCGACCGCCACCTTCGACGCGGGCACGCAGGTAGGACCCGAAACGCTTGTTCACCTGAGGAGTGCTTCTTGCCACGCGATGACCTGGACCCTAGACAAGTCCCATCGTTGCAGGTCAGGAGCACTCCTTTCGTTTCTGATCACCCATCGGACACGCCGCCACGTGAAAGCATGATGCTAACAGGGTTGCCGATCTTCGGTCGCGCTAACCGGTGCTGGTGTCGATTCGTTGTCGAGAAGAGCAATGAGATGCCGGGCTTCACTGTGGAAGGCGGCTCCCGTCGGAGCG
Source organism: Streptomyces sp. NBC_01283 (assembly GCF_041435335.1). Taxonomy (NCBI): domain Bacteria; kingdom Bacillati; phylum Actinomycetota; class Actinomycetes; order Kitasatosporales; family Streptomycetaceae; genus Streptomyces; species Streptomyces sp. NBC_01283. Next base: position 8,727,977 of record NZ_CP108430.1, read on the forward strand.
ATGGACATCGGGTTGGTTTGTGCGATCAGGGGGGCGCCAAGGGCGGCTTCGATACCACGGAGTTGCCTGCGGAGAGTGGTCGGGGCGATGCCGAGTGAATTTGCCGCAGCAGATACGCTGACGTGCCCAGAGATATGCAGAACATTGCGTAACCGTTTTAGACAGTTTCGTGTTTTGCTCAGGCCGTGCATTCGGAATGCAATGTTGAACTCGGCGAGAGCCCGACGCACAGTGGTTCCGCTGCACCCTGCCAGCCGTGCGACCTTGTCGGAGGGGAGGCCCTGCTCCAGGTAGTGCCGTTGCAGTTCATCAAAGGAGAGAAAACCTTGGCGAGGGATGTTACGTCCCGGGGCAGGGGAACGCGACAAAGAGTACATCGGAGTACTGGCTTCTATCGATTCGATGTGCAGCCTAATATGATCCTCGCTGATGTTCAGCGTCTCCCCGACCTGTGACAATGAACGGCCTGGGACTAGCAATTTGATGAGCTTTGCAGTGTTGATTGCGTCTGGACTCACTCCAGGCGAGTCGACATTGTCCAGCCACGTCAACGGCGGCTGCCAGAGCACGGGTTCGTCGATGTCGTGGGCTCGAAGATTCGACGCTGCCTGATGAAAAAGAAACTCACGGAACTCGCTGGAGAACTGCTGTGCGAGGTCAGAATTCCAGGCCGGAATGCGAGATAGTGTGCCCGGGTCGGCTCCGAGAAGAAGTTTCAATAGGCGCCACCGAAGTCGCTTTGTGTGCACTGGCCCGCTGCGCAGACCGCGGCTTCGACAGTATTTCTGATGAGCATCGAGGTCAAATCTTAGAGTGGCTTCGGAGAAGGTGATCCGCCGCCGGTGGTAGTTGATGGGAGTCGGAGCGGTGTCCAGGGCTCGAGCCTACAAAACAAGGAAGGCGGCGAGTTCATTGGGGCGTTGCTTGTCGAGTGAGGTGTCAAGTGCTTCCCTGTTATCGTATGCGCGTGGGTTGCCCAACAGTTGAGCGGCTTGGTGATATTCGCAGAATGTTCCGGGGATCAAGAGCAGGGTTGCGCATGCCCGTCGGAGCCCCGCGAGCCGGACAACGGGTTTGGGAAGTCGGGGTAGCAGCCGCATAGTCCAGGCTGGCCAGAGCATCGCCGGCAGCCTGGCTGCTCGACGCTGTACGTCTTGGTCGGTAAGTGTTGGCCAGGCTGGTGTCGCTGTGGCGGCGCCGTATCGTAGACGTGCGATCCAGGTCAGTTCCCTGGCCACCACAGCTAGGGCGCGCGAGGTCACCCCAGGTCCCGCGGGAGCCCAGTTGGCGAGCCAGGGGGTGGGATGTGCACTGCGGCGCCGCAGGCGGTCAGTGCTCATCAGCCAGGAAAGGACAGCATCGCTGTCATCTCGTTCTCGGTGCAGCGCGATGTTGGCGATGGCGGTGCCGATGGCTGCGTTGTGAGCGTCGCTGCCGCCGTGGTGGTACTGCGCGTCCGGCAAGCCGCCTCCGCATTCTTCGAGCACGGTGTGCACCACATCTGGAGCCGAGCTCAGCGTGCTGCGCAGACTGAGGAGGGCAGCGTGGGCAAGCATCGCCAGTTCACGGCCGCGCTGCGCGGCCACCTCGCGGGGGGCTTCGATCCGTAGAACCTCTGCGTTGAACTCCTCCTGGGCCTTCTTCACCGGGGAACCAGGGGGAAGGAACGGCAGCGGCTCGCTCCCGTCCTCCGGGACGTCTCGTGGCCGGACCGTCTCGAACAGCACTCCGGCCACGTCCACCGACTGGGTCGACACCGGCGTCAGACGGAGCCCGGTGATGCACCGGCTGTAAAGATCCATCGCGACAGTGAGCTCGCATCTCACCCACCGGCAGGTCACTGGTTCCATGGCGAAGACGTCCAAGCAGTTGGTGTCCAACACCACATACTCACCCGGCCGTGTTGCCCGCAGCCGACCGTAGGTTCCCTTCGTAGCATCAGCGATCGACCGTTTGCCCTTCGTGCTGCCTTCGAAGGCGTTCGTTCCCTTGGCCAGCGCCCCAAGCAGTTCGTAACCCGTGGTGCGGGCCGGCACTGGCACCGTGCCCTTCCCGTGCTCCTTGGTCAGACGCTCCTCGATCTCTATCAAGATCAGATTCCGCACCGGCCGGGAAGCCCGCTTATGCTCCGCCAACACCGCGCGAGCCATGTCTAACCAGCGATGATCTGCCCGGTTCAACACACTCGGCTTCGGGCGCTCATGGACCAGTCCGGCAGGCCCCGAGTTCCTCACCTGTCTGGCCCAGTTTCGGATCGTGCTCTCGGCAACCCCGAGCTCCGCGGCCTTGGCCGCATATCGGTGCATCCATCCAGCTCCGGGCCCGTAGTCGGGCCGCGGCTCGCCTGGAAGGGCCAGTACCTCGTCGCCGAGCTGGTAGCCGGTCAGGACCTCCTGAACATGACGGAATCGTCTCGTCAGTTCATCATCCCGATCATCGTCGAGGCCGCTCAACACAGCAGCTGGCGACTCCTCATCCGGCGGCGCCGGGACCAGGATCTCGGTGGTGGGATGCGCCAGCAGCACGGAGACGTCGACCTGCCGCCATTTCGCCATACCGACAACCGAGGCTGTCGGCTGAAGGAGAATCCGCCGTCCCTCGATTTCAGCAACCGTGAACTGTTCCCCGTCGAAACTGATCGGTAGCCCTGGCCGCAGGGACGCTGTTCAGGCGCTCACGAGCACCTCCGCAGCACGGACTCGCCAGACAACGGACGCGAGAGGTCTGTCGTGAGTCGACCGGACCACAGCAGCGCCAACAGCGGCGGCCGTGCTTCCTCAGGTGGCCGGCCACCTGCCAACCGACGCTCCGCCAGGCCCAGTTCCTCGCCGTCCACGAGCTGTTCCCACGCTCGCTCCACCTCGGCATCCGGCACCACACCGCGGCGGCGATAGCCAGCCAGGAACCGCACGTTCTCCAGCAGCACCCGATCCGCCTCGGACCAGATTTCGTACTCCCAGCCGTGCTGTCGGATAAGCTCGCCCGGCCATGCCAGGGCTTCCGCGATCTTCGGATCCTGCAGTCGAGCTGATGGTTTGACGTTCACCACCTGGGCTGCCCCCGACTGCATGACCAGCAGAAAGTCCGGAACATGGTGCCGTACTCCGTCACCGACGCGAGCCGTCAGTCGGCACGGCTGAGCGAAGATTCCCTGCACCACGGGGTCAAAGTCCGCCAGCAACAGCCGGGCGAGCTCTAGGCGGCTCTCGTAGACTACTTGTCCGCCCGTCGTCGCGGACGAATACTTCCCTGAGTAGTGGGTCATTCCCCGCACCGACCGAACATCCCGCCACGGCACCGACTCTGCGAAGTCCGCCAACCGCAGCTTCTGGAGCGGCACTTCACGCACCTGGGCGTCTTCGTACCGGATCGACGCCGTAGGAACCTTGCCTGTACGACGGGTGCCGCCCGCACTCCGTACTGCCATGCTGAGACAGTACGGAGCGCGGGCGGCACGCATGCAGAGAAGTCCGGAAGCGGCCCGATACAGACCACTACTGAACGTAGCAAGTGTCAACTGAATCGCGGATTTGCTAATCCACTGCTACCGAACTGCCTTCACTGCTAACGATCACGCGGATCCTAGACCGAGGTCAGACCGTCGGCACCGGGTACGTCGGGTACTCCACGCCGGAGACGTGCTGGACGACGCGGATGACCTGGCACGAGTAGCCGAACTCGTTGTCGTACCAGAGGTAGAGGATCGCGTTGTCGCCGTCGACCTTGGTGGCGCCCGCGTCGACGATCGAGGCGTGCCGCGAGCCGACGAAGTCCATCGAGACGGCGTCGGGAGCGGTCGTGAAGTCGATCTGGCGCTTCAGCGGCGAGTGCAGCGAGACGTCGCGGAGGTGGTCGAGGACCTCCTCGCGGGTGGTCTCGCGGCCCAGGCGCAGGCTCAGGATGGCGATCGAGACGTCCGGGACGGGGACGCGGATCGAGCTGCCGGTGATGGGCGCCTTGAGGTCGGGCAGCGCCTTGGCGACGGCGGAGGCGGCGCCGGTCTCGGTGATGACCATGTTCAGCGGCGCGGAGCGGCCGCGGCGGTCGGCCTTGTGGAAGTTGTCCAGGAGGTTCTGGTCGTTGGTGAACGAGTGGACGGTCTCCACGTGGCCGCGCAGCACGCCGTACTCGTCGGCCATCGCCTTGAGCGGCGGGACGATCGCGTTGGTGGTGCAGGAGGCGCAGGACAGGATCTGCTCGTCCGGCTTGATCGTGTCGTGGTTGACACCGTGCACGATGTTCGGGACGTCGCCCTTGCCCGGCGCGGTCAGGACGACCTTGTCGATACCGGGGCGCAGGTGCTGGGAGAGCCCCTCGCGGTCGCGCCACTTGCCGGTGTTGTCGATGAGGATGGCGTCCTTGATGCCGTACGCCGTGTAGTCGACCTCGGAGGGGTCGTTGGCGTAGATCACCTTGATCACGTTGCCGTTGGCGACGATCGTGCTGGTCGCCTCGTCGACGGTGATCGTGCCCTGGAACTGGCCGTGGATGGAGTCGCGGCGCAGCAGCGAGGCGCGCTTGACCAAGTCCTCGACGGCCTGCCCGCCGCTCTTGCGGACGACGACGGCACGCAGGCGCAGTCCGTTGCCGGAACCGGCCTTCTCGATGAGCAGGCGGGCGACGAGGCGGCCGATGCGGCCGAAGCCGTAGAGGACGACGTCGCGTCCCTCGCGGCTCTCGATCTTGTTCTCGCCCGTGGCGCCGGCGACGGCCCCGGCGGTGAACTCCGCCACCGACAGGCCGCGGTCGTCGGCCCTGAAGGACTCGGCGAGCAGGCCGATGTCGATCTGAGAGGGACCGAGGTCGAGCGTGGTGAGGGCCTGGAGGAACGGCAGCGTCTCGGTGACGGAGAGCTCCGCGCCGGCTATCTGCCGGGCGAATCGGTGGGTCTTCAGGAGGCTGACCACCGACTTGTTCACCAAGGAGCGGCTGTGGAGCAGGACGGTGACGTCCCGCTCCCGGTGCAGCTTCCCGATGATCGGGATCATCGACTCCGCGATCTCCTCGCGGTTCTTCCAGTTGGTGAACGAGTCGTCATTGACAGTCACAGGTTTATCTTTCGAGCTAGGCGGCGCTCATATGCTAACCCGGTGCCATTTTTGATCTTGCAATGGGTGCTGCCTGACCGCGCTCCAGGGGGATTCAGAGGGGAACGGCCACGGCGTTGAACGTCGTTCCGGGCTCCTGGGGGCTGCTGAAGCGGGCGTTGACGAGATAGAGGCGATCGCCCCAGCGGGCCGCGGTAGTGGGGATGTCGAACCGGGGGTCGGTGATCGTGCGCCGCAGGGTGGCGGTGCGCGCCTCGGCGTCGAGGTGGAACACGGTGACGAGGTTCAGCCGGTTCTGTACGACGTACAGGGTGCGGCCGGTGCGGAGGAGGCCGTCGCCGTTGGCCACGCCGTCCGCGCCGGCCAGCGTGATCTCCGTGGCGTACCCGGTCTTCAGGTGCACGCGGTAGAGCTTGCCGGGCGTGCTGCTGACGACGATCAGCCCCCGGCCGTCGGGGGTGCCGACGATGCCGTTGGCGTTGATCACGTCCGGTGTCTGCACCCAGTCGCCGCCGAGCGGCAGCGTGCGCACCTTCCCCTTGCGGCCGCGCGGCACCCCGTGGAGCACGCCGTCCCACGAGTCGGTGAACCAGGCGCGGTCGCCGAGCAGGGTGACGTCGTTGATGAAGTGACCGGCGGCCCGCGTCAGTTGGTGTGTGGCCACCAGCCTGCCGCTGCGGGTGTCGAGGACCCGGGCGACCCCGGTGTTCCCGGCGATGTAGAGCAGGCCGTCGTCGTCCAGCTTCAGGCCGACGGCGACCGTGCCGGTGGCCCCTTCGTAGAAAACCTCGCCCCGGCCGGTGCGCAGGTCGGTGCGGTACACGGCGCCGTTCGCGCGCGAACCCATGTAGGCGTACGGCTGTCTGCCGATCGCGATTCCCTCGGGGAGGAAGCCGTCGGGGAGCGGGAACTCGGTCGGCCAGGTGGCACCCGGCGCCGCGGTGGCTGCGCCGGTGGTTCCGGTCGCCGCCGCGAGGGCTGCCAGGGTGGCGCCGCCGAGGACGGTGCGCCGGGACGGACGGGGGTGGTTCCGGTGATCGCGGGTCATGGTTCCGGGCCTCCGTGAACAGCGGGGGTGGGGTCAACTCTGTTGTGAAATAGGTGAGTTGACAACGGAGGGGGTCGCGTCGGAGTTCCCTGGCGCCCCGCGCGCCTCTGCCCGCCTCGGGCGCCGGTGGATGACGTGGCGGACCGCTCGTCCGCGCGGCACACAAGTCAAACCCTGTCTTCGCGACCCCATAAGCTGCCCTTATGAGGTCATAGGTCAAGGCCGGGTACTAACTTAGGATTGCCTTAGTTTAGGCTTCCCGACGAGCCCCATGTCTTCGCTCGAAGGGAAACCTGATCATGTCTCGCCCTCTGCGGGTAGCCGTTGTCGGAGCCGGTCCGGCCGGCATCTACGCCGCCGACGCGCTGCTGAAATCCGCAGCGGCGGTCGAGCCTGGTGTGTCGATCGACCTCTTCGAGCGGATGCCCGCGCCCTTCGGCCTCATCCGCTACGGCGTCGCCCCCGACCACCCCCGGATCAAGGGCATCGTCACGGCCCTGCATCAGGTCCTGGACAAGCCTCAGATCCGCTTCTTCGGCAATGTCGACTACCCGAACGACATCGACCTGGACGACCTGCGCGCCTTCTACGACGCGGTGATCTTCTCCACCGGTGCGACGGCCGACCGGGCGCTCGACATCCCCGGCATCGACCTCGACGGATCGCACGGCGCCGCGGACTTCGTCTCCTGGTACGACGGACACCCGGACGTGCCGCGCACCTGGCCGCTCGACGCGGAGAAGGTCGCCGTGCTCGGCGTCGGCAACGTGGCCCTCGACGTGGCCCGCATCCTGGCCAAGACCGCGGACGAGCTCCTGCCGACCGAGATCCCGCCGAACGTCCACGAGGGGCTCAAGGCCAACAAGGCGCGGGAGGTCCACGTCTTCGGCCGTCGCGGCCCCGCGCAGGCCAAGTTCAGCCCGCTGGAGCTGCGGGAGCTCGACCACTCCCCGAACATCGAGGTCATCGTCGACCCCGAGGACATCGACTACGACGACGGCTCGATCGCGACCCGGCGCGGCAACAAGCAGGCAGACATGGTCGCCAAGACCCTCGAGAACTGGGCCATCCGCGACGTCGGCGACCGGCGGCACAAGCTGTTCCTGCACTTCTTCGAGTCGCCCACCGAGATCCTCGGCGAGGACGGCAAGGTCGTCGGCCTGCGCACCGAGCGCACCGCCCTCGACGGCACCGGCAACGTCAAGGGAACCGGCGAGTTCAAGGACTGGGACCTCGGCGCCGTCTACCGCGCCGTGGGCTACCTCTCCGACGAGCTGCCCAAGCTGCCCTGGGACGTGGCCTCCGGCACGGTGCCGGACAAGGGCGGCCGGGTCATCGAGGAGACCGGCGAGCACCTGCGGTCGACGTACGTCACCGGCTGGATCCGCCGCGGACCCGTCGGCCTGATCGGTCACACCAAGGGTGACGCGAACGAGACGGTCGCCAGCCTCCTGGACGACCACGCGAACGACCGTCTGCACACGCCCACCGCCCCCGAGCCGGCGGCCGTGGAGGCCTTCCTCGGCGAGCGGAACATCCGCTTCACGACGTGGGAGGGCTGGTACCGCCTCGACGCCGCGGAGAAGGCCCTGGGCGAACCGGAGGAGCGCGAGCGCGTGAAGATCGTCGAGCGCGAGGACATGCTCAGGGCGAGCGGCGCCTAAGCGGCCCTCGCCCGTCGGCATCCGGTCACCCCCGGGCTCCCGCGAGCACGAGGATGTGCGCATGGACGTTCGTCAGCTGGAGTACTTCCTCGCCATCGTGGATCACGGGGGTTTCAACCGGGCGGCCTCGGCCCTCTACCTCTCCCAGCCGTCGCTGTCCCAGGCGGTGCAGGCGCTTGAGCGTGACCTGGGGAGCAGTCTCTTCCACCGGATCGGCCGCAGGGCCGTGCTGACCGAGGCGGGTTCGGCATTGATCGAACCCGCCCGGGCGGCCGTGCGCAGCCTGCAGACGGCCCGCGCCAGCGTCACCGCGGTCCACGAGCTCCGTGAGGGGTGCCTGGACATCGCCGCCATGCCGTCCCAGGCGGTGGAGCCGCTGACCACGATGATCCGCGCGTTCCGGGGCCGGTATCCCGGGGTGTCGGTGAACATCCGGGCCGCCTTCACCTCGGGCGATGTCGTCGACATGGTGCGTACCGGCGCCGCGGAGCTGGGGCTCCTCGCGACGTCGGGCCCGCTGACTGGCAAGGAAGTGGTCACGCACGCCGTCGGGGAGCAGCGCTTCGTCCTGGTGACCCCTCCCGACGGGCCGTTCTCGGCAGGCCGGCCGGTCGCATGCGAGGAACTGGCCGGTCAGCAACTGATCGTCGGGCAGCGGGGCACCGGCATGCGCGCCTACGTCGACGGGCTGCGCGAGCGGGGCATCGACTTCGCGATCGCGGCGGAGACCGAGCACCGGGTGGCGATCCTGCCGCTGGTGCTCGCGGGAGCCGGACTCGCCGTGGTCACCGAGTCCTGGCGCACGATGGCCGAGCGCGCCGGTGCGCTGGTGCTCGACATCGAGCCGCGTACGACGCTCCAGATCGCACTGGTCAGCCGCCGCGCCGAGCAGGCACCGGCCGCTCACGCCTTCCTGACCTGTGCGCTTGCCGCCATCGAGCGCACATAGGCGTGCCCTATAAGGCAGATCGGCAGAGCGTCTTGGACGGCCTCATGGCCTGATTGCTGCAATCAGCACATGACCCATCACCACATCGCACTCATCCCCGGCGACGGCATCGGGGCCGAGGTCCTGCCGCCCGCCCAGCAGGTCATCGACGCCGTCGGCGCCCGCCACGGCTTCGGCTTCTCGTACACCTCCTACGACTGGTCGTGCGAGCGGTACGTCAACGAGGGCGCGATGATGCCCGAGGACGGCCTCGACCAGTTGCGCGACAAGGACGCCATCCTGCTCGGCGCGGTCGGCTACCCGGGCGTGCCCGACCACGCCTCCCTGTGGGGCCTGCTCATCCCGATCCGGCGGGGCTTTCGCCAGTACGTCAACGTCCGCCCGATCCGCGTCTTCGAGGGCGTCGAGAGCCCGCTGCGCGGCGCCGCACCCGGCGAGGTGGACTTCGTCGTCGTCCGCGAGAACGTCGAGGGCGAGTACAGCGAGATCGGCGGCCGGCTCAACCGGGGCTTCCCGGAGGAAATGGCCGTGCAGGAGTCCGTGTTCACCCGCGCAGGAGTGACCCGCGTCCTCGACCACGCCTTCGAGCTGGCCGCGCGGCGCGGCGGAAGGCTCACCTCGGCCACCAAGTCCAACGGCATCGTGCACACCCTGCCGTTCTGGGACGAGCTGGTCGCCGAGCGGGGCGCCGCGCACCCGGGGGTGACCTGGGACCAGGAGCACATCGACGCGCTGGCCGCCAAGTTCGTCCTTGACCCGGCCCGCTTCGACGTGGTGGTGGCCTCCAACCTCTTCGGCGACATCCTGAGCGACCTGGCCGCCGCCGTGGCCGGTTCCATCGGGATCGCCCCGGCCGCCAACCTCAACCCGGAGCGCGAGCACCCCTCGATGTTCGAGCCCGTGCACGGCTCGGCCCCGGACATCGCGGGCCAGGGCATCGCCAACCCCCTGGGGGCGATCTGGTCGGCCGCCATGATGCTGGAGCACCTCGGCCACGGCGAGGCGGCCTCGGACATCACCGGCGCCATCGCCGCGGTGCTCGCCAAGACCGACCTGCGCACCCCCGACCTCGGCGGCAGCGCCACCACGGCCGAGTTCACCGAGAAGCTCCTCGAACTTCTCTGACCCGCACTCCGCGGCCCGAACCCCGCCGGCCCGAACTCCCTGATCCACGCACCCTCTGACCCGCGCACGGCCGGAGCCGTACGGCCGAGGTCGTATGGACGATCCCGCCCCGGCTGCATCCACGTTCCTCGACGAGGAGAAACGCCATGGCAGCAACCGCGTCTACCACCCCCACCACCTCCCCGCCCGCACCCCGGCCCTGGCACAAACAGCTCTACTTCTGGGTCCTGACCGCGATCGTGGCCGGCGTCCTGACCGGCTGGCTGTGGCCCTCCGTGGGCGTCGCCCTCGAACCGGTGGGCACCACGTTCGTCTCCGCCATCAAGATGCTGATCACGCCGATCGTCTTCCTGACGATCGTCGCCGGCATCGGCGGGGTCGACAGCCTGCGCCGCGTCGGCAGGGTCGGCCTGAAGTCGCTCGTCTACTTCCAGGCGGGGACCCTGGCCGCGCTCGCCCTCGGACTGATCGCGGTCAACCTGTTCCAGCCCGGCGCCGGGGTGCACGCCCACCCGGGCGACCTGCAGTTGTCCGGCGACGCGGCTCAGTACGTCAAGGACGGCGAGAACCAGAGCTGGTGGCACTTCCTCACCGACATCGTGCCCTCCAGCGCGGTCGGAGCGTTCGCCGAGGGCAACATCCTCCAAGTCATCTTCTTCGCCGTCCTGTTCGGCATCGCGCTGAAGGCCGTGGGTCCCGTGGGCGCCCCGCTCGTGGACGGCATCAACCGGCTGAGCACCGTCGTCTTCAAGATCCTGCACTACATCATGCTGGCCGCCCCCGTCGGCGCCTTCGGCGCCATGGCCTACACCATCGGCAAGTACGGCATCTCGACCCTCACCAGCCTCGGCCGGCTCATCGGGCTCTTCTACGGAACCTCGCTCTTCTTCGTCGTGGTCGTCCTCGGCGGTGTCCTCGCCCTGCTGCGGATCAACATCTTCCGGCTTCTGAACCACCTGCGCGAAGAGTTCCTCATCGTCCTCGGCACCTCATCCTCCGAGAGCGTCCTGCCGCGCGTCATGGCCAAACTCGAAGGACTGGGCGTACGGCGCGACATCGTCGGCCTGACCGTGCCGACCGGGTACTCCTTCAACCTCGACGGCAGCTCCATCTACCTGTCCCTGGCCGCCGTCTACATAGCCCAGGCCACCGACACGCCCCTCACCATCGGCCAGCAACTCGGCCTGCTCGCCGTGATGATCCTTACCTCCAAGGGCTCCGGAGGCATCACCGGCGCGGGGTTCATCGCCCTGGCCGCCACGCTCTCCACCGTCGGCACCGTCCCGGCAGCGGGCATCATGCTCATCTTCGGCATCGACAAGTTCATGTCCGAGTGCCGGGCCCTGACCAACCTCGCGGGCAACAGCGTCGCCACCCTCGTAGTCGCCCGCTGGGAACGCGTCCTGGACACCGAACGCGTCAACCGCGTCCTGCACACCGGAACCCCCGAGCCCGAGACCGATCCCACAGCGGCCACGGAGCAGCCGCGCCCCACGGACGCGGCCCCCTCCCTCGCCAAGACATGACCGGAGGCGGGCGCGGGGTGGAGGCCTTGGTGGGCGCGGTCAGGCCTGGAACGCCAGGAGCTTGGCGATGCCGTTGCGCTGGATCTCGGAGGTCCCGGTGAGGACCCGGAACATGCGGATCTTGCGGAACAGGAACTCGATCTCGTTGCCCTGCGTGAGGCCCTCCTTGCCGTGGATCTGCACGGCCTCGTCGAGGATCCGGAAGGCCGACTCGGCGACGAAGAGCTTGCACATGAAGGCTTCGGCGTGCGCGTCCTCGCCCTTGTCCAGCGCTGCCAGCGCCGCGTACGTCATGGAGCGGGCCGCGTAGAACTCCGTGGCCATGTCGGCGACCTTGTGCTGGATGGCCTGCAGCGCGAGCAGGGGCTTGCCGCCCGCGACCTTGCGGTGCCGGGTGCGGTCCAGGGTCAGGCTGATGGCGCGGCGGGCGGCCCCGATGACGGTGGGGCAGTGCAGCAGCCGGTTGGTGGTGACGCGGCCGAGCGCGATGCGCATGCCCATGCCCTCCTCGCCCAGGAGGTTGGCGGCCGGGACATGGCAGTCGTCCAGGATGATGTCGCTCTCGATGTGCTCGCCGGACATCGGGGTCGCGCCGTCGTCGACGCGGCACCCGGGGCTGTCCAGGTCGACGAGGAAGGCGGAGAACCGCGGCTTGTCGCCCTCCTGTTCACCGGTCCCCGCCATCCGGGCCACCACGATGGCGAAGTCGGCGAAGGGCCCGGCCGACGAGAACACCTTGTGGCCGGTCAGACGGTAACCGTCGCCGTCGCGGACGGCGGTGGTGCGCATGGAGCGCACGTCGGAGCCCGCGTCGGTCTCCGTGAGGGAGAAGCAGCAGGCCCGCTCGCCGCGGATCAACGGCAGGAAATACGTGGCGAGTTGAAGGTCGGTGGCGTGCTTGAGGATGTCTCCGGCGCGCAGCGGTCCGCCCATGTCTCCCAGGACGCTGTGGGCGAGGACGCGGCCGCTGGCCCCGATCTCCTCCTTGAGGGCGGCGAGTTGGCTGTACGTGAGGTTGCGGCCGCCGTACTCCTCGGGCAGATGAATGCCGTAGAAGCCGAGTTCGCGGCTGCGGCGCCAGATGGGTTCGAGGTCGGCGCGGGTGAGGCGGCTCTCGTGCGTGAGTCCGCGCTCGCGTTCATGCTCGGCGAGTTCACCGTCTAGGTAGTCGCGCAGCCGGCCGACGAGCTCGGCCAGGTGCGGGTCGTCGTAGGTGGGGCGCAGGGAGAAGTTCATGTCGGGTCGTTCCTTGTTCGGGCCGGGACGGCGAATTCGGGAGAGAGCACTGGAGGGGCAGAAGGCGCTGCTGGGCGGATCAGTTCACGCGGCGGACGGCATCGGCCCAGAACGGTTCACGCACGGCCTTGCGGTCGAGCTTTCCGTTGCGGTTGTGGGGGAGTTCGGCGACGAAGTCGACGGAGCGCGGCTTCTTTAGGCGGTCGAGGCGCTCGGCACAGAAGGTGATGAGCTCCTCCGCGCCGACGCCGGCGCCGGGCTCCGTGACGACGACGGCCTTGACGGCCTCGCCCCACGTCTCGTCCGGCACACCGACCACGCAGGCCTCCAGGACGGCGGGGTGCTCATAGAGGGCCGACTCGACCTCGGTGCAGTAGATGTTGAACCCACCGGAAATGATCATGTCCTTCTTGCGGTCGACGAGGAAGAGGTAGCCGTCCTCGCGCATCCAGGCCAGGTCGCCGGTGTGCACCCAGCCCTCGCGGAAGGTCTCGGCCGACAGCTCCGGCTCCTGCCAGTACTCCTGTACGCAGTCGGGCCCCCGCACGATGACCTCGCCGATCTCGCGCGGCGCGCGCTCGCGCCCGCTCTCGTCGACGACGCGGATCTCGGTGTCGTACGAGGCCCTTCCGCAGGACTGCAGCAGTTCCGGGTCCTCCTTGACCGCGAGGGCGATCTCCTCGCTGCTCAGTCCGGCGACGACGCTCGTGGTCTCGCCCAGGCCGTACCCCTGGGCGACCACCGGCCCGAAGAACTCCACCGCGTCGCGCAGTCGTTGGGGCGAGATGGGTGCGCCGCCGATTCGCACACTGGTCAGTGACGACAGGTCGCGTGCGGCGGCGCCGGGATGGGCGAGCACCATGTTCAGCATGGCCGGTACGAGGAACGTCGCGGTGATGCGCTCCTTCTCCACCGCCGTCACGAACGCCTCGGGGCTCCAGGTGGGCAGGACATACGTCGTCGAGCCGCCGAACACCCCGGCGAGCAGGCCCATGCCGGTGGCGTGCGTGATGGGACCGCAGGCGAGGTAGCGGGTGCCGGGCCGCGGGCGGGACTCGTCGCTCATCAACTGCTTGCGCATGTTGGCGAGCCGGTTGCCCACGGTCTGCACGGCGGCCTTCAGGGCGCCGGTGGAGCCGGAGGTGAAGTTCAGGACGCAGGGGGCGTGCTCGTCGACTTCGACGGCGACCGGTTCCGCGCTGCCTGCGGCGAGGAGCGCCTCGTAGGTGATGCCCGGCGCATCGCCGTCGAGCGTGCCGTCCAGGGGGACCGGCAGGCAGCCGGTGCCGGCCTCGGCGATCGCGGCGAGGGCGTCCTCGCGGTGGGCCGCGTCGAAGACGAGGGCGCGCACGGGGGCGTAGCGCAGGATGTGCGCCACTTCCCCGCGCCCCAGGCGGGCGTTGACCGGGGCGCGCAGCAGTCCCGCCTTGTAGAGGGCGAACTCGACCTCCACCAGCTCGCCCCGGTTCCAGGCGAGCGAGGCCACGGCGTCGCCGGGGCGCAGGCCGCGGGCGATCAGCGCGGAGGCCAGCCGGTTGGCGGCCGTGTCCAGGCGGTCGAAGGTCCACGACCGGTCTCCGCAGACGAGGGCTGTCGCCTGCGGCCAGTAGCGGGCGCTGCGGGTCAGATAGGTGCCGAGGTTCATCACGTTCTCCGGAGGGGGGCGGGGCGGTGCGGGGGAGGGTGGTCCGAATTTTGCGAATAAACAATCTGATCAATTGCAGACAGCTTGTTCAGTAACCTCTGGACTGTCAAGAGTCTTCTAGACTGGGTCGGCAATCACGACCGCACGGGTGAGGAGGGCCTTCATGGCCGAGGACAGGCGGACACGACGGTCACGACGGGCTCTCGGCTCGGCGCTGGTGGACCTGGTCCTCGAGCGCGGCTTCACCGCGCTGACCGTGGAGGACATCACCGAGCGCGCCGACGTGGCCCGCGCGACCTTCTACGCGCACTTCAAGGACAAGGAAGGCCTGTTCGCGCGCGTGACGTCCGACCTGCTCGAAGAGCTGGGGGAGCGGTTGCGGCCGACCATCGCCGACAGCGCCGTGGGCTTCACCGGCAAACCGGTCCTCGAAATGCTCCGGCACGCACGCGAGGAGCGCGATCAGTACCGGATCGTGTTGCGCGGCGAGGGGGACGGCAAGCCGCTGCAGATGTTCGTGGACGCCTGCGCGCGGGTCACCGCCGAGGAGTTCCGCGCCCGCGCCGACCGTAACGGCGTCGAACCGCGCATCGACGCCGACCTCCTCGCCCGCGTCTGGGTGGGCGAGCAGGTCGCCGTCCTGCGGTGGTGGGTCGATCAGGAGACGCCGCCGATGCCTCCCGAGGAGGTCGTGCGCCAGCTGCTCGACCTGGCTCTGCGGGGCCGCTACTGGGCGAGTGGCTTCGATGCGCCGGCCTGAGCGGGCGCGTCGGCCTGAGCGGACCCGACGGGCGCCAGGCCCAGCCGCCGGGCGTCCCGCTCCGGTCGTATGTACACCAGTGCCGTCAGGCCGGACAGCAGCATCACCGCGGCGGAGAGCAGGAACGAGGCGGTGTAGCCCGCGCTCTGGGAGCCCGCGGTGTCGAGCAGGTGGCCGGTGAGGAAGGGGGCGACGAGGCCGGGCAGGGTCCCCGTCGCGGCGACGATGCCGAAGAGGGCTCCGCGCTGGTGGGTGGGGACGACGGCGGCCGTCGTCATGTAGTGCAAGGGGAAGACGATGGCGTTCGCCCCGAACGCCACGGCGATGAGCGGGACTTGGAGCCGGCCGTCGCCCACGAAGGAGAAGCTCGCCATGGCGAGCCCGGCGACGACGACGGCGATCCCCTGCGGCGCGCCGTTCGCCCAGCGGCTGGAGACGCCCCGGCGGTTCAGCGCGTCGGCGAACGGTGAGACCGCGAGGAGCAGGACGAAGCTGAAGGCGGAGATGCCACTGATGGCCGCCGCCGCGCCGCCCGGCGTCATGTCGAGCTGGGTCCTGAAGTACGCGGGCAGCCAGGCGTGGCTGACGGCCAGCGCCCACGAGGCGCCGAAAGCGCCCGCGATGCTTCCCACGACCGTGCCGTTGAGCAGGAGTTTGCGGTAGGGGAGCCGGGGTTCGCTCGGCTGCGGCGCGCTCGTTCCGGAGCTGCCCGAGCCGCCTGAACCCCGCGGGCGCGCCTGGCCGTAAGGGCCGTCGTGCCCGACGCGCCACCAGATCAGACTCCACGTCAGGCTGGTCACGGCGAGCGCAGCGAAGGCCGAGCGCCAGCCGAAGGCCGTGATGAGCCAGGTGACGACGGGCGCCGCGATGAGCGTGCCGAGTGCCGCACCGCTGATCTGCAGTGCCGACGGCAGCCCGCGCCGGTCGAGGGGGAACCACTTGTAGAGGGCGTGCATGGACATCGAGGCGGCAGGCCCCTCGGCCGCGCCGAGCAGCACCCGCCCCGCGATCAGTGTCGGGACCGCCGCCACGACCAGCACGGGCAGTTGGGCCACCGCCCACAGCAGGGCCATGGTGAACAGCAGGGCCCGGCTGGAGATGCGCGACGAGACGAATCCGACGACGAGCCCGGAGAGGCTGAAGAGGATCGAGAACGAGCTGGAGATCACGCCGTACGTGCTGTTGCTGATGTCCAGCTCGTCCATGATCGGGACGGCCGCGAGCCCCAGGACGGACTTGTCGGCGTAGTTGATCAGCATGAACGCGACGACCATCGCGGTGATGAGCCAGGCGCGGCGCCGGTCGAACTCCGGTGACTCCGGGTGCTTTTCGAGCGCCTTTGGTGCCGTGCGCGACGAGGTGTGCGGAGTGGCCATGGGGACTCCTGCGGTCGGGGGAGCAGGGGCGGGTGCGGCGAAGAGGGCATGCGGAGGAGAGGGCTGCGGAGGCCCGGATCTCGGGGTCGCGGCGATGTCAGAGTACTGAACAGTCTGTATGTTAACGATTAGATTGAAGTGAATCTATGACTTGATGATGCCGACCTGACGCCGCTGACGGGAGCGATCGATGACCGAGACACCGCCGCTGGGTGACCTCATGTGGAGCCGGGGCTACACGGACCCCGCCTGGGTGCGGCGCTACACGGCCGCGGGCCGCGAGATCTCACCCAGCCGACGGGTGTGGCGCGGCGCGGCCCCCGCCCCCGCACTGCCCGCCGGTCCGCAGGACCTGGACGCCCTGGAGATCTCCGCGCCGAACGGGTCCTCGCTCAGGCTGCCGGAACTGTTCGCCGCCGCCCAGACCGACGCCGTCGTGGTGCTGCACCGCGGAGCCGTCGTCCACGAGCGCTACTTCCACGGCACCGAGCCGCACACACCCCACTTCAACGCCTCCGCGGCCAAGTCCTACCTGGGCCTCGCCGCGGCGACGCTCGCGCACGAGGGCCTCCTGGACCGCACGGCCCTGGTGACGCACTACGTCCCCGAGCTGGCGGGCACGGCGTTCGGTGAGGCCCGGGTCGACCACCTGCTCCACATGGGCACACAGATGAGCTACGCGGGCCGTCGCTTCGACAAGTCCATCGAGGCCCAGCGCTACTTCGCCGTCGTGGGGCCCCAACTGAGGCCCTACGGCTACAGCGGGCCCGCGTGCATCCGCGAACACCTCGCCACCGCACGGACGACCGGCATACCGGGAACCGAGTTCCGCTACGAGAACGGCAACGTCGAGGCCCTCGCCGAGGTCCTGCGCCGGATCACCGGGAAGAGCACCTCCGCCCTGCTCGGCGATCTGATCTGGTCCCACCTGGGCGCGGAGGAGGACGCGTACTACATCCTCGACCCCGAAGGCGTCGAAGCCGCGTGCGGCGGATTCAGCGCCTCGGCCCGCGACGTGGCCCGGCTCGGCGAGATGCTCCGCCGCGGAGGGGCGGTGGGGGAGCGCCAGGTCGTGCCGGAGGCCGTCGCCTCCACCATCGTCAGCGGCGTCCCCGACGGCTACCCCCGACGTGTCCGCTTCCCGGCCGCGCCGCCCGACTCGCCCGCCACCCTCTCGTACCACGACCTGTGGTGGATCCTGAACGACCCCTACGACTCCTTCATGGCCAGCGGGATCCACGGTCAGCGTCTGTTCGTCTCACCCCGGCTCGACCTCGTCGTCGCGCACTTCGCCTCCCAGGTCATGTCGCCCGCGGTCCCACCGGCGCCGCTCGTCCACGCCTTCCAGCAGATCGGCGTCCACCTGAGCACTGCCACCGCCGCCTGACCACGGGTCCGAGCGGCCGGGAAGCGGCCGGGAACCAGACGTGCCCCACAGCCGACCACTGGTGCGCAAGTCCCGTGCGCCGCCGCCCGCACAGCCGCGGCGCACGGGCCGGAACAGCCCACTGGATCGAGGTCGCGGCAGCATGCACTGGTACGAGGACGACGGATTCTGGTCCGACTTCTCCGAGACGATGTTCTCCGAGCGGCGGCGGGCGGAAACGGCGGACGTCGTCGCCCGCTCGCCACTGCTCGCGTTCCCGGCGGGCAGCCGCGTCCTCGACCTGTGCTGTGGGCCGGGCCTGTACCTGGTGCCGCTGGTGCGCCGCGGCTACACGGTCACCGGTGTCGACCTCAGCGCGGAACTCCTGAAGCGGGCCCGCGCCGTGTGCGAGGACGCCGCGGTCGACGTCCGCCTGATCCGGGCGGACATGCTCACCCACGTCGAGCCGGAGTCGTACGACGTGGTGCTCAACGTCTTCACCTCCTTCGGCTACTTCGACGACGCGCGGGACAACGCCCAAGTGCTGCGCAACGCGCATGACTCGCTGGCGCCCGGCGGGCAGCTGCTGATCGACGTGATGGGCAAAGAAGTGCTCGCCGGCTGGATCGGCCGCCCCCAAGTCGTCGAACTCGACGGCGCGTACGTGGTACAGCGCGACACCGTCCTGGACGACTGGACGCGGCTGCGGACCGACTGGACCCTCGTACGGGACGGGGGCGCGCGCGAGGCCTCGATCACCTCCTTCCTCTACAGCGCGGCCGAGCTGCGCACGCTCTTCGAGGACGCCGGGTTCACCGGCGTGGAGTGCTTCGGCGGCTTCGACGAAGAGCCGTACGACCAGCACGCGCGGCGATTGATCGTGCGAGGGACCAAGCCCGGCCGCTGACCGGGGCAGTTCGTGAATCTCCGGGAACCGGGCGGCGACGT
Organism: Streptomyces sp. NBC_01283; assembly: GCF_041435335.1. NCBI lineage: Bacteria > Bacillati > Actinomycetota > Actinomycetes > Kitasatosporales > Streptomycetaceae > Streptomyces > Streptomyces sp. NBC_01283. Next base: position 8,746,668 of record NZ_CP108430.1, read on the forward strand.
CCGCCGACTACTGGAACGTGCCGCACCGCGCAGGGGCGGCGGCGCTGATCCGAACCGTGCGACGGGCGAAGGGACTTCATGACCGAGGCCACCACCGGGACCGCTGCCCCGGAGGCAGTTTCCCACCAGCCGGTCGCGGGCAGAGCGGGCCGCGGCCGGCTCGTGACCACGCTGACCGTGCTCTCCGTGACGCTGGTCGTCTCCGTCCTCGCCGGGATCGCGCTGGGCCCGACCGTCGTACCGCTCGGGGACGTCGTGCGTTTCCTGACCGCCGCTCTCACCGGCGGCAGCATCGGGGCCGACGACGTGACCGGCTACTCCATCGTCTGGCACGTGCGCACCCCACGCGTGCTGCTCGCCGCCGTGGTCGGTGCGGGGCTCTCGGTCGTCGGCGTCGCCATCCAGGCACTGGTGCGCAACGCCCTCGCGGACCCGTTCGTGCTCGGCATCTCCTCGGGCGCCTCCGTCGGGGCCACGGCGGTCGTGGTGTTCGGGGTCTTCGCCGGACTCGGCGTCTACGCGCTGTCCGCCGCCGCGTTCCTCGGTGCGCTCGGCGCCACCGTGCTGGTGTATCTCGCCGCGCGCGGCCCGCTCGGCCTGACACCCCTGCGCCTGGTTCTCACCGGCGTCGCGCTGGCCTACGGGTTCCAGGCGCTGATGAGCGTGCTCGTCTTCCTCTCCCCGAACGGCCAGGCCGCGCGCACGGTGCTGTTCTGGCTGCTCGGCAGCCTCGGCTCGGCGTCCTGGGAGTCGCTGCCGCTGGCGGCCGGTGCCGTCCTGGTGACGGTCGTGGTGCTGCTGCGCCAGAGCCGGTCGCTCGACGTGCTTTCGCTGGGCGACGAGACCGCGGCCAGCCTGGGCGTGGACGCGGAGGCGCTGCGCCGCCGCCTCTTCCTCCTCACGGCGGCGGTCACCGGCCTCATCGTCGCGGTCAGCGGAGCGATCGGCTTCGTCGGGCTCGTCCTGCCGCACGTCGTACGCATCCTCGTCGGTTCGACGCACCGCCGGGTCCTGGCCGTCGCCCCGCTCGCCGGGGCCGTCTTCCTGGTCTGGGTCGACCTCGTGGCCCGCACCGCGTTCGCCCCGGAGGAACTGCCGCTCGGGGTCATCACCGCGCTGATCGGCGTCCCCGTGTTCATCGTGCTGATGCGCCGCCGCGGCTATCTGTTCGGAGGGCGGTAGATGACCCTCGAACTGCGGGGACTCTCGGTCGAGGCGGCAGGGCGCGCCCTGGTCGACCGGCTGGACATCGAGGTGGAGACGGGGCGGATCGTCGGGCTCGTCGGCCCGAACGGCAGCGGCAAGTCCACGGCGTTGCGGTGCGTCTACCGCGCGCTGAGACCGACGTCGGGCGCCGTGCTCCTGGACGGTGCCGACCTGGCGACCCTGAAGCTGCGCGACAGCGCCCGGTCGATCGCCGCGCTCACCCAGGAGAGCCACACCGAACTCGACTTCACGGTCGGGGAGGTCGTGGCCCTCGGCCGTGCCCCGCACGCCCGCGGCAACCAGCCCCTCACCGCGCCCGAACAGGCCCTGTGCCGACAGGCGATGGACCGCCTCGACGTCACCCATCTCGCGGACCGCAGCGTGCTCACCCTCTCCGGCGGCGAGCGGCAGCGCGTGCTCGTCGCGCGCGCCCTCGTCCAGGAACCCCGCGTCCTGGTCCTCGACGAGCCCACCAACCACCTGGACATCCGCCACCAGGTGGAGCTGCTCTCCTTCCTGCGCGGATCGGGCCTCACCGTGCTCACGGCCCTCCACGACCTCAATCTGGCGGCCGCCGCCTGCGACAGCATCGCCGTCCTGAGCTCCGGCTCCCTGGTCGCCACGGGCATCCCGGCGGAAGTCCTGAACCCCGAGCTGATCCGCAAGGTGTTCGGCGTCGACGCCACCGTCGTCCACCACCCGCGCACCGGAACGCCCCACCTCGTCTACGACCTCGCCCCCGCCGGCTCCCCGGCATCCGCCGACGCCCTACCAGAAGGACCGCACTCATGATCCGACCACCGCTGCCCCGCGCGCTGGCAGCCGCCGTGCTGCTGACGACCGGGCTCCTGACCACCGCCTGCGGCGCCGAGGTCGAGCCGACGGCGAAGAACAGGGCGGAGACGGTCACCGTCTCCAACTGCGGCAAGGACGTCACGTACACCCGTCCGAAGCGTCCGGTGGCCTACGACGTCAGCGGCGCCGAGAAGATGTTCTCCCTCGGCCTCGCCGACCGGATGCGCGGCTACGTCATGAACAAGCTCGGCGACCCCTCCATCAAGGGCTCGCCCTGGCGCGCGGACTACGCCGACGTGGAACGCCTCGGCACCGAGCGCATCACCCGCGAGATCGTGGCCGACGCCAAGGCCGACTTCGTCCTCGCCGGCTGGAACTCCGGCTTCAGCGAGGAGCGCGGCATCACGCCCGCCCTCCTGAAGAAGATCGGTGCCGCAAGCTACCTCCACACCGAGACGTGCTGGGACTACGGCGACAAGAACGTCGACGTCACACCCCTGGAGGCGCTCTACACGGACCTGGACAACCTGGGCCGGATCTTCGGCGTCGAGAAGCGCGCCGAGAAGGCCGTCACCGGCCTCAAGCAGCGCGTCGCCGCACTGAAGAAGACCTGGCCCGAGAAGGGCGACCCGGCCAAGGTCTTCGTCTACGACTCGGGCACCGATCAGCCGTTCACCGCCGGACGCCATGCCGCACCGAACGACATCATCAAGGCCGCCGGCGCCACCAACGTCTTCGACGACCTGGACAAGGGCTGGACGACGGTGGGCTGGGAGCCCGTGATCAAGGCGAAGCCCGAGGTCATCGTCATCATCGACTACGCCGACCAACCCGCCAAGGAGAAGATCGCCTACCTGAAGTCACTCTCCAGCCTCAAGTCGGTACCGGCCGTGAAGGAGAGCCGCTTCTTCGTCATGTCCTACGGCGACGCCGTCAGCGGCCCGCGCAACGTCAAGGGCGCCGAAGACCTGGGCGGCTACCTCCGGTCGGTCGGACGGTGACCCCCGCGCGCACGGCGGCAGCCCCCGCGGCCACCGTCCACGGACACATCACCGACGCGATGAAGGCCCCCGACCTGCTGCGGCTCTCCGAAAACGTCGTCCTCGCACGCTTCGAGACGATGAAGGTGTACGCGGCGCTCGGCGCCGTCCGCACCCTCCTGGAGCGCGGCACCGTCAGGCCCGGCCAGACCCTCGTAGACAGCTCCAGCGGCATCTACGCCCTTGCCCTCGCCATGGCCTGCCACCGCTACGGACTCGGCTGCCACATCGTCGCCTCCACCACCGTCGACGCGGCGATGCGGGCCCAGCTGGAGATCCTCGGGGCCACGGTGGACCAGATGCCGCCCTCCGACAGCCTGCGGCTCGACCAGGAGCGGCGGGTGCACCGCGTGCGTCAACTACTGGCCGGGCGAACCGACTTGCACTGGATGCGCCAGTACCACGACGGAGTCCACTACGCCGGTTACGAGGAGTTCGCGGATCTGGTCGACGCCGCGCTGCCCGATGCCCCGCTGACCGTGGTGGGCGCCGTCGGCACCGGCGCATCCACCGGAGGTCTCGTCCAGCCGTTGCGGCTACGCGGCCGTGCGGTAAGGCTGCTGGGACTGCAGCCCTTCGGCAGCGTCACGTTCGGCAGCGAGGACTTCAGCGATCCCGAGGCGATCATCGCCGGGATCGGCAGCTCGATCCCCTTCGACAACGTCCGGCACGACCTGTACGACACCCTCCACTGGGTCGACTTCCGGCACGCCATGGCGGGAGCCGTCGATCTGCTGCGCGCTCACGCGGTGTTCGCCGGTCTCTCCACGGGGGCCGCCCACCTCGTCACAGCATGGGAGGCGGCCCGCGACCCGGACCGGATGCACCTCGTGATCGGCGCCGACACGGGACACCGCTACACCGAGCGGGTCTTCTCCCGTCACCAGGAGGCGCTCGACCCGCGCACCCTCAAGCCGCACCAGATCACGGACCTGGCCGACCTCGCGCTGCCGTGGTCGGTGATGGAGTGGAACCGGCGCAGCTACGACGTACGCACGAAGAAGCACGACGAGCACCAGAAGCACGACAAGCACGAGAAGGAGGGGAAGACATCGTGACGATCGCCGCCCTGGAAGCACTCACCTTCGGCCTCGGACGGCTGTTGGAAGCGGCCGAGGCCGCCGGGCACCGGCTCTGCCTGCTCACGGGCGACCGCGCCGTCTACCGGCACGAACTGGACCGGCTGGAACCGGGAGCACTCGACATCGTCGACGTCGACACCCGTGACGCGGCCGCGTCCGCCGCGGCGCTCGCCGCCGTGCCCGGCCTGAAGGGGCTCATCAACTCGACCGACACCTGGAGCGTGCCGGGCGCGGATCTCGCCGCCGAACTCGGTTTGCCGGGCCCCGATCCGGCCGCGGTCCGTGTCCTGCGGGACAAGTCCCGGGTGCGCAACCTCCTCCACGAACAGAACCTGAGCAGCGGCTCCGCCCTCACGATCCCGGCCGAGCCCGCGGCGGCCGACGAGGTGCTCCGGCAGATCGGCCTGCCGGTGGTCCTCAAGGACTCGGCGGGCACCTCCTCCCGCAACGTATGGCTGGTACGCGACGAGCGGCAGCTGCACACCGCTCTCCGTGAAGCCGCCCAACGCCCCTTCTCCGGGCGGCTGTTCGCGGAACCCCTCTTCGCCGGGCCCGTCTACAGCGCGGAGACGCTCAGCTGGCCGGGGGAGACGAAGCTCCTGGGTGTGCTCAGCCGCCAGATGTCTCCCGAGCCGTCCGTCCGCGAGGAGGCCGCCGCCTTCCCCGTGGCCCTGCCGGAACCGCAGTTCGCCCTGATCCAGGACTGGGTGGCGCGCGTCCTGGAGACGGCGGGCCATGACGCGGGCTTCGCGCACGTCGAGTTCGTCCTCACCGCCGAGGGACCGGAGCTCGTCGAGATCAACCGCCGCATCGGCGGCGCGCTGGTCGGCGAGGCACTGTGCCGCGCCCTGCGCACCAACGTGTACGACGCGATGATCGCCGTGGCACTGGGCCTGCGCCCCGCCCTGCTCGACGCTCCGGCGGCCACGGGCCCCGCCACGGGATTCGTCCTCGTCTACCCCGACCGGCCCGGCACCCTCACCGGATGGACCGGCGTGGACGGTCTCGCCGCCTTCCCCGGCTCGCCCGAGTGGTACCCCACCGCAGCCCCCGGTGACCGCCTGGAGCACGTGAGCGATCAGCGCGGGTGCACCGGGATCGTCCTGACCGAGGGTGCGACCGCGGAACTCGCCCTGCACCGTGCGCTCAGCGCGGCGGGGAGCATACGGCCGCTCGTCGCCGCCGACGCCCCGGCGTGACGCTCCTCGGAAAGCCGCGCGGGCGCCTTCGGTCCGGCCTCGCGCGGCTCACCGGGCCGCAACGCTTCCTGCTGGCCGGATCGTTCCTGATCCCGCTGGGCAGCTTCGCCGTCCTGCCCTTCATGTCGGTGCTCCTCCACCAGCGGCTCGGCATGGGGCTCGGCGCGGTCGGCGTCGTGCTCGCCGTCGCCTCACTGGTGCAGTTCTCCGGTGGGGTGGTGGGCGGCATGATCGCCGGGCGCATCGGACTGCGGCGCACGATGCTGCTCGCCCTGGTGATCCGCACGGCGGGCTTCGCCTGCTTCCTGCCCGGCCTCCGCGATCCGGCCGCCGCCGTCCTCGCCCTCTTCCTGGTGTCCGTGGGCGCGGCCCTCTATCTGCCCGCGAACAAGGCCTACTTGATCCACGAGGCGGACGAGGAGCAACGCCCTCTGCTGCTGTCCGCGAGCAGCTCCGCGCTGAACGCGGGCATCGCCCTGGGACCGCTGGCGGCGGCGCCCTTCGTCCTCAGTGCGTCGGCCGGGCTGTTCACCGCGGTCGCCGTGCTCTTCGCCGCGATCACCGTGGGCCACGCCCTGCTGCCCGGGGAGAGCCCCGACCGGGGGCCGGAGCCGGCACCCGGCGAGAGGGCGTTCTCCGGCGTCGCCGTGCTGCCCTTCGCGACCACCGTGCTGAGCCTGTACGTCTTCATGTTCTTCCAGCACTACCTCGCGCTGTACGCGGTGCCCCGCACCTCGACGACGTACTACGGCCTGGTCCTCGCGGTCTACGCGCTGCTGCTCGTCGTCGCGCAGCCCCTCCTCGCGGACTGGATCGCAGCCCTGCCCTACACCCGCGCCCTGCGGTGCGGCTTCGGCGCGATGGCCGCGGGGATGGCCACGCTCGCCGTCGGCAACCATGCCGCGATCATGGCCGGAGCCCTGCTCGTCTGCCTCGGTGAGATCGTCCTCTTCTTCAAGAACGACCTCGAGGCCCTTGCCCGGTCGACCCGAGCCCCGGCGGTGGTCTTCGGTCACCAGCGGCTCGCGGCCGGAATCGGCGCCTTCGCCAGCGGAGTGGCCGGGGGCGAGGGCTATCAGCTCGCCGAACACATGGGCAGCACCGGCCTGTTCTGGGTGGTGGTCGCCGCGCAGGGCGCCCTGCTGCCGTTGCTCCTGGGGCGCTGGTCCGCGGTCAGAGGCCCAGGTCGCTGAGGCCGGGGTGGTCGTCGGGGCGGCGGCCGAGCGGCCAGTGGTACTTGCGGTCGGACTCCTCGATGCGCAGGTCGTTGATGGACGCGTGCCGGACACGCATCAGGCCGTCGTCGTCGAACTCCCAGTTCTCGTTGCCGTACGAGCGGTACCACTGGCCGGAGTCGTCCCGCCATTCGTAGGCGAAGCGCACCGCGATGCGGTTGCCGTCGTGTGCCCACAGCTCCTTGATGAGGCGGTAGTCGAGCTCCCGGCGCCACTTGCGGGAGAGGAAGGCGACGATGGCGTCGCGCCCCGTGACGAACTCCGCGCGGTTACGCCAGCGGGAGTCCTTGCCGTAGGCGAGGGACACCTTCTCGGGATCGCGGGAGTTCCAGCCGTCCTCGGCGAGGCGGACCTTCTCGGCCGCTGTCCGCAGGGTGAACGGCGGTACTGGGGGTCGTGCGGCCATGGCTCTCTCCTGAACGTCGAATGAACGTGGAAGCCGCGAGAACGATCGTTCTCCGGTGAGGGTGCCCACCATAGGAGAACGGTCGTTCTCGCGCAATGATGCGACCGGATCCGGGCCCGTAGTAATCTTGGAGAACGACCGTTCTCGTGCCTCTGGTCCACGTTCTCTGATCCGCACCCCCCTGGAGCCCGCATGGACCGCGCTGAAGCGGAAGTCAGACTCCTCGACGCCGCCGAGGAGCTCTTCTACGCGCGCGGCATCCAGGCCGTGGGCATGGACCAGGTGCGAGCGGCCTCGGGCGTCTCGCTCAAGCGGCTGTACCAGCTCTACCCCTCGAAGTCGGAGCTGGTCGTCGCCTGTCTCGAACGCCGCGACCTGCGCTGGCGGACCCGGCTCGCCGAGCATGTGGAGGGTGAGCCGGGCGGGCCGGAGCGGGTCCTCGCGGTCTACGACTGGCTCTACGAGTGGTTCTCCGAGCCGGACTTCCGGGGCTGCGCCTTCATCAACTCCTTCGGTGAACTCGGGGCCGTGGAACCGGCGGTGGCCGACACTGTCCGCGCCCACAAGAGCGCCTTCCATGCGTACATGGCGGGACTTGTGGCAGCCGCGGGTGAATCGGGGCAGACTGTCGGCCCGTTGGTCCTGCTCGCGGAGGGGGCCATGACCGCGGCCGCCATATCGGGCTCACCCGAGCCGGCGCGCCAAGCCCGGCAGGGCGCGGCTCAGTTGCTGGCCGCGCGGTAACCGCCGGCCGCTGGACAGGAAGAAGGCTGATGGCGAAGACGTACCGCGTCGGTTTCGGCACGCGTCTGATCAACGGCGTGTTCCGGGCCATGACCCGGCGAGGGATGGGCAAGGGCTACCGGTACATACTGACCGTGCGCGGCAGGAAGTCGGGCCGCCTGTTCTCCACGCCGGTCGACGTGATGTCGGCCGGGGGCGAGCGCTGGGTCGTCGGCGCCTACGGGGTGAGCAACTGGGTGCTCAACGCCCGTGCGGCCGGTGAGATCGAACTCAGCAGGGGCGGCACGTCGGAGACCGTGCGCGTGGTCGAGCTCGGCCCCGAGGAAAGCGTCCCCGTGCTGCGTCAGTACTGGCGCGAAGTGCCCGTCACCCGCCCCTACTTCGACGTGACGGGCGACTCGACGGACGAGGAGTTCGCCGCCGAGTCGGTACGTCATCCGGTGTTCCGTCTGGTCTAGGGGCGGGTCCGGGGGTGAGGGCGGTGCCGGTCAGCCCGCTTTCGCCCCGGTGTGCAGGGCCAGGGCGCCGTGGGCGGGCAGGGTGGTCCCGACCTTTCCGTCGTCCCCGACGGTGACCGTGTTCCCCTCGCAGCTGTCGGGGGACGCCTTGGCGACATTGCAGTACGTGCCGCCGGGCAGGGACGTCGCGAACGTCTCCGTCAGCTCTCCGTCGCCGTTGTTGAGGGCGACGAACCCCTTGTCCCCACGGCCGAAGGCGAGGGCGCTGCCGCCGTTGTCCCACCAGTCGGTCAGCTCGGCGGAGCCCACCTCGTTGCGGAACCCGACCAGGCCGGTGACCGCCTGCTGGGTGTGCGTGTTCGTCCAGCCGTCCGCGCCGCTGGGCGGACCCGCGTCCTTGTCGGTCCACTCGTAGCCGGAGTACACGTTCGGTGAGCCGTAGGGGGAGGCGAGCATGAAGACGTTCGCCAGGGTGTAGGCCGCGCCGTCCTTGTAGGTGAGCGTCGAGCCGTTGCGCTCGGTGTCCCAGTTGTCGACGAACGTACGGGCCGAGCCGCTGCCCAGTTTGCCGTCGGCGACCGACTTCAGCTGGGCGATGTCGCCCCCCTGGAAGGCGCTCTTGAGGTGCCCGCCGTAGCGGAACTCGTCGACGTCGCCGACGCCGGTGTACTCGTCGGGCTGGACGGCCTCGCCGCCCCCGTGGATGACCTCCGACACCCAGAACCCGGGGTCGCTCATCTTGCCCTTGATGGCGGCGACGTCGTCGGCCGCCATGTGCTTGGCTGCATCGATGCGGAAACCGTCCACGCCCAGGGACCGCAGGTCGTCGAGGTACGCCGCGATGGTGGTGCGCACCGCGTCGCTGCCCGTGTCGAGGTCGGCGAGGCCCACCAGTTCGCAGTTCTGGACGTTGTCACGGCTGGTGTAGTCGTTGATGCTCGTGCGGCAGGTGTGGAAGTCCGCATCCTGGAAGAGGCCGGGATACTCGTACTTGCCGTACGCCGTGCCGCCGGTGCCCGTCCCCGAGCCGGCCGCCATGTGGTTGATGACGGCGTCCGCGATGACCTTGACGCCCGCCTGATGGCAGGCGTCGACCATGCTCTTGAAGGCGGCGCGGTCGCCCAGACGGCCCGCGATCTTGTAACTGACGGGCTGGTACGAGGTCCACCACTGGCCGCCCTGGATGTGCTCCGAGGCGGGCGACACCTGGACGTAGCCGTAGCCCGACGGGCCGAGCTGGTCCGTGCAGGCCTTGCCCACATCCGCGAACTGTCGCTCGAACATGGTGGCGGTGACGGTCTTCTCGCCCGGCGGTGTCGCCTGCGACTGCGTGGGCGCGAACGTCGCGAGGCCGGCCGCGGCCAGGACCCCGGCCGACGTCGCGCCGAGCAGGCGGTAACGGTGCTGCATGGTGCGGCTCCTTCGAGACCGGGCACAGCTGTGCCCAAAGAAGGCAACTACTCGTGGGGGAGGCTGCCGTGGGGGGATTCCGAGTGGGAGCCTGCCGCCCGCGCATGTACGCGTCAATGCTTTCTGCAAGATATTTCAACTATCAGTCCTTGAAGTGGCTTTGGTGGCTGGCGTGGTGGGTGAACGGTGGGCTTTTTGTGGTCGGGGGAGGGTGCCGGTCGGCGTGACCTGCGAGCGTTGCTTGCTGCAAGAACTTGCGCGGATTCACTTCTTACTCAGGGGTAGGCTCGCCGCTTTCCTTGTTATACGGTCTGTCTAACAAGCGGGCCGCGGCGCGTTGCGGGACGGCGCCCCGAGCCGCTGCCTGAGCGAACAAGAGAACGTACGCAGCAGAGTCAAGGAGCCGCAGCATGGCAAGCAGCACTGTTCGGCCGACCTCGCAGGACCGCCCCGAGAAGCCCGAAGAGGACGACGTGGCCCGGCGGTTGCTCGACTCGGCCGCCATGTTGGCCTACGACCCGGCCACCGAGGTGGACTGGGACACCCCCCTCGACCGGGACTTCCACGGCGCGAGTCCGGAGTGGTGCTCCCTGTACGGCACTTCGTACTGGCAGGAGCTCACCGACGCCCAGCGCAAGGAGCTCACACGGCAGGAAGCCGCGTCGGTGGCCAGCACGGGCATCTGGTTCGAGATGATCCTGCAGCAGATGGTGCTGCGCGACGTGTACGCGAAGGATCCGACCAGCGACGAGGTCCAGTGGGCGCTCACCGAGATCGCCGAGGAGTGCCGGCACTCGATCATGTTCGCGCGCGGCGCCGAGAAGCTGGGCGCGCCCGCCTACCGGCCGCACCGGTTCGCCGTGGAGCTGGGCCGCGTGTTCAAGACGGTGGCCTTCGGCGAGGCGGCCTATGCCGCGATCCTGGTGGCCGAAGAGGTGCTCGACGTCATGCAGCGCGACTGGATGCGGGACGAGCGGGTCGTGCCCTTCGTCCGCACGATCAACAACATCCATGTCGTCGAGGAATCGCGGCACATGAAGTTCGCCCGCGACCAGACGACCAAGCGGATGGCGGGCACGGGCCGGGTGCGCCGCCAGATCAACGCGCTCGTCATCGCGATCGCCTCGTACGTCATCGTCACCAGCATGGTGAACCGCAAGGTCTACGCCCACGCGGGGCTCGACGAGAAGCGCGCGCTCGCCGAGGCGAAGGCCAACGAGCACCACAAGTCCATGATGCGGTCGAGCTGTTCGGGCCTGATGGAGTTCCTGGCCTCGTCCCGGCTGCTCACGAAGCCCGCGCTCGCCTTCTACAAGCGCGCCAACCTCATCTGAGCCCTCCTCACTTGGGTCCTCCTCATCCGAGCCCCCCTCATCCGAGCCCCCCCTCATCCGCGCCAGCTCCATCTGACCCGAGCGAGTCGAGCCGACGACATGACCTCCTACGCCATCACCCAGACCTGCTGCAACGACGCCACCTGCGTCGCCGTATGCCCGGTCAACTGCATCCATCCGACGCCGCAGGAAAGGGCGTTCGGCAGCACGGAGATGCTGCACATCGACCCGGCCACCTGCATAGGCTGCGGCGCCTGCGCCGACGCCTGCCCGGTCGAGGCGATCTTCCCGGTGGACAGCCTCGCGCCCGCGCAGCAGGAGTACGCGACGATCAACGCGGCGTACTACGCGGACCAGACACCCGAACCCGCCCCGGACGGACCGAACTTCCACGCCTGGGACGAGCCGTCGTTCCCCCGCGTCCTGCCGTCCGACTTCGCGCCGCTCAAGGTCGCCGTCGTCGGCACCGGTCCTGCCGGGATGTACGCGGTCCAGGACCTGCTCCTGCACACCAGCGCCGAAGTGACCCTGATCGACCGGCTGCCGGTGACCGGAGGGCTCGTGCGGTTCGGCGTGGCGCCGGACCACCCCGCCACCAAGAAGGTCGGCGACACCTTCGCGCGGTTCCACACGCATCCGAGGGTGCGGATGCATCTCGGGCTCGACGTGGGCGCCGACGTCACCGCGCAGGAACTGGCCGCACACCACGACGCGGTCATCTACGCCGTGGGCGCGTCGGCCGACCGCCCGCTGGCCGTACCGGGCGAGGAGCTGCCCGGCAGCATGTCCGCGCGGGACTTCGTCGCCTGGTACAACGGCCACCCGGACGCGGCGCCCGACGCGTTCGACCTGTCCGCCGAGCGCGTGGTCGTCGTCGGCAACGGCAACGTGGCTCTCGACGTCGCCCGGATCCTGCTCGCCGACCCGGACAGCCTCGCCCGCACCGAGATCGCCGAGCACGCACTGGCGGCGCTGCGTGCCGCCAAGGTGCGCGAGGTGGTCCTGCTCGGGCGCCGGGGTCCCGAGGGCGCCGCCTACACGAAGTCCGAACTGCTCGCCCTCAAGCACGTTCCCGGCCTGGACCTGGTCGTCGACGACCACCACCCCCGGATCGCGGCAGCCGTCGACGAGACCGATCCGGCGACCGACCCGAAGGGCAAGGCGGCCCTCCTGCGAGGCGTCGCGCGCGAGCGCTTCGACTGGACACAAGCGCCCGCTCCCGGGCGGCGCATCGTGCTCCGCTTCCACACGGCCCCGCTGGAAATGCTCGGCGAGGAAGCCGTCCAGGGCGTGCGCGTCGCGGAGGCGGCGGGGGAGCGGACGATACGGACGGGCATGGTGCTGCGCGCGATCGGCTACCGAGGAGTGCCGGTCGCCGGACTGCCGTTCGACGAGACCACCGGCACCGTCCCGAACGAAGGCGGCCGGGTCACCGGGCGGCCCGGCACGTACGTCGTGGGCTGGATCAAGCGAGGCCCCAGCGGCGGCATCGGCGCCAACCGCACCTGCGCCGCCGAGACGGTCACCACACTCCTGGCCGACGCTGTCGCCGGCGCACTGCCCGCTCCTGGGCGTGCCCCGAAGGCCTTCCACCGGCTGGCCCGGCGCCGGAACCGGAAGGCGGTCCTGGGCTGAGCCGCCCCCTCAGGCGTCGCGATTCTCGGCCAGGGTGTGGGCGACGAGGGCGTTGGCGTGTCCGTGCCCCAGGCCGTGCTCGGTCTTGAGCCAGGCGACGATCTCCATGTGCTTGGTCAGGGACGAGGACCGGATGAGGTCCTTCCACTCCGTGATCGGGCGTCCGTACTTCTTCTCGATCGAAGGGAAGTAGCTGGCGGGGCCCTTGGTGGCTTCGGTCATGGTGACGCCGTCCTGTCTCTCACGATGCCGTCCGTCGCGGCGTTGTCGTGAGTAGGACGGGTGGGGCCGGATCAAGTCATCGGGCGGCCGTGGTGTCCTAGGTCACATGTTCGCCTGGCGGGGCCGGATCGCCGGGATTAGCCTAAATGTGTGAACGCCGCACCTCGTCGTTCACCGTCTGCCTGACGCACGAGCAATCCCATGACCGGCTCCCGGACGACACCCTCAGAGCCTGCCGCCTCCCCGAAGCGGGGCAGCGGCAGCGGTATCGCACTCCTCGTCATCGCCTCGTGCCAGCTGATGGTGGTCCTCGACATCACCATCGTGAACATCGCACTGCCGCACATCCAGACCTCGCTCGGCTTCTCGACCGAGACCCTGTCCTGGGTGGTCAACGCCTACACGCTGACCTTCGGCGGCCTGCTGCTGCTCGGCGGTCGCCTCGGTGACATCCTCGGACGCCGCAGGGTCTTCATGTTCGGCGTCCTGCTCTTCGCCGCCGCCTCGCTGCTCGGCGGACTTTCGCAGGAGTCCTGGCAGTTGCTCGCGGCACGCTCGCTGCAGGGCGTCGGAGGCGCCATCGCCTCGCCCACCGCGCTCTCGCTGATCACCACGACGTTCCGCGAAGGGCCGGACAGGAACAGGGCGTTCGGTGTCTTCGCCGCCGTATCGGCCGGTGGCAGCGCGATCGGACTGCTCGCGGGCGGGTTGCTCGTCGAGTGGCTCGACTGGCGCTGGGTGCTCTTCGTGAACATCCCCATCGGCCTGCTCATCGCGTTCGCGACACCCCGCTACATCCGCGAGTCCGAGCGCCACCCGGGGCACTTCGACATCCTCGGCGCGCTCACCTCCACCCTGGGCATGGTGCTGCTCGTCTACGGCTTCATCCGCGCCTCCAAGGACGGCTGGAGTGACGGCCTGACCCTCGCGTCCTTCGCCGCGGCCGTGGTGCTCCTCGTCCTGTTCCTCACGGTCGAGCGCCGCTCGAAGCAGCCCATCACCCCGCTGTGGATGTTCCGCGACCGCAATCGCGCCGGTGTCTACGGGATGATGCTGTGCCTGGCCGCGGCGATGTTCGGCATGTTCTTCTTCCTGACGCTGTTCGTGCAGAACATTCTGAACTTCAGCCCGTTGCGGGCCGGTCTCGCCTTTCTGCCGGTGAGCGCGATCATCGCGGTGGGCGCGGGACTCGCCTCCCAGCTGCTGCCCAAGTGGGGGCCCAAGCCCTTCATGGTGGTGGGCGCGACGCTGGCCGCCGTGGGCCTCGGCTGGCTGACGCTGACCGATGTCGACAGCACGTACGTGGGAAGCCTGCTCGGCCCCGTGCTGGTCTTCGGCTTCGGCATGGGCATGCAGTTCGTCTCACTGACCCTGATGGCGGTGTCGGGGGTGCAGTCGCAGGAGGCCGGAGCGGCCTCCGGCATCCTCAACGCCACCCAGCAGGTGGGCGGTTCGCTCGGCCTGTCCGTCCTCGTCACGGTCTTCGGCACGGCCAGCCGCAACGAGGCGACCGATCAGGTGCCCCGCTTCATGAAGGAGGCGAGCCCGGCCCAGCTGGTGGAGTTCCGCAGGACGGGGCAGCTCCCGGGCCGATGGGGCGATGAGGTCCTCGCGTCCGGCATCTCCAGCTCCTTCGTCGCCGCTGCCATCTTCGCCGTCGTCGCCGCGTTGATCGCCCTGGTGGTCATCCAGGTGCGGCCCGCCGACCTGGAGCGTCTCCAGGGCGGTGGCGGCGTCCCGCTCGCACCGGGTGCGGATGCGCAGGACCAGGGCGCGGCGGACGCGCGGTACCAGGACACGGGCGACGGTCCTCCCGCGGGCGGTCCTTCCCGCGGCGGCCCTCCCTCGCCCGGCTGAAGACGCTCTGCCCGGAGCCCCTCCACTGATGGCCTGATTGCCGTGGTGTGCAACCGAGTTGATGGCGGGCAGACGTAGTATGACCAGCCGATCGGGGGCGGGGTCGGTGGGGGCGGCGCGGGGCAAGGACCCATGGAGACGGGCTTGGACACGGACACCGACTACCGCTTGCTGGGCCCGGTCGAGGCGTGGCGCGCGGGCCGCCGCCTCAGCCTGGGCGGACCCAAGCCCCGTGCCCTGCTCGCGGCGCTGCTCCTGGAACCGGGGCGCGTGGTCTCCGTCGACGTGCTGATCGACGCCATCTGGGGCGAGAGGCCGCCGGACACGGCACGTTCCCTGATCCAGTCGTACGTCTCGGCGTTGCGCCGCGCGCTGTCCGCCGATGCCATCGAGACCCGTCCGCCCGGCTATCTGATCCGCGCGGACGCCACCCTGGTCGACCGCGTCGAGTTCGAGCGCCTCGCCGTACGGGGCAGGCAGGCCGCCGCCGAAGGAGATCACGGCGCGGCCGCCCGGCTGCTGGGGGACGCCCTCGCCCTGTGGCGCGGCCCCGCACTCGGCGGGATCGGCGAGACGCTGCGGGCCATGGCCGACCAGCTGGACGAGGCGCGGCAGGCGGCCCTGGAGGAGCGGATCGCCGCGGAGCTCGCCCAGACGGGCCGCGAGACGGAGCTGGTGGCCGAACTCACCGCGCTGGTCGCCAGACATCCCACCCGGGAGCGTCCGCGCGGTCAACTGATGCTCGCCCTCTACCGGTTGGGGCGCCAGGCGGACGCGCTCGCGGTTTATGCGGAGGGCCGCGACGTACTCGCCGAGGAGCTGGGCATCGACCCCGGACCCGACCTCAGACGGATGCACGAGGCGATCCTGCGGGCCGACGAAGAGCTGCTGCCCGCCGCGGCGGGCACCCCCGACCCCGGCCCCCGGGAGACCACCGCCGTCCCGGTGGCGGCCCTCCTGCCGCCCACCATCGGCGACTTCACCGGCCGGGAGGCCCAGCTCGCCGCCATGCGGGCCGCCCTGTCGGGGCCCCGCGAGGCCATGCCGGTCGTCGTCCTCTCCGGACCCGGCGGCGTCGGCAAGTCC
Organism: Streptomyces sp. NBC_01283; assembly: GCF_041435335.1. Lineage (NCBI taxonomy): Bacteria > Bacillati > Actinomycetota > Actinomycetes > Kitasatosporales > Streptomycetaceae > Streptomyces > Streptomyces sp. NBC_01283. Next base: position 8,762,377 of record NZ_CP108430.1, read on the forward strand.
ACCCTGGGCGTCCGGGCGGCGCACCAGGTCGCCGACGCCTACCCGGACGGGCAGCTGTACGCCGAGCTGCGGGGCGCCACCGATCCCGTGGCACCCGGCGAAGTCCTCGGCCGGCTCCTCTACGCCCTGGGGGCCGATCCGCCCGACGGGGACGCCGAGCGGCGCGACCTCTTCCGCAGCCTGGTCTCGGGGCGCCGCGTCCTGCTGGTGCTCGACGACGCGGCCAGCGAGTCCCAGGTGCGCCCCCTGCTGCCCGGGAGCGCCACCTGCGGAGTGCTCATCACCGCACGGGCCCGCCTCGGCGCCCTGCCCTGCACCCACCGCACCGATCTCGACGTGCTCGACACTGAGCCGGGGACCGAGCTCCTGGGCCGGGTGGCGGGGGAGCGGCGAGTCAGGGAAGAGCCGGACGCCGCCCGGCGCATCGTCGAGCTGTGCGGCGGGCTCCCGCTCGCCATCCGGATCGCCGGGGCCCGACTCGCCACCCGCCGCCACTGGACCGCGCGCATGCTGGCCGACCGGCTCGCCGACGAACACCACCGCCTTGACGAACTCGCCGTCGGCGACCTGGAGGTGCGCGCCGGACTCGGCCTGAGCTACCGGGCCCTGGACGCCCCGGCCCGCACCGCCCTGCGCCGCCTCGGACTGCTCGCCGCACCCGATGTCGCCGCATGGGTGGTGACCGCCCTCCTCGACGTGCCGGAGGCCGAGGCGGACCGCGTCGTGGAACAGCTCATCGACGCCCAACTGCTGCACTGCACCGGCGTCGACCGGGCGGGCCAGCCCCGCTACCGGCCCCACGACCTGGTCCGCGTGTACGCCGCGGAGCGCGCCGACGCCGAGGATCCGCCCGCCGAACGTGCCGCCGCCGTCGGCCGCGCGTTGGGCGCCTGGCTCTGGCTCACCGGCCTCGCCGCATCCGCCACGCCCTCCGGCGCCGTCGAACTGCACCGCGGGCTCCTGGACTCCTCGAGCCCGAACGGATCCGCCCGCTCCCTGCGACAACTCGTCCGGCCCGTCGGACCGGAGGCCACCCAGCGGGCACTCGCCGACCCGGCCGCCTGGTTCGAGGCCGAGGCCGACGCGATCGCCGCCGCCGTCGAGCGCGCGGCAGCCCTCGACCTGCACACCCTCTCCTGCGAGGCCGCGGCGGCCCTCTGCTCCTCCGCGTACACCGTCGGCAACCGCTTCGAGGCGTGGTGGCGCACCCATGACGCGGCACTGGCCGCGGCCCGCCGCGCCGAGGACCGGGCGGGGGAGGCCCTGCTGCTCATCGGCCTGGGCCAGCTCCGCTACGAACAGGACCGGTTCCCCGAATCCCAGGGCTACTTCAAGCAGGCGGCCGGGCTCTGCGCCGAACTCGGCGACGTACGCGGACGCGCCGCCGCCTTCGCCGGGCTCGGCAGCGCCCTGCGCGAAGCGGGACGGCTGCGCGCGGCCCAGGAGACGCTGGTCCGCGCCGTCGACGGGTTCCGCGAACTCCACGACGACCCGGGCCTCGGCCTGTCCTGCCGGTACGCGGGGTCCGTCCAGCTCGAACTCGGCGACTTCGCGGCCTCCCGCGCCTTCCTCGACGAATCGCTGCGGGCCTACCGCAGGCTCGGCAGTCGCCGCGGCGAATCCCTCACGTTGCGCTCGATCGGCCTGGTCCACCGCGCGCTCGGCGAGTACACGGCGGCGGAGGAGCTCTCCGGCCGTGCGGTGGACCTCCTGAGCACCCTCGGGGACCCGCTCATGCTGGCGTACGCGATGCAGGCACGGGCCAAGTCCCGCATCAGACTGGGGCGTTCGGCCGAAGCGAGGGGCGAGATCCGTGAGGTCCTCGACATCTGCCGCGGCCAGCGCGACCGCTTCGGCGAGGCGCTTGGCCTGCGCACCCTCGGCGAGTGCGAGCTCGCCGCGGGCCGCCTCGACACCGCGGAGCAGCATCTGACCGCGGCCGCCGCCCTCTGGAACGACCTGGGGCTTCCGCTGCCGCGGGCCCGCACCCTGCGCGATCTCGCGGCGGCGCGCGAAGCCGCGGGCGACCGGGCGGCGGCAGGTGCGCTGCGCGCCGAGGCGCGCGAGGTCTTCACGGCGTACGAGGCGCGCGAACGCGACGAACCGGGGATCTGACGTCGCTTCAGAACCGGGGCTCTGGGGTCACTGCAGCGGTGGCCTGCAATCCGCTTGGCGCGGACTTGCAGAGAATTTGCAGCGGACTGCGTCACTCTGAGGTTGTCGGCGAGTGAACACGCCGACGCCAACGGGGGATTGCAGGAAACAACGGGGGACTCAGCGGAATTCATCGGGGGAAGCACGGGGGAAGGCCACTGATGCCTCGTACGGCCCACACCACCGACACCGTCGGTCGTGTGGGCCGCTCGTCGCGTAGAGCCCCTGCCAGGGCACGGAGGGGACTTCGGGGGCGGGCGGCAGCCCGTCCCCGAAGCTGTGCTCGCCACGGTCTCCACGAAGGGGCAGACATGTCGTCGATCATCCTCATGAACGATCCCAGAGTGGTCGGCATCCCGGTCCACGACTGTGGCGAAGCCCTCGTGGACCTGCGCCAACTGCCGTTTCTTGACGTCGACGACCGCCTCGCCGACCAGGACGGGGCCTACGCCCAACTGCGCGAGGGCGTCGCCTGGCGCCTGGCCCGCGCCGCCCGGCTGCTGCCCGAGGGCCTGCGCTTCCTGGTCACCGAGGGATACCGGCCGCTGGCCCTGCAGATCCAGTACTTCGACGAGTACGCCGCCGAACTGAGGAGGGCCAACCCCGACTGGTCGGACGCCTACCTCCACCAGCAGACGAGCCGCTCCCTCTCGCCGCCCGAGGTGGGCCCGCACGTCGCGGGCGCCGCGGTCGACCTGACCCTGCGCACCACCTCAGGCGCCGAACTCGATCTCGGCACCCCGGTGAACGCAAGCCCGGAGGAGAGCGACGGCGCCTGCTACATGGACAGCGCCCTGATCTCCCCGACGGCCCGCCGCAACCGCCGCACCCTCACCGCCGCCCTCTCCACGGCAGGCCTGGTCAACTACCCCACGGAGTGGTGGCACTGGTCCTACGGCGACCGCTACTGGGCCCTCGCGACCGAGGCCCCCACAGCGACGTACGGGCCGATGACACCGGACGTCCCGGCGACCTGAGACTGCCCCGCGAGCGCCTCGCGGAACCGGTCGACGACGGGGGCGAGCCCGGCGGACGCGTCGGGCGTGAGGCTGACCGTCCCGTCGTCGGCGGGAGTGATGTGGCGGTCCAGGACGAACCAGCCCTGGGTGACCTCCGCGCCCAGCGACGTGAGCACCGGCCGCAACGCGTAGTCGACGGCGAGGACATGGGCGGGGGAGCCGCCCGTCGCCAGCGGCAGAACGGGCTTGCCCCGCATCGCGTACTGCGGCAGGAGGTCGAGGAACGTCTTGAGGACCCCGGAGTACGCGGCCTTGTAGACGGGCGTGCCGACCACGAGTGCGTCCGCGCTCTCGACGAGGGCGACGGCCTCGGCGACGGCGGGATGCGAGGCGTCGGCGGAGAGGAGCGCGTCGGCGGGCAGCGTGCGGACGTCGAGCGTCCGCACCCGGTGGCCCTGAGCGGCGAGTTCACGGCCCAGGTGCTGCACGAGACGCGCGGTACGGGAGGAGCCGGGGGCGGAGGCGCTGCCGGTGAGCGTGAGAACGGTGGCCATGGCGGAAGTCCTTCGGGTACGCGGCCCCGGGGGCGGGGCGGGGCGAGGCGAGGCGGGGCATGAGGGAAGAAGGGAAGGAGGGGCAGGCGGCAGGCCCGCGGATGCGCGCGGTCGCGACGGGCGCGGCGCTGCCCGAGGTGCGGGGTGACCCGGCAGGGCCGAGCGCGGCCCGTCAACGAGCCCGGCGGGCCCAGGAGTTCACGCGCACGAGGCGCGGCGGAGTGCCCGGCGGCTTGCTCAGTGGCAGCGGCGACAGCAGGCGCTGCACACTCGCGCGAGGTCGACGTACCGTCGCCGCGTGAGGTGGGATCGCACTGCATTCATGTCGTCGATTCAACCAGGTACCCCCACATGCGTCGAGTGGGCCCCGACCAAGAGTCGAGCAGGCCATGATTAGGCCCGTGTGGCTGGCAGACACCTGTTCGATGTTCGCGACCCGATCTATGGTGACAACAGCCCCAGACCTCGGCTTTCAACCTTTTGTGTCGTTTCAACCGACAGTGAGGGAGCCGCGATGTCGCTTTCAGGGGATCGGACAGCAGCGGACGCCGGCAGACCGTCCGGCCCTGCGACGCCTCGGGCCATGAACATCCTGGTCGGCTACTCGGGAGTGCACGGCTCCACCCACGGCATCGCGGAACGCCTCGCGACCCGGCTCGCGGAGTGCGGGCACGTCACGGTCGTCGTCCCGCTGGTGGCGGAGCAGAAGACGGGAGGCTACGACGCCTTCGTGCTGGGCAGCGCGGTGCACCACGGCGCCTGGCTCGGGCAGGCCACCGACTTCATCCGCAGCCACCCCAGCACCCTGGCCACGCACCCGACGTGGCTGTACAGCGTCGGCGTGCCGCCCCACGCGGGACGCTGGCCCGCCCGGCGTCGGCCCGAACCCCGGCAACTGGCCGGGATCCGCTCCCTCATCCGCCCGTGGGGACACCAGCTGCTGGCGGGGGCGATCTACCGCGACCACGTCCCGGGGTGGCGGCACCTGGCCTTCCGGGCGTGCGGCGGACGCTACGGCGATCACCGGGACTGGAAGGCCGTCGACGACTGGGTCGAGCGCATCCACCGCCGGCTCGTCACGGCCGACACCACCGACTCGGCCCTGTGACCCGGCCTGCCACGTGCCGTCGACGTGGCACGGGCGCGCCGACCCCTGCGGCGCGTGACGAGCGGGCGGCCGCCGCCGTGGGCGGCACGCGCGGCCTGCTGGAGGCCGTACTGCGGGAACTCGACGACGGCCCGCACAGCCATCGGGGCAGGGCGATGCCGATAGCACGGACCGCGAGCAAGCGGCAACAGGTCTGATACCAGCGCCAGTTGACGGTCTTGTGGCGTCCGTCGCCATTCTGCCCCGCTCGCGGTGGCTCCTACGGTTGCCGGCACCCCGGTGTCCCGGCCCGCAGCAGGAGTGGACGGCCCCGGGGTCGCGTGATCCGCCCCGGACACCGCGCCGCCCTCCGTCGGGAGCCGCCATGCCGTCGTACGAGAGAAGTGTTCGGTCGCAGCCGGGAGGGCCGCCCGCCCACGAGCGGCGGAGGCAGCCGTGGTCGCGAGCCCTGGGACGGGTGGCCGCCGTCGTGGGCCTGCTCGTGGCCGGAGCGGTGCTCGCGCCGTCGCCCTCGGCGCAGGCGGCACCGACGGCCGTGGCCCTGGAGAGGGTCGCCGACTTCGGCGCCAATCCCGGCAGTCTGAACATGTACGTGTACCGGCCGACGACCCTGGCGGCGAAACCCGCCGTGGTGGTGGCCCTGCACGGCTGCAGTCAGAGCGCGCAGGTCTACGCCGACAACGCGGGCCTGGTGAAGTTCGCCGACCGGCACGGATTCCTGCTCGTCTTTCCCGAGCAGACGTCCGCCAACAACAGCAGCAAGTGCTTCAACTGGTTCCAGCCGGGAGACACACGACGCGGGCAGGGCGAGGCCGCCTCGATCCGCCAGATGGTCACGCACGCCGGCTCCGCGTACGGCGCCGACCCGGGCCGGGCGTACGTCACCGGTCTGTCGGCCGGTGGCGGCATGACGTCGGTGATGCTCGCCGCGTACCCGGACGTGTTCAAGGCGGGCGCCGTCGTCGCGGGTCTGCCGTACGGCTGTGCCGATGACGTGCTGTCCGCGTACAGCTGCATGAGCCCCGGCGTCGACCGCACCCCCGCGGCCTGGGCGCAAGGACTCCGCGACGCCAACCCCGGCTATACGGGGCCCTGGCCGCGGGTGGCGGTCTGGCACGGCGACAACGACCCCACCGTCGCCAAGAAGAACGCCGACGAACTGCGCGACCAGTGGACCGCTGTCCACGGCCTTGACCAGAGCCCGGACCGCACCGACACCATCGGCCCCGACTCGACCCGCAGGGAGCAGTACCTCGGGACGGACGGCACCGTCGCCGTGGAAGTCGACCGGGTCCCCTCCATCGGCCACGGCACCCCGGTCGACCCGGGAACCGGCGCCACGCAGTGCGGTGCGACCGGGACGGCGAACTTCATCGACTCCATCTGCTCGAGCCACTGGATCACCGGCTTCTTCGGGCTGGACGGTTCCGATCCGGATCCCGGCGGCTTGCCCGCTCCCGGTGGTCTGGCCGCCACCGGCGCGACCGACACATCCGTCGGCCTGAAATGGAACAGCGTCACCGGCGCCGCGTCCTACGTCGTGTACAGGGACGGCACCCGTGTCGCCACACCGACCGGCCCCACGTTCACGGACACCGGCCTCAGCCCCGGCGGCAGCCACACGTACAGCGTGGCCGCCCGTGATCAGGCCGGGGTAGAAGGGGCGCGGTCGTCCCAGGTCACCGCCTCCACCACGGGATCCACCGCCAAGTGCTGGACCGCGAGCAACTACCAGCAGGTCCAGGCGGGACGAGCCACCACGAGTGGCGGTTACGCGTACGCCAAGGGCTCCCACCAGAACATGGGCCTCTACAACATCGCCGTCACGCACACCCTCAAGGAATCACCGGCCGGCTACTACGTCATCGCCGACGGCACCTGTTCCTGAGGGCCCAGAGCGATAACACGCAGTCGCCGTACGTCATCACGCCCACCGGAGGAGCCCGTGCCCGCCATCGACCCACCCAGAAGCAGGCCCTGCGGGAGACTCCCCGCCGGGTCGGTCCGCGGCGCCGTCGCCCTGACGGCGCTGCTCGTCACGCTCGCCGCGGTCCCGGCGACCGCCGGGCAGTCCGACGGAACCCGAGGCGGCGGCGCAGGGCACTGCGCGTCGTCGGGACGGCTGAAGGTACCGGGCGCGGAACGCCAGGAGGTGTCCTGCCTGGCCGAGTTGACCACCGCGGGGACGGTCGCTTCGGGCCACACCGACCCGGCCGACTGGGCGGGCCTGACCCCGGCCGGACTCGCGACACCGCGCGGCGTGCCCGGCATCCAGATCGACGGCTACTTCCCCGACAGCTCGGCGACCAACACGAACCACGGCTGGCAGCACGACGCGCAGTTCGTCATCCGCCTGCCCGACCGGTGGAACGGCGGCCTGGTCGTCGCGGGCACACCCGGAGTCCGCGAGCAGTACGCCAACGACCGCGCGATCAGCGACTGGGTGCTCTCCCGGGGCTACGCGTTCGCGTCGACCGACAAGGGCAACACCGGCGCCGCCTTCCACCGGGACGGGGCCGCGCCGGGCGACGCGATCGCCGAATGGAACGACCGCGTCACCCACGTCAAGCCTTGTTCATAGCCCTTTCTGCGGCTGGCACGCCATGAGCAGATTTGACGGACCGAGGGCGACTGCTCGGCCGGGGCCGTGTGACGCCCCCTCGGTTGCCTCCAGCGAGTTGACCTGCAGTGTTGGATCTCCACCCAGCCTTTGACGAATGCATATGCGTGGCGGCAGTTGCTGGATAGAGTCGCCTCGTCACAGTTGGTTGTGGGGACAACCGAAGTGTCTTTCGGCTGCCAACGTCCTGGGGAGGGCCTGCAACAATGAGTCGTCGTTCTACCGGTCTTGTCGGCACGTGGGCTGAGGTGCAGCGACAGCAGCAGCGCCAGTCGGAAGCCGAGGTCAGACAGCGGAGACAAGAAGCTCAGCAAGCACGGGCGTACCAGCGCCGAGCTGCCCAAAGCCACCGCGAGTACAGGCAGGCAGACGCGCTGCGTCGCACGGAGGATCTGGACGCGGAGGTAGCAGCACTGCAAAGCCTTCTCGCTTCAGGTTGCGACGCTCCGGCTTTCAGGGTGTCCTCACTCATGCGAGCCGAGGACGTTCAGCCCTTCGCTCCAGGTCAGTTGGCGCAGTCGGTGCCTATGCCGGATGCCAGTCAGTACCAAGCCCAGGGTGGTTGGACTGCGAGTCGCCGGGCTCATGCGCAGGCCGAGGCGCGGGCGCGGTTCGAGCGGGATCTGCAGGTTGCACAGGCAGCGGAGGCCCACCGCCAACAGCAACTGGCCTCGTATCAGCGCGAGTACCAACAGTGGGTCGACTCCCAACTGGCCGCGGTACGTGAGCACAACGCCGGCGTGGTCGCGATATCCGAAGGCGTGAGGCGCCGGGACCCCGACTCCGCGGTCGAGTACTTCTCAGCTGCGCTCTACTCCTCAACGGCGTGGCCTGATGGCTTCCCGCGACAGATAGCGGCAGCGTACGACTCCACTGCCCGACAGCTGGTGCTCGATTGGGAGTTACCTGCCTACGACATCGTCCCTGCGATCAAGTCCGTTCGGTACATGTACGGGACTGACCAGGACAAGGAGACTCCCCGCCCGGAAAGCCAGCGTCGGGCCCTGTACAAGGAAGTCCTCGCCCAGTGCATGTTGCTTGTCCTGCACGAGCTCTTCGCGGCGGACGAACAGGGGGCGCTGGAGTCCGTGGCCCTGAACGGGTTCGTCGACGGACATGACCCCACGACGGGCCGACCGGGCCACATCTTCCTCGCGACGGTCATGGCCTCACGCTCCTCGTTCCGTGACCTGCACTTGGCACAGGTGGATGCAGGCAGTTGCCTGGCCGGGGCCCTGAGAGGGCAGCTCTCGAACAGGCCGGACCAGCTCACACCGGTACGGCCGAGCCGTCGGCCACAAGACGTGGGAAATCGCGTTGTCGCCCACGGCAGCGATGAAGAACCGGACCTGTACGACATGGATCCGGTGGAATTCGAGAATCTCGTGGCAGATCTCTTCCGCGCCATGGGGATGCAGGCAGTGACGACCCAGCGCTCAAGCGATGGAGGTGTGGACGTCGACGCGCTGGATCCGACACCAATCCGAGGTGGCAAGATCGTCGTTCAGGTGAAGCGCTATCGCAACACGGTGCCGCCCACTGCTGTGCGTGACCTGTACGGGACCGCGCAGGGCGCAGGCGCCAACAAGGGCGTCTTGGTGACGACGTCTGGGTTCGGACCCGGCTCTCATACCTTCGCCAACGGCAAGCCGCTGGAACTCATCTCGGGCACGGAACTCGTCGACCTGCTGCATCGTCACGGACTGCGCGGACGATTAGGAGAGGGCGGTCGTCAAGGCTCACCGCAGCCGACCCCGCCGGACCCGAACACTCGGCTCCCTGACGACTACAACGTCCTGGGAATGTCGTGGACCGGAAGCGTTGCCTTGGACGTGTGTGCACTCGTCTGCCATGCCAACCGCGTCCTGAGTGACGATCATTTCGTCTTCTTCAACAATCCACAGACCCCCGACGGGTCCGTGCGCGCCCTTCCCGCGGTGGCGCCTGACAAGGCTGCGATCTGTGTCGCCTTCGACGGGCTGCCGGTGGAGGCTGATCGGTTCGTGCTGGTGGCGGCCATCGATCCGGAGGCCAACCCGGACGCGGATCTCTCGGGATTCACAGATGCCTGCATCCGGCTGCTCGATCCGGCGATGTCGGAGCTGGGACGGCTGGAGGTCTCTGACGGCCGACCGCTCGAAACTGCCTTGGTGCTCGGGTCCTTCCGCCGAAGGTCCAGTGGAGACTGGGAGTTCGTCCTTGGCGGCAAGGGCTACAGGGGCGGTCTGGAGGAACTCGTTCAGGACTATGGCATCGATGTGGAGTAGAACAGGCTGGGCGTGGATGAGGTCTGTGCAAGCGGCTTGATGACCATGTCGAGCCGGCTTGATGATCGTCCGCGTACACCATGGACGAGGAGGCGCGGGTGGCTATACGAATGAAACCGTGTACTCACTGCGCCAGCGTGACAACCGAAGGTCACTGGCCGAGCGCCTGTTGCTCTACATGCTGCCGGGCTTGGCCGTCGCGATCGGGGCCCTGCTGGGGCTCCTCACGTCTGACCACATCTCCCCTGTCCTGGTGGTCCTCACAGCCCTGGTCACGGTGTGCGGATTCGCGGTACCACCGGCGGTTGATGCGCTCAGCGATCGAGTTTCCAGGCGGGCGCAGCACCAGCAACTGCTGGCTCAAAGGTCAGATACCGCGGCTGCGCAGCGGGCGGAGCAGTTGCGCAGTCACTTCCACCCTAGAGGGCGTGGAATTCTGCCTTCGCTCGTGCGCGAGGGCTCGTACTTCATGGGTCGGCTGCGAGTGCTGCGTGAGCTGGTGGACTGGATCAACGGCGCCGGTCTGGACGTTGCGTGGTCTCGCGTCGTGACTGGTGCACCGGGATCCGGTAAGTCAGCGGTTCTCGGAAGGCTGGTGAGTCTGGCCGACGCCGGACAACCCAATGAGGTGCTTGCCACAGCACCGGCCGGGACGCGACCGCCGGTCGGCTCCATCAGCATGGCGGTGCACGTACGTGGCCGCACGGCAGACGAAGTGGCCGCCGAGATCTCACAGGCCCTGACGATCGACGAGGGGACGTGCAGCGGTCTCCTCGCACATCTCCGCGAGGATGTCGAGCATCGACCAACTGTAGTCGTCGTCGATGGGGTGGATGAGGCTGCTGACGCCCATCGGCTCATCGTTGACCTACTCGAGCCTCTGGCGGCTGCGTCGGAGCGGACGGGCATCCGTCTGCTCGTCGGCACGCGCCGAGGTGGCGAGGACCACCTGCTGCGGCTGTTCGGAGCTTCAGCGCTCATACTCGATCTGGACGATGAGCAGTATCTGGATCGACGCGATGTTGCCGAGTACGTCTGCAGCACATTGCTGGCCGATCCGGACCCGCAGGTCCGCACTCCCTACCGTGCCCGCCCTGCACTCGCGGAGAAGGTAGCTGTGGCCGTAGCAGCTCGTGCCGGCTCCAGTTTTCTCGTGGCACAGCTCACGGCGCTGTCTCTGATGGGATCTGACGAACCCGTGGATACAGGGAGCTCGGGGTGGGCGGAGACGTTTCCCACCACAGTGGGTACCGCCATGGACCGATACCTTCGTGACGTTCAGCCAGGTGGGCCGTGGTTACGCGATCTGCTGATGGCTCTGGCCTGGTCCCAGGGCGACGGCTTCAGTGACCCGGGAACCTGGGCGGCCGCGGCCACCCTGCTGGGAACAGCCGCGTACTCCGAACGCGATGTCACCCGGCTGCTCCTGGACAGCGCTGCGGTGGACCTGCTCCACCGCAGCACCCACGGAGACCGTGTCGCCTTCCGACTCTTCCACGAAGCGCTGGGCGAGCATTTGCGGCAGCTGAGCACCCGTCAGCGTCCGGCAGCCGAGGTCCACCGCCGTCTTGCGGACATCCTCGTCGAGAAGCTGTCGTCGTCTTCCCTCGGCGAGCGGGACTGGGCGCACGCCGACAGCTACACGCGTACCTACCTGCCTTTTCATGCGGGCGAGGGCCAGGTGCTGGACCAGCTCCTCGATGACGCGGGCTTTTTGGCTGCCGTGGATCCGGCTCGCCTGCTGACGGCACTCCCCGAGGCTCGCACCGGGTCGGGTCGGCGAGTGGCTCGCATCATTCAGCGAGTCGGCCAGCAACTGCTTGTGGCACCGGAAGACGAGCGCATCTGCTACCTCGAGATGGCGGCCCACATGTCCGGCGACGTGCGCTTGGCGGGCGAATTGGCAGCTACAGCTCCCGATCGTCCCTGGTCGGTGCTCTGGGCTCGCTGGGACGCTCTCATCGAGAGCCGCATGCTCGGTCACCATGACGACTACGTCCTGGCTGTCGACACCGTTGAGACAGCGAGGGGGATCGTGGTGCTCTCGGCGAGTGCATGGGGCATCCAGGCCTGGCGCCTCGCCGATGGAGAACCCATGGTGACCGGTGTACGGGAGCCGGATTCACCCATCCTCGACATGGCTGCCTTCCGGCAGGGTGACGGCATCGCCATCGTGACCCTTCACGAAGATGGGCATCTACTGCGCACGTCGCCGGACGCGGGCGATCCGCAGAGGATTCTCGCGGAAGGTCGTGCGCCAAACGGTGTCTGGTCGTTAGACGTCGCAGGTCAATCCGCAGTGGCTACGGTCAGCCGAGATCACGTAGTCGAGGTCTTGTCCGCCAGGGACGGTCATGTGCTGGATCTGCCGCCCGTCGTGATCGGTCGAGATGACCGAGTACTCATGGTGGACAACGTAGGTGGGCAGTGCTTTGCCGTGGTGAGCGGCGACAGTGCTGACATCAAAATGTGGGACCTCACCGCCGGTCGTCAGCTCAGTGAACCGCTGCGCCCCGGAGTTCACGTGCCGGGCTGGCGGAGTGACACGCGCTTCTGGGCTGCATCGCTCGCCGAGCGCCAGGACGGGCCCGTGTTCCTTCTGGGAACTACGGCAGGCCAGGTGATCGCTTGGGATCCGATCCGCGGAGAGGTTGTCGGGGACCCGCAACATGGTGACGCGGGAGTGTTCACCACTCTGGTTACGGGGCACGACAACGACCTGTGGTGTTGGGGTGATTGGAACGGCAACCTGTTCATGCATGGCGCTGCCCAAGAGGAGGTACGGCAACTGGCCGTTCATGACGGCGGGGTGCAAGCGCTGGCACAGTGCGAACTGAACGGTGCGCGCTTGCTCATCTCGGGGGGACGCGACGGCGCCGTACGCGCCTGGAACGTCCAAGCAGCCCGCCCGGTGGCTTCTTTCGGCGACCACCACAGCGTCGTAGCGGGAGCCGACTCCACCCGACAGAGCTGCATCGCGTCCATCAGGGCCGACGGCTCTCTTGTGATCTTCGAGGCGGACGCCGGTGGTGTCCTCGCCGAACTGAGGCGATCGGCCGAGGAGGGCTTCCGCTGCGCAGCCGTGATGCCGGGCGACCCGCGGTCCTTCGTCACGCTGGACAGGCAGCGGCGCATTACGCTGCGGGGCTTCCCGGACGGCCGACCGTCACACGACTTCCAGTTGGCCGCGGACGAGGAGTGGAGGTCTATCGCTGTCATGAACAGGCAGCGGCCATTGCTCCTCGTCACTGCGACAAGCGGGCGCCTGGGCTTCTTCGACCTGGCCACTTGTGATGCCGTTCGGCCACCGCTGGCCTGCCACACCGGCAGGTTCATGGTGGCTCCGCTCCCAGAGCAACCGGACGAAGCACACCGGTTCATCACGTGGGACTGGGAGTGCTTCCAGGCACGGCTATGGAACGTGAGGAGCGACGAGACGCGGCATCTCGACCTACCAGTCCTCAGAGTGGACAACGGCGACCCGTTTTCCATCTCGGCTGTCTCCTTCGGTCACATAGGTGACATCCCGGTCGCCGTTGGAGTCGGCGGCTACTCTCGTCTGCACATCTGGAACACCGAAGACGGTTCCCTGATGATCGATGCCCAACTCGAGCAGGCTCATCACATGGCATTGCTCGACGTGGACACCACCCAGATCGACAGGCAGTCGCTCATGCTCTCCGGCGGACACACCTGCTCCGCTGCCCTGTGGTCCGCGGAAAGTCGACGAGAGCACCATCTGCGGGTCGGATCACCGTTGCAGAGCACCAGGTTCCTTCCCGGCAACCGAGCAGTCGTGGCCGGGTCACGCGGCATCATGGTTCTCGAACTGGGCTCCCGCTTGCTCAGTCGATTCGAGCGCCCCTGAGAAGCGATCAACGGAGCAATCCCACCCTCTTCAGCCCACGCGAGAGGTCACGAACGCGGCTTGATGACCCACGTCAAGCCGTGCTCACAAACCATTTGTGGGGCAGGCCGGATTCACACCGGCCTGTGTTCCATGGAGACAGACTGCTACTCGTGGCAACGGCAATGGCTGACCAGAGGGAGAAAGCCGGCGGCTCGGCACTCGGAGTAGTTACCGTGGAAGATTCGCCATGCGGACCGGAGTGAGGCAGCCCTCGTCCCGGGACAGTAGGACGCGCGCGCACGCGCACGTGGATCGAGCAGGAGGAGCAGCGCGAGGCCGAACAGATCCGCGGCGAGCAGGCCCGACACGTGAGTGGAACTTGACCCCCGACGGATCCTTGGACCGGCGTCCAGACTGAGTGTGAGTCTTCGCCCCCGAGCGCAATCGGAGACCCTCAAGTGACGCACGGAAGGCGGACGGTCAGGACAACGCTCACTTCCTAGAGCAGACTGTCGCAATGCAGATGACCGAGTCGTACGCGGCCACAGTGGCGGCCGTCGTACCCGTGCTTTGGCTAGTGGGTGCCGTCGAGCAACACCAGCTCGCAAAGGCCTTCGCTCAGAGGTCCCGAGAGCTCCAAGATATGGTTGCTGATCACCGCCGGACGATGGCTGCCGTAGGCGAGGGGGCTACCGTCGCCCAACTTCAAGCGGCCATGGAAAGTCTGAAGTTGGCCCCACCCGATCGCGACGCAAAGATCAAGAACTTTGCCAGTGCTGCTTGGGCGATCGCAATCGGCGTGCTCCTCCCAGCGGAGGCGGCGGCGCTGACCTGGCTCGCTGATCCCTCAAGGGGGCCCCAAGAGCTGTGGGCTACGTACTGCTGGTGGGCGACCATGACGGGTTTCCTAGCAGTTGGATCAGTCCCGCTCGTGATGGCGCTCTGGACGGACCGTCAGGCCACTAGGGGAATGCGTGCCGACACTATGGAAATTCGCGAGCTCAGAAGGCAATTACTGCGAGACTTCGAGAACCGCGTTCACGTACTAATGGAGCGTGCCGACACGGCACGAACTCCGGAAGAGGTGGAGGAGATCGAGCGTCTCTTGAGAGAAATCGATGGCCGTTCCGTTGACGATCCACCGCAGTAGGAAGCACTCTCCAAAGAGGAGATCTGGGTCGACGGCCAGTGGCGATCAAGCGAATCATCGTGAAGAGGGTCCACATCCTTATCCGGTTCGCTGGCGGGCACCGTTTGGAGTGCGAGCCGAGTGTCCGATTTCATGTGCGCAGACCAGCTCAATGGATCGGTCCGAGGCACGTCTTTGCTGTGATGCAGGCTTTGGCAGGACGCTTCGGAGGCGACTCCGTCTGCTTGGGCGTGGCCTTCGACTGACCGCACACAACATGCCTGCCGTACGACACAGGGGCGATGCCGGGCTGGCTCGCCGCCAACCGGTGTCCTCCAAGCGTCCAACTAGTGCGCCCAGGAAGCCACCCCACCACCCTGACAAGCCTTCCACGTCGCGCCACCAACGACATGGATGAAGTCTGTGAACGCGGCTTGATGGTCCAACTCACCCGCGCCGCGAGGACCGTGGTCGCGCAGCGATACCACAGGCCCGCCGCGCGCACCCTGGCCACCGGCATGTCCAACGGCGGGTATCTGGTGCGCTGGCAGCTGGAGAACCACCCCGAGCTCTACGACGGGGGAGTGGACTGGGAAGGCACCCTGTGGCGGACCAAGGGGCCGAACCTGCTCGACTTCCTGCCGCCCGCGCTGCGCGCCTACCCGACGTACGCGGCGGGTGGCGAAGGAGCCGGCCAGGCCCATCAGGAGATGGTCGCCACAGGTTTCCCGGCCGGTTCTGAGTTCCTGTGGCCCTATCACCACCGGGTCTACTGGGACTTGACCCAGCGCATCTACCGCGAGGAACTCGACCCGGGCTACGACGGCGCGACCGAGGCCGGAACTCCCTTCTGCGCACCGGGGACTCCGGCGTGCGACGCCGACTACGCGTACGCGGCCCGGCCACGGGAGGTCCACGAAGCGGTGCGGAAGATCGCCCTGACCGGACGCATCGGTAAACCCCTGATCACCGTGCACGGCACCCTCGACGTTCAGCTGCCCATCAGCAAGGACTCGGACGTCTACGCGAAGATGGTGCGCGAAGCGGGCCGCGGCGGCATGTTCCGCTACTACCGGGTCGAAGGCGGCACGCACGTCGACTCGCTCGTCGACACGTTCCCCGACGCACTGCGGCCCCTGGTGCCCTGCCACCGCTCGGCGTTCACGGCGATGGAGTCCTGGCTCGGCCGGGGAAAGCAGCCGCCGCCGAGCCGAACCGTGCCGCTTCCGGACGCCGCCGACCCGGCGGCCCTGCTCGCCCGATGCCCGCTTACCCAGGAGTAGTTTCGGCCAAGTCCCGTCAGGGATCCGTGCAGCGGAAGGCAGGCTTCCTCAACGACGAGCCAAAAAGAGCCGAGTTGACCTAAGATCGCCACGCTCCCCATTCGTAAGGGAGTTCGGTGCGTTCGGGGAGGGTTCGTTCGTCGTGGTGAAGGTGTGCAGGATCGCCGGGGCAAGCAGGCCGTGGTGAGCCGTCTGAGGCGCGGGTCCGTGGGCCGCGAGGCCGTGGTCTGGCTGATGGCCGTGGTCCTCGCGACCGTGGGCGCGGTGCTCGCCGCGCTGGATGCCGCCGCGGAGTGGCGGCAGGTCCTGGCCGGCGGCTGCGCCGCGGTCGCGGTGCTGCTGCTCGCCTGGGTGCTGGTCCTGGTCCACCAGTTGTCCGCCGAGCGGGCCGAGCGCGCCCGGCAGGAGCGGCTGGCCGCGGCCCGGGAGGCCGAGGTCGCGCACCTCGCCGGTGTGCGGCTCCCGGCGATCGCGGAGCGCGTGCGCGCCGGGCAGCGCCTCGAGGGTGTGCCGGGGCCGCTGGCGGCGCCGACGGAGACCGGCGAGGAGTTCGCCCGGGCCCTGTCCGCCGTGGCCGTCGCCCTGGGATCGGACGAGGCGGTGCGGCGCGAACGCGGTCTGCGCGACTCGGTCCAGGCAGCCTTCGAGTCCGTCGCACGCACCATGCACGCGATGGCCACGGTGCAGCAGCAGGTCCTCGACCGGGTCGAGCGCTCCATCGACGACCCGCACCTCATGGGCGAGGTGATGAAGGCCGATCACGCCGCCGCACAGATGACCCGCAAGGCCCAGACGCTCCTTGTGATGTGCGGGATCTGGCCCGCACGGCGTGAGACGCGGCCGGTCTCGCTGTACGACTGCGTACGCGGCGCACAGTCGCGGATCGTGGAGTACAGCCGGATCGAGGTGCACGGCGGACAGACGCTGTACGCCGTGCCGCCCGCGGTCGAAGGCCTGATGCACGCCATCGCCGAACTCCTGGAGAACGCCACGGTGTTCTCGCCGTCGCGCTCCCAAGTCGTCGTCACCATCCGCGAGGTGGGGGCCGGAGCGGTCCTGGAGATCGACGACGCCGGACTCGGGATGCCGCCGGACGTGCTGCACCGGGCGATGGGCCAGCTCCGCGACGACCAGGACCTGGCCCGGCTCGGCGCGGTGCCGCGCCTTGGCCTTGCCTGCGTGGGCCGCTGGAGCCGCGAGCTGGGCTTCAACGTCGAGCTCAGCGGGGCCTCGGCCTACGGCGGCACGCGTGCGGTGACGTTCGTGCCGTTCCGCCTGCTGACCGAACCGCCCTCGCAGCTCACGGGATCCCATCGGGCGGGTTCCCAGACGGCGCCGCCGCGGGCCGCCGAGCCCGAGCCGCGGTCCGCCGCCGTTCCCGCGCGGCAGCCGATGGACCCCGGAGGGGCGCCGGTCCACGCCGACGCGCGGTTGCCCGAACACCGCGAGCCGTATGAACAGCACCAGCAGCACGAGCAGTACCAGCAGCACGACCCCGCCGAGCACGTGGAGTTGTCCGCCCGGCCCGCACCGGGCGGGCCTCCCGCACGCGAGACCCCCGCCGGGCTGCCCCGGCGGCAAAACCGGCGCCAGGCGGCCCCCGGCGTCCACCGTCGGCCGGTCCCGGAGCAGCGGCAGGCGCCCCCGACCGCGTCCACGACCCCGTGGACGCCGGAGGCGGCGCGTGCGTCGATCGCCAGCGTGGTGTCCGGTTCGCTGCGCGGCCGAGCGGCCCTCGACGCGGACCAGCCCGCGGCGCGGGAACCGAACCCGTCGGCAGAGCCCCCGCCGACCGTGACACCGTCCCAACTCCCCACCCCCGACGAGCAAGACGGAGGCCGGCAGTGACCGGAATCATCACCCCCCTTCCCGACCTGGGCTGGATGCTGCGCCCGCTGATCGAGATCCCCGGGGTCCGGCACAGCGTGGTGGTCTCCGAGGACGGGCTGCGGCTCGGACACGCCTCCGCGGAGAACCTCTCGGGGCCGGTGTCGGACCTGAGCGTCGCCGAAGCCGAGTCCCTCTCCGCGGCCTGCGCGGCGATGACCATGACCGGCCGGTCCACGACCGCGCTGCTCTTCGGATCCGGCGCCGACGTACGGCAGTTGATGCTGGAGTCCGACCACGGGTTCGTGCTGTTCACGCACGCCGGGGTGGGCGCGCACCTGGGGGTCGCCACCGACCTGCAGGCGGATGTCGGCCTGGTGGCCCAGCAGATGCAGCTGCTCGTGGTGAAGATCGGCTCGCACCTGAGCAGCCAGCCGCGGGATCCGGCCGCCGCGGCGTCATGACGGGCCCGCGGCCGGAGGAGCCGAAGGCCTCGGCGGTCCGCCCGTACGTGATCACTCGCGGCCGGGCGGCATCCGACACCGAGGCGCTGGCCTGGGAGTCCCTGGTGATGGCGACGGACGCGGCGTTTCCCGCGTCGCTCCAGCCCGAGCACCAGACCATCCTGGCGCACTGCCAGGGGCTTCTCTCGGTGGCCGAGGTGGCCGCCCACATCGGCCAGCCGCCCTCGGTCGTCCAGGTGTTGCTCTGCGATCTCCTGGAATGGGGGCTCATCGTGACCCGCCCGCCCGTACCCCCGGCCGAATACACCGATGTGACCATGCTCAGAAAGGTCCTCCATGGTCTCGAAAGCCGCCTCTGACGCGCCGTCCCCGCCGGTCAGGGACCCGCACCAGTCCGCCGCCGGCTCCGGAGCCGGGACCGACGCGGGAGCCGGGTCGGGCAAGTACCTCACCTCCAGCGTCGCGGGCGCCGCAAAGATCCTGGTCGTCGGACCGCTCGGGGTCGGCAAGACCACCCTGATCGGCACCGTCTCGGAGATCAAACCCCTGTCCACCGAGGCCGTCATGACCCAGGCGGGCGCCCGGGTCGACACCGTCGTGGCCGGCGGCAAGACGACCACGACCGTGGCCCTCGACTTCGGCCGGATGACCATCGACGGCGAGCTGGTGCTCTACCTCTTCGGCACCCCCGG
Source organism: Streptomyces sp. NBC_01283 (assembly GCF_041435335.1). Classification (NCBI taxonomy): domain Bacteria; kingdom Bacillati; phylum Actinomycetota; class Actinomycetes; order Kitasatosporales; family Streptomycetaceae; genus Streptomyces; species Streptomyces sp. NBC_01283. The sequence continues at coordinate 8,781,284 of NZ_CP108430.1, forward strand.
CCAGCAGCGGTTCCTGCCCGCGTGGCGGGACCTGGCCAAGGGCGCGCTCGGTGCCCTCGCCCTGGTGGACACCCGGGATCTGGAGGCGTCCTTCGACGCCCTGGGCAACCTGGAGGAGCTCGGACTGCCCTTCGCGGTGGCCGTCAACGTCTTCCCGGGCAGCCCCCAGCACGCCGTGGACGACCTGCGCGCCGCCCTCGACCTGCTCCCCGGCACCCCCGTGGTGAACTGCGACGCACGCGACCCCGCGTCCTCGGTCCGGGCGCTGATCGCCCTCGTCCAGCACCTCATCCACGTCGCCACGGAGACCCCATGACCTCGCCCCACGCCGCGGCCGGGCCGCCCGACCGCTGCCCGGTCACCGGAGCCCCGGCACCGTCGGCCGCGCTGTACGGACCCGATCTCGACGGCGACACCATGCCCGCCCTGTACGAGCAACTGCGCGGCGCCCACGGCCCGGTGGCGCCCGTCTCCATCGCACCCGGCGTCGATGCCTGGCTCGTCATCGGCCACCGCGAACTGCTCCAACTGACCCGCGACGAGCAGGACTTCTCGCACGACCCGCGCCGCTGGAGCCTGCTGCGGGAGGGCCGGGTGCCCGCCGACTCGCCGATCCTGCCCATGGTCGGCTGGCGCCCCGCCCTGCTGTTCGCCGACGGACAGCAGCATCGCAGGATGCGCGCCGCCGTCTCCGCGGCGCTGGCCGGGATCAACGGCCACGAACTGCGGCGCACGGTGCGGGCCGCCGCCGAGCAGGTGATCGTGTCGTTCGCGGAGCGCAGCGAGGCCGACCTGGTGGCCGACTACGCGCGCAAGCTGCCGATGCGCGTCATCACCGCACTGCTCGGCCTCGACGAGGAGACGGGCCGTCACCTGGTGGAGGCCGTGGCCGGCACGGTCGCCGCCACCAGCGCCTCCGCGGACGCCAGCAAGCGCATGGGCGGGATCCTGCTCCAGCTCATCGAGGAGAAGCGGCGCCGGCGCGGCAACGACATCACGTCGGCCCTGCTGCACCACCCGGCCCAGCTCACCGACGAAGAGGTCCTGCACAACCTCGTCGTCATGTTCGTCGCGGGCAACCAGACCACCGTCAACTGGATCGCCACCACCCTGCGCATCCTGCTCTGCGACCCGGAGTTCCGCTCGTCGCTGACCGGCGGCCACCTCAGCGTGGACGACGCACTCGACCTCGTCCTGTGGCGCTTCCCGCCCACGCAGAACTTCCCCGCCCGCTACGCCACCCGCGACATGACCTTCGGAGGTCAGTCCATCCGCACCGGCGACATGCTGATCCTCGGCCTGGCCGGTGCCAACGCGGACCCGCAGATCCTCCCGGACGACGGTTCACCGGTCGTGGGCAACCGCTCGCACCTGGCCTTCGGCGCGGGCCCGCACATCTGCCCCGCCCAGGACCCGGCCCGGCTCATCACCCGCACCGCCGTGGACACGATCCGCCACCGGCTGCCGGACCTCGAACTGGCCATCCCGCAGCGCGATCTGGAGTGGATCAAGTCGCCCTGGAGCAAGGGGCTCGCCGCGCTCCCGGTCCACTTCACCGCCCCGGTCCTCTCCCAGCATCCGGCCCCCTCGCCGGAGTCCTGGGCCGTGCTCTGACCGGACCCACCGCATGACACCGCGGCCGCCGAGGCCGCGGGCCGACCCGCCCCCTCGACCAGGAGAGCCCCGTTGAACACGTCACCGGTGAACACCGCAGCCAGCCAGCCGCACCGTATGGACCCGGCCGGCGGCTGCCCGCACGCGGAGAACGCCCGGCTCCTCGCGAGCGGCGCCGTCGCACCGGTGGTCCTGCCCGGTGACGTACAGGGCATGGCGGTCCTCGGCCATGACGCGCTCAAGGAGTTCCTCGCGCACCCCGATGTCGCCAAGAACGCCCAGCACTTCGCCGCGCTGCAGGCGGGCGAGATAGCCGACGGCTGGCCGCTGAAGACGTTCGCGACGGTGCAGGGCATGACCACCGCCGACGGCACCGACCACCGCAGGCTGCGTTCCCTGATGGGCAAGGCGTTCACCGCGCGCCGGGTGGCGGAACTCCAGCCGCGGATCCTGGCCCTGACGACCGAGCTGCTCGACGACCTCGACCGTGCCGCCGCCGAGGGCGACGGCGTCGCCGACCTGCGGAAGCACTTCGCGCTGCCGCTGCCGATGGGGGTCATCTGCGAACTCCTGGGCGTGGACGCCGAGTACCACGACCGGCTGCACCACCTGTCGAACCAGATCGTCGCCACCGACATCGGCCCCGAAGAGGCGATGGCGGCCAACAAGGAGATGGTGGAGGTCCTCGGTGCGGTCGCCGCCGCCCGCGCGGCGAACCCGGGGGACGACCTGACCACCGCACTGATCGCGGCCCGCGAGGAGAACGGCGACCGGCTCAGCCCGCACGAGCTCCTCGGCACCCTGATGCTCACGATCATCGCCGGGCACGAGACCACACTGAACCTCATCACCAACGCCGTACGCGCCCTGTGCACGCACCGCGACCAGCTCGCCCTGGCGCAGTCCGGCAAGGTGAGCTGGGCGGACGTGGTGGAGGAGACCCTGCGCTGGGACAGCCCGGTCAGCTACTTCCCCTTCCGCTACCCGACCCGCGATCTCACGCTCGACGGCACCGTCATCCCCCAGGGCACCCCCGTCCTTGCCGGATACTCCGCGGCAGGCCGCGACAAGCAGGCCCACGGCCCCGACGCCGACCGCTTCGACGTCACCCGCGACCACAGCACCACCCGGCACCTGTCCCTGGGCCACGGCGCGCACTTCTGCATGGGCGCCCCCCTGGCCCGCATGGAGGCCACCATCGCCCTGGAGCAGCTTTTCAGCCGCTTCCCCGGCCTCGACCTCGCCGTTCCGGAGCCCGAACTGCCCCGCCACGCCTCCTTCGTGGGGAACAGCGTGCAGAAGCTTCCCGTGCGCGTGGGCGGCCCGCGGCCGTAAGCGGTCAGCGGGGGGTGGTCGCGAGGACCTGGTGGGCGAGTGCCACCAGGTCCGGGACGGCCGGGTGCCCCGGCCCCGCGCGCCAGGCAAGGGTGACGGGAACGGGCGGCGCGTCCGGGAGCGGACGGAAGACCAGCGAGGGGTGCGTGTGCTGGCTCGGCGTGGCCGTCGTCGAGACCCCGACGGCACGTCCCGCCGCGATGGCGATGAGCCACTCGTCGGTGTTGGTCACCTCGATGGTCGCGACCGGGCGGGCCGCCGCGGGCCACAGGTCCATCGTCGTGGTGCCGGAGACGGTGTTGAGGGCGATCGGATGGGCGGCGAGATCCGCCAGGGTGACCCGGGGGAGTGCGGCCAGCGGGCTGTCGGCCGGCATGACCACCACCCGCTCCTCCGACAGCAGCAGCTCCGTACGGAGCCCGGCCGCGGCGACCGGGCCGCGCAGCAGGGCCACGTCGACCTTGCCCTGGGTGAGGCCCGCCGTGCGGTCGTCGATGCGCAGCAGCTCCAGCGGAGTCCCGGGGTACGTCTCGTCCCAGCGGCGCAGCAGCGGGACGGTGTGGTCACCGAGCGCCGCCCAGGTGTGGCCCAGACGCAGCGGCCAGCGCCGCAGCCCCCGTGGGTCGAGGGCGGTCTCCACGGCGGCCAGCGCGGCGGCTGCCTTGTCGCGGAACGTGTGCCCCTGGGCGGTCAGCTCCAGGTGGTGGGTGGAGCGGTCCACGAGGCGGGCGCCCAGATGATCCTCGAGCTGGCGCAGGGTGCGCGAGAGTGCGGGCTGGCTCAGATGGAGGCGGGCGGCGGCACGCGTGACGTTGCCCTCCTCGGCGATGGCGAGGAAGGCGCGCAGATGCCGCAGCTCGATGGTCATGCTTCCGGAGCATAACCGCGCCGGACTCGGCATTTCACGCGGCACGGTGTGCTTCCTAGCGTGGTGCGCATGACATCTCCCGCGCACCCCTCCGCAGGGCACGCTTCCTCGACGCAGGATTCTGCCAAGGACCCCTCGGCCGGGGTGACGGGCCCGCCCGTCCTCCTGCGCCACGGCGCGGGGCGAGGCACTCTCACGGGCGTCGGCCTGGTGCTGGCCGGGACGGTGTCCGTCCAGTTCGGTTCCGCCTTCGCCGCGCTGTTGTTCCCCCGGGCCGGGGCGCTCGGGACGGTCGCGCTGCGGGTGACGTGCGCCGCGGTCCTGCTCCTCGCCGTCACCAGGCCCCGGCTGCGCGGGTACGCGCGCGCCGACTGGGCGGTGGTCGGCGGGTTCGGCCTGGCGCTCGGCGGCATGAACATCCTCTTCTACCAGGCGATCGACCGTATCCCGCTGGGCGCGGCGGTCACTCTGGAGGTGCTCGGCCCCCTGCTGCTCTCGGTCGCCACGTCACGCCGCGCCGCCAGCCTCCTGTGGGCCTCACTCGCGCTGGCCGGGGTCTACCTCCTCGGCAGGGGTGGCTTCGACCAGCTCAACGCCGCGGGCGTGGCCTTCGCCCTGGGCGCCGGGGCGATGTGGGCGGCGTACATCGTGCTCAACGCCCGTGCGGGCGCCCGCTTTCCGCGCCTGGACGGCCTGGCCATCGCGATGGCCGTGGCCGCACTGGTCAGCCTGCCGCTGGGCATCGGCGCCTCGGGCGCGGCGCTCCTGGAACCAGGGGTACTCGCGCTGGGCCTGGTGATCGCGGTCCTGAGCTCCGGAGTGCCCTACACCCTCGAACTCCTCGCACTGCGCCGACTGCCCGCGGCGACGTTCGCGGTCCTGACGAGCCTGGCACCGGCCGTGGCGGCGATGGCGGGCTACCTGATCCTCGACCAGGGCCTGTCACTGCCGCAGTGCGCCGCGATCGCACTGGTGGTCGCGGCGAGCATGGGCGCACTGCGCACGGGCAGGCGTTGAGCCGCGGAGGCGGCCCTGGGTGGTGGCGGGCCGCTCAGGCCAGCACCTTCTCCTTGGCCTTCTCGTACTCCTCCGTGGTGATGTCACCGCTCTTCTTCAGCTCGGCCAGTTTCGCCAGTTCATCGACGTGGTTGCCGCCCGGTCCCGGACCGGCCGCCTTCTGTACGTAGGCGCGGAACGCCTGCTCCTGTTCCTTGACCTGCGCCACATCGCGCTCGCTCATGCTGCGGCCGCGGGCGATCAGGTAGACGAAGACCCCGAGGAAGGGGAGGACCAGCACGAAGATGAGCCAGCCCGCCTTCCACCAGCCGTTGAGGGTGTGATCACGGAACAGGTCGGTGATCACCTTGAACAGCAGGAAGAACCACATGATCCACAGGAAGAGGTACAGCATCGTCAGGAACAGGTTCAGCAGCGGATAGTCGTCCACGGCGATTGCCCCTTTCACGGAGTCCGCGCGGTCGCGGAATCAAATCCGGTAGGTCAGGCATATCCCTGAAGGGGGCGTCCCGCCAGTCGGGCCGCGAGCCATTCGTGGCTAGGGGCCGAGACGGTACTCCGCGCGGTCCTGCCAGCGTGTGCCGTCCCAGGCGATGAGGTGTACCGCGTTCACACGGCAGCTCAGCGGCAACAGGGGCTCCAGCTCGGCCTGCAACGCGTCGTACGCGTCGTCCTGGGTCGCGGGGCCCTCACTGTTCGCGACGGTCAGATGCGGGGCGAGCGGCGGATCGAATATCCCCCGGTAGGGCACGGCCTCCGGCCAGCGCCCGGTGAGGTCCTTGGCCAGCGCCGTGACCGGGGCGTGCGGCCACGGGTCGAGATAGAGGACGCCGGGATAGCGGGCGAACTCGGCGAAGGTCAGGGTGAAGGCGTCGTGCCCGGCGAAGAGCGCGCCCAGTTCGCGGTGGGCCGCGGCGTCGAGGCGGCTCTCGTGCACGAAGGGGTAGAGCACCGTCACATGGGCCGGGAACCCCGCCCGGACCAGCGGGTCGGCCTCGGGCACCTTGATCGTGAGCGCGGTGTCCCCCGGCACGTCAGGCCACCCGCCCTCCGACGGTTCGGGCTCGGCGCACGCTTCATCGACATTCATCACGCGCCATGATCGCACCGGACGTGGACCGCCTCGCGAGGACCGCCTCCGTCCCGACGGAATGGGCGGGCCTCCGCGGGGGTTCGACCAGACATGACGAACGATCAGCGCACGATCACCAACCCGGCCACCCTCCACGACCCGACACCGTTCGGCTACAGCCACGCCGCCTCCGCACCCGGTCAACCCGTCTTCATCGGCGGCCAGTACGCCTCGGACCCCACCGGTACCCCTGTGCCGGGCGACTTCGCCGCCCAGGTGGACCTGGCCTTCGACAGGCTCCTGTCGGCCCTGGAGGGGGCCGGCCTCGGATACGAGCACGTGGTGCGCCTGGGCACCTTCGGCGTCGACCACGACCTGGACAAGCTGGAGACCCTGGGCAAGGCCCTGCACGCCCGCTTCGGAGACCGGCTCCCCGCGCAGACGCTGAGCGGTGTGGTCTCTCTCGCGCTGCCGGGGATGCTGTTCGAGGTGGACGCGGTGGCGGTGCGGCCGTAGCGGTTCCCCGGGGGAAGGGATGCCAGGAGATGCCGAGTGAAGAAGGGACCACACGCATGGCGAACAGTGACAGTGCCCTCCTCGTGATGGATGTCCAGCGCGAGATCGTGGATCTCGCCGACGACGGCTCGGGGTACCTGCCCCGCCTGCGCCGGGCGATCGACGGTGCCCGCGCGGCCGGTATCCCCGTGATCTACGCGGCCATCGCGTTACGGCCGGGCTATCCGGACGTCAGCACCCGCAACAAGGCGCTCACCGCCGTCGTGCGGGCGGGCCTGCACGTCGAGGGCGAGCCCGGCACCGACATCCACCCGGACATCGCGCCCCGGCCGGGCGACACCGTCATCACCAAGCGGCGCGGGAGCGCGTTCTCGGGCAGTGACCTGGACCTGGTGCTCAGGGCGCGCGACATCAACAATCTCGTTCTCACCGGCATCGCCACCAGCGGCGTGGTGCTGCACACCGCGTGCCACGCGAACGACACGGACCTCGGTCTCACCGTCCTGTCGGACGCCTGCCTGGACCTGGACCCCGAGGTGCACGAGTTCCTGATCGGGAAGCTGCTCCCGCAGTGGGCGGAAGTCGTCACCGTCGAGGACTGGCTCAAAGCCATCGCGACGCAGACGCAGACGTAGACGTAGACGTAGGCGTGACACAGACGCCGACGCGGCAGCGCCGCCTGCGCACACCCCGACGGTTCAGACCTCGGTGACGGCCGTCAGCACGACGGCCGAGTCGTCCAGCGCGGTCAGTCCGTGGCGCTCGTGCGGGACGGGCGCGAACTCGCCCTCACCCAGTTCGAGCGTGTCGCTCCCCATGGTGAGTCCGACCCGGCCGCGCAGGACGAACAGGGTCGCGGCCGTAGGAGTGTCGTGCTCACTCAGCTCGGTTCCGGTGGTGAGCACGATGAGGCTCTGCCGCAGCGGACCGTCGTGCAGGAGCAGCTCGGCGCTGCGCCCGTGCGCGGCGGTGCGGGCCTTGTCGAGGTGCTCTGTGACGAGGGCGTAGAGGTCGGCCACGGCAGGTCCCTTCGGCGAAGAGCGGACGCACGGATGCGGGCACGCGCCCCCAGCCTTCCCGCTGCCCGCGTGAGCCGCATCCGGCCGCCGGAACCTGATCACCCGATGGCGGCGTCCTACCCGCCACTACCAGCCATGCCGCGCTCACGTCCGGGGGAGGGCGGGCGAGACGCGGAAGACGGGGGCGCGAAGTGGAGCGGGCGGACAGCGGCACGGTGCCGGGGACGCGGATGGCACGCCTGCGGCGGTGGCTCGGGCGCCGTGCCTGGCTGCGGTGGGGACGGGAGACGACAGGCCGGTCGCCCTGGGCACGCGGTCGGATCCTCGCGGCGCTCGCCGTCCTGACCGCCTGCCTGCTGGCGTTCCACTCCGCCGTGCCCAACACCGTCGGCCGCTTCGGCAGCCTCCTTGAGACGTTTCTGCCCTGGCTCGGCCTGGCCGTTCCCCTGCTGCTCGTCCTGGCCCTGCTGCGCCGGTCGGCCACCGCACTGGTGGCCCTGCTGCTGCCCGTCGCCGTCTGGGGGAGCCTCTTCGGCGGGCGGGTGGCCGCCGGGGACGGCGGCGCTCACGACGTCACGGCCGTCCAGCACAACGTCAGCGACGTGAACGCCGACCCTGCGGGCACCGCCCGCACCCTGAGGGACTCCGGGCCCGACCTCATCGCCCTGGAGGAGCTGACGCCGACCGCGCTGCCGGTGTACGAGAGGGAACTGGCGCCGGAGTATCCCCACCGGGTCGTGCGAGGCACGGTCGGGCTCTGGTCGAAGCATCCGCTGACGGAGGTCGGGGCGGTGGACATCAGGCCGGAGGGGGTCGGGGACGGCTGGAACCGCGGGGTGCGGGCGACGGCCCGTACGCCATGGGGCGATGTCGCGGTGTACGTGGCCCATCTGCCCTCGGTGCGCGTCCGATCGCACGGCTTCAGTTCCGGACGCCGGGACGAGAGCGCGGGCCTGCTGGGCGCTGTCCTGGCCGCCGAGAAGCTGGAGAAGGTGATTCTCCTCGGCGACTTCAACGGCACGGTGGACGACCGCGGCCTCGACCCGGTGACCACACGGGTGGACTCGGTGGGACGGGACCACTTCGCCTTCAGCTGGCCGGCCGCCTTCCCCGTCTCCAGGATCGACCACGTGATGACCCGCTCGGGGACCGTCACCCACGTCCGCACGCTGCCCGCCACCGGCAGCGACCACCTGCCCGTCGCCGCCCGCATCACGCTCGACCCCTGATCCTTGGCGCTCGTCTCTGACGAAACTCGCTGTCGCTGCCCCATGCGTCACCATGAGGGCTTCGACCGTCGGTGGAGGGGATGTTGGGATGGGGTACGACCTGCGGGCAGTGCTCGGTGGCGAGGAGGTGCTGCGGGCCGGGGCACGGAAGCTGCCCGCCGCCCGGCTCGTCCCGATCGGGCAGGGGCTGTCACTGATGCCGATGACGGACGAACTCTTCGACTCCGTCGCGGACGGCGGCGACGATCGCGCCCTGGACTTCTGGCGACTGCCGGCAGGGTTCGCGAAATCCCTCGCCGACTGGTCGACTGCCGGTCCGTTGGCCTACGTAGAGGCCGAGTACTTCGGCGGCGCCGGCGAGCAGACGGCCGTCGTCTGGGCCGGCGACGTCATCGCGCTGGGCCCGCTCCACGAGCCGGAGGGCCGGCCCACCCTGCCCGAGGGCAGCCCGATCTCCCAGGCCTTGCGGCGACTGGGCGCGGTGGCGGGCGCCGGGCAGGACGAGTTCACGGCCGTGGGCCTTGACCGGCATCGCAGCGTCGAGGATTGGGTCGCTTGAGCGGCTGAAGCCCGTCGCGCGCGAGGCCGGTTCGTCGCCACGGCTCACCGCATCCTTTCGAACTCCCTCTGCACATCGGTATGTTGAAGCCGTCTCTTTCTCGCGTTGGGGGAGGACGCCCGGGCGGGCCGTCATTCGGCGGTCGCACGGGCGCCCGTAACCGAGAGGAGGAGACATGACAGAGCGCACGTCGTCCAAAGGGACAGAGGTGGGGCGGGATCTGGCGACACGCATCACGGCGGCCCTGGTGGGCCGTGCCCTTTGGGCGGTGATCGTGGAACTGTTCCGGCGCGACCTCTGAGGGTCTGCATGGCCCTGGGCAGCGTTCAGCGCCCCTTGGCGGTCCCCATGCCAAGGGGCGCCGCACTGCCCGGCCACGCGCCGCTTCCCGTTCGTCTTTCGGCTAGAGGAAGCTGACGTTCTGGGCGAGGGCGAGGCGGCCCGAGTAGTTGATGGTGTTGGTGGCCGGGCGCATGTATGCGCGCCACGCGTCCGAGCCGGACTCGCGACCGCCGCCCGTCTCCTTCTCGCCGCCGAACGCGCCCCCGATCTCGGCGCCGGACGTCCCGATGTTCACGTTGGCGATGCCGCAGTCGGAGCCCTCGGAGGACAGGAAGAGCTCGGCCTCCTGCTGGTCGCGGGTGAAGATGCTGGAGGACAGTCCCTGCGGGACGCCGTTGTGCAGCGCGATGGCCTCCTCCAGGGTGTCGTACGTGAGCACGTACAGGATGGGGGCGAAGGTCTCCTGGCGTACGACGTCGGTCTGTTCGTCGACACGGACCACGACCGGCTCCGCGTAAGCGGCCCGCGGCGCCGCGTCCGCAAGGCGCCTGTTGCCCCCGGCGAGGATCTTGCCGCCCTGCGCCTGCACGCGGCTGAGCGCGTCCTGCATGCCGTCGAGGGCGGCAGGGGTGATGAGCGGGCCGACGAGCGTGTTCTCGTCGAACGGGTCGCCGATGGGGAGCTTGGTGTACGCGGCAGTCAGGCGCGCGACCAGAGTGTCGGCGATGTCGCGGTGGACGATGAGGCGGCGCAGCGTGGTGCACCGCTGGCCCGCCGTGCCCGCCGCGGCGAAGACGATGCCCTGCACCGCGAGGTCGAGGTCGGCCGACGGTGCCACGACCGCGGCGTTGTTGCCGCCGAGTTCGAGCAGGCTGCGCCCGAACCGGGCCGCCACCCGGGGGCCGACCTCGCGGCCCATGCGGGTGGATCCGGTGGCGCTGACGAGCGCGACGCCCGGGTCGTCGACAAGCCGCTCGCCCACCGTGCGGTCGCCGAGCAGCAGACGGTGAACGTCGCGGGGGGCTCCGGCCTCCTCCGCGGCCCGGGCCAGCAGCCGGTCGCAGGCCAGCGAGATCAGCGGGGTGAGCTCGGACGGCTTCCAGACCACGGTGTCCCCGCAGGCCAGCGCCACCGCGGTGTTCCACGACCAGACCGCGGCCGGGAAGTTGAACGCGGAGATCACTCCGACCACGCCCAGTGGATGCCAGGTCTCGGCGAGACGGTGCCCGGGGCGTTCGGAGGCGATGGTGCGGCCGTAGAGCTGACGCGAGAGGCCGACCGCGAAGTCACAGATGTCGATCATCTCCTGGACCTCGCCCAGCGCCTCGGAGCGGATCTTGCCGGCCTCGATGGTGATCAGGTCGGCCAGGTCGCTCTTGTGGTCGCGCAGCAACTCGCCCAGACGGCGGACGAGTTCACCCCGGCGCGGGGCCGGTGTGGTGCGCCAGGCCAGGAACGCCTCGCGGGCAGCGGCGACGGCGTATTCGGCGTCGGCTGCGGTCGACGCGGTCAGACCGAAGAGGTCCTCGCCCGTGATGGGCGTACGCGCCTGGAAGTCGGCGCCCTCCGGGAGGGGCACGCCGATGCGCCGCAAACTCGCGCGGGCACGGGTGCGCAGGTCGTCGGTGGTGGGCAGAGCGGTGGTGCCGTTCATGGCGCTCCCTGGGTGAGGTGTGCGGGCGGGGAGGGTCAGTGCTGCGGGGCGGCGATGTCGAGGCCCAGCTCGCGGCCGACCCGGGTGATCGAGAGGTTCTGCTGGTGTGCGTACAGGGCGAACGGGTCGAGGACCTCGCGGTCGATGGCACCGGAGAGCCAGTCGCTGTCGTACGCGGCGCCCTCCTGCCCGGTGTCCCGGGAGCCCTCGCCGCTGAGGTTGGACTGGAAGATGCCTGCGGCGGAACGCGGCAGGAAGTCCTCGTAGACGACGGGTTCGGCCACCACCCACCCCCGGGCCTCCAACCCGCCGATGGTGGAAGGAGGTTGGGTGCCGTTGCGTGGGCGGTCGGGTGCGGCACGGTAGGTGAAGTAGGCCAGCTCCTGTGCGGCTAGCTCACGCTCGGTGGCGGGGACATGCGCGTCCCACAGGCCGCGGGCCACTTCGGTGCGGTCGGCCGCGGGGCGCCGGGCGGCCTCGTCGTCGACCAGGGTGAGCAGGCGGTCGTAGAGCGCGCGGCCCGCCGGGGTGAGGGCGATCCCGCGGGCCTCGACCTCGCCGAACCGGACCCGCAGAGCACCGCGCGTCACGCTGCCGTCTGCCAGGCGCAGGGCGCGCGGTTCGGCGAGGGCACGGAAGGACGTCTGGCGAAGGAGCAGGTCGGGGCCCCTCCAGCCGGGCGGGCCCTGGATGGTGTCGATCATCTCGATGCCGCGGTCGGTCATCCGCCGGTACAGCTCGTCGATGTCCAGGACGCGCGGCGTGAGGTGGTTGATGTGGGTGGAGCGGACGCCCCCGATGTCCGCGGCGACCGCCGAGACCGTCTCCAGTTCCTGGTACCAGGCCCGGTCGATCGGCTCGGGGGACAACTCGAAGGCCTGGACGGCGAGATGCAGGAAACGCTCGGCTTGGTCATCAGACAACCCGCGCTCTGCCTCGGCCCTCTCGGCCAGCGCGAGCAGCTCCGGCAGGAACAGCTCGCGCCCGGCCAGGAACGTCTCAAGACGGGAGCGCAGATCGGCGTCGAAGAAGCGTGGGTCCGCGGGCGTGAGCAGTGAGGTGAAGACGCGGAAGGGGTTGCGCGCCAACTCGTCGGCGTCCACCGGGCGGAAAGCCGTCGACACGACGGGCACCGCGCTCGCGGCTGCCTCCCGCAGGTCGTAGAAGCCGACCGGACGCATGCCGAGTGCACCGAAGATCCGGGCGACGTGGCGCAGTTCGGTGGGAGTGCCCACACGGATGGCGCCGTGCCGCTCGGCGGTGACCCGGCCGATGGAGCCGAGCCGTTCGGCGTCGGCGCCCTGTGCGCGCAAGGTGTCCTCGTTCACCTCCCGAGACACGTCCACGAGGGTGTTGTAGGCCGGGACTTCCCGCCCGTACATCTCCGAGAGCCGCGCGGCGAAGGCGGCCCTCAGCCGCCACTGGCTGATCACGAGAGGTCTGCCTTTCGGAGTCATACGACGTGGGCCTCGGGCCGGGTCGTGGCCCCGGCCCGGAAACGGTCGGCGCCCATCGGTGTGATGTCGACGGACGGCTCACGTTCCAGGAGGAGATCGCGCACGATCTCGCCGACCGCCGGGGCCTGGAGGAAGCCGTGGCCCGAAAACCCGGTGGCGTAAAGGAAGTTGGACAGTGTGCCGTCGCGTCCGATGAGGGCGTTGTGGTCGGGCGTGACCTCGTACAGGCCCGCCCATCCGCCGGTGATCGGCATGGCGGCGACGGCGGGGGCGCGATGGCGTACGACGTCCTGGAACAGGTCGAGCCATTCCGGGGTCCAGGTGGTGTCGAAGCCGTCGGTCTGCCGGGGGTCCGCGAGGCCGAGGAGCAGCCCGTCGTCGCTGTTGTGGAAGTACGCCGACGACGTGAAGTCGATGGTGAAGGGGATGCGCGGAGCCGTTGGCGAAAGCGGTTCGGTGAAGGCGAGTTGGCGGCGAACGGGTCGGACGGGCAGATCGACGCCGACCATGGCGCCGATCTGCCCGGACCAGGCGCCCGCCGCGCAGATCACGGTGGAGCAGGCGACGGTGCCGCGGTCGGTGTGCACGGCGCTGACGCGTTCACCGGTGGTGTCCATCCCGGTGACGCGGGTGTGCGTGGCGAAGCGGACACCGGCCCCGGCCGCCGCGTCGGCGTAGCCGTGCACGACGAGGCCGGGGCGGGCGTGTCCGTCGGTGGGGGAGTGGACGGCGGCCACGAGGCCGTCGGTGCTCAGATACGGGCATAGCCGCCGCGCCTCTTCGGCGTCGATCATGCGGCTCGGCACGCCCAGACTGTTCTGGAGCCGCACGCTCTCGGTGAACTCCGCGGCCTGCCGCTCGTCGGTGAGCAGGAAGAGATAGCCCACCGTGTCCAGGCGGATGTCGGCGCCGGGCCGTCGCGGGAAGTCCTGGAAGGCGCGCAGGCTCCGGCGGCCGAGCTCGATGTTGAGCGGATCGGAGAAGTGGGCGCGCACGCCGCCGATCGGTTTGCCGGAGCTGCCGCAGGCGAGCTCGCCGCGTTCGACGACGACGATGTCACGCACCCCCGCCTCGGCGAGGTGGAAGGCGATCGAGGCGCCCATCACGCCCCCGCCGACGATCACGACATCGGCGGCCGAAGGGAGAGTGCCGACGGAGGCACCGGACGGGTGCGGTGAGGAGACCGGTTGCGGTGAGGAGGACACAAGGGGCCGATCCTTTCCAGAGGCCGCAATCCGGACCGACAGGCCTGAAGAGGCGTCAGTTCACGGGCAGGGCATGGCCGTCAGTGACTTGCTCGGGAAGCTCAGTAACTTGCGGGCGCTGATCAGCTGGCTGCCCGCCATCGTGACGCACCCCGACCGTTGACGTCCATGAACAGTTTCTGCTCCTGATCTTTGACGCTCTCTATACGGTCACTTCATGGACTGGACGAGTTCCCAACTGCGCTCCCTGGTCGAGCTGACCCGGCGCGGCACCATCACCGCCGTCGCGCAGGCCCTCGGCTACACCCCCGGTGGCGTCTCCCAGCAGATCGCCGCACTGGAGAAGGCAGCGGGCACCCCGCTGCTGCGCCGGGCGGGCCGCCGGGTGGAGCTGACCGAAGCCGGGGCCACGCTGGCCCGGCACGCCGAGCGGATCCTGGCGGCGGAGGCCGAAGCCGTCGAGGAGCTGGAGCGTGGGCGCGGCACGGTCTCCGGCACCCTGCTGGTCGGCCTGTTCGCCACGGCTGCCGCCGAGATCCTGCCGCCGGCCCTGCGGCAGATGCACGAGGCCCACCCCGAGCTTGCCGTACATAGCCGCGACATGGACGTGGACGAGGTGTACGACGCCGTCGCCTCGGGAGGCGTCGACCTGGCGCTCGGCCTCGACTACCCGGACGTGCCCATCCCGCGCGACGCCGCCCTGCGCGTGACCCGGCTCTACCGCGAACGCTTCGCCCTCGCGGTGCCCACCGGCTGGCTGGAGGGCCGCGACCGCGCCGCCCTGGCCGACACCCGGGACCTGGCGTGGATCCTTCCCTCGGCCGACAGCTACTACGGCCGCGCCGTACGCACCGCGTGCCGCCGCGCGGGACTCGAACCGGACGTGCGGCACGAAGTCACCGACACCGCGGCCACGCTGGCGCTGGTCGAGGCGGGCATCGGCGTGAGCACGGTGACCGAGCTGATGCTGGGCCTGCGCGCCTCGCGCTTCGACGTGGTGCGGTTGCGCGAGCGGATCGAGCGGCACGTCGTCGTGGTGTGCCGCGCCGCCGCCGAACGCCGCCCGGCGGTGGCGGCGTTGGTCGACGTACTGCGGACGGTCGCCGACCAGCGCCGCGACGCGCACGCGTAGGGCAGCCGCACACGGGTTGCCCTACGCGTCACCCTTGCCGCAAGGCCAGGACCAGATCGCGCGGTAGACCGTGCGTGTCATGGAGGTAGTGGAAATCCTCCTCGTCGAGCGGGCCATGGAACCGGGGCCGGGCGAGCACCTGCCGCCCCCGCTCCAGGAGCCCCCGGAACCGCCGCTCCTCGTCGAGCAGAACGCGGCGCACGTCCTGCGGGTCCACGTCCTGACGGAAGTGATCCAGAGTGTGCTGAACCAACTCCCCCGGGATGTCGCCGAGGTGGCGCGAAGGGTCGTCCCGCCACAGCACGGTGAGCACCCGTCGCACGAGTCGGCGCAGTACATAACCGCGGCCGGTGTTGGAGGGGCGTACCCCGTCGCCGATCACCACCATGGCCGAGCGGAGGTGGTCGCTCACCAGCCGCAGTGACGGCTCGTCCACCTGCCACAGGTCCGGCACGAGGCGACGCCAGGGTTCGAAGAGGTCGCACCCGTACACCGATTTCTGCCCCTGGAGCAGGGCGGCAAGCCGCTCCAGACCGAGCCCGGTGTCGATGTTGCGCTGGGGGAGCGTCACGAGCGACCCGTCGTCGAGCCTGCGGTGGCGCATCATCACGTGGTTCCAGATCTCCACCCAGCGGTCGTCGCCCGTCGGCGTGGACTCGGGCGGGGTGTCGCCGGTCCAAAGAAAGATCTCCGAGTCGGGGCCGCACGGCCCGGTGGGACCGTTGGACCACCAGTTGTCCTCGGCGGTGAACTCCACCGGTACCCCGCGCTCCTGCCACGACTCCAGGGAAGCGGTGTCGGGCCCGACCTGGCCGTCACCGCCGAAGACGGTGGCGTGCAGCATCCCCGGGTCGATGCCGAACCCCTCGGTGAGCAGGTCGTATCCCCAGTCGAGGCTCTGCTGCCCCTCGTAGTCGCCGAGCGACCACGTGCCGAGCATCTCGAAGACGGTGAGGTGGGTGGGATCGCCTACCTCCTCCAGGTCGGTGGTGCGCAGACACCGCTGTACGTTGACGAGCCGCCGGCCCAGCGGATGCGGCTGCCCCTCCAGATAAGGGGTGAGCGGGTGCATGCCCGAGCTGGTGAACAGCACGGGGTCGCCGGGCGGGGGCAGCAGCGTCGAGCCGGTGACGCGGCGGTGGCCGCGTTCCTCGAAGTACTCGACGAAGGTGTGGACGACGTCCTCGGTGGTCATCTTCACGGTGTTCACGGGTGGCTCCTTCGCATGCGCGGCGGGGAGGCGCCGGACGACGGGTCCGCACACCGGAGCCGGGCGGGAGAGCCACAGAAGAACCACCGGCGGACCGTGTCCGGTCGCCGGTGGGAGAGAGAGAAGTACGTCAGACGGCGGCAACCGGCGAGCTGGGCGCTCGCGCGGTCGCGGTGGTGTGTGGGCCGGTGACGTTCATGCGTCCGACGATAACGGGCGCAGATCTTGGGCGCACACGAATTTGTCCCGGCCCGGGCGGCGGGGAGATTCCTCGCGCCGACTCCAGATCTCCTTCCATCGCACGGCACCCCAGCTCCGGGCAGGGCGCGAAGTGGACGAGGCAGGACCGCCGTACGCGGTGACCTTCTTCCTGGCCTCGGGGAGGCTGCCGGCCGACCTCGGATAAATCGCAGGCCACGCCTCCGCCGTCCGTCCTATCGTGTACCGCTGCCGTCCACGCCGGGACGGCCCGAACAGAGAGGCGGCCCAGTGCCGGACGCGTACGAGGTCATGCTGGATGCCGAGCTGAGCAAGGCGTTCGACGTGTGGTCCGGCTATCTGGACGCGCGGACAGGGGAGGACCCCCGGGCCCGGGACCACCTTCGTGCCCTGTTGGAGTCGGCCCGCGAGGCAGCAGCCGACGGTGATGCCGCCATCGCACGCACCTTGGTCGCGGACATGTACGACGACGCCAGGAAAGCCCACCTTCCCTGGGCTCCTTCGCCGCCTCGCCCCTGCGAGGCGGACCGGCAGACGCGCGACTACGCCAAGGACACGCTGAAGCAGGTGCTCCCCCTGAGCCTGCAGGACCATCTTGACTCCGTCGAGATCCCCCTGAGCGTCACGGGAAGGCGCCTTCAGGCCGCCCCCGGTCTCGACGCGGCCACGCGCCAGGACATCCTCTACATCACCGCCCGCGCCGCGATGGCCCTCGACCTCGCCCAGCCCGCCGCCGCGCGACGCGAACTCGAACGCCTCAAGGTGATCGCACGGCGCTGGGGCGTGGAACCCTGACGGACGAGGTTCCCCTCAGGGACGCCGCCCCCAGGCGGAGATCATCGGTGAGGTGGTGAGATCGAGGCGGCCCGAAGTGACGTTCGCGAGATGCCGGTCGATCTCCTCGTCGGTCGCGAGCCCCGCCGCGACCAGCCTGTCGCGCACCTGACGGACCGTCGCCGCCTCCAGGACGTCGCAGGCCGCGGACGTGACCGGGAAATAGGCGTCCGCCGTGACATCCGTCAGTCCCGCCTCCCGCAGCAGCCGGGGCAGTTTGCGTCCGTACGCCAGGTCGGCGCCGCGAGCCGACAGGAGCGAACGGAAGCCTGCCCGCAGCCTGTTGGCCAGCGCCTGCTCGGGCCCGTACTCGTCCAGGCAGATCAGCGGCTGCGATGCCGGGTCGGCGTCCTCGACGAGCAGCCAGCCGCCCGGCCGGAGCGCGCCGGCCATCGCGCGCAGCGCCCGCTCCCTGTCGGCCACATGCACCAGCACCAACCGGGCGTGGACGAAGTCGAAGCCGCTCACCGGCGGTTCGTCCCGGCCCACGTCGTGCCGCAGCACCTCGACGACACCTCCCGCCGCCCGGGAAGCCCAGGAGGTGTCGATGTCGGTCGCGAGGACCCGGCCGGTCGGCCCGACCCGGTCGGCCAGCCATGTCACCACCGAAGGGCCGCCGGCCCCGACCTCCCAGCACTGCCACCCCGATGCAATCCCAAGAGCCTCGACGTGGCGGAAGGTGGTGGGGTCGAAGAGCTCGCTGAGCGCGTCGAAACGGATGCCTGCCTCGGACCGCGCGTTGTCGAGGAGGTAGCTGCTGTCGCCGGGGGAGCCGGAGGCGGGGTGGGTCATCAGGGAATTGTCCCTCTCCCGGCCACCCTCTCCCGCCCACCCGCTTCGTCTCGGCCGCGCCTAGATACGCCTGCGCCTTCGCCCCGCCACGGCAATGGCCGTCCCGACCCCCACGATCACGAGGCCGATCCCGCCGAAGATCAGCGGCAGCAGCCAGAGCGAGACGAACCCGTCGATCCGCGCGTCCCCGGGGGAGTCGGCGCGGTACAGCACGTCGACCTGCTCACCCTGGTCGTACGCCGGTGGATTGGAACCCATCGATCCTTCGAACGACCTCGGCTTCCCGTCCGCCGACGTGAACTCGACCACCGGGTATGCCACCGGCCCGTCGCTGCCCCGCGACTTGCTGGACGAACCGCTGTGGTCGATGCGCCACTCCAGCGACACCACCGTCCCCTTGGCGCGCTCCGCATCCGTCAGGAACGAGATCGACACCCCCGCCAGGATCAACCCGATGACCGTGAACAGCGTCCCGAACGCGATCAGTCCGAATGTGACCCACCGGCGGGCACCCCACCCACGCACCTGCACCTGCACGACGTTCCTCTCGCTTGCCCAAAGGAGAGGGACGCTATCCCAGGGATCCTGGCCGCCGTGCCCCGCCCCCGGACTGCCATCGCCCCGCACACGGACCGCACACAAACTGCGCACAGGCGCCCGTTCGAGCCGGCTCCGCGTTCCCTAGCTCTGCAACGAGGAACGCATATGGCGGAAGCGGTCGATGGAGCGGCGGCGCATCCAGAGAATCCAGCAGCAGAACGCGATCACGCCGACCGCGAAGACCAGCGGAACGGTCCACGAGCCGTTGGCCACCCCGAAGACGAGCGCGGCGACGGCGACCAGGCACATCGTGCCCAACCAGTAGGGCAGCACCCGCCGCCCCCGTTCGATCTGCCCCAACTGATCGGCGACGAGTCGCCTCATGGACGCCCGCTCCTCCGGCTCCTTCGGCACTTCGCGATGCCGGATCTTGCGATGGAGCTCCGTCACCCCACGCGTGTCGGTACCGGCGGCCCGGCTGGCCTTGCGGCGCTGCAGGGCCACGACGATCACGACGATGGAGGCGTAGAGAGCGCCCTGGATCACCCACACCACCGGGTGCTCGTCCGGGCGGAACAGCGCGGTGACACCCGTGCCCAGCGCGAAGATCAGGACCGCTTGTGCGGTCAGACTGCGATCGAGCCAGCGCTTGAAGGCGCGCATGGAACGTACCTCCTCGGAATGAATCGACGGGTACCGCTACCGCCTCCGAGTACCCCGCCGGGAACGGACTATGGCTGCCCCGGACGGCAGGAGCGTACGATCGTACTCTCTGGGGTGTACGATCGTACGCATGCCGACGGACTACTTCGCTGACGACCCGCGCACCAACCTGGAACGCATGCTCGCGGGTGACCTCTACATCGCCGACGACCCGGAGATCGCCCGCAGGCAGCGGCTCGCCATGCGGCTCGCCGCGCGCTATCAGGAGGTCTTCCTCAAGGACTCCGGTGAGTCGCGGTCGGTCCTCGCCGAACTGCTCGGCTCGGTGGGCGAAGACGTCGAGGTGCGACCGCCGCTGTACGTCGACTTCGGCAGCAACATCACCATCGGGGCCCGCACCTTCGTGAACTACCACCTCACCGCGCTGGACGTCGCCCGGATCACCATCGGCGAGGACTGCCAGATCGGCCCCAACGTCCAACTCCTCACCCCCACCCACCCCGTGGAGCCGCAGCCCCGGCGCGACAAGCTGGAGGCGGCGCTCCCCATCACCATCGGTGACAACGTCTGGCTCGGCGGCGGTGTCATCGTCTGCCCCGGCGTGACGATCGGCGACAACAGCGTCATCGGTGCCGGTGCGGTGGTCACGAAGGACGTACCCGCCGATGTGGTCGCCGTCGGGAATCCCGCCCGGCCCGTCCGCGGCCTCTAGAGGTCCGTCGCCATGGCCACCGGACACACGGACCCCCAGCGGCGCGAGCGCATCCTCGCCGCCACCCTCGACCACATCGCCGACGAAGGCGTCGCCGGTGTCTCCCACCGCAAGATCGCCACCCGCGCCGCCGTGCCGCTCGGCTCGATGACGTACCACTTCTCCGGCATCGACGACCTGCTCCGCGAAGCGTTCACCCGGTTCGCCGACCACATCGTCGGCGTCTTCGAGCGGCAGCTGGACCACGCCGACGGTCCGCAACAGGTGCGCGAGGCAGTCACCGACCTCATCCACACGCTCTCCGAAGGCCCCCGGCGCGACCTGATCCTCACCCAGGAGCTCTACACCCTCGCCGCTCGGCGTCCGGAGTACCGGGAGCTGACCCAGGCATGGATGGGCCGCAGCCGGGACCTGCTGGAACGGCACTTCGACCCGGACACCGCCCGCCAGCTCGACGCCCTCATCGAGGGGCTCACCCTGCACCGGGCCCTGGACGGCGCACCGCACGGCCGCGAGCTGACGCGGCAGGCGGTCGACCGCATCACCAGCATCTCCACCCCATGACGACGGGCATCGAGCAGCCTCTGGGCGCGCGGACCTGACGCCGCGCGCCCAGAGGCATGGATCCGCACGGATCCGCACGTATTCCTTGACGCGAATATTCGTCATGGAGAATACTCGCCTTCATGGACGCACTCCTCTCCGCACTGGCCGACCCGGCCCGCTGGCGGCTCGTGAGCCTGCTGGCCGAGCGACCCCGTTCCGTGGGCGTCCTCGCCCAGCTCGCCGAGGCGCGCCAGCCGCAGACGACCAAACACCTGCAGGTCCTCGAACGCGCCGGCGTCGTCACCTCCGAACGCACGGGCCAGCGCCGCATCTACGCACTCCGGTCCGCCGGACTGCGTGACCTGGCGGCCGCGCTCAACCTCCTGGCCGACACCGCCGACCAGGAGGGCGGACCGCGCGCGACCTACGAGCGCTACGGGGCAGGCCTCCGGGCGGAGCGCCTCGCCGCGCGGGAGCCGGGGTGGGCCGATGGCCGCAGGTTCAGGTTCCGCCGGTCACTGGCGGGGAGCCCCGATCTTGTCTGGAGGCACCTGACCGAGGCCGGCCTGCTGGCCCGTTGGTGGACGCCCGACGACCTCCGCGTCTCCGAGCTCGTCTTCGACGCGCGACCGGGCGGACGGATCGTCCACGAGTACCGCGATGCCGAGGACGCCGACGGCTCCGACCCGGTCGCCGGGCGCGCGGAGGGAGTCGTCGACGACGCACGCCCCGGCGAACACCTCGCCTACCGGCTCTCCCCCCTGCTTCCCGACGGTGGCCTCGCCTTCACGGCCCACGTCGACCTCGGCCTGACGCCCACCGGCACCGGCACGGACCTCGACGTCCACTGGCGGATCACCGACAGCACGGTCGACTCCGCCGACTTCGTCGCAGGCATCGAGATCGGCTTCGGCCAGAGCCTCGACAAGCTCGAGGCGGCACTCGCCGAAGACTTGCACGACAGCCGCACCACAGAAGGCACCCACACACGCAACGACGGCATCGACTCAAGGAGCACGAAGTGACCGAGCAGACCGCAGACCGCCGCGTCGTCACGAACATGAGCCTCTCCCTCGACGGCCACTACGCCGCGCCGGACAACCCGGTGGACATGAGCTGGGTGATGCCGTACGCCGTCACGGACGTCGCCCGTGACCATCTGACCAGCCTCTGGGAGCCGGCGACCACGGCCCTGCTGGGGCGGGTCAACGCCGAGGGGTTCCTCGGTTTCTGGCCCACCGTCATCGGTATGGAGGGTGCTGACCCGCGCGACGAGGCCTTCGCGAAGTGGCTCGTCGAAACCGACAAGGTGGTCCTCTCCTCCACCCTCGGAGACGCCCCGTGGGAGCGGACGGCGATCGTCGACAAGCCGACCGCCGAGGCGGTCGCGGACCTCAAGTCGACCGGAGGCGGCGACATCCTCGTGCTCTCCAGCGCGAGCGTCATCAAGGCGCTGCTGGCGGCCGACATGGTCGACCGGCTGGCGCTGACGGTGTTTCCGCTGTTCCTCGGCGGCGGGCCGCGCCTCTTCGACGACGGTCTGCCCGCGGGGAAGTGGGAGCTCGCCGCCCAGACCGCGGGCGAGCACGGCACGTTGTCCCTCGTCTATGACCGAATCCGCTGAACTGCCTTACGCACCCGGGGCACCGCGCGGCCGGCCGACCGCGCGGTGCCCCGGATGGTGTGAGATGTCAGTCCTGGTGGACGACGTTCGTGCCGGGACCGCCGGAGAGGGTGTCCTGGCCCGCACCGCCATACAGCTTGTCGTCGCCGCTGTTTCCGTAGATCGTGTCGTTGCCGTTGTTGCCGTACAGGGTGTCGTCGCCCTTGCCGCCGTAGATGAAGTCGTCGCCGGCCCCGCCGCGGATCGTGTCGTTGCCGTCGCCGCCGGACAGGTTCTGACGCTCCGCGCCGCCCTGGATCACGTCGTTGCCCGCGCCGCCGTCGACTGCGCTGTCCGCGCCGTCCGCGTAGATCGTGTCGTTGTTGTTGCCGCCCTGTGTGATGCTGCCGGCCGCGGCGTGCATGGTGTCGTTGCCGTCGCCGCCGAAGGCCGCCCCGGACTCACCCACGGTCAGGTTGTCGTCCCCCGCTCCTCCGAGGACGGAGTTGCCGTCGACGCTGCCGGTGTGGGTCGAGGTGTCCTTGCCGGGCCCCAGGTCCGCGCGGGCGAAGTAGTACGCCTGGTCGGTGGCGTTGTCATAGGCAAGGGTGTCGTCGCCGTCACCGAGGGCCAACTGCAAGGTGGGGTACGGGTCCTGGGACTCAAGGGTGTCGACCGTGCAGGAGACCTTGGTGCGGTCCGCGCTGTCGGGGTAGGAGCAGCCGTCGCCCGCGCCGATCGGAACGGCGTCATCGATCACGTACGTGATCTTCTCGGAGCCGTCGGATATCGACGCCTTGACGGTGACCTTGTTCGTCTGGCCGGGGGCGGCCGTGTAGACGATGGCGTGATCGGTCGCGCTGAACGCGGCAGTCGCCTCCGGCGCCGCGGCACCGGCGGCGCCCGCCAGGAGGAACGGAGCGGCGAGCCCCGTACCGAGAACCAGCGTCACCGCTGACGCGGAACGGATAACTCGGCGACGGATGAGGTGAGAGGGCATTACATAACCTCCGTGAGGTATACGTGGTCCTTGCAATTACGTGTGACCGCCGGGGTTTGAGGTTGGTTGTAATGCGATCCGTTAGGCGAGGATGCGCCGATGTTTGACGTGAGCGACTCAAGTCCGTGCTGGCCAGGGGTGTTTGACCCCTCATTCAGGGCGCGACAATTCTCCTTAAGGCGTGGTTGGGCTGAAATTCATGATGATGCGGCTTCTCGCCCAAGGTCCTCGGCGGGAATACCTGGGCGAGAAGGCGTCACTCCCGACCCCCGTGCCGGGCGCGGGGCTCGGGAATTCGGGATGACGTCCGCTCAGCGCTCGGTGTTCGGCCTGCGGTGGCGCAGGTGCAGGACGGTGCCGCCGGCGAGGATCACCGCGCCGGCCCCTGCGAGAGCGCCGACCAGGCCGAGGTCGGGGGAGTCCGCGGGTGATGCGGAGGCGGCGTTCTGCGTGTTCGGGGTGACAGCGTCGGCCGAGGGGCGGGCCCCCGTCGACGACGCGTGGCTGTCGTGCGCGGTGTGGCCTCGGTGGCTCCCACTGCCCTCGTCGCCCTCATTGCCTTCCTGGCCATCGAGTTGTGCGCCACTGGACAGTCCGGTGACCTCACCGTTGCCACCGTCGAAGGCCACGTCCGAGCAGGAGAAGAAGTTCTCCTGGCTGTCGGAGCGGATCCACTGGACGAACAGGATGTGCTTGCCGGTCCGTTCGGGCAGTTTCAGGTCCCAGTAGTAATGGCCGCCCTCACTGCCCGGCCCGCCCTCCTGGGGCGGGTCCTGAACTGTCTTTACGTTCTCCAGGTCCGACCATCCCAGCGGCTGTGCCGGATCGAAGCCCTCCTTGGTGACGTACACCTTGAACGTGCCGGGATGGTGGGCCCAGTTGCTGTAGTTCATCTCGATGGTCGCGCCGCCGGTGAGGTGGGTGACGGGCCAGTCGGTGCGGGCGGCGTTGTACGGGGAGAAGTCGTAGGGGCTGCGGTCGCCCGCGCTGCACAGCGTGCCGTCCTCGACATAACCCTCGCCGCGGCCACCCGCGTTGGAGTCGAGCACCGCGAACCAGTTGTACAGCGGCGTCGTGCCCGCCTCCTGAACCGCCGCTCCGCAGGCGGGGTTGGCCGGCATCTGGGTGGAGGAGTTGGCGAGCAGGTCCTTGTAGCACAGGTAGGTACGGGATGCGGGGACCACGGCCACGCCGTGGGCGGCGGCCGTGCCGGGAACGGCCAGTACGGCCGCGGCGGCGATGCCGGTGGCGCCGAGGAGCGAGGCGAGGCGCCGGGAGCGGGGAATGTTCATGGGAACGTCTCCTTCGGGGAGTCTCCGATGAGCGGCTCGCACTGTTGTCGTCGCCGCGCCCCGAATGGTTGCCGCAGTGGCCGTACCGCTAGAAGCTGCGAGGGCACGGCACGAGGACCGTCACCATAGTTGCTGAAACGGCAAGGTTGCTTGCCGTTCTGATGGTCCCGCGTGCACGGTAGCGGCATGACTGAGACGAACGAGCGATACAACGTAGAAGTAGCCGCAGACATAGACGCAGATGTGGATGTACTGGTGGTCGGGGGCGGCGCGGCCGGTCTCTCGGCGGCGCTGACTCTCTCCAGGGCCAGGCGTTCCGTGCTGGTCGTCGACTCCGGCGAGCCGCGCAACGCTCCCGCCGACGGGGTGCACGGCTTCCTGTCTCGTGAGGGCCTCGCGCCGGGCGAGCTGCTGCGGATCGGCCGGGAGGAGGTCGCCGGGTACGGCGGACGGATCGTGTCGGACCTGGTGACGGGTGTCCGGCGGGCCGGCGAACGATTCGTCGTGGAGACCGCCGGCGGGCGGAGCCATCGCACGCGGCGCCTGCTGGTGACGACGGGGCTCATCGACGAGCTGCCCGACGTCCCCGGCATACGCGAGCGCTGGGGCCGTGACGTCCTGCACTGCCCCTACTGCCATGGCTGGGAGGTGCGCGACGAGCCGATCGGCGTCCTGGCGACCGGTCCGATGGCGATGCACCAGGCGCTGTTGTTCCGTCAGTGGTCGCCGGACGTGACCCTGTTCCTGCACGCCGCGGGAGAGTCGGCCGATGAGCAGTGGGAGCAGCTTGCCGCCCGTGGCATCGCGGTGGTCGAAGGTGAGGTGGCTGGTCTCGACGTCGAGGGCGACCGGCTCACCGGCGTACGCCTGGCCTCCGGCAGGCGCGTCCCGGTGCGGGCGCTCGCCGTGGCGCCGCGGTTCGAGGCGCGCGGCGCGATGCTCGCGGGACTCGGCCTGACGAGCGTCGACCACCCGATGGGCGTGGGGAGTTACGTGGAGTCGGACGCGACCGGGTTCACGGGCGTCGCGGGGGTATGGGCCGCGGGCAACGTCACCGACCTCGTGGCCGGAGTTGTGGTGTCCGCGGCCAGTGGCATGACGTCAGCGGTAGCGATCAACGCCGACCTCGTGGCCGCCGACACCGCGGCGGCGGTCGCGGCACGGCGCGTCCCGGAACCCTTCGGACCGGCTGCGGAGGCGGCCAACTGCCAGCAGGTGATGGGAGAACGACGTCATGGGATCGAGTCCGTCCTGGCTGCAGGCGCGGCGCGAAAGAGCGCGACCGGGGGGCAGTGAGGGCCGCCGCGAGGAGGCATCACGGCGTATGGCGCTATTCCGTTGGAGCCTGTCATTAATGCCACTGGGAGGTGGCCGCAGGCCCGGATAGCTTCGGCGGTGATCCCGGCGACGACCGGACGCGCACCACCACCGAAGGAACTCCATGCAGGTCATGCCGTATGTCTCACCGATACTGGTCGGCGTCCTCTACGCCCTCGTGATGTCCCTGATCCGCGAACCGCACCGGCGCCGCCTCAACGCGATCATGGTGGCCGGTGCGGGAGCGGCCTACCTCAGCGGCGGCGGACTCGGGGGCTGGGAGTTCCTCTTCACCGCCACCGTCACCTACTGCGCCTACCGCGGCCTGGAGTCCTGGACCTTCATCGGCATCGGCTGGCTGCTCCACACCGGATGGGACCTGGTCCACCACTTCAAGGGCAACCCGATCATCCCCTTCGCCCACGACTCGTCGCTGGGGTACGCCATCTGCGATCCCGTCATCGCACTGTGGTGCCTGCGCGGTGGCCCGTCACTCATCAGCCTCATCCGCGGCCGGACCCGCACCGGTCAAGGCGCGTTCACCGGGCCCGTGCAGCCTTCGTCGGCGCGCTCTGCCCCTGGGTGCCCCGTGTCGTGTCTCACCGCTGCGCCGAGGACCTGCCCCATGCCGCAGACGAACCTGCCCGAAGAACTGCGCCCGGAGCCATAGGAATCGTTGCAGGACATAGTCAGGTCCCATCAACTGCATTCCGCTCTGGAGTGGTTGGAGACCAACCCGCCCCACGTGATCGCCGACGAGCTCGGGCGGATGGACGCGAGTGACGCGGGCATGGCCTTCCGGCTCCTCGACAAGGACCGGGCGCTGACCGTCTTCGAGGAGCTGGAGCTGGTCGACCAGCAGCAGATCCTGGAAGGACGGCGCGACCGCACCTTTCTGGAACTCGTCGAGGGCATGGACCCCGACGACCGGGCGAGGATGCTGCGCGAAGCCCCCGCCGAGGTGGCCGAGCGGGTGCTCGCCGGACTGAGTACGAACGAACGGCGGATGACCTCCGCGCTGCTCGACTACCCCGAGGGTTCCGTCGGCCGGTACATGCCCCCGAAGCCGTGGCACTCGGTCAGGACCTGACCGTCCAGCAGGCGTTGGAGGTCGTACGGGAGAAGGGCGGCCAGGCCGAGACGGTCTACATCCTGCCCGTCGTGGACGAAGGGCAGCGCCTCGCCGGGATCGCGGAACTGCGCGAGCTGGTGCTCAGCCCGCCGGGGACCATCGTCGATGGTGAGCAGTCCGACGACCCGGTTCTCACTGTCGACGACGGGCAGATTCAGGTCGTTGGCCACCGACACGGCCGAGTGGGCCGCCCGCCTGATGCGCGAGACGTGCGGCCCTCGCTCACGATGGACGGCGGGACCACCTTCCACTTCACCGACGAACCCGTCGAGACGGTCCTTGCGCGCGCCTTCGAGGCGGCGGGGGGCCGTGACGTACGCATCGGGGGAGGTGCGGCCACCGTGCAGCAGTATCTGCGCGCGCGGCTGATCGACGAACTGCACCTGGTAGTCGTCCCGCTCCTCGTCGGCAGGGGCGAGCGGCTGCTGGACAACGTGGCCGACGGGATCGACGGCTATCGGGTGACCGAATTGGTGAGTTCCGCCGCGGCGACCCACGCCCATCTGACCCGCCGGTGACCGGGCCGCCGCAAGGGCGGGAGGCAACGTGGGGGAGCGTGTGGGCAGTTGCCACGCTGTGACCGTTTTTATCGGATTCCGTTACGCGCTCTCCGGGTGATCGCAATGTCGGGTGCATACGTTTATGTTCCTCGTTGTACGGCTCGTCGCACGACGAGGCTCGCGTACCGACCGACATACAAGGGGATCACTGCCGCCATGCGAAACAACCGTCGCAGCCTTCTGCGCACCACCGCCGTCTCCGCTCTCGTCGGATCGGTCCTGTTGATTCCCGCCACCGCCGCGCTCGCCGCCGGGTCCGGTCCGGAGCCCCAGCCGGCGCAGCCTGCGCCCGCCGCAGCCGTTCCGGCCGTCCCGGCCACGCTCACGGCGAAGGCGTCCGTGAGCCACGTTCGCGCGTGGCAGGAGTTCCGGGTCACCGGCAAGGCCACCGGGCTGAAGGCCGGCAGCAAGGTCACGCTGCAGCAGAAGCAGCACGGCGTGTGGAAGGCCCTGCCCGCCAGTACGGTCACCAACTCGTCCGGGAGCTACGGCATGCGCGTCAAGCTCGGACTCAAGGGCAAGAACGAACTGCGCGTGGCGAATGGCTCCACCGTCTCGCCGGTCGTCAACGTGACCGTGAGCTGACGCCGCGTTCCGCCGACGAGGCGCGGCCCGCTGACCCGCACGGGGTCAGCGGGCCGCGCCTCGTCGCGTTGTGGGGTGAGTCAGGGCTCGGGGGCGCGCACCACAAGCAGGTAATAGTCCATGTGGTTGCGGCAGAAGGAGCGGTAGGGGGCCATGAGCGGATCGGTGTGGGCCAGGGCCTTCTTGCCGAACCGTTCCTCGATCTCGCCGCGCCGGACCTCGGGACGCCAGCACCGGCCGGGCTCGTGGTGGGGCCCGGAAACCGCCATGCGCCGGGCGGCTCGGTCGCCCGGCGCCCGGTGGCGGTCAGTCGCGTTCCGCGCGCCCCGATGCGTCGGCGGACCCCTCGGCGGCGGCGTGCGCGTCGACCTGCCGCTCCACCTCCCGCGCCTCGTCGGTCAGCATCCGCAGTCTGGCCTCGGCCTGGTCCGCCCGGGCCTGCAGGCGGGCGGTGTCGTCGGCGATGACCTGGCAGGCCAGATCCATCGCGGCGTCCACGTCCTCGGCGGAGCCGCGCTCGGCCAGCTCCTCCAGTGCGCTCTTGACCGCGGAGATGCCGCCGCGGGTGTGGATGTCGTTCCAGAACTCATAGTCCATCCGGGCAGTTTGCCGGATCGGGCACCGCGGAGCGAACCACGACGGCGAGCCGCCCTCCGTCCACTGCCCGGGTGCCTCTCCCGCCCCCCGGTCGCTGCCTCTGTGGTGCGCACCACACGGTTCATGCGGATCACCGGGAACTTTTCCGTCCCGCCGGCCGACTCCTGCACCGGCCCGATCCGGCCGATCCGCACCACCGCCATCCAGTCATCCAGGAGAGCAGCTCATGTCCGCCGAACCCACACTCCTCGCCCCGGACGACGGGCAGGAGACCCAGGGGGCGCCGCCCTCCGCAGGACGGGCCGGATGGGCGTCGCTGCGTCCGCTCGTACTGCGACTGCACTTCTACGCCGGAGTGCTCATCGCGCCCTTCCTGCTCGTGGCCGCCACCACGGGACTCCTGTACGCCTGCTCGTACCAGGCCGAGAAGATCGTGTACTCCCACGAACTCAGCGTGCCCGTCGGCGAGAACAAGACCGAACTGCCGATCTCGGAACAGGTGGCCGCCGCCCGCAAGGCGCACCCCGAGGGCACGGTCAGCGCCGTGCGGCCCTCCCCCGAGGAGGGCGCCACGACCCGCGTGCTGCTGTCCGGAGCCCCGGGCGTGGACGCCGACCACACCCTCGCCGTGTTCGTGAACCCGTACAACGGCGAAGTGCGGGGCGCGCTGGAGCAGTACGGCTCCACCGGCGCGCTGCCGCTGCGCACCTGGATCGACGAGCTGCACCGCGATCTGCACCTGGGCGAGACCGGCCGGCTCTACAGCGAACTCGCCGCGAGCTGGCTGTGGGTGATCGCGGGCGGCGGTCTGGTGCTGTGGTTCGCGCGGCGGAGCTCCCAGCGCAAGCTGCGCGGGACCACCGGCCGTCGCCGCACGCTCTCGCTGCACGGCTCGGTGGGCGTGTGGGCCGCCGCAGGTCTGATCTTCCTGTCGGCGACGGGGCTCACCTGGTCGACGTATGCGGGACAGAGTGTCGGCGACCTGCGCGAGGCCATCGGGCAGACGACGCCGGAGGTGACGGCGGCCGCCGCGGGCGGCGGAGAACATGCGGGCCACGGAGGATCAGGCCCGGGTGGCGGAGTCGGCGGTGGCGGGGCGGGGCTCGACGCCGTCCTGAAGGCGGCCCGCGCCGAGGGGCTCTCCAACCCGGTGGAGGTCGTACCGCCGGCCGACGCGTCGTCCGCGTACGTCGTCCGGCAGATCCAGCGCAGCTGGCCCGAGAAGCAGGACTCCGTCGCCGTCGATCCGGCAAGCGGTGAAGTCACCGAGGTGCTGAGGTTCGCCGACTTCCCCGTGCTCGCCAAGCTGACCCGCTGGGGCATCGACGCACACACCGGAACACTGTTCGGGCTCGCCAATCAGATCGCCCTCGTCGCTCTCACCCTCTGTCTGATCCTGATGATCGTGTGGGGATACCGCATGTGGTGGCAGCGCGGGCGCGGCAGTTCCTTCGGGCGTCCGCTGCCGCGCGGGGCGTGGCAGAACGTCCCGGCGTACGTCCTGGTCCCGTTGATGGCCGCGGTCGCCGTGCTCGGCTACTTCGTGCCGCTGCTCGGCATCCCGCTGGCGGCCTTCCTCGCCGTGGACATCGTGCTGGGGGAGATCGCCCACCGGCGCGGCAGGCGCACCTACGCCTGACGCCCGCTCAGTCGTGGGTGTCCGCGCCGCTGAGGTGATGGTCGGCGAGGTTCAGGACCTCGTCGACCACCCGGCGCAGGTGCCCGTCGGGCGGGCCGTAGATCATCCGTCGCCCTTCCTTGCGTACGGACACGAGCCCTGCGAGGCGCAGTTTGGCCAGGTGCTGGCTGACCGCCGGGCGGGCCGCGCCGCACGCGGCGGTCAGCGTCATGACATCGGCCTCGCCCTTGCCGAGGGTGTGCAGCAGGGTGAGGCGCGTGCGGTCGGCGAGGAGGCCGAGGACCTCGGCCGCGTGTGTGAAGTGCTCGGCGCCCGGATCTTGCGGGTGCGCATCGTGCGCAGGTGATAGGTGCATGCGTGCGCTCATACGCACATAATGGGTGCGGGCACCTCGTGGTGTCCACTCTCCGTCCCGCGTCGGAAGGCCGTAGTCGTGAGTCAGCAGCACGGACACCCGCACCCTTCGCACGAGCACCACCAGGCACACGGCCACAGCCACGATGCTCATGGCCACGATCACGGCCATGAGTCCGGTGGCGGTGGGCGGCTGGCCCGATGGCGGCACAAGGTCGGGCACCTGGTGAAGCCGCACTCGCACGAGGCCGCGGACAAGGTCGACACGGCGCTGGAAACATCCGCGCGCGGCATGCGCGCGCTGTGGATCTCGCTGGCCGTCCTGGGCGTGACGGCCGTGGCCCAGGCGGGGATCGTGGTGCTCACCGGCTCGGTCGCGCTGCTGGGCGACACCGTGCACAACGCGGCGGACGCGCTGACCGCGATCCCCCTCGGCATCGCCTTCGTCCTGGGCCGACGAGCCGCCACCCGCCGTTTCACCTACGGCTACGGCCGCGCCGAGGATCTCGCGGGCATCGTCATCCTCCTGACGATCGCGGCCTCGGCCGCCTTCGCGGCCTGGGCGGCGGTGGACCGGCTGCTCAACCCCCGTGCCCTGGAACACCTTTGGGTCGTGGCCATCGCTGCTGTCATCGGTTTCATCGGCAACGAATGGGTCGCCCGCTACCGCATCCGCGTCGGCCGCGAGATCGGCTCGGCCGCCCTGGTGGCCGACGGTCTGCATGCCCGGACGGACGGATTCACCTCGCTCGCCGTCCTGTTGAGCGCGGGCGGCGCGGCCCTGGGCTGGCGGCTCGCCGACCCGATCGTGGGCCTGCTCATCACCGCGGCGATCCTGCTGGTCCTGCGGGACGCGGCGCGCGAGGTCTTCCGCCGGGTGATGGACGCCGTCGACCCGGCCCTGGTCGACGCGGCGGAGGAGGCGCTCCTGACGGTCCCCGGCGTACGGGGCGTCGGCGAGCTGCGCCTTCGCTGGATCGGGCACCGGCTGCGCGCCGAGGTGGCGGTCGTGGTGGACGGGGAGTTGACCGTGCGGGAGGCGCACGAGGTAGCGGTCGGCGCGGAGCACGCCCTGCTGCACGCGGTGCCGAAGCTGACCGCGGCGCTGGTGCACGCCGACCCGGCGGTCCTGCCCGGAGCCCCCGATCCGCACAAGGTCCTCGCGCACCACGGGGTCTGAGCGAGCGACCGGGCTCCGGGGTTCACGTGGGGGCGGCACCGCCCTGAGCCCCGGCGCTGATCGGGCAGCGGCTACTATCTGCGGCCATGGCGTCAGGTCTGCTGGACACGGTGCACGGGGTGCGGCGGACGGCCGCGCGCTGCGCCGTGTTCGGGGTCGGCCTGGCCACCCTGCTGGCCGTCCTGTGCGTGTGCTTCGGCTCCTCGACGCATCATGACGAGCGGGGCGCCCGCGACGTGATGTCCCTCGCGGCCACGCCCATGCCTACGCCCACGGCCGGCGGCGGTGGCTCGGCACCCGCCGAAGGAGCCTCGCCCGGCCGTTCGTCCGGCCCCTCGACCGGCCACAGCTGTCCTCCCCGGGACGAGTGCGCTTCGGCCACCCACGCAGCGGCGATCGCGCTCCCGGCCCCCGAACCGTCCGTGCCGACGACGCTGGGCGAGGCGGGCCTTTCCGCGCCCTCGCTCGCCGCACATCCCGTACCGCGGGCGCCCGTTCACCGGCACGCCCCGGACCTCCACGTCCTTCAGGTGCAGAGGACCTAGGCCGGACCTCCGCGTCGCCGCATCCGTCGTCCGGTCTCGGACACGGTCGCGGTCGCGCGCTCCCGCCGATCACCTCACGCACCATCAGCACCGCCGTGCCATGGGCGCGGTGGGGACAAGGACATTCCCGGACATGGGCACCTCCAAGACAGGTAAGAAGGCCGCGACCTCCGCCGCACGCAAGGCCCGCATACAGGAACTGCGCCGCGCCGAGCAGGCGCGCGACCGCCGCAACCGTGTCATCGCCATCACCGCGGGTGTGGCCGTACTGGCCGGGGTCGCCGGATTCGGCTCGTACGTCCTGCTCGACGCGTCGGAGAAGAAGGACGAGGAAAACGCCGTCGCGCAGGCCCCCGTCCAGGGGGAGAAGTCGTGGGACGCGAAGAAGCTCGGGCGCGATCACGTCACGAAGAAGGTCGACTACCCGATGACCCCGGCGGCGGGCGGCGATCACAGCCAGGCGTGGGCCAACTGCCAGGGAGATGTGTACGACAAGCCGCTGGGCCAGGAGAACGCCGTCCACTCACTGGAACACGGCGCCGTCTGGATCACGTACAACGAAAAGGCGGCGACCGGCGACATCAAGACGCTGAGCCAGAAGGTCAGCGCGACGCCCTACACGCTGATGAGCCCGGTCAAGGAGCAGAAGGCCGCCCTCACGCTCACCGCATGGGGCCGCCAGCTCACCGTGGACAAGGCGTCCGACCCGCGGGTCGAGCAGTTCCTGGGCAAGTACGTCCAGGGGAAGCAGACTCCTGAGCCCGGCGCGGCCTGCACGGGCGGGGTCGGACCGGCCTGAGGCAGAACACGCGCGCCGGGCCGCTCCCGCCAGGTGCCAATCGAAGAGCGGTACGCCTAGTCTCTGAGGTGTGCTGAGCATCGTTGACGACCTGGCCGGGATCGGACCGCTGCGCATGTGCGCCCATGCGCCGTCGGCCGACGACCCGGACGACCTGACCGGTCTGCGCGTGCTCCTCGTCGCGGATGTGCTGGCCCGCGTCGTGGAGCTGCGCGGCCGGACCGTCCTCATCGGGTGGACGTGCCCACCGGCAGCCTCGGCCGACGCTGCCGGTATCCGTCCGGCCGACGCCCACGGCACCGCCGACGAGATCGCCGAAGCGCTCGGCGGGCCGCCCACCGTCCACCTCACCAGCCGTACATACGAGGGCGCGGGCGGTCTGTCGCTCCACATCGGCGAGGCCACCACCACGGGCGGGGCAGCCGGTGAAGGGGACCGGGACGCGCTCGCCCTGCGGCTGCTCCTGCTGAGCCACCCGCACCACGAACCCGTCGACGTCTCCGCGCAGGCCGTCGACGCCGCCCGCGAGAAGTTGGCCAACTGGCGCAAGGCCG
The DNA here is from genome assembly GCF_041435335.1 of Streptomyces sp. NBC_01283. Lineage (NCBI taxonomy): Bacteria > Bacillati > Actinomycetota > Actinomycetes > Kitasatosporales > Streptomycetaceae > Streptomyces > Streptomyces sp. NBC_01283. Next base: position 8,814,916 of record NZ_CP108430.1, read on the forward strand.
TGGCCGCTTGGGCCGACGAGCCGTCCAAGGCGATGCCCGCCGTGTTCGTGGAACGAGCCGGCGCCGCCCTGGAGAACGGCCTCGACACCCCGGCGGTGCTGCGGCTGCTCGGCGATCTGGAGGCGGCCGTCGACGTGCCGAGCGGCGCCAAGTTCGAGACGTTCGCCCACCTCGACCGCGTACTGGCCCTGGAAGTCGTCCGCGATGTGGGCCGTTCGCACTCCACCGAGGTGTATCGCTGACCCCGCGGCGCTGACTCTGCAGCGGGGACATAACCCCTTGGCGGTGGCGTCGGCGGATGGCGGATCATGGTGGGGTGAGCTCCTCGGCCCTCCGCACCCCAGAGTTGTCGCTGCGCACCACCGAGCGTCTCGTGGCCCTCGACGCCACGACCGGCGCGGTCTCCGCGATGCCTGCCGTTCGCGCGGCCCTGCGGCGCGTCCCGGAGCTGTCCGCCGATCCCGGGAGTCTCCGTGCGCGGAGCAGTGAGGGGCTCGCGGCCCTCGCCGAGCTGTGCGAAGTCATCGGGTGGATCCTTTTCGACGCGGGTCTCTACCGCGAGTCCCACCGGATGAACGCACGGGCGCTGGCCTTGGCAGAGATCTGCGGTGACCGCTGGACCGCCCGCTTCGTCCTGTTGAACGACAGCATGCTCAAGACCCATACGGGAGCGCCGCGTGCCGCCCTGGAGGCCGCGGCCCGCGTACACGGGACGCGAGCGCTCCCCGCCAGGGTCAGCAGCCTCGTCATGATCCGCCAGGCGCACGCGATCGCCCTGCTCGGCGGCCACCGCGAGCCCATGGACCTGATGGTCCGCGCCCGGAGCCGGTTCCTCGACGGCATCTCGCGCCACGATCCGCCCTGGGCCTGGTGGATCGACTCGACCGAGCTGCTCGGCCACCGGGGCTGGGTCCTGGCCCGGCTGCACCGATGGGACCAGGCCATTCCCCTTCTGTACGAGGTGGCCACCGCGCCGGGCCCCGCCTACCGGAACCTCTTCACCGCGCAGCTCCTCTCCGCACTGGCACGAGCCGGAGCCTGGAGAGACGCGGAGGGTCTCATCGCCGGGCTCGCTCCCCGCGCCGCCCGCATCGGGTCCGTACGGACGACTCAGACGCTTGGGCGGACGGCGTCCCATCTGTTCAGGAGTCCCGGCATCCCCGCTCCCCTGCGGGAGGCGGCTGCGTTCCTGCTGGAGTCCCTGCCGGTGCCGGGGTGGGCGCAGGTTCTTCACGGGCTCCACACCGTAGGGTTTCGCACGTGAGACGACACATAGACTTCGAGTACCTGCACAACTTCCGGGATCTGGGCGGCTATCGGACCGCTGACGGGCGCACGCTGCGCTGGGGCCGTCTGTACCGCGCCGACTCGCTCGCCAAGCTGCGGGGAGCCGACTGGGACCGCTTCCTCTCGCTGGGCGTCCGTACCGTGATCGACCTGCGCTACCCGTGGGAGATCGAGGCCAAGGGGCGGGTGCCCGAGGCGGAGGGACTCGCCTACGTCAACCTCAGCGTGGAGCACCGGCCTTACGACCAGGCGGAGATCGACCCCGGCCTCGACCCGTGGCGCTACCTCGCCGACCGCTACGCGGAAGTCGCCCTCGACGGCGCGGAGGAACTCCACCAGGCCCTGGAGGTCATCGCCTCGGGCAGCACCCCGCAGGTCTTCCACTGCGCCTCGGGCAAGGACCCGCACCGGGCTGCTCGCCGCGCTCGTCCTCGCGCTGCTCGGCGTGGACGAGGACGACATCGCCGCGGACTTCGCCCTCACGGAGCTGGCCACGGCACGGCTGATCGCGGACTGGAAAGCGGCCCACCCGGGCCGGGCCCTGAACTGGCCCGGCTACGGACGAGCGCCCGAAGAGATCATGCGCCTCTTCCTGGCCGACCTGACCGCCACCTACGGCTCGGTGCACGACTACGCGGTCAAACAGCTCGGGGTCGACGACCCCCTGATCGAGCGTCTGCGCTCGCGGCTGCTGGACTGAACCGCCGCCGACGGACCTCTGCGCGGCGGCTCAGCTCCGGAGCGCCGCGCACGTACGCCCGGCGATGTCGACGACATCGTCCGGCCGCCACTGACCCGCGAACTGACGCAGGCTCAGCTCGCGGCCGAGCTGGTGGCCTCCTGAGCATGCGGTGGTCAGACCCGCGCGGCCTTCCCCGACCGTCCCGCGACCGGCACGTCGAGAGGTCGCGCGAGGCCCACCACACCCTCGTCCAGGCGTTGCAGATGGCGCAGCACGCGGTAGGTGACGGTGCCCGAGCGCGGGGCGCCGGAACCCTCGGCCTCCAGCATCGAGGCGATGCTCGCACCCGACTCGACCTCGCCCGTGGCCTTGTCGTCCTCCACGTAGGCGGCGATGACCTCGATGTTGTGGGCGATGCGCAGACCGGCCCGCTCCAGACGCGGATCCGCCGCGACGTTCTTGCTGTACGGCACGAGCTCGGCCGTCGCCGCCAGGGAGCGGGCGTGGTAGGCGCAGGTCTCCAGGAGCGCCACCAGATAGCGGGCGGTCCTGCGGCGGCCCCGCAGCGGGGTGATCGGGTGGGTCAACGGCTGGATGGAGGCACGCAGATCGTCGAGCGCGGTGTCCAGGTCCCGCGCCTTGTCCAGGAGATCGGCCGCCGGACCGCCACTGAGCTGCTCCACCGACGCGGAGATGACGTCGGCGAGCCGGGTCAGGACCGTGTTCAGGAGCTCGTCGGTGCGGCGGTCGGTGTGCACCGGAAGCACGAGGACCGCCGCGATGATGCCGCAGGCGGCTCCGAGCGCCGTCTCCTCGATGCGCAGCCAGAGCACGGAGAGGCTGTAGGTGTTCAGGAGCGTGTAGAGCAGGCCCAGCATCGCCGTGACGAAGAAGGACATGAGCGCGTACGACAGGGGAGCGGTGAAGAACATCGCGAAGATGAAGAGCAGGACCAGCGCGAACGCTATCCACGTGTGATTGCCGACCAGACCCGCCAGCGCCACCCCGGCGACCACCCCGAGCACCGTGCCCAGGAGCCGTCGGTACCCCTTGACCAGGATCTCGCCCGTGGACGCCGTGTTGAGGAACACCACCCAGCAGGTGAGCACCGCCCAGTACCAGCGCTGGGTGGAGAGGAACTCGCCGCCGATGATGGCCAGGGTCGAGCCCACCGAGACCTGGAACGCGGCCCGCGTGGTGGGGCGCCGCAGCCCGGTGCGGTCGTCCTCCTCGGGTTCGGCGATGTCCTCGGCACCGGCGATCGCGATGTCCTCGGCGTCGAACTCCTCGCGGGAGCGGGTCGTCGCGGGGGAGTCGTCGGACTCGTCCTGGGGCCCGTCGAGCGCGATCCGCAGGCCGAGGACGGCTCGGGCCGCCTCACCGATGCCGCGGAAGACGTCCTGGACGGCCATCGACGCGCGCGGCAGGTTGTCCTCGTCGCGGTAGCCGAGCAGCCGGTTGCGCACGTGGGCCAGTGCCGTGCCCTTGTCGTCGGCGACCGGGCGGCCGACCAGCAGGTGCAGCGCCTTCAGGTCCCTGCGCAGGGTGACGGTGGCGTCGTCCTCGGCGCGGATGCGCGTTCCGGTCGCCGGCACGGGCGCGTACGGCAGGTGCAGGGTGAGGGTGTCCGCGCGTTCGGCGCTGCGCGCGTTCAGGAGGAGTACGCCGAGGCGTTCGGCGGCGATCTCCGCGTCCGCCACTCGGCGTTGGACCAGCGTCGCCGTGGCCGCGTCGGGGGTGCCCTCCTCCAGGCGGCCCTGGATCATCAGGGCGGTCTCGTGCAGCCGGGAGGTGCCGCGCCGCAGCTCGGCGAGGACCTTCTCCAACTGCTCCGGGGTGGCGTCCAGGAGCTCGATCTGCGTGGCCACGAGCTGCGCGAGCCGCGCCCTGAAGGCGACGCGCAGCCGCCCCAGATCACGCCCGGGAGTCTCCGGCACGACGGCGAACCGTACGACGGCACTGCACACGAAGGCAACGGCCAGCGCCAGATACAGGCTGGGCAGGGCGGACGTGCTCGCACCCACGAACAGCGAGACGAAGTAGACCTGAAAACCGATCAGGCCTAGGGCCGTACCCCGGTCGCCGAACCGGCGGCTGTAGACGGCACCGAAGATCAGCGCGACGAAGAAGATGTCACCCGCGATGACCTGGTCGTGCAGCAGCGCGCCCAGGGAGATCGCCGCGATCGCGACGGGCAGCCCGAGCGCGAGCGTGATCGCCTGGCCGCGCACCTCCTTCTCCTTGATGGCGAAGGTGGAGACCATCGCGGTCATGGCTCCCGCGACCATGTGCGTCACGTCGGTGCCGAGCAGCGCGAGGACGATGAGCGTGAGCGCGATCGCGCCGACCGTCCGCAGCCCCGCCATCAGCCGCAGAAGTCCGGGGTCCGACGCCACGAAGCGGTCCCATGTGCCGGTCCTGGTCCGCCGTCTCACTGCGCTCACACCCTCATTGCCGCTGTTCAGGCCGCGATTCTGTCACGGCGGGGTGGAACCGGGGCTTGAGGGTTCACAGCGTGATACGCCCGCGGGGCAGACGCGAAGTAGCCGAAAGTCTCCGGGGCGAGTTCAACGAAACACTTGAAGTCATGAATCCAGCAGATGACGAACTGACCGGGGCAGAGCTGTGCGCCGACGCCCCAGAAGCCAAGGAGACGAGGGGACGCGGCGCCCCCGCCCGGCCACGCTGGTGGACGCTCCTCGCGGTGAGCGCGGCCCAGCTCCTCGTGGTCCTCGACGGCACCATCGTGAACATCGCTCTCCCCTCCGCGCAGAGCGCACTGGACATGTCCGACGCGAGCCGGCAGTGGGCGATCACCGCCTACGCGCTGGCCTTCGGCGGACTGCTGCTGATCGGCGGCCGGGTCAGCGGCGTGCTCGGTCACCGGCGTGCGTTCCTCGTCGGCCTGATCGGCTTCGCCGCCGCGTCCGCGCTCGGCGGGGCGGCAGTGAACCCCGAGATGCTCTTCGGGGCGCGAGCCCTGCAAGGGGTGTTCGCCGCGCTCCTCGCACCCGCGGGTCTCTCCTTGCTGACGATCACCTTCACCGAGCCGGGTGAACGCGGCCGGGCCTTCGGCGTGTTCGCCGCGGTGGGCGCGGCGGGATCGGCGGTCGGCCTGGTCGCCGGGGGCCTGCTCACCGAGTACGCGAGCTGGCGCTGGTGCCTCTACGTCAACGTCCCCGTCGCCCTGTTCGCCGTGCTCGGCGCGACGTTCGTGCCACGGGACCGGCCGGTCAGGGGCGAGGGGCGGCTCGACGTGGCGGGCGCCCTGCTCAGCGCCACGGGCTTCGCCGCGATCGTGTACGCCTTCAACGAGGCGGAGCCGCTCGGCTGGGGGTCGCCGAAGGTCCTCGGCCTGCTCGCGGGCGGCCTCCTGCTGCTCGCCGCGTTCGCCGCCGTCGAGGTACGGGCGCCGCGCCCGCTGCTTCCGATGCGTGTGCTCGTGCACCGTGCCCGCGCCGGGGCGTTCGTCTCCATCACCCTGCTGTTCGTCGCGATGTTCGGCTTCTACCTGTTCATGAGCTACTACACGCAGACGGTCCTCGGTTACTCACCCGTCGAGTCGGGCCTGACGCTGATCATCAACGCCGTGGCCGCTCTGGTGGGCGCGACACTGGTCGCCGGGAGGCTCCACGGACGTGTCGCGCCCGCCGTGCTGATCGTGCCGGGGCTGCTGGCCGCGGCGGCGGGGATGTTCCTGCTGACTCGCCTGACGTCGCAGAGCACGGACGTCTTTCCGCTGTACCTGGTGCCCGCGTTGATCCTGACCGGCCTCGGCCTCGGCTGCGTCCTGCCGCCCACCGCGAGCCTGGCCACCGCCGACGTGCCGCCGCACGACATCGGAGCCGCCGCGGCGGCCTACAACGCCTCCCAGCAACTGGGAGCCGCGCTCGGCACCGCCCTGCTCAATACGATCGCGGCCAGCGCCACCGCCTCGTACCTGGCGTCCACCACGGACGCCACTCCCACGGCGGCCTCCGTGCACGGCTCCACCACGGCCCTGATGGTCGCCTTCGTCATCCTGGTCGCCGCCGCGTGCGTCGCGGGGCCGCTGACCAGGAGCGTCCGAGCCCGCTGACCCGGACCCGGACCCGGACCCGATGACCGTACGCAGGCTCAGTGCCCGGGTGCTCCTGCGCGCAGTCCGTCCATGACCAGGTCAAGGAGCCGTCCGGCGCGCGACTGCCAGTCGCCGTGCGGGTCGATCTGCCAGAGGCCCGCGATGGCGAGCAGGAAGTCGTCGGGGGTGAGGCCGGGGCGGATGGTGCCCGCCTCCTCGTTCGCCTTCAGGAGAAGGGTGACCGCGGAGGTCACCGGCCCATGGCCCACCCCGGCCAGCGTGCCGAGGGTGCTGGTGGCCTTGCGCATCGCGTCGGCGAGGCCCGCCTTGGCCATGGCGTACTGCGCGAGGCGGTCCATCCACTCCCGCAGGGCCTGGTCGGGGGCGCGCGTGTCGAGGAGCTGGCAGGCGGTGTCGGCGACCTGCTGGACCTCGTAGCGGTAGACCTCAAGGACGAGGGCCTCGCGGTTGGGGAAGTTGCGGTAGAACGTCCCCTGGCCGACGCCCGCCTTCTTGGCGATCGTGCTGAGCGGGGCGTCCGCCGAGTGCGTCAGCTCGGCCAGCGCCACTTCCAGGATGCGCTCGCGATTCCGTTGCGCGTCCGAGCGCAAGACGTCCTTCTTCTGATGCACTCGTCCTCCTCCCGAGAATCGCGGCCCGGGCCACTCTTGCTAAGCGGACAACTGTCCGTTAAATTCTGAAGCTAACGGACAGCTGTCCGCTTAGGGTCACCATACCGGCAGGCGCGGCCGGTGGGGAGGTCGGCCGACAGGGCCGTGGACCTCTCCCTCGCCGCCCACGCCACAGATGCCCCGAGCCGACCCCCTTGACGCACGGTGCCACCCCCTCTCGAACTCCTCCCTCCGGGAGCCCCCGCATGACGTTCACGCTCGTACGTGAAAAAAGCTGGCAAAAGCTGACAGAAGTGAAAGAAGGCTGATCGTGGCCCCAACGACGTCCAGCGCCATCACGCTGAACATCAACGGCGAAAAGCACACGCTGCCCGTCGACCACCGCACCACCCTGCTCGACGCCCTGCGCGAGCGCCTCGATCTGACCGGCACGAAGAAGGGCTGCGACCAAGGGCAGTGCGGCGCCTGCACGGTGCTGATCGACGGCCGCCGTGCCGTCTCCTGCCTGCAACTCGCCGTCGCCTCCGAGGGGCGGGAGATCACCACCATCGAAGGCGTGGCCGACGGGGACCGGCTGCACCCGGTGCAGCAGGCGTTCCTCGACCTCGACGGATACCAGTGCGGCTACTGCACGCCGGGACAGGTCTGTTCGGCCATCGCGGTCATCGAGGAACACGCGGCCGGCTGGCCCAGCGCCGCGACCACCGACGTACGGCCCGAAGCGGGCGTCCCCGAGCTCAGCGCGGACGAGATCCGCGAGCGCATGAGCGGCAACCTGTGCCGCTGCGGCGCGTACGTGTCGATCGTCCAGGCGGTCGCGCGGGCGGCAGCCGCCGAGACCGAGGCTGCGGAGGCCGTGGCATGAGGGAATTCGGCTATCAGCGGGCGGTCGACGTGCCCGGCGCGGTCGCGCTGCTCGGCACCGACCCCGACGCGCGCTTCCTGGGCGGCGGCACGAACCTCGTCGACCTGATGAAGACCGGCGTGGAACGGCCCGGACTGCTCATCGACGTACGCGAATTGCCCCTCGACCGCATCGAGGCCACGGACGACGGCGGGCTGCGGATCGGCGCGACCGTCACCAACAGCGACCTCGCGGCCCACCCCGAAGTGCGGCGCCGCTACCCGGCGTTGGCGGAGGCCGTCCTGGCCGGCGCGTCGGGCCAGCTGCGCAACATGGCCACCGTCGGCGGAAACCTGCTCCAGCGCACCCGCTGCGGCTACTTCGCAGACCTGTCCAAACCGTGCAACAAACGATCCCCCGGCAGCGGCTGTCCCGCGATCGAGGGCGAGCACCACAACCACGCCATCCTCGGCGCCACCGAGCACTGCGTGGCCGTCCACCCCTCCGACATGGGGGTGGCGCTCACCGCTTTCGACGCGGTCATCTCGTACGAGACGGCGCAGGGCACCGGCGAACTGCCGCTCGCGGACTTCTATCTCTCCGTGGGCAGCACCCCGCACCTGGAGACCGCGCTGCCGTCCGGCGCGCTCATCACCGGCGTCACGCTGCCGGCCGCCCCGATCGCCGCCCACTCCCGCTACCGCAAGGTGCGCGAGCGCGCCTCGTACGCCTTCGCGATCGGCTCGATCGCCGCGGCGCTCGACGTCCGGGACGGCGTCGTCCACGAAGTGCGCCTTGCCTTCGGCGCGGTCGCGTCCCGGCCGTGGCGCGCACGGGAGGCCGAGCGTGCCCTGACCTACGGCCCCGCGACCGCCGAAGCGTTCGCGGCCGCCGCGGACGCCGAGCTGGCCGCCGCGAAGCCCCTGCCCGACAACGGCTACAAGGTGACGCTGATGCGCAACCTCGTCGTCGCCCTGCTGACCGAGCTCACCGAGGAGGCCGCCCGATGACGGCGCGGACCAAGACGACCCCGTCCGGCGCGGCGTCGGGCACCGTCGGCGCTTCGTACACCCGCGTGGAGGGCCTGGACAAGGTCACCGGCGCGGCCCGGTACGCGGGAGAGATCCCCTTCGCCGAACTCGCCCACGGCTGGCTGGTGCTGTCCACCATCGCCCGGGGCCGGATCCTCTCCGTCGAGTCGGACCCCGTACGCGAGATGCCCGGTGTCCTGGCCGTCCTGCACCACGGGAACGCGCCGCGCGTGGACACGGACTACGTCAGCATCGTCGGCACCCCCGATCCGATCTTCGAGGTCTTCCAGCACGACCGGGTGCCCTTCGTCGGCTGGCCGGTGGCGCTGGTGGTCGCCGAGACCTCCGAGCAGGCCAGGGAGGCCGCCGAGGCGCTGGTGGTGCGGTATGAGGAGGAGCCGCACGACGTCGCGTTCTCCGCCGGGCACCCCGGCACGTACACGCCGGACGGCGACGGCACGCTGAAGGAGAAGGGCGACCTGGAGGCCGAACTCGCCGCGTCCGCGCATGTCGTGGACGAGGAGTACACCACGCCCGAAGAGCACCACGGCTCGATGGAGCCGCACGCGGCGATGGCGCGCTGGGACAGCGGACGACTCGAAGTCGTCGACTCCAACCAGAGCAGCATGTGGATCGCGGACGAGCTGGCGAAGCTGTTCTCGCTCGACCGGGCCTCGGTCCGGGTGCGCTCCGAACACATCGGCGGCGCCTTCGGCTCCAAGGGCGTACGCGTGCACCAGATCGCCGCCGTGATGGCGGCGACGCTGCTCGACCGGCCCGTCCGGGTCGTCCTCAGCCGCCGCCAGCTGTTCTCGCTCACCGGCTACCGCAGCCCTACCGCCCAGCGCGTCAGGCTCGGCGCGGACGCGGACGGGCGGCTGCGCGCCGTCGACCACCAGGCGCACAGCCTCACGTCGACGGTCCATGAATTCGTGGAGGGGAGCGCCGGGTTCGGGCGTCCGATGTACGCATCCGACGCCCACCGCAGCGTCAACCGCGTCGTGCGCCTCGACGTGCCGACGCCGACCTTCATGCGCGCTCCCGGCGAGGCTCCGGGATCATTCGCGCTGGAGTCCGCGCTCGACGAACTCGCCGCGCGGTGCGGTGTGGACCCCGTCGCGCTGCGCGCCCGCAACGAACCGGACGTGGGCCCCGTCTCCGGGCTGCCGTTCGCCAGCCGCAATCTGCTCTCGGCCTTCCAGGAGGGGGCCCGCAGGTTCGGCTGGGCGGACCGCGACCCGCGTCCCGGCCTGCGGCGCGAGGGGCGCTGGTTGCTCGGCACCGGCACCGCGGCGGCCACCTTCCCGGTGATCGTCTCGCCGTCCACGGCGGCCGTGACGGCGGAGGCCGACGGCACCTTCACGGTGCGGATCACCGCATCGGACGTCGGTACGGGAGCACGGACCGCGCTGACCCTGATCGCCGCGGAAGCCCTTGAAGTGCCCCAGGACCGCGTCCAGGTGCGCATCGGGGACAGCGACTTCGGCCCGGCGGCGATCTCCGGCGGCTCGATGGGCACCCGCTCCTGGGGCTGGGCCGTAAGGATGGCGGTGGCCGACCTGCGGGAGCAACTGGCCCTGGGCGGTGACATTCCGCCGCAGGGAATCACCGTGCGGTCCAGCACCGCCGCGGCCGTCGGAGCCCTCGCGCAGAAGGAACGGCACTCCTACGGCGCGCAGTTCGCCGAGGTCGCCGTCGACGTCACCACCGGCGAGGTGCGGGTACGGCGCATGCTCGGCATCTTCGCGGCGGGCCGCATCATCAACCCGCTCACCGCGCGCAGTCAACTCGTCGGCGGGATGATCTGGGGCCTGTCCATGGCCCTGCACGAGGAGGCCCACCGGGACCAGGCGACGGGCGGCCACGTCGGCGCCGACTTCGCGGGCTACCACTTCGCCGCCAACGCCGATGTGCCGGTCATCGAGGCGGACTGGGTGGAGGACACCGACGAGGACGACCCGGTCGGCATCAAGGGCATCGGCGAGATCGGCATCGTGGGGGCCGCCGCGGCCATCGCCAACGCGGTCTGGCACGCGACCGGCGTACGCCACCGCCATCTGCCCATCCGTCCCGACCGTGTCCTGAACGCGGGAGGAGCCCCGGGTGCTTGACATCGCCGACACGCTGAACCGCTGGGTCGAGGAGGGCCGGGACTTCGCGGTCGCCACCGTCGTGACGGTGGGCGGCAGCGCGCCGCGCCCGCCCGGCGCCGCTCTCGCCGTCGACAGCGAGGGCACGGTCATCGGTTCGGTCTCCGGCGGCTGTGTGGAGGGAGCGGTGTACGAGCTGTGCGTCCAGGCCCTCCAGGACGGCATGACCGTGCGCGAGCGGTTCGGCTACAGCGACGAGGACGCCTTCGCGGTCGGCCTGACCTGCGGCGGCGTCATCGAGGTCCTGGTCACGCCGCTCAGCGCGGACGCGCCGGGCAGGCAGGTCTTCGCGGCGGCGATCTCGGCCGCCGCCCGCGGGGACGCCGCGGCGCTCGCCCGCGTGGCCCGGGGCCCCGCCGAACTCATCGGCAGGGTCGTGCTCGTCCACCCCGACGGCTCGTACGAAGGTGGTCTGGAAGGGCACCCGGACCTCGACCGGACGGTGGTGGGGGAGACCCGCGCGATGCTGGACGCGGGCCGCACCAGCGAGTTCGACGTCTCGGAGAGCGGATCGCGCTGCGGCGAGCCCCTGACCGTGTTCGTCGAGTCGTGCGTGCCCCCGCCCCGCATGATCGTCTTCGGTGCGATCGACTTCGCCGCGGCCCTGGTGCGCACGGGCAAGTTCCTCGGCTACCACGTGACCGTGTGCGACGCCCGTCCGGTCTTCGCCACGCGGGCCCGCTTCCCCGAGGCCGACGACATCGTGATCGACTGGCCGCACCGCTACCTCAGGGACACCGCGACCGACGGCCGCACAGCCTTGTGCGTCCTCACCCACGACGCCAAGTTCGACATCCCGCTCCTTGAGGTGGCCCTGCGGCTCCCGGTCGCGTTCGTCGGCGCGATGGGCTCACGCCGCACCCACGAGGACCGCAACAAGCGCCTGCGGGAAGTGGGCGTCACCGAAGAGGAGTTGGCCCGCCTCCACTCCCCGATAGGGCTCGACCTCGGGGCCCGCACCCCGGAGGAGACCGCCCTGTCGATAGCGGCCGAGATCGTCGCGGCGCGCCGGGGCGGTACGGGGGCTCCGCTGACCGGTTCCGGGTCGCCGATCCACCATGAGGCGGGCGGTGCGGGGGCGGGCGGCTCCCACGCAGCCGCGTGACCTGACCCGGCAGGGTGCGAGGGCGGCCCGCGGTGTTCGTGCACCGCGGGCCGCCATGGCGCTCACGCCGGTTCCACCGCCTCCCACAGCAACTGCACCGGATGCCAGGCGTTCCGCTCCGTCCCGTGGAAGATCTGCTGGCGGCAGGAGACTCCGGTGGCGACCACGACCGTGTCGGCGGCCTCCGCCTCGATCGCGGGGAACAGCCGGTCGTCACCGACCGTCATCGACACCTCGTAGTGCTCGGACTCGAAGCCGAAGGACCCCGCCATCCCGCAGCACCCGGCGTCCAGTTCGGACACCGTCACCCCCGGGATGCGGTTCAGGAGCGCGACGGTCGCGGCCGTGCCCACCTCCGCCTTCTGGTGGCAGTGACCGTGGTAGAGCAGCTTGCGTCCGGCGAGCCACGAGTCGTCGCGCAGCCGCAGCCGTCCCTCGTCGAGAGCCTCCACCAGCAGCTCCTCGACCTGACGCACCCTCCCGGAGATGTCCTTGACGGCGGTGTCGTCCGGCAGCAGGGCCCGGTGTTCGTCGCGCAGTGTCATCAGGCAGGAGGGCTCGCAGCCCACGATCGGTGAGCCTGGGTCCGTCGACTCCCCGAGTGTGTGGGCGAGTTGCCGCGCCTTGTTCTTGGCGTCGTCGACCAGGCCCTTGGAGAGGCTGGACCTGCCGCAGCAGCCGCCGCTCTCCAGCCGTACCTGCCACCCCGCACGTTCGAGCAGCTCGATGGCCGCACGGCCGATGCCCGGCTCGGTGAACGTGGTGAAGGAATCGGCGAGGTAGGTGACGGTGCCCTGGGTGACCGGGTACGCGGTGGGCGTACGACGGTGGAACCAGCGCAGCAGATTGCGGCGCACGAACACCGGCAGCGGCCGCTGGGGAGCGATGCCGACCACGCGGTCCATGAGCCGGCGCACCGGCGCGATGCGCCCCGGCAGATTGGACAGCGGGGCCGTCGCCGACCCCAGGCGGTTCAGGAGCCGGATCGCACCGAACAGACGGGTGCGCAGCGGCACTCCATGGGTGTCGTGGTAGTGCGAGAGGGTCTCGCTCTTGAGGGTGGCCATGTCGACGCCGAGCGGGCACTCGCTCTTGCACGCCTTGCACATCAGGCACAGGTCGAGGATCTCGTGCAGCCGCTCGTCCCCGAGCGCGGCCTTCGGGTCGGGCTCGGAGAGGGCCTTGACCAGGGCTCCCGCCCGGCCACGGGTGGAGTCCTCCTCCTTGCGGGTGGCCATGTACGAGGGGCACATGGCGCCGCTGCCCGACTTGCGGCACAGGCCGATGTTCATGCACCGGTCCGCCGCCGCCCGCATGCCACCCTCGCCCACGACCTCGAAGGACAGCCGGGTGCGCAGCGGCTCGGCGGGCGGCAGGGCCGCGTCGCGCAGGTTCTCCGTCATCGGCGCCGCGTCCACGATCTTGCCCGGGTTGAGGATGTTGTCGGGGTCGAAGAGCCGCTTGACCCGGCGCATCGCCTCGTACAGCTGCTCGCCGAAGATCTCCCGGTTGAACTCGCTGCGCGCGAGACCGTCACCGTGCTCGCTGGAGTTCACCCCGCCGTATTCGGCGACCAGATCCTTGATCTCCTCCGCGACGGCACGCATCCGGCCGATGTCCGCCGGGTCGGTGAGGTCGAGGTAGGGCCGGATGTGCAGACAGCCGACCGAGCAGTGGCCGTAGAAACCGGCCGTCATGCCGTGCCGGTCGAGGACGTCCTTGAACCTGCGGGTGTAGTCGCCCAGGTGCACCGGGTCCACGGCGGTGTCCTCGACGAAGGCGAGCGGGCGCCGGGTGCCCTCACTGGCCGCCATGAGCAGCCCGAGCCCCGCCTTGCGGACCTTCAGGAGCGACGACTGCTGGGCCGGTGTGACGGCCTGGAGGGTGTGATAGCCGTGCCCGTGCCGGGACCAGAGCTCCGTGAGCCGCCGCATCCGGTCCAGGAGTTCACCCTCTTCGTCACCGGTGAAGGACACGAAGAGCAGCGCTTCGGGTTCCCCTTCCAGGAGGTCGCCGAGCGCCGCGTACTCGATCTTGCGCCGGGACAGATCGAGGATCGTACGGTCCATCAGCTCCACGGCGGCGGGATCGCAGGCCAGCGCGTCCTCCGTCCCCCCGATGGCTTCCGCCACCGAGGCGAAGTGGCCGACGGCGATCACCGTGCGGCGCGGCTTGGGCACCAGATCGACCAGGGCGCTCGTCGCGACCGCCAGGGTCCCTTCCGAGCCGACGACGAACTTGGCGAGGTCGAAGGGGGTGTCGTCGCGGGCAAGGCGGTCGAGGCGGTAACCGCAGGCGCGTCGCCAGTGCTCGGGGAACCCCTCGGCGATGGCCGTCGCGTTGGCCCGCACGATCTGGGGCAGCTCCCGATAGAGAGCGCCTTCCAGCGTCAACTGCTGTGCGCGGTAGGCCCGTTCGCCCTCGTCGACCCGGCCGAGCGGCACCCGGCTGGCGTCCGAGAGCACCACGTCGAGTTCGCGGACGTGGTCGATGGTCATGCCGTAGCGCACCGACCCGCTGCCGGCCGAGTTGTTGCCGATCATCCCGCCGATGGTGGCGCGGTTGCTGGTCGAGGTGTCCGGGCCGAACATCAGCCCCCATGGACTCGCCGCGCGATTGAGCTGGTCCTGTACGACGCCGGTCTCGACCAGGGCGGTCCCGCTGCTCGGGTCGAGCTCCACGATGCGGTTCATATGGCGGGACAGGTCGAGGACCAGTCCGGGCCCGACGGTCTGGCCCGCCAGGCTGGTCCCGGCCCCGCGTGGCACCACGGGCACCCCGTGGGCGGCGGCGGCCGCGACCGCCGCCGCGACGTCGTCGGCGTGGCGGGGGAAGACCACGCCCATCGGCATGATGGCGTACATGCTCGCGTCCCGGGCGAACAAGTGCCGCGTGTAGTCGTCGAACTGAACCTCGCCGTCGAGATCCCTGACCAGGTCCTTCTGGAGACCATGGGCCCGGTCCTGGGTCTCGGCGCTTTCGTGCGTGGGGCTCTCGCCCTCGGTGACGGTCATGCTCGGGGGCCTCCTCGGCGGGTGGGGGAGTCGGGCGGGCGTCTGCCGTCACTCGGCGCGCAGGATGTCCAGGGCGGCGGTGAGCCCGCCGGGGTCGATGCGCACGCCCGCCAGTTGGAGGCCCATCTGCACCCCGGCGAGCGTGCCCGCCAGGGTCAGGTCGTTGAGGTGGCCGAGGTGGCCGATGCGGAAGATCCGCCCGGCGAGCTTGCCGAGGCCCGCACCCAGGGACATGTCGAACCGCTCAAGGATGATCTCGCGCACCTTGTCGGCGTCCTGATCCTCGGGCATGAGCACCGCGGTCAGCGACGACGAGTACTCGCGGTCGTCGGCGCAGAGCACCTCGAGTCCCCAGCCGCGGACGGCCGTTCGGGTGGCCGCCGCATGCCGGTCGTGCCGGGCGAAGACCGCGGGCAGGCCCTCCGCCTGGAGCATCCGCAGCGCTTCGGCGAGACCGTAGAGGAGGTTGGTGGCCGGGGTGTACGGGAAGAATCCGCGCCGGTTCGCCTCGATGATCGGCTGCCAGTCCCAGTAGGACCTGCGCAGCCGCGCGGTGCGGGAGGCGGCCAGGGCCTTCTCGCTCACGGCGTTGAAGCCGAGCCCCGGCGGCAGCATCAGCCCTTTCTGGGAGCCGGCGACGGTGACGTCGACGCCCCACTCGTCGTGCCGGTAGTCGATCGAACCCAGCGAGGAGATCGTGTCGACGAGCAGTAGCGCCGGGTGTCCCGTCGCATCCATCGCCCGCCTGATCTCGGGCACCCTGCTGGTCACGCCGGTCGACGTCTCGTTGTGCACGACGCAGACGGCCTTGATCGTGCGAGCGCTGTCGGCCGCGAGGCGTTCGGCGATGTCCTCGGGGGACGCGCCGTGGCGCCAGTCGCCGGGCAGCAAGTCGACGTAGAGACCGAGACCGGCCGCCATCTGCTGCCAGAGCGTGGCGAAGTGGCCGGTCTCCACGTGCAGCACCCGGTCCCCGGTGCTGAGCGTGTTGACCAGGGCCGCTTCCCAGGCGCCGGTGCCCGAGCCCGGGAAGACGACGACCGGTCCCGATGTGCCGAAGACCGGCTTCAGCGCGGCGAGCAACTCCGTGGTGAGCGCGGCGAATTCGGGGCCGCGATGGTCGATGGTCGGCGCCGAGATGGCGCGGAGCACCTGGTCGGGGACATTGGTGGGGCCCGGTATCTGCAGGAAGTGCCGCCCGGCTTGAGAGGTCACTGTGGCCAACTCCCTTGAAATGCGTGCCGCATTGTGGCACGATGTGTCGTAAGGTGGCACGGGGAGCGTAGGGGGCGACCCGGTAGGGAGTCAACGGATGCAGAGCGTTCTCAACGCACTTCGGGTGCTGGAAGAGGTCGCCGCGCGGCAGCCGATCGGCGTCGGCGAGCTGGCCCGTGGCCTGGAGCTGCCCAAGAGCTCGGCCCAGCGCGCCCTGCGCACGCTGCACGAGGCGGGATGGATCCGCCCGGCCTCCGGCGAGGTCACCCGCTGGGTCGTGACCACCAAGGCGTTGCAGGTCGGACGCCGCGCCACGGGGGAGTTGAGCCTGCGTGACGTCGCCCTGCCGCTCATGGAGGAGCTGCGGCGGCGCATCGACGAGACGGTGCATCTGACCGTGCCGGACGGCGACAGGGTCGTGCTGATCGAGCGCCTGGAGACCTCCAAGCCGGTGCGGATCATCCTGGCCCTCGGCACCCAGCTGCCCATCCACGCCTCCGCGAACGGCAAGGCGGTCCTCGCGGCGAGCTCCCGGGAAGTGATCGACCGTCAACTGGACGCCGGACTCGAAGAGTTCACCGGCTCGACGATCACGGACAAGGAGCGGCTGCTCACCGAGCTCGCCCGGATCAGGGAGCGCGGGTATGCCACCAACGGTGGGGAGTGGCGCGATGACGTGTCCGCGGTCGCGTCCGCCGTGTGGGACGAGTCGGGGGCGCCGGTCGCCAGCATCAGTGTCAACATGCCGACGAGCCGGATGACCCAGGAGGCCAGTGCGGCGTACGGCGCCCTGGTGAGCGAGACGGCGCGGCAGGTCAGCGCGGCGCTGGGGCATCCCCGGCAGATTGGAGCGGACGGTCCCGGAGCGGGGATCTAGCAGGCCCGGCCCCGCCCAACGTATTCGGGCGTTCCCCTTGACGCCCCGGGAAGCCCGCTCCAATACTCCCCATTGCGAAAGCTCAATTCCGCCAGGCGGAATTATTCATCCTCCCTGGGCTCCTTCGGCCCACGGGATGACGTCCGTGCGCGCCGTCATCCGCCGCGCACTCCTCGGCGCCGCACGCACCCCTCGTCACGCGCTGCGGCGTACCGCGACATGACCATCGGCCGACGGCAAGGGAGCCCTCGTGTCAGATCAAGTCATCTCCATCATCGCCTTGGTCCTCGTCTTCGCCATCGCCACCTTCTCCGCCGTGCACCTGGGTGCTCTCGCCCTCGTGGCCGCGTTCATCGTCGGCGCCACCGTGGCGGACGAGTCGACCGACGACCTCTTCTCCGGCTTCCCCGGCGACCTCTTCGTCGTGCTGGTCGGCGTCACTCTTCTGTTCGCCATAGCGAAGAACAACGGCACCGTCGACTGGCTCGTCAACGCGGCCGTGAAGGCGGTGCGCGGCCGGATCGCCCTCATCCCCTGGGTCATGTTCCTGGTCACCGCCGTCCTCACCGCGGTCGGTGCGGTCACCCCGGCGGCGGTCGGCATCGTGGCCCCCATCGGCCTCGGCTTCGCCGCCGCCTATGGCATCAACCCCGTGCTCATGGGCCTGCTCATCGCCAACGGAGCAAGTGCGGGCGGCTTCTCGCCGATCGGCGTGTTCGGCAGCATCACCAACAACGTGGTCGAGCGGAACCACCTGCCGGGCAATCCCGCCCTCCTGTTCACCGCCTCGTTCCTGTTCAACGTGGCGCTGTGCGTCATCGTCTTCTTCGCCTTCGGCGGACGGCAATTGCTCGGGCAACGGGCCGAGGCGTACAAAGGCGGCGGCGACGGAAACGCCGGCGGCGAGCGTTACGACGACGCGGCGCCGCCCGGCGGCCAGCTGGTGAAGGCGGGCGAGGTGGGCGAGGCGGGCGAGGCGGGCAAGACGGGCGCGATGGGCACAGCACCCCGCCGCGCCCTCGCCGTCACCGCGACCGCCGCACCCGCGAAACCGGACGAGCCCCTCAGGCTCGACGGTCCGCGCGCACTCACCCTCATCGGACTGCTCAGCCTCGTCGCCGGAGCGCTCTTCTTCGACCTCGACGTCGGCCTGATGGCACTCACCATCACCGTCGTCCTGTCCCTGGTCTCACCGAAGTCGGTCACCGGAGCCGTGGACCGGTGCGCGTGGTCCACCGTCCTGCTGGTCTGCGGCATCGTCACGTACGTGAGCCAGATGGAACGCATGGGCACCATCGACTACCTCGGCAAACAGGTCGCCTCCATCCAGGCGCCCCTCGTCGGCGCCCTCCTGATCTGCCTCATCGGCGCCCTGGTCTCCGCCTTCGCCTCGACCACCGGAATGCTCGGCGCACTGATTCCGCTGGCCGTACCCTTCCTGCTCGCGGGCGATGTGGGGGCGGTCGGGCTCATCACGGCACTGGCCATCTCCGCGTCCGTGGTGGACGCCTCGCCGTTCTCCACCAGCGGAGCACTCGTGACCGCCAACACCCCAGCAGAACAGCGGGACTTCGTCTTCCGCCGGCTGATGGCCTGGGGGCTCGGCATCAGCGTGGTCGGCCCCCTCGTCACCTGGGGCCTGTTCGTCGTGCCCAGCTCACTGTGACGGGCGCGACAGTGAGGTGCCGTACGCCGTCGTGGCGCACGTCAGGGGGTCGGGATACCGCCGGGCCGGGCAGGCCGCCCGAAACGTACCGGCACACCCGGCGAATACAGCACGCTCACCGGGTCCCCGACCGGCCGCGGCAACCCCGCCGCGGCGACCAGGTCCTCGTCGCACTCGATCAGATCGGCCCGGTGCAACGGCCAGCGCGGATGCGCGTTCGGCAGGAACATCTGCCGCCCGAAGAACGTGTTGTGCATGCCCCACCGGGCCGTCAGGAAGTGCTCGAAGTCGGTGGGCTCCTCGACCCGCTCGCCCACCCGGACGGCGATACGGCTGTGCGCGCCCCGCGGCCCCGGCCAGCGCCTGGCACTCGTGTACGTGACGGTGTCGCCGCTGTGCCGGATGCTCATCCGCGACCACTGGTACGGCAGCCGGAAGGCACCGCGCGCGACCGCCACCGGGATCAGGCGCGAGGCGTCGAGGGAGCGGAAGACGACGCCGCGGCGGCCATGGGCGTCCACCGAGTAGAGGCGGACGTTGGTCTCGGGAAACGTACCCAGATAGGGGATGCCCGGCAGCCGGAACCAGCCGACCCGGTGCATGCGGAACGCGACCAGACCCACATAGGTCGCCCCGTCGTGGAGATCGGGAACCGTCCCGGCCGGAAGGAGCGGCGCGACATCCGCGGGATCCACGGCCCAGTGCACGAAGGCAAGGTCCAGCCACGACTGCGTGAGCAGCGGATTCTCGGCGGAGGCGGGCGGATCGGCGGTTATCGGTTCCGGCACGGCGGGGGAGAGGACCACGCCATCAGCATCGCAGGGGCCCCGCCCGCGCCCGGCACGGGGTCGGGCGGCCGGCCCGGCCCCGGGCGCCGCGGCGGCATGCCTGAGCCCCGCATGCCTGAGCCCCGCATGCCTGAGCCCCGCATGCCTGAGCCCCGCATGCCTGAGCCCCGCATGCCTGAGCCCCCGGCCGACCGTGTCGGTGTCCGGGGGCTCAGATCTCGGGAAGCTCAGGAGCGGGACTGGCGGTCCTGCTCGGCGCGCTCCGCGTTCTTCTCCTTGATGCGTACCGTTTCCTTGCGGACCTCGGCCTGGGTGGCGCGCTCCTTCTGCAGCCACTCCGGGTTGTCCGTCTTCAGCGCTTCGATCTGCTCCGTGGTGAGGGCCTCCGTGACCCCGCCACGTGCGAGACCGGCGATGGACACGCCGAGCTTCGACGCGACGACCGGCCGGGGATGCGGGCCGTTGCGCCGCAGCTCCTGGAGCCACTCGGGCGGCTCGGTCTGCAGGGCGTTGAGCTCGGTGCGCGAGACGACACCCTCCTGGAACTCGGCGGGGGTGGCCTCGAGGTACACACCCAGTTTCTTCGCCGCGGTCGCGGGCTTCATGGTCTGGGTGGTCTGGTGCGACGTCATGGTCCCCAGGGTATCGAGCATGTGAGCTACCGCCGACCACGACCGGTAACCTGGCGGGGTGACAGACTCGCAGGCAACCCCTTCTTTCAGGCTCGCGTACGTCCCGGGGGTGACACCCACCAAATGGGTGCGGATCTGGAACGAGCGGCTGCCCGATGTGCCGCTGACCCTCGTGGCGGTGTCCCCCGGCGAGGCTTTCGAGCTCCTGCGCGACGGCGGCGCCGACGCCGGTTTCGTACGACTGCCGGTCGACCGTACGGACCTCAGCGCGATCCCCCTCTATACCGAGACGACGGTCGTGGTGATCCCCAAGGACCACGTCATCGCGGCGGTCGACGAAGTGACAGTCGAGGACCTGGCCGACGAGATCCTCCTGCACCCCCTCGACGACACACTGCCGTGGGAGAGCCTGCCCGGACAGCCCGCGAACGAGCGCCCCGCCACGACGGCCGACGCCATCGAGCTGGTGGCGGCGGGCATCGGCGTCCTCGCCGTCCCCCAGTCGCTCGCCCGCCTGCACCACCGCAAGGACCTCACCTACCGGCCGCTCACGGAAGCCCCCGAATCACGGGTCGCGCTGTCCTGGCCGGAGGACGCCACCACGGACCTGGTGGAGGACTTCATCGGGATCGTGCGAGGGCGCACCGTCAACAGCTCACGTGGCCGCTCCCAGACGCCCGCGGCCGGGTCGGCAGCGGGCTCGGACCAGTCGAAGCGGAAGAGCCCCGACAAGGGCGGCGCCAGGCGCAAGCCCACGGCGGGCACGGCGGGCAAGCCCGCCGGGAAGTCCGGAAAGCCGACCGGTAAGGCGGGCAAGAACGCGCGCGGCGGTTCCGGCGGCACCCCGAAGGGCGCCAAGCGGGGCAAGCCCCGCCGCCGGCCGTAGCCCCGGCTGCACTGCCCGCGGAGCGCTGCCCATGGGCCGCCCCTCCGGCAGCCGTCTCACCCGGTGCCGTTCCGCTGCGCCCACCAGGCGAGCACCCCGCCGAGGACGAACAGCAGGCAGATGGCCACGTTGGTCCGCTTGTAGGCGACGAGGACCGCGGCGAACTCACGGATGGTCGCGGTGGGCCAGAAGTACGCGGCTGTGGGTGAGCCCACGACCTGGCCCCTGATCCCGGCCCGCCGGGCGGTGAGGGCGGCACGGAAGGCGTGGTAGTTGTTCGTGACGATGACGCACCGGTAGTCCGGCTTCGTCTTCTCCATGATCGCCTTGCTGAACCGCAGATTCTCGTCGGTCGTCGTCGAACGGTCCTCCCGCTCGATCAGGCCGGCGGGAAATCCGTGGGCGATCAGATCGTCGGCCATCGCGTGGGACTCCGGCACGTCTTCGTCCGGCCCCTGGCCCCCCGACGTGATGAGCACCGGCGCATCGCCCCGCTCGGCGAGGCGTGCGTGTACCGAGTGCGCCCGCCGGAGACGACTGGCGAGGAGCGGAGGCACGGTGGACCCGCCGACGAGCCCGGAGCCGAGCACGACCACGAAGTCGGCCTTGCGGTGCACCCGCAGCCGCCCGTAGAGGAACGCGTAACAGACGAAACAGAGGAACAGGAACGCGAGATAGGCGGCTAGCCCGCCGGCGGCCGTGCCCACCCCGACCCACACCGGCGTCCGTACGGCCACCGCCATGATCACCAGTGCCACGACCGCGAGGATGGCCAACGCGGCGACCAGCGACAGCAGGTTGGTCGGGCTCCTGCCCTCCTTGCGCACCATCTGCAGACTGTTGGAGAAGAGGAAGCACGTCAGTACGAGGATGCTCAGCGCGCCGAGCACCAGCAGCGCCCACGCCACGGCCTGACCCGATGCCGAGCCGGACCTGACCAGTTGGAACAGCCAGGCCGCGAGGGCACAGAGCGCGGCGAGGCCCAGGATCACGGCATTGCTGAACTTCCTGCGCTCGCGCGCCACGCGCACGCAGAAGACGAGGAAGAGGAGTATTGCCGGGGCGTAGAGCAACATCCGCACAGCCTAGGCGCGGTCGGCCACCGCCTCGGGCCGGAACCGAGACTGGCCCCGAGACCGGTACGGGAGGCGTCCGCTGCAGTGATCTCGTGGTGCAGGCCGTGCCCTTATGCGCGACAGGGAGTTGACCCCGGTATGAAGAAGCGAAGCGTACTGGCCGTTGTCACTTTTGCCGCAGGGGCTGTCATCGCCGCGATCAGCCCGCCCCCGGGAGCGGACACGGCGGACACGAGGGAGCCCGCCCACGCCACAGGCGCCCTGGACGTGATCGACGACGCCGGTCAGTGGACCGGGGATGCCCCGCAGACGCCCGGCGCCGGTGTCGGCGTGGTCGCCCCCGACATCTCCAGCACCCAGCGGCTCTGAGGCGACGGAGGGGGGCCGGGACGTCGTGAGTGTCCCGGCCCGGCCGCCCCTCACCCGCCCCACCCGCCCCGGAGAAACACGTGGAGCACTCGCCCACACCTGGAGAACCCACATGTCCCGTACCCGACCGGTCCGTGAGAACGCGGCGCGCCTCGCAGCCGTGCTGGCGCTGGGCCTCCTGGCCCTGCCGATGCTCGGCGGCACCGCCACGGCAGGCGGCACCTGCTTCGCCACTCACGCCGACGCCCCGATCTACGCCGGGAACAACCCATGGACCGAGATCGTGGGCTACCTCGATCCGGGCACCCCGGTGAACGGCACCCGCCAGAGCGCCGACGCCCTGTGGCAGGTCTCGCGCACCGACAACGGCCGGCAACTCGGTTACATGCGGCCCGCCGACCTCAGGTGCGACGGCGGCTGACGACCGCTCACCAGCGGCCACGGCGGGCCCGGCACATCGGGCCCGCCGCCGCTCGGCCCCCAACTGAACTCTGTGGCCCGCTCGCTTGCCGTCCGGGTATCGTCCACCTCTTGATCAGCCGCTTCGGCGGCCTCCGAAGCAGAGGTGGATCTCGCATGACCAGCCGACCCGCCACGACGACCCTGTGGCGCCCGACCGGTCCCAAGGAGCTGGATCTGGTCCGGGAGTCGAGCTGGCGCGCCTGGCCGCCCCGCCTGCCCGAGCAGCGGATCTTCTATCCGGTCCTCAACGAGGACTACGCGATCAGGATCGCCAGGGACTGGAACGTGAAGTACGACGGCGTGGGCCACGTGACGCGGTTCGAGGTCGACTCCGAGTTTCTGCGTCGGTACCCCGTCCAGCAGGCGGGTGGCCGGACGATCCTCGAACTGTGGGTCCCGGCCGAGGAGCTCGACGCGTTCAACTCCCACATCGTCGGCGAGATCGACCTGGTCCACACGTTCCGGTGAGAGAGGCGCAGGCCCCTGCCGGGTTTGTGAACCGGTTCGGGAGAGGACTGAGGAGAGCGCTCTCCCGGAAAGCATCCTCCGCCCGTCCGGCCGAGACGTCAACGCCCGCGAACCCACTCGTCACGTTGCCGCCGAACGGCGCTGCGTAGCTGTCGAGATGGCAGGACTCGCCGGTACGTGACACCCCAATGCCCAATGAGCAGGGGGAAGTTGCATACCAGCGACTGAAGTGACCGGGGAAGGCGGCGACCTCGTACGTCAAATGCGCGCCGGCGGACCGCAACCGTCGGCCCCCAGTCCTTCACCGGCTCTTGACACGCTCGCGTCACGATGGGAACACTCCGGGAGAGCGCTCTCCCACCCTGTTCCTCTCAGGGCGCTCTGCGGCAGATGGTTCCGGGCGGACGACGTACTTCCTCGACGGCCCCCGGCCACGCATGTCCCCACCCGGTGTCCGGGAGTGCACGGCCACGGCTCCCGGCAGGCCGGCCCCCCATCCCTCTCCACGTGGCAGGAGGTCTCCATGGCACGGAGATCGCGCACCATCTCGGGAACGCTCATCGCAGGCGCACTGATCGTCAGCTCGCTGGGCATCGGCGGCATCGCGGTGAGCGCCGACCACGCGTCCGAGTCCCGGACGCCGAAGACCGCGGCATTGCACGCGGGACACACCATGGCCGCATCCACCCGCGCGGCGGCCGAGGACGCCGACGACGACGGATACATCCCCGCGAAGCAGCCCGTCACCGGTGTCGAACCGTCGGCGGATCAGCCGCCGCACCGCTACTTCCACGAGTTCCAGGCGCACTGTTCGGTGACACACACCGCCCCCGACGACCCCATCGTCTATCCCGGGCAGCCCGGCAAGTCGCATGACCACACGTTCATGGGGAACACCACGACGAACGCCCACAGCACCACGGCGTCCCTGGACGCGGGATCCACCAAGTGCCTTGCCCCCGGCGACAGGTCGGCGTACTGGATGCCCACGCTGTACAACGGCGACAACGAGGTACGGCCCGTCGGGGACCAGACGATCTACTACAAGGCCGGGGTCACCGACTACACGAGTGTGCGGCCCTTCCCGAAGGGGCTCAGGTTCGTCGTCGGCAGCCCGATGCAGACCGCGCAGGAGTTCCGCGACCACCCGGGCTTCGTCGAGGGGTGGGAGTGCGGGAACAGCTACTTCAACGTCGAGTTCCCCAAGAACTGTCCCACGACGGCCGACACCCAGCTCAACATCCGTTTCCAGGCGCCCAGTTGCTGGGACGGCAAGACGCTTGACTCGCCGAATCACCAGAGCCACATGTCCTACCCGGTGGTCAGGAGCGGCACCAACGACAACGTGTGCCCGACGAGTCACCCCGTCGCCCTGCCGATGATCGAGTTCAAGATGGCGTTCCCCGTCAACGGGGACATGTCGAAGGTCCGCCTGGCGAGCGGGACGGGCCACTCCTTCCACTACGACTTCTTCAACGCGTGGGACGACGCGACGCTGAAGGCGCTGGTGGATCACTGTGTCGTCGGCGGTCTGCAGTGCGATCCGCGCGGCTATGACCAGACCCATCCCGAAGCGGGCGCGGCGCTCGACGAGAACTACGAGCTGCCCTGACCCCCGGCCTGCGAAGGGTGAGGCTCCCTTTCGCCCTTCGCAGGCACCCCTGCGCCCCCCTGCCCCGCATCACCCCCATCCCCCTCGCCCAGGAGAACCCATGCGCAGACCTGGTACCGCTCTCTCCCTCGGCCGCCTTGGCCGCTTCGTGGCCCCGGTGACCGCGGGCCTGCTCGTGACCGGAGCGCTTGCGCTCCCGGCGCAGCAGGCGCACGCGGCCGGCAGCGTCGTGAAGGTGACCGGTTCACAAGGAAACTGGCAGCTCACCGTCGACGGCTCGCCCTACCAGGTCAAGGGCTTGACCTGGGGCCCCTCCGTCGCGGACGCCGACAAGTACCTGCCCGATCTGCGGTCCATGGGCGTCAACACCATTCGGACCTGGGGCACTGACGCCTCCAGCAAACCGCTGTTCGACTCCGCGGCGGCCCACGGCATCAAGGTCGTCGCGGGCTTCTGGCTCCAGCCCGGCGGCGGTCCGGGGAGCGGCGGCTGTGTCAACTACCTGACGGACACCGCGTACAGGAACCAGATGCTTGAGGAGTTCCCCAAGTGGGCGAACGCCTACAAGGACAATCCCGGTGTCCTGATGTGGAACGTGGGCAACGAGTCGGTGCTCGGCCTGCAGAACTGCTACACCGGTGACGAACTGGAGAAGCAGCGCAACGCGTACACCACGTTCGTCAACGACGTCGCCAAGAAGATCCACGCGGTGGACCCCAACCACCCCGTCACGTCCACCGACGCCTGGACCGGGGCCTGGCCCTATTACAAGAAGAACGCCCCGGACCTCGATCTCTACGCCGTCAACTCCTACAACGCCGCGTGCGACATCAAGTCCGACTGGGAGAAGGGCGGTTACACCAAGCCCTACATAGTCACCGAGACCGGACCCGCCGGTGAGTGGGAGGTGCCCGACGACGCCAACGGGGCGCCACAGGAGCCCACCGACCAGACGAAGGCCGCCGGTTACACCAAGGCCTGGGACTGCGTCACCGGTCATCGGGGCGTTGCGCTCGGCGCCACGATGTTCCACTACGGCACCGAGTACGACTTCGGAGGCGTCTGGTTCAACCTGCTTCCCGCGGGCCAGAAGCGACTCTCGTACTACGCGGTGAAGAAGGCCTACAAAGGCAGCACCGCGGGGGACAACACCCCGCCGGTCATCTCCGGACTGACCGTCGACGGTGACGCGGGCAAGATTCCCGCGGGCAGCCCGCTGACGCTCACGACCAAGGTCAGCGACCCCGACGGCGACACGCTCTCCTACGAGGTGCTCGCCAACAGCATGTACATCGACAAGAGCAAGGAGCTCACCCCGCTGGCCGCCACGAACCTGGGGTCGGGCCGTCTGAAGGTAACGGCCCCGGACAAGCCCGGCGTCTGGAAGATCTATGTGAAGGTCTCCGACGGCAAGGGCAACGTCGGTATCGAGACCCGGTCCGTACGCGTGGTCGTGCCACCCGTCCACGGTACGAACATCGCCCAGGGCAAGCCCGCGACCGCCTCCTCCTTCCAGCCCGGCAGCAGCGACTGCCCCTGCACCGCCGCCAACGCGGTCGACGGCAAGCAGGGCACGCGGTGGGCCAGCGACTGGAGCGACCCGCAGTGGCTCCAGGTAGACCTGGGCTCCACCACCTCCTTCAAGCACGTCCAGCTCAACTGGGAGACCTCGTACGCGAAGACGTACACGATCCAGACCTCGGACGACGGACGGAACTGGAGGACCGTGCGTGAGGTGCGCGGCGGCAACGGCGGCGTCGACGACTTCGATGTGAGCGGTTCAGGCCGCTACGTGCGCGTCAACGGCACGGAGCGAGGGACCGGATACGGCTACTCGCTCTACGAATTCGGCGTCTACAAGTGAGCCACGACTGATGTGGGACTGAGGCGGGACTGATCCACGACCGGGCTTTGGCCGGTCCACGGCCGGTCCACGGCCGGTCCACGGCTGATCCGCGGTTGATCCGACTTCGGCGCCGCTCCCTCGTGGGGGCAGGAGGAGCAAAGCATGACGCGCGACGCACTGCTGAAGCTGGTCGGCACGCTGGACCTGGAGCGGAAGGTGAGGCTGCTGACCGGCGCCACGGTGTGGCGTACCCGCGCCGAACCGGCCGTGGGGCTGCGGGAGATGGTCTTCTCCGACGGCCCGGCCGGGGTGCGGGGGGAGGAGTGGGACGAGCGCCTTCCCTCGCTGCTCCTTCCCTCCGTCTCCGCGCTCGGCTCCTTGTGGGACGAGCAACTCGCGTCTGAACTGGGTGAGGTGCTGGCCCTCGAAGCTCTGCGCAAGGGGGTGCACGCGGTCCTTGCCCCCACCTTGAACCTCCATCGCACTCCGCTGGGAGGACGCCACTTCGAGTGCCTTGCCGAGGACCCGGAACTGGCCGCGCGCATCGGGGCCGCCCTGATCCGGGGCATCCAGGCGCACGGGGTGGCCGCGACCGCGAAGCATTACGTGGCGAACGACTCGGAGACCGAGCGGCTCACCCTGGACGTCCGGGTGGACGAGCGGACGCTGCGCGAGGTGTATCTGGCGCCCTTCGAAGCTGCCGTCCGAGCGGGTGTGTGGCTCGTCATGAGCGCGTACAACGGCGTCAACGGCACGACCATGACCGCCAACGAGTTGTTGGCCGAACCGCTGAAGGGAGAGTGGGGATTCGACGGGGCCGTCGTCTCCGACTGGGGTGCCGTGCGCCTGACGGCCCAGAGCGCGGCCGCGGCCCAGGACCTGGTGATGCCCGGCCCGGACGGCCCGTGGGGTGCGGCTCTGGTGGCGGCGGTCCGGAGCGGCGGTGTTCCCGAGCGGGCCATCGACGACAAGGTGGTGCGCCTGCTCACACTGGCCGACCGTGTTGGCGCACTCGGCGTCGGCCGCGGGCTCCCGCCGCGCGCATGGCCGAGTGGCACCGCGCGCCGTCTGCTGCGACGGGCCGTGGCGGCCGGCACCGTACTGCTGCGCAACGAGGATGTCCTGCCCCTGGACGTCTCCGCACTGCGCAGGGTGGCGGTCATCGGTCGGCACGCCTCGACCCCGCGGCTCCAGGGAGAAGGCAGTGCCGGAGTCTTCCCGGCGGACGTCGTCACACCGCTGGACGGGATCCGGAACCGGCTGCGCGGGCAGGCCGAGGTCCTGCACGCACCGGGCCCGGACCTGGGCGGGCAGCCGAGGCCGTTGGATCCCGCACAGTGCGCGAACCCCCTCACTGGGGAGCCCGGCGTGCTGCTGCGGGTGCTGACGGCGGACGGACGCGAACTCTCCTCGGAACACCGCCATTCCGGCAGGCAGTTGGAGCCTCCTCTCGCACCGGGAGCCCACACCGTCGAGATCAGCGCGCTGGTACGGACGGCCGGCGAAGGGAAGTGGACGTTCGGAGTGGGCGGCTACGGCCGGATGAGTCTCGCGGTGGACGGACAGCCCCTGGTGGAAGGGGAGTTCGCCCGCGACACCGAGGATCCCGCGGTCATCCATCTCGACCCGCCGCGCCAGCACGCCTCGGTATGGCTTCCCGCGGGTCACCCCGCGCACGTCGTGGCCCGCAGGGAACTCGCCCCCGACACCGGCCGCGCCGTCGTCGTGACGGCCGCGGCGCCCGAACCGGACCCCGAGCAGGCGCTGTCCGAAGCAGTCGAGGCCGCGCGGAAGGCGGACGTGGCGGTGGTCGTCGTCGGCACCACCGAGGGCAGCGAATCCGAGGGGCACGATCGGACGTCGCTCACCCTTCCCGGCCGTCAGGACGAACTGGTCGCGGCGGTCGCCGCCGCGAATCCGCGCACCGTGGTCGTCGTCAACTCGGGCGGACCCGTGGAGCTGCCCTGGCGGGAACGGGCCGGGGCGGTGCTGCTGTCGTGGTTCCCCGGACAGGAAGCGGGGGCCGGGCTCGCCGACGTCCTCTTCGGGCAGGCCGAGCCGGGTGGCCGCCTGCCCACCAGCTGGGGAGCCGCGCTCGCGGACGCACCGGTCACCGAGACCCGGCCCAGGGACGGCGCGCTCGTCTACGCGGAAGGGCTGCACATCGGCTACCGGGCCTGGCTGCGTGCGGGCCGCGAACCCGCCTACTGGTTCGGTCACGGCCTGGGTTACACGACATGGAGCTACGAATGCCTTCGGGTCGCGAGCAGGCACGACGCACGCGACGGGCACGACGCACGCGACGGGGGAGAGGCCCTGGCCGTGGAGGTGCGGTTGCGCAACACGGGCGCGCGCCCGGGACGTGAGGTGGTGCAGGTCTATCTCGCGCGGCCCGACTCCGCGGTGGAGCGCCCGGTCCGCTGGCTCGGGGGCTTCACGGCGGTCCGGGCGGAGCCGGGGGAGACGGTGATGGCATCGGTGGAGGTACCGGCCAGGATGCTGCGTCACTGGGACACGGAAGAGCGCCGGTGGCGGACGGAAGCGGGTGACTGGCAGGTCCTTGCGGGGCGCAGCGCCGGAGATCTCCCCTTGCGGGCGACTGTGACGGTACGCAGGTCAAGCAACCGCCCATAGGAGGTGGGAGGGCAGGGGAGAGGTGCGACAGGAGCGTGGGAGAGCGCTCTATGGCGTCCAGTGTCGGGGCGTTAGGGTTCCCGGATGGACAGACAGATGCCGACGCTGGAGGACGTGGCGCGCGAGGCGGGGGTGTCCCGCGCCACCGTCTCCCGGGTGGTCAACGGCGTACGCAATGTCGCCCCCGCCATCCAGGACGTGGTGCGAGAGGCCATCGAACGGACGGGTTATGCGCCCAACCGGGCGGCCCGTTCCCTGGTGACCCAGCGGGCGGGCACCATCGCCCTGGTCGTCTCGGGAGCCGGGGACCACACCGACACGGCACAGAACGCCTTCGCCGCACGGGTGTTCGCCGACCCCTTCTTCGGCCGTGCCGTCAGCGGGGTGGTGGGATTCCTGCGCCCGCGCGCCATGCATCCGGTGCTGATGTTCGCGGAGACGGAGGAATCCCGGCAGCAGGTCCTGACCTACCTGCGCCAGGGCAACGCGGACGGCGCCCTGGTCGTCTCGACCCATGCCGAGGATCCGCTGCCGGCGATGCTCGCCGAAGCCGGGTCGCCCGCGGTGTTCTTCGCGCGACCCTCACTGCGGGCCCGCGTCACGTACGTCGACTTCGCGCACCGGGACGGGGCGCGGCTGGCCGCCGAGCATCTGCTGGCCCGAGGCTGCCGACGGGTGGCGACCATCTCCGGCCCGTTGGACATCCCGGCGGGCCGTGAACGGCTTGCCGGGTTCCAGGAGGGCATGGAGCGGGGCGGGCAGCCCTACATCCCGGTGGCCGAGGGCGGATTCACCCTCGAGAGCGGGGCGGGAGCGATGCGGCGGCTGCTGGCCGAGCACCCGGACGTCGACGGGGTGTTCGCGGCCAATGACCTGATGGCACAAGGCGTGTGCCAGGTCCTGAGGGAACACGGCAAGCAGGCACCCCGGGACGTGGCCGTGGTCGGATTCGACGACTCGAGCGTGGCGGTCACCTGCGTACCCCCCTTGACGACGGTGCGGCAGCCGATCGAAGAGATGGGGGCGGAGATGGCACGGCTGCTCCAGGAAGAGATGGAGGGGGTGCGGACCGACCCCACCTCGGTGATCTTCGAGCCGGAACTCGTGGTGCGCGAGTCGGCCTAGGGCGCGACGGCGGCAGTGCCGGCCGCAGGGGTGGCGCAGGGGCCGCCGAGCGCGTTGCCGCAGGCAGAGCCCGTGATCGGAGCCACCGGGATGCGGATCACGCCTCGCGATGTGAGCCTGGTTGTGGGGGCGACACAGAGAGGCGGTTGCCCATGTCAGTCATGGACAAGCTGAAGCAGATGCTCAAGGGTCACGAGGACCAGGCCGGGAAGGGAGTCGACAAGGCGGGAGACTTCGTCGACGACAAGACCCAGGGCAAGTACTCCGGGCAGGTCGACACCGCCCAGGACAAGCTCAAGGACCAGCTCGGCAGGGACCAGGACCAGCCCCCGCAGTCGTAGGCGCCCCGCGGTTGTCAGTGCCCGGCGATAGCCTGGGTTCTTCCATCCGCGCTGTGGCTGCAGCGCTGCCGCCCCGCCCCCGTGATGCAGGGGCGGGGCACTCGGCGTTCAGGGGCCGTGGCGAGTTCGCGGCAGCAGACCCGGCCGCCGGTCAGGCCGAACCGTCGAAGTTCCAGGCGCCCACATCGCGGTAGTGGATGGACCCCGGTCCACGGCCGATGTTGCTGGCGACCAGGTGCAGCCGCTCGGCCTGCCACGGGCGTCCGGTGAACCCGGCGAGCCCGGCAGCGGCCTCCACCGCACACGACGGGGTGTCCCGGCGGGCGCGGGCCAGCGTCAGGTGGGGGCGGAACGGACGGCCCACGTGAGCGGCACCGCAGTCCTGGACGACGGCACGCACCTCGGTGGCGAGCAGATGCAGCTCTTCGAGTTCGCCGTCGATCCCGCTCCACAGCACACGCTCGTCGAAGTGCCCGCCACCGCTCAGCGCCAGCTTCAGGGGCTTGCGGGCGGCGGCGAGGCGGGCGAGCGGCGTACGCAGGAGCGGAAGCACCGAGACGGGGACCTCGCCGAGGAACGCCAGGGTGATGTGCCAGTCCTCGATGCGGTTCCACCGCATGCGCGGATGTGCCTGGTAGGCGGGGTCGAGGGCCAGTTCCAGTTCATGCTTCGCGTCGTCGGGCGGGGCGAGCGCGATGAATGCACGAACGGTCGTGGGCTGGTTCTGTTCGTTCACAGAAGACTTCGTACCGCATCCCGGTGGTCGTCCCGCACCCTCCCCCGCCGCTCACTTGGGCCCCAGCCCTACCTGGTCCGGTACGCGCGGAGGAAGGTCCGTACTCCCTCGACGACGAGGGGCCGGACGCGGGTGTCCTCCACGGCATTGGCGGAACCGAGCCTGTCCAGCGCGACGCCGAACGTCAGCGCGATGAACTGGTCGGCCGCGAGCCGGGGGTCGGGGACGTCCAGCAGCCCGGCCGCGGCGAGAGCGGCGAACCGCTCGGCGAGCGCCTCGTCGGGGGTGTCGGCCATGGAGTTGTAGCCCCGGTGCGGCAGATGGCCGGATTCCGCCCGGACCAGGCGTTGCAGCGTCGCGTACTCCGCCGAGCCGAGCATGTCGGTCGCGATGCGCATCGAGAACGTGACCAGGGAGTCCTCGAGGTCGGCGGCCTCGGTGAGATCGGTGAGGGTTTCATCGAGGGTCCGCCGGATCGTGGTGATCAATGACTGGCCGACCGTGTCGACGACTGCGCGCAGCAGCGTCTGCTTGTCGCCGAAGTAGTCGTAGACCGTGCGCTTGGACACCTCCGCCCGGGCGGCGATCGCGTCGACGCTGGACCGGTCGAAGCCGTCGGCGAGGAACAGTTCCCGGGCCGCCGAGAGGATGGCGGCCCGCTTTTGAGTGGATCCCTCGCGCAGTGTCTTCGTGGTCGGCATGGGCACATCTTAATCGTCCTACACTGCACGGTGTAGTGTAGTTCTCGCCCGCCGGGTGGCGCTGTCGTACACCGCTCCGGCCGACGGAGATGAGCGCGCGTCAACTCGGTTACGGGGTAGGCGGGTTGCCTCCGCCGGACGACCGCCACCTGACCACGGGCACCTGTCCGCGCCCTACTGGCCCGGCAATGACGGAAGGACGTCCATGACCGCAACTCTGGCTCCGCCGATCCGCATCGGAAAGGCCGCTGTCTGGGCCCTCGGCCTGCTTGCACTCGCCACCGGCGCCCTGGAGTCGGTGGTGACGCCGACGCTCCCGCTCCTGCAACGCGAGCTGGACATGAGTCCGGCCGAAGGGGCGTTGCTCAGCATCGTGCTCCTCATCACCGGCGCGCTCATCACGCCGGTCGCAGGCAAGTTAGGCGACCGCTACGGCGGAAAACGGATCCTGATCCGGCTGATGGCGGTGGTCTGTGCCGGTGGCCTGGTGTCCGCCCTCGCGCCGAACCTGCCCGTGCTGCTGCTCGGCCAGATACTGCAGGGGGCGATGGTGGGAGCGCTGCCCCTGTCGTTCATCGTGGTGCGCAAACACCTCCCCGCGGGTGAGTCGAAGGTGGCCATCGGGACGGTCAGCGGGTTGTTCGTCGGGGGCGGGATGGCGGGAACGCTGTCGGCGGGGCCCGTGGCGGAAGGGCTGTCCCGGCACTGGATGTTCGCGCTGCCGACGATCGCGGTCATCGGGACCACCCTGCTCGTGAACAGGCTGATGCCGCAGGATCCGCCGGGCCGTTCGGACGACGCCGGAATCGACTGGCCCGGCCTGGGCCTGATGAGCGGGACGCTGGTCACGCTCATGCTCGTGCTCGCCCTCGCACCGGACATCGCCTCACAGCCACTCGTGCTCGGCGCCCTCATCGCGGTTCTGGCCGCCTTCGTGACCGGATGGGTGGCCGTCGAGCGCCGCGTGCCCTCTCCGATGGTCGATCTGCGCATGCTGGCACGGCCTGCGGTATGGAAGTCGTGCGTGCTGACATTCGTGATCTGCGTCGGCACCTCGGTGCCGGTCTATCTCGTCCCGCAGCTTTTCGCGGTGTCCGAGGACGCGTACGGATTCGGCGCCAGCGCCACCGAGATCGGCTTCTTCCTGCTGCCCGGCGCCGTGGCAGCGTCACTCGCCGGGCCGATCGGTGGGATCGGGGCGCGGCGTCTGGGCTCGCGTGCCGTGGTCACCGCCGGGATCGTCATCATGGTCGCCGCCCTGATCGCCCTGGCGGCGATACACACCGAGGTCTGGCACCTCGTCATCGGCAAGATGATGATCGCGCTCGCCAACGGCCTGTGCGTCACGGCGATGGTGACCAGCACCGCCACCTCCGTCGACCAAGGTGACACCGGCATCGCCACCAGCCTGGTCCTCGTGACCCGGGTGATCGGCTTCGCCGTGGGTGTGCAGGTCAGCGGTGCGCTCCTCACCGCCGCGACCCCTTCCGGGTCCGACGTCCCGGCCGAATCGGCCTTCGTCACCGGCTTCCTCATAGCAGGCGCCGTCACGGCGCTGTCCCTGTTCGTCGCCCGCACCATGAGCAAAGGAGTCAAGGAATGACCCGCACTGATCAGCCGAGGGACAGCCGCACCACGCCGAGGCGCAAGGTCCTGATATCCGGGGCCAGCATCGCGGGGCCCGCCCTCGCGTTCTGGCTGAACCGCCACGGATTCGCGGTCACGGTGGTCGAGAAAGCAGGCGCGCTTCGAGGCGGTGGATACCCCATCGACGTGCGCGGCACCGCACTTGAGGTCGTCCGGAGGATGGGAATCCTGCCTCGGCTGCGGGACGCGCACATCGATCTGCGCCGCCTCACCTTCCTCGACGAGGACGGCGGCGAGGTGACCTCGGTCAAGCCGCACAGCGTCACCGGCGGTGTCGCGGGACAGGACCTGGAGGTGCGGCGCGGGGACCTGACCGGCGCTCTCTACGCGGCGGTCCGCGACGACGTGGAGTTCCTGTTCGACGACTCCATCGCCACCCTCGACCAGACCGGCCACGGGGTCGACGTCACCTTTCGCGGGGGCGGCAGGCGTACGTTCGACATGGTGATCGGGGCGGACGGCCTGCATTCACGTACCCGCGAGTTCGTCTTCGGCCCCGAGGAACAGTTCCACCGCTACCTCGGCTACTGCTTCGCCGGGTTCACCATGCGCAACACCTTCGGGCTCTCCCACGAGCTCATGATGTGGAACACCCCGGGCAGGGCCGCGGCACTCTACGCCGTGGGGGACAACGACGACGTGCACGCCTTCCTCAACTTCGCCCGCCCGGAGCCGCCGTTCGACGCGTTCCGCAACCCGGAGGCCCAACGGGACCTGGTCGCCACGGTCTTCGCCGACGCGGGATGGGAGGTCCCTGGCATGCTCGCCGCCCTGCGCGACGCGGACGACCTGTTCTTCGACGCCGTCAGCCAGATCCGCATGCCGCGCTGGTCCAGCGGCAGGGTCGCGCTGGTGGGCGACGCCGCGTACGCGCCGTCGTTCCTCACCGGGCAGGGGTCAAGCCTCGCCCTCGTCGGCGCGTACATGCTCGCCGGTTCCCTGGCCGACCGGGACCACGCCGCCGGCTTCGCCGCCTACGAACACGACACCCGTGCGTTCGTGACCGTGAACCAGGACCAGGTCGGCGAGGGCGACGCCGCGCTCTTCCCGACCACCGCCCGGGCCCTGGAGCAGCGCAACGACATGCTGCGCCATCTCAGCGCCATGCCCTCCTCGGAGGGACGACCGGCCCACTCGGCCCTCACCCTGCCCGCGTTCATACCCGTGACGTGAAGGGGGCGACCCTGGTCCTCGGTCCTTGCAACGGCTCCCGCTGTGCACCGAGTCCCGCGTATTTCTCGTCGGGGACGGTGCCGCCCCGGCCGGGCTCTGCTACGCAGGAAGAGGCCTCGCGCGAGGGCGCAGCCGGTGCGCCGCGGTGTGCCAAGGGGGGAATCATGGCCGACTCCGTACGTCGTCAGGGTCCGCGGGTGCCCGAGTTCGATCCCAAGGTGGGGGTCGATGTCAGTACGCGGTGGACGGGCGATCCCCGGCACCGCCTGGTCGCGATAGGGGATTCGCTGACGCAGGGCTTCCAGAGCGCTGCGGTCTTCAACACGTCCCTGTCGTATCCGGCGATCGTCGCGCACGAGCTGGGCTGCTTCCCGCAGTTCCGCTTTCCCCAGTACGGGGGCTTCGGCGGGCTGCCGTTCAACCTGGAGCTCTTCCTGCGCGACCTGGAGTCCCGATACGGGCGGAACCTGGACTGGTGGGAGGCGCCGCTGGCGCTGTTCCGGGCCCGCAACGTGATGGACCGGGTGGAGGACTACTGGGAGCGCGGAGCCGGCCGGACCGTGCCGTCGACGACGGCGATCATGCACAACCTCGCGGTGTTCGGGTGGGACCTGCGTGATGCGCTGTCCAAGTCGGCGGACGAGTGCCGCAAGCGGATCGACACACCGAAGGACGACCTGGTGAATCAGGTCGTGCAGAACGCCGGTGAGCGTGCCGCCCTGCGCGTGCTGCCCACCCAGCCTCAGGCGGCGGGGGCGCTGACCCAGTTGAGCGCGGCGGCCGAGCTGGGCAAGGACATCGACGGCACAGGGGCCAAGCACGGCATCGAGACTCTGGTCGTCTTCCTGGGCGCGAACAACGCCCTGCGGGCGGTGACCGATCTCCGCGTGGTGTGGAGCGAGGACTCCGGCTTCGACGACCTGGACGCCAAGCGGCGTTTCACGGTCTGGCGGCCGAAACACTTCAGGTCCGAACTGCGCAAAGTGGCCGCCGAAGTCTTCGACATCAAGGCGCGGCACGTCATCTGGTGCACGGTTCCGCACGTCACGATCGCGCCGATGGCACGCGGTGTCGCTGCCAAGATCCAGCCCGGCTCGCGCTACTTCCCGTACTACACCCGCCCCTGGATCAAGGACCGGGACTTCGACGCGGGCAAGGACCCCAGCATCACCGCGGAGCAGGCGCAGCAGGTCGACGACGCGATCGACGAGTACAACGACGCGATCACCGAGACGGTCCGGGCCGCCCGGACCAAGGGGAAGGACTGGTACCTGCTGGAGACCTGCGGCCTGATGGACCGCCTGGCGTCGCGCCGGTATGCCGAGGACCCGCTGGCGCGTCCGAGCTGGTGGCAGCCGTATCCGTTGCCGTCGTCCCTGCAGGCGCTGTCGCCGCCGCCGAACTCCCACTTCCTGGCCGGTGAGGGCGAACGGCGCACGGACGGCGGGCTGTTCTCGCTGGATGGCGTGCACCCGACGACGGTCGGGTACGGAATTCTCGCGCAAGAGGTGATCAACGTGATGCGGCTGGCGGGAGTCCGGTTCTTCCGTCCCGACGCGAGCACCCTCCGCCAGGACCCGGTGCTCGTCGACTTCGACCGGCTGATCCGCCACGACACACTGGTCAACCGCCCGCCGGGGAATCTGGGCTCGGCCCTGGGCGCCTTGGGCTGGGCCGATGAGGCCTTGGACCTGTTCCGGCGGGTGTTCTCCACTCTCTGACGGGGCGTCTGGCTACCTGGGCGACACGACTGCGGCCGGGGGAGCAGTGGGAACACCGGGTGCGGTGGGAGCAGGCGGGTGTGCGGTGGGCGCGGGCGGGTCCGTGACGAGGTAGGCGCGGCGCCAGCGCAGGAAGGGCCGTTCGATGCCGTTGAACGTGACCGCGGCCGCGACCAGGGTGATCGGGAGAACCGCCGCGACCGCGGTGAGGAAGGCATCCACCACGGGCCGTTCCGTCAGCTCGAACCACCAGCGGCGGGAGATGATCGCGGTGACGACCATGTAGTGGAGCAGGTAGACGGAGAAGCTCATCTCGCCGACCTTGGCGATGCCCCTCGACACGATCCCCGTCGAGGAGATGGTGGCCACATAGGTCAGCACCACCAGGGCCCACACCGTTCCCTCCATGTCGACCCAGAGCAGCCGTGTGGCGTGCCGCTCGTGGAAGGCGTGGGTCTGGTTGAACGCCCAGATCGCTCCCGTGGCCAGTGTTGTCGCTACGGCGACCTTCAGGACTCCCTGGAAGCGTTCCCGGTGGTGCACGAAGAACCAGGCGGCCACCATGCCGAGGAGGAACTGGTCGATGCGGCCGGCGAGGCTGTAGTAGAGCATCGAGTTCACGCTGATGCTGCCGGTGGCCGAGGCCCACACCAGGGCCCGGATCACGGTGACACCGGCCAGGAGCTTGAGGAGAGCCAGGGGTCCGCGCCTGGTGAGGAGCCTGCTGAACAGCGGGAACAGCAGATAGAACTGCAACTCGACCGCGATGGCCCACCACATGCTCGACACGGCGCCCAGGCTCAGGGACCCGGGCAGGTTGCCCAGACCGACCAAGGACTGGAGCACCGCCAGCAGGTTCACGCCCTGCTTGTGCGCGCCGATGCCCAGGATGATCAACGCGATGTAGAGCGGGAAGATCCGCAGCACGCGGTTGCCCATGAACCGGCCGTAGTGGACGTCTTTGCCCAGGGTGCCGATGGT
This sequence comes from Streptomyces sp. NBC_01283, assembly GCF_041435335.1. NCBI lineage: Bacteria > Bacillati > Actinomycetota > Actinomycetes > Kitasatosporales > Streptomycetaceae > Streptomyces > Streptomyces sp. NBC_01283. The sequence continues at coordinate 8,852,677 of NZ_CP108430.1, forward strand.
GAAGATGAATCCGGAGAGCACCATGAAGAGGGCCACCCCGGAATGGCCTTCCAGTACCAGCGTGGCAAGCGGGTTCTCCGAATAGAGCCAGCCGTGGGGGTCACTGTTCGGGGTCTCTCTGAGGTACGGAGAGATCATGTACGTGCCGTGGCAGAGGAGCACCAGCAGGGCGGCGTAGGCACGCAGGTGATCCACGGACACGAGGTACTGCCGGTTACTGCTGCGCATGCGTGGGGCCGACCTCTCATCACCGACGTCGCGACGGCGACCTCGCGACAGAGAGCCGGCGACCTCGCGACAGAGAACTGATGAAGGACGACAACACCGCGCGAGCAGCCAATGCGGTACATGCGCACGAGCCCCTCCATATTGCCGGATAATTTCACTCATCCGAGGGTTCGCAGACGTTATGCGGCTCGCAACCTTGGGTCGGTCCTGTCGTTGGGATGGCGAGTGGCCCCTTTCTCGCGATTTCTGTCGCGCCAGGGCCTTGGCAACTCCGTATGGAGTGTGGCTACAGGAGCTACGGCACCTTGCACATCTCATTTCTCATCCACAATTCCTTCGGGTTCGGCGGCACGATCCGCACCACCATCAACCTCGCCAACGAGTTGGTCGAGCAGCATGATGTGGAGATCGTGTCGGTCTACCGGCACCGGGATGCACCCGTGTTCCCCGTGGACCCGCGCATCCGGATTCGACACCTGGTGGACCTGCGGAAGGGGACCCCGGGATATGAGGGCGACCTGCCCGAGGCCCGGAGACCCGCTGCCGTCTTCCCCAGAAGCGAGACGCAGTACCCGCACTACAGCCGACTGACCGATCAGCGGATCGCCGATCACCTGAGTTCCCTGACGAGCGATGTCATCGTGGGTACGCGACCGGGCCTGAACGCACATATCTGTTTGCAGGCAAAGCGGGGACCGCTGCGTGTCGGGCAGGAGCACCTGACGTTCCGGAATCACTCGCGGCCCCTGCGGCTCACATTGCGGCGGCTCTATCCGCGGCTGGACATGCTGACGACCACGACCTCGGCAGACGCGGAAATCTATCGCAAGCAGATGACACTTCCGGGAGTGCGCATCGAGGCATACCCCAATCCTGTTCCGGCGCCGTCGAATGTCCCGACCGGCAGCAGGGACAAGGCGGTTGTCGCTGCGGGGAGACTCGTTCCGACGAAACGGTACGACCTCCTCATCCGGGCCTTCGACAGAGTCCGAGCCGAGCGTCCTGACTGGGTTCTCCGCATCTTCGGCCCAGGGATCGCGAGCGGCCACGGAGTGAAACTCCAGCGGCTCATCGAGGAATTGGGCCTGGAAAAACACGCGTCTCTGCTGGGCGCGGTATCGCCCCTGGAAAGCGAGTGGCTCAAAGCGGGGCTGGCCGCGAGCGCTTCGGACCACGAGTCCTTCGGGATGACCATCGTCGAGGCGATGCGGTGCGGGGTGCCCGTGGTCTCCACCGACTGCCCCTTGGGGCCGAGAGAGATCATCTCCGATGGAGTCGACGGGCGGCTCGTACCGATGGGGGATGAGAAGGCCCTCGCTCGACACCTCCTGGAGCTCATCAACAGTGACGACCTCCGTCAGCGGATGGCCGAGGCGGCGCAGACCGCATCGGCGCGATACGAACCGGCGCTCATCGCGGGCCGTTTTGCCGATACCTGCGCACAACTGACACGGCGGCACGGCGCGAGCGGGTCCCTCAGAACCGTCGTGCACCAGGCCCGGGGCTCAGTGATCGGTGCGGTCTACGGAGTCAAGGACGCGGTGCGGAATAGGCTCAACTGAGCCTACACAGATGGCCAGTTGGTTCATACGGTGACGGGGCCCTGGGTGTCGTGACGGGTGAACGCCCACAGCGCGAGCCCGAAGCAGCTGAACGCGGCGCCCAGTACGCATACGGCACCCCAGCCGGCCACCGTGTAGAGGGAGGTCGCGGCGATGGCGCCGGTGGCGCTCCCGATCGAGTAGAAGACCATGTATCCGCCGATCAGTCTGCTGCCCGCCTCCGGGTGCAGCGCGTAGATCAGGGTCTGGTTGGTGACATGGACCGCCTGCACGGCGAGGTCGAGAAGGATCACCCCGGCGATCAGGGCCCACAGTGAGCTGCGGGTGAAGGCCAGGGGCACCCACGAGGCGGCGAGCAGCGCCAGGGCGATGCCGGTGGTCCGCCGGGAGAGGCCACGGTCGTTCAGGCGGCCCGCCACGGCCGCGGCCAGGGCGCCGACGACGCCGACGAGACCCAACGCCCCGATCGCACTGTGGGACAAGAAGTACGGGGCCTCGCTGAGCGGCAGCGCGACGCTGCTCCACAGAGTGCTGAAGGCGGCGAAGACCAGCAGACCGAACAGGGCGCGGATCCGCAACAGTCTTTCCCGTGCGAACAGGTTGACGGTGGAGCGCAGGAGCTGTCCGTAGCGAAGGTTCGTCGGTGGAGCGGCACTGTGGCGTGGCAGCACTCGGTACAAGGTCAGGGCGAGCAGTGCGGTGAGCGATGCCGAGGCGAGGTAGACGGAGCGCCAGCCCGCGAGGTCGGCCATGAGTCCGGACGCGGTGCGGGCGAGCAGGATTCCGATGACCACGCCGCTGGTGACCATACCCACCACGCGTCCGCGCCGGGCGGCCGGTGCCAGTGATGCCGCGAAGGCCACCAGCGTCTGCGTGACGACCGCGAGAAGCCCCGTCGCGGCCAGGCCCGTGAGCAGGACAGCCGCCGTGGGGGCGGCGGCCACTACGGCCAACGCCAGTACCAGAAGCAGCAGTTGGGACACGACGAGGCGTCTGCGGTCGACCACGTCGCCCAGTGGCACCAGGAAGAAGAGCCCGAGTCCGTAGCCGACGTGCGTGAGGGTGACGACACTGCCGACCAGGGCCGGGCTCATGGCCAGGTCGTGGCCGATGGTCACCAGGAGCGGCTGGGAGAAGTAGACGTTGGCCACCGAGGCGCCGCAGGCGACGGCGAACAGCATGACGACGCCGCGGGTCAGGCCGAAGGAGGGGTCTTCTCTGCCGCGAACCTCGGTCCGTCGTGTCAGATCCTCGCTGTCGCAGGGCATCGGCACCCCTCCGTATTCTGGTTTCAACTTGCTACCAATGATGACGGCGAAGGTAGCGCCTTTTGGTAGCATGTTGCAACCACCATGAGGGCTAGTGAGGGACGTGGACACGATGGTGACCAGGACGCGCTTCGACGACAGCGAATGCCCTGTCGCCCGGTCGGTGGACGCGATCGGCGACTGGTGGTCCCTGCTGATCGTGCGGGACGCCTTCGACGGAAGCCGACGCTTCGGGGAGTTCCAGCGCAGCCTCGGCGTGGCGAAGAACATCCTCACCGCACGTCTGCGTGCGCTGGTCGCGGGCGGTGTCCTGGAATCCGTCCCGGCCTCGGACGGAAGTGCCTATCGCGAGTATGTGCTGACGCCGAAGGGGGAGGCGCTCTTCCCCGTCATCGTGGCGCTGCGGCAGTGGGGCGAACAAAACTTCTTCGCCCCCGGCGAACCGCACTCGCAGCTGGTCGACCGCCGGCAGGGGCAAGACCTCCGTCCACTGGAGGTGCTGTCCGCGGACGGGCGCCCGCTGGCGCCCGCCGACACCACCGTTCACAAGGTCTCCGCCCAGTGATCTGACGCGGCCGACTCGCCCGGCCCTGCGGCGTGCGCGGGCCCTGTTCGGTCAATCGGCGCTCACCCAGTGCTCACCGGGCCGCTGTTGTCCGGAGTCGTTCCGGCCTTCGTGTACAGCACGTCGCGGGCTTGGTTCGCCGCGCGTACGAGGCTCTCGTTCACGAAGTCGAGGAAGCGGGCGACGTTCTCGAGGCGGGCGGCGGCCGCGGTGTGGGGGCCGAGGACGCCGACGCCCTGCCGCGCGATCTCGACGACGTGGGCGGTCGAGCGGGCGCTGGCCATCATCGACTGGTACCAGATGTCGTCGTCGACGATGTAGCGGTCGCGGCGGCGTTCGTCGCGTTCCCGGCGGACGAAGCCCTGGCTCTCGAGGTACGCGATCGCCTTGGAGATGGACGGGGGGCTGACCTGGAGGCGCTCGACGAGTTCGGACGCGGTGAGGCTGCCGGAGTCGGTGAGGGTGAGACAGGCCATCACCCGGGACATCATCTTGGGCATGCCCGACCCTATGAGGACCGTGGTGAACAACTCCTCGTACTCACGGACGGCCTCGGCGTCGCGTCCGTGGGCCTCCGGGGCTCTCTTCGGGTCTCGGGGCGCCGCCTGCCGACGGCGGTGGGCGCGGTGCTCGGTGGCCCGGTGGGCGAGGTCGGCACGGTAGGCGGTGGGGCCGCCGTTGCGCATCACCTCGCGCGTGATCGTCGACGTCGGGCGTTCGAGGCGCCTGGCGATCTCCGCGTAGGCGAGCCCGTCGGCGAGGCCCACCGCGATCTCCTGACGTTCCTGCTGGGTGAGTCTGCCTCCCGGCATCGCGGTCTCCTTCGTGGTGCGTGGTGTCCCCCAGTATAGCGTTCGCTTCTATCTCATTGCAACGAACGCGTAGAGGTCGTTGCGTTAGATTGCACACCACTGCAACGAATTAGTTGCTCTCACCTGCGTATATGCCGAATCTATGCAACGTGGCTGTTGTCAGAAGCGTGAACGCAACATAGCTTTCCATCATCAGAAACGACGGGCCGCAGGGCCCGAAACGTAGAACAACACAGAACAGGGAGCACACCATGCAGAAGTTCGACACCTCCGCCCCGATCTCCACCGTCCTCGACATCCCCGCGGGAAACATCCGGTTCATCGCCGCCGACCGGACCGACACCACGGTCGAGATCCTGCCCGCCGACGCCTCGAAGGGTCGCGACATCAAGGCGGCGGAGCAGACCACGGTCGAGTACGCCGACGGCGTCCTGCGGATCGAGGCCGCACAGGCGAAGAATCAGATCCTCGGGAGCTTCGGATTCATCGAGGTGACGGTCCAACTGCCCGCCGGCTCCCACATCGAGGCGAAGGCCGCCAGCACCGAGTTCCGGGGAGTCGGACGGCTCGGTGACGTCGTTTTCGAGGCCGCGCACGGTTCGGTGAAGCTCGACGAGACCGCGAGTGCTCGCCTCACCCTCCAGGCCGGTGACATCTCGGTCGGCCGCTTGGATGGCTCGGCGGAGATCAGCACCCAGAAGGGCGACCTGCGGATCGCCGAGGCCGCGCACGGCACGGTCACGCTGCGCACCGAGCACGGTGAGATCTCGGTCGCCGCCGCCCGCGGAGTCTCCGCCTCGCTGGATGCAGGCGTCGCCTACGGCCGGATCCACAACACGCTCCAGAACACCGAAGGCGCCGCCGCCGGTCTGAACATCCATGCCACCACCGCCTACGGCGACATCACCGCCCGCAGCCTCTGACCCGCAGTCTCGAACCCGCAGCCTCTGAGGAGCACTCATCATGACGAACCTGGCCATCGCGGCGAACGGGCTGCGCAAGTCCTACGGCGACAAGGTCGTGCTCGACGGCATCGACCTGGCCGTCCCCGAAGGAACGGTGTTCGCGCTGCTCGGCCCGAACGGTGCGGGCAAGACCACCGCCGTCAAGATCCTCTCGACGCTCATCACCGCCGATGGCGGACAGGCCCAGGTGGCGGGCCACGACCTCACCACGGACCCCCAGAAGGTGCGCGCCGCGATCGGTGTCACCGGGCAGTTCTCCGCTGTCGACGGCCTGATCACCGGCGAGGAGAACATGCTCCTCATGGCCGACCTGCACCACCTGCCCAAGCAGGAGGGCCGCCGGGTCGCCGCCGAGCTCCTGGAGCGCTTCGACCTGGTGGAAGCGGCGAAGAAGCCCGCCTCGACCTACTCCGGCGGCATGAAGCGCCGCCTGGACATCGCCATGACGCTGGTCGGCAGCCCGCGCATCATCTTCCTCGACGAGCCCACCACCGGCCTGGACCCGCGCTCCCGGCACAACATGTGGACCATCATCCGCGAGCTCGTCACGGACGGCGTCACCGTCTTCCTCACCACCCAGTACCTTGAAGAGGCCGACGAACTCGCCGACCACATCGCCGTACTCAACGACGGAAAGATCGCCGCCGAAGGCACCGCCGAGGAACTCAAACGGCTCATCCCCGGCGGCCACGTACGCCTGCGCTTCGACGACCCGACCGCCTACCAGTCCGCCGCCACCACCCTGCGCGAAGTCACCCGCGACGACGAAGCACTGGCCCTGCAGATCCCCAGCGACGGCACCCAGCGCGAACTGCGCTCCCTCCTCGACTGGCTGGACTCCGCAGGCATCGAAGCCGACGAACTGACCGTGCACACCCCCGACCTCGACGACGTCTTCTTCGCCCTCACCGGCCCGGCCGCCGTCCCCAACCAGCCCAAGGAGAACGTCCGATGAGCTCCCTCTCCCTCACCGTGCGCGACTCGTCCACGATGCTGCGCCGCAACCTCCTGCACGCCCGCCGCTACCCCTCGCTGACCCTGAACCTGCTGCTCACACCGATCATGCTGCTGCTGCTCTTCGTCTACCTCTTCGGCGACGTGATGAGCGCGGGCATCGGCGGCGGCGGCGCCGACCGCGCCCAGTACATCGCCTACATCGTCCCCGGCATCCTGCTCATGACCATCGGCGGCACCGTCGTGGGCACCGCCGTCTCCGTCTCCACCGACATGGCCGAAGGCATCATCGCCCGCTTCCGCACCATGAACATCCACCGCGGCTCGGTCATCATCGGACACGTCATCGGCAGCGTCCTGCAATCAGTGGCCAGCGTCGTCCTCGTCGGCGCCGTCGGCGTGGCCATCGGCTTCCGCTCCACCGACGCCACCGTCCTGGAATGGCTCGCCGCCTTCGCCCTCCTGGTCCTCTTCGCCACCGCCCTGACCTGGATCGCCGTCGGCATGGGCCTGGTCAGCCCCAACGCCGAGGCCGCCAGCAACAACGCCCTGCCCATGATCCTGCTGCCGCTCTTCTCCAGCGCCTTCGTCCCCGTCGACTCCATGCCCACCTGGTTCCAGCCCATCGCCGAATACCAGCCCTTCACCCCCGCCATCGAAACCCTCCGCGGCCTCCTCCTCGGCACCGACATCGGCAACAACGGCTGGATCACCCTCGCCTGGTGCCTCGGACTCTCCGCCCTCGGCTACCACTGGTCGAAGAAGGTCTTCAACCGCGACCCGAAGTAACCGCCATGACAACGCGGGCCAACTCCCGCACCTCGCCTCGCTCAAGGGCGGCGTACTCCGACACCGCGTCGGCGCGCGCCGCCCTTTCGGCGTATTCATGGCGGAGCGTTCAGAACATTCGGGGCGTTCAGAGCATGATGAGCAGACGAGTTTTCGGCTTGAGCTTCCTGTTCACCGAACG